>CAWBRH010000001.1:0-21685 GCA_963790945.1 uncultured Acidobacteriota bacterium
TTCAGCAGGGGCAGGCAGAGACTTGTTTTATTCATTCTACGGTAACTCGCCTGCAATAAGCGGGCGTGAGAGTGCGACAGGTGAAATGAGCATCCTTGCCTCGATGGCGGCCCCGGCGGAAAAAGTCCTCTTGCTTGATGACGAACGACTAGCGCGCTTTGCGGATTTGCCTCCTGAGTCGATTGAACTAATTTCCGCCACGCCAAACTGGGTGGAATTGCTGGTTTCATCCACGCGCGAAGCCGCCGAAATTGCTCAAGCCTTTGTCGCGAACCTGGAAGCCGATCTCCCGCATGAGCTGATCAATTCCATCAGACAGGCATTGCGGGAGTTGCTGCTCAACGCGGTGGAGTGGGGAGGGAAGCTCGATCCAAATCAGAAAGTGCGCATTGCCCGTTTGCGCTATCCACGAATGCTCCTATATTTCGTGGCTGACCCCGGGGCAGGCTTCAGTTTTGAGGGTCTCGCCCACGCTGCCGTGCATCAGACTTCGGCAGAGGCGATTGCACGTGTAGCCATCGTTCGCGATGAGCTCGGCATGCGCCCGGGAGGATTCGGCATCGCGATGGCCCGTGCCATTGCCGATGAGTTGCTCTATAACGAAGCGCAGAACGAGGTGGTGCTTATTAAATATCTCAATGCATCAATGCAAAAGCGCGCCGGAGATGGCTCCCGCAGCCGGTGAACCAAGAAGATAGAAACGACAACGCTGATGGGTTGATCTTAATTCGGTTTGCGAGCGAGAGTTTCGGCGGTGAAAATTGCGAGCTTTCTGAAGATTGGTTCGGCAAGCGCTTCTCTTTTTTCGGCGGGCAGTTTCAAGTGCTCGTCGACTTCCAATTCCATCTCATGAAGTTCTTTAGAGGGCGCGATTTCTGCGAGTCGCCGGAAAAGTAGGTGGTGCGCTCGCTTTCGTTCCATCACCTCCAGTCCATCTAAAATCTGGCGATGCGACGTTCCCTCCCAAATCGCGAGAATCATCGCTTCGCGCAGCCAGCGTTCCGCGCCGTATTCGGCCAATACGCCCAGACCGCCGTGCACTTCCATCGCCCACTTTGCTGTATCCACAGCGAACTCAGCCGTCCAGTATTTCGCGAGATGGGCCACAAGGCGGAAGAGATGATAGCGATCGGAATATGGAGCGCGCTCCATCCACACTTCGTTCAGCAGCTGAACTGATTCCCAGGCGAGCGCAAACGCCGATCGGAGCGCATTCAGCCGATATTCGAATTGATGGCGAAGCAAAGGATGATTGAGGATCGGTTTGCCGAACGCGGAGCGCTGTTCGGCATAGGAAAGCGCATCCGCCATGGCGCGCTGCGCCAACGCGACACTCACCACGCTATTGGCTACGCGCGACAGATTCAGTACTTCGAGGATCAGATAAATTCCGGAATCTGCCGAGCCGAGCAGGTAGCCTTCGCTCGCTTTCAGCTCCACTTCTCCGGTGGGAACCGAGCGGGTAGCAATTTTGTCCTTTAGGCGGCGGATGAAGTAGTTGAGCTCGCCATCTTCGCGATCGCGCGGCACGAGGAACAGCGCCAACCCTCGCACGCCGGTTGCGGCACCTTCGGGGCGAGCAGCAACGACGGCCAACTCTGCGCCGGCGTTGCTGGTGAAATATTTTTCTCCGGTGAGAAACCAGCGATCTCCCGCGGGCCGCGCAATCGTCTCGACAGCCGCTCCCAGATCCGAGCCGCCTTTGATCTCCGTCATCCACGTGGCGCCCTGCCACACGGAATCGTCTTTTCGCAAGAGTTGAGGCAGAAAGCGGGCCTGCAATTCGGCGCTGCCATACTTCGCGAGAGGAACAGCGGTGCCGAGCGACACGGTGTAAGGGCAACAGATGCCTGGATCGTGGTACGAGATGGCGTACATCAGAAGATATGTGGGAATCAGAGATTTTTCTTCGAGCGCGCGCCACGCGACTCCAGCCCGGTAACCTCTTCTTCAGAATCGCCTGATATTCGCTAGGGTAGAGAATTTCATCGACGCGTTTTCCGGCCCGGTCGAACATCCGCAACCAGGGCGTCCCGGCACGGTCGATCGCATCCGAAATCGCGACGCCTTCTTTCTTCCACCAAGCTTCTTCGGAGCCGAGAACATCGCGGTGCGGGATTTCCGAAAGCCTGCCCTGTAGAAAGGTGAGAGGTGAACGGAGTGCGTTGAGATCTATCATCTCAGCGCATGCTAGGTTAGCAACACGGACGCGTCAAGGTAGCTCCGGTTCGCTATACGCAAAGTTAAGTTGGGCTGCCTTTGGATGCCTATCTCGACTGTGCAGAATGCCTGTCGAAAGGCGAGGAAGCTTAGGTTCGGAGGCGCTGGACGCGGGAATAAAGAGCACGAAGGGCATCCGCGATTATTCCGCCGGCGTACGGAAATATCCAGTAAGTCCAAGTCCCCGGCGGGCTCATAGCTTCTTTGCGATGAAGCCTACGCGTCCCGGGCTGTGTGTCAGCGTGCATTCTTGTCTCTAAAAAGATTAGGCTACCGTGAGACGGAAAAGTCAAACGTCCCCTTCGGCTCACCGGGCATGTGGTCTTGTGGCGTGGCCGCATGCCCGGCAAGCGTGTACGGGAGTTACATTCCGGTTCCGACGTAGCTGTCTTCCGCAGCGATCACGCCGATGTTCGGCATTTCCGTTTTTACTTTTACCCGCTCGAGAGTCGGCTTCTTCGCACCTTTGGCAAGAAATGTAAGCTCGTATTGGTTTCTCAAACTGAAGCTCACATCTTGTAAGTACGGTGCGATATCGATCGGGCTTCCGACACCGAGGTAATAGGTGGCGCCGCCCGTCTTCTGCGAAAGCATATCCAGGCCAGTTTGCCCCAGATTGCCGCGGAAGAAACCGCGTCCCGCGCGCCCTGCACCCGGCGTATAGATCGAATAAACGATGAACCCGCCACGTTGCGCACGATCCACCGCTTCTTGGAGGTAAGGATTGGTGAACGGACCGCCGCCGAGAACGTCGATGCCGCTGGTGATCATCAAAATCTCGCGGCGGTCTTCGCTCACCGGCCATTTCTTCATCTGGTCAGACAGCGACAAATAAGGGCTCGTGTATGAAACGGCCCCAATCGGCAACCGCAGTGACTTTGCGGCCGCAGCATGGTCCTTCGTCAGGTTTTGAACGGTGAGCACCGTGCCGTTCCGCATGTACCCAACGCCGATCGCGGTGGTGTCCGGTTGCTCCTGGATGAATTTCTCCAAGCTGCGAAACTGCAAGCCGAGGGTGGCTCGCGAAGTATCATCGATCAAGATGAAAAGTTGCAGGCCTGCCCGATCTCCCTGCAGTGGCACCCAACTTGTGACCATATTCTGCCTGTCGCGCTGATACACCTTCACATCGGCTGGTCCCACCGCCGGAACTTGTCCGCCGCTGTTCCGCGGTTTTACAGTTACCACCATGTGCACGGGCACTTCGTTTGATGAGTCCGATTTTTTGTCGTCTGACCCCGGCGTCGGTGTAGAAATCATGCCAAGAAGAACAAGAATCGCTGCCAAGCCTATCGAATAATTCCTTATGAATTTTTTTTCTTTATTTAAGCTGCGCATCGTCTATCCTTCCCCTCAGAGTCTGAGAGTTTCAGCTGGCGCTGGCATCGCTCCTGCCGCTGCCTGCGTCGCCAGCCGAATCACAACCATTTCTCCCCTAATGATGAGACGCTTGTAGCGGCGGCTCGGGTACTCACAAGTCTGTCCCTAACTTTAAGATTACAAATGGCTTGAAAAAAGATGGCGCGCGAGTGAATGTTCTATCCGCGGATTTGGCGGATCTGCAGCGTCAGGGGCGTCCCGCGTGACGGCAGAGTAGAATGCACTCAAAGGCTCATCGTGGACAACGAACCAAAATGCCCCGTCACGGGAAAGAGGAAGTACGCAACCGAAGGCGAAGCTCTCGCGACCGCCGCACACCAAATCGCAACCGCCAATGCGCCAAAGCAACTTCGCGCCTATCAATGCTCCTGGTGTGACGCTTGGCACCTCACGAAAAACGCAGGACAAGCCGGGAAAAATCAGAGACAGCCGGATCATCGGAGACGACACAAGTGAGAGGAGAGCTTGCATGAAGAAACAGACGACTGTGTTCGCAATGGTGGCCGTTTTCGTTTTCGCCGTTTTTGCCGCACGCTCTGGAGTGAATGCGTTTGCTGGCGCTCGCCCCGACGTGCGAGAACAGCTTGTGGGAAGTTGGAGTCTCGCTTCCCGGGTGTCGACGCTTGCCAATGGGGAGGTGCTGCCCGATCGCGGGCTTGCTGCAACTCCGAAGGGCCTTCTCATTTACGATCGCACGGGGCACGTGGCGGCGCAGCTTTCGCGGCAGGGCCGCACTGTGGAAATGATTGGGGAAGAATGCAACGAGGCGGCAAAAATTCGCGGGACGAATGACACGGCGCAAACCGTGCTTGGTTATGACGCGTATTTTGGGACGTTCACAGTAAATGAGAAGGAAGGCTTCGTTGTCCATCATTTGGAAAGCGCGCTGTTTCCTGGGGACGTTGGGAAAGACATCAAGCGGAACTTCGCGATTTCTGGTGACACGCTCACGATCAAATTCAACACGACCACGTCAGATGGCACTCCGGTCACAAGGACGTTGATCTGGGAGCGGATGAGGTAAAGGCGCAGGAAGTATGAGGGTCTCGCCGCATTGGGCACTACCGCGTTCCTGATACACTTTCGCGGATGAATTTTGGATTCGAAATTCTGGCGACCGATCCCAGCGGCGCGCGACTTGGCCGGTTGACCACTCCGCATGGAGTGATTGATACGCCGGCGTTCATGCCCGTGGGGACGGCGGCTACGGTGAAAGGGCAGACGCAGGAGGATCTCGAAAATCTCGGCGTGCAGATTCTCCTCTCGAATACTTATCACCTGTATCTTCGGCCCGGACACGAACTGATTCGCTCGTTAGGAGGGCTGCACAAATTCATGGCGTGGCCGCGCGCGATTCTCACCGATTCGGGCGGCTACCAGGTTTTCAGCTTGAGCGAGCTGCGCAAGGTGACGGACGAAGGTGTGACGTTCCGCTCGCATCTCGACGGCTCCGAACATTTTCTGTCGCCCGAGAAAGCGCTCGAGATCGAGATCGCGCTTGGCGCGGATATCATCATGGTTCTCGATGAGTGCATCGAAGCGCCTTCGACAGAAGCTCGGGCTCGAGACGCAGCGGAACGCACGTTCACTTGGGCGCGACGATCGCGCGATTATTTCGAGCAGCATGGCGATCCGGCGCGACAGGCGCTTTTCGGAATCGTGCAGGGCGGCACATATGAAGCGCTGCGTCGCGAAAATGCCGACGCGCTTGTCGCTCTCGATTTTCCAGGCTATGCGATTGGTGGACTTGCAGTCGGCGAACCGCACGAAACCACGTGCGCGATGACGCAAGCGGCCGCTTCGCGCTTGCCGGAAAACAAGCCTCGCTATTTGATGGGCGTCGGCAAGCCGGAACAGCTTCCCGATTATGTGAGTCTCGGAATTGACATGATGGATTGTGTGCTGCCTACGCGCAGCGCGCGTCATGGATGCCTTTTTACTTCACAGGGACGCCTGCTCATCAAGAACACTCGCTACGCAAACGATCAGCGTCCTATAGACGAAAAATGTCAATGCGCCGTTTGCCGCCGGTACTCCCGTGCATATTTGCGGCACCTTTATTCCTCTGGCGAGGCGCTAGCGGGCATCTTGAACACCCACCACAACATCTACTTTTACCTTGACATAATGCGCCAAATTCGGGAGGCTATCCGTTTTGGAAAGCTCGAAAGATTCCGCTCTGACCTTCAGGCACGCCTCAAAGGGCAAAATTAAGGTGGGCTGGGCGCGGGAAGCAGCGGGTGGTATCTTCTGTGAGCGAAATGCGCCTGCCGGCCACGGCAGGTGACGACCCGCCTGGGCGGGAAAGGCGAAAATGATCGTGGAAGTCGGTGTGATGTGTTCGGGGACTCTGCTCCTCTTGGCGCAAGCCTCGGCGCAGAGCAGTCCTTTCGCGAATCCCCTCCTGGTAATGTTGCCGATCATGGCGATTTTTTACTTCTTGATGATCCTGCCCCAGCAGCGGCGGCAGAAAAAGGTCGCTGAAATGCTTCGTAATCTGAAGACTGGCGACAAAGTCATCACCAATGGCGGCATTTACGGGACGATCGCGGGGCTGGACGATGACTCCGTCCAACTGCGCATTGCCGAACAAGTGAAAATAAAAGTATCGCGCGCCGCTATTGCAGGCTTGCAAGCGGAACCTCCGAAGGAGACTTAACCAGCCAGCATGAGTTCCGATCTCAGGTGGAAGTTCATTCTCATAGCCATCATCATTTTGATCTGCATATTCGGCGTTGTCGGGCTGCCGGAATTTCCAACCTCTGCCACACAGTTGAAGCAGAATCTCGCTGATCGCATCAAGCTGGGGCTGGATCTGAAAGGCGGGAGCCACCTCGTCCTGCAGGTGCAGGTGGATGAAGCCATCGGGCAGCGTTGCGACGAGACGATTGACGCGTTGACGAAACAGTTGCACGAAAAGAATGTCAACGTAGGTGAAATTCGCCGCGTGGACGATACGCACATCCTCGTGCGCAACATTGACCCAGCGACGTCGTCAACCTTCCGCGACATTGTCGCCAACCAGTTCCCCGACTGGAGCATGTCTCCCGCGCCCGGTGAACAGAATGGTTACCTGCTCACCCTGAAGCCTTCGGTCGTAGCGGATATTCGCCGCAACGTGATGGATCAATCTCTCGACACAATTACGCGCCGAATCAACGCGCTTGGCCTGACGGAGCCGACGATTGCCTTCACCGGCCGCGGCGACAATGAAATCCTGGTTCAGCTTCCCGGCGAAGCAGATCCCACTCGCGCGAAATCCGTCATCCAGGCCACCGGGCAGCTCTCGCTGAATCTCGTCGTCGACGAGCAGACATATCCATCTGAGGCGGCTGCGCTTGCTGCGCACGGCGGCGTTCTGCCTCCCGGAACGGAAATCGTTCCCGGCAAATCGAGCGCTCAGCCCGGTCAGCCGTCTCAAACCGTGTATTACATTATCAATCGCGCTCCCATCGTCACTGGACAAGACCTGCGAAGCGAAAGCATCAGTCCCAGCTCGAATTTCCCGGGCCAGTATCAAGTCGATTTCAAACTTTCCACCGCGGCGGCCAGCCGTTTCGGTCCCTTCACCGAAACCAACCTCGGTCATCGAATGGCGATCGTCCTAAATCATCAAGTCTACTCGGCGCCGACGATCAACGGGCGCATCGATGACTCAGGCATGATCGAATCTTTTTCGCAGGAAACGGCACAGGACCTGGTTCTCGTGCTGCGTGCCGGTGCGCTTCCCGCTTCAATCAAATATCTCGAGGAACGCACAGTGGGTCCCTCGCTTGGAGCTGATTCGATCCGCCAGGGTGTTCGCGCCTCAATTGCGAGCCTTGTGGTGGTGATGATTTTTCTTGTGATCTATTACCGGCTAAGCGGTGTCAATGCAGTTGTGGCTCTCATTCTGAACCTGATCATTCTCATCGCGTTCATGGCGTATGCGGGGGCTGTCCTCACCCTTCCCGGAATTGCCGGCGTGATTTTGACGATCGGCATGGGCGTGGATTCGAACGTCCTTGTTTTCGAGCGCATCCGCGAAGAGTTGCGGAATGGCAAGGCGCCGGCTTCGGCCGTGGCCCTTGGGTTCGATCGCGCATTCCTGACGATTATCGATACGCACGTCACGACAATCGTATCGGCCGTCTTCCTGTTTCTCTTTGGCACCGGCCCGGTGCGAGGATTTGCGGTTACCTTAGTCATAGGTTTGCTCGCCAACGTGTTTACTTCGATTTACGTCTCGCGAGCCATTTTTGATTACCACCTGGCACACATGGAGCGGCAGGCGGAACTGAGCATTTAAGGCATTTGCGTGCGATGGGTATGCAGGGAACAAACCCCGGCAACCCGGTGTCCAATTAAGACGGATAGGACTCGATGGAATTTTTTAAGGGCGTAAACGTCGACTGGATGGGGAAGGCGAAGTACTTCGTCACCCTTTCGCTGGTTCTTCTTGCAGTGGGATGGGCCTCGATTCTGAAGAATGGAGGACTGAGGTACGGAATCGACTTCCGGGGTGGCACCTTAGTGTATGTGCGCTTCGCCGGTACCCCGCCGATCGATCAGATTCGAAAGGGATTGCAGTCAGCCGGTCTTGCCAATAGCACCATTCAGACCATCAGTGATATCGGGAACTCGGCATCGCAGCGCGACGTGGTGATCGGCCTCGAGCAAAAGGGCACGGGCGATGAGTCGCTCGACGCCGGCAAGAACGCGATTCTCGACGTTCTACACAAGACCTTTGGCACCGATAGCTCCGGCAAACAGGATTTTAATTCCATCACTTCATCAGCGCTCGCGGATTACCTCACAACGAAAGACCCGCTGGCTCTGGGCACGAACGCTGGCGATCGCTACAAAGACCTGGCGCAAAAACTCACCGATGCGCGCGATAAGGATCACGGCGGGATCGTCACGAGCTTCGACGAACTCAAAAACGTGCCGGGCGTGACGCAACCCACGCTCAATACGCTGGCGGGCGGTTTTTCTCTTGGCAATTTCACCATTCGGAATGTCGAGATCGTCGGCCCCAAAGTAGGCGCCCAACTGCGCCGCCAGGCCGTGCTCGCTACGCTCTATGCGTTGCTGGGGATGTTGGTATATATTGCATTCAGGTTTGAGTGGATTTACGGAGCTGCCGCGGTAATCGCCGTCTTCCACGACGTGCTGATCACCCTGGGCTTTTTCTCGCTTTTCCATTACGAGATTTCGCTGACGGTGATCGCGGCATTGCTCACCCTGGTCGGTTATTCGATGAACGACACGATCGTGATTTTCGACCGCGTGCGGGAAAATCTCCGCTTGATGCGGCGCGAACCTTTCGCCGCGATCGTGAATAAGTCCATTAATCAGACTCTTTCTCGTACCATTCTAACAAGCGGCTTAACTTTCCTGACCGTGGTGGTCCTGTACCTCATGGGCGGGGAGGTGCTCCGTGCTTTCGCTTTTGCCATGGTGGTGGGAGTTGTGGTAGGAACGTACTCCAGTTTCGGAATCGCAGCCCCTATCGTTGTGGTTTGGAACAAGTACCGGGGTCAGGGAGCTGCCATTAGCGCCGGATCCGCAGCCGAAAAGCGCGTGGCGGCAGCCGCAAGGAGGTAGTAGTTATGTTCGACGATCTTGTAGTCTCCAGTGTGAATCCGAAACGGACCAACACGTCGTGGACGATGATCATATCGACGATCGTCCAGGCAGGGCTCTTGGGCATCTTGATCCTGATCCCTTTGATTTACACCGAGGCGCTCCCCAAGGAAACGCTGACCACGTTCCTGGTAGCCCCTGCTCCGCCTCCGCCCCCGCCGCCGCCCGCTGCAGTGATTCAGCGCGTGGTGAAGCCTGTGGTGCGTCTGATTCACAACGGGCAGATGATGGCACCGACCGTCATCCCCAAGAAAGTGGCGATGATTAAGGAAGAAGAGTTGCCGCCCGACGTTGGCTCGGTGGGCGTCACCGGTGGCGTGCCAGGCGGTGTTGCCGGCGGTTCGGCTGGCGGCGTTCTTGGCGGAATTATCGGTGGCGTGGGTTCGAATATGCCGCCTCCACCGAAGGCCGCGCCTTCGCGCATTCGCGTAGGAGGCAACGTGCAGGCCGCGAAGATGGTGCGGCAAATTATGCCGACCTATCCTCCTATCGCAAAGACGGCCCACATCTCCGGGACGGTAGTCCTTCGCGCCGTCATCGCGAAAGACGGCTCTGTCGAAGACCTTCAGTATGTTTCCGGTCCGCCGCTGCTGATGAAGTCAGCCATGGATGCCGTGAAGCAGTGGCGCTATCAGCCCACACAGTTGAACGGCGAGCCGGTGGAAGTGGACACAACGATTTCCGTCGTATTTACACTAGGCGGTTAAGCAGGGCTCGGCTCAGCCCTGCGCTCGGGGGGACGGAGCCGGTTTGATAGAGAATTGCCGACCGGCAGAATCTGGGCTGCCGCGATCGTTAGGGAAATGGAGGAGGAGCAACACTATGTTTTCGACTTTACTGTGGACCAGCATTGTAATGTTGCAGGGAGAAGCGCCGGCGGTTGGTTGGGACCTGGTCAGCATGTGGCACAACATGGGTATCCCGGCCAAGGCGGTCGTCACGATCCTCTTCATCATGTCCGCGTGGTCGGTGGGCATCATGATTGACCGTGCACTGATGTATAGCGCGGCCCGCAAGCAGTCCCGCGTATTCGTCCAGCAGGTAGCCGGCGCGTTGAAGGACAACAAGCTCGACGAAGCCATTTCGATTGCCGAGCGCAACAAGAAGAGCCACATCGCCAAGGTGGTCGCCACTGGGCTTTCCGAGTTCCAGGCAGCCTCGGCGCAAGTGAGTGATGAAGAAGTGATCGAAGCGGCAAAGCGCGGACTCGAACGCTCGGTCGCCATCGTTCACGCGGAAATGAAGCGCGGTCTTTCCGGTCTCGCCACGATCGGTTCCACGGCGCCATTCGTCGGATTGTTCGGCACCGTGATGGGTATCATCAACGCGTTCAAAGGCATTTCGGCATCAAAGGCAACCGGTCTATCAGCGGTCGCCGGCGGTATTGCTGAAGCCCTCGTCACCACTGCTCTCGGTCTTCTCGTGGCCGTGCCGGCTGTGTGGACGTTCAACTATTTCACAAATAAAGTGGAAGCATTCGACGTGGAGATGGACAACTCCTCCATGGAGCTGATCAACTACTTCATTACTCGTCGAGGCGGAAAGAAGTAACCCATGGCTTACAAACCCAAAGCACCGCCGGTGATGGCGGCGCCCAACGTGATCCCGATGGCGGACATCATGCTGGTGCTCCTCATCATCTTTATGGTGGTCACGCCGATGTTGCAAAAAGGCGTGTCGGTGGACATGGCCAAGGTGAATAACGCCGAAGACATGCAAAACGCCGACAAGGATGACGCGGTCATTCTCGCTGTCCAGCGTGACGGTAGCCTGTACCTGGGCAGCAAGAAGATCCAGCTTTCCGAGATCACCACCGCTGTGAAAGACCAGATCGCCAACCGCTTGGACAAGACCGTATTCGTTCGGTCCGACGCCCGCGCGAAATATGGCGACGTGGTGAAGGCCGTAGACGAAGTTCGCTCGGCCGGCGTCGATAACCTCGGTCTGCTGACCGAGAAGAATCAAAAGAGCGGAGCGCCTCCTCCGCCGCCACCAGGCGCGGCCGGCGGCTCGGACTAGCTGAGGGGCGTTCAAGGAGTTTCTTATGGGGATGGCAGTTGGTGGAAATAAAGGTTCGATGTCAGAACCGAACATCGTTCCTCTGATCGATGTGCTTCTCGTGCTCATCATCATTTTCATGGTGATCACGCCGACTACTCCGCACGGTCTCGATGCTCTCGTTCCTCAGCCGGCGCCGCCGAATGCTCACGAAGATCCGGCGCTGCTGGCCAAAACGATCGTCGTGCAGGTGACCGCTGGCGGAGACGTGATGATCAATCAGGACAAGACGTCCTGGGATGAGCTCGGTCCCCGCTTGGAAGATATTTTCAAGCAGCGCGCCGAAAAAGTCGCGTTCGTCAAGGGCGACGACGCCGTCGAATTTGCTCAAGTCGCTCGCGCCATCGACATCATGCGAGGCTCGGGCATCGAGAAGGTCGGGCTAATCACCGCCAAGGTGGAAGCGGGCCAGTAGTTCGTTTCCTCGTGAACATCTGAACGCCGGGCTACGATTTCCCTGCCCGGCGCAGCCCATCGTCCAAGGAGATAGGGATGCAGCAGAAGCCCCACACAGGGATTCTTTTGGCCGTCGTTATCGCTGCCCTCGTTTCAGGAGCAGCTTGCGATAAGCTTCGCGCCCGCGACAAACTGAACAAGGGTGTGCAAGCCTTCAAGGGCGGCCAGTTCGATCAAGCCGTCGAAGATTTCAAGCAGGCCAAGGATCTCGATCCCAACCTGACGAACGCACGCCTCTACCTGGCCACCGCCTATGCGAACCAGTACATTCCGGGCGCCCCTTCGGACGACAACATCCGCATGGGCCAGCAAGCGATTTCGGAATTTCAGCAGGTGCTGGACAAGGATCCCAACAACCTCTCGGCCATCGACGGTATCGGCTCGATCGTCTACAACATGGGCGGCACGCCGTTCGATGCCAAGAAACTAGAAGAATCGAAGACGTACCACCTGCGCCACATTGCAATCAAGCCGCAGGACCCCGAGCCTTATTATTGGATCGGCGTGATCGATTGGTCGCTGGCCTACCGCGGCAACAAAGATATGCGTGAGGAATACAACAAGACCGCGAAAAAGCAGATCAAGGATACGGATCCGATGCCGCCCGCTCTCGCCGCGCAGTTTCAGCAGAAATATGGCCCTGACGTGGACGAAGGCATCAAGAACCTGCAGATGGCGATTGACCGCCGTCCGGACTACGACGACGCGATGGCCTACCTGAACCTGCTCTATCGCCAGAAAGCGGATATGGAAACGACTGCCGAAGCTCGCGAGCAAGATCTGAAGATGGCGGATGACCTGGTAGACAAGGTAAAAGCCATCAAGCAGAAGAAAATGACTGCGGCGCCCACCACGTAGCCGCGTCGTTCCGAGTCTTCATTGCACGTTCAAATGTGACGGCGGGCTCAAAAGGCCCGCCGTATTTTTTTTTCGGCTCAGGAGGCGTGCAATGCTGGTTGGGAGAGGGGCGCGAATCGCGAGCCTTCTAAGTATTCCTGTGCTGCTCGCAGCGATGATTCTTGCGGCGGTGCATTTCTCTTCGCCTTCCACAGGCGCCGCCCAATCGAATGCGGCTTCGTACCGCGTTTCCTCTGATCCCTGGTCCGCGTCCCAAACGATTCAGCCCACTGACCTCCTGAAAGAGCTCAACGACTCGAAAGGCGGCGCGAAGCCGATTGTCGTATGCGTCGGGTTTCGCCCTCTGTACTTGGGCGCCCACGTGCCGGGCTCGGTGTTTCACGGCGCCGCGCAGTCCCCGCAGGGACTCGCCGACCTGAAGCGATGGGCGCAGGGCGTTCCGCGCAACTCGAGTCTCGTGATTTACTGCGGCTGTTGTCCGCTCGATCGCTGCCCTAATATTCGTCCTGCCTTCGACGCGCTTCACGATTTGGGCTTTGCGAATCTGCGTGTGCTGCTCCTTCCGCACGACTTCGCAACCGATTGGGTGGAAAAAGGCTATCCGGTGGAGAAAGGTGCTGAGAAGTATTCGAATGCGAATCGGTAGGTGGCCCACCCGTTGGCTGACCGGCGTCAGGGCCCTGACATCTTTTCCCTTTCCGCCGGCATCCTTTAAACTGGTTCTATTGAAGTAGCAAACGCTGTACCAGCGAGCCGCGAGTATTTGAGGACCGAATGAAGCAGAACGCCACCAGGATACTGATCGTAGTCGGACTATTAGCCGGCGCCTGCATCGCATCGCCCGCATCTCTTCACGCGCAAGCCGCGCCCGGCCCGATCCATCCGCCGGCCGCCGACTCGCAGTCCTCCGACGGTTCCTCGGCTCCTCCTCCCCCTCCGGTGAAGCAGTACCCCCCGCAGAAAAAAGAAAATCTGATTGGTTCCTGGAGAATTAATCCCGACGACAGTGACGACGTCCACCAGAAAATCGAGCAGGCGCGGAATCGAAGTGGAAGCGGAAGCAACAATCCAAACGCAGGCAGCGGCGGAAACAACCCTTATCCAGGCAATGGCGGCGGCAATGGCCCCTACGGTCGGCCCACCAATTCTCCATACCCGGGCAACGGCTCACCCTACCCGGGCAATGGCGGCGGCAACGGCCCCTCCGGACGGCGCGGAGGCGGCATGGGGGACCCGACCAATTACGAAGATCGCCAGCAGCTTCAGGATCTGGTCGAGCCCGCCACTTCACTCAGCTTCGTGCAGAAGGAAGGCGAAGTGGACGTCACCGACGATCAGGGCCGCAAGCGCATCTACCTGACCGACAGCCGCCACCCGCAAAAATCCAAGGATGCAAACTATCAGGAATCCGCCGCCCACTGGGACGGAGCGCGTCTCGTCTCAGAGGAAAAAGGCCTGCACGGCGGCAGAATCACCCGCACCTATGAACTCACCCCCGACGGCAAGCAACTCGACGAAAGCATTCGCCTCGACAATTCCCACACAGGCCTGCTCACGGTGCGCTACGTCTTCGACGTCACCTCATCTTCCGCTCCGCTTGTAGCCCCCGCCGCGAAATAAGCTCCGGCCGGTTGCTGACGAGCCGTCTTGATGCTCAGTTCGACTCATCCTCTCGAATGGCCACACGCGATTCCTTCTGAAGCCACCGAAAAACAAGAGTTGCGGCAAGGCCGCCGCCAATCTGCGCCAGGATGAATCCCGGCACATCCTGTGGCCGGATGCCCGCAAATGTATCGCTCAGCGCGCGGCCAATTGTCACCGCCGGATTCGCAAATGAAGTGGACGCGGTGAACCAGTACGCCGCGGTGATGTAGGCTCCCACCGCGAATGCCACCACATCCGGCCGCCGTTTCGCGCATCCCCAGATCACGCACATCAATCCAAACGTGGCCACGAATTCGCTGAAAAGCTGTGCCGCTCCGCTTCGCGCATGCTGCGAGAGTGAGACCACCGGCAGAGCAAACATGCCGTGCGCCACCACCGCTCCGCCCATCGCTCCCAGCACTTGCGCCACGATGTAGCCCGGCGCTTCCTTCCAGCGCATGCCGCCCTCGAGCGCGTCGCTCAGCGTCACCACCGGATTGAAGTGCGCCCCCGATATCGGGCCAAACGCCAATATCAGCGCCACAAGCGCCGCGCCTGTCGCGATCGTGTTCGCCAGAAGTGCGATCGCCACGTTCCCGCCGGCCAAGCGTTCGCCCATGATTCCCGAGCCGATCACGGTTGCCACGAGAAACCCAGTTCCCAGAAATTCCGCCGCCAGCCGCCGCCCGAATGATGGTTTCACTGCTGCCCGATCCGATCGATTTCCCGCTTGATCGCCAGCTTGTCGAGGCTGCTAAGCGGCAAACAAAGAAGCAGGCTGATTCTGCGATCGAGAGTCATGAATGCATCCCGAAATGCCCGCTCGATCTCTTCCGGCGAACCTTCGACGTGCGCTGGGTCCGGCACGCCCCAGTGCGCCGTCATCGGCTGGCCTGGCCACACGGGACAGACTTCCTTTGCCGCGTTGTCGCACACCGTAAAAACGAAATTCATCTGCGGAGCGCCGGGTTTCGCAAATTCGCCCCAATCCTTGCTGCGCAAGCCTTCCGTTGGCAAACGCGCGAGCTCGATTTGCCGCAGCGCCTCTGCTCGCACTCTTCCAGTTGCATGGCTGCCGGCGCTGTACGCCTGAAAATTAGGCCGGCCTTTCCGGTTGAGAATCGCTTCGGCCATGATCGAACGCGCCGAGTTGCCGGTGCAGAGGAAAAGCACGTTGTAACGTCCGGTCATCGTGATCACTCCTTCGTCGCGCAACAAGCCGGCCCGCAGCAGGGCTGTTCTGATGCGCTTTTTGCCACCGCGGGCTTTTTCGCTCGTATGAACGCGCTCGCGAACTTGCCTTCCACGTGCGGCGCGATCGCGTCCACATCAATCCCCTGCGCCGTAAGGAATTGCCGCGCGTCCGCCACGCTGTAAACGCGCGTCGGTTCTATTTCAATATCTTCAAATCCCGCCGCCGCAAGTTTCGTCCGGTATTCCGATTCTTCGAGCGCGCCGGCCACGCAACCCACCCACAACTCCACATTCCTTCGAATCTCGGCAGGTACAGGTCCGCGCACCACCACATCGGAAACCGCGAATCGCCCATCCGGCCGCAGCACGCGGAATGCTTCGCGCAACACGCGGTCTTTGTCACCCGATAAATTGATCACGCAATTTGAAATCACCACGTCCACCGAATTTTCCGGCAGCGGTATGTTTTCGATCTCGCCCTTCAGGAATGCCACGTTCTCCACACCCGCCTTCCGTTGATTCTCTCGCGCCAGCTCCAGCATCTCGTTGGTCATGTCGAGACCGTAGGCTTTTCCCGTTGGCCCCACGCGTTTCGCCGAAAGCAGCACATCGATTCCGCCGCCCGATCCCAGATCGAGCACAGTTTCTCCCTCGTTCAACTGCGCCAGCGCCGTGGGATTCCCGCATCCAAGCGAGGCAGCCACGGCATCAGCCGGCAACCCTGCCACCTCGTTCGTCGCGTAGAGATTGCCCGAGATCGGATCACAGCAGGGAGTCGCAGCTGTTGAACACCCACACTCGGATGGCGCCCCCTCCGCGGACTTGCCGCCGGAATTCTGCACCACGCGCTTCGCTGCCTCGCCATATCTCGCTTTCACAACGTCCTTGATACTTTCATTCGCCATCGCTTCCTCCTCGGCTCATTGAATAGACAGACTCCATTGAATATTGACGATATTCGATGTTCCTGACGAAAAATATCCGCAACATGCCGTTCTCGCTGATTACACATCCATGATTAAACGCGCCGCGTTGGGAAACTCCCCCAGGCAATTCCGGTTCACGCGGTAGTACATAAACGTCCCGCGCCGCTCCGACTGCACGAATCGCGTATCCCGCAAAATCTTCAAATGGTGCGAAATCGTCGGCTGCCCGATCGGGAAATGCTTCACGATGTCGCACACGCACACCGCCCCGCGGTTCGCCGCCAGCAAATTCAAAATCCGTATCCGCGTCGGATCAGCCAGCGCCTTGAACCATCCCGCATACTCCCGCGCCCGCCCACGGCTGAGCTTCGGTCCTGCATCCGTCCTGCAGCACTCCCCGTTGCCATCCGCACAACCAGTCGTGCAATTTGTCTTCTCCGCCATCGCGTCGGTGCCTCTCGATTCCTGCCGAATTTAGCCTACCCCATCCATCGACAAATGTCAATGAATGTTGATCCGTTGACGAGCGTCAATCTAGCATTTGAGGCGCTTCCATATACCCTGCTCGTATCGAAATGCATCAGGCGCTTATATGAGCAGTCGTATAATCCAGTTGATATGAACCAGAGAATGTCACACAGGTTGGCGTTTCTCTTCCTTGCACTGTTAGCGACTGTGCCCAAGGCGTCGGCCCAGAGCGAGAAGCAGAAACGAGAAGCCGCGTATCAGGCAGCCCTAACCAGTCATACTCCGAAATCCTGAAACCGGGAATGACCCGAAAGAACGTAGAAGATTATCTTAAGACAAAGGGCGTTAAGTACGAGAGGATGTGCTGCATCGACGAGAAAACCGCATGGGTCGACATAGTTAGTATCGGGTCACTAAAGAGAAACATCCTTGGTGATTGCAGCGCGCACAAGGTCTATATCGCGTTTCAGTTTGCCGATGAACCACACGAAGTCTGCGAATCTCCGATCAGAGATTCGGACAAGCTCAAGAGCATCACCGTCCACCACTCACTGGACGGTTGCCTCTAGCACCCGACAAGTCGGGTAATCGGACAAATAAGCTGCAAACGGCTTCCAGCGGTGACCTTCCTCTTGTGAGCTCGATGGGCTCCGCCGAAGCCCTGCAAGCGGACCCGCCCGGAGCTCTTCAGCAGAAATAGCTACAAGAGATAATCCTCACTGTAAATCGAACGGATGCGGTTTTGAAATGTTGAAAATACCAGATCGCGCCACGACAGTGCTAGTACGGAACTGCGCCACAAATCTGCCTCCAAACTCGACCGACTCGATTAAAATAGCCCCAGATTAAGCGGGCAAACACTATGGAACCAGCCCCTAAGTCGTCGATTTCGCCAGCCGCAAGGCGTGCCGTCGATCTGCGCTTTGTCGAGCTGATGGACAAGGTCCGCCGCAACCGCCCGGGCGACGACCTCGAACTTCTCCGCCGCGCCTTTGATTTCGCCGCCGAGCAGCACAAAACGCAAACGCGGCTTTCGGGCGAGCCCTTCCTCTCGCACCCCGTGGAAGTGGCGCACCTACTGGCAGACATGCGGCTCGACGTCACCGCGTTGTGCGCCGCGCTGCTGCATGACGTCGTCGAAGACACCAAAATTCCGCTCTCGCAAATTGACGAAATATTCGGAGCTGACGTAGCGCGCCTGGTAGAAGGCGCCACAAAAATCAGCCGCCTCGACCTTCTCGCCCCGGAAGCGCGGCAGGCCGAGAACGTTCGCAAGATGCTGCTCGCCATGGTCAATGACGTGCGCGTCGTGATGATCAAACTGGCCGACCGCCTGCACAATATGCGCACGCTGCAATTCCTCGATTCCGAAAAACAGCAGCGCATCTCGCGCGAAACGCTCGACATCTATGCGCCAGTCGCCAATCGGCTTGGCATGGGCTTGATTCGCGGCGAACTCGAAGATCTCGCCTTCCGCTATCTCGAGCCCGAATCGTTTCTCGACATCCAGAAGAGAATCAGCACCAAGCAAAAAGTCTTCGACAAGTTTTTGCACGAAGTGCAGGACGCCGTCCGCAGCAAGATGATCGAAAGCGGTATTCCCGCCGAAGTGCAGGCGCGCATCAAGCGCCTCTATTCGCTGCACCTGAAAATTCAAAAGCAGCAGCGCACACTCGACCAGGTATTCGATCTGCTCGCGCTGCGCGTAATCACCGACACAGTAAAAAATTGCTACGCGGCGCTTGGCGTGATTCACCAAATCTGGCCGCCGGTTCCCGGGCGCTTCAAGGATTACATCGCGATGCCGCGGCCCAATTTGTATCAGTCGCTGCACACCACTGTGATCCACGCAGGCCAGCCCTTCGAGGTGCAGATTCGCACGCAGGAAATGCATCGCATCGCCGAGCAGGGCGTCGCCGCACACTGGAAATATAAGGACGGCGGTGGTGGCGCGGCCTCCCAGGCCGACGACCAGCGCATCGTCTGGATGCGCCAGTTGATCGAGTGGGTGCAGGAAATGGAGGAGCCCAGCGAATTCCTCTCGACGCTGCGCGTGGATCTCTATCCCGAAGAAGTTTATACATTCTCGCCGAAAGGGCGCGTCGTCGTTCTGCCGCGCAGCGCCACACCTGTCGATTTCGCGTATGCGATTCACACGGAAGTCGGCAATCAATGCAGCGGCGCAAAAGTGAACGGCGCGCTCGTGCCGCTGCGGCACGCGTTGGCCAATGGCGATGTGGTCGAAATTCTCACCCAAAAAGGGCACGAGCCATCGCGCGACTGGCTCACCTTCGTTCACACCTCGCGCGCCCGCAGCAAAATACGGCAATGGATCAACCTGCATGAGCGCGAGCAAGCCACCGATGTTGGCCGCAGGCTTCTGGAAAAGGAAGCGCGCCAGGCAAATATTCCGCTGAAGAAAATTTCCGATGAGGACTGGCAGCGCGTCGCGTCCGATTACGGCTGCGGGCGCATAGAAGATCTCTATGCCGACCTCGGCTACGGAAAATGGTCCGCCCGCCAGGTGCTCGCCAAGGCCACCGGCCAGCCGATCGCTGAGCCGGGCGAAGACAAACAGCCAAAGATCGTTTCCACCGTCAAGCGCATGCTGGGCATGAACGAAGGCGCGATCGTGGTGCGCGGCGGCCACGATGACTTGATGGTGTATCGCTCGAAGTGCTGCACGCCGATTCCCGGCGACGATATCATCGGTTACGTGACGCGCGGCCGTGGCATCGCCGTGCACAGCAAGAGCTGCCCGAATGTCCAAAATCTCTTATATGAAATCGAGCGGCGTATTCCGGTCGAGTGGGCCGGCACGACGCAAGCAACCTTCCCGGTTCGCTTGCGAATTTTCACCGAGGACCGTCCCGGAATTCTTGCCAGCATCACCAGCGCGATCAGCGACACCGGCGCGAACATCCGCACCTTTGAAAGCGGCGGCGAAGCGCTGCACGCGCGCATGGAAGTGGCCCTCGACGTTCACGACCGCAAGCAGCTCGAGCGTATACTGAGCTCCATAAAACGCATCCCGGGAGTCTTTGACATCGAGCGCGTCTACAATGTTTAAGCGGCTGTCGCTGCTTGGCCTCGCGGCCGGCCTTTCGCTGATCGCGGCAGGCTGCAAGCATTTTCAGCCGCTGGATACGAAGCCTCTCGATGCTGCCGGCGTCGGTTACGCCTCCATCAAAAAACTCGAAGCCCTGAAAATCACATCCGAAGAAATCCCGGAAATTTCCAAAATGCGCAGCGCCGGATTTTCTGACGACTCGTGCGTCAGCATCGTCGAGATTTATCATCAGCGTGGCAAACCGTTCGCAGCCGGCGAAGCAGTGGCGGGTCTCGTAAAGGCGGGCGTGCGCGAAAACACCATTCTCGAGCTCGCCCGGATGGATCAGCTCGGAGTCAGCGCCGGAGAGTTTCAGGTGGTGCGGCTCGCCGGGCTGTCCGACGCGATCATTCTCGAAATGGCGAAGCATGAAGCGGCGGGCACGCCGTCACTTTCGGGCCTTTCGCTCGGCAAGCTGAAAAATGCTGGCCTTCGCGAATCCACGCTTCTCGAGCTGGAACAGCGCGGCATCCCCGATTCCGCCACGGATCAGATTCTTGCGATGCGCAAGCACCGGGCTACCGACAAAGAAATTCTCCGCAAGTTCACAGGAACCTAGCGCCCGGTGCGCATCGCGTTTCGGACTTCTCCAAATGCCATCCGCCCGTTAGAATCACTCATCTTGTCCCGCGCCGCATTCCATTCGCGCCTCGCGCCACTCGCAGCCATCGTCATCCTGATTTCGAGCGCCGCTTGCACGGTGCCGCTTGCTCCCGGCTACGCCATCAGCAAAGAGTCGCGCGAAATTCAATTCGTTTCCGGGGCGTCGCCGGAGCTGAAGATTCGCGGCCAGTTCACGCTGGTGAATTCCGGCACCTCGAAACTGAATTTCATTGACGTGGTTGTGCCGGTTGAAAAAACGTTTGGCATGAACGATCTGCATGTCGAAGTGAACGGACATGAAGTGAGTGCGGTCCCCTTGCCAAAGGAGCTTCAGTACGATCATCCGCACACCCTTCGCATTCCGCTCGAATCCACGTGGGAACAGAAGCAGAAGCGCGAACTGCTGATCGAATATGTGCTCGCGCTCGCCGGACGATTCGGGCTCTCAAATTACCTTGAGCCCAAAAACCTTCAGCCTCGGTTTCAGCGGCTGGTTCGCGGTCCTGCAGCCGCCCGATCACGCGCTGTCGCCATTTCCAAAGCGGCCGGACAGAACGCTCATCACGATTCGGACGCCCTCCAATTTTCTGCTGCTCTCGCGAGGCGCGAAGGTTGGCGCGAAAAAGCTCGGCGACGAAATGGAAACTCGATACATGGTGCGCATGAAAGATCTCTCGCCGTTCGCGGTCGGCGGACAATATGTTGAAGCATCTTCGTCGCGAAGTGGAAATGGCTCGGTCGTGTTCTGGACGCTTGAACCACTTAAGGGCGACATCGCCACAAGCGCGCCAGCGAATCGAATCGGCGTGGAACGTGATGCAAAACGATTTTGGCCCGCTCGACAAAACATATCAGCGGTCCACACGTGGCCGAGTCACCCGAACTGCGCAATCATTTGACGGGCGAGACAGGCCCGGCCGCCGCAGCGTTTCCTGGCGGAGCGCTGGTGAGCAGCGCGGCGCTGGCGCTGGGAATCAACAACGAGGAATTTCTCGACAAAGTGACGCACGCGATCGCGCACGATTGGTTCGGGCAGCAGATTTATCCCACGCCGTTCGCTGCGCTGGGCCTCGGCGAAGGGACTTCCCGAATACGCGACGATCGTGATCGACGAAGCGAGTAAAGGCGAAGCCGGCCGTCGCCA
>CAWBRH010000002.1:0-77361 GCA_963790945.1 uncultured Acidobacteriota bacterium
CTCTGCGCATCTCCCACCTTGGAAGCGATGGTCTGATCGAACTCGCCCGAGATGCGCTGCACCACCTTTTGCGCGGCGGCTTCTAGCGTCGGTTGAATCTGCTCGGCCCGTTCTGCGATGGCCTTATCTGCCTTGCGCCCGATTTCGCTGTATTTCTCAGCCAGGATTCCATCGAGCCGCTGCTGGGTGTGATCCAGCATGGATTGCGCAGTGGACTCGAGCCGCGACTTCGTCTCATCCGCGCGAGCCCGCTCCTGCTCCAGATTCGCTCGAACCGATTCGAGCGTGCTCTGCGCGGCGGCGTCAAGCTGCGACTTCGCTTCCTCCACGCGCGTCCGCTCTTGATCGATCGCCGCTCGCACGGATTCGAGCGTCGTTCGCGCCGCTTCTTCGAGTGTTGATTTCGCCTGCTCGGTTCGCGCGCGTTCCTGTTCAAGGCCCGCCTTGAGGGAATCAGCGGTGGAGCGCGCGCCTGCAATCACTTCATCGAGCGATCCCTGAATTCCCGACTTCCTCGCATCAATGTCTTGTTGGGCCTGCTCCAGCGCCGCGCGCGATGCATCGTTCAGTTGCGCACCGTTTTCTGCGATGCGCCCGCCAGCGCGGCGTCAAATGTTTCCTGCCAGCGGCGGTTTACCTCGGCTACCTCGACGTTGGCCTTCTCGACGGTCTGGCTGCGGATATTCTGCGCGGTGTCTTCCAGGCTCTTGCGCCAGTCGTCCAGGTGGCGCTGCGCCGCTTCCGGCGACGAAAGAATGTCGAGCGATGGGGTCGTGGCTTGCCGGCTGCTGATCGCCCGTTCCACAGCTTCTTCTACCGCGGTCTTCAAATTCTGCGAGGTGGCTTGTTGCGCTGCCTGTTGCGCGGCTTGCTCGGCCGCGGTGCTCACGGCTTGCTGCACAGCATTGCGCACTTTCGCGTCGAGATTTTCCGACGAAATCTCGGTGGCTTTGCGCGCTTCTTCCACGATCGCGGCGGTGCGCTGCGCAGCCTCCTGAACCACTTTCTTCACCGACGTTTCGGAGACGCGCTCCATCGAAACTTTAATCGCGCGCTCGACAGCATCGTGAAGCTGCACGTCCAACTGCTGGCGCACGATGGTCATTTCTTCGGCAATCGCAGTTTCGGCGCCCTTGCGCATCGTCTTATCGAGATTTTCTTTGACTTCCGTTACCACCCTGGCCATTTGACGTGCGATGGCAGCTTGCGCGTCGGCCGACGAGACCGTAACTGCATGTACCTTGCTGTCGGCGTGTGGCGTGGCTGCCGAAGGCGCGACGGGCGGAGCAACGTGGCCGGCAGGTTTCTCGCCTGGCAAGTGAGCGACGGGTGCAGCAGGTGCCGCGGCAGCAGGAGCCACGGCAGTAGGCGCTGGATCGGCTTGCGCGGGAACATCAGCTTCTGGTGGTGCGGAAGCGGCTGCGTCTATCTCGAACTCCTCAACGAGTTCCAAGGTGCGCGACGCGTCGGTGCCGCCCTCCGCAAGCGACGCCTGCCAATCATCTGGCGGGAACGCGATGCCCCACACATTACCTGGCGTTTCAAATTCGAGTCCAATTTGGAAAAGTTCGCGAACGGTGCGCGGACGCTGCACCCAGACAACACGCCCTTGAACGGAGTGCGGCGGGCGGCCCGGCTCGGGCGTGGGAATATCCAAAGTGACGATCGAATTTTTGGGAACGTAGTGCTTCGATTGGTACTTACAACCGTGACAGTTCACCATCACGGTGGTGGTGCGTTCTTTGAAAGGCTGGCCCAGCGCGTCCACACCCGTCACGGTGAGCGGGACGGCTTGCACGATGCGCGTGCTGCGGCGCTTCTGCGTGCCGGGATCGTTGGACAGCGCGGATTCGTTCACCCAAGCCTCCGAGGGGCAATTTCCAAGGTTAGCATTCTGGTCGAGCGCGAGCGAACAGCCTTGCGCGATTGTGCGAAAGGGTAACTTCGAAGTGAATCTGAGGTTGGAGCGAAGAGAGGCGTCGAAATCCCGAAAAAGGCGTTCCGCCTTGGCGCACGCAAAAACCGAGTTTTGTCCCTATTAGAAAATTGTTTAGTGCTGTGTTTTCCGCAACTTAACTTAATTTCTGAAACCTCGATTGTTCCTATTAGAATTTCGCGCGCGGGAGAGGAGCGGAAGCAACATCGCGCATTTCGCGCGACTCTCATGCCCGCACCTCCTAGTCGAACGAAAAACTAACTATTCGATTATATCACGGAGGTCAAATATCGATGCGTTGACGAGCTTGCGTCGCGTGCTTCAAAACCGAGCTTTCTTTTTTCTTGATTTTGGTAGCCTATCGTTGGGCCATCTAACGCTCCCTCTTAGTTGTTCACCTGAACTACTGTCGTCAAACGAGGCACCAGCTTTGTCACAAGAGCCAAAAAATCAGTCCAATGAGCCCGCGCCGCGATCGTCCGGCACACCGGCGCAACCGAATGCGGTTCGTGGAAAAGCGAGCGGCTCTGGAGCGCCTCCCGTTCACACCAAGCATGACGAACTGCGGCTGCTCGGTAAACTCGCGGCACCCGATCATCACTGTGGAGACGCCTGAAGAAGAGCGGTTCAAGCAGTTGCTCCTGGAAGTGGCGGCTGAGTTGGGCGTGCCGATGTATGAATGGAGCGTCACCACCGGCATGGCGAAATGCCCTGGCGCGCCGCTTTACAACACCGATCAGCCCGAGCAGGTACTGGCAAACATTCCATTGATTCCGGGCGACGCTATCTTTCTTCTCAAAGATTTTGCGCGGTATTGCGAAGACGACAAAATTTGCCGTCGCTTGAGGGATATGGCCGAGAAATTCAGGACGGCGCGACAAGCGATTGTGATATCTGCGCCGTCGCTGCAGCTGCCCGCGGAACTGGGCTCTGAAGCGGTAGCATTTCAGCTGGACCTGCCGACGTCCGAAGAATTGTTGCCCGGTGTGAAGGGTGTGCTTGCCGAACTGAATCGAGACCAGTCCCTTCCTATGGTGCTAGACCCTGCGGGGATCAGCCAACTCGCTCGAAACCTCGCCGGGCTTTCCAGAGAAGAGGCTATGCGCACGTTGCGGATGTGCGTCATGTCGCGGGGATGTGCGGATGCCGGATTGCTCGATGCCGTGCTCGATGCAAAGCGCCAAGCCTTGCGGAGCGAAGGATTGATCGAGACGGTGCGGCGCGACACATCTTTTGACGATGTGGCCGGGCTGAAACGTTTGCGTGACTGGATTGCGAAACGTAAGAGTGCGTTGACGTTGGAAGGCCGGCGATTCGGGCTGGAGCCGCCGAAGGGGATTTTGATTACAGGCGTCCAGGGATGCGGGAAGAGCCTTGCCGCGCGGGCGGTGGCCGGCGAGTGGGGATTTGAGCTGGCGCGCCTGGATGACGGGAGCCCTTGTACGACAAGTTTGTGGGTGAGAGCGAGAAGAAGCTGCACAAAACTTTGGAATTAGCGCAGAAGCTGGCGCCGGTGGTGCTGTGGATCGATGAGATTGAAAAAGGGTTTTGGCTACTTGCCGGTAACGAGTGGCGACGCCGATGCGGGCTTGTCGCAGCGTCTGCTTGCGACGCTGCTGACGTGGATGCAGTCTCGCGGAGAGCGGCGTCTTTTTGGCGGCGACCTCGAACAATATTACGCTACTGCCGCCGGAGATGATGTGGAGGGGCCGGTTCGACGAGATCTTCTTTGTTGACTTGCCCGGAACGGACGTTCGCGCGGCGCTGTTCGAGAGTTTGCATTTGAAAAAGCGCGGACGCGACACGTTGACGTTTGATCTGTCAAAACTCGCCGCGGGAAGCGAGGGCTTCTCGGGCGCGGAAATCGAGCAGGTGATTATTGCGGGGCTTTATACGGCTCTTTGGCGCAGAAGGAACAGTTGACGACCGAAGTCCTTCTCGCGGAGATTCGCTCCACGCAACCACTCAGCGTGACTCGCGCTGAGGAAGTGCAATCAATCCGGCAATGGGCCAAGACCCGAGCCGCGCCGGCTCACTGAATCCGGGCGCAGCTAAACCGGCTGAACGCCCGATGACGCGCACGTGCAAATTGCTAGGCTTGTAAGCTATGCGCTTCAACTGGCCTGTCGGATACCCGACAACAGAGACGCTTCCGCATTGCCAGCATGAGTCCCAAGAAACCGAAGCCGATCAGCACGAGACCGTAGGCGGAGGGCTCGGGGAACTGGCGACGTTGATGTGACGTTGAAGGAAGCTGTAAAGACTTCTCCGGCGGATGCATCGAGACCGGGAATATCAACCGTAATCTGATCGCCTGAAATTGCGAAAGTCAGGCCGGGAAAGGAGCTGGAAATCAACGACACGCCCGCAAAGGCGGGGTCCGTCAACGTGAGAATGATATTGAGATTTGGACCTGCGGTGATGGCCGTGTCCATGAAAGTGAATCCGGTGCTGGTGAAACTCGTTACGTCCGTATTCAAGCCATCGCTGAAGCCGAACTCGTTGCCGCCCACGATGACGACTGTGTTTGAGTTTTGCGCACCCGCCGAGTTTTGAAAGCCAGCCGGTACAAACCCCATCGCCGGGTTGTAAAAGTTCATCTTATCTGTCCGAGTCGAAATCTAAAGAGCCGGTCACCGTCGTTCCGACCAGATCCGCCCGGGCGGGCGCCGGCAGGATGAGGCACAGCAAGCCTAGAAAACCAATCGAGAATGCAGCAGATTTTGGTTCTCAAGTTCGTAGCTCCCTGTGTGAATCTTCTTGGGGCGCTGGGAGCCCTAAAATAACGTGAAGGCATTCTGCGTCTGTGAACAAATCGCGTCAAGGCGAAAGGAACAAACAAAAAAAGGTACTACAACTATGAAGAACTATTACTTCTGCGAGTGAAGCCGTGGTTGAGTGGTCACTGACGAAGCGGTCGAAACGGTCAGTGAGCAGCGGTTGACCGATGCGGGGAGCCAAACACCGCGGCCTTCAATTCTTTGCCGATCCAGATCGGGCCAACCAGAAAGTAGATAAGCAAATTGCTCTTAGCCAAACCGGAACACGACTCCAGCGCCGAACCTGAAATTGTTCTG
Source organism: uncultured Acidobacteriota bacterium (assembly GCA_963790945.1). Lineage (GTDB taxonomy): Bacteria > Acidobacteriota > Terriglobia > Acidiferrales > UBA7541 > Palsa-295. The sequence continues at coordinate 5,014 of CAWBRH010000002.1, forward strand.
GCGGTTATTCAGTCCGTCCGGGATTTTTGTCATGAAGTAGTCGGCCTGCACAGGGCGAACGGAGACGTGCTTGGAAACTTTGAGATCGATGCCACCGCCTGCCGTCATAGCAAAATTGTTTTCGGTCCCCGTTGATCGGGCGATGCCGTCGGTTGTGCGAACGCCTCCGAAGAGTGCCTCAGCGAACGGCACCACTTTGCCGCGCCGAAAATTCACTCTAGGCCCGAAGAGATAGGTGAACCCTGCTCCGGCGAATGCCTCCGTCTCCCCGCTGCTCGTCGCGATAAAGCCGCTCAGGTCTGCTACAGCACCGAGCCAACGGTTGACGTTATACTCGAACTGGCCACCACCGCCGTTTCCGTTGTAGGTTGCCGAGGGTGCAATGCCCGGGGCATTGGCATTTACATTGAAGCGCGTGTAGTAGTACCCCCCGTATGCCTCAAACTCCGAAGGTTGCTCCTGCGCGCAAAGTGGCCCTGCACTAACGGCCACAAACAGCAACATGACCGCGAGAGAATTCCTCATTTCAATGCGCCTCCTTAGCGTCAAAGGAAATCCAGAGACGCTGCTCTGTATCAACCCTGAAATGCGGGGAATGGTCGGTGAGAAGCCTTACTTAGTTAATTAGTTGCCTTCTTATCCCGTTAAATTGGGCGCTGGAAGTTACCAATCGACTACGTTGACACGCGACAAGAGTTCATCCTTGCCGGACGCTGGCGCTAAGATAGCGACAATCAGTTCGCTGCACGAAGAGGAAGATGAAACAATTCTTGATGGCATTGGTGTTGACGGCTTTCGCGAACCCCGTGTTTGCCAAGCCGAAAGAGCAGGTCTTCGCCGCAAGCTGCGACCGGGTATGGTCCGCTGTCAAGATCGCGACAGCTCCTCCACACTACAATTTTGCACAGCTCGATGACGCTCAGAAAAAGGGGATTGTCTCGACAGGCAATACGATGAGTGGCAAACGGTACCTGGACATCACGCTGACCGGTTCCGGCGAAACCTGCACGGTGGCATTGGGTGGAAATTTCTCGGGAATCACCCACAACGATAAGGGCGACCTATTTAAGCGTATCGAAGAAGCGCTTGCTCAGGCCCCTTCCGAGAAGAAGCCCGCAGAACCTAAGAACTGAAATTAGAAACGGTGGTTCCGTTGTGTCCGCGTCAAGCGTTTCGCCAGCTTGCGATCGAATAGCTAGTGAGCCGGGGCCGAACGGTCAGTGAGCAGGTGTTGACCGGTGCGAGGCGCCGAAGATCGCGTCTTTCAATTCTTTGGCGATCCAGATAGGGCCGACGAGGAAGTAGACGAGGCCTTGAAAAAACGCTGGCTTATTTCCTTCGATGCGATGACCAGCGAAGAGCAGGATCCATCCGCCGACGAAAAGCGCGAGGCCGATGCGCCACCACGTGATGCACAGAAGGACGATACCCGTGATGACCATGGGAATTCCGATCGCGTGCATCACTTTGTTCCAGGGATTGGTGTGCTCGTGATCGTATTGCGCCATGTATCGGCTCAATGAGGGCATTGCATCCTCCCGGGTATCGATCGGTTTCCTGAACCTAGATATAACCTCGTGCGGTGTTGAAGCAAGCGCGCCCATAGCCGATGCGGACAGGTATTCCGAATCGGGCGCCGCCTTCAATGCTGTCCTTTTGACAATTGCGCTCGCGGTTTCGCTACAATCAATCCTGAGTGATCTCGGGCATTGCGAGAGGACGAGGGGCCAGCGATTGTCTAAACGTGGGTGGCTGATTCTTGCGGCTGTCGTAGGAGGACTGGTCTTAGCGTCGTTTGCGCTTTTGTTCGCGATGCGCGGCAAGATCCGGGGGATGATCCGAGCGAGACGGAGGCCTACCTCCGGCTCCGATTTCACAGCGAGCTTGAATTCAAAGATTTCGAAATTTCGTTGAGACCCGGAGTGCATGTGGTGATTACGGGCGTCGTGCTGCGCCACAACGGGCGGACGGATGTGCCTCCCCTGATTGAAATCGCCAAAGTTTCCTTCAACGCGAACATTTCGGGGCTGCTGGCTAGCAAGGTGACTGTCAGTAGCGTGCGCTTGGATGGATTGCAGATTCACACGCCGCCTCGGCAACCGGGCGGAAAGTCGTTGATTCACGGAACCGATGTGGATTTGGCGAAAAAGTTTCCGATCGTGATTGGCGAAGTTGTTGCGGATGACGCGGTGCTTGTCCCTCTTCCGAAGGATCCCGCCGCAACGGCGCATCCTTTTTACATCCACCATCTGCAGATGAAAAATTTCCGCTTCGATCAGGCCGCGGATTTTCACGCCATCCTGACGAACCCCAAGCCGCAGGGCGAAATCGACTGCGTTGGAAAGTTCGGGCCGTGGGACGCCGAGGAACCAAGCCGCACTCCTGTCGAAGGAAAATTCAATTTCGAGCATGCCGATCTCGGAACGCTCAAGGGGCTGTCGGGAATTCTTTCGTCGACAGGGGAAATTTAAAGGGCCGCTCGATTATCTGGAAGTGGAAGGCGAGACGGACACGCCGGACTTTGCGCTGCGCACCGCGAGCCATTCGGTTCCGTTGCACACGGTGTATTCGGCGATTGTGGATGGAACGAACGGCGACGTGATCCTAAACAAAGTGACGGCCACCTTTTTGCATACAACGATCGTGGCGCAGGGCGAAGTGGTCGACTTGAGCACGCATAAGGGACGCACGATCAATCTGGATGCGGTCTCGGATAAAGGACGCGTGGAAGATCTACTGCGACTGACCGTGAAGACAGATAAGCCGGTGATGACCGGTTACGAGCGGCTGAAGACGAAGATTTACATACCGGAGCGCGATGAGGATTTGATCGATCGCATGTCGCTCGACGGGCAATTTACGATTGGCGATATTCAATTCACCAACAGCGAGATTCAGGATCGTATCGACACGTTCAGCCACAAGGCGCAGGGAAAACCGCAACTTGGCGCGGAGGGCACGCAACTCTCGGAGCTGCACGGCGCTTTCACGATGCAGCACAGCAATGTTAAATTCTCGAACCTGACATTTGGAGTGGAAGGGGCGTCGCTCGCGCTTGCTGGAACGTACAGCGTGAACACGGGCGATCTGGATTTTCACGGGAAGCTGCGGATGAATGCAAAGATTTCTCAGACTGTGACCGGGAAGAAATCGTTCTTCCTGAAGGCTGTGGATCCGTTCTTTCGCAAGAATGGCGTGACGGAAATACCGGTGAAAATCACGGGGACTAAGGATGCGCCGAAGTACGGTTTAGATTTGCACGACAAGGGAAATCAGGAGCCGGCTGGGAGCAAGTGACGTTCGTGGGAGTCAGCTTGCAACGAGTGTTTGAAGGAAAATAAAAAGAACGAAACCGCGAGATCGCCAAGAACTGGGATCGCGCAGTTAGTTACGTGGGCACAGGCAAGAATGCCTATGCTACTGAACGTCAGAGGCCGCGGCGGCCTTCCATTGCTTTCATCATGGTGACTTCATCGGCATATTCGAGATCGGAGCCGACCGGGATTCCCATGGCGATGCGGGTGACGTTGACGCCCAGCGGCTTGATGAGCTTCGAGAGATAGACGGCCGTGGCTTCGCCTTCGGCTGTGGGATTCGTGGCGACGATAATTTCTTCCACCGCGCCGCCTTTCAATCGTTCGATCAAACTTTTGATTTTTAGCTGATCGGGGCCGATGCCCTGGAGCGGTGAAAGCGCGCCGCCGAGGACGTGATAAAGCCCGCTAAACTGACGCGTCTTCTCGACGGCTTGAATGTTCGTGGCCTCTTCAACGACGCAGATGATCGCTCTGTTGCGCGTGGCGCCGGTACAGAAGAGGCAGGGATCGGTGTCCGTGATGTTGTTGCAGACTGAGCATTCGCGGATTTTTTCTTTGGCGTCGCGAATGGCGTCAGAAAGCGCGAAGGCGGTTTCGCGATCGCCGCGCAGCAAGTGGAAGGCGAGGCGCTGTGCGGTCTTCTGGCCGATGCCTGGGAGGTGCTTCAATTCTTCGATGAGTCGATTGATTGAGGGCGCAAAATCGGGCATGTAGGAATCCGTTGTTAAAAGAATTTTGTCGGAATAAAACGCGAGAAGGGAGTCGGAGCGGCTGCAGATCCGAATTCTTCGAGAATCTCATCCGGTTCAGAAGAGTCCGGGGATTTTCAGGCCCATTACTCCGGGCATACCGCCCGCGAGATCCTTTACCTGCTTGGAAAGCTCTTCGTCCACGCGACGCGTGGCGTCATTCACGGCAGCGAGAATCAACTCCTGAAGCATTTCCTGGTCTTTACTCTTGAAAATGTCCGGCTCGATGCGTATTTCGGTGAGCTGTTTCTGTCCGTTCATCTTGACTGTGACCATTCCGCCGCCGGCCGAAGCTTCGACGAGAAGGCCGTCCATCTGCTTCTCGAGACTCTCCTGCACCTGGCGGAACTGGGACAGCATTTGTTGAAGAGCTTTCACTTCCATTGTTAGTCCTCGCCCGGGCGCTTGATTTTAGAAATCTGGCCGCCAAACTTTTCAAGCATAGCCCTAACGATTGGATCTTCTTCAAACCGGGCGCGCAATTCCGAACCACGACCGACGACGGGTGCGCGACCTGACTCAAGTTTAACACACACGCGAAGCGGCTGGCCGACGACTTGGTTCAACACTGTGCGCAAACGTTCCATCGGGTCGCGGGCCTGCAACATTTCGGCGAGAGCGCGGCTTTCGGTGGGGAAAAAAAGACGAAGTTCGCCGCCGTCAATTTCCCAGCGTGTGGCGTGCTCGACCATGGACCAGAGAAATTTCTGATTTTGGAGAGCGGCTTTGATCGCGTCGACTTGCGCGGAGGCGAGGCCACCGGTCGAATCTTCGGCAGCGCGCGCGACGATGCGCGGTGGAGACGCGGGTATGGGCGTCGGAACAGTGCGAGGCGGGGATGGCAAATTCTCGGCTGGCGACGGAGCAGAGTTGACTAGAGATGGTGCCGCCAATTTTGTTTCGGGCGGGATTGCGGGCGCCATTCGGGCAGCGGTTGCGGTGGCAGTGCTGGATGACTGGCGACGCTGGCGATGCTGATTGGGAGGAGGACACAGCGCGCGGCGGGATGGATCGCGGCCCGGTGGAAGGTCCTGCTGCGCGGGGTGATTCGCCACGCAGGTCAGCGAGAATTTCTTCGAGAGGCGCGAGGCGCTGCGCATTTACAAGTTTGAGGAGGCCGAGTTCGAGATGCAGGCGCGGGTCGGGCTTGCGGCGCAGGTCGTCGTCGGTGGCGAGAAGGATCTGGAAAAATCGCGTGAGATCTTCTTCTGTGAAGCGAGCGGCTTGCTCGGCGAGGCGGGGGCGTTCGTCGGGAGGCGCGGTGACGAGATCGGAATCGGCGCCGCAGACGCGAGCGACGAGGAGATTCCGGAAATGGCGAATCGCTTCGCGGCAGAAGTGCTGGAGGTTTTGCCCGTCGGTGATGAGGCGATGGACGAGGCCGAGAGCGCGCTCGGCGGATTGAGTCGCGATTGCTTCAACGAGTTCGTCAAGGACGCTTTCGGCGACGACGCCGAGAAGTTCGCGGACTTGCGTGTCGGTGATTTCGTCGCCGGAGTAGCGATAGCCTGCTCGAGGAGCGAGAGGCCGTCGCGAAGGCTGCCTTCGGCGGCGCGGGCGAGAACGGCGACAGCGCCGGGATCGATTTTGAGATTTTCGGATTTGGCAACGCGCTCGATTTCGCCGGCAATTTCTTTGAACGTGAGGGAGCGGAAATTGAAAAGTTGCGCGCGCGATTTGATCGTGTCGACGAGATCTTCCGAGCGAGTGGTGGCGAGGATGAAGACGACGCGTTCGGGCGGTTCTTCGAGAGTTTTCAGCAGGGCGTTCGACGCTTCGTCGGTGAGCTGATGAGCTTCGTCGAGGATCACGACTTTGTAGCGGCTCGAGGCCGGAGCATAACGAACCATTTCGCGCAGCTCGCGAATCTGGTCGATGCCGCGATTGGAGGCGGCGTCGATTTCGAGAACGTCGAGCGAAGTGCCGGCGGAAATTTCGCGGCAGGAGTCGCAGGTGTTGTCGGGCTCGGCGGTGGGGCCTTTCACGCAATTGAGCGCTTTGGCGAGGATGCGCGCGGTGGTGGTCTTGCCCACGCCGCGAACGCCGGAAAAGATGTAGGCGTGAGCGACGCGATTGGATTTGATGGCGTTCGCGAGCGTTTGGGTGACGTGCTGCTGGCCGACAATTTCGGTGAAAGGTTTGCGGGCGATATTTCCGAGCGATGACTTTATAGCTCATCGAGAATCCGTGACTCGCAATTTGTGATTCGTGACTCGTGAGCCGTCGTGTCGATCTTTGGCGAAATGTCGATTCTCAAAATCGTCTTGACTCCATTGATTCGCAGGCGCGAGAAGCCTGCAGCGATTTTCAAAAGCCTTGGAGCAAGGGAGGAACTTCGGGTGTTCCGCGGCACACGAAGCTGACCCGTTACCGTTGCTCCCTTCCGGGCCTGGCGGGGTTCACGGGGAATCGTTGCACAGAGCCCGAAGTTCCACCGATTAGCAGTCGTTGCAGAAAAATTTTCTTCGCTGCAAAACTGCTTGGCAAAGTCTAGCACAGGGGTTGAAGCAGAAAAAGCTTCTGGCGCGTGAGGAGAAATTCGTGACTCGTAATTTGAGTCGTTTGAAATTGTCGAACCTGAGGCAGAGTGAATTCAAAAGAGCCGGCTGGAAGTAGGCGCTACAAGGGAACGGTCAGTGGGAGCTGGCTTTGCGGGATTCGAAGGAGATCAGGGCGGTGGCTTCGTCGTCGAAATTGGGGATTACGTTGAGGAGGCGGAGCATCTCGAGAACCATCTTCACGTTGCCGCGAGCGCTGAGGAGTTTCAGGCTGGCGCCGCGGTTTCGGAGGGAGACGAAGGCGCGGACGATGGTGCTTATGCTGGAGCTATCGATCTGAGTGGCGCCTGCAAGATTGAGAAGGATTTTAGATTCGCCGGCGTCGATTAATTTGCGCAGATTTGCGCTGAGGGAGTCGTTGGTGGGGCCAATCGTGGCGCGGCCTTGGAGGTCGAGGATGGTGACGTCGCCCGCGTGTCGGATTGCGATTTGGAGGCCCATGGCTTCACCTGCCAGGAGGAGATGTTGGCCCGGATAAGTATAGCTGTTCCGTGTGTGGCGGGATAGCGAGGAGATGGGCGCGTGGTGGCTGGAAGGAAACCAGATAGCCACCGAGACACTGAGGCGCGAAGGCAGGGAACAGCGGCGAAAGGAAAAACCCACGACGAGGAAGGCATGGTCATGGCTACCAAAGCAAAACCTAAGGCGCCGCCAGCAAACAGCAGGGGGCGCGGTTGTTTACGACAGGGTGATGCCTAGCCAGAAGGCTTCGACTAGCAGGCCCATCATCAGTAGCATTAGGCGCATGCGCTTCTTCTGCACGGCGGCTACGATGATGCCCATCGCGCAGAGAACGAGGCCGAGCTCAGGCCAGAAAAGGCGCGAGCCTGCTCCCACCCATTGACCGGAATAATCCTGGAGCCAGACCGAGGCGAACGACATTGCCGTCGTGAGCGCTACGCCGACGATTCCCGCCAGCGCGACACCTTTCGCCCATTCTGGAACCACAAAATTCCGTTTTGCGTCGCGCCAATCCATCCACGTCTGCGCGACAACTACCCCCACAACTAAGACAACGAACAGCGCCACGTCCCCTCGCAGTCTTGGGTCGCTGCCGTCGAGTCACGCCCTCAGTACAAGGCCGCTCTGGTGAGCGGCTTCGCAGTTTCGACAGGTACGGTCCCCACCGTGTTCAGTCCAAGTGGTAGCTCTTGATCTTCTACTCGCACTTCTACTCGTACTTCTCCTTGTCGTTCTTTTCTTCGTTCTTCTTCCGCCAAACGCTTGAGCATCGTCTGAATGACGCTGCTGCCGTTTCGCCGAAGGCTTACTTCATCAAAGCCCATGCAATTTCGCGTCCTTATACAGGATTAAACTCTCCTGTGACAATCAATCTTTCGCTCAAAATGCGAGCGCGGCGGAATCTCTCAGTAGTTTCCGCAGGGGTGCCGGCCGGCAGCTCCTTCAAAATGCGCTGCAGTTCTTCGTCGAACAGCTGGCTGACGAACTCGGGAGTGTGAGGCGCTACGGCGCCGTTTTCGTCGACGATTTTGACCTTATCGCGATGCTTGATGCGCTGCGCGATCATCAGGCGGTAAATCCGGTCGGTGGCGAGATCTTCCATGTAGCCATCGAGCAGGCTTGCGCCGCGGCCGCTCAAGACGCCGTTGCGATAGCGAATCACGGTGCGCACGGCAGCGCGGGTGCCGGCAACGGTTTGCTTGCCTACGCCCTTCGGGAGCGGACGCAGGTCGACGTGCGTGTCGGCATTCTTGGGCCTGGCTGACAGTTGATTGGGGAAAGGGAACTGGTCCACGGCGATTTGATTCTGGTCGGGGTGACCTGTCCAGGCGCCGTCCATTAGTGCAACGGCTTCGTTCTTTTTATCTTGTGCGAGGACGGTAAGAGCCCGCTCATTCAGTTCCTTGTCTTCGCGGCTGGGAAACAGAGCCGTCATGCCGCCGATGGCGAGCATGCCATGCTTGTGGCAAAGCTCGGGCATAAGCAGGCGGAAATTCTGGAAGAACGCGACGTCGTGGGGAATCGTGTTGCGGTCAGGCAGCACCCACTCTGGATTTTCGAGATTGAAATGGATCAGGCTTGCCATGTAATCCCAGCGGCCGAGGTTTAGCGCCAGGATGTGATCGCGGAGGTTATAGGCGAATTCTTCCATCTGGTAGGCGAGTGGATGCGCTTCGACGAGCGCCATGCACTTGATCGCGTTCTCGCTCCAGCCTTTTGCTTTCGCGATTGCTTGGAAGAGGTCGCGCCACCAGAGCGCTTCTTCGGCCGATTCGGATTTCGGAATGTAGAAGGTGAGCGGGTGTTTCAGCTCGGAGGCATCGAGTTGATAGGCGAGCATCGCTACATCGAAGAGCGATGCGGGAATGATTTCGTCCTTCAGCACGCCTGCTTGATGCAAATGCAGGCCGCGAGGGCGGAGCGAAACGACGACACTGCTGGGTTGGATGGTGACGGTGCGGCCGCGTTTGCGGTCGTCGTAGGCCAAGTGGCCGCGGAGCGCGGACAGCATGTTGGTGATGCCCAACATCAAGTGCTGCCAGCTATTGGCCATCGAGTCTTCAAGATCGAGCATTACGCCTGGCGCGCCGGAGTTCAGCATTTTTACGACTAACTCGCCGTCGTCGGCGGGGCCGGTCATCTGATTGCGTTGATCCTGGCACCAGGCCGGAAGTTCGATGCGCCAATCTTCCTTGGTTGCGGCGGAAGGCGGCAGGTAATTCGGAAGATGGCCCTTCAGCGACGCCTCTAAGGCTTGATCGCGCTTTTCAATCAACTTTCGCTGCCAGAACGTGAATTGTTCATGGAGAGGCACGAGGAACTCGATGAAACCCTTCGGCAGATCCTTCGCAGGATCGAAGCCGGGAGGGGCCGAGTTCGTGGCCATGATGGGTTCGGGAGTCGGAGTGGTTTTTGAGCTCATGCTAGGCAGAGATGCCGGTTTGTGTCCGGCGGATTCTTTCACCGGACAGGCAGGTCGAATGAGCGGTCTTCACGTTCACGACTCCCAAGTCGCGCCTCTGAGCGGCAGTAGTACTCGGCAATCGGACCACCAATGGGCTGGGGAACGGGTCGGGCGCGAGTTGCGTTCGCATCATAATGAATAACAAGTACTTATAGCTGACAGCAGTCTTCACTTGGCTAGAATAGGCGTCGCTTTTGCTTCTGGTCTCTCCGCGAGTTGCCGTAATTGTCAAAAACATTGCCTTTAGTGCGAAGGGTTTTCGTCCGCGGAAAATCGCGCGGTTCGAGTTAGTGAACGGGAGTCGGTAATAGTACGGTGACTGCAAAGTTCTGCGGTTGCAATTCCGGCAACTGGCTGTGTTCGAGGCGGACGACTAACTGGGCGCGTCTGGTACGATAGCGCTTCCATGCGAAAACCTTGGGTGATAGCGCATCGGGGGGCGTCGGGGCACGCGCCTGAGAACACGATGGCGGCCTTTGAGCGGGCGGCGGAACTGGGCGTGGTGTTTATCGAAACCGACCTCCACCTGACGCGGGATGCGCGGTTTGTGGCGATACATGACGCGACGCTCGAGCGGACTACCAACGGGCGCGGGAAGGTGTCTGACTTCACGCTGGCGGAACTGCGGCGGCTCGACAACGGGCTGTGGTACGACCGGCAATATATGGGGCAGCGTTTGCCAACGCTCGAGGATATTCTCGAATTCGGGCGGAAGCGGGACGTGGTGTTTTATCTCGAGGTGAAATACGAGGCAGCGTGGGGGATGCATCACGCGCTGGTGGGAGCGTTGCAGAAGGAACAGGATGCGGCGCGGACGATCGTAATTTCGTTTGATCCCAGTACGATTGAGAGTGTGCGGAAGCTGGATGCTTCGATCATGACGGGGTTGTTGATCGAGGAGGGCGGGGAAGCGGGCGCGGTGAAGAAAGCGCTGGATGTGGGGGCGCGGCAGCTGTGTCCGCGGAATTCGTTGGTGACGAGCGAGATGATCGCAGAAGCGCATCGATCCGATCTGCTTGTGGCTACATGGACTGTGGATGACGCGGAAGAGATGCGGCGCGTGATTGCGGCCGGTGCGGATGGAGTGATGACTGATTTTCCGGATCGGCTGATGGCGGTGGTCGAAGATTCGTAAACACTTCAGTTCAATTTGAGTTGTCGAAAAATTTCGGCGAATTGTGCCAACGTGAGCTGTTCGGCCCGTGCATCTAGGCGCAGACCTGTTGCGGTGAGTGCAGCGTGAATTTGTTCCTCTGAAGATATTGCCCGTAAATTATTGCGCAGTGTTTTTCGCTTTTGGCTGAAGCATGTCTGAACAAATTTGAGAAAGCGCGTTTCGTTCTCCGCGTCGCCGATATTTAGTCGCGCTCGCTCGCCGGGAAGATTCATTTCGACCAGGGCTGATTTCACTTTGGGCGGGGGACTGAATGCGCCGGGCGGAAGGCGCAGGGCGATTTCGGCTTGGTGTAGAACTGGCAGGCGGCGGAGAGATATCCGTATTCGCGGCGGCCGGGTTGAGCGACGATTCGCTCGGCGACTTCGAGTTGGATGACGATGTGAATCGAATCGAGCTGATCGGCGTAGTTGAAGAGACGGTGCAGAATTGGCGATGTGATGTAGTAGGGGAGGTTGCCGTAGACGCGGAAGCGCTCGCCTCCCGCCAAGGCTGCCAAAGTCTTGCTCGAGCACGTCGCCGGCAACCACGGTTACTCCGGGCCGCACGTCAGCGGCGCTTGAACGTGATTTTCTCGCGCAGGTTCTCGGCGAGGCGTTGGGTCGCCTTCAATTGCTACTACGCGGCGGCCATTCGCTGCCAGCAACTCCGTCATTTCCCCGTGGCCGGCGCCGATTTCGATCCACGATGTCGCTATTGATCGCGGGGCAAGGTGGCGAGGATTCGTTTTCGCCAGCCGAGATCGCGCGAGGAAGTGCTGGCCCATTCGCTGTCGTGCCATGGTGCGGCGAGTGTAGCAATATTCGAGCGGAGAAATCCCTGCGGGCGGCTGCTTGACGAAGCTGGGCGGTTCCGTTACCGTTTTTTAGGATGACGAAAGCGCGATGAAAATCCTGTTCGTTGCCTCCGAGGGCCTTCCCGTATTCGAAAACAGGCGGCTTGGCGGACGTGGTCGAAGGGCTTCCGAAAGCGCTTTCGGAGATGGGCCACGACGTGGCCGTATTTCTTCCGCGCTATCGCGGCAACAAAATCACATCCACAATCATTTCCAGCCTGACGATTCCGCAGGGCGATACGTTGCGGTTTCCAGCGAATTGCCGAAGCCGCGCCGGTAGCGGGCGTGCGCTACTACTTTCTCGACGATCCGGAATATTTCGACCGCGAAGAGCATTTACGGCGACCCAGTACGGCGATTATGGGGACAATGCGGAGCGTTTCGCGGAATTTTCGCGCGCGGCGATTGAATTCACGAAGCGCGTGTGGCTGCCGGATGTGTTGCATTGCCACGATTGGCAGATCGGCGCTCGTTCCTGTGCTATTGAGAACGCAATACGCGAACGATCCGAATGTGCGCTCGCTCCCCGTCGTGCTTACGATTCACAATGTCGTCTACCAGGGACTTTTCCCGTCCGCCGTGATGCGGCAGATTGGTCTTCCCGATCGGCTTTTCACGATCGACGGGCTGGAATTTTTCGGCGGCGTAAATTACTTGAAGGGCGGAATCGAGTTCGCGGACTACCTGACTACGGTGAGCCGCCGCTACGCGAAGGAGATTCAGACGCCGGAGTACGGCTGCGGATCTCGACGGAGTGATCCGCAATCGGGCGGATCGTCTGGTAGGAATACTCAACGGCGCGGATTATTCCATCTGGAGTCCGGAAGCGGACACCGTTCATCGCGCAGAACTATTCGCTCCACAATCTCGATGGCAAGAAAGCCTGCAAGAAGAATCTACTGGAAACTGCCGGGCTGCCCGCGGAGAACATGGGTCGCCCGCTGATCGGAATCGTTTCGCGGTTCGTGAATCAGAAGGGTTTCGACTTGATCGCCCAGGTGGCGAACGATTTGATGAAGGAGAATCTAGCGCTTGTCGCGCTAGGATCGGGTCAGACGGATTATGAGGGGTTTTTCCGGGCGCTGGCGGAGAGCTTTCCGGCGAGAGCAGCGGTGAAAGTGGGTTACGACGATGCACTCTCACACAAGATCATTGCCGGCGCGGACATGATTCTGATTCCGTCGCGCTACGAACCCTGTGGGCTTACGCAGCTTTACGGATTGCGCTACGGCACCGTTCCAGTGGTGCGGGCGACGGGCGGACTGGACGACACCGTACAGTATTACGACCCCAAAACCGGCCACGGCACGGGTTTCAAGTTCGATGAGTATGACGGGCGGGCGCTGCTGCAGTGCGTCCGCGGGGCGTTAAAAGCCTACAAAGACGCGAAGATTTGGCGTACCATCCAGGCCAACGGGATGGCCAAGGATTTCTCATGGAAGGCTTCGGCGGCGGCATATGTCACGCTGTACGAGGCGGCCAGGCGGTCAAGAATCCCGCGGGGCATTGGCACATCTAATAGATGTTAGCGCGCATTCCAAAACATGCAGGTGTGCGAGCACAAGGAAAAACATGGCAGACAACGTTCAAGCGGTAAATGACGCAAACTTTCAGACTGACGTGATCGAGGCGAGCAAGACGCAGCCGGTCATGGTCGACTTCTGGGCGGACTGGTGCCGCCCGTGCCACATGCTTTCGCCGACGGTGGAAGAGATCGCGCGCGAAAATGCAGGCAAGTTGAAGGTGGTAAAGCTCAACGTGGATGAGAATATTAATGCCGCCGGAAAATTCAATATCCGCGGCATTCCTACCCTCCTCGTGTTCAAGGGCGGACAGGTGGCCGAGCAGATCGTCGGCGCGGTGCCCAAAGAGCAGATCGTGAAGGTCCTCGAGCGCCACATTTCCTAGGCGCGTTTCCTGAAGAGTTGGCGTGTATGCAGCTCGCGAGCCGGCAGATTCCGGTTCGCGAGCGCACGTTTCGCATTTGTTTCGTAGTTTCTTACCTCCCTAAGCGAAAATCCTCGCGTGCCGGAAGATCAGGCCCAGACTCCTCCCAAAATATTTTATTTTCCCAGTTGACAGACAGGTACTCTAAGAGTTAGAAACCTCGCAGATTTTTTGGGTGATGTCCCACGTCGTTTGCCGAATTTCGGCGGGATCAGGCTCTGATTTCGTTTCGGCTGCTGTTTGCCCCCAGCTCAACGGCCTAACGACGTAGATCTGTGACGAGCTCCTGACAATAACGACCACCGAGCGTGGGATTTTCATCGCGCCGTAACTTTTGATCTCGAAAGACCGGTGCGAAGTGCTAAAGCCCTACGCTACGTTCCACCAGGAATAGAAGTTTCTCAAATTTGAACTTCAATCTGCATGTATGGGGAGAGGTGCGTCCATGGAAAAGCGCCAGAGAAGTACGTTTGTCAAAGCTGTCGTTGACCAGATGTTCGCAGACAACGCGGAACGATCGAAGGCCATTGAGTCAGAGCAACCATCCACGCATATCCAGAAGCCCCAGAATCCGAGCCGGCGTTCATTTCTCGGCAGAGTGGGCGGAGTGGCCGCCGTAGCGGCAACAGCCAGCTCCATTATTCTCAAACCTTTACTCGGCGGGAAGGACTCGGTGGCCGATGCGTCCGTAGTAGGTTACGGCTCTGGCAATCGAGCGAGCGAAAGCTACAGCTACCGGACAAGCACAGCGCAGGCGGAAAACATCAACGTCGGAGTTCAGCCTGACAACGGTGATTTTGCGCAGTTCACGGATTTCAGCGCCCAGTTCAGCAAGAGCCTGTTACACGATTCGCTCGGTCTTCCGGATGCGAGGTCGTGGTCCAGCATGAAGAATGCGCTTATGTCGGGCTCGTTTTCGGCATTCCAGAGCATTCAAGTAGGAACTCCGGGCGGCGGTCCCAATTCCAAGTTGAACGGCCCGCAGGGGAGCCTTGCTTTCGATCTGGAAGGGCTCGATTCACACGCTGCGGTGATTCCGCCAAATCCCAGTGTTGCCAGCGCGCAGACGGCAGCCGAAGAAGTGGAACACTATTGGGCCGCGCTGCTGCGTGACATGCCGTTCACACAATACGGATCGAGTTCCCTGGCTTCCCAGGCTGTGGGCGATATGAACAATCTGTCGTACGTCAACAGCGGAGCGAACAACGAGTATCCAGCCCCTATCACGACGCAGAATCTATTTCGCGGCCAGGTATACCCGGGTGATGGCAACGTGGTGGGCCCATACGTATCGCAGTTCATGGTCCAGCCGACGGCACTGGGGTCGCAGCCTATGTCGCAACAGTTCCAAACGTTCCTCCCCGTGGGTGGCGGTGGCAGCGACTATATGACCAATCTATCGGTCTATCAGAACGTCCAAAACGGCGGGAGCTCAGGCTCGCCGGCAATGGATCCAACACTGCGGTACATACGCAATGGTCGAGACTTTGCCGCCTACACTCACGTCGATGTGCTGTATCAGGAATTCTTCATTGCTTTTCTGATTCTGTCGCAAATCAATGCGCCCCCAAACCCAGGCAATCCCTACATCGGATCAAACACTCAAAAAGCTTTCGGGACGCTTGGCGGACCGGACGCAGCAGGTACGCTCGCCGAAATGGCCACGCGAGCGCTCAAAGCGGCTTGGTTCCATAAATGGATCGTCGATCTGCGGCTGCGCCCCGAGGAGTATGGAGCCTTGGTGCAGGTGAGGCTGGGAAATAACAACAACAACTCTTCAAGGGGTCCTCAAGCGGCTGGGGCACTGCACAGAGATGTCCTGAATTCGCTGGGTGCCAAGATGGTCAACAAGACATATGGCAGCTACCTGATGCCACAGGCGTTTCCGGAAGGCTGCCCTACTCACCCTTGCTACCCGACTGGCCACGGAACTGTGGCTGGCGCATGCATAACAGCGCTCAAATTCTTTTTCGACTGCAATCAGGATCTCCGGCCGCTGCTGACGGCCGCGGGACGTGACATCTATGTGCCGAGCACGAATGGTCGTTCGCTCAACACCTACACGGGCTCGGACGCGAACAGCCTTACCATCGACGGAGAGCTGAGCAAGCTGGCGTTCAACGTTTCGTTTGGACACGGTATCCACGCCGGAATTCACTTCCGGAGCTCCACTCTCTATTCGATTCTGCTGGGAGAGCAGGTGGCGATCAGCGTGTTGCAAGATAGGGCCGCGTCGTACAACGAGCCGTTCAACATCACCATCACGAAGTTCGACGGCACCACGGTTACGATTTCCAACCAATAGCCTCTCTCATCGGGGGCTGCCTGGGACTTCCGGGCAGCCCTCGCTTCACTTCCGCTGGATTCGGTTATACTCCGATTGCGTGAGCCGCAAATTGGGTCCGTCGGCCGCGCCCGCTCCGATGACACCAAAGAAAAGCATCCAAGACAGGCGTTGCCACTGGGCGACAAGCCCGCTGATGATCGAGTACCACGATAAGGAATGGGGTGTGCCGGTTCACGACGATCGGAAGCTGTTTGAGTTTCTGATTCTCGAGGGTGCGCAGGCTGGACTTAGCTGGGAAACGATTTTGAACAAGCGCGAGAACTACCGACGGGCATTCGACCTTTTCGATGCGGCGAAAATTGCGCGCTATGACGGCAAAAAGGTTCGTTCGTTGATGGCGGATGCCGGAATCGTTCGCAACAAGCTGAAGATTGCATCCACGATTTCGAATGCGCGGGCGTTTCTAGATCTGCAGAAGGAATTTGGCAGCTTCGACCGTTACATCTGGCAGTTCGTTGGCGGCAAGCCAAAAATCAACCGCTGGAAATCATCGCAGCGGTTGCCGGCACAAACGCCCGAATCGGATGCGATGAGCAAGGATTTGAAGAAACGCGGCTTCCGCTTCGTGGGCTCCACGATTTGCTATGCCTTCATGCAAGCCACGGGCATGGTCAACGACCACTTCGTCGATTGCATCCGTCGAGGTGACGCTTCGAAGTAGGAACGACGCGCCACCGCGAACCAAACACTTCTCGTCCGAACGTTTCTAGGCAGCGATGGCGCTGCGGGATGGGGCCAGGTCAAAGCGATCCAGGTTCATCACTTTGGTCCAAGCCGCCACAAAGTCCTGAACGAATTTCTTGTGTGCGTCTGAACTTCCGTAGACTTCCGATAGCGCGCGGAGCTGGGCGTTCGAGCCGAAGATCAGATCAGCGCGCGTTGCCGTCCAACGGACTTCACCCGTCTTGCGATCGCGTCCTTCAAATTTGTCGTTCGCATCCGAGGTGGCCTTCCACACCGTGCGCATATCGAGCAGGTTGATGAAGAAATCGTTGGTCAAGGCCTCCGGCTTCTTGGTGAAGACGCCGAACGTGGTTTGTCCGTAGTTGGTGTTCAGCACCCGCATGCCGCCAACGAGCACGGTAAGCTCCGGAGCGGTGAGCGTGAGGAGTTGCGCCTTGTCGAGCAGTTCGACTTCGGCTGTTCCGTCAGTCTTTCCGGTGGAGTATGAGCGGAAGCCGTCGGCGGCCGGTTCGAGTACCGCGAAGGATTCCACGTCGGTCTTTTCCTGCGAAGCGTCCATGCGGCCTGGCGCGAAGGGAACCGTCACGGTGATGCCCGCGTTCTTCGCGGCCTGCTCGACACCTGCGCAACCCGCCAGGACGATCAAGTCGGCCAACGAGATCTTTTTGCCGCCGGACTGCGAGGCGTTGAATTGGCTCTGAATCTTTTCGAGTGCCTTCAGGACTTTCTGCAAGCGCTCGGGCTCATTGACCTTCCAGTCCTTTTGCGGAGCAAGGCGGATGCGTCCACCGTTGGCGCCGCCGCGCTTGTCCGACCCTCGGAAGCTGGACGCCGACGCCCAGGCGGTTGTGACGAGTTGCGAGACCGTCAGCCCAGAGGCAATAATTCTTGCTTTCAGGGCCGCAACATCTTTGTCATCGACCAACGCGTGATTTACGGCTGGGATGGGGTCCTGCCAGAGCAGGTCTTCCTTGGGAACCTCGGGGCCGAGGTAGCGCGCGCGTGGGCCCATGTCGCGATGCGTCAGCTTGAACCATGCGCGGGCGAAGGCGTCCGCAAGCTCTTGAGGGTGCTCGTAGAAACGTCTCGAGATTTTTTCGTAGATAGGATCGAGCCGCAAAGAGAGATCGGTGGTGAGCATCGCGGGAGCGTGATGCTTTGACGGGTTGTGGGCGTCGGGCACCGTGCCTGCGCCGGCATTGCCTTTCGGCTTCCACTGATGCGCGCCACCAGGGCTCTTCGTCAGTTCCCAGTCGTACTTGAACAGATTCTCGAAATAATCGTTGCTCCATTTTGTAGGCGTGGTGGTCCATGTGACTTCGAGGCCGCTGGTGATGGCGTCGCCCGCGATGCCGGTGGCGTAGGCGCTTGACCAACCGAGGCCTTGCTCCTCGATCGTGGAGCCTTCCGGCTCTTTGCCGAGCTGTGTGCCGGCGCCGGCGCCGTGGGTCTTGCCGAAGGTGTGCCCGCCGGCGATCAAAGCGACGGTTTCTTCGTCGTTCATCGCCATGCGTGCGAAGGTCTCACGAATATCCTTGGCTGCCTTGATCGGATCGGGAACGCCTTCTGGACCTTCCGGATTGACATAGATGAGGCCCATCGTGGTGGCGCCGAATGGACGCGCCAGATCGCGCTCACCCGAATAGCGCTTGTCCGTTCCCATCCAGGTCGCCTCATGACCCCAGTTGACGTCGAGGTCTGGTTCCCAGACGTCGGCGCGTCCGCCGGCGAAACCAAACGTCTTGAAGCCCATGGTTTCGAGGGCGACATTTCCGGCGAGGATCATCAGGTCGGCCCACGAGATCTTTTTGCCGTACTTCTGCTTGATCGGCCACAGCAGGCGCCGCGCTCGATCAAGGTTTACGTTGTCTGGCCAGCTGTTGAGCGGGGCAAAACGCTGCTGACCACGGCCGCCTCCGCCGCGACCGTCAAAAGTGCGATAAGTACCGGCGCTGTGCCACGCCATACGAATAAATAGCGGACCATAGTGGCCGAAGTCGGCAGGCCACCAGTCCTGCGAGTCTGTCATTAACGCGGCGAGATCCTTTTTCAGAGCCTTGTAGTCGAGGCTCTTGAATTCCTCTGCATACTTGAAATTCTCGCCCATGGGATCGGACAGCGATGAATGCTGATGCAGCAGATTTAAATTCAAGTGGTTCGGCCACCAGTCACGATTCGTTCTGCTGGGGCCGCCGCCATGTGGGAACGGGCACTTCGCTTCGGCTGACATTCTTTTTCTCCTTCCGCTTTCGATGCAAAAAACGAGGTTGGCATCAACCTCGACGAATGCAGAGTAGCATCGTAGAATGATATAGTTCCAATATTTAAATCACATGGTAGGTATAGGCATACGCTATGGAAATTCAACAGCTACGATACGTTTGCGCCGTGGCCGACACGGGCAACTTCAGCCGCGCCGCCGAGCGCTGCCAGGTGGCCCAGCCCTCGCTTTCGCAGCAGATTTTGAAACTCGAGGAGGATTTGGGAGCCAGGCTCTTTGACCGCCTGGGACGCAGCGTTCGCATTACCGAAGCTGGCCGCGCTTTTATTCCTCGGGCCCGCGCGATTCTAGAACAGATGGATGAGGCGCGGTCGAGCGTAGTTGCTAACAATGCAGACCTTCGGGGCAGCGTCGCTGTGGGTGTCATTCCAACCGTCGCGCCTTACCTGATGCCGGCTTACACAGCGGCTTTTGCGAAAAAATATCCCGATGCAAAACTGCGCATCGTCGAAGAAACCACGTCGGTTCTCGTAGAAGGTCTGCGTGACCTGTCCATCGATGTCGCGATTCTTGCCCTCCCGCTTCGCCATAAGGATCTGGAGTTGTTTCCTATCCGTACCGAGCCACTCTTCGCGGTGTTGAAAAGAGGCGATTCACGCGCGTCCGCAAAATCACTGGCCCTGAAAGATCTTCGTGGAGAATCGTTCGTCATGTTGCGCGACGGACACTGTTTCCGCGACCTCAGCATCGGGGCCTGCACCCACGCTCGCATTACTCCGAACATTGCCTTCGAAAGCGGCCAGTTCAGCAGTCTGTTGGGAATGGTCGCGGCCGGAGTCGGCGTCTCGCTCATCCCTGAAATGGCGATTGACCGCAACGTTGGCTGCCGCTACGTGCGGCTCAGTGACACTCGGGCTACTCGGACCATCGTTGCCGCTGTGGTTCGCGGACGCAGTTTCAACCGAATCCAAAGTGCTTTTGTGTCTGAACTTAGAAGCAGAGCGGCGGAAGCCCACGCCGGAAAAACGCCTGCTGCGAGTCGTTCAACGACAGGCAAATAGGTTCTGCGCTTGGTATTGCGAAGTGTGGGAACTTGTGCGCACACGTTCGGCCACGAGCCGTGGCCTTTAAACCTCGCCCTCGCTCAACTCTTGCCTTCACCCCTATCGCAGCGTACGATGGTTTACGGCCTTTGCTGCAGCATCCTTCCTGTAATGCTTCTCGCACCACTTTGACGGGGGATTGTGCGGCTTGAAACGGCTCGGGGTGGCCTGATAGATGGATAAGCCTGCGACTAAGGCACTAGTAGTAATCGGCGCGCAGTGGGGCGATGAAGGCAAAGGGAAAGTCGTAGACTACGTCGCTTCTTCGTTCGACTATATCGCGCGGTACGCGGGCGGCCATAATGCAGGCCACACCGTCATCTTCGACGGCCATCGCTACGTCCTCCAGTTGATCCCCAGCGGCATACTTCGACCGGGCAAGAAAGCCGTGATCGGCCCCGGGACCGTGGTTGATCCTGCCGCGCTTGTCGCGGAACTCGAGAATCTCAAGAAATCCGGCATCGAAGTGCGGGGCCGGTTGTTCCTCAGTAATCGCGCCCACCTGATTTTTCCTTATCACCGCGAAATGGACAAAGCCGCCGAGCAGGCTCGTGGAGCGGCGAAAATCGGCACCACGTCGCGCGGCATCGGCCCCGCATATGAGGACAAAATGGCGCGCCGTGGAATCCGTGTGTGCGATCTGCTCGATGGCGATCGATTTCGCGAGAAACTCGAGCGCGTCATCCTGGAAAAGAATGCCATCAGCCATGCCGCTTACGGCCATCCGCTCGAAACCGCCGGTTTGCTCGAGCAATATTTGGAACTCGCTGCGCACATTCGCGGCCTGGTGGTGGATACCACCGAGCTACTGAACGCTGCGCTGGACAAGGGCGAAACAGTGCTTTTCGAAGGTGCTCAAGGGACGATGCTCGACATCGATCACGGCACCTATCCTTATGTAACCTCGTCGAACGCCACTTCGGGCGGAGTCGCTACAGGATTGGGGGTTGCGCCCACGCGGCTTACCGGCGTGATTGGAGTGACGAAGGCTTACACGACACGCGTGGGTAGCGGCCCGTTTCCAACCGAGATGCCCGATCTCGACGCGCAGGCTGTGCGCGAGCGCGGCAACGAATTCGGCGCCGTCACGGGCCGCCCACGGCGGTGCGGCTGGCTTGATTTGCCGGTGCTGCGCTACGCGAAAATGCTCAATGGAATCGATTCGCTCGTGGTGACGAAGCTCGACGTGTTCGATTCGCAGCCCGAAATAAAAATCTGTACAGGCTATCGTTTGAAGGGGCAGCTCATCACTGGAATGCCTTGCGACGTCGAAACATTGTCGCAAATTGAGCCGGACTACAAGACGCTCCCCGGCTGGCGCAAGCCTACTCCCGGAATCCGGGATGTGAAAGAACTTCCTACAGCCGCTCGCGATTATCTAACTTTCATTTCTGACCAGCTTGAAATCGAGATTGGAATGATTTCTACTGGCCCGGAACGAGACGCCACAATTGTTCCGCGGGGCACGAAGCTCGCCTCATGGTTGTAACCCATGCTTTCTTACGAAGCCGCGCGCGCCAAGGTTGTCGAAATCGTTCGCACGCGCATGGGCCGGCTGCAAACGGAGCAATTGTCGTTTGCGGGCGATCCTTCCGTCGCGCTGGGCCGCGTCCTCGCTGAAAATATTTCCGCTGACCGCAACTATCCTCCCTTTAATCGCTCTACGCGCGACGGATTCGCACTGCGATCGGGCGATGCAGCGCATCCCGGCGCGAAGTTGCGATTGATTGGCGAAAGCCGCGCGGGTGTTGCTTTTGAGGGTGTAGTGGCGACAGGCACGTGTGTGCAGATCATGACTGGTGCCGCCGTGCCACGCGGAGCAGATACGGTTGTGATGCAGGAGGTCGCGCACCTGGACGGCGATCAAGTGACGCTGCAGAATACAGCGCACACAGGTCAGAATTTTGTTCTGGCGGGAAGCGAATCGCGTGTCGGGGAAGTGGTGGTCGCCCGCGGCGAGCGGCTTGGTTATCCCGAACTCGCGATGGCCGCACAAGTGGGGCGCGGACGGCTCGTGGTTACGCGCCGGCCACGGATCGCGATCCTCTCAACCGGTGATGAACTTGTTTCGATCGAACAGGCGCCGGCCCATTCCAGATTCGCAATAGCAACAGCATCTCGCTCGCTGCACAAGTTGCGCTGGCAGGCGGCGAGCCGGTGATGCTGGGGAGCGCGCCGGATGAATTGGCAGAGCTGCGCACCCTGATTGGACGAGGTGTCGAAGCGGATATTCTGGTGCTTACCGGCGGAGTGTCCGTCGGCAAATACGACCTCGTCGAACAAGTTCTCCGCGAATTCGGAGCCGAATTTTTCTTTGACGCGATCGCGATTCGCCCGGGCAAGCCGGCCGTCTTCGGCTGGTGCCACGACAAGCCCACATTTGGTCTGCCGGGGAATCCTGTTTCCACGATGGTAACGTTCGAGTTGCTCGTGGTGCCCGCTATTGAATTGATGAGCGGCCACCAGCCCGATCCGCTGCCGTTTTTCGGCCAAGCTCTCTCATCCCATCGAGCAGAAAGGCCAAGCTCACGCATTTTCTGCCCGCGGAGGTTACTTGGCCGAACGGCGAGCCCACAGTCGCATTGCTTCATTGGGAAGGCTCGGGCGACGTCGGCGCCGTGGTGCGAGGGAATTGCTTCCTCGTGGTTCACGATTCAAATCTTCAGCTTGCCGCCGGCGATTGGGTGGATGTGCTGCCGCGGCGCGGAATATTCTAGCGGGATGCGAGGTCGCTCTTAGCACGGTTCCGTCATGAAAAAGCTCTCCCACTACGATAAAACCGGCCGCGTGCGAATGGTTGACGTAACCGCGAAGCCTGCGACTTCGCGCACCGCCGTTGCCCACGCCTTCGTGAGCATGAAGCAAGCGACCATCCAAAGCGTGCGTCGCCTCAAATTGCCCAAGGGCAATCCGCTCGAAATCGCGCGTATCGCTGGAATCACCGCCGCGAAGCGCACCTCCGAGCTGATTCCTCTTTGTCACCCCATTGCGCTCACGCACGTAGATGTGAGTGCGAAGCTGTGCCAGAATGGAATCGAGGTCATCTCCGAGGCCACGGCTACCGGCCCTACCGGCGTCGAGATGGAAGCGCTTGTTGCCGCTTCTGTTGCGGCCCTCACGATCTACGACATGTGCAAAGCGCTCGAGCGCGGCATCGAAATTTCGGAAGTGCATCTCGTGAAAAAATCCGGGGGCCGCAGCGGTCTTTACGTTCGTTCCGGAAAGCTGAAAAAGGCGAAGCTGGCGAAGAAGAAATGACGCCCATTAAAGACGTCAAAGTTCTGGTGGTCGACGACAACGCGCTCGTCCTCGACCTGCTGATGAAGGGCCTCGCGACCCATTGCGATGCCCGCTCGGCTGGGGATGGCGCGGATGCGCTGCTGCGCATCGTGGACGAGCCGCCCGATCTCGTCATCTGCGACTACCGCATGCCGGGCCTCGACGGCCGCCAGCTTTATGAAAAGCTTCGCGGGCGCCAGCAAACGAAGCAGATCCCGTTTATTTTCCTTGCCAGCCGCAGCGACATCGAAGAAAAACTGCGCCCCATCGTCGAAGGTGTTGAAGAATTTATCCCCAAGCCGTTTTTCCTGAAAGACCTGGTCCGTCGCGCGAAAAAAGTCATCGATCGTTTGCAGCTCGAGAAGCTCCAAAATCGAGCCGTCCGTCCCGGCGTGATTCAGGGGCGCCTGGAAGAGATGAGCATTCTCGACCTGATGCAATCGCTCGAAATGGGCCAAAAATCCTGCCGGCTGACGATTCGCCGCGCCGATGAGAAGGGCGAGCTCTTCTTTTCTTCGGGGCAGTGCACGGACGCGAATCTCGGCGCCCTCGAAGGCGAGCCCGCCGTGTATGAAGCGGTGCGCTGGCCGGACGGTGAATTCGAAATCGATTTCAACACCGGCCCCACGCGCAGCACGATCTCGCGTACAACCACTGGCCTCCTGATGGAAGCTCTGCGCCTGATTGATGAACAACAGCGCGACGGCGCGGAAGAAAACGCTCCGGCCGCCGAAAAGTAATCCCCAGACCATTCCCCATGCGAATCTCAATTGTGACCATCAGCGATTCCGTTGCAGCCGGGAAATACGAAGACCGCTCCGGCCCGTCCGTGGCCGCACGCTGCAAAGAACTCGGCTGGGAAATTGTGTCCACCACGGTTCTCGCGGACGAACCCATCGCAATCGAAGCGTTTTTGAAGAAAGCAGCCGACGCCGGCGATGGCGCCGTCGATCTAATTTTGACGACCGGTGGCACAGGCGTGGGCCCGCGCGACGTAACGCCTGAGGCGACTCAAGCCGCAGTGGAACGGCTAATACCCGGATTTGCCGAGCACATGCGCGCAGAAGGTCGAAAATTCACGGAGCGCGCGCTCCTTTCACGCGGGATTGCCGGGATCCGCGCGAAAACAATCATCCTCAATCTTCCCGGCAGCCCGAGCGGCGCCGTCGAGTCGCTCAACGCGATCGCAGCGCTTCTTCCACACGCCGTCGATGTAGTCCACGGCGCCCGCCACTAATCTAGTTTTGTTGGATGGATATCACTTCGAAGAGCAGCCGCTCGCCCGTTTCCACTCCGTGACGGTGCGTGAGTTTGCCTGAGGCCTTCACTTCTTTATTTTCCAGCTTGGCAAGCTTCTTCGTTTTCGCGTAGTCGATTTCGACTGAATCCACTTCTTTTTCTTTCACGGTCATTGGATGGTCGAGATGAATGGACCATCCCGTCGATTCGCCGCCAATCGCCATCACGCGACTGAGCTTTCCCGTGACTGTTATTTCCTCCTGCGGCTTCTGCTCCTGTGCATGCACCGCCGGCCGCAGCAGCACGAATCCGAGCGCGATAAGGAAGCCGGCAGTGACCCGCATGACTCGCATCGTGATTCTGTCCATCGAGGCCACCTTGTATCGGCAGATTTTGCTGCTTCCACCTTCTTGAGTCAACTGTGCTGCCCGTTGGCTGCTGCTCCTCTATGTGCTAGGATTGCCCGTCAACTCGGTGATGCCGGGCCAATACATTCCGATTTTGATCTACGCGCTTCTCGCGGCGTCGTTTCCCGCCGTTTCTCTCATCCTTTTCAAATATATTCGCCCGGATATGAAGACCACCGGTGCGCGCCTCGAACCTTACGAGTGCGGCGTGCCTCCGGAAGGCAGCTCGCGCGGGCGCTATTCCGTCCGCTTCTATATTGTCGCGATTCTATTCGTCATTTTCGACGTCGAGACGATTTTCCTGTTCCCCTGGGCGATCAAATACAGCCAGCTCGGCGTTTACGGGCTGCTGACCATGCTCGTCTTTCTCGGAATTTTGCTGGTCGGCTACATCTGGCTTTATCGCAAAGGCGCGCTCGACTGGGTCTAGCTGGTCTGAAATATCTGTCCGAATGCGTTGACGCTGTTTTTTGGGGTGTGTTAAAAAGGCGGGCTGCTCGCGCGCGATGAGCGAATTCGCTTGTCGTTGCTTGACGACTGCGGCCGATCGAAACGATGGCTAACGATCCCTCGGAAAAGACTCCATCTCCCAAACCGCCCGCCGATCCGTCGAAGCCGGCAGCGGAGGGCACTTCTGTCCCACCGAAACCGCCAGTCGAAGGCGCAGCAGCGACTCCGCCTACGCCGACCGCACCACCGAGGCCAACTGCTCCGGCCAAACCTGCCTGCTCCCGGCGCTCCCGCCGCTGCGGCTCCTCCTAAGCCCCCAGCCGCGCCACCACCACCGAAAGAAGGACCCACTCCGCTCGACAACGAACTCGTGCAGCGCCTGAAAGCTCGGTTTGGCGATGCCATCAGGGAAGCGACGCAAGACCGCAAGCAGGCCATCGTGCTCGTCGCCGCCGATAAGCTGCGCGAAATTTCGCGCTATTGCCGCGACGAAGAAAAATTCGACATGCTCGACGACCTCACCGCCGTCGACTGGCCGAAGCGCGAAAAACGCTTCGACGTGGTTCTGATTCTGTATTCGTTTCCGAAGAATGAGCGCCTGCGCCTGAAAGCCCATCTCGGCGAAAACGAGCCGGTAGCGAGCGTCAATGAAGTCTGGCCGGTAGCAAATTGGCTCGAGCGCGAATGCTACGACATGTTCGGCATCGTCTTCGAAGGCCACCCGGATTTGAAACGCATCCTGTTGCCCGACGAGTGGCAAGGCTATCCGCTGCGCAAGGATTACGACATCTTGAAGCAGGACACAGACTGGGTGCGCGAAAACCTCGGCATCGAGAGCGGGCAATAGAGCGCAGGGACGCAGCCGGCCGAGCGTGCGAAGAAGCTCAGCCGCTAGATGACGAGATTGGACGCGTCACACCAAATCACGAACGTACGTCACCACCACCGTGCTGGGCGCGGACGAAATTATCCTCAACATGGGGCCGCAGCACCCGTCCACTCACGGCGTGCTGCGCGTGAAGCTAAAGCTCGACGGCGAGCGCGTCGTAGATTCCGAATGCATCATCGGCTACCTCCATCGCGGCGTAGAGAAAATCGCTGAGCATCGCAGCTATCAGCAATTCGCGCCCTATGTAGACCGGATGGATTACGTCGCGGCTGTCTCAAACGGCCTCGGCTACTGTGAAGCAGTCGAAAAGCTGCTCGGCGCCGAAGCGCCACCGCGAGCAAAAGTGGTTCGCACGATCCTCACGGAACTCCAGCGCATCGCGAGCCACCTGCTCTGGCTCGGCACGCATGCGCTCGATATCGGCGCGCTCACCCCGGTCTTTTACTGTTTCCGCGAACGCGAAGAAATTCTGAAAATTTTCGAGAAGTATTGCGGCGCGCGCCTCACCACCCACGCCTTCCGCATCGGCGGCCTGCAATACGAGACCTACGACGGCTTCGAAGAAGATGTGAAGCGCTTCTGCAACGATTTCGAGCACCGCGTGGATGAATACGAAACGCTGCTCACCGAAAATCGCATCTGGGTCGGCCGCACGAAGGACGTCGGCATCATCTCCGCCGCGGACGCGATAGCGCTGGGGGTTACCGGGCCGGTACTGCGCGCCAGCGGCGTGAAATGGGATCTGCGCAAAGCGATGCCGTACGCCGCCTACGACCAGTACGAATTCGATATCCCCACGCGCCCACGGGCGACACCTACGATCGTTACATCGTGCGCATGGAAGAGATGCGCCAATCGCGCCGCATTTGCCTGCAGGCCATCGAGAATATTCCGTCCGGCCCGATCCTTGGAAAAGTTGGCAAGGTGCTGAAGCC
This sequence comes from uncultured Acidobacteriota bacterium, assembly GCA_963790945.1. GTDB lineage: Bacteria > Acidobacteriota > Terriglobia > Acidiferrales > UBA7541 > Palsa-295. The sequence continues at coordinate 32,074 of CAWBRH010000002.1, forward strand.
GCCGCCGGGCGAGGTCTACCACTCGATCGAAGCGCCGAAAGGTGAACTCGGCTATTACATCGTGAGCGACGGCACCACGCAGCCGTATCGCCTGCGCGTTCGTCCGCCATCCTTTATTAATCTGCAAGCGTTCCGAAAAATGGCGCAGGGTGCGCTCGTTGCGGACGTGGTCGCAATCATCGGCACGATTGATATCGTTCTCGGAGAAGTGGACCGCTGATGGGCCACCTCGATTCCATCCTCAATCGCGCCGTACGTGCTGCCGGTCGTCTATGCAGTAGTGATCGTCGCCGTATTGCCGCTACTTGCCGGTTACATCGTTCTTGCTCGAACGCAAAGTGATGGCCGACATGCAGGCGCGGCTCGGGCCCATGCGCGTCGGCCCGCACGGATTGCTGCAGCCAATCGCCGATGCCGTGAAGCTTCTCCTCAAAGAAGACATCATCCCCGCGAACGCCGACAAGTTGATGTTCTGGATGGCGCCGCTCGTGAGCGTGACGATGGCGCTGCTAGCCTACGCGGCGCTGCCGATTGGCCCTGCATTTCAAATTGCAGATCTCAACGTCGGACTCCTTTTTATCTTGGGCATAAGCTCGCTTGGAATTTACGGGATCGTGCTCGGCGGCTGGGCCTCGAACAGCCACTATTCTTTGCTGGGCGCATTGCGCAGCGCCGCACAACTCGTCAGCTATGAAACAGCTGCCGGCCTGGGGCTCGTTTCCGCCCTGCTTCTCGCGGGCTCGCTGTCGATGAAAGAAATCGTGCAGGCGCAATACGACCAAGGCACCTGGTTCATTTTCTCGGTGCCGGTTGGATTCTTCATCTATATGGTTGGTTCAATCGCGGAAACAAACCGCGCGCCATTCGATCTGCCGGAAGCGGAATCGGAGCTAGTCGCCGGCTACATGACCGAATATAGCGGCTTCCGCTGGTCGCTCTATTTCCTCGCAGAGTACGCGAACATGATCATCGTCGCCGGAATCGCCACCACGCTGTTTCTCGGCGGCTGGCTACGTCCCTTCGCGCGCTGGCACGATCATTTCCCGGGAACTTCGCTCGAGTTTTTCGACGTGATCCCGTCGCTCGTGTTTTTAGCTGTAGCGGCCTATTGCTTCTATCTGGCTCCCAAGCAGCCGGTGCAAATTCAAAAAATCGTGATGGCAGCGTTCGGCGCAGCATGCTTATTGCTTGCGGGAGCGATGTGCCGCGGCGCTTTTTGCGTCGCCCGCGGTAATGGCCGGCATTCACGGCGCGTTCTGGTTCATGGTTAAGGTGGTTGCCTACCTCTACGGCTTCCTGTGGTTCCGATTTACATTTCCGCGCTACCGCTTCGATCAACTGATGCGTCTCGGCTGGCGCTTTTTGATTCCGCTCGCCCTCGTCAACGTGATTGCCGTTGGCGTCGCCATTATCCTCAAGCAGGAATTGGGTTGGAGCCCGTTCTGGGCCATGCTTCTGATGAAGATCGTCACTCTCGCCATCGCGATGTGGCTCGCTAGCGAAGGCGCAAAACCCGCAACGACATTGCAGCCGGCGGATACTGAAATATGATTCTGAATCAAATCCTGTTCTATTTCTTCGCGCTGCTCGCGATCGGCTCCGCGATCCTCATGGTCACGCGCCGCAACATCGTCCACAGCGCCGTTTTTCTAATCTCAACTTTGCTCGCGACAGCCGGCATTTTCCTCCAGCTCCAAGCCGAATTTCTCTTCGTCGTTCAAATCATTCTCTACGTCGGCGGCATCATGGTCCTCTTCATCTTCGTCATCATGCTGGTGAATCTCGACGTAGCGTTGCGCCAGATCCAATTCAATCGGCAAAAATACGTCGCCGCCGTCTTGGCGTTCGTACTGGCAGCCCAGTTTTTTTTCGCTTTGTGGGTGGCACGCGCAGGTCTGAACCTGGCCAATCCCGCCGACAAAATGCCCGCGAGAAACACGGAAGCCATCGGCGACGCGATTTTTCAGCGTTACATGTTGCCTTTTGAGATTGCTTCGGTGCTGCTGCTCGTTGCAATGATTGGCGCCGTAGTGATGGCTAAGAGGAGGGTCTGATGATTCCTACAGAAGCGTATCTCCTCCTTAGCCTCGCGCTTTTCACCATCGGCGTGGTCGGCGTGCTCACCCGCCGCAACGTGATCATCGTCCTCATGTCCATCGAACTGATCCTGAACGCCGTGAACATCAATCTCGTCGCGTTCTCGCGCCACTTCGGCTCCGTCGATGGCCAGGTCTTCGCCATCTTCATCATTACGGACGCAGCCGCCGAAGCCGCCGTTGGCCTCGGCATCATTCTCGCGTTTTTCCGCAATCGCGAAACGGTACTCGCGGACGAAATGGACATGCTGAAATGGTGAAAATCGCCCGATGACGTCACAGCTGCCATTCTTTCTCGCGCACATCTGGCTGATTCCGATGTTCCCGCTCATCACAGCGGCGGCTATGCTGTTTTTTGGGCGGAAGCTGGCGCAAACAGTCATCAACGCCCTCTGCGTCGGCAGCGTTTTCATCTCGTTTATTTTTTCGGCCGGAAGTTTCCTGCAGCTGCTCTCGCTACCGCAGGATAATCGCATCGCGATCAACGTTCTCTTCGAATGGCTCCCGGCCGTTCCGTTCCACATGCTCGACGGCCGCCTCGCGAATTTCGTCGCCGACTGGGGTTTCCAGCTCGACCCGCTCTCCGCCGTCATGATTCTCGTCGTCACCGGCGTCGGCTTTCTGATTCACGTCTACGCCACCGGCTACATGGCCCACGAAGGCGGCTATTACCGCTTCTTCGGCTACTTGAATCTCTTCATGTTCGCCATGCTGATGCTGGTGCTCGCCAATAATTTCCTGCTGCTCTTCGTCGGATGGGAAGGCGTGGGCACGTGCAGCTACTTGCTCATCGGATTTTACTTCCACAAAAAATCCGCGTCCGACGCGGGCAAGAAAGCATTCATCGTCAACCGCATCGGTGACGCAGCTTTTCTCCTCGGCATTTTCATGACGTCCGCGCTCCTCGGCACGATACGCTTCGCGGATATCGGCCCCGCGCTCGAAAAGGGAAATTTCAGCGTCGGCGACCCGCGCATCGTCGCCATCGCGCTTTTGTTCTTCGTGGGCGCCACCGGAAAATCCGCGCAAATCCCGCTCTACGTCTGGCTGCCCGACGCGATGGAAGGCCCCACTCCCGTCAGCGCGCTGATCCACGCCGCCACGATGGTCACCGCCGGCGTTTACATGGTTACGCGTACCAGCGCCATCTACCAACTCGCGCCCGCCGCAATGGCCGTCGTCGCGATGGTCGGCGCCATCACCGCGCTTTTCGCAGCGTCGATGGGCGTCGTCCAAACCGACATCAAAAAAGTTCTCGCCTATTCCACCGTCTCGCAGCTCGGCTACATGTTTCTCGCCTGCGGCGTGGGCGCGTTCACGGCCGGCATCTTCCACCTGATGACCCACGCCTTTTTCAAAGGCCTGCTCTTCCTCGCCGCCGGCAGCGTGATCCACGCGCTCTCCGGCGAGCAGGACATGCGCAAAATGGGCGCGCTCTCCAAGAAAATTCCCATCACCTATTGGACGATGCTCATCGCCACCCTCGCCATCGCCGGAATTTTCCCGTTCGCCGGCTTCCTGAGCAAAGACCTCATCCTCGGCAAAGCCTACGAAAAAGACGTGCTCCTCTGGGCCATCGGCTACTTCACCGCCGGCATGACGGCCTTCTACATGTTCCGCCTGATTTTCATGACGTTCCATGGCCAGTCGCGCGTCGACCACGAAGTGGAACATCACATCCACGAATCGCCGCGCTCGATGCTCGTCCCGCTCGTAGTTCTTGCCGGTCTTTCGATTGCAGGCGGCTGGGTCGCATGGCCGGAAATTTTCGGTGGCAATAGCGCCTTCATTCGTTTCCTCGAACCCGTGGTCGCGGTGCCACATGAATTGCGCGCCGAAGCCGCGAAGGGAGTCAGTTCGCGAGGCGGAGAAATCGGATTGATGCTGCTTTCCGAAGGCCTGGTAGTCTGCGGCATCCTCGCCGCGTGGTACCTCTACATCAAGCGCACCGAGCTGCCTCAGCAGATCGCCAATCGTCTCGGCTGGTTCTATCGCCTCGTCTACAACAAATACTACGTGGACCAGATTTACGATTCGCTTTTCGTCAATCGCGCGAAAGACCTCGGCCTCGCGCTCGGCGCCTTCGATCGCACCGTGATCGACGGCGCGGGCGTCAATGGCGCCGGCTGGCTCACGCGCTTCATCTCAAAAGTTTCCATGTGGTGGGACACCTGGATCGTCGATGGCTCCGTGCGCCTCGGCGCGCGGCTCATCTGGCTTTGAGCTATCCGGTGCGCGATGATTCAGGACGGCCTGGTGCAGAGTTACATGTTGCTGATCGTAATCGGCCTGATTGGTTTTCTCGCATATTACTTTCACATCGCCCATCAAGCGATGCGTTAACAAAACGCGGTTGAAGTTGTAGCGGTCGCCTTCAGGCGGGCGAATTGTGAATACGGGCACCAAAGAAAAAACGTTTGTCATCCTGAGCGAAGCGAAGGATCTCAGGCGTAACGCTCGCGAAGGGCGGCCACTCGAGTTTTGAAGGTGACTGGAACGTATTCGTCAGGGCACGGCTTCAGCCGTGCCGCAAGGCAGCGTTAGTAGTGCGGCTTTAGCCGCTGAGGGATGTTTGATCTTAGCGACGCCAAGACAACGTCGCCGTTGTCGCCCGCGGTTTTAACCGCGGGATAGGCCAAACAAATGCCGAGGGCTTTAGCCCCTTGAAGTAAGGAATTAAAGCAAGCGAGGGAATGGATGCTTTCTGATAGCCACATCTTGAACACGATCCTCTTCACGCCGCTCGTCGGCGCGATCCTGATGCTCTTTATCCCCCGCGAGCGCCCAGACCTTCACCGCTGGATGGGCAATATTTTCGCCTGCCTCGGCTTGGTCGTCTCGCTGCCGCTCATCTGGCGCTTCAACACCGCCCTCGACGCGCCGCGCTTCCAATTCCTCACCGACCACGAATGGATCCCGTCGATCGGCGCCCGCTACACGCTCGGCATCGACGGCCTCAGCTTCCTGCTGGTGATGCTCACCACGATCCTCGGCGCGATCGCCGTCCTTTCGTCGTGGTCCGCGATTCAAAAGCGCGAAAAGGAATACTACATCCTGCTGCTGCTCCTCCAGACCGGCATGCTCGGCGTTTTCATGTCGCTCGATTTCGTTCTCTTTTACGTTTTCTGGGAAGTGATGCTCGTCCCGATGTACTTCCTCATCGGAGTCTGGGGCAGCGAGCGCCGCCTCTACGCAGCAATAAAATTTTTCCTCTATACGCTCGCCGGTTCGGTGCTGATGCTCCTCGCGATTCTGGCGATCTATCACTACACGCCCGAACACACTTTCAGCATCAAGAAGATTCTCGAATCGCCTGTTCCGTTATTCGGGTTGTCGCTTCAGAAATGGCTTTTCTGGGGCTTCTTCTTCGCCTTCGCCATCAAAGTTCCCATGTTTCCATTCCACACCTGGCTGCCCGACGCCCACACCGAAGCGCCCACCGCCGGCAGCGTCATCCTCGCCGGCGTCCTGCTGAAGATGGGCACCTACGGTTTCCTGCGCTTTTCAGTCCCGATGTTTCCCGACGCCACGAACCAATACCGCAACTTCATGATCGCTCTCTCGCTGATCGGCATCATCTACGGCGCTCTGGTCTGCATGATGCAGAAGGACATGAAAAAGCTCATCGCCTATTCCTCGGTGAGCCACATGGGCTTCTGTACGCTGGGAATTTTCGCGCTCACCCCGCTCGGCCTCACCGGCAGCATCATTCAACAAATTAACCACGGCATCTCCACCGGCGCGCTGTTCCTGATCGTCGGCGTTCTCTACGAGCGCCGCCACACGCGCCTGATTTCCGAGTTCGGCGGCCTCGCGACGCCCATGCCTAATTTCGCGGCGGTCTACCTGATCGTCACGCTCAGCTCTCTCGGCATGCCGCTCCTCAATGGGTTCATCGGTGAGTTCACGATTCTCCGCGGCATCTTCGAAGTGAAATGGCAATATGCTGCCTGGGGCGTGATCGGAGTGGTGCTCGGCGCCGCATATCTGCTCTGGCTCTACCAGCGCGTGATGTTTGGCAACATCACGAATCCCGCTCAACGAGCATCTGCCTGATCTCAACGGTCGCGAGTGGGCCACCCTGCTTCCGCTCGTGTTCCTGGCATTCTGGATCGGCATCTACCCCGCTCCGCTGTTTCACGTATTGGAAGCGCCGGTAGATCGCCTGATGCGAACTGTGAATCCCGGCTACTTACCGCCAGCCGTACCAGCCGCATTGATGGACGCGCCGTTGCCGCCTCCCATGGCTGAAGCAGTTCCGGTTCTGCCAACACCCGCGCCGAAATCGCCCGCCGCGCAAAGCAAGCCCGAGGCCAAATAGATGGACTGGCACGCCATCCTTCAGCAATCGCGCGTCGACTTCTCCTTCATCCTTCCCGAGGCGATGCTCGTTTTCTTCGCACTGGCGATTCTACTCACAGATTTTTTCCTCACGCCCGCGCAAAAAGGTTGGAACGCCATCACCGCCATGCTCGGCGTCGTCTTCAGCGGCGCTGCCCTTGGCATCATTTGGAATAATCTTCAGGGACAACGCTACTCGGCCTTTGACAACTCGATCGTCATCGATCCGTTCTTCATCTTTTTCAGCTTCTTGTTTCTAGCGTCCACCGCGCTCGTCATCCTGCTCTCCGTCCGTTACATGGAACTCGAGCGCGAACAGCACGGCGAATACTACGCTCTGATGCTCCTGGCCACCGCCGGAATGATGTTTCTCGCCTGCGGCAACGATCTCGTCGTGCTCTTCCTCGCCCTCGAGACGATGGCGCTCAGCTTCTACGTTCTCACCGGCTTCCTCCGCCGCGAACGCCGCTCCAATGAAGCCGCCATGAAATACCTGCTCATGGGCGCGTTCAGCTCCGGCATCCTGGCCTACGGCTTCTCGATTCTCTACGGCATCGCCGGCTCCACGCACCTTGACGTGATCTCGATCCGTCTCGCCGAGCGCCACCAGATGCTCCCGGGCGGCGATATCCTCATCTTCCTCGCCATCGCCACCGTTGCGGCCGGCGTTTTCTTCAAAATCGCCGCCGTCCCATTCCATCAATGGGCGCCCGACGTCTACGAAGGCGCGCCCACTTCAATCACCGCCTACGTCAGCGTCGCGTCAAAGGCCGCCAGTTTTGCGCTGCTGCTGCGCCTGTTCCTCACAGTTTTCTGGCCGGTCCGCGTCGACTGGGTGATGCTCATGGCCGCCGTCGCCGTCCTCTCCATGACCATCGGCACTCTCGCCGCCATCACGCAGAACAACATCAAACGCCTCCTCGCCTATTCTTCGATCACGCAGGTCGGCTACATCCTTCTCGGCTTCGTTGCCTCCGTGAACCCCGACGGCTCGCTCAATCCCCGCGGCCTGCAAGCCATGGCCTTCTATCTTTTCGTCTACGCCTTCTTCAACACCGGCGCGTTCGCCGTCGTGATGGTTCTCCGCCACAAAGGCGTAATCGGCGACGATATCGACGATCTCAACGGCCTCATCGAACGCAACCCCGGAGCCGCCATCCTGATGCTGATTTTTCTCTTATCGCTCGCCGGCATTCCACCCACAGCCGGCTTCGTCGCGAAGCTCCTGGTCTTCTGGTCGCTGATCGAAACGGGCCATTGGCTACTGGCCATCGTCTCCGTCGCCTACATCCTCCCCGCGGTCTACTACTACTTCCGCATGGTCGCCGCCATGTGGGTCCGCACCTCCACCGACCCCGTGAAGCCCATCATCTCCTGGGCCCAAAAATTCGCGCTCGCCGCCATGGTCATCGTCACCCTCGCCGCCGGAATTTTCCCCGAGCAGTTCCTCCTCCTCGCGAAATATTCCATCATCACTCCGTTCTTCCACTAGAATCAGAGGTCAATCGTGGCCTCTCAATCTCCTATTCCGCCAAAGCAGTCTAAGCAGGACGTCACACAGCTCGCCATGGTGATGGAGCTTCCGATGATCATGATTGGCGCAGTGGTGATCGGAGGCGGTCTCGGCTATTTGCTCGATCAGCGTCTGCACACAGGCCCCACCTTCGCGCTGATACTGGGCCTGCTCGGCTTCGGCGCAGGCGTCTGGGAAATCATCCGGCGCCTCTCCCGCTCAGAGAAAAGTGACAGCGGCAGCTCCTGAGCCTCCGGTGTCTCCGACGCTCAGCGTTGCCCAAGAAGTTGCGTGGACGTGACACTTGGGAGGCAGTTTCGAGCCAAGCGGTGGATGCAAGGTTTTCAGGTAGGAGCACCGCATTCAAGCGTTGGATGTGAGTTTTTCAGGTGGGAGCCCCCGCATTTATGCGGGGGAGGAGCGCTTCAGCGCTCCGATGCAGGCTTCGTTTCCGATATGTGCTTTAGCGCTGGGCTTTCGCTGAAGCCCGCAATAAAATGCAACAAGACGACGCATTCTACGCCGCCTCCGAGCGCCGCATCGAGTACCTCACCATCGCCATCGGCGCCCTCGCCACGATCGCCGCGACTGCGATATGGAACTGGCGAGTCGGAGCAGCCGTAGCCTCCGGTGCCGCTCTCTCCTGGATCAACTACCGCTGGCTCAAACAAGGAGTCTCCACCCTCGCCCGTCTCTCCACCGCGCAATCCGGAACCGAAAAAGTGCGCGTCCCGCCCTGCGTTTACTTGAAGTTCCTCGGCCGCTACGCTTTGCTCATCGTTGCCGCCTATGCTATTCTGCGAGGCTTCAAATTGTCGGCCGCAAGTCTGCTGGCTGGATTCTTTACCGTCATCGCAGCGGTCCTCGTGGAATTGATCGGCCAGCTTTTCCGGTCAGGGCCCGAGACGGGCGAAGACGCTTAGCCTAACGAACAACGCTCGACGAGGTGATCTTGGTAGAACGGCCAATCTGGTTCTCGATATTCTTGAATCGCTTGTTCGCCAAGCCCGTCCTGGCGTTGCTGGCAGCGCTTCACATTCAACCCGCAGAATCCCGCATATCCGATTCCTACACACGTCGCGATGGAAGTACTCGCCTTTCTGATAGCAGCCATCTTCTTCTTGTGGCTCAGGGCCCGCATCTCAGTCGATCGGCCCGGCGGAACCCAGCAGTGCATGGAAGCCCTGCTAACAAACTCAATGGGTGTCGGCGTCCGCGATCTGCTCGAAGACAACATCGGCCACGATGCAAACAAGTACGTCGCCATGCTAGGCAGCATCGGCATTTTCGTCCTTCTGAACAATCTAATCAGCCTTGTTCCGACTCTCGAATCGCCGACAGCCCAAGTCTCGGTCCCGCTCGGCTGCGCCATCGTCGTTTTCCTCTACTACAACTGGACCGGCATCGTAAAACACGGCCCCCTCGGCCACAGCAAGCATTTCCTCGGTCCTGTCCTCGCCATGTCGCCCATCATGTTGCCCATCGAGATCGTCAGCAATCTGGCGCGCTTGCTCTCGCTCACCGTCCGTCTCTGGGTCAACATGCTAGTGAGCGAAACGCTTTACATTCTCTTCCTCGGCCTGATGCTCGAGCTCTCCATTTTCCTTGAGCACCTGAACAAAGCCGGCTACGTCGGCTCATCGATTCCGTTAATCGGCCCGATACCATTCATCCTGCTTCATATTTTCGTAGCAGTGCTGCAAGCCTTCGTCTTCACAATTTTGCCGGTAATTTACGTAGCAGGCGCCGTAGCCGAAGAGCAGTAATCTGTTTGGAGGCTCAGAAATAAAAGCCTGTCGTTCTGAGCGAAGCGAAGAATCTCAGCGCAGCCACCAGGCAACAACGTTCAATTAACGCCGTCGTTGTAGCCCGCGGTTTCAACCGCGGCAAAAGAAACACTTAAGCACGAAGGGGCTTTAGCCCCTGAAGCAACATTCATAGAACGCTCGGCATCATCGCCACCAATGTGATCCCGGCTGCTTGAGGATGACGGGAGCCACCTCCTGGCGGCAACTTCATACAAGGAGCTTCACAATGAAAAGGTACGCGCTGTTCATGCTGTCGGCCGTAGCCATCAGCCTGCTCGCCCCTGCCGCATTCGCGCAGGAAACGGGCGCTGCCGCTGGCTCCGGTGCAAACTGGGTCGCGATCACGTCCGGCTTCGCTATGGCCATCGCTTCGGCCGCCGGTGGTTACGCCCAGGCTAAAGCCACCGCCGCCGCCTGCGAAGGACTCGCTCGCAACCCAGGCGCAGCCGCCGCAATCCGTTTCGCCCTGATTCTGGCGCTCGTGCTGATCGAGTCGATGGCCCTCTACACCTTCGCCATCGTCTTCCTGAAGGTTAAGTAGTTCAATCCAAAGCAATAGCATCGCAAGGCCTGGGAGCTCGCAAGATCCTCCGGGCCTTTTCTTTTCCGCGTCTCGTGATTGGCGCGTTCCATCCAACCGGTGACCACTCCAGTGCGTCCAAGTAGCGTGGCCATTAAAGGTTGGAAGTAATGGGCAAAGACATTAAGGCCAGCTCGAAGGAGGCCCGGTAGCCGCGAAAGGCCCCCGGTCCGCAACACACCCGCCCAAAATTCTAATCGCAAATCTGGAATTAGAATTTCTCCTAAACCATAGAAAAATAAGCCCACTAACTTTTTCTAATCGCAAATATTTCGCACTTTTGCAGGTCAGTTTCGCGGAAGGATTTTCAGCAGGAAGGAAAGCGAGTAGCCTAGCGCACCGTCAGCGAATCCGCCGCCGCCCGCGCCAGACTCAGCACGCGCCCCGGCAGGATTCCGAGATACAGGGTTCCAATCGCGCAAACCGCCAGCGCCGTAGCCAGCGAAGCCGCCACCGGCGTCGGCACGTAATCCTTCGACGGCTCCCAGAAATACATCGCCACAATCACGCGCAAATAATAGTAAGCGCCGATCACGCTGTTGATCGCCGCAATCACCACCAGCCACACGATGCGCGAATCGAGCGCAGCCTGAAACGCGAAGAATTTTCCGAGAAATCCGCCCGTTGCCGGCAAGCCGAGCAGCGACAGCAGGAAAAGCAAAAAACACGCTGCGAGCACCGGCTGCTTCGATCCGAGCCCGGCGTAATCCTGAATCTCGAGCCGCTTCTCGCCCTGCTGGCCGAGATGCGACAGCACAAGGAACGCGCCAATCTTCATCAGCGCGTAGGAAGCGAGATAAAACAAAATCGCAGCGACGCCCAGGTCCGTCGCCGCCGCGAACGCCACCAGGATGTATCCCGCATGCGCGATCGACGAATACGCCAGCATCCGCTTCACGTTCGTCTGCACCAGCGCCGCGAAATTCCCGATGCACATGGTCAGCACGGCCGAGACCCAAATTGCCCAGAACCACAAATCGCTCGACGTGCCGAATGCCACGTAAAAGATCCGCACCATCACCGCGAACGTCGCCACCTTCGGAGCCGACGCAAGCAGCGCCGTCACAGGCGTCGGCGAGCCTTGATACACGTCCGGCGCATAAATTTGAAATGGCGCAGCCACCACCTTGAATCCGAGGCCGACAAACATCAGCCCGAGCCCCAGAATCGCGAGCCCGGCCGGAGGCGTGATTTGAAATGCTGCCTGAATCGCATCAATGCGCGTGGTACCCGTCGCGCCGTACGTCATCGCAATGCCGTAAAGAAAAAATGCTGTCGCAAAGGAACCCAGCAGAAAATATTTCAGCGAAGCTTCGTTCGACTCGAGTGCCCGCCGCCGGAATCCCGCCAGAATATAGGTCGAGATCGAGCTCATCTCCAGGCCGATAAAAGCCGTCACCAGTTCGTTCGCGCCCGCAAGAATCCCCATCCCGGCCGTAGCGAAAAGAACCAGCGTGTAATATTCGCCGCGCTGCAAACCTTCATCGTGGAGGTAACTGAAGGAGCCAAGAATAACGATTGCCGCCGCTCCGATCACCACCACGTGAACGAAAACGCTGAACGCGTCAGCGCGAATCAGCCCGCTGTACGCCAGGCCCGGGTCGATCGCGGCCAGGCGAATGGTGAAAAGCGCAGCAATCGTTCCTGCCAGTGCGAAGTAGCCAAGCGTCCGCTGCCGCGCCGGTCCGACGAAAGGATCGAGCACCATAATCAGAATTCCGGTCGCGCACAAAATAATCTCCGGCGCGAGCCCGTTCAGATTGGCGAGCTGTTCGGCGGAAATCTGCATCAGGGACGCACTCGAGATGCTCGTTCAGTTTTGAATATCGTCGCAGCGGCAGGAGCGGAAGTTCTCTCCGCGGCATTGCCGGCGGCGCCGGCTGCGTCGCGTTTTGCGCGCGGCCGCTCATCTGTTCCAGCAGCACATTTGTCGCAGGCTCCATGCGCCGCGTGAAGAGCGGGGAAGCCACGCCCATGAATAAAATCACCAGCGCCATCGTCACAAGAATCACGCGCTCGCGCGTCGAGGCATCCGGCAGCGTCTTGTTCTTCTCCACCGTCACCTCGCCAAGTGCCACACGCTGGTACGCCCAGAGAAGATATATCGCCGAGAGCACGGCGCCCGATGCAGCCCACGAAGCCCACGCGTGGTGGTGCTCGAACACGCCGATGAGAATCAGAAATTCGCCGACGAATCCATTGAGCAGCGGCAGCGCCAGCGACGACAGGCACGCAAACAGGAAAAATGCCATCAGCACCGGCATCGGCGTCGCCAGCCCGCCGAACTGCTTGATCTCAAACGTGTGCCGCCGGTCGTACAGCATGCCTACGCCCAAAAACAGCGCTCCGGTGGACACGCCATGATTCAACATCTGATAAATCGCACCCTGAATCGAAATCGTGCTGAAAGCAAAAATTCCCAACACCACGAATCCCAGGTGGCTCACGGACGTGTAGGCAACGAGCCGCTTCAAATCCGTCTGCACCGTAGCGACCAGCGCGCCGTAAACAATTCCGATAATCGCGAGCACCGCGATTACGGGCGCCGCGCGATGTGCGGCATCAGGGAAGAGCGGCAAGCAGAAACGCAAAATTCCATACGTTCCGAGTTTCAGCATCACGCCCGCAAGAATCACGGAGCCGGCCGTCGGGGCTTCGGTATGCGCGTCAGGCAGCCAGGTGTGCAGAGGGAACAGCGGCACCTTGATTGCGAACGCCAGGAAGAACGCGCAGAAAAGCAGCAATTCGGTATTGGGCGGGAGAGAGACGAGTCCGGCATGCAGCTTCGCTTGAATCTCCGGGAAATCGAACGAGCCGGCCACGTTGTACAGCCACAGAATTGCGACCAGCATCAGGATCGAACCGAACATCGTGTACAGAATAAATTTCACGGCCGCGTAGATGCGCCGATCGTGGCCCCAGATCCCGATCAGGAAGTACATCGGAATCAGCGTCAATTCCCAGAAAGTGAAAAACAGGAAGAGGTCGAGCGAGACGAACACGCCGATCATCGCCGTCTCGATCACCAGCAGCGCGATGAAGAAGCCTTTGACCTTCTCGTGAATGTCTTGCCACGACGCCAGAATGGAGATGGGCACAAGGAACGTCGTCAGGATCACAAGGAAAAGGCTGATTCCATCTACACCCATGTGGTAGCGAATCGCCGAACCAATCCAATTGTGCATCTCCTCGAACTGGTAGCCCGGATTCGCGATGACGAATCCGCGAATCAGAAACAGCGAGATAGCAAATTCCGCCACCGACACCGCCAGCGCAATGCGTTTGATCCAGGTGTGATCCTCCGAGCGCAGGAACAGGAGCGCCGGCACGCCCAGCAGCGGCAGGAACGTGATCACCGTCAAAAGATGTGGCTGCATTTCCACTTAGTGCACCTTCATCCAGATTCCGAGGAGCAGCGCCGTTACACCAACTGCGCCCACCACGATCCACGATGCATAGCTGCGCGCATTGCCGGATTGCAGCTCGCGCAATTTTCCGCCTGTCTCGCGTGCGAGCCGCGCCGAGCCGTTCACGGTTCCGTCGATCAGGCCTTCATCCACGGTGTGCCACAGCACGTTCGTCGAGATCCACAGCAGCGGTCGGATGATCACCGCCGCGTAGATTTCGTCCACGTAATATTTGTGCAGCACGAGCGTGTAGAGCCCGTACATGCTCTGCGCGAGTTTCTTAGGCAGATCGGGCCGGCGAATGTAGAACCACCATGCAACAAGAATGCCAAGCAAGCCCACAATCACCGGCGGGCCCGTCACCGCATGGAGAAGTTCCATCGCCGGATTGTGACTTTCCGGCTCGGCGACTCGAATATCCTCCGGCTTCAAGCCGGCCTCGATTCCGGCGTCTTTCAGTTTGTGCAGGAGCGCCGAATACTCCGGGCTTGCAGGTGTATCAGCGAAAACAGGATGGAGGAAAGCATCGAAGTAATTTGTGCCGCCGACGAGCTTGGGAGCCGCGAACCATCCGCCAAAAATCGAGAGGAAGGCGAGAATAATGAGCGGAATCGTCATGTTGCGCGGCGATTCGTGGACGTGAACCTTGTGCTCGTCAAACTGCTGCTTGCCGAAAAACGTGAGAAAGATCAGGCGAAACATGTAGAACGACGTGAGCCCGGCGGCGACAAGTCCGAGCAGCCAGAGCGGCAGATTCGCATGCGGGCCCGACTGTGCGGCTTCCAGGATTTCGTCTTTGCTGAAGAATCCGGCAAAGCCTGGCACGCCGGAAATCGCAAACGTGGCGATGAACATCGTCCAGAACGTCACCGGGATAGCTTTGCGCAGGCCGCCCATCTTGCGCATGTCCTGCTCACCACCCATGGCGTGAATCACGCTGCCCGCGCACAGGAAGAGCAAGCCCTTGAAAAATGCGTGAGTCATCAGGTGAAAAATGCCAGCCGTGTACGCGCCGACCCCGCAAGCGAGGAACATGTAGCCAAGCTGCGACACGGTGGAATAAGCGAGAACCTTCTTGATGTCGGTCTGCACCAGGCCGATCGTGGCCGAGTAAAACGCTGTCGCCGCGCCGACGATGGCGACAATCAACATCGCGATCGGCGCACGCGAAAACAACGGATGCATACGCGCAACCATGTAAACGCCCGCGGTGACCATCGTCGCCGCATGAATCAGCGCGCTCACAGGAGTGGGGCCTTCCATCGCGTCGGGCAGCCAGACATACAGCGGGAGTTGCGCGGATTTTCCGACGGCTCCGGTAAAGAGCAGGATGCAAATCGTGGTCAGGACGCCCACTTGCGTCATCGTGTCGGACGGCATACTGGCGGCGTGCGAGAAAATCGTGCCGAAATCGACGGAGTGGAATGTCCAGAAAAGAAGCAAAATGCCGATGGTGAATCCGAAATCGCCGATGCGCGTGGTGATGAACGCTTTTTTGCCCGCGCTTATCGCAGACTGCTTCAGGAACCAGAAGCCAATCAGCAAGTAGCTGCACAAGCCCACGCCTTCCCATCCGACAAACATCACCACGATGTTCGCGGCGAGCACGAGCGTAAGCATAAAAAACATGAAAAGGTTCAGGTAGCTGAAGAAGCGATAGTAGCCGGCCTCGTGCGCCATGTAGCCGGTGGAGTAGATGTGAATCAGCGTGCCGACGAAGGTGACAGTGAGCAGCATCACGATGGTGAGCTGGTCCACTTGCAGCGCGAAATTGACTTTGAATGGCTCCAGCGGTCATCCACGGGAAATAGCTGTGCACCACAGGGATGATCGGGACGAAGCTGGAGAAATTCGCGAACCGTCTTCACGACGGCAAGAAAAGCGAGCGAAACAGAGCCGATCGCGACGGAATTCACCGCCGACTTCGGCCAGTTCTTTCCGAGCAGGCCGTTGATGGCCGCGCCGGCCAGCGGCAGCGCGAGAATGATCCAGAGATGATCGAGCATCGGCATCAGAATTTGAGCAGATCCACGTTTTCCACGTTCAGCGACCGGCGATTATGCGCAATGGTAATGATGATCGCGAGGCCCACAGCCGCTTCCGCCGCGGCTATGACGATCACAAAAAACACGAATATCAGCCCGTCGAGCTGGTTGTGCGCGCGCGCGAACGCCACAAAAGCGAGATTCACGGCGTTGAGCATCAGTTCGATGGACATGAAAATCGTGATGATATTGCGCTTGAAAACAAATGCGACGACACCAAGCCCGAACAGAATGGCGCTCAACACGAGGTAATAGGAAATAGGGACGACGCTCATTCCGTCCCTTTCTTAGCAAGCACGAGCGCGCCGAGAATCGCGATAAGAATCAGGATCGAGGTGGCCTCAAATGGAAACAGATATTTTTGAAACAGCATCGTGGAGAGCGCGCGTGTTGAAACCGCGGCTTGGTTCGGCGCTCCCGCGCCATTGGCAACGGTCGTGCCGATTGCCGAATGCGCCATCCAGTGCGCCAGCCCAAAAAGAAGAAAAATCGCCAGCGGCAGCCCGGCATATTTCGCCATGTGGCTAAAGTTCGTGCGCTCTTCGACCCCCGCATTGAGCAACATGATGACGAAGACGAAAAGCACCATCACCGCACCCGCATACACAATCACCTGCACCGCGGAGATAAATTCCGCGCCCAGCAGCAAGTACAGCGAAGCAAGCGCCACCATCACCAGAACCAGCGACAGCGCGCTGTGAATGGGTTCGGGCGCGAGAATCAGCATGATCGCGCCACCGACAGCCACGAACGCGAAAACGAAAAACATGATGAACGGGATGCTCATGGATTCTTCACCACGATCCACAGCGCCGTCGCCACGAGGTTGAGCAGCGACACCGGCAGCAGCAGCTTCCAACCGAAGGACATCAGCTGGTCGTAGCGCATGCGAGGGAGCGTCGAGCGGGTCCAGACGTAAAAGAAAATAACGAAGAACACCTTGGTGAGAAACCAGAACGGTCCAAGAATCACCGGCGCCACGCCGGGCAGCAGGCAGAGCAAACCGATGCCGCCTGCAAGCAGCGTGACGACGGCAAGCTGGATGCGGCCGATGCCACGCATGTTTCGCACCGTATCGTAGGCGAGGTAGAGGGCCGCGAGCAGCAAGCCCACACCAGGAAGATATTGCTGCCAGGTCCAACTGTCGGGAAGGGAGAGAGCCATCCGCCGAAGAATAGAATCGTGGCGAGGCAGGAAACCGTGATCATGTTCCCGTATTCGGCCATGAAGAACATGGCGAACTTGAAACTCGAATACTCGGTGTGAAACCCGCCGACGAGTTCCGTTTCTCCTTCCGGGAGATCAAACGGCGCGCGGTTCGTCTCTGCAATCGCGGATATGAAGTAACAGACGAAGCCGACGATCTGCGGAAAAACGTTCCACCGGGGAATAAATGGCAGATACCGGAAGTAGCCTTGCTGATGCTCGATGATTTCGTTGAAATTGAATGACCCGCGAGGAGAAGGACGCCGACGACGGAAAGCGTGAGCGAAACTTCATAACTGATCATCTGCGCGGAGCTGCGCAAGCCGCCCAATAACGAGTACTTGCTGTTGGACGACCATCCGGCGAGGGCCACGCCGTAAACGCCAATGGAAGTGATCGCGAAAAGGAATAGCAAACCGACGTCAACATTGGCGACGACGAGCTGCGTGGGCTGCCCGAAGATGTACACGGTCGCGGGGCCAAACGGGATCAGCGCCAGCGTAGTCATCGCCAGGGAAAGCGCCAAAAACGGCGAGAGGATATAGAGCACCTTGTCAGCCGCCGGCAGCGTTAAGTCTTCTTTGAAAAGAAATTTCACGCCGTCAGCCAGCGGCTGCAGCAAGCCGTGCGCGCCCACGTAGTAGGGCCCCCAGCGCGATTGGATATGCGCAATGACCTTGCGCTCAAACCACGAGAGGTAGGCAAGCGCCGTCATCAATACGAACAAAAGGACGACGATCTTGACTAGCGATACCACCAGGACTGGATGTTGGGCGACGAACTCCACGGAGTATCTTTGGCCTCGTTGGTGGATTTGAGTTTGGAACAGTAACGCCCCAGGGTACCGCTCGAAAACAGGAAATCGTTGGACGAGAAAACAACGCCGGCCGGCGTTTCGTGAGATGGCTCGACGGTTTGACACGTTGCAGTGGAAAGTTCGGCGCCGCCGGCGAGCAGAGCCCGCGACCGGAAGATCGTAGCCGTGCACGTTCTGGCGGATTTCGTCGAAGGCGGCTTCGGGCGTGCGCAAGCGAATCGGCGAGCCGACGCCCAGCATGCTGAGTTGATGCGAGAGAATGCGAATCAGATCGAAATCGCTGCGCGGTCCTTGCGGATCGATCGAGCGATGCGTCATCTGAACTTCACCAGCGGTATTCGTAAGCGTGCCGTCTTTTTCGTATGTGGATGCGGCTGGGAGCACGACGTCGGCGCGCTGGGCAGTTTCCGTGAGAAACATATCCTGCACAACTAGAAGTTCGAGGCCGGCGAGACGATCGGGCTGCTTCACCTCGAACGTCTTCAAGGGATTTGCGCCGACGACGTAGAGGGCTTTCAGTTTTCCTGCGGTGGCGGCTTCCATCATTTCGCGAGCCGTGATGCCCGGCGCTGATGGAATTTCGCTGCCCCAGAGTTTGCTGAAGCGTGCGCGTTCTGCCGCGTCGGCAAGCGGCGCGTAACCGGGAAGGCGGTCGGGAAGGATGCCCATGTCCGCAGCGCCTCGGGAATTCGCGTAATCGCCGAGGGCCATGAATCGCGTATGGCCGGGGAGTTTTGAGCCGAAGTTGACGAGATCGCGAAGCGCGGGGCCGTTGATGTCCGCGCCGAAAATTACTACCACATCGGATTCTTTTTCGAGAGCGGCTTTCAGCGCCGAAAGCGCGTTGCGCGTGTTCTCGTCGAACTCGCCCTGGCCTGTGGCGAGCCAGCGGACGGCCTGGCGTTCTGTGCCTTGCGCGACTTCGGCTAGATAAGCGGCTTTGCGGTGAATTTTGCTCGGGCGGCCGTTGATGACAAAGAGGCGCGCTTTGTGGTGGCGAATCGCGGTGCGGATTTGCCAGGCGACGAGCGGGTTCTGCTGCGTGGCGTCGTTCGCTATCAGCAAAGTGGCATTCGAGGCGTAGACGTCCGCCATCGTGGCGAGCGAATCCTTGGCGCGCGGGCCAAGAGCGGCGGCGAGGCCTGTGTAGTCGGCGGTGCGGTGATGGTCGATGTTGTTGGTGCCGAGCGTGGCGCGGGCGAAACGATTGAGCAGGTAATTTTCTTCGTTCGTCGTGTGATTCGAGCCGATCACGCCGATGGCTGCGGGGCTGTGCATGTCGCGCACTTGCTTGAAGCGGCGCGAAACTTCTTCGAGCGCGGCTTCCCAACTGGCGGGCTCGAGTTTGCCGTTGCGGCGAATGAGCGGCTGACGGATTCGTTCAGGATTGTGCGTGAAATCGAAGCCGAAGCGGCCTTTGCCGCAGAGAAACTCGCCATTGATGCCAGAATGGTCGCGATTGTTCGCGCGCAGGATTTCGTTGTTGCGAATGCTGAGCGTGGTCTTGCATCCGTTCGAGCAGTGCGTGCAGGGCTCGGGGACGTAGGTCATTTCCCACGGGCGCGTCTGGTAGCGGTAGGTTCCGCTGGTGAGCGCGCCGACCGGGCAGATATCGATGCACATGCCGCATTCTTCGCAAGCGAGAGCGCCTTTTTCATTGGGCAGAATCACGGAATGCACGCCGCGAGCTCCGACGCCGAGAGCTTTCACGTCCATGCCCTCGTCGCAGACGCGGACGCAGCGGAAGCAGAGAATGCAGCGCGGCGCGTCGTAAAAGACGAGCGGCGACCATTGTTCTTCCGGGTAGTGGAGCTTTTCTTCGGTGAAGCGACTGTGATCGAGGCCGTAGCGGAAGGTCATGTCCTGCAGTTCGCATTCGCCGCCCTTGTCGCAGACGGGACAATCGAGCGGATGATTCGAGAGGAGAAACTCGATCATGTCCTTGCGCGCTTTGTGAACTTGCGCCGTGTCGGTCTTCACTACCATGCCCTCGACGGCGACGAGAGTGCAGGCGGTCTGAAGCTTCGGCGCTTTTTCTACTTCCACGAGGCACATGCGGCACGCGGCTTGGAGTGCGAGTCCGGGGTAATAACAGAACGAGGGAACTTCGATGCCCTGGTGTTTGGCCGCTTCGATCACGAGCGTGCCCGCAGCGGTGGTCACCTTTTGATCGTTGATGGTGAACGTGATCTGTTTCTGTTCGGGCATCTTGCTAGCGAACCTCGGCAATCACGTCAGCGGGTTTGTAGGGACAATCGCCGCGCAGATGTTCTTCGAATTCGTTGCGCCATTTTTTCACGATGCTGATCGTGGGCATGGCAGCTGCGTCGCCGAGGGGGCAGAACGTGCGGCCCAGCATATTTTTCGAAAGTTCATCGATCAGCGGAATGTCTGAGGCGCGGCCGCCGCCATCGTGGAAACGGTCGAGCAACTGGCGAAGCCAGGCGGTGCCTTCGCGGCAGGGGATGCACCAGCCGCAGGACTCGTGCGCGTAGAAGTGCATGATGCGGCGGGCGAAGTCGACCATGCAGGTGTCTTCATCGAGAACCACGGTGCCGCCGGAGCCGAGCATGGAGCCGGCTTTGGCGACTGAATCAAAATCCATTGCGATATCGATTTCGTCGCCGGTGAGAAGCGGGCAGGAGCTGCCGCCCGGAACGACGGCTTTGATTTTCTTTCCGCTGGGCACGCCGCCAGCGACTTCTTCGATCATGCGCTTCATGTTGAAGCCCATCGGCAGTTCGTAAATTCCCGGGCGATTGACGTGCCCTGAAACCGCGTAGAGACGCGTGCCGCCATTTTCGGAGTGCCGAGGCCGGCATACCAGTCGCCGCCGCGCAAGATTACGGCGGGAACGGAGCTGAGCGTCTCGACGTTGTTGATGACAGTCGGGCAGCCATAGAGGCCCACGACCGCCGGGAACGGCGGGCGGATGCGAGGGTAGCCGCGTTTGCCTTCGAGCGATTCCATGAGCGCCGATTCTTCGCCGCATTCATAGGCGCCAGCGCCTGTGTGCGCGACGAGATCGAAATTGAATCCGCTGCCGAGAATATTTTTGCCGAGGTAGCCCTTCGCATAGGCTTCGTCGATCGCTGCTTCGACGATATCGATCACGTAGCGATATTCGCCGCGGATGTAGATGTAACCCCGATTCGCGCCCATGGCGCGTCCGGCGATCACCATGCCTTCGATCAACTGATGCGGATCCATTTCCATCAGCGGACGGTCTTTACTTGTGCCGGGCTCGCTTTCGTCGCCATTGGCGATGATGTATTTCGGCTTGTCCCGTTTCTTTGGGGACAAAGCTCCACTTCATGCCCGCAGGGAAGCCTGCGCCGCCGCGCCCGCGCAGATTCGATTTCTTCACTTCGTCGACGATCTGGTCGGGCGTCATTTGCTTCAGCGCTTTTTCGAGAGCCTGATAGCCATCGTGCTGGAGATAGACATCGATTTTGTTCGAATTAGGAATTCCGAAACGGCGGCTAATCACCACCACTTCGGCGGGATGCCGCTCGTGAATGGCGCCAGAAATCACCGATACCGGTTTCGGGCGTTTGCCTTGCTCGAGCTGCTCGAAGATCGTGTCGATTTTCGAGGGGTCGAGATTTTCGTGGTAGTCGTAATTGATCTGAATCGCCGGTGCGCCGGTGCAGGCGCCGATACATTCGACTTCTTCGAGCGAAAAGGTGCCGTTGGGCGAGACTTCCTTGTTGCCAATCCCAGGCGCTTTTGAACGTGTTGGAAGAGTTCGTTGCCGCCGCGCAGCATGCAGGAAACATTCGTGCAGACCTGAATGTGATAGCGGCCTTCGGGTTTGCGGCGGAGCATCGAGTAATACGCGAGCGTTTCGGTGACTTCGATCAAATTCAAGCCGACGCGCTTGGCGATCTCTTCGAGCAATTCGTCGCTCAGAAATCCGAACTGATCCTGCGCGTACAACATCATAGGAATCAGCGCCGAGCGCTTAATGGGGTAGCGCCCGAGTAGTTCTGTAAATTTCGCTTCGAGTGACGGCGGCAATTGCATGATTCGTTTAGCGCGGGCGGACTGCCTAGCGGTCGACTTCCCCCAGGACGATGTCGGTGGTTCCGATGCAGGCCACCACATCGGCAATCAGGCGGCCTTCGCAGAGTTTTGGCAGCGTTTGTAAATTAATGAACGATGGCGTGCGAACTTTCACGCGATACGGATGCCGAGCCGTCGCTGGAGACGAAAAATCCCAGCTCTCCGCGAGGCGATTCAATGGCTTGGTAGACTTCACCCGGTGGCGGAGCGAAACCTTCCGTGAAAATTTTGAAGTGATAGATGAGCCCTTCGATCGAGGTTTTCATTTCTTCGCGCGACGGCGGAATAATCCCGGCAGCGTTGGCCTGATGGGCCCTTCCGCGGGGACCTTTTCCATGGCCTGGCGGACGATTTTAATGCTCTCGCGAATTTCGGCTACGCGGACCTGATAGCGCGCGAAGCAGTCGCCCGCGGTTTGCGTTTGAATATCGAAGTCGAACTCTTCGTAGCTCGAGTACAGGAAAGCTTTGCGGATGTCGTAAGCTACGCCGCTGCCGCGCAGCATGGGCCCGATGCGCCCATGGCGATGGCATCTTCCGCGCTGATAATTCCGACGCCTTTGGTGCGAGCCAGCCAGATGCGGTTATTGGTGAGAAGAGCCTTCGTATTCGTCAATGTGCGCGGGAAGGGATCGATCACGCGGCGGAACGATCGAGCCGATCCGGAGGAGGCTCAAGAGCGATGCCGCCGATGCGGAAATAGCTGGTCATCATCCGCTGGCCGGAGACGTACTCGAAAATCTTCATGATCTCTTCGCGCTCGCGGAAGGGTAGAGGAAGACGGACATGGCGCCGAGATCGATTGCGTGAGTGCCGAGCCAGACGAGGTGCGAAGCGATGCGCGTCATTTCCGTGAGCAGCACGCGAATGTATTGCGCGCGCTTTGGAACTTCGATTCCGATGAGCTTTTCGACAGCGAGGCAATAGCAGAGATTGTTGGAGAGCGGCGCGAGGTAATCGATGCGGTCGGTCATCGTGATGGCTTGCGAATAGGTTTTCGCTTCGCAGGTTTTCTCGATGCCGGTGTGCAGATAGCCGATCACGGGCTGGGCTTTCAGCACGATTTCACCGTCGAGCTCAAGAACCACGCGCAGCACGCCGTGCGTGGACGGGTGCTGCGGTCCCATATTGAGGACCATCGGTTTGCTGAGCCGGCGTCCGGTTTCGATCGTATGTTGACATCAGCGATAGCCCTCGACGGGGTAGTCCTTCCGCTGGGGATAGCCTTCCCAATCGTCAGGCATCAGAATGCGCGAAAGCTCGGGATGACCTTCGAAGCGGATGCCCATCAAGATCGTAATTCTCGCGTTCGTGCCAGTTGGCAGTGGGCCAGATCTCGGTGACGGAGTGCACCGACGGATCGCTTCCGCCCAACCGCACTTTGAGGCGAAGGCGCTCGTTGCGATCCAGCGAAAGCAGGTGGTAATTCACCTCGAAGCGAGGCTCGAGCGGGAAGCGGTCAACCGTGGTGATGTCCGAGAGAAAGGAAAAATGAAGCGAAGGCTCCGACGCGAGATAAGCGGCAGTGCGCAGAAGATGTTCGCGGGTACCACGACCGTCGTTTCGCCCCGAAACTCGATCACCTCGGTGACGGCTTGCGCGTCCCAGGCTTTCAGTTGATGGACGACGAGCGTTTTGTCAGCTGCCTTTGATTCCACGGTTGGATCCCGATGGGCGTCAGCGATTCCAGTCGAGCGCGCCCTTCTTCCAGAGGAAGATGTATCCTGCGAGCAGGATTATAATGTAGACAAGCATCTCGACAAAGCCGAAGAGCTTCAGATCGTGGTACACCAAAGCCCACGGATAGAGAAAGATAGCCTCGATGTCAAACAGGATAAAAAGCAGCGCAACCATATAGAACTGCACGGAGATCGGTTCGCGAGCGTCGCCCGTTGGGCGAATCCCGCATTCATATGGTTGGTCTTTTTCCCTGGTACGCTTGTGCTTTCCAATGAGCGCGGACACCACGATCAAGGCGCCGGACAATCCGGCGGCGAGTATAAACATCAGCAACAATGAACCATAGTTGTCGAGGTAATTGCTGTTCATGTTGTTTGCACTGGTATAATAACGACCCGAGAGCGCACGGTCAAATGAACTCCCAGTTCTTCAATTCACCGCGTTTTCAGGCACGCGCTGTGTGTCCGGGGCCGGTTTTCGCATGAGCTCCGGATTCAATACCGACGTACAAATCGGCAGCCAGGTGTTTCACGTTCAGACTGAAGATCGCGGGCCAGCGCACCCAGTGATTGATACTGTGGTGTACCAGAATGGGCGTGTGCTACATCGGCGCTCTTCGAATTATCGGCATTTTGTTGAATCTGACGAATTCAATCACGAGGGGCTGCGGGATCGGGTGGAGGAGCAGCACCGTTCTGTGATTGAGGACCTGCGCTCAGGATCGCTCGAGCCGCAGGTGGCCGCGGCTGCGACGCAGGATGGTCGACCTGGCGGGATTCAGATGCAGCTGATGAACCCGGGGTCGTGGCTCACCGGAGGACACATATTTCTGGACGTTGAGCTTGTGCGACGGGCGGACCGTGGGCCGCAGGCTGGAGTTGAAGTGGAAGCGTTTATTGACGGTGCGATCGAGGAGCGGCGTTTTTCCGAAACCACGGATAGTCAAGGGCGAGCGCGGTTGCGTTTTTCGCTGCCGCCGCTGGGGAAGGGCGACCTGACGCTGGTGATTCGCGCGGCGACGCCCGGCGGGAATGACGAACTGCGGTTTGCGATGCGCTCGCGGACGAAGAATACTTCAGGCCAGCCAACCGATCAGAAACCCGCGAATTAGGTTGCAGGCTGCTCGACTTCCATGAAAATTACCATCAACGGCGAGCTTCGCGAAATTCCTGACGGCCTCAGCGTTGAGGCGCTGCTTCGGCATCTGGAAATGATTGCTGAACGCGTGGCTATCGAGCGCAACCTCGATATTCTGCCGCGCGCGAAGTGGCAGGAGACCGCGGTTCAGGCTGATGACCGCTTCGAGATCGTTCATCTTGTCGGCGGCGGTTAGCCGCGGCCGCCCACCAGATTCAAAACGGCCTCTTGCACACGGCTTGCCTCTAAGCCGCCAACACCTTGTCCAGAATGTCGAAGCAGCCATCCCAGCCCTTTTGGTGGCTGTCGCGGACTTCGGCTGTGGTGAAATTTTCGTGCGTGAAGATCATTTCCGTCGAGTTGCCGCGGGCGATCAGCTGAACTGTTACGAGCGATTCGGTGTCCTCCATATCTTCGGGCTTCTTTTTCGGTGGAGGAATCTGCTCCCAGGCCCAGGTGAATACCAGCTTTTCCGGTGGCTTCACTTCGCGAAACGTTCCGTATCCGCGATAGGTGAAGCCTTCCTTGGGCACGGGAATTTCGATTACATAGCGCCCGCCTGGGCGCACATCGAGCTCGGTATATTTCGGATTGTGCTCGGGAATGTCCCTGCACATCCACTTCTCTAGTTCTTCGCGCTTGGTCCACGCCGCGAAGACTTTTTCGCGCGGCGCCTTGAAGGTGCGCCGGATTTCGAGCCGGGTTTCCGATGAGATGCCTGGGGTTGCCATTTTGCGTTCTCCTCTTCTCGTGAGCCTTCGAGATATTGAGCTAACGAGTCGAATTGCCGTTCCCAGAATTGCCGGTATTTCTCAATCCATGCCGCCGCGCCTTTCATAGGCTCGGCGACTAATTTGCAGCGATAGACCCGGCCGTCTTTTCGTCGCTCGACGAGCTTGGCGCGTTCGAGCACGCGCAGGTGTTTTGAAACGGCGGGAAGCGACATTTCATACGGCGCGGCGAGATCGCTGATAGAGGTTTCCCCTTGTGCGAGGCGTGCGAGGATGCCGCGGCGCGTCGCGTCGGAAAGCGCGGCGAAGGTGTTATCGAGCCCCGAAGAGTGATAGTAAACCATATGGTTTACTGTTGCGCGCGAGCAGATTTTTGTCAAGCCAAATCCAGGGAATTAAAGAGAGGCGAGCAGGTGACCTAGCTTGTCTTTCTTGGTGCGAAGGTAGGCGCGGGAATGTTTGCTGGTTCGTGGGCGGCAGGGAACCCGCTTGACGATCCGAATGCCCGATCGCTCGAGCTGCGCCACCTTGTCGGGATTATTCGACGAGTAAGCGGACATCGACGCAAGCCGAGCGCCTTCAGGGCTTCGGCTGCAAAGGCGTAGTCGCGCGCGTCGTCCGCAAATCCCAGGCGGCGATTCGCTTCCACGGTGTCGAGCCCGGCATCCTGCAGTTCGTAGGCCTTCAGCTTATTGATGAGGCCGATTCCACGGCCCTCCTGAGGCATGTAGAGCAGCACTCCGGCCGGCTCGGCTGCAATTTTTCGCAGCGAAAACTCGAGTTGCGCGCGGCAATCGCAACGCTCTGATGTGAACACGTCTCCTGTGAGGCACTGCGAGTGCAAGCGCACGAGCGGCGCTTTTCCGTTGCGCGACTGGGTAGATTGCAAAGTGCCGTGCTGAATAGCGATTGCTTCTTCGCCTTTCTTCGAACCCTCGATGCCAAAAATTCGAAATCGGCCGAATCTGGTCGGCAGAGCTGCTTGGGCGACAACGCGCGCTTTTCCCGATCCTTTGCCGGATTGTTTTTTGTGCTTCATCGCAAACGCCGATTATAGCAGGCTTGGCGAAAGAGCCGCGCCGCACGCATCGAATCGAACCTTGCGTCGCACATCTCTTTACTTCGCCAGCGGCTTTGGCTAACGTAATCGCAGAACCCCGTTCGCGGCGAACAAACGAAATGGAAGCACTGAGTGGCGGCCGAGACCTTCTCTTTATTCTGATTCTGAAGGTGTGTTGGGCGGCGGCTCTCGCTGCGCTGCTCGTGCGATTCCGGTCCTTTCGGCGGCTGGTCTTCACCGAAAATCGCGATTCCGACCAGAAAGTGATGCTTCTTTTATTTTTGACGCCTCCGCTTGCCATCGGAGTCTTGCTTCGTCTCGTCGGCTACCGATTCTTCGATCTGACGCTCGAGGGCTCCTTCCTCATGGGCCTTATCGGTGGACGAATCGTCGGGCTCCTCGGAGGTTCGCTGATCAGCCTCCCGGCGTTCGGTAATCACGAATGGCTTTCGAGTCCGATGGCTGCGAGCGTGGGCCTCCTTGCTGGAATGATTCGCGAAGTGATGCCGGAAAAAGAAGACATCTGGCATTTCGGGCCGTTTCTGTTTCTGAGCATCCCAGAATGGCTGTGGAAACTGCTCCGATTTGGAAAAAGAAATTGGGCGATGCTTCCGCTGTTTGCGTGTGCCGGACTCGAAGTCGCGCAGGTCGAACTTGCATCCGTGGTTCCGGAGAACTGGCTCTTCGCTTTCCACCCGAGCAATTGGGGTTACCTGCTGCTCATCGTGTTGTCCTCCGTGATGAGCGTCGCAATGGCCATCAAGATCTGGAACAACACGCGCATCGAGATGAATCTCGAGCAGAATCAGCAGCTGCTTTTGAAGGCGCGCATGGACGCGCTTTCGAGCCAGATCAATCCGCACTTCTTGTTCAACACGCTAAATACCGTCTCGTCGCTGATTCGCTTTGATCCGGACATGGCGCGCGGCGTGGTGCTGAAGCTCTCCAATATTCTGCGACGCCTGCTGCGCAAGCACGAGACTTTCGTGCCATTGCGCGAGGAACTCGAGTTCATCGACGATTATCTCGATATCGAAGTGATCCGCTTTGGCCGCGATAAGCTGCAAATTTTCAAGGAAATCGAGCCGGAAGCACTCGATTCCTTCGTTCCCAGCATGCTGCTGCAGCCTATGATCGAAAATTCACTGAAGCATGGACTCGATCCGCGCCTCGAAGGCGGCCAGATCCATATTCGCACGCGGCGTAATGACGGCCGGCTCTACATTGAAATCGAGGACAACGGCGTTGGCATTTCACCTGAGCGGCTTGTTGAGGTGTATGGCGGCGGAATCGGCATCAGCAACGTGCACGAGCGGTTGCGTTTATTGTATGGCGATCAATTCAAGATGGATATTCGCAGCGAAGAAGGCCAGGGGACACAAATTCACATCGAGATTCCAGAGCTGGTAACGACGGAACACGTTCTCGGTTAGATAGCCGAGCGCAAATTAATTCGGCGATTTAATGTCCGGCTCGATTCGCTTCGCTTTAGCCTCCGCAGAGGCGATTCGTTCGCGCGAGTAGAATTCGTAGATTAGATTCTTATCGTTACAGCGCTCTACCACTGAATTAACCAGCGGGACCAGGCCCTCCTCCTCCTCACACGACTCAGCCACCAGTTTTCCGACTCTTTCGAGCCAGAATTCCGTGATCGTCACGTGGTAGGCGTTCTTGCCGTGGTGCGCGATAAATCGCCGCAGACCGGCACGCATCTTTTCCCGCGCCGCTTCGGATTCCATTGTCGCGAAGCACCACACCGCCACCGTCAGGTGCCGAGCGTGAACGAATTCCTCAGGCGTGTACGAGCAGCTTTCGAATCGGTGGACCACATCCTCGATTTCTTCCTCCGTGCGATAGTGCGACGCGTCGGGCATTTTGCCTCCCAAATAAAAAACGCCCGGGCGCATGGCACCCGGGCGTTCGATCTGGCTCTCGAGCTATTGTATGAGCTTCCGCGTGCGCCGTCCACCGCGAATCCAAAAACTGCCAGCGGCGGAGCATCGATTTTGTCGCCTCCCGGCATCGTAACAGCGTAGAATGCGCTGCATCTGCCGGGTCAGTCATTCAGCCGGTCGGCGAAAATTCCGGGGCCCTTTATAAAATGAACGACGACACAGAAAAAAGTAGTGCGTCTTCGGCCATAGTGCTCGCCATCATCGTGATTGGCGTGGCGATCTATTGCGCTGCGTATGGCCTGCAGACCCTTGGCTGGTACGAGGGGCATCACTGGGCGAAAGAAAATCCGTGGCTCGCGGACGTTCCGCAGCCGCTCGCTGCCGCACCAGCGCCGCTCGCCAAAGGAAACCTGGTCAAAGCTTTCAATTACGAATTCACAGCTCCCTGGACAGGCAAGGTCACGCAGACTCCTTCGCTAACGGGGCAGGTGATTCGCTTCGAATCCGGTCAGGCAATTTTCTTCTACGACCCGGAGACGCTGCTCGATTCTCTGCGCCAGATGAAATCGGCTAGCCCGTTGCAATATCAGAAATTTGTGAATTTATTCGCCGATCACCCGATTGAATCGAACTATGGGTTGTATGAAGCCGTATACGGCGCAGCGCCGTCGCAGTTGTCGCCGATCATGATCAGTCGTGACGCGCTGCGCATGAATGAGCTGCTGATTTGGAAGCTCGGGTTCGGGATCGATGCGCGGGGCGGGCTGTCGTCGTTCACGTGGGGACCGAATCGAGGCTTCCAGTTTGGCGATCCCACCAAAGGCCCGGTCGCTCTGCGCGTTTTCAGCGACCGCAATGAGCAGTTCCGCTTTATCTTCGTCGTCACGCCGAACGCAAGCGACAAGATCACGCAGAACGACATTGCCGGTATCATCGCTTCGTTCAAACCGATTCCAATCCTGGAGCGGTAGAATCCCGCAACACCAAATTAAGCCCGTGCGGCTGCGCCTGAGGCGTTCAGCACCTTTTGGTAATAAGCCTCGTATTGGGGAATCACGTCGTTCGAGCAGTATTTTCTGCGAGCATTGATGCGGGCTTGCTGGCCCATGGCGCGACCGCGATCGGGCAGGGTCAAGATCTGCAGCGCATATTTCGCTCCGGCTGCCACGTCGCGCGGCTCAATCAGATAGCCATCAACGCCATTCGTTACGACTTCGGGCAATCCGCCGACGTCCGACGCGATTACGGGAACTTCGCAAGCCATCGCCTCGAGCGCGGCGAGGCCAAACGATTCCGAATCGCTGGGGAGGAGAAAAAGGTCGGCGATTCCGAGCTTTTCCTGGACCACATCCTGCTTGCCGAGGAAAAAGACGTCCTTGGTGAGCCGCTTCTTTCGGACGATAAATTCTGCCGCGCCGCGATCCGGGCCATCGCCCATCAACACGAGCTTGGCGGGGATTTTCTCGCGCACGAGCGCGAATATTTCCACCACGTCCGTAACGCGTTTCACAGGGCGGAAGTTCGAGAGGTGCATCAGGATTGGCTCGCCATTGGGCGCCCAGCGGGCTCGCACGGCTACATCGTCACAGCGCTTGTAGAGGTCGCAGTTTACAAAATTCGGAACCACCTCAATCGGCCGCTTGATTTCGAAGTCTTTCACGGTTAGATCGCGCAGGTAATTCGAAATCGCAGTAACGCCGTCGCTCTGCTCGATTGAGAATCTGGTAATCGGCAAGTAGCTGCGGTCGTGTCCTACGAGTGTGATATCGGTTCCATGCAATGTAGTTATGAACGGCAGCTTGCGCGGCGCCGCCATCATCCTGGCAAGCAATGCGCTCACCGAATGGGGAATCGCGTAATGCACGTGCAGCAAATCGAGCGATGCGGATTCGGCTACTTCGTACATTTTCGTGGAAAGTGCCAGGGTGTATGGCGGGTGGTCGAAGAGCGGGTAAGAGGTGACTTCCACTTCATGGAAATAAATATTCTCATGCGGGGTGCTCAGGCGGATCGGCATCGCGTAACTGATGAAATGAATCTCGTGGCCGCGAGCGGCGAGTTCGATTCCGAGTTCGGTGGCCACCACGCCCGAGCCGCCATACGTTGGATAACACGTGATCCCGATTTTCATGGGCCCTCGATGATAGACGCCGTTTTCGAACCCGGCAACCGCTGCCTAGCTGGATGTCCGCAATCAAATTGAATCGAGTGCGCTTGCTTGCGCCAGCACGACGCCGAATGCTAGCCTTCCTGCTCCTGATTAGACGAGCGAGGCGTTCCGACGGTGCAGCGACTTTCGGGCAAGGTAGCTTTTATTACGGGC
Source organism: uncultured Acidobacteriota bacterium (assembly GCA_963790945.1). Classification (GTDB taxonomy): domain Bacteria; phylum Acidobacteriota; class Terriglobia; order Acidiferrales; family UBA7541; genus Palsa-295. Next base: position 62,777 of record CAWBRH010000002.1, read on the forward strand.
GGAGGGACAGGAATCGGCCGAGCCTGCGCCCTCCTTTTCGCTCGCGAGGGTGCGGCCGTCGCGATCGCCGCACGCAGAAAAGGTCCGCTGGAAGCGGCGGTTCGCGAGATTGAAGCCGGCGGAGGCAAGGCAGTGGCGCTCACCTGCGATGTGGTGGATCGCAAATCAGTGGAATCTGCGCTGGCGTCTGCGGTGAAACATTTTGGCGCCCTGCACATTGTGGTCAACAACGCAGGCGCTGTTGTCGTGGCAGCGGCTGAAGGAACGTCGGACGAGGATTGGGACAACGTCGTCGCAACGAACCTGACGGGCACATTTAAGGTGTCGCGCGCGGCTTTGCCGCATCTCCGCGCAGCGGGTGGCGGCGCGATCGTGAATATCGGGTCTATTCTCGGCATTGTCGCCAGAACGCAGCGCGCTGCTTACTGTGCTGCGAAAGCCGGCGTCACAGGACTTACGAAAGCGATGGCGCTTGATCACGCGCATGAAAAGATTCGCGTCAACTGCATCTGCCCTTCGCTCGTCGAAACTGAGTTGGGGCTAAAGTCAATTCGAGAGGCGCCTGATCCGGAGGCGGAGCGGAGACGGCGTACCGAGGGAATTCCGCTCGGGCGGCTGGGTCTTCCTGACGATGTGGCGCAAATGGCTCTGTATCTCGCGTCGGATGAATCTGGGTGGGTCACAGGCGCGGCGTTGCCGCTCGATGGAGGTTTGACGGCCTACTGATATGAAACCATCAGCCAAAGCGATTGAAATGGCAACGAACGAACTTCGCGCACGCTTGAGCCAGACCAATACTGCGACTCAGTTTGGATTCGTGCTCGCGGATGCAGGGCATGGCCGCGTGAAGATGAGCATGCGGGTGGACGAGCGGCACTTGCAGGTTCACGGAGTGGTGCACGGCGGGATTCTTGCTGCGCTGGCGGATACCGCGGGCGGGCTCGCCACGTACATGGCATGTCCGCGGGGGACGCGCGTTGCGACAATCGAGATGAAAATTAATTACCTCGAAGCCGTCGAAGGCGGAACAGTAACAGCCGAAGCGGAAGTGGTGCGGTTGGGACGCCACATCTCAGTGGTTGACTGCGACGTTCGCGACGAAGGCGGCCGCCTGGTCGGAAAAGCGCTGATGACTTTTTTCGTTGGGCCGTTTCAAACCAACCGAAAGCCGAGACACGCGAAGCCACGCCGACGCTGATTGCGGACACACCCGCCTTGCGATGAAAACTCATAGGCGCGAAATCCTATTGTTCGTCTTTTTGTTGGTCTATTCGCCGTGCCCGTTCTGGCCGTTCGATCCGCCGTGCGCTGCCTCTTCGCCGTCCTTAAACAAATACTTGATGCTGTGCTTATAGACGAGAAGGTTTGGGCTGCCGTTACGAGTGAGTTTGATGCAATCCCGGTCATACCATTCGACGGTGCCATGGAGCACTTCGCCATCGGTGAGAACCACGGCGACCGGCGAGTGAGACTGCATCTGTTTGACGTAATAGAAGTTTTCCGCGTGCGTCTGCTCCGGCGGGGCTGGTTTTTTTCTCGGTTGTGGTTGCTGAGGCGCGGCCGGAACCGGTCGCGGCGCGAATTGCTGTTCCTTCACGTCTGTCAATGTAGGACGGAAAAGCTTGCGGTTCACCATAAAACTCCTTCTGGGTATGTGCTACCTGTTATGACTATGCGAGCGCTCAATCGGTTGCAAATAAAGTTGGCAAAACCTAAAAATTTAAATTGGCGGAAATGATGTTAGCGTGCGGTAAGCGAAGCGACGTAGAGCGTCCAGGCCTAACTGCCTGCCGACGTTCCGCTTGAGACGACTTTCGAGGCTGTCGAGGCCTTCGGTAGCCCGCACGACCCAGTCCAGATTGATCTTTTTACTGAAGGGTCTCCAATTCCGGTTGCAAATCCGGATTTCGAGGGAGACTGCTCTTGGGGCCTTGCGAATATTCGAGTAGATCGGTAAGCAAACTATAGAACAGCGCCAGAATATTTTCAAACGATTCCTTCTCCTGCTTGGCGAGCTGCGCCGTGCTTGCGAAGATTTCGCTGTAGTTTCCTGCATCCACTGCTTCGGAAAGCAGGCTCAATACGCTCTTGCGAAGGCGCGCTGATTCCTGGAGGTCGAGTTCAAGTGCGATTCCCGGACTACCATCCGAAAGCTGGGCGGCCAGCTTGCGTTCGCCCGGTTTTGCGCCAGTGCGCTCTTTCAGGAACGATTGAACGGTTTCCGCGGGCACCGGCGCGAAATGGAATTGCAGGCAGCGTGAGCGAATTGTCTGCAGAAGGGAATCGGGAGACGGTGCGAGGAGGATAAGCGTCGCGCTCTCGGGCGGCTCTTCGAGGATTTTTAGAAACACATCCGCATCCGTCCAGCGCATCGTATCCGCGCCATCGAGGATAAAAACCCGGCGACGTCCCTGCGGCTTGAAATAAGCTGCCCGTTGCACGGCGCGCAGCTGGCCAATGCGGATCATCGGACGCGCCACCGGAGTGAGCCGGCGTACGGGATCGGGCACAATCAGCCAGACATCCGGATTCGGCTCGATAATTAGCGGCATACGCTCGACGGCAGCAGCGTCAGCACTTTCTCCGCGTTCGGCGAGGCCAGCTTGAATCAGCGGCGCCGGATCAGCGAGCGCTGCCATGCGGCGGCAAGAATCGCACACGCCGCAGAAGTCGTCCATCAGGCGCTCGCAGTTTGCGGCTTGCGCGAACATTCGAGCAAGCGTGTACTTGCCGATTCCGCGCGGGCCTGTGAAGAGCAGGGCACTCGGGACGCGTTCGCGGTTCAGCATTCCGCGCAGAGCGCTGACGATTCGTTCGTTGCCGAGAAAGTCGTTAAATCCCATCTACGATTTCACCGCCATGTAAGAAGCATTCATCGCGTCGCTCTTTGCGGCTTCAGGAAGCGGGTTTCGATCGCGCTGAGAATTTCGGCGTGGATCGCGTCAGGAGAGCGAAGCGCGCCGGCGTTCGCATCGAAGCATTCAATCTTCACCCAATTGGGCTGTTCCGCAAGTTGATCGTAGACTTCCGCGGCGGCCTCGAGATGGGCGATGTCCGATTCGAGGATATCGCGTCGAAGCTTCGTGTAGTCGCGCACACCTTTCTGGCCCACCAGGCGATGCGCTTCCGCCACCGGAACGCGCAGGTAAATCACAAGGTCTTCTGCGGGCAGCGCGTAGATGTCATATTCCAGCTTCTCGAGCCATTGAATAAATTCGCCACGATCCTCGCGCCGAACGCGAGCGCCCTGGTGCGCGAGATTTGAGCCGATGTAGCGGTCGGCGAGCACCGTGCGCCCGGCAGTAAGTTCGGATTCAATCTCGGGTTTTGCTTCGTAGCGATCGCCGGCGTAGAGCAGCGCGGAGAAATGCGCATCCACGGCGTCGAGCGGCCCGAAATCGCCATTCAGGAAGCGGGCGACGAGCTTGCCGAAGAATCCGTCGTAGCGAGGGAAGCTGATCTGGCTGAGCGGGACGCTGCGCTCGGAAAGGGAGCTAGCGAGCATTTCGAGCTGCGTCCTTTTTCCGGAGCCGTCAATTCCTTCGAGGACGATGAGTTTTCCGCGCGTTGACATCGAGTGAAGGAGAGTTTAGCAGATTCCCAGGATGCCCTTTTACAGTAGATTAGAATTAGCCTCACGCTTTGTTTTCAGCAGTTTACAAAAATTTCTAATCGCGGAACCGTAGATCAAAATTCATCAGCAAAGGACCCATGCTGAATGCACTACGACGCGACCATGGAGTGCGCAGATCGCTCCAGCTGGCCGACTATTCCAGTTGAGACATCAGGATTGGCCATAGTTTTTTTTCAGGATTGCAGCCAAGAGCAGCAGAAGAGCGAATAGACGAACGATGTAGATCCAAGGGCTACCTTCATTCGGCCTGGCGAAAAACAGCAAGGCAATACGGTCCATCGCCTCGATAAGAAAGAACGCTGCGAAAGCGAGAAAAAGGAAATCTTTCGTGCTTCTCCAAAACTTAAGGAAATAGACACTGGCGATGACCGAGGCCGTCACAATCGTGCCTAGCAGGAACGCTTCCAAAATGGTCATTGGCTTTCCCAGATGAGGCCGTACAAAAGCAAGCCCATCGAAATCGCAGAGGTGGCAAGGCGATAGGGAAAGAGATCCACTGCCGGAAAGACCACCAAATCGACAAAAACGAGGAGGTTGGAGATCGTCAAGCCGGCAAAACACAAACCTCCCCAGAGCAACAGCTTTCTCTTTCCGCGGTTGTATCCGCGAAGTAGCAAGAGCGCACACAACAGACTCATCAGCGCGCCAAGAACATAAACGGATGCAGCATATCACTCCCGTTCCTTTGTAAACCGGAAGGCGCGCGCAAAATCACGCACCGCGGAGGAGGCCTTCGAGTGAATCAGCGTCGAGACTCGAACGACCTGTTTGCGGTAGATCGCATCGACCGATCCGACGAGCCGGTCTCTCTCTTCCGATCGACTTTCGTAAAAATATTGATCCGGCAACCGAGAAACCGCGGCGATATCTTTCCCCTGGCTCAAATCCACGAGAAGTTTCCTGGCGGTGTTGAGGTCCACATACAATCGAGTGGCCAGTTGCTCGATCGTCCATCTGGTTGGCCGGCTATTCCACAGAAGTAGTAAGGCCTCAAGGTGAGGGACGCTTTCAATGTTGTCGACGATAAACTGGAAAACTTCAAGTTCTTCCGGTTCACTACCTTTCATTCCCCGCGTCCTCGCGCAGCCAATGGTTTGTCGAGAATAGCACCGTCGCCGTCATGACGTCTCCCTCTCAATCCGCATGCAAAACCCCAAGGGCTCAATGCGGAACGACGCGGGTAAAATCGTTGAATCCTCCCCGCCTTTCATGGGATCAAAATCGCCGAGGTGATCAATATGGCGAATCAAACCGCGAAGATTGTTCGGTTTCACGCAGTGGGCGGGCCGGAGGTATTGAAGATTGAGGAGCTTCCAATTGCTGAACCGGGGAAAGGCGAGGTGCGTCTGCGCGTGAAAGCGATCGGGCTGAATCGCGCAGAGGTCATGTTTCGACGAGGGCAATATCTGGAGACTCCGATTCCGCCATCGAAGCTGGGTTATGAGGCAGCCGGTACGGTGGAGGCAGTTGGGCCCGACGTGGACAAGAGCTGGATCGGAAAGAAGGTGAGCACGGTTCCAGCGTTCCTGATGACTCATTATGGCGTTTATGGAGAGGTTGCGATTGTGCCAGTGAGCGCGCTGGCGGTTTATCCAGAGAAATTGACGCCGGAACAGGGAACGTCAATCTGGATGCAGTATCTGACGGCTTACGGGGCGCTGATCGAATATGCGCGTATCACAAAAGGTGACTTCGTCGTGATCACAGCGGCCAGCAGCAGCGTGGGAATTGCCGCGATCGAGATAGCAAATGTGGAGGGGGCCACGAGCATCGCGACAACTCGAACTTCCAAGAAGAAGAAAACGCTGGTCGAGGTTGGCGCGAAACACGTGATCGCGACCGAAGAGGAAGATTTTGTTGCGCGGATAAACCAGATCACCGGGGGCAAAGGGGCGCGCGTAATCTTTGATCCGATCGGTGGCAAGGGGCTCGAGCGTTTGGCACAAGTCGCGGCGCGAGGAGGAACAATCTACGAATACGGAGCGCTTGCGCCTGAGCCAACGCCTTTCCCGCTCTTTACCGCGCTGGCGAAAGCGCTTTCAGTTCGCGGATACACTCTGCGCGAAGTGTTCGCCGATCCGAATTGAAGGCAAAGGCGGAGAAATATGTATTCGATCACGTGGAAAAAGGCGACTTCAAGCCGAGGATCGATCGCACCTTTCCTTTTGCGCAGATCGTGGAAGCACATCGCTACATGGAATCCAACGAACAGATCGGCAAGATTGTCGTCACGGTGTAGAGTGCAACGGCAGATCCATTCCGATCCCGCTATTCGAATTGCTTCTTAACCCACACGTAGGCGGCTGTGGTCACGCTCGTCATGAAGAACAGAATCACTCCGTCCATGAACGAATGATAGCTGACCGCGCTCATGCCGCTGCCGGGAAATATCACAGAAGGGGCGTTAAACGCGGAAAGGACGCGCGTGATAAGAGCCAGCGCCGCGCTTAACAAACACAGTACATAGCTCAGACGCATGATGTGTTTTTCCATCCGTAATCTCCTCGTTGCAGAGAGTGGGCGACCAGATCGGATATTCGCTTGCGGGAGCGTATATCCGAAGCGAAGCAGCAGTCAAACGGGGATATTTGGTGAGCCAGGCGGCGCGCTCTAATCCGGGGGCCTCGCGCTAGTGTTTTTCTTCTTCTTCCGCTTCGCCCGGTAGCAGGATGCGGCTTGTCACGCGGAAGCGTTTGTAATCCTTGTAGCGGACCGTCATGCGAATGCGGATATCACCCGAGCTGAAATGCAGAACGTCATCGGCATGCGTGTAGGTAGGAAACCAGTAGTGGCCTTCGATATTTTCGCGGTACGTTTCAAAGCGCGGAAAGAAATTCTCGTTGTCACGTTTCTGAATATCGGGAACGGCTTTCCCGTAAGTCTTTACGATTTCTAGATCCTTGTCGTCCACCCAGATGCGTCCCTGAAAATAGCGCTGATTCTTTTCGATTTTCTTCGGCTTCACTTCGAAGACGTAAGTGGTCAAGCTCGTCAACCCGCTGGCGGCCGACGTAGGTGATGTCGTATTTGGGTAGTTCATTCGGTCGTGAGAACGAATGGCTGCACGTTTTGCAGATCCGCGAAGTCTTGTTCGGACAGTGAGACGCGCTGAAGCGTGGAGGGAGGCGCATAGGTGACCTTGTCGTATCGCTTGCCAGTGGTGCTGAAGACAATGTCGCTGGTCATGCGGTATTCGCCGTCGGGCTGGCCGCTTGAGTCGATCGTTTGTACGACGAAGCTTTGCGTGTAGGTGTAATTGTCGCGTTCGCGCTTGAACTCCGCTTCGCGTTCGGCAAAGTGCTGGATGATCTGTTCGACAGGAACGGAAGGCGGCTCGGTGGAAATGGCAGAGGAGGATTGGTCCGGACGGCGTCGCTTTTGGAGGGGAATCTGCGCGGAAGGGGAGAAAGAAGGAACAGGAATACAGAAAATACGAGCGCAGCTCTGGGGACGAGACGCGGCAACTATTTCGGGAGACTGGGAGGAGTGGCGCACTCTGTCCGATTCCTGATCTGGGCTGCTTTTAGTATAGGAGTTTTCGCGCGATGAGGAAGTTGCTTTTCGAGATCAGCGAGGATGGCTATGGGGCGGGCGGCCGAGAGCAGCATGGAAGCTCGTAGGCTGCCCGAGTTAAGGCCTGCCAGACCAAAACTCGGCATCACGAACCCGCGTATGCTCCCGGCCACCTGCGGTTGCAAGGTAAGGTAAGAAAGCGGCCTGCAGATAATTCAATCAAGCTCAACGGCGGAACGCCGAGGTGTCCCTATTGCCCACGACCGTGGCATTGGGAAGGATCGCCGACCGCGGAAGTAACCTGAATCTTGTTTTCACCTTTGTACGGGTGGCCCTTTACGGTGGCTGCCTGGCCGGCAAAGGGCTCGAGCACCACAGGGTTGGCGACGGTCCAGTGAACGTCTTTGTCGTCGGTGATGGTGGCCGCGTCGTCGCTCACCTTGCCTGAGATAGTGGTGGTTTTTGAGGACATCTTTGAATCGCCGGATTTGGTGGAAGATTGGGCGGTGGCGATAGTAGGAAACAAAATCACGGCCGCGAAGGAAAGAAGGAAGAGTTTTTTCATGGGTCACCTTTTTGAAACTCGAAAATGGATCGTGCAATGCGAGGCAGTGTAAGGCGGAAATTCGGAGAGTCAAATCGGAAGAACGAATTGGAACAATTCAAAATCATTGGGAGAATCGCCCAGGGGGCGCCGAGCGAGTGGCGGTCGGTGCAAAGCCGGAAGAGCAGGTCGTCTCCGATAGCGACTTCGAATTTCAGGTATACTTGGCGCGCAACTCATCGGACCAGACGATTCGGCACTTCAGGCGGAAATGATGAGCGCCCCTCCTTCTCTCGCAAGTCGTCCCTCAGCTACAAGGACTGCTCTGGTGATTGACGTGGATCCGGAAATCCACGCCATGTTGCAAACAGTTCTCGATCCGGTTGCCTGGAAGGTGCGTCATGCGCCCAATAATGCCGCGGCTTTAACTCTCGCCGAGGCCTCGCATTTCGATCTGATTATCACCAGCGACAAGACGTCAGGGCGGGATGATATAGACCTCCTGCGTAAAATTCGGCGCGTGCGGCCTCATACGCGGCTGATCATTTTGACGGATGAGAGCGCACCGTCGTACGTGATCGATTCGATGAGGGAACGCGCGTTCAGCTATTTTTCAAAGCCGTTTTCGCTCGACTCTTTGTCCGACATGATTCAGCACGCGATTGACAGTCCCTCTTGGGATGATGGAATCGAATTCGTTCCGCGACTCCGGAATGGATTCGGTTGGCGGCCCGATGCGACCTGGGAACCGCCGAACGGCTGGTGCAATTCCTGCACGAAATCGGGGATCTGCCCGAAACGGAAAGCAACGCGGTGGGTACGGCCTTTCGCGAGATGCTGTTGAATGCGATGGAATATGGCGGGAAGTTTCAGCCGAATCAGTACGTGGAAATTTCCTACGTTCGCGCGAAGCATATGGTGATGTGCCGGGTGAAAGATCCCGGCGAAGGATTTTCGCTCGACGAAATTGGTCACGCTGGCGATTGCCAACCCCGATGAAGATCCGATTCGCCATGTGGTCCAACGTGAGGCCAAAGGACTTCGGCCGGGCGGTTATGGCGTGCTATTGGCGCAGAAACTGGTAGACGAACTGATCTACAACGAAAAAGGGAACGAAGTTCTGCTTGTGAAGTACGTTGATCGCCCCGGGGCGGCCGCTGCTCCCGTGCCATTCAGCTAAGGTTCTATTTCCAAAATCTTTGCGGTTGCGCCGCACTATTCTTCGTCAGCGCCCAATTCCTCTTCCATTTTGATGTTTGAATCCGCGGTCAGCTCAGAAAGGCCTGCACTCTTGAGCTGGCGATTCAGCGACGGAATTTCGGATGTCCGAAGCGCATCCCAGCGTTTCATTGTCGCGGTGAAATCTTTCTCGACCGTGACGAGCGCCTGATCTTGCGCCGCAGTCGGAGCAATGTCAGCTCGGTCGATTTCAGCGTAGAGCGCAGCGATGTTGGTGGCCACCTGAGTGAGCGTCGATTCAGCCGGAACCGGTGGCACGGGCGCCGCGGCGGGTGCGGGCGGCTTTTGCGCTATGGGTGCAGGCGCGCCTTCGAGAAGCGCGTTGAGCTTTTTGTCGAGGGCTTCGATGGCTTCTTTCGTGGATGCGTTCGCGCGAGGAGCCAGCTTTTCGAGCTGCTCGTGGATTGAGCGCGCTTGGCTGACTGCTTCGGAGCTGCGAGTCATCCGATCGGCGAGGGTTGTTTGCATTGCGAATAGCGCGCGAAGGCCTTCTGGCGGCGTTTTCACGCGTGGATCCATTCGCACGGTGAGTGGTGCGGTTCCATCGCGTTTGAAAATCATACGTTCAGTGCTTCCGCTCGCCGTGGCAATTTGCGCTCCGGGGACGGTGAGACGAACGGAATAGTTCCAGGGAGTGCCCGCGGACCCAGTGGATGTCGTGGCGTATCGTGCGGGACGGCGGAAATCGGGTATTCATGACGCAACGCGACCGGCGCGGGATAATGCAAATCCCAGACCCAACGGTGCATTCCGGCATCGGCGGAGAGAATCTTCTGCGGCCGAATCCAGTAGAGAGGAATCAGTTGCTTCGCGATTTCTTCTTCGGTTTGGTCTGGTTTGTCCGTGCTCGAAAATTTGCGAACCAGTTTGCCTTGCGAGTCGAAAATTTCAAGCGTGACCGCACCGGACGAAGCTCGTGAGAGGTAGTAGTCGATAATCGCGCCATTGGGAGGGTTTTCTCCGGCGGGCTCGTCGGGTGGCAGCGGTGTATCGGTGTAGGTTGAGCGGCGGACGCGATACGCAGGCGCTGGCTTGAACAGCAGGTTACTGGTATCGGCGGTGCCAGCTTTGATTTGGCGCAGCGGCGAAATGTCGTCGAGAATCCAGAACGAGCGGCCGTGCGTGGCGAGGATCAGGTCGTCCTCGTAAATCCACAGGTCGCGCATCGAGGTGTGCGGAAGATTAAGCTGCAGCGATTGCCAGTGGTCGCCGTCGTCGAATGAAACCCACACGTCGTCTCGGTTCCGGCGAATAGCAGTCCTTTGCGTACCGGATCTTCGCGCACAGTATCGACGGGAGCGTTGTCAGGCAAGCCGACGGTGATCAGTTGCCAGGTCTTACCGCTGTCGTGCGTGCGATAAATGTAAGGTTTGAGGTCGTCGATGCGGAAGCGACTGACAGAAGCGTAAGCGGACTCATCATCGAAATGCGACGCGGAAATCTGCGTCACTTTGCCCCATGGCGTCAGGTCCGGCGGCGTGATGTTGTTCCAGTTTTTCCCGCCATCGCGCGTATTCCAGATGTAGCCATCGTCCGTGCCGGCCCAGAGAACGTCCTCGGTGCGAAACGACGGAGCGAGCGCGTAGATCACGCCTCGCTGTTTCTCGGCTTTGGCGGCGTTTTTTGGATCGGCTGACGCCATCGCTTCGACGCTGGGCGGAATTCCGGGATGCTCCCGTGCGAGATCGGGGCTGATGGTTTCCCAGTGGTTGCCTCCATCCGTGGATTTGAATAGAAAATTCGCTGTGGTGTAGAGCACATGGGGATCAATCGGCGAGAACATGATCGGCTGCGAACGGTCCGTGCGGAATTTCGGATCGCGCAGTGGGATCGGCGAGACGTTCTGCACCTGACCAGTGCTCCAGTGATACTTTGAAACTTCGTTGCGCCCTGCTCCATAAATGATGTCGGGATTGAGCGGGTCAGGCGCCACGTAGCCATATTCAATCGCGCCAACCGGATGCCAATCGCGAAATGTGATTTCGCCGTCGTTGCCGCGCGAAAGCGTGCAAACCGATCCGCTTTCCTGCTGGCCGCCGCACACCTTGTAGGGGAATTCGTTGCTGACGCTCACGTGATAGATCTGCGCGGTTGGCTGGTTGTACCAGGAACTCCATGTCTCGCCACCGTTCACCGATACGATCGCGCCCTGATCGCTGACGATGAGAATAATTTGTGGATCGCGTGGATTGATCCAGATGTTCTGGTAGTCGTCGCCGCCAGGCGCGCCGCGAATGCTGGTCCATGTTTTCGCGCCATCGGTGGAACGTACGGTGACGATGCTGGTGCTGTAAACAACATCAGGATTTTTCGGATCGACGCCGAGCATCGGAAGATCGCCGCCGCCGATGCGCATCGCCGGCCGGCCGTCATCGGTGGCGCGCGTCCAGCTTTCGCCGGAATCGTCTGAGCGGTAAATTCCCAGGCCTTTTCCTGAGCCGTATTCGCCGGCCTCTTGTGTGCCTGCGACAGCATACAAGCGGCTCGGTCTGGCTTTGCGCGATGGCGAAATGGATTTGGATTACATTATTCGGAAGCCCGCTCGTGAGCGGGTGCCAGGTTTTCCCGCCGTCCGTGGATTTGAAAAGGCCGCCATCGGTTGTCTGGTATTCGTTGTTGTCTTCCCAAGGGCCTTGGCGCACGGACCACATCGAAGCGTAAGCGACATCGGGATTCGACGGATCGAATTCGACCTGATCGCCACCTGTGTTTTCATTTTTGGAGAGGACCTTCGTCCAATTCTGGCCGCCGTCGGTGGAAAGATAAATGCCGCGCTCTTCGCTCGGTCCATAGGGATGTCCGAGAACGGCAGCGAGCACATGATTCGGATCTCGAGGATCAACGGCGAGGCCGGGAATTTGCTGGCCATTGCGCAGACCGAGGTGCGTCCAGGTTTTTCCCGCGTCGGTGGATTTGTAAATGCCATTGCCGACGGAAAGATCGGGGCGCGCGAGACCTTCGCCGCTCGCCACATAAATGATATTGGGATCCGAAGGAGCGATCGCGATTGCACCGATCGATTGAGTGGGTTGCGAATCGAAGATCGGCAACCAGGTGCGGCCATAATCGGTGGATTTCCAAACGCCGCCGTTTACCGCGCCAATGTAAAAAACATTCGGCTGGCTCGGTACGCCGGCCAGAGCGCGCGTGCGTCCGCCACGGTATGGCCCGATCATCCGCCAACGCAACTCCTGATACGTGGATTCGGGAAATTGCTGCGCCAACACACTGGACGCTGCACAAAGCAAATATATAACTGCGAATGCTGTGGCGATCGGGCGTAAGTATCGAACCACGCGAATCCTCCAATGAAATGCGCGGCAAGCATAAATCAGGCGAGGCACTATGAGCAGGGAATTTTCAAACTGCTTTCTTCACGTAGCCGGAGCAGGCAATCACGGGAAGGCGCGGATATTTTGGAAATGAGGAGTCACTAAACGAAAGGCCGCAGAAATAGAACTGCGAGCCTCGGTCCGATTGAATCACTCGAACGTGAATGCAGGTGGCGCACAACCCGACATGGCTGCTTCGTTCGCGGGTTTTCGAGACTCTGTCAACGACCTCCAGCATACCGGAATCAATTTAGGAAGCGTGTTTTGAGTGTTCGCCTGGCGCGTGCCAAATCCCAAAAGCGGTCAATCGACCAATAGGCGCGTTGCGGTCGCAAGCGTAACCCTATATAGACGTTGTAGCTTGCGCGGCGATATATCCTCGCGCGAGTGGGAATGTCGCGTGCCTATAGAGAGGTCGAGCTACGGGAGCTTTAAGCATGGATGCCTTCTGGAAAGACGTGAAATTCGGAGCCCGAATGCTGCTGAGAAGCCCCGGATTCATGGCGACCGCCATCCTCACGCTGGCTCTGGGCATCGGTGCAAATACCGCGCTGTTTTCAGTCGTGAACGGCGTGCTGCTGAACCCGCTTCAGTTTTCCGCGCGCAAATGAGCTCGTTACGCTCTATGAAAATAAACCGAATTTCAAGTATGGCTCGATTTCCTATCCGAATTTTCTCGATTGGCAACGAAACAACCGCACATTTCAGTCCATAGCCGCATATCGTCCGGACGATTTCACGGTAGCTGGCTCCGGCAACCCTGAACGCGTAAACGGGATGATGGTGTCCGCGGATTTTTTCGCGACCCTGGGCGTGCAGCCGAAGCTAGGCCGCGCATTTTCGGCGGATGAAGACCGGCTCGGCGGTAAACCGGTGGTGCTCATCAGTGCCGGGTATTGGAAACGAAATTATGGGTCGGCTCGCGACATAGTTGGCAAGCCGCTCACCCTCGACGGAAAAGACTACGAGATCGTGGGTGTGATCCCGGCCAGTTTCCATCTCGACATCCAGAATTTTCGCACGAGCGATCTTTACGTTCCGCTGGGCCAATGGAACGACGTGATATTCCATAAGCGCATCGTGGCGATGGGCATGGACGGAATTGCGAGGCTCAAACCGGGCGTCACGCTCGAGCAGGCGCGAGCGGATATGGACTCCGTCGCGCGGAATCTTGCCTCGGTCTATCCCGACGACGATTCCGATGTGGGCGCGACGGTAGTCCCGCTCAAAGAAAAGATGGTTGGCGAGATACGGCCATATCTGCTGGTGTTGCTCGCGGCCGTATTTTTCGTGCTTTTGATCTCGTGTGTGAATGTCGCGAATCTGATGCTCGCGCGCTCGAATGGCCGGTCTCGCGAGTTTGCGATTCGCACCGCGCTGGGCGCGAGCCAGACGCGCGTGATCCGGCAGTTGCTGACGGAAAGCGTGCTCCTGTCGCTCTGCGGTGGCGCGCTCGGGCTCATACTGGCAGCGTGGGGCACACAAGCAGCGCTGAGTCTGCTGCCGGAGAGCCTGCCGCGTGCCGAGGAAATCGGATTGGACGGGCGCGTGCTCATCTTTACGCTGGCCGTCTCGCTGCTCGCGGGAATTGTCTTTGGACTCGCGCCGGCTTTGCGAACAGCACGTCCAAATGTGCAGGAAACATTGAAAGACGGAGGCCGCGGCGCAAGCACCGCCAAGCGGAGCGCCCAAAATGTTTTTGTGGTGATGGAGCTGGCCATGGCTCTGGTGTTGCTCGTCGGAGCCGGGCTGATGATTCGAAGCCTCACGCGCCTCTGGAGCGTCAATCCCGGATTCAACCCCAAGAATGTCCTCTATTTGCATGTAGGGCTCCCGCCTTCCATGAAGCAAGCGACTCCCGATGCAGTTCGAGCCGATCTTCGCAAGCTGCATGACACGCTCGCAACGCTCCCCGGCGTGCAACAAATCTCCCTGCAACGAGGCGGGCTGCCCATGTGGGGCGATTCGGAAGATGCGTTTTGGATCGCGGGCCAGACAAAGCCGGCCCGGCACGCCGACATGCCTTCGGCGCTCTGGTATGAAGTGGAACCCGACTACCTGAAGGTGATGGGCATTCCCCTGATACGCGGGCGTTTTTTCACCGCACAGGACAATGAATCCTCCCCGCTTGTGACCGTGATCGATGAAAGCTTCGCGGAGAAATATTTTCCGAACGAGGATCCCATCGGCAAAGGTATTGTTGACGAATTCCTCGGGAAACCAGCCGAGATCGTTGGCGTCGTCGGCCATGTGAAGCACTGGGGGCTCGACGATAAAATTAATCTCAACGCTCAGTTCTACATTCCGTTCATGCAGATTCCAG
>CAWBRH010000003.1:0-4101 GCA_963790945.1 uncultured Acidobacteriota bacterium
AAACTCCTTGGCGACGTTCAGGCCGGCATAGCTCACCAAAAGATAATTGCCCATCCGAAAGCCGTCGGATGGTTCATAGCGTCCGGGATACCAGCCGAGCGCGGCCGTCATGGTGCCTGCATATGGGGCTGCCAGATTACTCACCGAAAAGCGATAGTGTCCGTCGTCGCCGTGCCGAGCCGCCACGGTGGACCAGAGTGAATGCACCAGGCGGTGGCTGAAACCGCTACATTCGCAGCGATAGTAGATCGTGTCCTCGCGGAGCACTTGGGCAAACATGTAGCGCGCTGTCGTCGCGGTAATGTTGATTCCGTAGTCGCTGGCGAAGCGTTCAAAGTAGGGGCCCGCGCCTCCGCCCCACTCTGGAGGAGTGCCTGACCCTGTCCCGTTGATTCTGTCGCCAGAAGCCTGATTAATGCCGGCTGCAACTGCGCTTCCAAGGATTGCGTAGGGCCCGAAGGCGTCAAACACGTAGTTGCGGATCTTCTCGCCGGTGGTCGGCTTTTGGTACGTCTGGCCCGGTTGGGCGTGCGTGGGAGCCGATGACTGTGAGCTCGGGGTGGACGACGACGCGCCGGCTCCTGAGGATGATTGCGCCTTCGCGAGTGGCGGAAAGGATCCGCAAACGAAAAATGTAAATAGGAACGCCATTACCACTCGCTGCATCTTCATTTCTATTGTCTCCTCATAGATTGGAAAGCAAAGTAATTAGCCGTTTAGGTCGGCGTTTAGCCTAACCCATTTTGGGCCTTTGTTGACACAAATTTTCTGTGGGGGCTGCCGCCCCGGTTGGTTGACTTAGCTCATCGTCTCCCCTAACCTTTAGCGTTTATCGAAGCGCCGATTGTCCCAGTTTACGCCCCGCAGATCGGCCTAAAAGAGGACTGGAAGCCCATGTCGGATCTGAAACTGCCCACGCGCGCCGAGGATTTTTCGGAATGGTACAACCAGCTTGTGCTGCGGGCCGAGCTTGCAGACTATGCCCCCGTTCGCGGCTGCATGATTGTGCGGCCATATGGCTGGGCGCTGTGGGAGAACATCACAGCGGCGCTCGATAGCCGCTTCAAAGCTACAGGCCACGTAAACGCTGCGTTTCCATTGCTGATTCCGCGCAGTTTTATCGAGAAGGAAAAATCCCATGTGGCGGGATTTTCGCCCGAGCTTGCGGTGGTGACGCACGGCGGTGGCGAAAAGCTCGACGAGCCTCTGGTAATCCGGCCGACGTCGGAAACGATCATCGGGCATGCCTATGCGAAATGGATTCAGTCCTATCGTGATCTGCCTATTCTCATCAACCAGTGGAACAGCGTGGTTCGGTGGGAACTACGCACCAAGCTTTTCCTACGTACGCTGGAATTCTTCTGGCAGGAGGGCCACACGGCGCACGCGACGCTCGAAGAGGCTGAATTCGAGACCAGGCAGATGCTCGATATCTACACTGATTTCGCTGTTCGCGAAGCTGCCGTGCCCGTGATTCCCGGACGCAAATCGGATTCGGAGCGCTTCGCCGGTGCCGACCAGACATTTTCGATCGAAGCCATGATGGGAGATGGTAAAGCGTTGCAGGCGGGCACGTCGCA
This sequence comes from uncultured Acidobacteriota bacterium, assembly GCA_963790945.1. GTDB lineage: Bacteria > Acidobacteriota > Terriglobia > Acidiferrales > UBA7541 > Palsa-295. Next base: position 1,581 of record CAWBRH010000003.1, read on the forward strand.
CAATCTCGGCCAGAATTTCGCAAAGGCTTTCGATATCCGTTATCTCGACAAGGGTGGCGTGCTGCAGCACTGCTGGACCACGTCATGGGGCCTCTCGACCCGCTTCGTGGGCGCCATCATCATGGTTCATGGCGACGATCAGGGACTGATCCTGCCTCCACGTCTCGCGCCGTTCCAACTCGTCATCGTTCCGATTTACAAAAGCGACGAGGAAAGGTCGAGCGTGCTCGAAAACGCGCATAGGCTTCGAAAGGAGCTTATCGACGCGGGCATACGCGTCAAGATGGACGAGCGCGATGGCATGAGCCCCGGTTTCAAATTTAACGACTGGGAGATGCGCGGCGTGCCGTTGAGGCTCGAACTTGGCCCCAAGGATGTCGCGAAGGGCTCGGTCGTGTTGGCTCGACGTGACCGTCCCGGCAAAGAAGGAAAATCCTTCGTGCCGCAGCAGGGAATTGCGGCCGCCGTTTCGCAGCTACTCGTTGAGATTCAAAAATCACTATATGACCGTGCTCTCGAATTCCGCAAAGCGCATACGGTCGAGCCTGCCGACTACGGCGAATTCAAGAAGGCGGTCGAGACCGGTTTCGCTTTGCATGGTGGTGCGGCAGCGCGGAATGCGAAGCGAAGATCAAAGAAGAGACGAAAGCAACGATGCGCTGCATTCCTCTCGAACAGCCCGGCGGGTCCGGCCAGTGCATTCTTTGCGCGAAGCTCGCCCGCGAAAAGGGCATCTTCGCTCGGGCGTACTGACAAAGCCTTATCAGCACTGGAGCGACTGGAAATCCCCGTTTACTCATCGAAAACAGGCATTCCGACGTTTTGTCCTTCCACGCACGATGAATGCTAGCATTCGATTGTCCTCTTAATTCCTTAGGTTTTTGAAGGAAGGGCCATTGAGTCTCGTCACCTCTCGACGATTTGACAATTCGCAACGCGGCGGCAGCGGCGTGAAGTTATTCCTTCTACTCGCCTTGCTAGGCTCGATGATTTTTGCGGGTGTCAAGATCCTGCCAATCTACGTGAATAACTACCAGATGCAGGATGCCATCGAGAGCGAGGCGCGCTTTGCCATCGGTAATCGCCTGGCTCTCAAGGACATTCGCGATAACGTCTGGAAGAAGGTGACTGAGATCGGTATTCCTGCGGACCAAGACAGCCTCAAAATTACGACAACTCCGGGCTCCGTCCAAATATCGCTAGACTATTCGGTCCCCGTCGACTTGCTAGTCTATAAATTCACCCTCGATTTTCATGACCACGCGGACAACCGCTCGATTTAGAATAGGAATCCATACACTAGGGGAGCAGGAAATGCGTTGGCGGCGGCGCGCTGGCCGGAAACCAGCTTTTCGTTCGAGCAATGACCCTTTCACACGTGCTGATAGATGGAAAATAATCGGTTTAGAATTCGAATCGCGCCGGGCTTCTGGACTTCCCGGTATGGTATTGCGCTGCTCTGCATGGCTCTCGTGGTGTTGCTCGCCGGAACGTCGCTTTTCGCGTACTACTACGTTCAATTTGGCCGCCTGATCAACGAACGCCTCACCGGCCAGATTTTTCAGAATACATCGCGAGTTTATGCTGCTCCAGCCGTGATCTACGTCGGTGAGGCACTTCATCCCAAGGACATGGCTACCTATCTTCTCCGCGCCGGATACCAGGAAGGTGAAGTTGCGGGAGCGCCCGGGCTGTATAAACTCTCCGGAAGCACTGTCGAAATCCGGCCTTCGGATGACTCTTACTTTCGCAAAGAGAACGCCCTGCGCGTCGATTTCTCCGCGTCTGCGATCAAAAATATTACGCAGCTTTCGAATGGCGTCTCTCGCGAGTCCGCTGAGATCGAACCGGAATTGATTACGAACCTTTTTGACAGTTCACGAGAGAAGCGCCGAGTAGTTCGCTTCGACGATCTGCCGAAGATTCTCGTCGATGCCATAATCGCCACTGAAGACAAGCGATTCTTCGAGCATGGCGGGCTCGACTGGGTGCGCGTGATTGGGGCTGCCTTAGCCGATCACGCGTGGGTCAGAAAGCACAGGGCGCCAGCACGATCGACATGCAGGTGGCGCGCAGTTTCTTCTTCACCACCAAGCGGGAGTGGCGCCGTAAGGTGAAAGAAGTTCTGATGGCGATCGAAATCGATCACCGCTTCTCAAAACAGCAGGTCTTTGAGCTTTACGCCAATGAGGTCTATTTGGGCAATCGCGGCAGTTTTGCGATTCGAGGTTTTGGCGAGGCTGCGGAGGCTTACTTCGGAAAAGACGTGCGCGACCTCACCCTCGGCGAAGCCGCATTCCTCGGCGGAATCATCCGCGCACCCAATCATTACGCCACCGCCGAGACCCACGTGGACCGCGCCATCGAAGCGCGCGACCGTGTCCTCACCCAGATGGTCGAGAACAATTACGCCACTGATGAACAGGCCGCCGCCGCCAAGAAAGTGCCATTTAAATTCGTCAGCGGTGGCATCGACAGCGGTTCCGCGCCCTACTTTGTGGACATGGTCAAGGATCATCTT
>CAWBRH010000004.1:0-9352 GCA_963790945.1 uncultured Acidobacteriota bacterium
TCGAGCAGGCGCATGATTGCGCCCCGTCATTCTAGCACGAGCATCTATTTTGGCGCGGGCGAACGCCGAGCGGGCTGGCCGGATGAGCCGCGTTCAATCTCGTCATTACTCTGGCACATGCACCAGCCGCAGTACCGCGATCCCTCCACGGGCCGATACGTCCTGCCGTGGACCCGCCTTCATGCCCTCAAAGACTACTGGGGCATGGTCGAGTCGTCGGAGAGTTTCCGCGGCGTCCACGCAATATTCAATTGGTCCCTCTCTTGCCGCGCAAATCGAGGAGTATGCCAGCGGCCAATTCGAGGAACCCTGGTTCACGATGGCGTTTGCTCCCGCCGATCGCTCACCGATGAGGGCAAAGCGAGAGCTTATTGCGTGCTTTTCAGTTCAACCACGAAAATCTCCTCCACCGCTGGCCGGTTCAGCGAATTGTTCGCTGGACACGGCCGGCCCGCAAGCCCGCAATGCGCAGTTCGTTCTCCGGGACTGGCGCGATCTTGCAAGTACTCCTCGCAGCTAGCCTGGATGGACGAAGAATATCTCGCAAGAGATCCCGAAATCTCGGGGCTCTCCAGGAAGGGAAGCGGACTTCACCGAAGGAGGACAAGGAAGCCTCTTCGTGCCAAGCAGCATTGAACTGCTCGCCGCCGTCTTCGCGGAATATCGCCTCGCCCAGATGCGCGGGCAAATCGAAATCTCGACCACGCCCTTCTACCATCCGATTCTCCCGCTTGTCTGCGACACTGACATCGCGAGAGTCTCAAATCCACACACGCCCCTTTCCGACCCGGCGTTTCGCTATCCGAAGACGCCGTGAACAATTGGTTCGCGCGCGAAATTATCACGAGAAAATCTTTGGGAAGCCGCCAAGTAGGGCTGTGGCCCTCAGAAGGCTCGGTTTCAGACCAGTCGCTCGAAATCGCCATGGAGCTCGGGTTCAAATGGTTTGCCACGGACGAAGGCGTGCTCGGCCGCACTCGCAACATCGGTTTCTGGCGCGACGCCTCCGGTTATCCCGACAACGGCGCGACCTCATCGCCCTGAAAACTGGAACGACCCGGCGGCCGCGAGATTACCGGCTTCTTCCGCGATCACTATTTGTCGGACCTGGTCGGTTTCGTCTACAGCCGCATGACGCGGCCGCCGCCGCAGAAGATTTGCACCGCCGCATTCGCTCATCGCCAACGGCCCGCTGGCCGCCCCTGACGGTTAGCTTGATTCTCGACGGCGAAAACGCCTGGGAATATTACCCGGGCAACGGACGCGAATTTCTGCGGCAGGTTTACCGCCGCATCGATAAAGATCCCGAAATTCGCGCGTCACGATGAGCGAGGCATTCAAGCCGCCTCCGATAAACCGAAGCTCGAAGGCATCTTCCCGGCTTCCTGGATCAACGCGAATTTTGACGTCTGGATCGGCCATGGGAGGACGTCCGCGCATGGGATCTTTTGTGATGCGCGAGAGACTTCTATGAGCGCAAGCTCGCCAACGCGCGGAAGCAAGCCAATTCACTTCCGCGCGAGCGCACTCGCCAGCGCTTACGAAGCTTTGCTCGTGGCCGAGGGCAGCGACTGGTGCTGGTGGTTCGGCCCGGAACACGGCTCTTCAAACGACGCCGAGTTCGATCAGCTTATATCGCAAGCACCTCAGGGAAGTTTATACCGAGCTCGGCGAATCGGTTCCCGACGCGCTCGCATTGCCAATCAAACGCGCTGCAGAACGAGGTCAACGATAAAAGCGGCCACTTCCTTATCTCGACGTCACGGTCGACGGCCGCGAGACCAGCTACTTCGAGTGGATGGGTGCGGGCATGTATTCCACCGACCAGCGCAGCGGAACCATGCACGGACGAAGCCTACGTCCTCGGCAATCTGTATTACGGATTCGCGCAGCAACGCTTCTATATTCGCGTTGATCCCGTAGCCGACGCGATGTCCGACATTCATGATTTTCAAATGCGCCTCACGCTTTGGGATTCGCGCGAGACGCGCATCACTCTTCGTGTGGCTGATCGCAAAGTGGCCCAATGCGTTGTCGAACAAGAGGGCGCATGCTTGTTGCATCCCGCCCCGGTTGTATCGGCGGCGTACGGAAAGATCCTCGAAGTAAGCCTCGCCCGCGAGTTATTCGACCTGAAGAACCGCCGCGAATTACTGCTTAGCGTCGCACTCTGGGAAGGCGGATTGCCGCTCGACGTTCTTCCAGTCGAAGGTATGCTGCAGGTACCGCTCGGGGAAGAGAACTACGCCTGGCCTGCCGGATAAGCTCAACGTTCCAGCCAACCCTCCGCTTGAGCGGTCGGCTTGTACTCACCGGTTCCGGCGAATGCTTACGATCTCACACGCCACGAGGTCAATTCCCCATGCGGGCAATTCCTTTTGCAGACTTGTCTGAAGCTTCTGCTCCAGCTCCTTCGAGCACTCTTCGATATCTGTTGCTGAGAATGCGGTGACGGCCAAGTCTAACCACTTCTCTACGAAAACGCGAACCGTTCCAAATGTGGTTTCGAGAAGCGTCAAGCTCCTGACAGCGTCCACAACTCGCCATTTCAGGCTGCCGAAAACACGAACTTGTTTTCCGTCTCTCGTGGCGTATGCGCGGCCATCCAGCATAAGTGCCTGCTCCCGCAGGTCGACCTCGATGGGCTTCTCGAATGGCCAAAGGAATACGAAACCTGGGCCGCGCTGTGCGACCACTCGCCCAAACCGAACGATGACGAAACGCCGGTCCTTCCGGACGAATCGGATAAAGGCCAGCAACATCGACATCAGGATTAAGGGAAGCAGCAGCCGATGGTATAGAGGATAGTACAATCGAGCCTCTTTGTTTTAGCGGCGCGCGTCGTGATCAGTCTGAGGAGTATATCAGAAAGACTTGATACGCTTGCGAAGGACTGAGATCCAAAAAGTTTAGGGGACGCCGCGATAAGCGATCATGAACAATCGGCGAAATGGAAACAGGACGCGACCGTCTGATTGCGGCGGGTATAACGGTCGAATAGCCCCCAAATATTCAGCGATGAAACGCTGCCGCTCGGTTTCCGAATCGATCGCCTCGAGATACGGCCGCATTCCCGAGCCTTTGTACCACTCCACAATATCTTCCGCGGCCGAAAAGATATGCAAGTACGTCGTCTCCCAAATATCGAGTCGAGCTGCATGCGGCGCAAGCACATCATAGTAGTGCGCCAGATTGCTGCTGTGCCACTCGCGCACTTTCCCGTGCGGGAACCACCGCCTCCAGGAAGCCGACGCCGCAATATCGCGCATCAATTGGTGCGTCGGTCCTTCGTGATTGCCCGGAAGTTGCGCGGCAAAAGCGCCCGCCGGCGCCACGCGCGCCAATAGGCGCGGAAAATTTGCCGCGTGGTCGGGAATCCATTGCAGAGAAGCATTCGCGAACACCACGTGGTACCGCGGGCCGCCGCCGTCGCTTGCCCATTCAACAATGTCACCTCTCAACCATTCACGCTCGGGCTGCGATTTGCGCGCAGTCTCGAGCATCGCCTCCGAACTGTCGAGGCCCGTGACCGTAGCGTCAGGCCATCGCGCGGCCAGCACCTCCGTGCTGTTTCCGGGGCCGCAACCAAGATCAATCACGCGCCGTGCGTCCGGCACCGCAATCCGCGCCGCGAGGTCGCGACAGGGCCGCGTCCGCTCGTCTCCGAATTTCAGGTACTGCTCTGAGTTCCACGTCGGCATTTAAGTTATCAGACTAGCGAACTGCGGAAGCGAGTCAAGCACTAGGATACAGTTCGTGCGGCCGCAACATTGGTCGCAAGAAACGGAGTGAACTGCCGAAGCGTTTCGGCTTAACCTGACAAACAAGAAGCCGATCAGGAGGCCGATATGAACAAGGCAAATTTTAGCATCCGCGCAATTCCAGACCGATCTCAACCACCGTACGCAATACGCGCAAGTCGCCGCAATACGGCCATCCCGCTCACGTTGAAGTCGCAGGCGGCACCGGCCCATGCCGCCAATGCTTGCGCACGTTCGAAGTCGGCAAAGAAACCGAGTCCTGTTCACCTACAATCCATTCGACGGAATCCATCCATACCCGTCACCGGCCCGATCTTCGTCCACGAAACCCCATGCGCCGCATATTCCCCGCAAGATAAATTCCCCGACACTCTTCGCTCGCTTCCGCTAGTGTTCGAAGGTACGGCAGCGATCGATGGGTGACCGTCCGCGAAAAAGTAAATGACGGAGAGGCCGAGGCCGCAATCGCCAGAATTTTCGATCAGCCCCGGGGTCGAGTACATCCACGTTCGCCACGGGGGGGACAGGCTGATTCATCGCGCACATTAACCGAGCGTAAACAGGCGAGACAAAAGAGCCCGCCCTCGTCGGCGGCAAACGTCCGTTAATGTTCGTCCAGAATCGTGTGTTACACTCCCGCTGTTAATACACGATTCTAACCCCCGACCCTATCACGGGGCGCCTCCCAGGAGCACGAAGCGATGTTCTTTGTCTTAACCGTCGTTCTCGTCATCGCGCTCGTCGGCAGCATCCCGAAATGGCCTCACAGCAAGGGTTGGGGCTACTTTCCAAGCATCGGCCTGGGTCTGGTTCTACTCGTACTGCTGATCCTGGCGATAATGCACCGCCTTTAGTCCGGTTTCCGCTGTATGGCATCCAGCATCATCCGCTGTAGACTAGTTCCCCTGAGGGCGAGCGGACGTCGAGCGACACAAGCATCTCAATCGAGGAGAAACAATATGGCAACCAAGAAATGCGAACACCCAATCTGTAGCTGCCAGGTGACCGAAGGCAGCTATTGCAGCACCGAGTGCGAAGCCATGGAAAAAACTCCGGATGTCGATTGCCTCTGTCCGCATGCGAGCTGCACCGGCCATACCGAAGCGCGCTCTGCCTCAGCCTCTAACTAGCCTTTGCGGCTAGAATCCGGCCGTTCGCCGGGCGGAGGTATCATGCTGCGTTGGGCGGTAATTTTTCTCGTGGTCGCGATCGGCGCGGGCATTCTGGGCTTTGCAGGACTGATGGTGGCGGCGGCGGGAATTGCGAAGCTGCTGTTTTATCTGTTCCTGATTCTCTTTCTGATTACGCTCATCTCCGGCCTCGTAAATAGAAACAAGGTCTGAGATCGTTGCAGAAAAGAGGCAGGGAAGCGGCCATACTCGCCGCTGTTATCGGAGTCAGGCGTTTTTTACAAATACCAGGGACGCCGAATTGATGCAGTAGCGCAAACCGGTCGGCGGCGGCCCATCATCGAACACGTGCCCAAGGTGGGCGTCGCATCGTCGGCACGCCACCGCATCACGGGTAATCCCGAAGCTATGATCCTCGATCGTTTCGATATTTTCCTTCGCGATCGGCGCCCAGAAACTCGGCCAGCCCGTCCCTGAATCGAACTTCGTTTCAGAACTGAATAGGGCCGTATCACAACACACGCATCGAAACAGCCCCTCATCGTGAAGATCCCAATACTCGCCCGAGAACGCGATTTCCGTGTCTGCTTTCCGCGTGATTTCGTAGACGCTTCGATCTTTTAACTGCGCCCGCCATTCGTCGTCCGTCTTCACAATCTTCGGAACCTGCACGGTCCCGGTTCGCTCCCCGTCCTTCGCAAACTCCACGATTGTCACAATCGCAGGCGGACCTGCCGCAGCCACTTGCGCGGCCGTCGCACTCTGCCGTCGAAACCGCAGAATCGCCAGCCCCATCAGCGCGCTCACCGACAGTGTCAGAAACACCCGTCGCGTAACCGGTCCGGACGAATTGCCACTCAAGTTGTTAGCCTCGAATCCCATCATCCCATTTTCGCACGATTCAGCACAGAAACCCGCCCGGCGACGGTAGTTTTACTCAGGCCCACCGCAATATTGCGTACTAACTCGAATTGACGCTCCCTCCCAAGCAACCCATAGTTGCCCGCACTCAAGCAGCGCGCGATTCGAAACAAAAGAACGACAGCTGGAGCAGCGCCTTCGAGCTGTCCGAGCCTGCGGGAAAACATCATCAGGCAAAGGCCTTAAATGAGCAGGACCAAATATTTTTTCTGCCTTTCTCTCCTCGCAACCAGCGCATCGCTACTGATCGCGTCCCATCGCCCGATTGCGCTCATCAAGCCATCCGCCATTCATCGGCCCGCCACCGCAACCAATCAAACCAAACCGCTATCCATCCCACTCACCTTCGAGGCCAATGTCGGACAAGCGTCACCCGAAGTGGCATTCCTTGCTCGCGGACCTCACGTGTCGACATTCTTGACCCGCACCGGGATCGAAGTCGAACCCCGCGAACTTCGCGCCAGCCGCAATATTCCGCGATGCATCACCGGGTTCAAATAACCTTCGCGCGGGCTTCCCGAAGCTCCGACGACCAAACCTCCGATCACACGAATGCCTCCGTCACATGGAAGGGAATTGCCCCGCTTCGCGCCCAAACCAATTACTTCATCGGACGTGATCCCTCGAAGTGGCGCACAGGCGTTCCCAATTACGCGCGCGCAGAAGCCCACCGCATTCTGCCCGGAGTTGACCTCGTCGCCTACAGGCAGCGCAGGCTCCCACCGCCGCGAACGATGGCTTTCTCGCCGTTTTCGGCATCGGAACGCCAATGCCGCCGCGCGCCACATGCTCTTTTGAAATAAGCTTTTCGCCCACCGCTGTCGGGCCCGCAGAAGCCTTCGCCACCATCACCGACCACGCCCCAGGAAGCCCCCACGTCCTCTCCGTCTTAGGAATCGGCGGCGGCGCGCTCGCAATGCTCTCCAGCACAAGCCTCTCGTTCGGAAATCAGCCGCAAGGCTCCATCAGTGCCTCAAAAGCCGTCGCCTTATTCAACCAGGGAAACCAACCTCTTACCGTTACAAATCTCGCCCCACCGGCGCAGATGCGAATCAATTCGCGCTTCAATCCAATAATTGCGATTCAAACTCCATCGCAGGCGGAGCTTCGTGCACCATCAATGTCGTCTTCGCGCCGCAGGGCACCGCCTCCTATCAAGCCGAAATCGACATCATCGACAACTCCGGCGGCCTCACCGCAGCCAAGCAGGTGATTGCGCTAACTGGCACAGGAGTCGCCGCCTCGCCAATCGCAAATCTCTCCCCCGCGTCCCTCACTTTCGGAACGCTCGCTGTCGCAACCACCAGCGGCCCCCAGCCAATCACTCTCCGAAATCTGGGCAGCGCCGCGCTAACCCTCTCGCAGCTAACCTTCACTGGTTCTGATGCGGCCAGCTTCGCCGTTGCCCCCACAGGCACCACCTGCCCCATCGGCAGCACCGTCGCAATCGGCGCCAATTGCCTCGTGCAAATCGTTTTTGCTCCACAAACGAGCGGCGCCAAAAGTGCCACCGTCAATTTCATCGACAACGCCTCTGGCAGTCCCAATCCATCTCACTGTCAGGTATGGCCATCGCACCCACGCTGCAGATTTCTCCCAGCCCGCTAACTTTCGCAGCTCAAAGCGTGGCACCGCAAGTCCCTCACAAACGATCACTCTTTCCAGCACAGGCACCAGCTCCGTAACCATCAACGGGATCACCGTTACAGGCCCCAACGCAGCTGACTTCAGCGAGAATGGAAATTGCTCAGCGGTCTTGGATGCTGGCGCAAGCTGTCAACTAATTGTAATTTTCAAACCAGTCGCGGCAGGGAATCGCTCCGCCTCAATTTCAATCTCGGACAATGCCGCCGGCAATTCCCCACTCAGTTCCCGTGAATGGCACCGCCACTCAAGCTGCTGTTTCCCTCTCGCCATCGTCCGTGAATTTCGCAAGCCAGTTGGTCGGCTCAGGAAGCGCCCCGGTAGCTCTCACCGTTACGAACACAGGCTCAGGCGCGCTCGTCATCGCCTCCATCTCATTCTCCGGAACAAACGCAGCCGACTTCACCCAAAAGAACACCTGCACGGCGCCAGTAGCTCCCGCCGCCACCTGCCTAATCAATGTCACGTTCGCGCCCACTGCAGTCGGCGCACGCACCGCCAACATGACCATATCCGATAACGCATCCAATGCGCCTCAGTCGGTTCCTCTCACAGCCACCGCAATGAATTTCGCCATCGACCCGCCGAACGTCGCCGCAACGTCCGCCACAATCACGGCCGGACAAACAGCCACCTATCAACTCAACCTGCAATCCATCGACGGCTTCGCCGGCCCAGTCACACTCACCTGCTCAGGCGCTCCAGCCGGAGCCACATGCACAGTAGTCCCCACTCCAATCACTCTAGCCGCCAACGCCACAGCCCCCCTTCCAAGTGCAGCTTTCCACCACCGCCCAGCCAGCAACCGCGAATCTGCTCCGGTTACAAACGCCGCTCGGCCCCCAAACTCCGTCTCACTCGCTAACGGCGACGCCATCCTTCCAGCAGCCCCGGATACTCGCGGGAACACAAGCACTCCAGTCACCACCGCTAATATCCACGCAATTCCTATCGTCCGCCGCATTGCCTCCGTCGGAAGCGTCCGCGGCATTGCCTTCATCAATAGAGTTCCTCCGACCAATAGCATCACCTGCGCCCACAATGTCATTCCCGCCGATCATGTGGCGACGGCAGCTAGCGCCTCTCACAACGGTACTCAGCGCGACGAACGTGTTCCCCAAAATCATCTCGCACCTGGCAAACTCACTGATAGAAATGCGGCGGAACCCCAGATTTCTGGCGCAGGCAAAACCCATGCGTCTTTTCGCCGTAGCCGCCCGCGTCGGCATCTCGCCCGCGCCTCTAACGTCGCCCTTCGTATCGAACTCCAAAGTTCAAAGGCGCAGGCCAGAAGAGGTATCGTTCATCTTATTGGCCCTCATCGCCCTCATCACCGCCCTCATCGCCATCTCACTGGCCATCAGGACCGCAACAGCCCGAATCACAAATCGCTACCCCAAGGTCACGACAACCCGCCGCACACGCAACCACCAAAACTTCAGCAAACACCTCAACCCCAGCCTAGCAACTGCCGCCACCCTAGCCATCGCTCTAACCATCACCGCACTCTCCTGCGGCACCCCCCGCCCCACAACCCAAACCTCCTCCACCCCACCCGGCACCTACATCCTAAACCTAACAGCCACCGCCCCCCCCACCTCCTCACCCCCCACCCTATCCCTCACCCTAACCGTACAGCAGCCCCAAAGCGAGCAACGTAATATTCATTAGCGGAAGTCAAGTGAAGTAGGGCTCTAAAACAGAAATAGAGGCGCTGTCGTCGCGCGTGGGAAATCGGCGCGCTAACCCCGTATTTGCTGGCACGTGCGGCCGGGGCTCTGTGGAAAACTGAGGAGCACGGCTGTGGAGAGAAATCCTGTGTCGCAAATATTGACGGGCGAAAGGTCGCCTGTGGTTGAGACATGTCCGCATACGTTTTGATTGAGGTTCGGGCCA
>CAWBRH010000005.1:0-348585 GCA_963790945.1 uncultured Acidobacteriota bacterium
CGAACACGAAGAAAATTCGGGTCTCAAGCGGGAGGGTATCTTCGGATTCGTACTACTACTGGTTCAAAGGAAAGCTGGAATCGGAACAACTCGGCACGTTCGAAACAGCCATGGAGGGAGACTCCGTGATGGTGGACCGTTTTTGCCAGTACATCGATTCGCATAGGTATTCGACCGGTCGTGTGGCGTTTTTCTCTCCGAGGATGAAACCGCGTTTGGAACGGAAGCGATTTCCGAAACTGACACGAAGTATGGAAAGCGCTGGCGGTGTTACCAAAGGGACCGCACGAATCGAAGCAGGGTTTTTGCACCTATAGCGGCGGCCGCGTACCTCTATTATCCGCGCGATATCGCTTCGCTCCGTTCCGCGTACGAGCAGCAGTCGATTTTCAATGGAGGCAAACAATCGCAGAGCACGAACAATGACGCGACGACTTTGCGCGGCGATTTGAGCGAGCCATCCAGCAGCGAACACGACACAGTGCGCACCTACGGCGGTCAACTTACTGCCGCTCGCCCAGGAGTCGGTGCTGATTGCCATAACGGACGTGTTGAAGGAGAAAAAGATTGATTTCGTCGTAGTGCGCAGCACGAACACGCTCGACCAGATTTTTCTGAGCCAGTTCTTGCGGCGTTCGTTTCCAGATACTCGGATCGTGATTGACGGAGCGGATCTGCTTTTCCGGCGTGGAGCGGAAGGCTCATCGCTTCGCGGCGTGATGACGTTGTCGCCCTATCCCTTGTTGAATCGGCAACAGGATTGGAATGCGGCGCAACCAGAAGCCAGTGGAGAAGGCTATCGGATATTTGGGCAGGACATTGCCGAGGGATTGTACGTTGCGGCTCGTGGACTTTTTCCAGATCAAGGGTCGAAGGTGCAGATCGCCAACTATTCTCCGCCTGCCTTCGCGGCGCGGGCGGAGGCAGCAGCGACAACGAACTGCCTGCGACATGGCTGACCGTAATCGGCCATCGGCCAGTTTTGGCCTGTAGCGGTGCTTAACTCGAACACCTTGACCAGGTAGCAAGGCGATTTCAATTTTGCAGCCGCTCTCCGAGGGCGCCGCAAAACCGAGTGCACCTCCGCCGGAGCAAATCCGATGGAACTGCTGCCGATTGAATTTTGGATTCTGCTGATCGCTTTTCTTCTTTTGGAGTCTCTTGCATGAACTCTGGTGCTTGAACGGATCCGTTTCTCCGAGGCCGGCACCATTTCGACTGGCTTATTTCGCGCCTATCCCGCGATGGCAACAACCCGTGCTAATCGGATTCGGCAGCTTGCTGGTGGCGGGCGGAGCGGTGGTCGTCGCTGCGAGTTCAGGCTTGCTCGACTGGAAACTGGGGAGTTGGAATGCGGTGGTCGGGGCGTTCGTGGTGATTGTCCTGCTCCAGGCTTATTTTGGATGCGCGGGGAATTACCGGCTGCCGGCGATGTACGGATCTTTCGCTTCACGGACCTGAAGGCGAAAGATTGCCGGCGAATTTCGGGCGGCGTTTCCGCCCTCTGCTTTGTGGTATTCGTGATGATTCACGTGGCGATTCTTCACCAGCTGCAGCGTTCGAACGGAATTCCGGCTTTCTGGCGCAGCGTGCACCTTTTCAGCGGGGTGTCTGCCCTTTTGCCACAGCTATTTCTGTTTGGAGGAATGTATTGCTGGTTTTGGTTCGGTTTGCGGGGACTTTCGCTATTTGGCGACGACCGTCCCCTACTGCCCGGCAAAGAGGAATTGATATTGAGGGACGAGAAGCAGAGTCACCTTATGCCGATGTTCAGCTTCGAGCAGGCGCAATTACCTACGGAAGACGGGGCAATGCCAATCGGGAAGCAGTACCTGCTGCTTCTCGGGTTGATTTTTCCAATCGCGGTGATCATTTGCGCCGTCGTCTTACAGGGCGCCTGGCTGCGGACGTTGGGAGAATTACTCTTCGGCCGATACATGTTTTTTTGGCTGATGTTGTGCGTCGCAATGGTTCTTGGCCGATACAGCGCAATCCTGGGCGACGTGGCTGCGACTTCGCGAGATGCTGCTGCATCTCGATCGCTTGCCGGTGCGCCGCACGTTGTATGCGCTGCAGGGGCTTTCCTGGCGCTCGGTGTGGGCGATGAGCGGAAACGTGTTGACGGAGCGATACTCGCTGGTCTCGCGGCAAATCGAAGCTCTAAGACATCTGCGAAATCAGGTTGCTGCGTGGAAGCCGCCCGGGGCGAATGAAGCGGCAAATCAAACGGCATTGCTGAAGATGATTGACACTTTCGAGAGTACCGAGCTCAAGAAGCTGGTTGATTGGTACGTGAACCTCAACGGGGCACCGGTTACAAGCGTGGAGGCTCTTGAGGCGGTACAGAAACAAATCGCTGCGATCGCGGCGTTTACCCTGATAGCGATACTGATTCCATCGTGGCGAACTGAAGAAGATTCGCTGATTTTCGACCGGTCGCGGAAACCTGGTGCGGCGCCGGAGGAACATGGCGGTCCGGTGATTTCTTCGCACGTTGCCGATCATGTGTATGCGGCCGAAGAGTTTTTCGTGCTGCCGTACGTGGGATTTATTCAGAACGTTCTTGGGCGGGTACGCACAATCGTGCTCGGCAGCCTGTGTCTCTTCGTTGCAGCAACCCTTGCTGTATCCAGCTATCCGTTTGACCCACTCCCGGTGCTGGGCGGGATTTTTCTGGCTGTTTTCGTGATTGTGGGGAGCACGATGATTCTGATGTACGCGCAGATGCACCGCGACGCGACGCTGAGTTACATCACCGGCTCGGAGCCCGGAGAACTTGGCGGAGAATTCTGGCGGCAGCTGTTTACTTTTGGGATTGGGCCACTGTTGGGATTGCTGACAACGCTTTTCCCTTCGATCACGGATTTCGTGGTTTCGTGGCTGCAGCCGAGCAGCCAGGCGATTAAGTGATGAGCCGAGACTAACTGCAATCGAAGACCGAACGGAACCTCATACAACCGAGCGAGGTTCCGTCCGGCGTGTTCGAGTGTTCTTTTATTGACCAGCTTCCTGCGCGACAGCAGTGCCTGCCGGAACGAGTTTCAAATGAACATGAATGTTGAGATGCTGGCCGACGACGGCATTAAAGTTCGGGGCTCCGGGATAATCTTCCTGGCTGACGCCAGTAGGAGCTTGGGGAAGAGACGACCCGTCGTCTACGAGTTTCCCCGTGCACTGTGCTCCGGCGTAATCTTCTGCGCCTGTGCTCGAGGATACTTCACACTTCTTGTCCTCCACGACGGGTGGCCAGTAGGTGTTGAGAACGGAGCTGACCAACTGAGGAAAATCTTCGCGAATCACGTTGGTTGATCCTTTGAGGAGAAACCCGTCGCTTGCTTCGCCAGCCTTTGGCGCGTGGAAGACGAAAGTAGCATCACGCGAAATGCGGTGAATCATGGGAGGACCGTAAACCGGGCCGGCATAGGCCTCGTTGGGCGTCAATTCCACATTGCGATCGACACGAGTGACCGTGAGAGAGCCGACGGCGTTTATTTTGCCGTCAGCGTCGGTGGTAACGCTCTTGGAATGGAAGCAGATGAGCGTGTGGTTGGCCATGTTGACGAGCCAACTTTTCTTGACTTTTCCATCTTCGTCCATGGGAGGCATCATCGAACCGGCAGGATAGAGCTTGAAATCGACGACGGACTTGGTGGCATCGTCCTTATCGAGGCGAACGGTTCCGGTCGCTCTCGTAAAACCGACTGTGAATGTAGTCGGAGTCTTGCCGAAATTCGTTGTGCCATCCACGGTAAAGCGAGCATCGGAATGACCATTGTCAACCTTCCAGGAGCCGCTGGGCGGAGCGGGCCGTCCAGCAAAAGCGGCCGCAACGCACGCCACCAGAAGAATTGGCGCAATTCTCTTAATCATTGATTCTTCTCCTCAGAAAATCCTGCTAGCGGGTTCGCAAGCATCCGGATTTGTCATTGTTATTGGAGTATGAACGCTGCGCAAGTGATTCAGAATTCTGGCAGCGCTGCTGAGCGAAACTGTATTCCGGAAATGCGCGTCTTGCAAGGCCCTAATTCATTGAATCGGTTATGGTTTAGGTTGCGGAAAGAGCGGACTTGGCTCGTTGACTTGGCTCGGTCCGTCGCCTATCATCCCGCAACATGTCGGACACACAGATTCTGCCTGGCCAGATCATTTCCCACTACAAAATCATCGAGAAGCTCGGTGGCGGCGGAATGGGAATCGTCTACGAGGCTGAGGACACGAGCCTCGGCCGCCACGTCGCCTTGAAGTTTTTGCCCGAAGACTTGGCGCGCGATCCTTACGCGTTGGAGCGATTTCAGCGGGAGGCGCGCGCCGCGTCGGCGTTGAATCACCCGAACATCTGCACGATTCACGAGATCGGGCAACAGGACGGCCGGTACTTCATTGTGATGGAGCATCTCGAAGGGCAAACGCTCAAGCACCGAATCGCGGGCAAGCCGCTGCCGATCGACTTATTGCTGGAGTTAGGCGTCGAGGTGGCTGACGCGCTCGACGCGGCGCACGAAAAAGGCATCGTCCACCGTGATATCAAACCGGCGAACATATTCGTCACCCAGCGGGGACACGCCAAGATTCTTGATTTCGGTCTAGCGAAGCAATCTCTTCGCGGTTCCGGCCGGCCTGGCGCGTTCGTCACCAACAGCGCCGAAGCCACGGTAGACCAAGAAAATCTCACGAGTCCCGGCATGACTTTGGGAACAGTGGCCTACATGTCGCCCGAGCAGGCTCGCGGCGAAGAGCTCGATGCACGCAGCGATCTTTTCAGTTTCGGAGCGGTGCTGTACGAAATGGCGACCGGAGCGCTTCCCTTCCGCGGAGACACCACAGCCGTCATCTTCAACGCCATCCTTGAAAAAGCACCCGTGCCCTTGATGCGACTGAATCCGGATATTCCGCCGCGGCTGGAAGAGTTGATCGCAAAGGCGCTCGAAAAAGACAGGCGCATGCGCTACCAGCATGCAGCGGAGATGCGTACCGACCTGGCGAGGCTGAAGCGCGACACGGACTCAGGCCGTTCGACCGCGGCAGTAATGCCTACATCCGGGTCGGGCGCCGTTCGAGAGGCCATATTCCAACAAGCTCCTCAGAGCGCGTCTGTCGCGGTGGCCACGCCCGCGAGCGGCATAAGTGCCGCAGCCACTCCTATCGCGGGCGGGACGAGCGGAGCGGTAGCACCGTCCCAGCCAACCAGCGGCGTGGCCGTTGCGAATTCTGGTTCCAAGGGCCGCTGGCCACTCATGGCGGGAGCAATCGCTTTACTCGGAGCCTTGGCAGTTGGTGGATATTTCTTTACCCATCGCGCGCCAAAACTCACCGGACAAGGTTCCATCGTCCTCGCCGACTTCACCAATACCACTGGCGACGCGGTGTTCGACGATGCCCTTCGCCAAGGCCTCGCAGCTCAGCTCGCGCAATCGCCCTTTCTGCACATCCTCTCCGACCAGCAAGTCCGCCAGCAACTGCGCTTCATGGGGCAGGCTCCCACGGCGCGCCTGACGAACGAGCTGGCGCGGCAAATATGCCAACGGACGCAAAGCGCCGCCGTGCTGGACGGATCGATCGCGCAAATCGGCAGCACATATAACCTCGTGCTCAACGCGATAAATTGCGCGTCCGGCGAAACTCTGGCGACGGCAACCACGGAAGCGCCGAATAAAGACCAAGTGCTCGGCGCGCTCGGAAAAGTGGCAGAGGAGATTCGCGGGAAGCTGGGCGAGTCGCTGGCTTCGATTCAGAAATACAACACGCCCATCGCGGAGGCCACCACCTCGTCGCTTGAGGCACTGAAAGCCTATAGCCTCGGGATCCAAGCGCGTGGAAGCAAAGGTGAGGAAGCAGCAGTGCCTTTCCTGAAGCAGGCGGTCACGCTCGACCCGAATTTCGCCATGGCCATTGCGGTGCTCGGACAAGTGGAAACAAACCTGGGCGCAGTGAGTCTGGGCAGCGAATACACGAAAAAGGCTTACGACTTGCGCGATCGCGCGAGCGACTTGGAGAAATTCTACATCGAATCGCATTACTACGAGAACGTGACTGGCGATCTCCAGCAGGCCGACCAGGTTTATCAACTTTGGGCTCAGACCTACCCGCGCGACTCGATTCCGGTCGGCAACCTCTCCGTCTCATACGTTCTACTGGGCGAGTGGGAGAAGGCGTTACCCGTTGCTCTAGAAGGTCATCGGTTGAGCCCTGACGAGAGTCTCAATTACTTTCAAATTGCCAGCGTATATGTGGGCCTCGGTCGTCTGGACGAAGCCAAAGCCACGGTTAACGATGCGCTGGCGAAGAAACTCGACGTTTCCCTCTTCCACTTCACTCTTTACCAAGTGGCATTTGTGCAGAATGATCCCGCGGCCATGGCCCGTGAGCTCTCCGCACTCTCGAGCAGTTCGCCGGAAATGGCTGCTCTTTCGCTTAACATTGCGGCGGGTACGGAGGCCTACTTCGGACGTCTTGCGAAGGCGCGGGCGCTCGTTCAGCGCGCCGTTGCGTCTCAGGAGGGAGCGGGCGGCAAAGACCGGGCCGCTAGTGCCCTGATTGCGCAAGCTCGAGTGGAAGCCAAGGTGGGCGATGTGGCGAGCGCACGAAAGGATGCCGCTGCGGCACTGGCTCTCAATCCCCCCTTCATCACCAAGGGTGCAGTGGCTTACGTTTTAGCGCAGGCAGGCGACGCGGCGCGCGCGGAATCACTGGCCAATGAGATAGTCAAAGAGCGCCCATCCGATACGCTTGCGAATGTCTACGCGCTTCCCACGATTCGCGCGGCCATCGAAATGAATCGCAACAATCCGGGCAAAGCGATCGAAATCCTTCAGCCCGTCATACCTTACGACCTTGCCAACCTAAGAGGGCTTTCGAGTGTCTATGACCGCGGGCAGGCCTACTTGCTTTTGCATAAGGGCAATGAAGCCGCCGCTGAATTCCAGAAAATTCTGGACCATCCCGGCGTTGTCTTCAACTCGATCACAGGCGCGCTGGCGCATTTGCAGGTGGGCCGGGCCTACACGATGGCGGGCGATGAGGCTAAGGCGCGCGCGGCGTACCAGGATTTCTTCGCGTTGTGGAAAGACGCCGACCCTGACATTCCCATCCTGAAGCAGGCCAAAGCCGAGTACGCAAAATTCAAGTAAGCGGTAAGTAAGCGCTCGTTGAATGAGGTAGAATGGCATGTTTTTCCGATTCGACCTGTGCGTGGAGTTGCGTTCGAATCGAAATAAAGAGGAGGGTGAACGTGGCCTCTGTTTTCTTGTTCCTGGTTGCCCTGATTGTTCTGCTTGCGTTGAGCATCGTGCTGGGCTCGTTCTTCACGGTTGAGACGGCGCAGGTGGCCATTGTGCAGAGGCTTGGAAAATTCGCCCGCGTGGCCGGACCTGGGCTGAACTGGAAGACGCCTTATCTCGAGAGCGTGGTCCGGCGACTAAGCATGAAGGTGCAGCAGTTCGATGTGCAGGTGGAGACGAAAACGCAGGACAACGTCTTCGTGCAAATACCCGTTTCGATCCAGTACAAAATAATACCCGAAGGGGTGGAAGCCGCGTTCTACAAATTGTCCGATCCCGTGAAGCAGATCGAGTCGATGGTCTACAACGTCGTTCTCGGCCATGTTCCGAAAATGAAATTGGACGATACGTTCCTGAATCAAGCGGACATCGCGAGCGATTTGAGAGATAACCTTGACGCTTCGATGAAGGAATATGGCTATTCGATCGTGAAAGTTCTGATCTCCGACATCGTTCCCGACCAAAAAGTAAAAGCTGCCATGAATGATATCAACGCAGCGCAGCGCGAACGGGAAGCCACTGTCTCTCGCGCGGAGACCAACAAGATGCTCCTGGTGAAGCAGGCGGAAGCTGAGGCCGAGTCGAAGCGGCTACAGGGAGAAGGCATCGCCAATCAGAGGAAGGCAATTATCGCGGGGCTAAAAGACTCGGTAGAGGATTTCGCGAGAACAGTTCCGGGCTCGACTCCGCAGGACGTGATGCAACTCGTTTTGATGACGCAATATTTCGACACTTTGAAGGAAATCGCTGCGAACGATCACAGCAATGCAATTTTAATTCCTCACACGCCGAACACGCTCACCGATCTCTTCGGGCAGATTCGGAATGCTCTCGTCACAGGCGCCGAACTCACGAATCATCCTCCAATTTCACCGGCACCCACCGGTTTTCCGTCAACAAAGCCCTGACACGCGCGCGGGCGGCTCCGCATCCCTGCCAGCCAGAAAGCACTGAACAAAGTGCGCTGTCTATTCGTATGGACTAGAGGGAGGAGTCGAACCGATGAAAGACATTCGCTATGCGCTGCGGCAATTCCTGAATGCACCGGTTTTTACCATCACAGCTGTCTTGACTCTCGCGCTTGGAATTGGCGCAACTACGGCGATCTTCACGCTCGTGCACGCTTTGCTGCTTAATTCCCTGCCAGTGGCCAAACCGAGCGAACTATATCGGGTGGGCGATGTCGAAAATTGCTGCGTCAATGGCGGGCTTCAGGACAATTGGTCGCTCTTCTCCTACGACAAGTACAAGATGTTTCGCGATAATACGCCCGGCTTCGTCGAACTCGCCGCCTTCCAGGCCGGACACGATCTGATCGGCGTGCGCCGGCCCGGCACCAGCGAGGCCGCGCGTTCGATGCGAAGCGAATTCGTTTCCGGCAATTACTTCGCCATGTTCGGCATTGGCCCGTACGCCGGCCGCGTGATTACCCCGGACGACGATCACAAAGGGGCACCTCCGGTCACCGTGATCAGCTATCGCGCGTGGCAACAGCAGTTCGGTGGCGATCCCTCGATTGTAGGAGGCTCGCTAACTTTGAACGGCCAGCCGTTCACCGTGGTCGGCATCGCGCCGACCGCGTTCTTGGGCGACCGCCTCACTGATCCCGCCGCCTTCTGGATTCCGATCACTGCCGAGCCGCTGATTGACGGTGCCGGCGCAATTATAGATTTCCCTCAACAGGATTGGCTCGACGTCATCGGCCGCATCACTCCCGGCGCTGATCCAAAACAGATCGGCGCGCACATGCAGGTGGAATTGCAGCAATGGCTCCTCAGTCCCATCGCCCAGCTTCAGCCGGGAGAGCGCGATGCCGTCGCCAAACAGACGCTCCGCCTGGCGCCGGGTGGTGCGGGCGTGCAGCAACTGCGTGACGAATATCTTTCGAGCCTTCACCTCCTGATGTGGATTTCGGCGCTCGTTTTGGCAATCGCGTGCGCGAACGTTGCCAACCTCCTACTGGTCCGCGCCACTACTCGGAAGTTGCAAACTTCCATCCGCGCCGCACTCGGCGCGCCACCGTCGCGCCAAATCCGCCAAGTGCTCACCGAGAGCATTGTGCTGGCAATTCTCGGAGGCATCGCGGGCGTGGCGATTGCCTACGGCGGAACGCACCTGATTCTCCGCCTCGCGTTCCCGGTGACCGATGTAGCGATCCATGCCTCGCCGTCGCTTCCCGTGCTGGCCTTCACTTTCGCGGTCTCGCTGCTGACCGGAATCCTTTTTGGAGTTGCGCCAGCATGGATCACGGCGAACGCAGCTCCCGCCGATGCGCTTCGCGGCGCCGGCCGTTCCAGCGGAAGCAGCGGCGGCTGGACGCAAAAATCCCTGGTCATCGCGCAGGCGGCGCTGTCTCTGGTCCTGCTTTCCGCCGCGGGCCTGCTGACGCAGAGCCTGCGTAATATGCAGGGCCAGCATTTCGGCTTCGAAACGCCCAATCGTTATATTGCCCACATCGATCCGCAGATGGCAGGTTACAAACCGCCGCAGATGCAGGCGCTATTTCGCCAGCTTCACGATTCGCTTGCGGCGATCCCCGGGGTGGGGCAGGTGAGCTCCTCTCTTTACACTCCGATGGAGGGCGACAACTGGGGCGAAACTGTCTATATCGAAGGGCAGGCGCCTCCGCCGCCCGATTCCAATGAAAATAACGCTTCATGGCTTCGCGTCAGCCCCGGGTACTTTGAGACTCTGGGCACCAAAATCATTCAGGGCCGTTCCATCAGCGATCAGGACACGCCAGCCTCGCAGCGCGTCGCCATCATAAATGAAAACTTCGCAAAGAAATTCTTCAAAGACGAAAATCCACTCGGACATCACTTCGGATATATCGATATGCAGCATGCCGGCCAATTTGAGATTGTGGGAGTGACGGAAAACACCGAGTACCGCGAGCCCACGCGCAAAATTCCGCCGATGTTTTTTCTTCCTTCCACGCAAGGGGTCGTGTTCGACAATCCGCGCTTCATCGCGTTTGAAGATCGCTCGCACGTCCTGAACGCCATCGAGATTAAGACCCTCGGAAAAGTCCCGAACCTTGAAGCGCAGGTGCGTCACGTGCTCGGGGACGTGAATCCCGACCTCGCGGTGATCGACTTCAAGAGTTTCGGCGAACAGGTGGATAATAATTTTGCGCAGCAGAAGATGATCGCGAAACTCACGTCGCTCTTCGGATTGCTCGCGCTCATTCTGGCATCAGTGGGACTCTATGGAGTGACGGCGTATTCGGTGGAGCGCCGCACCAACGAAATCGGCATTCGAATGGCGCTGGGTGCCGGAAGGTTCAGCGTGCTGAAGCTTGTGCTGAAGGGAGCCCTGCTGCAGATGGGAATTGCGCTCGTCATCGGAATTCCCGTGACGATTGCGGCCGGCCACGCCATGGCCACGCAGCTCTTTGGCGTGAAACCGTATGATCCTAAGATCCTGCTTCTCACCGCCGCTGTGCTGGCGTTTGCTGCGTTCCTTGCCGCCGTGATACCGGCGCGGCGCGCAGCCACCCTTGACCCAATGCGCGCTCTGCGCACCGAATGAACGACCGATCCCGGGATGACGTCGACCGCTGAGAAGTCTGCAAACCCAAACTAGTATAATCGCGGTGTCGCCCAGATTTGGCTCGCGACGGAGCTACACCGATGTTTGATACTGTTCTGAAACGGTTTGAAGAACCTGATGAAGTACGCATATTTGAAAAAGGAAAGTTTGAACTCGTCCACATCGGCGGCATGACCATCGGCCGCGCTACCTACCAGCCGGGATGGAAATGGTCCGTACATGTCGGACCTGGCATAGGTGCGTCACGCTGCAACGTGGAGCATGTCGGCATGGTGCTCTCTGGCTGCGCCACTGCCGCTATGGAAGACGGCACGATCCACGAACTCCGCGCCGGTACGCTCTTTCATGTCCCGCCCGGGCCTCCCGGCCACGATAGTTGGGTGGTGGGCGACGCACCGTATGTGTCGCTGCATTTCCTTGGCGCCGAGGATTACGCAAACAAATAGTCGTCAGCACGCGTCGAAGAGGAATCCTCTGCCGAACATCTTGGCAATGCGATTCCAAAGCTACGGTAGGACCTGCTGCTTCAAATCGAGGGTGGCCTGGAGCACATCATCCGGCCTGCCCATGTCGCGCCAGTAGTAGCCGTCCGCGCGAAACGACAGGATTTTTTCTTCCTGGCCGGTCAACCGCAAATAGGCAGTAATGATTGAGAAAACGCCGCTCTCCGTCATGAGTTCGAAAATACGCGGCGAAATAATGTGGATGCCGGAGAAAGCCAGAGCCTGCGCTGCCTTTGCCGACCCAACGAGTTCGTCTTTCTGATCCGGCCCGCTTCGACGGCCGCACAGTTGCTGCCTCTCATCGAAGAGCAGATAGCGAGATGTTTCGCGGTCTTGCACCGCGAGAGTGGCAAGGGCTCGATTCTCGATATGAAATTGCATCATACGCTGAAAATCAATCGTGCTGATCACATCCACGTTGTGGAGAACGAACGGCGTCTCGGCATCGCGTTGATTTTCGAGAAAGAAATGCGCGGCCTTCTTCAAGCCACCGCCGGTATCAAGCAACACATCTTCGCGGGAGGTCTCAATACGCATACCGAAGTTGTCGTTTTTCTTCAGGTATTCGACGATCATGTCCGCTAAATAATGAACGTTGATGATTACGTCGCGAATACCAAAGGCTCGCAGGCGCGACAGCGTAATCTCCAGCATTGTGCGCCCTCCCACATCCACCAATGCCTTCGGGCGATTGTTGGTGAGCGGACGCAAGCGGGTACCGAGCCCCGCTGCCAAAATCATGGCTTTCACTTGTTGCGATTCTCCAGCTCGAGATGCCGGACCACAACCTTCACTCCGTTCTTATCCTTAAGCCGCTTCGCCAATTGCTCGGCGAAATAAACCGAGCGATGCTGGCCACCGGTGCAACCGAATGACACCGTCAAGCTTGTGAAACCTCGGTCCTGATACGTCTTCACGCTGGCATCAACGAGCGACGTGACGCTGCCGAGAAATTGATGCGCGCGCTCCTGCTGATTCAGATATTCGATCACTGGCGCATCTTTCCCAGTGAGCGCCTTGAACTTTTCTTCGCGTCCGGGATTCGGGATGCTGCGAGCGTCGAAAACAAACCCGCCGCCGTGGCCGCTCTCGTCCTTCGGGATGCCGCGTCGAAATGAAAAGCTGAAAATACGCACGGTGAGATCGCTTTCCTTAGGGGCACCGATCCCCGATTTGTTGGAGGCAACCGCGATCGGCAGCGGACCTACTCCAGAAGAAAGCTCACGCAACGTTTCCGAATCCCGCATTCTTCCAAGCGCATCCATCAACGCCGGCAGCGTAATCGGCAGCTCCACGTTCTGAAGCAGCCACTCCACATTTTTCAGCGCATACGGAACGCTCTGAAGAAAATGACTCTTGCGCTCATAAAAGCCGCGAAATCCATAAGCGCCCATTGCCTGCATCACGCGGATATACACATAGGCATAGTAGTGGCGCATGAACGCAGAGCGTTCGAGCGCGACGAAATCGGAGGCGCGCTCGATGTAAAGATCGAGCAATTCCTGGCGTAACGCCGGCGGCAGATCGGCCTTGGCGTCGAACAAGAGAGAGGCGATATCGTATTGAAGCGCGCCCTTGCGCCCGCCCTGGTAATCGAGAAAGAACGGCTGGCCGTCGCGCAGCATGATGTTGCGCGATTGAAAATCCCGATAGAGGAAGAAATCCGAACGTGCGCTCAGCAAGAATGCAGTGAGCCGCTTGAAATCATCTTCCAGCAATTGCTCGTTGAACGGAACTCCAGCCAGCTTGAGAAAATAATATTTGAAGTAGTTCAGGTCCCAGGCAATCGATTGCTCGTCAAACTCAGCGCGCGGATAACAGGCTTTGTAATTTATGTCCCGTCCTGCCTCGATCTGAAATCGCGGCAACAGCGCCACCACCTTGCGATACGCTTCAACGACTGTCGGAGAAATGCTGCTCCCGGCACGATTCGCCGACAAGAATTCAAAAAGCGTCGTGTTGCCGAAATCCTCTTCAAGGTAAGCGCCCCGGCTTAAATCTTCGCCGTAGATTTCAGGCACTGGCAGACCACGCGATCGAAAATGTTTGGAGAACTCAAGGAACGCTACGTTCTCGTCGCGCACGTTATACAAAATGCCGATCGCGCTGAACGCACCGCCGCTGAGCCGTATGATCTTGCGCCCCGAGGCTCCCAGCTCGCCTTGGAGAGGTTGCACCCGCTCGACTTCCGCGTGGAAGTGTCGTGTAAAGAGATGCTTGAGAACTTCGATCAAGACGCAAAGCCGCCCTTCAAAGGATGGCGAACAAACTTCCAGATTAGTTTAGACGCTCAAAGCTCATGTAGCGAGAAGCCAGCCAGAGAAAGGTCGAAAAAGGTACGAGTGGAAAAACAAGGAAATGGTTGCGGGGGTTGGATTTGAACCAACGACCTCCGGCCCTGAGCGCTCAGCGCTCAGCAACAAGAAATGACAGCCGGTTTTGACTTATACCTAAAATGCGGGGACACAAGGAGGATGGTTGCGGGGGTTGGATTTGAACCAACGACCTCCGGGTTATGAGCCCGACGAGCTACCAGGCTGCTCCACCCCGCGCACAAATGATACCACAGAGCTCTCCCGCAGCGCACACCATGCCCGACGCCTCGAATTTGGCCGCGCCACGTCCCCACGCCCACGCGCCGAGCCGCGCCCGCCGCCAGCGCGTCCGGCACTCAATCCTCAATTCCCGCCGCAGAAAACTGTGATAGCATTTTGCATCCCCGCAGGATATAGACGAGAGGACTCCTCTCATGGGTCACCGTTTCACGATCGGCGTCGAGGAAGAATTTCAAATCATAGATCCAACGACGAGCGAGCTGCGTTCGCACGTCAGCCAGCTCGTCGCCGCCACCTCCGCGAATCTCGGCGAACAGGTGAAGCGCGAAATGCACCAGTCGATCGTCGAGATCGGCACCAAAATCTGCGAGAACGTTGACGAGCTCCGCGTCGACATGCACCGCACCCGCGGCGAACTCGTCCGCTCCGCCGAAAGCGTCGGCCTGTATGTCGCAGCTTCCGGCACGCACCCGTTTTCCAACTGGATCGACCAAGTCATCTCCCCCGGCGAGCGCTACAAGAACATCGTCGAAGAATTGCAGCAATTGGCGCGCTCCCTGCTGATTTTCGGCATGCACGTCCACGTCGCGGTGCCCGACCGCACCACGATGATCGACCTAATGAATATGGTGCGCTATTTCCTCCCGCATTTGCTCGCCCTCTCTACTAGCTCGCCTTTCTGGATGGGTCGCAATACGGGCCTGAAATCATTTCGCACCACGGTCTTCCGCCGATTCCCGCGCACCGGAATCCCCGACCACTTCGATTCCTGGAGCGAATACGAGGACTATGTCGGCCTGCTCATCAAATTGCGCTGCATCGACAACGCGAAAAAAATCTGGTGGGACGTCCGCCCGCACCCCGTCTTCGGCACTCTCGAATTTCGAATTTGCGATGTGACGCCGCGAATTGAAGACGCAATCGCAATCGCCGCGCTGTCGCAGGCCATCGTCGTCAAGCTCCACTACCTTTACACCAAGAATATGGGCTACCGGATGTATCCGCGCGCGTTGATCGAAGAAAACAAGTGGCGAGCGGCGCGCTGGGGCGTCGAAGGCAATCTGATCGATTTCGGGAAGCAAGCTGAGGTCCCCATGCGCGAACTCGGTGAAGAGCTCCTCGATTTCGTGGACGATGTCGTGGACGATTTGGGAAGCCGCGATTCGCTGGCTCCAATCGAGCGCATCCTCCGTGAAGGTACCAGCGCCGAGCGCCAGCTAAGGACGTACGCGGAAACCGGCGACCTGAAAGCGGTGGTGCGGCAAATCGTGGAGGAGACCCGAGGCGAGGGTTCGAAGCAGGTATCGTCCGCAGCGCATTTTCCTGCTGGCGCATAAAGGATTCATCGCTCAGCGGCGCGCGGCCAAGACGAATCGCAAAGGAGCAAACATCGTGATGAAAATTGGAATTCTCTGTGGCCGCGAATACAGCTTCCCGCCTGCATTTATCGAGAAGGTGAATCAGCTGGGAAAAGCTGACGGGATCACCGCCGAGTTCGTAAAACTGGGCGGCACGCGAATGAATGAGCCGGCCGAGTATCGCGTGATTGTCGACCGCATTTCACACGAGGTGGAATATTACCGAGGCTATTTGAAACACGCGGTGCTCGAAGGCACCTACGTAATCAACAATCCCTTCTGGTGGACGGCCGACGACAAGTTTTTCAACTACGCTGTGGCCTCGAAGCTGGGCATCGCAATTCCAAAAACAATTCTCCTGCCTCAGAAATCCTACCCCGCCGACGTGGACATCAACTCCGAATCGCTGCGCAATCTCAAATACCCGATCGAGTGGGACGAATTGCTCGATTACGTCGGGCGCCCCGCAATATTGAAACCCTTCTCAGGCGGCGGTTGGAAGCACGTCTACAAAGTGAATAACAAAGAAGAACTGCTCGCAGCCTACGACGGAACCGGACCTTACTGCATGACGCTCCAGCAGTTCGTTAATTTCGATCAGTACGTGCGTTGCTTCACGTTCGGCAAGACGGACATCACGCCGGTGGCCTACGATCCCAAAGAGCGCCGCTACCTTGTCGATCACAATTATCTTTCCGCAGAACTCGGCGCACGCGTTGTCAAAGATGCGCAGACGATCAATCAGGCGCTCGGCTACGAGATGAATACGATTGAGTTCGCGGTCGAGAACGGCGTGCCCTACGCCATCGATTTTCTGAATCCCGCTCCGGATTTTGAGCGCGACCGTATCACGGAATTTTATTTCGGCCACGTAGTCGAAAAGATGGCCAAGCTCGTAATCGACCGCGCTCTCAAGGGCAACGTGGCGAATTCCTGGCCCCGTTGGGAAGAAATGCTCGGCATCGGTGCGGCAAGCGGTTTTACCGCTGCTCCTGCGCTCACAAAGACCGCCGCGAGTGCCCCCGCGAAAAGCGCGCCCGCGCGTGGCATCGGAGCGAAGAGCGCATGACGGGTTCGCCGCAGGCGTCCCGCTCAGCATCGGACGAACCGCCGCGCCAGCCGGCCGTCACGCTCCAAGAACCGCCCGCGGCGAAAGCATGGCACGCATTACTCCGCCCTGACGTCGAGCTATCCCCTGAATTCTGCGCTGAGCTCAACGCGCGGATGCGCGCCGAAAAGCTCAAATTCGGCGACCGCGTTCATTGCCCGTTCCTGCGCCCATTTTTCCTCACAGTAGCAGACGACCGCCGTGTACGCGCTGTAACCGAGGCGATTGCTGCAATCGGCGAACGCGTCGTAAAGCAATCGCTCGCCGATCCCGCGCTGCTCGCCCAGGCTGCGCTCACACCAGACGAAGAGCGGCTCGCGAGAATCTCCCCTGGCTACGGCAGATCAAGCACCGCCTCGCGTCTCGACGCATTCCTCCTGCCCAATTCCTTGCAGTTCGCCGAGTACAACGCTGAATCACCTGCCGGGCCCGGGTATGCCGAGACGCTCGCCGAAGTATTTCTCTCGCTGCCGGTGATGGCGCGGTTCAAAGAAAGCTATCGCGTCCAAAAGTACGAGACGATGAAAATGCTGCTCGAAGGCCTTCTCGCGAGCTACCGCGAATGGGGCGGCAAGGCGTCTCCGCCGGTGATCGGTATCGTCGACTGGCGCGAAGTGCCCACGTGGAGCGAGTTTGAAATCCTGCAAGCGCGCTTCGAGCGCGAAGGCGTGCCCACAATTATCAGCGACCCCCGCGATCTCGAGTTCGACGGCAAGAATCTCACCGCGCAAGGCCGCCGCATCGACCTCCTTTACCGGCGGGTGCTCATCAACGACATTCTCGCGCATCAACAGGAATGTAACCCGCTGGTCGAAGCCTACGCGTCGGGTGCCGTCTGCATGGCCAACGCGCTCACATGCAAAATCCCGCACAAAAAGGCGTTCTTCGCGGTGCTCACCGACGAACGCAACGCCGCTCTCTTCAGCGATTCCGAGCGCGAACTGATCCGCCGCCATATTCCCTGGACGCGGCTTCTCGCAGACACCAAAACAACTCGCGATGGCGAATCCTTCGGCCTGCTCGATTACGTGCGGCGCCGACGCGACGATTTTGTGCTGAAGCCCAACGATGAATACGGCGGCACAGGCGTCACTCTGGGCTGGGAAAACAACGAAAGCGAGTGGGATGCCGCGCTCGATCGCGCGCTCGCTGATCGCGAGCACGCCTGGGTGGTACAGGAAAAGATCGCGATTCGTCGCGAAGTGTTTCCGATGCAAACCACGAATGGCGTCGAAATGCGCGACATGCTCGTGGACCTGGCGCCTTATCTCTTCCGCGGGCAAATGGCAGGGTTTCTCACGCGGCTCAGCTCCACCGGCCTTGCAAACGTGACATCGGGCGGAGGCCAGGTCCCCGCCATGGTTGTCGAGCCGCTTGGCTGATGTTTACACGCTGTGCGACTAGCTATGGCAAAGAAGCGGAGGCAAAATTACAATAGAACGTATGCCTACTGAGACGGCTCAAGAAGAACTCATCCCTGGCGCGCGAAACGCAGTCGAAACATGCCTCGCGATCCAGCCCGGTGAACGCGTCACGCTCATCACCGATCGTCCCAGTGAAGAAGTCGCCGCAAGCCTGGCACGCGCAATTGAAATGCGCGGCGCGTCCTGCGAAGAATTCCTGCTGGAAGATCTTGCGCCCCGTCCCCTGGCGCACGCACCGAAGCCTGTTCTCGATTCACTCGAGCGCGCCGACGCCGGAATCCTGTGCATGAATCCGATGCCCGGTGAACTGGGCGCACGCAAAGATATCGTCGGCGTCGTCGAGCGCCGTCAGATTCGCTACGCGCACATGGTCGGTGTCACCCCCGAAATCATGCAGCAAGGCATGCGCGCGGACTACGCGCTCGTTGACCGCCTCAGCGAAAAGCTCCTCGACAGGATGCACAAAGCCCGCTCCCTGACCGTGCGCACCGAAGCAGGCACTTCGTTAGTCGCAAGTTTCGACGCAGGCCTCGACTGGGTCAAAACCAGCGGTCTGATTAGCCGCCGCTACTGGTCGAACCTTCCAGCCGGCGAAGTTTTTACCACGCCTGCAAAAGTAGATGGCACGTTTGTCTGCGACGGCACAGCAGGCGACCATTTCTGCGGCAAGTATGGCGACCTCCAGAAAACGCCGCTGGTTCTCGAAATCCGCGGCGGGCGCCTCGCAAAAGCAACGTGCTCCCGCAAGGACCTCGAACAGGAATTCTGGCAATACTGCCACACCGACGAAAACAGCGACCGGGTCGGCGAACTCGCTTTCGGCACGAACCTCAGCCTGTCAGACATGATCGGCGTCCTACTACAAGATGAAAAACTTCCAGGCGTGCACCTAGCCTTCGGCGACCCATACGGCAGCCAAACACACGCAGCCTGGAGTTCAACCACACACGTAGATGTCCTAGCCCGCCGCTGCAACGTCTGGATCGACGACGAGCAAGTAATTTCGAAGGGGCGCTACATGCTAGAAAAATTCGGCCTTCAGTAGCACAGGCATTCCTGCCTGTGCTACAAGTATCAACAGCCCAACCCGCACCACTCCTGCACACACCGCGACCACCAGATTCATCATCTCATCGAGTTCAAAACAGCTGCGTGATGTATTCCCACATCTGATGCTTCCAGTAAGGCCAATCATGCCCACCCTGCGGCCCCCAATCGTCCAGATGATGATGAATCCCCTTGCTCGCAAGAATGTGCGAAAGCCGATACGACGGCCCGCTGTGTTCCCACGGGCCGCTACCAGTCGCAATATGAATGTCGCACTGGTTTAGCTGCCCGATCATGTTGCCATCCGCGTTCGAAAGATAATCCACCGGGTTGTTGAAGTAGGTGTTGTCGTCGTACTTGCCATCCATGAAATTCTTTATGTCGTAGACGCCAGACAGCGCAAAGCAGCGGCGCACCACGTCGGGATGTTTGAAGAGAGTATTTGCAGCGAGGTAAGCGCCGAACGACGCGCCCATCGTCGAGATCGCGATGTCCCACGACTGGCAGTTGTCGCGGATAAAAGGAACCATTTCCTCTCGAATGTAAGCGTCGAATTGCGCTTGAACGTAGCTGCGATGAAACGGGTGCGCACCCTTATTGTAAAAACCTGCGGAGTTCACCGAATTCACGCTGAAGAATTTCACGCGCCCCGCATCAATCAACGGCCCGAGGGCCCCGATCAGTCCCTGGCCTTCGAGCTCCCACTCGTCGCCCGCGCTAGTGGGAAAGCCGAGCAGCGGCGGTCCCCAGTGACCGTAGACCACCACTCCCATCTCGAGACCGAGGCGCTGCGAATACCAGCGATGATATTCCCTTTTCATTTTGCTCCTGCGCGAGGTTTCTGTAGGATTCGCCGAGCCGTTCGAAAGGCGGGCGGTATTATACGACCTTTGCGAACGGCCGAAATAGGAAACAATTCACGCAGAATTTCGCGTCTGATATTCTATTGATAGACGCGCGCAACTTTGGAGCCACCTCCGATTGTCCTCTTTGATGCAGGCAAGTGAAGCCGCTGCGGCCGGTCCCGGCCAACTGCGGAAATTCGAAAACTACCGATCCCGTTATCTTCCCGGCGAGCGCACCGTCATCGTCTATGTGCCAGGCATCTACGAGCGGCGTCCTGATCTGCAGTTTCCAGTGCTCTACATGCAGGACGGGCAGAATCTATTCGATCCCACCACGTCTTTCATTCAAGGTGTCTACTGGCGCGTGGGCGAAACAGGCGATCGGCTGATTGCCGAAGGGGCGATTCAACCGCTCGTGATTGTGGGAATCTATAACACCGGCAAGCGACGCCTGCGCGAATATTCGCCGTCAAAAGACCGCAGGCTCGGCGGAGGCGGAGCGGACCGCTACGGGCTGATGCTGGCTCGCGAAATCAAGCCGTTCGTCGAATCGCAGTTTCGAATCCTTTCTGGTGCAGCGAACACCGGAATTGCCGGTTCATCGCTCGGCGGCTTGCTGACAATCTACCTAGGCCTGAAATACCGGCAAATATTCGGCAGGATCGCCGCTCTGTCGCCTTCGGTGTGGTGGAATCAGCGCTGGATTGTGAATTACGTTGCGCGCGCGCGCGTCGAACCAAGGCCGCGCATGTGGCTCGATGCCGGCACGCAGGAAAGCGCGCACGAGATTGACGATATGCGCAAGCTTCGCGACGCCCTGGTCCATCGCGGCTGGCAGGAAGGCCACGACTTGCATTACGGCGAGATTCAAGGTGGAAAGCACGACGAAGCGGCCTGGGCCTTGCGCGTGGATCCATTTCTGCGATTTCTCTTCCCCGCTCGATAGGCCGACGTATAATTCATTTTTTCGCGGCACCGCATAGCTGCCGCTCGCCGCGAGAAGTTCGAGGAGTCTCGTGTCAAAAGAACGTCCGCCGACAATTCTCTGCGTCAGCTCTTATGAGAAGGGGCAGGAATTCATGCGCACATGCAAGCGCGAAGGGTGGGACGTGTTTCTCCTGACCGTAGAAAAGCTTCGCGATGCCGACTGGCCGCGCGAGGCGATCACAGAAGCGTTCTACCTTCCCGAAGAGCTGCCGCTGCAAGGTCTGATCAATGCGGTGAGTTATATGGCGCGCTCACGCCCGATTGATCGAATCGTCGCGCTCGATGAATTCGACATGGAGAATGTGGCAGCGCTGCGCGAACACCTGCGCATCCCGGGAATGGGCCTGACCACGATGCGTTACTTCCGCGACAAGCTGGCCATGCGCGGGCGCGCGAGGGAAGAAGGCATCGCGGTTCCTGAATTCGTGCACGTGCTGAACTACGACGACCTGCGGGATTTCATGACCCGCGTGAAAGCGCCATGGCTGCTCAAACCGCGCTCGCAAGCGTCTGGCATCGGGATGAAGATAATCAAGCACGAAAGCGAGCTTTGGCCCTGGCTCGACCAGCTGGGCGATGCGCAATCGTTCTATCTGCTCGAGCAGTTCATTACCGGAGATGTGTTTCACGTGGACAGCATCGTCTCAGAACGAAAAGTAGTATTCGCCGAGGCGCACGCATATGGAAGCCCGCCGCTCGATGTGTCACACGGAGGCGGCGTGTTCACCAGCCGAACGTTGCCGCGCACTTCGGCGCTATCGAAATCGCTGCTGAAAATCAACCGTGAAGTAATCACAGCGTTGGGACTGGCCCGCGGCGTGACACACGCGGAATTCCTGCGCGCGCACGATGGCGGCAAGATTTACTTTATTGAAGTGGCCGCGCGGGTTGGCGGAGCGTACATCTCGAACGAGATTGAAGCTGCCACCGGAATCAATCTATGGCGAGAATGGGCGCTGCTCGAAATCGGCGTGGGGAAAAACAAATATGTGTTGCCGAAAAAGCGCAATGGTTATGCCGGCGTTATAATTTCGCTGGCGCGGCAGGAAACGCCGGACACTTCGGGATACGACGACCCAGAGATTGTGTATCGCGTGCCTAAGCATCATCACGCGGGGTTTGTTCTGAGCGCGCCGAAGCCGGAGCGCATCGGCGAACTGCTCGATTCTTACAGCGGGCGATTTCGCGAGGATTTCTATGCTACGCAACCGGTTCCCGACAAACCGACCGCATAACGAAAAGGCCATTTTTGTCTCGATTATAAATTTGTAAGTGTATGTTTTTAAGTTAGATACGGGGAATTCTAATCGCGGTGTCTCGATTAGAAATTCGGGTCTAATCGCAACAATTGGCCTGCCGCTACCGACCATTAAGTTGAGCATCGCGCTGGTCTAAGTTTCAGAGCTCGTCAGTCTATCCGCGCGCCGCAAATCGGGAAATGCAAAAGCCCAGAGCGCTGTCACAATTAGAGT
Organism: uncultured Acidobacteriota bacterium; assembly: GCA_963790945.1. Taxonomy (GTDB): domain Bacteria; phylum Acidobacteriota; class Terriglobia; order Acidiferrales; family UBA7541; genus Palsa-295. The sequence continues at coordinate 22,129 of CAWBRH010000005.1, forward strand.
TCCTACTCCTCCTAGTATCACCGCCGGTACCGTGCCGAACCAGTGGGCCGTCAAACCCGATTCCGCTTCGCCCAATTGATTCGAAGCGCCGATGAAGACCATATCTACGGCGTTCACGCGGCCGCGCATTTCATCGGGCGTCGCGACTTGAATCAACACACCGCGGATAATCACGCTCACCATGTCGCTGGCACCTACCAGGACGAGCGCCGCCATCGAAAGGTAGAGATTATGGGAGATTCCGAAGAGGATTGTGAAAATGCCAAATCCTCCGACGCAAAAGAGCATCGTCCAACCTGTTTTTCGCTGGAGGGGCCGGTAGGCAAGAAAAATCGCCATGGCGCCTGCGCCGATCCCGGGCGAGCATCGCAGAAGTCCGAGCCCCCACGGTCCGGTGTGCAAGATTTCGTGCGCATACACCGGAAGCAGCGCGACGGCGCCGCCGAGAAGAACGGCAAAGAGGTCGAGCGAGATAGAGCCTAAGATTATTTTCTTTCGCCAGATGTAGTGAAGCCCTGCCAGGATGGTTTTCAGACTGACCGGCTCACGAGGACGAGGTTTTGAGACCGGATTTACGCCGAGCATCGAAAACATGGCGAGCGCAGATAGCGTCAAGGAAGTCGCGTAGACGGCCAATGGCCCATTTGCTATCGCATAAATCACGCCGCCAATCGAGGGGCCGAGAATCGTGGCGCTTTGAAATGTGCTGGAACCCCATGCGACAGCATTTGGCAAGTGCTCATCAGGAACCATTTGTGGAACGATGGCGCGGGTCGCCGGTCCATTGAAGGAACGAACGATGCCGAGCATAACCATCACTCCGTAGATCCAATAGACGGAAGGCACGCCTCGCACGGAAATCAAGAACAGGAAAGCGGAGCAAACGGCAAAGCCTGCATAACATCCAAACAGGATTTTTCTTCGGGAGAAGCGATCCGCGGTGTGCCCGGACACCAGGAATAGAAGAATTCCAGGGAGGAATTGCGCGAGGCCAACAAGCCCAAGAGAGAGCGGGCTCCGCGTGATCTGGTAGATCTGCCATCCGACTGCAACCGACTGCATTTCCAGGCTGGCGATGATGAACCAGCGAGCAGTGAGAAACAGCGCAAATCCCGGATAGGTGAAAGCCACTCGCCCGGCGAGTGAAGAGGTCCCCGATTCGGCCATCGCCGAATACTTTGTCACAGAATTTGGATTTGCACGAGGGGCGATCGCGGGCCGGCAACCATCCGAATCGCGCGGTGTCGTCTTTTAGCTTGGAACCTTAGTCAGCATCGTCGTCGCCGCGCGATGAAACAACGCGATCGGTGGAGTGACTCATAAACGCCAGTGGTTCCAGGACGAGTTCTTCGCGGGGATGAATCACACCCTCCGGCCAGGAAGTTCGCCTGGGAGAGCGCTGACTACTGCCCTGGGCCGCCGTATCGCGTCGCTCCAAACGCAACCCGGGTGATGTCGTAGTATTTTGCCACGGTCCGGGACAGGCTTTGCTGGTCGCGATACCAGCAAACCCAAGCCTTGGCATCCACGTCGCAAAGCGTTGCCATGCTGGCGGCGTTTGTCGAGCTGGGGAGCTGACCATTTCCCATTTGAGTCTTTGGTGGAATTCCGTTGGCGGAGGCCACTTCGCCAAACCACTGAATCAGGGAGGTTTTCGTGTACTGCCCATTCCATTCGCTGCCTGGGAAGTAGCCCATCCACTGATCATCAAACCATCCCCACCAGTTCCCCTGATAGAGAACGTAGCCGATGTACACCTTCTTCCCCACGGCTGAGCCCAGGTCCATGCCTGGATGATACGTGGTGCTCCACTGCTGCCAGCCGCACGTGTCGTAGCACGTCTCCGCACCGTTGATCCAGTGATAAACGAAAATGTGCGGGTTAACGTTGCCTTCCTTCTCGCTGTCCACTAACCATCCCATTTCAATGATGTTTCCGTTGCTCGCTCCTCCCTGGATTGCGATTTCGTTCAGCGAATGACCTTCGCCACCGGTATCTACATAGGTGGGCTTCTCAATCGAATTGGTCATGCCACCTCCGTCCGCGACCGTCGAGAAAGCGGCGCTGCCATAGTAGTAGCAGCTTCCATACCACGCCACGCCGTCGCAAGGCGGAGCGGGAGGAGGTGGCGGAGGATTCTCTCCCTCCTTGCGCGGCTGCCTGTACACGTCCTCAAAGCTGCGCAGATGCCTGAGGAAGAACTCCGCTCGTGCGCGGCCTTGGTATTTCAGATATTCTGCGTTCGGGTCCGCGGCAAATAGCGGATTCCCTTTCCCGACTTTTGACGGGCGCGCCTTGATGACCGGCACTTTGCCTGCCGGGCAGACTGGCTTGAATCCCAAGCGGCTGGTGACAGGCTGCGTCGATTCTTTTACATCTTCATTGCCCCCTTTGTCGTAGTCCCCTTTTTTCTCGCTTCGCGGGCGTGGAGTTGGCGCGAGCCGCCTTGGCGGAGGACGCACGCCCTTGGGGCGGTCGACACATGTCACAGGCAGACCTGCCGTTTCTTGTGAGTCGCTCACGGACTGGTCGCCGGGATTGGAGTCACGCGCGCTGGCGGGGCGGCTCGTCCAGCAAAGAATGGCAAAGCCCGCTCCAAATAGCACGACCAGGAAAAGATTTCGCAGTGTTTGCATGATCACTCTCCAGTACTGACTCGCATTGGGAGGAATGCGAATGCGGGTAAGCACCCGCACGGGGGCCGCGGCCATCGTTGGGAGGATGGCCCCGTCTTCGCTCCGGTCCCCACTTTGTCCTGATAAATAGTGTCCTGGAATCAGAAACCGTTTCATTCGGTTTTTGCAGGGGGCCTGAAAGCCGAGGCCTGGAACTGACTCGATTCGCAGCGTGCGCAACTCAAGCGCGTTTATCGGTACTGATTCACAGCCGTGAGGAGACCAAGTGGGCTGTGTCCAGAGGGGGAATATTTAAGTCAACAAATTCTCAATCTTCACGGGCAGTTCCCGCACACGAACACCGGTCGCGTGGTGCACCGCGTCCGTGATGGCCGCAGCGATTCCGGCCAGGCCGATCTCTCCAATACCGCGCGCCCCGAGCTCGTTGATTTCTTTGTCCGGGTAGTCGAGGAAATGCACTTCGATCGGCGGTGCGTCGGCGTTTACCGTCATCACATAATCCGCCAGATTACTGTTGATGGGCGCACCATTCTGCGGATCGTAGGCGGTTTCTTCGAACAGCGCCATTCCGATGCCCATCACCACTGCTCCCTGGATCTGGTTGCGGCCGGTAAGAGGATTCAAGATTCGGCCCGCGTCCATCACCGTCACGACGCGGCTGACGCGCAGGCGTGCGGTCTCCGGCTGCCACGTGACTTCCACAAAGTGGCAGCCGAACGAGTGCATTGAGAATTTCGGGTTGGGGATAAAAGTCGTCTGCTCGCCCCTGCCCCTGCCACTCACCAGCCTTGCATTCGCGCCCCGAAGCACGTCACCGAACGGAACACCTGATGCAGGACCTTCAGCCCTCAAGAACACGCGCCCGCCTTCCAGCGAGAGATCGTTGGGCTTACGCCCCAAGAACGGCGAGCCGGGAGTTGTGACGGCGATGAGCAGCAGCGACGTGATGGCTTGGTTCGCGGCCCCGAACACAGCTGGGATTACGGAACTCGTGGCTAAGGACCCGCCTGAGATCGGACCATCTGGCAGTGCGCTGTCCCCCAACTCAACATCGATCTTGTCCAGCGGGACGCCGGTTTTCTGCGACGCAAGCTGTGCCAGGATCGTGTACGTGCCGGTGCCGATGTCCTGCGTTGCGCAGGCAACGCGAACCGTTCCATCATCTCGGAGTTCGAGACTGGCTTCGGCGGCAAATGCCCCGGCGATCCATGCCGCTCCGGCCATTCCCCAACCTAAGATCAAGCCATCGCGTTTCATTGCGCCAACCGCCGGATCGCGCTTCGACCAGCCGAATTTCTCGACGCCAAGGTTCAGACATTCCACGTAGTGCCGGGACGAGAACGGTATGTTCAGCGCCTCGTCGTGCTTCGGTTCATTGAGAATGCGGAGTTGGACGGGATCCATCTTGAGCCGCTCGGCCATCTCATTCATGGCCGATTCGGTGGCATAAAGTCCGGGGACTGCACCGGGGCCGCGCATGTCGGAGGTTGCGCCGATATTTCGCCTCGCGCGGCCGAAGCTCACGCGCAAATTGGGAACGCTGTAATGGTAGTCCGTGGCTTCGCCGCAGTTTTCGTGATAAGGGTCGGTCATCGACATGTCGTAGACGTAATCGTGCTGCAGCGACACGAGCTTGCCGTCGCGCGTCGTGCCCAGGCGAACCCGCTGCTGAGTGCGCGCCCGATGCCCGACGGACTGGAACATCATTTTGCGGCTAACGACCAACTTCACCGGTTTGTTTAACTGGCGTGCCGCAGCGGCAGCAAGCGGCACATGCGACCAAGGATAGAGTTTGCCGCCGAATCCCGAGCCCAGGAATTTCGAAATCACGCGAACGTTCTCTTGAGGCAAACCAAACATCTGCGCCAGCACGCTGCGCAGATTCACAACACCCTGCGTCGAGTCGTAGAGCGTCAGCATCGGACCGTTCCACACCGCCACGGTCGAGTGAAGCTCGAGAGGATTGTGAGTTTCGGCGGGAGTGACGTACGTTTCGTCCAGCTTGACGTCCGCACCATCGAAGGCAGCTGCGGCGTCGCCGCGGTGGCTTTGCAATCGCTCCATCGGGCCGTAAGCGGTCAAAACTACATCCGGATCATTGCCGGCTTCCAGGTGGGAGTTAACGTTGGGTGTTTCTTTGGAGTACGTCGCTCGGACGGCATCGGCGGCAGCCTTGGCGGCTTCGAACGTGTCCGCAACGGCCACCGCGATGTACTGTCCCCAGTAACGGATCGTGTCATCCTCGAACGGCGGCCGCCGCTCGAGGCAAATGCGATCGAATGCAGGCGCGGGAGTGGAGCGGAAGATACTCCCAATGCTCCCGCGATGAAGCACGGCGCGTACGCCCGGCATCTTTTCAGCCGGGGCGGTATCCAACGTGAGCAATTTCCCATTCGCGATCGTCGCTTCTACGGGCACGGCGTAAAGCATCCCGGGGAACTGGAAATCAGAGGCGTACTTTGCCACTCCGGTGACTTTGCGCGGACCGTCTATGCGGAGGGTGTCGCGTGCGATGGGAGAAGAACTCGTCGGAGATTGCTGTGATGTCGCCACGGTAGCTCCTCGGATATCAACTTGTGGTGGCCATTCGCAGTGAGTGCATCACGCAGCGTTTGGCAAGTTCGATTTTGAATTTGTTCTCCGTCTGCGGCTTCGCATGTCGCAGCGCCGCATCGGCAGCTTGACGGAACGTCCCTTCGTTTGCGGAACTGCCGGTCAGGGCAGCTTCGGCCTCGGGCGAGCGCCACGGTTTGGTTCCTACGCCACCAAGCGCAACGCGGGCTCGCGTAATTTTCCCGCTTGCGATCGTGAGCACCACTGCCGCCGAAGCCAGAGCGAATTCGTACGACGCGCGATCGCGCAGTTTCAGGTAAACCTGCTTGCTTCCGGCGATTGGTGGCGGGAGTGTGACGTGCGTGATCAGATCGCCGGGTTCCAGCACGGTTTCGCGCTGCGGTGTGTCGCCGGGCAGAAGATGGAAATCGCCGAACGCGACCTCGCGCGAGCCCTTCGGTCCCTGAATGTAAACGGTTGCTTCCAGCGCCGCCAGGGCCACGCACATGTCGGAAGGATTCGTGGCGATACAATGCTCGCTGGCGCCGAGAATCGCGAGCGTGCGATTGTGCCCGGTGATCGCCGGGCATCCTCTGCCGGGCTCGCGTTTGTTACAGGCCATCGCGGTGTCGCGGAAGTACACGCAGCGGGTTCGCTGGAGCAAGTTTCCTGCGGTAGTGGCCATGTTTCGGATCTGTGCGGAGGCGCCTTGAAGGATGGCTTGCGATAGCACCGAATAATCGCGCTGCACCTGCGCGTGATGCGCCAAGTCTGAGTTGCGAACTGTAGCACCGATGCTCAGGCCGCCATCGCGGGTCTCCTCAATCTTGTTGAACGGAAGGCGATTGATATCGACCAGGCGCGCGGGAGTCTCGACGTTGAGCTTCATCAGGTCGATTAGCGTGGTGCCGCCTCCGAGGAAGCGCACGTCGGCGCCCTGCTGCGCTGTTTTCGATTGGGCGGCGGTAGCAATCGCCCCCGCTTGATCTGCTGGACGAATGAACTCGAAAGTATGCATCGGCAGACTCCTGCGCTAAGCGTGCTTACGGACCTGCTGGATCGCGGCAAGGATGTTGGCATAGGCGCCGCAGCGGCAGATATTGCCGCTCATCAATTCCTTCACCGCAGCGTCATCGGGACCGCATGGCTCCTTCAACAACGCGACTGCGGACATGATCTGCCCCGACGTGCAGTAACCGCACTGATAGGCATCGTGGGTGAAGAACGCCTCCTGCATGGGATGCATCGCCTCCGGTGTACCCAGGCCCTCGATGGTTGTGACCTCTTCTCCATCGTGCATCACAGCGAAGTTGAGGCATGAAAGCACGCGCCGGCCATTCACGTGAACCGTACACGCGCCACACTGGCCGTGGTCACAGCCCTTCTTCGTTCCAGTCAGGACCACGGTCTCACGGAGACAATCGAGCAGCGTTGTTCGAGGGTCGACGCGAAGCTGGCGGTCCTTACCATTGATGCGCAGGACGATCGGGACCGTTCCCTCGACATTTGCTTCACCGCTGACTGCCGCGTTGCTGTCGTTCCGCTCAACAGGGATGTTCGCGCCCACCGGCAGGTAAGCTCCTACGACACCTGCTGCGGCGGTGCTTCCAGTAGTCAATAGAAAGGATCTGCGGGACGGCTTCGGCGATTCGGATTGGGGATTGTCTGGCATAGGAATCTCCCATTACAGCGAACAAGCTTTGGCATTATGACAATCTATCTTTTTTGAGTCAAAGGCGGCGACAAAGAGGCGCTCTCGGTACCGAGCTGTTCCTCGGTGAAAAAGTATTGTTTTCCCGAGTGCAGGGCGATAGCGAGTCCACGCCTCGCCGCGATGAACTCCACATAACGACGCATCCATCGTGCCAGAGCCTCATCTTTGCGCTTCCCAGAGCCCCGTTTGCGCGGCTAAAGTAGGCCGAGTCGGGCCTTCTCGAAAGGAGAATGGGATGCGTTTTCAAAGACGCGAACTGCTTCGAACTCTGTCATTCGCCTTCGGGTCGAGCTTCATCTTAGGACGAAACCAGGTCGACATCGCTGCGCAGACAGGCGCACAGCCGCAGGCCTTCTCGCACCCTGCGGAGGCCGGTGTTCATGGTGGGATTGCCGGAGGAACGGAAATGGAAAAAGTGACCGGAATCGGAGGATTCTTCTTTCGAGCCAAGGATCCAAAAGCGTTGGCGCTTTGGTATCAGCAGCACTTGGGGATTTTGACGGTGCCAACCAGCGACGGGGAAACCTCGTGGCAGCAAGAGGCAGGAGCCACAGCTTTCACTCCCCTCCCTGAGACAAGCAAGTATTTCGGGGATGACAGCAAGGTTTGGATGCTGAACTTCCGAGTGCGGGATCTCGACAAAATGGCAGCCCAGCTACAAGCTGCAGGAATCGCGGTGAAGATTGACGCGGAGTCTTATCCCTACGGACGCTTCGGCCGCCTGCATGACCCTGAGGGAAATCCGATCGAATTGTGGCAACCCAAGGCTCCAGAGACTAAAGGCTAGGTTGTGAAGCAGTTCAGGCCTTTCCGATTCGGGCACCGTCGAATACTTTGTCAGAATCTTGAATTTGCACGACGGGCGATCGCTGTTCGGATTGGCGCAAGAGGAATGCGGTTCAGACGACAAACCTGCCGGTCTGAAGACCGGCGCTACATTGCGTCGCCGGTTCACGAAGGCATTAGTGCAATAGACCCATCTGGTAGTTCAGCACTGAGGTTTGAACCTGGTAGTCGTATTTCGCGCTGGCTTCGACGATCTCGGCTTGGGTTTGGTTCAGTTGGGCCTGGCTGAGTTCGATGATGGAGCTCAAGCCAAGTTTGTAACGGGCCTGAGCGAGATCATAGGCCTGACGGGCTTGCGCGAGAAATTGTTCTGTGACGGAGAGGCGCTGGAAAGCGGAATTGGCATTGAGCCAAGCGGTGCGCACGTCGCGTGTGATGCGATTCTGAAGATCGCGAACGTATTGCTGCTGGGCGCTGGCGCGCGCCTCGGCTTCGGAACGCAACGATCCGTAGAGATGGCCGTTGAAGATGGGGATGTTGAGGTTGAAGCCGCCGGCGGCGTAGCGCGGGGATATTAGATCGTCTTGGCGGAACGGAACTAATCCTGCGGTGCCAATCGCACTGAGCGTGGGAAACCAAAGATCCCTTTCGGCTTTCGCATAGCTTTGCTCGGACTGAAGTTCGAAGCGCTGCCCGATGAGTTCGGGGCGATTTTGAATGGCCGCATGGAGGACGCCTGGAAAATCAGCTGGGGGCGGCTGCGGATTGCTTGGCAGCGGATCGGCGAGCGTAAACGCATGTTGCTCGGAGTATCCCAGCGCTGCCGAGAGGTCGGCAAGCGATGCGTCGAGATCGTTTTGAGCTTGAATCTGCAGAAGCTGAGCTTGCGAGAGATCGACATTGGCAAAGCTGACGTCGAGCCCGGATTTAAGCTTATTTTTTTCGAGGGTGGTGATCTGGTCGGAAACGAGCTGGCGGGCTTTGACGGTTTCTTGGGCGACCTGAAGAACGGCCTGCGCCCTCAAGACACCGTAAAACGCCTGGTCCACGGCGAGAAGGACGTCGGCGCGAGAAAGGGTGACATTCGCTTCCGCCGATTGGGCCGCATACTTCGAACTTTTGACGAGCTCGTGAGTGCGGCCAAAATCCGTGACGAGCTGGCTGATTGTGAGGCCGTAAGCGAAACGATCGAACACCGTGGGATTGTTCAGCGCGCCGGCGCCGATGCGGCTGGTGTTTTCGGCGTACGCGCCCGTGACGCTTCCGAAGGCCAGCGGATAGTAAGCGGATTTCACTTCTCCAACGCGCGCTTGCGCTGCCGTGGCGAGATACCCGGCGGCTTGTACCCGAGGATGACTTTGCAGCGCGATTTTTTCGGCCTCCTGCAGCGTGAGCGCTTGCGCGCCCTGCGGTGAAGCCGGTGCCTGCTGAGCCGGGGGAGCCATCTGGCCGGGAGCAACGTGCATCGCGTCGGACTGCGCGGAAACCGTCTGTGCGACGACGGAGTGATCGAAGGAGGCGCCCATCGCTAGCAAAACGAGAATGAAGCGGAAGCTGCTGAAGCGCATCGACTGCCTCCTGCGCGATAGCGGGAGCGGCGGCCTCTCTGCGGCTATAAATCAGAAGATATGCGGCCGGCACGACGAAGATGGTGAGGACGATCGAAACGATGAGTCCTCCAATAATCACGCGTGCGAGCGGAGCGTAGGCTTCGCTGCCCGTTTCGAGCTTCAATGCCATCGGAAGAAGGCCAACAACCGTGGCCAGCGAAGTCATCAAGATGGGGCGCAAACGAATCCGGCAGGAGTGCGCGACGGCGTCGCGAATGGACCGTCCTTCGCCGCGCAGCTTGTTTGCAAAATCGACGATCAGAATGCTGTTGGAAACAACCATCCCTGTGAGCATGACGATTCCCATCAGTGACTGGACGTTGAGCGAGGTATCGGTGAAAGCGAGAGTGAGCATGACGCCGACCAAACCAGTCGGAACCGCTAGAACGATTAGAAAAGGATCGGTGAAAGACGAAAACTGCGCGACCAGGACGAGGTAAACCAGCAGAACCGACAACAACAAACCGAAACCAAAACTCCGAAACGACGATTGCATTGTATTGACGAGGCCACGAATGTTGATGCGGAAATTGGGAGGAAGCTGGGTGGAATTGACAATCTTGGCGATCGCAGCGGCGGGCTTGCCGAGGTCTTCTCCGGATGGAGCGACATAAACATCAATCGTGCGCTGTAACTGGTAGTGGTCAACTTCGGTGGGAGTGAGGATGGTGGAGACATCCGCAACCTGGTCGAGATACGTGGGAAGTTTCAGGTTTGGCGCGCGCAGCGGCATGGTTTTCAGGTCTTCCAGCGATTTCACGCTGTTCTCTGGATACTGCACGGTGACGAAATAATTGTTGCCGCTCTTCGGATCTACCCAATAGCTCGGGGCGATCATGGCATTGGAGGTAAGAGCAGTGATGAGGTTATCGACAACCTCCTTGGGGTTGAGACCCAGTTCGGCAGCTCTCCCGCGGTCTACATTTACCTTGAGGGCGGGGTAGTCCATATCCTGCGGGATGTAAACATCGGCGACGCCTGGAACGGTCTTGAATTTCCCAGCCAGGTCCTGCGCGATCTTATCGGCCTCTTTGAGATTCATGCCGCTCACCTGCACGTCAATCGGCGCGGGCTTGCCCTGGTTCAACACGGCATCGACCAGTCCGCCCGACTGAAAATAGGTACGCACCTCGGGAAGATCGGACGGCGATGCGGCGGCGAACTCGGTTCATATAGTCAAAGCTGCTGACTTTGTGGTCTTCCTTGAGACCTACCTGGACGAAAGCGGTGTGCATGCCAGAATTGGGCGTAAAGAGCGCGGAAAGGTCAGGCATCAAGCCGATGTTGGAGACGACGCTGTTGAGCTCGTCGGATGGGACGACCTGGTGAATGATGTCTTCGACCTGTTTCACATAGTTTTCAGTGAGCTCGAGGCGCGTACCAGTGGGGGCTTTCACGTTGATTACAAACTGGCCCGCATCCGTACGAGGGAAGAAAGAAATGCCGACGAGCGGATACAGAGCAAAACTCAGGAGGAAGAGAGCGAGAAACCCGGCGACAACAGCCTTCGGCTGGTCGAGGGCCTGCTGAACCGTGCGGTCATAATAGCCGAGCATGCGGTCGAATCTCTGATTGAACCAGAAATGGAAACGGCGGCCAGGGCGGATTTTTTGGATTCATGCCAGGGTGGAATGCTCATGGAACCTTTCAGGAAGTGAGCGCAGTAGAGGGGAACAACGGACACCGCGACAAAGTAAGAGGCGAAGAGGGAGATCACGACGCCGAGAGCAAGCGCGGTGAAGAGATACTTGCTGACGCCGAACAGAAGAGTGACCGGAAAAAAGACGACGACGGTGACGAGAGTAATGGCGAGCACCGCGAGCGCGACTTCGTTCGCTCCCTATTCGGCGGCGACCAGGGGCTCCTCGCCGAGTTCGATATGGCGGAAGATATTCTCGAGAACGATGACGGAGTTATCGATGAGCCGCGAAAAAGCCAGGGCCAATCCGCTCAACACCATGCTGTCAATGGTCTTGTCGGCCGAATGGAGGAGGAAAAAAGTGGCCATCACCGACAGCGGAATGGAAAGGAACACGGCGGCGGTGGCGCGCGGACTGCCCAGGAAAACAAGAATCATGATGGCGGTGAGAAACAGACCTATGCCACCCTCGCGCAGCACCGTGGAAATGGCCTGTTTTACGAAGAGAGATTGATCAAATTCGACATGGGTTTTGAGTTGCGAAGGAATGTCGCGAAGGGACTTGATGGCGTTCTTGATGCCGTTGACGACGAGAATGGTGTTAGTGTTGCCGCCTTGCTTAAGGATGGGGACATAGACGGACTTCTGGCCGTTGACGCGGACGATGTTGTACTGCATGGCGGAGCCGTCTACGGCGTTGCCAACGTCGCCGATGAAGACTGATTTCTGGCCTTCCGTCTTCAAGGGCACACTGTTCAGGGCCTGGGCATTGCTCACCTGGGCGTTTGTGTAGAGGTTGTAATCCAACGGGCCAATTCGGACGTCGCCGGCCGGCAGAATTAAGTTCGAGGAATCGGTGGCGCGGACCACGTCCATGGGGCTGAGTTGATGCGCCTGCAGCTTGAGCGGATCAACATAGACCATGACTTGCCGCGTACGACCCCCGTAAGGTGGCGGCACAGTAGCACCGGGCACTCCCGCGATCTGGTTTCGAATCTGGAATTGCAGGTAATCGTGAAGCTGGGTCTCAATCGAGCCCCGGTCCACTCACGGTCAGTAGACAAACCGGGAGGCTCGACGCGTCCACTTTCATGACGACCGGCGGCAAAGTGCCTTGGGGCAAGCGCCGCAGGTCGGCCATGGCGAGATTGGAGATCTGCGTGACGTCTGCATTGGCATCCGTGCCTGGCTGAAAATAGATTTTGATGAGGCTGACGCCGGACATCGAACGCGATTCCATATGGTCGATTCCGCTCCCCAAGGTGAAGAAGCGCTCGAAGGTATCCGTGATGTCCGCTTCAATCTGCTCCGGTGGCATGCCGCCGTAAAAGGTGGCCACAAGAACCACGGGAATATTGATGGGGGGAAACATATCGACGGGCATCTGGACGACACTGGTGAGGCCCAGCACGCAGAGAAACAGGCAAATGACGATGATGAAGTACGGATGGCGCAGCGAGAAAGACGGCATCGTTGATCTTATTCCTATTTTGGAGTCCAAATCCGACGGAGCCACAATTTGGGCTTGACGGGCTGGCCTGCTTTGTATTGGCCCTACTCGCCGAAGACGACCGAGTGGTTTTCGGCGAGGCCAGAGATAATCTCGACTTCGGCTGGCGGTTTGAAGCCCGACGGCAACCTCGAGCTTTTCAAGGCGATTGCTGGCATCAACAACTAACACCCAGCCCTGACCCTCCCCGGCGGATTGAACAGCCTGGACGGGAAGCGCGAGGACGTGCTGCGCAGAGTGCAACGGAAGGCGTACCGATGCATACATGCCCGGCACGAGCTGGTAATTCGCATTGGGGACCGTGACTTCCGTATGCATGGTGCGGGTGGCGGGATCAATTTGGCCGGAGAAACGAACCATTTTGCCGGTAAACGTTCGCTTGAGGGCGGAAACATCGACGGTGACGTCTTGCCCGATATGAATGTCTGGAACGGCGCGCTCGGGAACAGGAATCACCAGCCGTAAGACATCATTTTGTGAGAGGCGGCAAAGCGCGGATTCGCCTCTGCCTGAACCGGTACCGGCGGGGAGAAGCGCGCCGGTGTAAGCATTGATCTGAGTGACGACGCCATCGAATGGAGCCGTCATGCGAGCGTATGCGAACATGGCCTTGTCCTTGTCGAGCGAGGCCTTGGATGCGATCGAGGCCTGTTCGGCGGCGGCCAACGCGTCTTTGGCGGCTGACACCCCGGCGCTCGCTTCGAGGTCTTTTCCTTGTGCGACGTCAATATCCTGCTGCGCGACGAGTTCGGGGCGCGTCTTTTGTACGTCGGCAAGGCGGGTATAGGTGACGTGGGCAACATCGTAGGCGGAGTGCGCGCGCCCAAGTTCCTCACGCGCTCGCTCCTTGTCCTGATCGCTGCGCCGGAGAGGCTGCTTCATCTTGAGTGAGCTGCTGTTCGAGCTCGGGGATTTCCAGGACGGCGAGAAGTTGGCCCTGCTTGACGTGAGTTCCCCAATCAACGTAAAGCTTTTGAATGTAGCCGGAGACTTTGGCGTACACGTCGATTTCCTGGAAGGGAAGGAACTCAGAGGCGATTTCGAGATCGTTCGAAAGATCCTGGCGTGTGACCTTGACGACGGGGACGGTGGGAGAGTCTCCGTCATCGGCTTTCGTCTTACCCGCCGAGCCGCATCCAGTGAGAATGACGACGAGGAAAAACGGGAGCAATGTACTCAAGATCCGGAAGTGTGGACTTGGCGTCGGCCGGTTCGTTGCAACAATCTTCATCATGGACGTTTCTCTCCCGATGCCGCGCTATGCGCTCCGATCGGCTTGATGTTCATGAACTTCCCTTTGGAAAGATTCACGCAGTTTTTCAATCGAAAACTCCGAGCACCGGCATAAATCAACGATTCGATGACGGCGCTGTTTTATTTCAGTGGCAATTGGCGGGATTCGATCGGCGATTTCAGTGGGTACCGAAAGAACACCGTGGCGGTCGGCATGCAGCAGATCGCCAGGCCGAATTTTCATTCGAGCCACGTCGACCGTGCCGCCAAAATCAAAAACGTGAGCGTAGCCGTGTGAAACGGAAGTGTTGCTAGCAAACATCTGGAAACCGGTACTTTGAATTGCGTCCAAGTCGCGGACGGCGCCATTAGTCACTAGCCCACACCTCCGAGTGCTTGCAATATGTTCGCGTGAACTTCACCGACGAACGCGCCGAGGCCCGCGTGGGAATCGACGTCCTGAATCACCACGACGCGAGGTGCGGGAATGGTCAGAATCTGGTTCCACCAATCGGTCCGGTCGTAGAAAAAGGCTCCGCCTTCCATCGGAGGCTCGGCCGTGCGAATCCGCGCTGTGGCCGCATAGCCAACGATCGGTGGCAGACCGTCAAAAATGCAGTGAATGCTCGAATCTGAGAATCCGGTATTAGGCAAGCGAACTTGAAAGGTTTCGATCGCGCTTGCCACAACGCAGGTACTGAATCGGCGCAACTGTTCCAAACGAACAGGCGTCAGCGAAGGTGCAGTCATTCGGGCCTCCGGTTATAGTGCAACCCGCCACTTAAATTAGGCACAGCTTCTGACTACAGAAAATTGTTTTGGGCCGCGATGATGCTAGGAGAGCGTGATTGGAGGAGCGCGGTACTGCAGACAGGCTATCAAAGAGATTCGCTCAACGAAGGGCGCTTCCCTCGGATCGAAAGTGAAGACTGGAAGGACGGCCTCCGGAATCAGCAGCCGCGAGCTTGGCTGAGTAGGTTGAAGCTTGAGCTGAGCCACTGCGCAGTCTGAATCCGCCTTCATCTTGCTGGCGATAGACAGATAGTGAGCGGGGTTCGATTTCGGGAGATACTGAACGTTCTTTGCTAAAGTTGAAAAGCCGGCGAGGAACACGAGTAGCGCGACGACTACGACCCGAATCGGGACAATCTTGAAGGGCTTAATCTCCACTGTACTCGTTTGGCTGCCAGAATTTCGCGCATGAGCATTGATCGCTCCGCGTCTCAAGCTTCTATTCATCCTAATGCCAATAGGATTGCAAAAGCAACAGATTGGATGCCCGCGTTTCCTTCCGCGTGCGCTCGCTACCGCGAGAGTTAGTTGGCAACAGCTTGAGCAAGGAGAGGCTCGATGGCAGCGATATTCTTTTCAAGATCCACGGGAAAACCGTGGCGCTGTTGGAGATAATCGGGCGAATTGTAGCTCAGCCAGACTTTGCCATCCGCGTCTTCCCACACGAGCGCCTTCAGTGGCAGGTCAATGGCGGTGCTGGGAGCGGCGAGCATCAGTGGCGTGCCACCTTTCGGATTCCCAAAAATCAGCAATTGTGTAGGGCGCATCTTTAGGCCAGCTTTTTCGGCTTCGCCGCTGTGATCGATGAGCGCGAAGATCGCGATACCCTTTGATTTCAGGAGTGCGCAAAGGCGCTGAATGGTTTCCGGTACCGAATGAGGGCTGGGTTTGCTGATGAAACCCGGAATTGAGCTCGTGCTCATGGATTCTCCTCTCTTGCGAATCAATCAATCCAATCGAATGTTCGAGTGACGGCTTTCTTCCACGCGCGAAAGAGTGTATCGCGGGTAGAGCTATCCATCGCGGGATGCCAGGTGCGATCTACTCGCCAGTGCGTGCAAAGCTCGTCGGTGCTTTCGTAGAAGCCGACCGCGAGTCCTGCCGCGTAAGCCGCGCCGAGAGCTGTAGTCTCCTGAACCGCGGGGCGCACAACCGGGCGATTCAAGATATCCGCTTGGAATTGCATCAGAAGATCATTTGTTACCATGCCGCCGTCGGTGCGGAGCACGTCGAGATGAATTCCAGAGTCGCTTTCCATTGCTTCGACAACCTCGCGTACCTGGAAGGCTGTGGCTTCGAGCGCCGCGCGGGCGATATGCCCGCGATTCGCGAAGCGTGTGAGTCCCGCAATCAGGCCGCGGGCATTCGATTTCCAGTATGGAGCGAAGAGGCCTGAGAAGGCGGGGACGAAATAGACGCCTCCGTTGTCTTCCACCGTGCGTGCGAGCGCGTCTATGTCCGAGCTATTTTCGATGAGCTTCAGATTGTCGCGAAGCCACTGCACAAGCGCGCCCGTGATTGCAATGCTGCCTTCGAGCGCGTAGCAAACAGGTTGCGCGCCGAATTTGTAGGCGACCGTCGTCAGCAAGCCGTGCTTCGAGGAAATCGGCTTTTCGCCCGTGTTGAGCAATAGAAAGCAGCCAGTGCCATAGGTATTCTTCGCCTCGCCCGGCTTGAAACAGGCTTGTCCGACGAGCGCGGCTTGTTGATCGCCGAGAATGCCGGAGATGGGAACATTGTTTATCGAACCGAGTCGAGCGTTGCCGTAAGTTTCGCTGCTCGAGCGAATTTGCGGAAGCATCGCCGCGGGAATGTCGAAATCCGAGAGAATCTCTTCATCCCATGCCAGCGATTCGAGATTCATCAGCTGCGTGCGGCTGGCGTTAGATACGTCTGTGACGTGGATCCCGCCAGCGGCGCCGCCGGTGAGGTTCCAAACCAAAAACGTGTCGACGTTTCCGAAGAGAATTTCGCCGGCCTTCGCTTTCTCACGCAGGCCTGCCACATTTTGCAGCAGCCAGCGAATTTTCAAGGCACTGAAGTAGGTCGAAAGCGGCAGCCCGGTCTTCGCTCGATAGCGATCCTGCCCGCCCACCGTCGAGAATTCACGAACGAGATCGTCCGTCCGCGTGTCCTGCCAGACGATTGCGTTTGCCACTGGCTCGCCGGTTTTTCGATCCCAGAGAACGGAGCTCTCGCGCTGATTCGTGATGCCAATCGCAGCAAGATCGTTTGGGCCGAGGCTGCGCTGCCTCATCGCATCCGAAATTACCTCTTGTGTTCGCAGCCAGATCTCCTCGGGATCATGTTCCACCCATCCCGGCCGCGGATAAATCTGGCGGTGTTCCTTCTGCGCGGCGGAAACGATCCGGCCAACGCGATCGAACACGATGAAACGCGTGCTCGTGGTTCCCTGGTCGAGCGCTCCGATATAACTCGGCACGATTCCCTTCTTCCGCACTACCGGTGGCCTTACGCTCCAGCTCGTGGTGCCACAGTCAGGCCCGCTTTTTGCTGAAAGCCTCGAATCTTTGCGACGTATTCACTTAGGGCCGTATCGAGATCCGCTTCCGACCATCCCAACTCGCCCGCCAGGATGTCGGCGGTCGCCGGAGCAGCAGCGATCGCCTCAGCCCATCCATAGAACTGCAAACCGATGCGCCGCGCGAGAACGTCTTCAATCGTCATTGCCATTTCGAATCGTGCCGCGAACGCCACCTCTGCTCGCAGCGGAGCGAGTCCTTTCACGAGAGGTCCGCCGAGATCAGCATCTTTTTCGATGAGCGACAATAGCTGCGGGGCGCGCGTGCCATATTTTTCTGCCAAGTGTCGCGCACTGGGTTCCGGCGCGCTAAACTTGCCGATCAGCGTCTTCCAGTAATCTGACGAGTAGCCATCCGAGCCTACCAACGGATGATTCAGCGTCGAACAGGGCGTGGGATTCCCGCCGAGAGATTTCTGAACAACGTCAAGCGTATCCTGCGCCATAGCGCGATACGTGGTCCACTTCCCGCCCAGGATGCTGACCAAGCCGCTCAGTGAATCCAGCTCAACCTGATGATCTCGCGCTAATTTCTTTGTGTCACGCGAATCGCCGGCACTCAAAAGCGGGCGAGCGCCGGCGAAACCGCCCACCACCTGGCTGGCCTTTACCGGCTCACTAAGATAACGGTTGAGATGCCGCAATAAATATTCTACTTCCTCGCGCGTTAAGAAAAGTTCTTGGCCAACCGCGACTTCCTGCTCGGTGGTCCCAACCAGCACGCGTCCCCTCCACGGAATCGCAAACAATACGCGGCCATCTTCCGTTTTGGGAATCAATATTGCGTCACCGCTTGAAAGCACCTCTGCCGGCAGGAGAACATGAACGCCTTTGCTCAGCCGCATGCGCGGTTTCGCACCCGGATTCGCCATCGCACGAATCGAATCCGCAAACGGCCCAGTGGCACTCACAAACGCGCGCGCCCGAACCACGAAACTCTGCCCGCCAACCTGATCTTCGACAGTCACAGCCGTCAGTTTCCCATCCGCGCCCTTTTCGCACGAGACGACGCGCGCATAGTTCAGCGCTACCCCGCCCATTTCAGCAAACGATTGCACGAGCGTCACGTTGTACCGGGCATCGTCGAATTGCCCATCCGTGTATGCAACCGCGCCCGTTAGCCCGTGCGGATTCAGACTTGGAAGTCGGCGCAAGGCCTCTTCACGAGAAACAAAATGGCTGGGAGCCAGGCTCGCCCTGCCCGAGATCCAGTCATAGAGCTTCAAACCAGTTTCGTAATAGGCGAGGTCGAACCGGCTGTAACAAGGAGTGATGAATTCCCTGGCGCCGGTAAGAAACGGGGCATTCTTGTGCATGTGAATCCGCTCATGCAGAGCGCGATTCACCACTTTGTACTCAGCAGGATCGAGACGGCGAAAGGCTTCTTCGAGATAACGCACGCCGCCGTGCACCATTTTCGTGGAAGCGCTGGAGGTAGCGGAGGCAAAATCGCCGGCCTCAACGAGTGCGGTGTTTAAGCCGCGCAACTGCGAATCGAGCGCACAGCCGGAACCGGTGGCACCGCCACCGATCACACAAACATCGAAGGATTTACTCTGGATGTCTTTGAGCGCTTCCGCGCGGCTCTTCATTCTGGAGTCGCTCGCGTGCGAGGAGATGCTCAGGGATTAGCGGTCGCGCCCTTCGTGGCAACCGGGCTCGCCGCATTCTTCCCGTACATTGCTCCGCGCTTGTGGAGGGGATCGCGCCACTCGCGCCCATCGCGTCGAAGCAATTCAGCGGCAGCCTCAGGCCCCCACGACCCGGCGGCGTAGTTCGGAAAATCGCGCGGAGGCAATGCCGTCCACACATCGAGAATCGGCTGCACCACGCTCCAGCCCGCTTCCACCATATCAGCGCGCTGGAAAAGCGTGGGATCCCCCATCATGCAATCGTAGAGAAGAGTTTCATAGCCGGTGGAAGGTTCCGTGCCGAAATAATCGGCATATTCAAAATTCATGTCGACGGCGCCGAGCCGGACCACAGGCCCGGGAACCTTGGCCTCGAAGCTCAGCGAGATTCCTTCATTCGGTTGAATGCTGATCACCAATTCGTTCGATGGAATATGCTCCACCGGCGTCTTGCGAAATAGAACGAACGGCGGCCGCCTGAAACGCACTACGATTTCCGTGACGCGCGTTGCCATCCGTTTGCCGGTACGCAGGTAGAACGGAACGCTCGCCCAGCGCCAGTTATCGATGTGCAGCGCGACTGCGACGAAGGTCTCCGTATGGGAGTCTTTCGCCACGTTGGGCTCGGATCGGTACGCGGGCACGGATTTGCCGTCAATTACTCCGTCGCCGTATTGCCCGCGTACCGCATGAGTGAGTACCTGCTCGGGATTCAGCGGCTGAATGGCGCGCAAAATTTTCGTCTGCTCGTCGTGCACGGAGTCCGCGTCGAACGAAATCGGAGGTTCCATCGACATGAGTGTGATGAGTTGGAAAATGTGATTGGGAACCATGTCGCGAAGAGCGCCGGCGCGATCGTAATAATCGCCGCGCAGCTCCACGCCGAGTTCTTCAGCAACCGTGACCTGCACGTGATCCACGTAGCGGCGGTTCCACACCGGCTCGAAAATTCCATTCGCAAATCGGAATGCGAGAATATTCTGGACGGTTTCTTTACCGAGATAATGATCAATGCGGTAGATCTGGTTCTCGTGAAGGACTTCGCTAATATCGCGATTTAACGCAACGGCCGAGGCCAAATCGTGACCGAAAGGCTTTTCGATCACCACACGCTTCCAACCGGGGGAATCGACATTTGTCAGGCCAGCCGCGCCTAACTGTTTGACGACGATCGGGAAAAAACTGGGACTGGTGGCCAGATAAAAAAGACGGTTTCCGCAGGTAGCATGGTCCCGATCCACTTGTGCGAGCTGGTCCTGGATTTTTTTATAGAGAGCCGGATCCTTGAAATCGCCCGAAATGTAATAAAGACGGTTGGCGAACCATTCCCAAGCGTCACCGGCAGAACCCGTGAGAAATTCCTTCATTTCCTCGGTGGTTTTCTGGCGAAACTGCTCGGTGGAATACTCCTCGCGAGAGGCGCCGATGATGGCGAACTGCTGAGGGAGAAGCTTACTCTGAGCCAGATTGTAGAGCGCCGGGAAGAGCTTGCGTTTGGTGAGATCGCCACCGGCACCGAAGATCACCATGGCGCAGGCGTCGGCGGGCTGGCCCCGATCTTCATGCACCAATCCTGCTGGAACGGATGAACTCATCGAACCGGCCTCCGCCTGATTTTTTTGGATTACAGGAGCGCTTGCTTCACTGCGCTGTTGAGAGATCTCAACCCTGCCGCTACATCCGGCCCCAGATGGATGCGCAGCGCACGGCGATCCCGTTCTGCGAGAACCTGAAAATCACCGCGAGCCTGCGCGGCTTTTACGACTCCGAATGTGTATTTTTGTTCAGGCACAGGAATATCTACCGCGTCATCACAGGTGATTTGGAGAAACACGCCGGTGTTGGGTCCGCCCTTGTAGGCCTGGCCCGTCGAATGCTGAAAGCGCGGCCCAAATTCCGCGCAGGTGGCAACGCGCTTTTTGTCGCGAATTGTATGACGGATCGACTGCAGCGCCGCTTGATGCGCATCGTTCATTTCGATGTAGGCGAGAATCGCAAAGTAATCTCCGGCGCTGAGGCGGTTCAAGTGAGCGCGCAAGTATCCGGTAAGCGTCAGGTCACCGCCGGCGCCTTTCTTCAGGGCTTCGGTGTTTTTCTCATCTGAATACAACTTCACTCCGCCGCCTTCAAAGAATGGATGCTCCGCCGGAAGCGAACCCTGCTTTTCGTATTCCGAAGTCAGGTTCTTGGTTGCGATTTTTGCCGCTTCCACATCCGGCTGATTGAACGGATTGATGCCGATGATCGAGCCTGCCACCGCCGTGGCAATCTCCCAGCGGAAGAATTCCTGGCCGAGATCGTAAACATCGGGAACGGCGATGCGCACCACGGGTTGTCCCGCCTTTTCGAGGAGGGCCACAGCTTCATCTTGCTTTGCATCCGGCGCTGATTGCAGGCGCACGTAGGCAAAGATTCGATCGTTGCCATAGACCTCGGGCGGCCCGATCTGTTCGCGGTCAATTGGAATCAAGCCGGTGCCCTTTTTGCCGGTCGATTCGGCTATCAGCTGTTCGAGCCACGCGCCGAGATCGGAAATTCCGGGCGAAGCGAAGATGGTGACCTTGTCGCGCCCGTTTTTCTGGAGTGTGCCGAGAATTGCGCCAAGAATCGCGCCAGGATTTTCGTCTGCGGGCACAACCGACGCGCACGCGTGAACCATCTCTTCGAGGCGATCCAGAAACTTCGGAAGATCCATGCCTTGAATGGCCCCGGGAACCATGCCGAAGTCTGAAAGCGCAGAATAGCGGCCGCCGATGCTCGGCACGCCGAAGTAGACGTGGCGGAAACCATCTGCCTCCGCAACTTTTTGCAAATGCGAGCCAGGGTCGGTGATTGCGATAAAGCGCTTCCCTGCCGGTTCCGAAGTGACGGCTTGTTTCACCTGCTCGTAGAAATATTGTTTGAAAATATTCGGCTCCAGGGTGCTACCCGATTTGCTCGAGACGATGAAGATCGTTTTCGTCATGTCGAGCTTCTTCGCCAGAGTGCGGATTTGGGCGGGGTCGGTGGAATCGAGAACGAGAAACTGCGGATAACCATCAATTTTTCCGTAGGTGAGTTCCATCACCTCGACGCACAAACTCGAACCGCCCATCCCCAGCAGCACCGCATGGGTGAAACCAGCTTGGCGAATTTCGTCTGTGATCTGCTTGAAATTGCGGCTGTGAGCAACGTCGTCGTCAGCAACCGTGAGCCAGCCGAGCCAATTCGCTTCGTCCTCATTTGTCCAAAGCGAGGCGTCGCGCGCCCACAGGCGCTTCATTTTTTGATTCGTCTTCCAATCGTCGAGAGCCGCTTTCACGGCAGTTGCGAGATTCTGCGGCAGCTTGTAGGTGAGGTTGTTCACGGCTGACGCAGTTGGCTTTGCGGCGTGGGTTCCGACGGCTGCGAGGAGCTTGTCGAAAGCTTCGGAGAAAAGTTTCACGCCTTCTTCGGTCAATTGGTCGGTAGCCGCTTTCATCGAGATCCCGGCGCGCTCAAGCGAATCCATGGTTTGCTGAGCCGCCGGAATATTTTCTTCGAGGCTCGCGCGGGGCTTGCCGTGTTCGCGGAATGCGTCGTAGGTAGCCGGAGGAATCGTGTCCACCGTGTCCGGCCCGATCAGTTCCTCGACGTATAAAACATCCGAAAACTTGGGATTCTTCGTGCTGGTGCTGGCCCACAGTACGCGTTGCGTTTGCGCCCCTTGGGACGCAAGAGCCACCCATCGCGGCCCGCTGAAAATTTTCTTGTAACGCTGGTAGGTCAGCTTCGCATTGGCTATTGCTACCTTACCCACCAATTCCTGGAGCGCAGCTTGCTCGGACGGGTTCTGCGATTTCTTGATCCGATCCGCGATCTGGCTATCGATCAGAGTATCGATGCGGCTGACGAAAAAGCTGGCAACGCTTCCGATCTGGCCCACTTTGCCGCCGGATTTTGCGAACGCCTCAAGCCCCGCGATATATGCTTCGGCCACGCGCTCGTAGACGTCCTGCGCGAACAGCAACGTCACGTTGATATTGATGCCTTCGCTGATGAGCTGCTGAATCGCCGGCAGACCTTCCGGAGTCCCCGGAACCTTTACCATGAGATTCTCGCGGCCCACCGCTTTCCAGAGTCTGCGCGCCTCGTCGATCGTCTCCTGCGTTTTGTGCGCAAGATACGGAGCGACTTCGAGACTCACATACCCATCTCGCCGATGAGTCTGATCGTAGACGGGCCGCAGCACGTCGGCAGCATCCTGAATATCGCGAATCGCGAGCGCTTCATACACCTGCTTGGCGTCAAGATTTTTCTGCGCGCTCAATTCCTCTAGCGCTTTGGTGTAATCGGTGCTGCCAGTGATGGCCTTCTCGAATATGGAGGGGTTAGACGTGACCCCACGCAGGCCGTCCTGTTCGATCAAGCGGGCCAGTTCTCCCGTTGAGATCAGGTTGCGGCGGATATAGTCGAGCCAGACCGATTGTCCGAGTGCATTCAGCGCCTTCAGTGGATTTTGTGATTTCTTCGAATCAAATCCTTGCGGGGTTGCCGTTACGCCAGTGCTCATGATCGTCCTCTTTTCACCGCGTCTCAAAAGTGCAGTCTATGCGTTAAGCCTTTAGTCAGGTCCGAGCCTCGATTCTACCCCACTAGGGACGCTGCTGGACGTGAATCCAATGTAAAATCTGCGGCGCGCGGCTGCGGGTTAGCACGCTTTCGTGTTCGTCAATTTAGCTTTTGCGCGATCCGCGGAAACAGTTGCGGGGTGGTCTTGTTCAGGAGGACGATCGATGATGTCGCGACGAAGCTTGTGGATGCTGGTGCTCGGAATCGTTGCGATGGGAGCACCGTGCCAGGAAACATATTGCGCAAACTCGGGAGCGTCGCCGACCCTGTCGCCAGCCCCGTCTGACGAAATCACGGTTTCAGCGGCTATCAGCCTCAAGGACGCGCTGGACGAAGTCTCGCATCTTTACAGCACCGAGCACGCGGGCGCGAATGTGCATTTCAATCTCGGCGGTTCAGGCACATTGCAACGCCAGATCGAGCAAGGCGCGCCGGTCGACATCTTCATCTCCGCTTCTCCCAAGGAGATGGATTCGCTTCAGTCGCAAGGATTGTTGCTGCCGGACACACGCAAAGATCTCGTGCGGAACAGCGTCGTCCTCATCGTACCTGCGGGAAGCACGAGTATCTCTGGTTTTCAGGACTTGACGAAAGCAGCAGTCAAAACGGTAGCCGTCGGCGAAACACAAACCGTGCCGGCGGGAAAATACGCGCAGGAAGTGCTCACACATCTCGCCTTATACGACCAATTGAAACCGAAACTCGTGCTCGCGAAGGATGTCCGCCAGGTGCTCACCTACGTCGAAACAGGTAACGCCGACGCCGGAATCGTATATGCGACTGACGCAAAGATATCGAAGAAGGTGACCGTGGTAGCAATAGCTCCAGAGGACTCGCATTCGCCTGTGGTCTATCCAGGCGCTGTGC
This sequence comes from uncultured Acidobacteriota bacterium, assembly GCA_963790945.1. GTDB lineage: Bacteria > Acidobacteriota > Terriglobia > Acidiferrales > UBA7541 > Palsa-295. Next base: position 46,232 of record CAWBRH010000005.1, read on the forward strand.
TCACGAACTCCAAGAACCCGGCCGGCGCGAAGGCGTTCCTGGGGTTTCTCGCAGGCGAAAAGGCGCGCACGGTTTTTCAGAAGTACGGCTTCATTCCGGCTGGAAGTTAAGACGGTCCAACCAACGCCCTGACAGCTCACGGAGATCCCGCGCCGATCTAGCCGAAGACAAGGTGCTTCACGAAGCGAGCGGGTGCGTACAGCGCGAAGCTAGCGCGAGAAAAGCGCGCAATCAAGCGTCCCAACATCACGCGACCGATAGACCCCATATCTATATGACGGTCGCCGCGATGCACTCGAATCACCCGGCCTAAAAATTCCGCCCGCGTAACCGGATCATCCTCGGCATCAAGCGCATCGCCTTTGGTTATCAGCGCGCCGCGCTCACCGCCGCCCGTGCCAGCCACCGCCGCTTGAATCACGCGGTGAACAAACAACCTGCTCGCGCGTTCGAAGAGCACCACGTCGCCTCGCGACGCCTGTTCGTAAGCAAAGCTTCTAACAAACACCAGATCGCCAGAGCGAATCCATGGAAACATGCTTGCGCCCAACACCTGAAAACAAACCGACCCATCGGCTCGCAGCTTCGCAGCAATCGGATTCGATTCCTTTTCCTTGGATGCGACGAATCGCTCTTCAACGCACCGCGCTCGAGCGTAAGCAGTCGAGGGGCTCATCAGGGATTGATCTGCACCGTTTGAGAGGTAATTGCCTTGCCGTCCAGAGACACGCGAACGCTCCATTCGCCGGTCATCCGTCGCAGCGAAATCCAAGCTCCCGCCACCGGCACCGACCGCGTCATCGTCAGTGAGCTTTGCGACGCGTCGCCTACCAAAAAAGAACTCTGGCTGGCCTGATAAAGGCCGCCGCTCGGTTGAAGGACCTCAAGCATTTGAGTGTGATTACCCGCAGAAAGATTCTCCCAATTTACGTTAATCACAAGATCGCGCAGCGATGCAACGCTGAAAGAAGTAGCCGGCGTGCAAGCTCCCTCGCCATCGTCGCAGAACGAAATAGTCGCGTCGGTGGGTGGCGGATTTCCGCCTCCACCGCTGCCCGAAGTCATGCCCGTCTGACAAGCTGCGAACCCTGCCACCAGGCATAGAACAGCGCAGCCCAGTAAACCGGTCCCCCAAGCGCGCCTCGCTAGTTCTCTTTTTTCGGTGTACATCAATTCAATTCCTCGCTCATCCCCGCTTAGAACGGAAACGTAAAGCCATACGCGCGCTGGTCGTTGGTCGATATGTAAATTCGAGAAAGCACCGTATCGAGCGCGGGATCTCCGACAATGCCAGGCTGTCCCGTGTTGGCCGTGCGCTGCTTGCCATCCACGCCTGTCACCGCATCGAGTTCATGAATTTTTCCGTCCGCCGAACCAACGTACACCTTGGCGCCTCCAGTGAATCCAATGGGGGCGGAGGGGCCGTTGATCGTTGTTGACCAAAGACTCGTGAACGTGTTCGCCGTCTTGTCATATTTCATCGCGTGGACGGCCGTCTGTCCCGAAAAGATCACGGTGTAAGGGGAGGTCAGCCCCAGAGCGATCGGAAACGAAATAATCGCACCGTCGCCGCCCGGTACCGATTTGAGTGTCGCCGCCGTGGCCGGATTGATCGCAAAAATCGTCCCGGCGTTGTTGGCCACGAACAATACATCTCCCGGAATCGAAAGCGTAGGATCTGTGTCCGTATCGCCGAGCGCCGCTGTGGTCAGTACTGCGCCGGTATTCGGATTGAGCTTCCAAAGACTCGGCTGCGCGGTGCCACCAGCGCTCCGGCTCGTAACCCACACTGCATGATTCACGAAATCGACCGCCGGCGACGAGCTAATGATATCCATCTTGGCAACGCCACCGCTGTTGCCGATCGTTTGCCACGCCGTAGCGCCGGTGTTCCCGTCGATTCCCACAATTCGATTCGTCGTGGTTGAGGCGCCATTTCGCGTGCCCACCACAAGTAGATCGTGCGCGAGCGTAAACATGGAATCGCTGAATGACTTCACCTGCACCGAAGGCGCGCCGACAAACCCATTCGTCGTCTGGGCGGTCGGATTCACCGCCCATAAAACCTGGCCCGTATCGGTCGCAATTGCATACACGAGCCCGTCGTTATCCGCCACGTACATCACATTGGACGCAAGCGAAGAATCGCCTGCGTCGATCACCGGCGATCTGCCAGTCACCGGCCCACCCAGCGAAACAGGAGGATATTTTCTCAAGCCCGTAACCGCGTCTATGCCGAACGACAGATTCGTCTGCGAGCCCGCCATCACGATAGAACCTGGGAAAAGCGACGGTGCCGCGAGCGTGGTCGAAAATGTCGCCGCAATCCAAACTGAATTCTGTCGATTCGCAGCCGTAGCGCTCGGAGTCCCGGAGATTTCCTCAGTGAACACGGAACCTTGCGAAATCGGCTGCGTCGAGTAATAGTTTTTCTGATCCCGCAAGAAGACTTTGTAGAACCAGGTCGTATCGTTGGTCGGCGCTCCACACGGGTCGGAACCATCATCCGTGAAGCTCGTCGCGAGCGACGTGTTGTCAAATACCACCGTTCCTGAACCTATCACCGAGCACATCGCAGGATCCTGCGTGTCCGTCGGTACAGAACTCTTGTCGACCGGAAAGTTCGCGCGCCTCAGAATCAGAACGCCGTTGTAGTTCTCGCCCGCGTTCACCGTTCCGATCAGTGCTGGATAGCCCCAACTGACGGTCACGGTACCGTTACCCGGTGCGGCCGCTAGGTTGGTCACGTTCTGCACAAACGTGACATCAAGTTCAGGAGCATTCGCGGCAGTTCCGTTGCGCGAACCGAAAATGGTCACGGCCCCGCCCCGGTTTAAACCCTCAGTTTGGTCCTTGATTACGGTGCCGTAGTTCGGCGTGCCGTTGTACCAATTCTGAACGTCGGACGTGATGTCGAATTGAATCGGAGTTGAGCTCGATATTCCTGCCGGTACCGACGCCGTGGACGTCGCAGTTCCTCCAATATCTCCTCCGGCGGCATTCCAGCCCAGGTTCGCAACCCGGGTGTTCCAGGTCACATCGGATTCGCGAAAAAACGAAGTCACCCCGTACGCTCCGTACGTTCGCGGGAAACCGAAAACGCTGCTGGCGGTGGCATGCAGCGTAAGCAAAGCCTGTTTGATCGCGACGTTAGGAAGTACAGAAAGGTCAAATTCGACCAGTGCGCGCTGGTTTGAACCTCCGCCCGAATTGAGGGATTCGACCGTTAAGGTTGCGGCACCGCCGGAATTGGTGTTCGGTGCCACTTGGTTGAGCGTCGCATCGGCGCCACGCACTTGCGCGGCTGTCGAATGAATCACAATCACTTCTCGCGCAAACATTGGCTCCGCCAGAAGTAATGAGAGCCCGAGGCAGAGCAGCTTTCGCCACGCGCCGTATTGCTGATCCTTGTAATAGAACCGGTCATTCATGAAGCGTGCTGCCTCCATCTCAGGAACTGTGCAAACAACTCAAGTTTGATTACGACCGCCTTGGCACAGCGTGACAAATTCCCTGCTGCCCCGGCATTTTCCCGCAGGCCAGCGCGAGCGTCTCGTAAATTGGCTCGGAGACACAGGAAGGCTTCACGTATGGCTTCTTTCCTGCCGCCGCTCCGCCGTTGCGTTCCGCATTCTTCTTCGATTGTTCCATTGCTTCTCCCAATCCCAGCCCGCAGGACTACAGTGAAACTTGAACCAAATCCTTTCGCCGCGTGATTCCGCTTTGCGCGCCCGTCAGTCCGCTCTCGAGATGCATGGCGCTGATCGGATTTTCAATTCCCGCCAGACGAGCATTCATCTCCGCCAATTCGCAGGCTCGCTCGTATGCACCAAGCAGATCCCCACCTTCCATCTGCGCCAGGCCCGGACAACGTTCGCAGTAATTCCGGATCGAGCACGACGAACAGAGCGGTAACTGCGACTCGCGTACGGCTCGGACACGGTTCATCTCTTTCGAGCCGTACCATATTTCGTCAAATCGCTGTTTCCGGAGATTCCCTGCCGGCTTCGGCATCTGCACGCAGGGAGAAACATCCCCATAAGGCGAGATGTAGCAGCTGTTGTGTCCCGCGCTGCAAGGGATGTCGTCATACGCGCTGCTTTCGATTCCGCTCGACGTCGAGCTTCCTGTGATAAACGCAGGCTTCGTTCGGTTTCAGGCGGCGTGCACGCCCGCGAATTCAGATTCTGATCCTGCAGCACCCGCAAAAGTTCTGTTGGTGAACTGCGCAGCGCCAGCACACCTTCGCCGCCGTCCATCATCGGCGTGATCGTCAAGTCGAGCATGTACGGCACACCCAGCTCTTCCGCCAGCGCCTGAACTTCACGGAATCCTGTCAGGTTCTGCTTCATCAGCGGGCAGGCCAGCTTTACTTGCAGGCCCTCCGCAAGCAGAAACTGAACCGCTCGCAGCGAACGATCGAGAGACCCGGCACTTTCGTAATCGCATCGTGAATGGCCGCGTCGGCGCTGTAGATGCTGATTTGTATCTTGCGAATGCCCAATTCGCGAAGCTTCCACGCCCGGCTTTCATCAATTAACAAAGCATTCGTCTTCAGGCTCACGTCGAAATTCAAACCACGGCCGTAAGCGATCAACTCGAACAGGTCTGGACGAAGAAAAATCTCGCCGCCACTGAACGTCAGGAACAGCGCTCCCGCCTCGGCAAGCTGGTCGAGAACATTCTTCACCTCGCGAGTCGTCATCTCGCCGTAATCGTGATGGTCGAGATAGCAATGAACGCAACGCTCATTGCACCGATACGTGAGATCGATATGAACGTTCCACGGCAGATGCCGCTCTACCGTCTTGCGAACGAGCCGGTCCATGACGGGCGTGTTAGGCACCGGCTTGCACCTCTCGCTGCTTCTGCGACAACAGACCCTTTGCTGAAAGCATCTCGATCAATTCGCTCGCGTCAGCCTTCGCCACCGGTAAAGGCACGTCGTATTTCGCCGCCATCACTCCCGCAATATCATCCACGCTGTGTCGCCCGTCGGCGCTAGTCCAAATAAGGCTCGCCGTCTCATTTAGCTCATGCACGTGGCTGTCTTCTGGCGAAATGATCACCGCCTCGCCATCAATTTCGCGCCAGGCCAGCTTGGGATTCCGCTCTGGAAAGAGATTCATGTGCGCTATCACCTTCCAAAAGCCATCGTCGCGACGAAAAAGAAGCCGCTGACAAGGAACTTGCCCTACGAACCCGAGTAATAAACGCAGCAGATCCTCGTTTGCCTCGACCCTCGAAGTGAAAAACAGCACGCAAGGCGGAGGGCCCTGATCATTTCTTTCGCGGTTAAACTCTCCACGCGGTCTTCAGCGGATTGAACCAGCGTGTAGATCCCCCCAATCGGGTAATGTTCGTTCTGTCCGGCCGCCCGAAATTCTCCCCAGAACGGCGTGCCGTAGGCTTGCCAGCAGCCATCGGTAAACCGCAAAAGCGAAATCTCGTCAGTCAGCACCGTTCCTGCGGGCGATAGCGATGCCACGGTGCTCTTTCCCGCTCCGGATCGGCCTGTAAACACGTACGCGCGGCCATCGCGAACAACCGTCGCCGCATGCAGCAAGAATCCGCGCTGCGGCAGCAACACCATCGTCAGAAGAATGCGCAGCAATGAATCGAGCGCATATTCATGTCGAACTCCGTGGAATTCGGCGCCAAATGAGTCCAGCAGCATCGAGGCATCATCGAGAACGTAGGAGAAATTTGGATCGTTGCGCGTAGGCCCGGTGTCGCTTTGCGCGTCGCCCCGTAATACGACAGGCAGTCCACCCTCACTATGAGCGGTAAACTCGCGATACCGGGAGAGCGCCTTTTCGCGCAGATGAAGACCGGGAATCAAGAGCGAGAGTGGCACCCGCCCGATCGAAATATTCAGTGGACGCAGGCTGCCCTGCGCGCTGGCTTGCAGTCCCAAGTGCGATGACCCCTTCGCTAAACCGTTACAACACAACATCCGAACGGCGTCCGAAACGCTTTCCGCTCGGAACGATACGCAAAATCCCAGTGGTGTTGAGAGGAAGCCGCTACTAGTCTTGCCGGGGGTACCCAAGGGGTCAACAGAGAATTGCCCGCGCGTGTCGTACTTGTGACTAATTTCCTGAAGACGTGCTTGGGGCTAAACAGTCGGGTGACTTTAACTTCGCGACCCGAGCAAGGCCGGCACTTCAACCCTTCCTTGGCGAAAAAATGGTGGAATTTCAGGCGGGAACCCAACTTACAAAGACGCACTCTGGCGCCGGCGTGCCCATCCATACTTGTGTAACAACCGTAGCGGGCGAAGCGCAAGATAAAGCGGCGCGAGCGCACCAGGCAATTGCACCATCTCCCAGTCCTCCTCCGCTGGAATCATCGCAAGACGCAACGAATATCGCCATCCTGCCAGCATTCCCGGCACCATCCGTCGGCGAAACCGCAACCGGCCTCGAGTGCCTGTGCCGGGAAGGTCTCGGCTCAGAGTTCGCTGCTGCACTTCTCGCGCCACAGAAACCGCTTCCCCATCTTCACGCACTCGTTTGCGAATCTCCTCAGGCATCGGTGCCTGTAACAAGTCTTCCGCCAACGCGAGCCCTAGGTGAACCATTCGCTCCACTCGCAAACTCTCCGCTGTTCGAAATGCCGCATCCCAATCGAGATCGGCATGCCTTTGGATAAGCTCCGCGACGTCCGCGATCCACGATATTCGTTCCCAGAAATCCTTCGAGCCGTGGACACAAAGCGCGGACAACAAATCCTCCGGCGCAAATGTCGGCACTTCCTGACCGGCAACCATTACCTTCACCAGCCGCTGAGCGAACTGGTCAATGTCTGGGTCAACCGGAAAATGTCGCAGCGTCAATTCCGTGTGGAGTTCGACAACCGCCCGGCGCTTTTCATCGCGATAGTTGTACTCCCCCGGCACCAGCGCCGTTTTCGAATCCTTCGACAGAATCCACGGAAATCGCGCTTGATACCCGAGCCCTAGCATCACTCCGTGCGCTTTCATCAAATCGCGTTGCGGCAGGATGATATCGAGGTCATCGAAGTCGCGCAGCGTCAGGCTCCCGTAGGCTTGCTCGGCAAGCACGGGCCCTTTATAAGGAATCGCCACGATCCCGGCAGTCCGGAACAGTGCGAGAATCTTGTGCAGCTCCGCCGCTAAAAATAAGCAGCGCACTGTGTTAGCCCGGCATGTGATCTTCAGTCGCTCCATCACACCCGCAGGCACGGACTCTGGCGCCACGGCCCGTAGATTCAAATACAGCAATGGCCCAACTGAATTTTCTGTGGCTTCGCTGAGAACAAATTCCCAATCGAGCGGCCGTGCGGTGATTTCGAGAATCTGCTCCGCGATTTCCGGAACCATGCGTGTGCGCGCGCAACTCACCAGCAGCTGTTTTTCCGCACAAACGCCGACTGTTCCTTCTGAACGCACCATTCGCGTTATCGCGCAACGCCTCCTCGCGAAATACTACGCTATTTGAACTTGTGCCACTGTTGGATTCTGCTCGAGGAGGGAAGCTCCTGCGCCGCCCGCATTGCGGCAGCGCAGGAAACTCATATGAATTGACATCTATAAGTTATGAAGTATTGCGAGAAACCCAAACGATCTAAGACCGAAGAAAATAATTATGCCGCCATCCGCTGAAAATATGGCCCATGCATGTGAACGCGCTGCCCAATTTTGAGAAGGCGCGCGCGCAAAGTCCCAGGATCAAGACCCGCGCTGGCGCACACAGCCTGAAAATCCGCGTTGTCCTCAAACAAAAACGATTGTGCCTCCCGGCGTGCCCGCAAAGATCCATTGCGCCAATCCTCGACTGCCGTCACCACGACCGCCGTCCACAACCGGCGCTCTGAAATGCAATCTTCCGTTACGTTTTCCTGCTCCATCATCCTTGCCCCGCCCTTTGGTCCCTTAGAGTCCATCGCTTGTCCCCTTTGTCCCCGGCAGCTTTTTTCTCGCTTTGTTCTCGCCGCTCATTCCTGACAAATGCACCTGATGGACCAATCGTACTGGCGTCTGCGGAAATCGCGTGGGCCTCGCAATGGCTGCGCACACAGGGAGTTACAGCGGCTGCAAGCTGCCAAGGCTGCCGAATCGAGCCTCACTCGCTGCGCTGGCAAGGGCCCACACCCGCACACCTGTTTCAGATGTGTACATATCGCGATTAATACGATTGGTTGGATTTGCTGCGATCGCCTGCTATTGCTTCTAGTTAGTTGCTATTGAACGGCGGGAACCGCGAGCATCTCACGCAACTTTCCGGCCAGCGTCATAAGCGTGAAGGGCTTTTGCAGCAGTACGGCATCGTTCCGAAGAATCCCATGATGCACCACGGCCTGATCCGTATACCCCGACATGTAAATTATCTTGATACCAGGCCGGATCTGGCTCACCCGTTCCGCCAACTCCCTGCCGCTGATTCCAGGCATCACCACATCGGTCAACAGCAAGTGAATGGGCCCTACATGCATAGCCGCCAGCTCCAACGCCGTGTGGCCATCCTCCGCCTCAATCACGGTGTACCCGCTCGACGCAAGATACTCGCGCGCCAGCTCCCGCACGCCCTTCTCATCTTCCACAAGGAGAATTGTTTCAGAACCGCGCTCCGGAATCTGCATTTCGCTCTTGCCATCTCGCACGGGAGGCACAGCAGTCTCTTCGATCCGCGGCAAATAAATTTTAAAACTCGTCCCCCGGCCAGGCTCGCTATATACCCAAACATATCCGCCGCTCTGCTTCACCACGCCATACACAGTCGCCAGCCCAAGCCCCGTCCCCTTGCCTTTTTCTTTCGTCGTAAAAAAGGGCTCGAAAACGTGCGCCTGCGTCTCAGCGTCCATACCGCATCCGTTATCCGTCACCGCCAGCATCACGTACCGGCCCGGTGACAGCACCGCCGGTGGATGCGAATATGACGCATCGAGCTCCACGTTTGCAGTCTCAATCGTCAGTCGGCCGCCCTGCGGCATCGCGTCACGCGCATTCACCGCCAGATTCAAAATCACCTGCTCGATCTGGCTTCGATCCGCTTTGATCAATCCGAGATCGGGCGCTGACGATGTCTCCAGCTGCACATCTTCGCCAATCAGCCGCCGCAAAATCTTCTCCATCTCCGCCACCACGCTCTGCACGTTCAAAATCTTTGGCGCCAGCATCTGCTTCCGGCTGAACGCCAGCAGCTGCCTCGTCAATGACGACGCCCGCTGCGACGCCATCTGAATCTGCTCCGCATTTCGGCGCAGTGGGTCGCCGTCCGGCAGCCGTTCCACCAAGAGATCGCTGTAGCCCTGAATCACCATCAGCAAATTATTGAAGTCATGCGCGATACCGCCTGCAAGACGTCCCACCGCCTCCATCTTCTGCGCCTGCCGCAGTTGTTCCTCGAGCTGCTTCCGGTCCGTGATATCCAGCGACATGCAGATCGCGCCCGACACTTGCCCGTCCGAATCTCGCAGCGGCTCCACGTGGCATGCATACGACCCGCTCTTCCATTCCACGTGAAATGTCATCGGCTCGCCCGCCACCGCCCGGCGATGCGCCGCAATCGGCAAGAATGTCTGATCCGCCGTTTCGAAATAATCCAGCAGCGACATTCCCACCAGCTCGTCCGGCTTTATCTTCAGCCGCGCAAATCCCGCTCCCAGCGCTGACGTAAACCGCAAGCCTCGATCCACCGTCCACAGCACCGCAGGCAGTTGCTCCACAAGCACTCGTAGCCGCGCTTCGCTCTCACGCACTTTCTCTTCCGAACGCTTCCGCTCAATCGCCAGCGCAATCTGCCCGCCCACCGACCCCAAAAATTCCTGGTCGCGCTCCGTGTACGCGTTTTCGTCCTCATAGTGCTGCACCACAAGCACGCCGATCGTCGCCGCTGGCGTCCTCAGCGGTACGCCAAGCCACGACGGCGACGGCGTCCCGACCAGCTCCACCTTCCCTTCTTCCGCCAGCAAGTCGAAAGTCCGCTGCGGAATCAGCATCGCCTGACCTGTTCGATACACGTGCGCCGTGCAACTCTTCCCCACCCGCTGCGGCGGCGGCGCCTGGTCAAACTGATCCACAAAAAACGGAAAATGAAACATCCCCGTCGCCGGCTCATACAGCGCGATAAAACAATTCTCCGCGTACAGCACCTTCTTCAGCGCAATGTGAATCAGTCGCAGCAGATCATCCAGGTTGTCTGTCACATTCACCGCATGGATGATTTCGAAAGTCACCTGGCGTTCCAGCTCCGCCCGCTTCCGCGCCGTAATATCTTCGATCGTTCCTTCATACGACAGAATTTCGCCATCCGGATTCCGCACCACGTGCGCGTTTTCCGAAATCCAGATCTTCGCTCCGTCTCTCCGTCTCACCTCGTATTCGAAATCCTTCACCGACCCATACTTTTCAATCAAATGCTTGAACACCGTTCGAACATTCGGGTCCGCATAAATCTCTCTACCCAAATCCTCCACCTTCGAAATCATTTCCGAAGGTGACGCAAATCCGCACATCCGCGCCAGCGCCGGATTTATGCTTAGATACCGGCCATCCGTCGTGCTCTGAAAAATTCCTTCCGTGGCGTTCTCGAAAAGACTGCGGAATCGCTCCTCCGCTTCCCTCTGCGCCTGCTCGGCGCGCCTGCGCTCCGTGATGTCTTCATACATCCCGAAGCTGCCCACCAGTTTTCCGTCAGCAGAAATCGGCACTCCCAGAATCTGCACGTCCACCAGCGATCCGTTGCTTCGCAGCCGCTTCGCTTTCTCCCGCACCACGTTTCCAGCGGTCGATCGCCGCGTCAATGCCACCGCCTCTTTCATCAACTCACCAGGCGCCAGCAGCGAATCGAGTTCCGCGCCTAAAATTTCCGATTGACGATAGCCGAACAGCGCCTCAAACGCAGGGTTGCACATCAGCACTCGATGCTGCAGATCGAGCACTACGATTCCTAGAGGATTGTTTTCAGTTAACGCCTGCAGGTAGGCCGAGTGCGCTGCGGAAGACGGATTCTTCCCCTCCGCTGCCACACTTCTCTCTTTTCGTCTCTCGGTCCCGCGTTGCGCTTTCGATCGCTCGGCGCCGAGTTCCTCAGTTCGTGATGGCATAGGACAGGTTTCGGAGCCGCACGCAGCTCCGCGGGAACACCCCACGCTCTAGGTATAGACGGTGAGTGATATGCGTCACAATGGTACGTTCGTACCAAAGTGAAGCATTTAGAGGCACTTACGACACACTGCGTAGTCTTTCAAACACCGAGATCACCCTGCGAACAACCCGCGACTCGGCGCCGTCTCCCGGATGTCCATCACCCAACCGTAGCTCAGGTCCCTCCCGATCACTGTTAGATCGGGAGGGCCTGAGGCCTTTGACTTTCGATTTCTGCGATGGGGTTACTTTGCAGACATCCCCTGAGGAATTGCCGCGCCATCTTTGCGCGGATCGGATCCGCCAAAATTCACGCCGCTCGAAAAATCGCGCCGCACAGCCTGCCCGCCACCCATGTCGGTCGAAAAGCTGCCGACTACTTGAATCTCATGCCCTCGCTCGCCAAGCGACTTTCGCACACCGGCATCAATGCGGTCCTCCGTCTCCACGTCGCATCCGGCAAAAGTATGTTTCGAAAATCGCGCCGCTTCGAGCGCCGCCTGAATATTCATCCCAAAATCCACCACATTCGCCACAAACTGCGCGTGCGCCTGCGCCTGATTGAAGCCGCCCATGATTCCAAACGCAATCCGCTCGTCGCCGCGCGTCATAAATCCCGGAATGATCGTATGCAAAGGACGCTTGTGCCCGGCCAGCGCATTCGGTAACGCTGGATCGAGACTGAACAACGCCCCCCGATTCTGCAGCACAAAACCAGTCCCCTCAGGAACGATTCCCGATCCAAACTCCGAAAAATTGCTCTGAATCAGCGACACCATATTTCCGTCGCGGTCCACAACCGTCAGATATGTAGTGTCGCCTTTCGTCGGGAATTCCGGCTCTCCCGCCGATACTTTGCAATTCGCCTTCGCCATGTCAATCAGCTTCGCGCGCCGAGCAGCGTATTCCTTCGACAGCATCCCCGAAACCGGCACGCGGCTGAATTTTTGATCGGCCACATAGCGGTACATATCGGCATACGCCAATTTTTTCGCCTCAATCATCGCGTGCAACGCATCCGCCGAATTGTGCCCATACTTCGCGAGCGGAAGTGTCTCCATCATGTTCAACATCATCAGCGCCGCGATTCCCTGCCCGTTCGGCGGAATTTCGTAAACCGTCCACCCGCGATAAGTCGTCGAGATGGGTTCCACCCATTCACTCGAGAACTCCGCCAAATCCTCTGCCGACATCACCCCGCCCATGTTCGACTCAGTCGCCACAATCCGCTGCGCAATCCCGCCTTTATAGAATCCATCGCGCCCATCTTTGGCTATCAGCTCGAGAGAACGCGCCAGATCGGGATTGCGAAATACTTCGCCAAGCCGCGGCGCTCTTCCATTGATCAAGAAAGTTGCAGCAGCATTTGCATCGGTTTTCACCACGCCTTCGTTGAGATTCCAGTAAGCCGCGTCCCACTCCGGCACGGGAAACCCCTCGTTCGCATAGCGAATCGCCGGCTCGAGCACTTCCGAGAATTTCTTCGTCCCCAATCGCGAAAGCAGCTGCGACCAGCCATCCACCGCTCCCGGCACAGTCACAGACTGAATGCCATCAGCCGGCATCTTTCCGCTGATTCCTTTTGCTTTGAGAAATTCGATCGAAAGCGTAGCCGGCGCCCACCCGCTCGCATTCAATCCGTAAAGCTTCCCGCTCTTCGCCTCGTACACAATCGCAAAGAGATCGCCGCCAATCCCATTCATCATCGGTTCAACAACGCCCATCACCGCATTCGTCGCCACAGCCGCATCCACAGCATTTCCGCCGCGAGCAAGGATCGTAGCGCCGGCTTGCGCCGCCAGCGGACTCTCCGCCGCCACAATCCCCTCCCGCGTCACCACCATCGAACGCCCCTGCGTCCGATCCTGTCCCCGCGCCGGCGCCACCACAATCGGCAACACAGTCATCGCCACCACCACCCAAGCCGTCGTAGCCGCTGCCTTCCAACTCGCCCCATTCCGCACTGCTCCTCCCGGACCCTGCTTATGCCGAACAATTGCCCACTTCTTAGGCCGAGACTCGAGTGGCACAGGCACTCCTGCCTGTGCGCATTTCTTGCAGCTTCCGACGACGACCTTGGCACCAACACCATCTCGCTAAGCTGAACAACCACCTACTTCTTAGGTCTCGACTCCGGTGGCACCCCGCCACTCCCCCTGTAATAAGCCACCAACAACCCGTAATGCTCCCCCATATGCTCCGTATACCCATCCCAATACTCAAGTAGCTTGATCACCCCAGCATCCCCCTGCTTCTTCGCCTGCGCCGCCCCATCCTCAACCGACTTCTTCAAAAACGCCACAGTAGCCGCCTTCGTCTTGTAGTCGGCCACCGCCGGATCATTTCGTCCATCACCGAGCTTCGATTTCGCCATCTTGTTCAACATGTCGTAATTCGACCCCGCCACATGCAGAATCACTTCCTGGAAAGTGCGAGTAGTGGGCGCAAGCTTGTAGTCGTATTTATCCTCCGGCCAGTCCTCCGCCATCGCCACCAGCCGGTTCCCCACATCGTTCCAATTCTCAATCACAGCTTCCGCAGCCGTCGGCGGTTTCTTCGCCTGCGCATTCTCCTGCGCGCGCACCACCCCGCCAAAAAACGCCACGCACAGCGCAGCAAGCACAAAAATCGGGCGAACGAGTCGTATCATCAAATTTCTCCTTGATCTGGATTGCCCCGCCGCTTGCCCCAGGGACGCCGCTAACCTACCTGACTTTCTCACTCAAGTCCAACACGCCGGGCGTCAACACTAGGAAATCCGCCGCGTCCACCTCGACGTCTCCAATCCGTTTCCGGTAAACGACCGCACATAGCCCCGGAGGGGCGGCACACCGTAGCCCACAGCGAAGCTGTGGATCCCTATCTGAGGTGGCATTAAGCCCCGGAGGGGCGACACAATGTCCCACGCATTCTCCCGCAACCACATCCACGTAATTTTCAGCACCAAAGAACGCCGCAAGACAATCCCCAAAGGATTGCAACCAAGACTGTGGGCGTAATTGGCGGGCATCGGTAAAAGCTACGAAATGATCGTGCTAATGGTTGGTGGAACCCAAGACCACGTACACATCCTCTTTCACCTGCCCCCAAAACTCGCCCCGGCAAAAGCCGTCCAACTGCTCAAATCCAATTCCTCGAAATGGATGAGCGACCAAATCCAAGAATTCTCCTGGCAAGATGGATATGCAGCTTTCAGCGTCAGTTCATCAAACATCGAGTCCGTAACCCGATACATCCAGAACCAAGAGGCGCACCACCGAAAGACCAACTTCGACGAAGAGTTTCAGGCGATTCTCACAAAGCACGGCATCGAATACGACCCGAAATATCTATTCGGGTGACCCGCTCTGTGCCGCACTCCCCAGCCAAGTTTTAGCCGCGCCGTCAACGAAGCCCGGCAGATTCGCTTTTGCGCATAGCCCCGGAGGGGCGACACACACCGTGGCCCACAGCGAAGCTGTGGGCTACCATCACAAGAAAACACGCAATGCCCCGGAGGGGCGGCACAGGGGGCCTAAATGAAGACTTCGACGCCCACGTGAAAGAATTCTGCGAGTTTTTTTGCCTGCGCTTTACTGATGGATCGCTTGCCGTGAAAAACCTCGGAGGTAATCCCCTTCGATCCAAAAACCTTTCGAAGATCTTTCTGCTTTAGCCCCCGTGCCTCCATCAAGTGCTGCAACGTATGTTGCGGGCTCGCTTTCTGAATCGGATAACGCCGTTCCTCATACTCATCAATCAGCACGGTGAGCAGCTCAGCGAGTGCTTCCTGTTCCCGCGTCGGCTCGTCCAATTCGTCCAGACGCATTAGTTCTTTCGTGAACCTCCCATATTCCTCCTCCGCGCGAATCACGTGCGGAAGCGTCTCTTGCAGAAGCCTCCCGTAATTTTTCTCGTCCAATTCAACCGGTGTGCTGTTCATGGATTCCTAGGTTCTCATAATGAGAACTTCGCGCCAAGTTCCAGTTGTAACGAGGGTGCCCATCTGCTACCGTCGTCTCAGAGTTGTGAACAGTCAGCGCCAACTCGGCCGTGGAATCCGCGACGCGCTCGCGGTCAAGAGGGGTGTTCTAATACACGGTAGCGCGATTAAAACTCTCCGTAACACACCTCTTTACAATAACTTGCAATTTTCTAATAGGCGGCAAATGGCCCCCCAAGCCGCCCACATCCGAAACCAAAACCATTCGCCTTATCTTCAGCAAGAACTTCGCCCAGTCAAAAACCCAAGTGAGTTCGCCCATGTCTACGCGAGATTCCAAATCCGAAGCGGCCGTTAAGCCTCTCGACGCGACCCAAAGCGAGATCGAGCGCATCGTTCGCGCCGAATCGTCTGACCCGTTCCATTTTCTCGGGCCGCACTGGCTCGACCGCGACGGAAAGCGAGTCTTGGCGATCCGCGCCTATCATCCCGCAGCGAGTGAGATGGCCGTCGAATGGCTGCCCAATTCTCCCAAACGGCACTCCGCGATTGCGGCAGAGAAAATTCATCCGGACGGCGTGTTTGAAGCCATTGTCCAAAACAACGTCAGCCAGCTACGCGACAACCAGGAAATCGAAGCGACTTCTTATCGCCTATATTTAAGATTTCCGGATGGCAATTCGCTCGACACGCTTGATCCGTATGCTTTTCCGCCGCTGCTCACCGACTACGATCTCTACCTTTCCGGCGAAGGCACTCACTATCAGAAATACGAAAAGCTTGGCGCACACGTGCGCGAAGTGGCCGGCGCTCGCGGCGTTCACTTTGGCGTGTGGGCGCCGAACGCTCTGCGCGTCAGCGTTGTCGGAGATTTTAATCTGTGGGACGGCCGCATTCACCTGATGCGCCTGCGCGGCGAGACGGGAATCTGGGAACTTTTCATCCCTGGCCTCGATGAGGGCACGCTGTACAAGTTTGAAATCAAGTCTCGCGCTGGCTTCTGGGGATTGAAATCCGATCCGTATGGATTTTCCGCCGAAAAGCGTCCCAATAATGCTTCCGTCGTCGTAGATATCGACAAGCATCAGTGGAACGACGCCGCATGGCTTGCGCAGCGCGCTTCGCGCGGCTGGCTGCATTCGCCGATGTCAATCTACGAAGTTCATATGGGTTCGTGGCGGCGACGGCGCGATGAAGGCAACCGCTGGCTCACCTATCGCGAACTCGCCGATGAGTTGATTCCATACGTCAAGGGAATGGGCTACACGCACATCGAGATGATGCCGATCATGGAGCATCCTCTCGACAAATCCTGGGGCTATCAGACCGTCGGTTATTTCGCGGTGACCAGCCGCTTCGGCACACCCGAAGATTTCATGTACTTCGTCGATCGCTGCCATCAGGAAGGCATTGGTGTGATTCTCGATTGGACGCCCGCGCATTTTCCGCGCGACGCGCACGGCCTGGCATTTTTCGATGGCACGCATCTTTACGAGCACGCCGATCCGCGCAAAGGCGCGCATCCCGACTGGGGCACGCTGGTCTTCAACTACGGCCGCAACGAAGTGCAGAACTTTTTGATTTCGAATGCTCTGTTCTGGATCGACAAATATCACTTGGACGGCCTGCGCGTGGACGCAGTTGCTTCGATGCTCTATCTCGATTATTCGCGCAAGGCGGGCGAATGGATTCCAAACCGCTTCGGCGGCCGCGAGAATCTCGAAGCGATTGGTTTCCTCAAGCACTTGAATGAAGTGCTGCACACGCAGCATCCCGGCGCGCTCACGATCGCCGAAGAATCCACGTCGTGGCCGGCGGTTTCGCGTCCTGTCTATCTCGGTGGGCTCGGATTCGATTTGAAATGGAATATGGGCTGGATGAACGACACGCTGCGATTCATGGCATACGATCCGATTCACCGCAAGTATCACCACAACGAACTCACGTTCTCCATGATCTACGCATTCACCGAGAATTTCGTTTTGCCGCTCTCGCACGATGAAGTCGTCCACGGGAAGCGTTCCCTGCTCGAGAAGATGCCGGGCGACGATTGGCAGAAATTCGCAAATCTCCGCCTTCTTTTTGGCTACATGTGGGCGCATCCGGGGAAAAAGCTTCTCTTCATGGGCAGCGAACTCGCGAAGCGAGAGGAATTTTGGGACGAAGACAGCGTTGATTGGAGACTCGAAGATTCTCCTCCGCATCGCGGGATCCAGCAGCTAATGGCCGACCTGAACCGCCTGCACGTACAAGAACCTGCTTTGCACGAGCTCGATTTCGAATGGTCTGGCTTCGAGTGGATCGAAGCCAATGACGCAGCAAACAGCGTGATCGCTTTTCAGCGCCGCGCGAGAAATCAGGCCAATGCCATCGTCGTCGTTTGCAACTTCACTCCCGTAGTTCGCGATGAATATCGAGTGGGCGTTCCTCGCCCCGGCTACTATCGCGAAATTCTCAACACGGACTCCGGCTATTACTGGGGCAGTGGCGCGGGCAACGGCGGCGGAGTGAACGCCGAACCTATACCCTGGAACGGGAAACCGTGGTCAATCAGCCTACGCCTGCCGCCACTTGCCGTGAGTTATTTTAAGTGCCCTTCCGACTGACGAACTGGCGTCCTCATTTCTAGAGGACGTTTTTCAAAAATTCCAGGGAACATTCTCGCGGCGGCCTCCGTACATAGCGACAAGGAAACAACAGGAGGCTTCAGATCATGCGAAGAGAGAGATCAGCGATTGCGGTTTCGTGCTTGTTGCTCGTTGCGACGATCGCAGTGGCGATTGGCATTGCGAGAGGCGCAACGACGGCAGCAAAGCCCGCTGCCGAGCGCTATCTGCACGTGAAGGTCGACGGCGGGGCGAAAGGTGAGAGCGTCAATGTGAATGTGCCGCTTTCAATGGCGGTGAAGATTCTGCCGACGATCAATCACGGCGACTTGCACAACGGCCGCGTGACGATTTCGGGCGCCGATATCAACGACGTTGATCTGCACGCGATACTCGACGCTGTTCGCACAGCGCCTGACAACGAATTTGTAACCGTGAAGAGCAGCGAACAAGATGTGCGCGTGGCGAAGTCCAACGGAAACCTGATCATTCACGTGCGCGACTCCGGAAAAGAGAACGGCAAGGGCGGACAGAAGGTTGACGTGACCGTTCCGATGAAAGTAGTTGACGCGCTGTTTTCCACCGCGAAACAGAATGAGCTCGACGTGGCAGCGGCGATTCGTGCGCTGGGTGAAGCGGGCGAGACAGTCCTGGTGACGGTGCAGGATGCCGAGCAGAACGTGAAGATTTGGATCGATTCGAAGAGTGGAGCGGAGTAAGCGTTGCTTGTGGTTTCTTGGGTGGCGGATGTTTACGTTGAGATCCTTTGCTTCGCTCAGGATGACAACGCTTTAGTTTTGCGGCGGGGCCTTTGAAGAGACACGTTTGAGGTGATGCATGATTCTGCTGGGCAAAATTGGGATTGGGATTGTGGGAACCGCGCTTGCTGGAGCTGGGGTCATTTGCAGCGAGGGGATGATTTCAGTGAACGTGGAGACGAGGGCGCCGGAAAAGCATCACGTCTACGTCGTGGCGCCGGCGATGCTTGTGCCGATTGCGATGCAGTTCATTCCGAAGGAGGATCTCGCGGAACATGCGCACGAAATTCAGCCGTGGCTGCCGACGATTCGAGCGAGCCTCGATGCGCTCCGAGAATCGGACGACATCACATTCGTAGAGGTGAAGGAACCGGGGCAAAACGTGCGAGTGGCCAAGAGTGGCGGGTCCATCGTGGTGGATGTGAACGAGAACGATGAAACCGTGCACGTCTCGACGCCGATTCGCGCTATGTCGAGCGCGATCGAACAACTTGCCGCGGCGAGTCCTGCGCCAACGCGTTAGGCTTGCTGCGGATTCCTTTCCGGCGGGCGTCGCAAGCCCCTTGCAGGCGCTCGCCCGGATTGAGATTGCATCACGCGCCGGCTTTCGGCGGAATCCAGTAAACTTCCTGCTTCAGCGACTGGTTTGGAAATCCGCGGCGCTTCAAAATTCCCATTCCCAACTCAATCATCTGCGGATGACCGCAAAGATATCCAGTTGTCGTGTCGCCCGTCAGTCTCCATTGATCGCTATACTTGCGAATCAAATCTTCCACGCGCCCCGTCTCGCCACGCCATTCCGGATCCTCCCACGGCCGGCTGATCGATGGAATGTAGGTGAGCCAGGGAACTTCGGCGGCGACTCGTTCGATTTCCTCGCGATATCCGAATTCGACCGATCGGCTGGCAGCATTGATCATGTAGAGATGCAGATCCGCCGGCATGCTGTTCGCTTTCCAATCTTTGTAGAGGGTGCGGATGTATGAGACGTACGGAGCGACACCAGTGACGGTGGAGAGCAGCAGATGATTCTTGTGGCCGCTCTTCAGATCCAGGGTGAAGCGGCCCTTCGGAATCTTGCGCATGCTGACTTCATCGCCGACATGCAGCTGATAAAGCTGGGGAGTCAACGCGCCGTGGGGAACGAGTTCGAAGAAAATCTCGAGTTGCGCTTCGTACGGCGATGAAACGATCGAATAGGCGCGCTCGATCAAGCGATCGCCGTCCGGCACTCCCAGCGTGGCGTATTGGCCCGCAACAAAGTCGAATTTGCCGCCGGGATCGAGCTTGATCTTCCAGAGATCAGGGGAGATCTCGCCGCGCTCCGTGATGCGGGCGCGGTAAAATTTGTCCCCGCTGAACGCCGTGCGTGGAGTGTCCCCCAAGATTGCCTCCGAAGTTAGATGAAATTCCTGAGGCTCGGAACCAATAAAAAAAAGACGCCCCGGCAGCACCGGGGCGTCTCGCGCAATTCGTTGAAAGGAATCCTACTCGAATCTTACTGCTGTTGTCTACCGCCCATCATCATGGGATTGAAAGGCTGCGGCGTGCCCGTGATTTTGTCTTTGTAATCTGAATACACTTTGGTCAGCACCATGGTCGTGTCCTTTCCCTGATGCTTTACGAGACCGTAGGGACCCGCGTTCTTAGCCACCCAGGTGTCACCTGAGCCGTCTTTTGCGCGATAGTGTTCGGTCGTGAAAGTTCCGGCTGGGACGGTGATCGATTCGCTGCCAAGGTCTTCGGCACCGGTTCGAGCATCGGTGGGGACACGAGAATGATCTCCTCGTCCCATGCCCGCAGGCATCTCCATGGGAGGCTTGCCCGGAAACTGCATGATCACCTTAGAGGAATGGGTGTTCTCGCCGTCCATTACGAGAAGGGTCTTGAAAACGAGTTCGCCGCCCATTCTTTCGTCGGGCATGGCCATTTCCCACCAATACGCATCCTTTCCATCGACCGTGTCTTTGCCAACGATAGCCATCTCCATTGTCTTTTTGCCGTCCTTGGTCTCAACTTCGTAGGCGGCGCCGACTCCAACCTTGGGATTGAAGACTCCGGCAAATTGCGGTGGCCCGCCGCCGCGCATCATCTGCGCGAATGAGGCTGAGGCCAAACCAAGGCTGCAAACAACTATCGCTGCAAGACCGAATAGGGACTTCTTCATGGACACACTCCTTCGAGTTTCTGGGTTGGGCACCCCAATATGGACCCTATTGAACTACAAATCGCGGCCTTGTGAGTCTTCCATTTTGGAGAAGTCGAACGAAGCGTTAATCTTCGTGCCGCTCAGCGAGGCGGAAAATTCCGCGCCTTTTTCAGTGGTCGGTATTGCGGACTCACCGTTGGCGGCTTTCTTCGGAAACAGAAAGACTATGCTTTCAATCGAACCGTCGGCCTTGTGCTCGATCTTTACATCACTGGGAGCGAGCTCCTCTTTGGTGCGTTTCAGTTCAAGAATGGCGCTCTTCTTGATGGCGCTCTCATCCGCGGATTGAAAAGCCTTCATGTTGGGGCCAGCGACGAGCACCTGATACATGTCGATGGGTTGTGCGAGGTCTTTCGCCGCGTCTTCTGGTTTCAACTGGCCTTTAAGAACTGCGTTGCGTATGGCAGCTTCGCGAATCGTTCTGGAGGAAACCCAGCGAACCACAAAGGGGGTTGCACTCGAAGGTGGTTGCGGGGTTTGGTAGCCGCCGGAAGATTGAGGAGCTTGTCCAGCGCTTCCGCCCATGCCACGACTCTGCTGACCAGAAGAGGCACTGCTGGGCTCAGGCGGCATGCCGGAATCGGAAGGCGAGGCGTTTGCAATCTGAACGACTTTGGACCAGGGCGAATCGTTGAAGATTCTTTGGATGTCTTTGTCGTTCCACTGATCGTAAGGCTTTGATTTCCAGGGTCGTTCGCGGCCCAAATTAAAGACGCAGCAACGA
This sequence comes from uncultured Acidobacteriota bacterium, assembly GCA_963790945.1. Classification (GTDB taxonomy): domain Bacteria; phylum Acidobacteriota; class Terriglobia; order Acidiferrales; family UBA7541; genus Palsa-295. The sequence goes on from CAWBRH010000005.1 coordinate 67,561, forward strand.
GAATCGTTGCGGCGCTACAGATTATTTTGCGAACCATATTTTTTCCTCCGTTCTTGGGCGGGCTTTCTGATTCTGCGAGCCCTATTGAGGCGAGGCAAGGCGCACACAGCCTCTTAATTTTGATGCTGAATGGGGGCACAAGGAAGTCGAGGAAATGCTGTATTTCTGCTTACTGGCCGGCTCGGCGTGCGGCGAGCGCACTACTGGGGGAATTTCGAAGTGAGCCCGAGGGCACAGACGCGCCCGTGACGCGTTCGACGCGGTACATGGGCTCGACGCGGGATTCAAAGTGAGTGCGCATCAGGAGTTCGCCAACGAGACCCATTGCGAGCAATTGCACACCAAAGAGAGAAAGCATCATGCCGAGAATGAGCAAGGGGCCGTGCTGCACGAAAATCGAGATGCCGAACAAAACCTTTTTTGCAAACAGGATTGAAAGGATCCCGCCGCCGGTGATCATGCCGAGTAGTCCGGCCGGACCGAAAAAGTGGAGCGGGCGCGTCATATAGCGGAGTAGGAATCGTATTGTGAGCAGATCGAAGAAGACCCGGAGAGTGCGCGAAATTCCGTAGTGAGATTTTCCGCCAGGACGAACGATATTTTTGATGGGCACTTCGACGATTTTCGCGCCGTTGAGAGCAGCGAGCGCGGGGATGAAACGGTGCATTTCACCGTAGAGGCGAATATCCTTGATGATTTCGCGGCGATAGACTTTGAAGGTAGTGCCGAAGTCGTGGATATCGACTCCGGAAAGCTTGGCCATCATCCAATTGGCAATGCGCGAAGGCAAGCGGCGCATGATGAAATTGTCGACGCGCTTCTGGCGCCAGCCGCTGACGATATCGCTGCCGGTGGATTCAAAGGTTTCCAGCATTAGCGGGATGTCGTCCGGGTCGTGCTGCAAATCGCCATCCATGGAGATGATGATTTCGCCGGAAGCGTAGTCAAAACCGGCGGCGAGCGCGGTGGTCTGGCCGTAATTGCGCTTGAGACGGACGACGGTGACGCGAGGATCGTCGAGGGCAATCTCACTGAGAATTTGCGGCGTCGCGTCGCTGCTTTGATCGTCCACATAAACGAACTCGACGGGTTCGAAGCGGCCGGTCATTACACCGGCGAGGCGGGCGTGGAGCTCGCGGACGCTTTCTTGTTCGTCATGAAACGGGACGACGATCGAATATTTTGGACGCATGTCGCGAGTTCCCAAGCTTCCTCCGGTACCAGAGCTACTGCAACCAGTATAAGCCGGGCTGACTACCGCATCAACGCGGACTTAGATGCCTATAGCGCGCCCAGCACGTTTTAGTTTAGCTCTGCGTAGGTGATTAAGCGAATGCCATGTTCTTCGATGACACCCTTGACGGTGGGGTCGATCAGCGCGTCCATTTCCGAATTTCGCTGCCAGGAAAGGCGCGTCTCGATTGTTTGAAGTTCAGAATCGGAGATTCCGGGATGAAGCATGATTTCGGTGCTGCCCTCTTGAACGGCGCCAATCATGAGGCGAAGAGCTTCGGGATGGAGACGGCCAGTCCTGGCGAGACCCAAGAAATGATCTGGTGACCGCAAGTCATACCTTCGCGCAGTAGATTGGAAGATTGGCGTGACCATTCGAGCGGCGGCAGCGGCGAAAAGTTCGGGCAACATGGCGGGGCGTTCGCCGCGCGAAGATTCCCACGAATCCCGCAGGTTTTCCATTGGCTTACGCACGCGCGGAATTCCGAGCTCGCGCGCTACGCGGCTTAAAGCTTCCATGACGACCGGGTGAGCATGGGTGTGCTTGTGGGTGTCGAGGTGGGTGGGCTCGATGCCGGCTGAGCGGATTTTCAAAATTTGAGCTCGCAATTCCCTTTCGATTTCCTTGGGGCGGATCATTCCTGCAGAGACGCGCGTGACAAAAATGGCTAGCGAATCGGGGAGACGGCCGTCTTTGGAGGCGAGCGATGGAATTTCTTCGAGCGGAGCAACTGCCTTTCCACCTATGAGAACCAAGTGGCAGCCGATTCCCAGGCGCGGGTTGAGTTTCGCGAGTTCGACGGCGTGATCGAAGGCGGGGCCGCAGGCCATCAGGGTGGCGCTGGTGAGAATTCCTTCGCGATGGGCTCGGATAATTCCTTCATTTACTCCGCGGGTGAGGCCGAAGTCGTCGGCGTTGAGGATGAGTTGCTTCATCGGCGAGCAGGATGTCTCCGTGGAGGGGAGATGATATCACGCGAAGCTCGGTGAAATTTTTTGGGAGAAGGCTGGGTGCGATTGATACCTTGAGGAGTTGCTGTGTGGCCTCGCCACAAATAACGGCGCACAGGCAAGAGTGCCTGTGCCACTGGAGGCGTCGCGGCACGGGGGACGTTGCGGAGTTTGGGAGCGAGTGGAGTGATTTTTTTTGTGAAGGCAATTTGCGAGCCATACTTTCGCGTAGAAGAGGCACGAATGATGAATGGGCGGTGAAAGTTTTCAACAGCTCTGTTGAAAACCGTGTGGAAAAGGATTATTGCGAATCAAAAACCGCAGAAAAGATGGGGGTGATGCACTTTGCACAAGTTGTGTGCAGTTTTCACTGTAGGCAGAAAATTGTGACGCAGGCGTTTAATGCCGGCGTTTAATACCGGGGTTCAGTACCAATGAGCGGGCGGTTCGAGTTTTATTTCGACGGTCATCGCTTCGGTATCTATTTCGTGCCACTTGCCGTACGTCTTCCAACCCTTTGCGACGACTTGAATTAGGATTTTGCCGCGAGGAATATCGGGAACTTTCACAGAGCCATCTTCGTTCGTTTTCAAATTGAGTTCAGCAAGTTTGTCCTTGTGAAATAATCCGCCCGCGACTGGAAAGCGCACGTAGACGCTGGCGTTGCTGACGGGCTTATCGTCGGCAGAGACGACGCGAATTCGGAGCTTGGTGGTGGTGGGATCGGAGGGTTTGGAATCTTTCTTGCTGTCGGCGGGTTTGTCTTGAGTGGGCTTATCTTGAGTCGCCTTGTCTTGGGAAGTGGTTTGATTTTGTTGCGATTCCTGAAAGATCGCGGGCATCGACGCGCGCGGTTGACCGCTGGCTGCGGTTACGTGCAGCACGAACAGTGCCACGATGGTTCCGAGCCAGCGTGATGAGCAAAATATTTGGGGGCTCAAAGCGAATCGCATAGCACTTCACTTCTACTCCATTCGGGCGATTGCCTCAACAGTTCTGTGAGTTTGGACTTTTTCCGTGGCGACAGAGCCATTTTGGCGGTGTATCGTTGCGAGCCATTGATGCCGCGAGTTCAGACACGCAAGGTATGATAGCGAGCGAAATACATCCGCTGCATTTTCTTCAGGAGGAAGCATGGGGTTTTCGACCGACGCCATCCACGTGGGACAAGAGCCTGATCCGCTGACTGGATCGATCGTCGCGCCGATTTATCAGACGTCGACGTATGTGCTCGAGGAGATGGGCAAGGACAAGGGTTACGATTACGCGCGGACGAATCATCCCAACCGGAAAGCACTCGAGCGAACGGTGGCGAAGCTGGAAGGCGGTCACGCGGCGTACGTGTTCACTTCCGGGATGGCGGCGATTGATGCGGTTTTCCGGCTGCTGCGTCCGGGCGAGCATACGATTCTTTCGCAGGCGGTTTATGGCGGAGTTTTTCGGCTCACGACGAAGCTGCTGGTCGATTTCGGTCTGGAGTTCAGCTATGTAGACACTTCTTGTCTGAAGAAGATTGAAGAAGCAATCAAACCGAACACGCGGATGATCTACGTGGAAACGCCGACGAATCCGACGATGATCGTGACGGATCTTGCGGCCGTGGGGAAGATCTGCAAGGCGCGGAATCTTACGTTTGTAGTCGACAATACATTTTTGAGCCCATATCTGCAGCGGCCGATCGAGTTTGGGGCGGACATTGTGGTCCATTCGATGACGAAATATTTGAATGGGCACAGTGATTGCACGGGAGGCGCGGCGATTTTGACGCGGCCTGCGGACGCGGAGAAAATTTATTTTATTCAGCGGTCGGCAGGGGCGGGGCTGGCGCCGATGGATTGTTTTCTTGTGTCGCGAGGGGTCAAGACGCTGGCGGTGCGGATGGACCGGCATGACTCGAACGGCATGGCGGTGGCGAAATTTTTGGAGTCGCATCCGAAGGTGAAGAGAGTGATTTTTCCGGGACTTGCTTCACATGCTCAACATGAGATCGCGAAGCGGCAGCAGCGCGGATTTGGCGGGATGTTGTCGTTCGATCTTGGGTCACTTGAGGCGGCTAAGAAATTATTGAATCACGTGCGGATTTGCTCGCTGGCGGAGAGCCTGGGGGGAGTGGAAACTTTGATTTCGCATCCTGCGCTGATGACGCACGCATCGGTGCCGCCGGAGATTCAGAAGGAGATCGGGATTACGCAGGGGCTGGTGCGGCTGTCGGTGGGAATCGAGGATGTGGAAGATTTGATTGGGGATTTGGATCAGGCGCTGGCGAAAGTTTAGTCGAGATGCTGGCGGCGCGTGATTAATGGCGCGGCGTTGAGGCGGGCGTCGCGGGCGCGTCTTAGACGCGCCCTACTGAGATTTATATCGATGACGAATTTCGCGGGGATTTCCGCAACGACAAACATTGCAAGCGGGGCTGGGGCGCGATAGGGTAGCTTCGGTTTTGTGCTTGGGCGACTGCTTTCGCGGGCGCCAGGTTGTGTTTATTTTTATGAGCGAGTTTGTGGGCGAGTGAGCGAGGCTGGAATGAGCAATCGTCAAGAACCGTTGAAGCTGCAGGGCGGCGTGGCCGTGATTACCGGAGCGGGTTCGGGAATTGGGCGAGGACTGGCGCACCGATTGGCGCGGGAGAAAATGTCGTTGGCGCTGGCGGACGTGGACTCTGCCGGATTGACGGAGACGGTGGAACAACTGGGCGGGGCGAGCGCTTCGCTTTCATGTCATCTGGTGGATGTGGCCGATCGGGGGCGCATGGAGCGGTTTGCCGCGGAGGTGGTGGAGCGGCATGGGTGCGTGACGCTGCTGATGAATATTGCCGGCGTGGCGATGCATGGAACGTTCGAGCAGCTGACGCTCGAAGAGTTTGATTGGCTGATGAAGATTAATTTTTACGGGGTGCTGTATGGGGTGACGAATTTTCTTCCGATTTTGCGGAAGCAGCCGCGGGCGCACATTGTGAATATGTCGAGCATTTACGGGATTATTGCGCCGGCGGGGCAGACGGCGTACTGCGCGAGCAAATTTGCGGTGCGGGGATTTACTGAGGCGCTGATGCACGAGCTGGACGGAAGTTCGGTGAGCATATCGTGCGTGCATCCGGGAGGGATTCGGACACCGATTGCGAAGCGGGCGCGCGTGAGCGGGAAATCGGATCCGAAGGCTCGCGCAGTGACGCTCGAGATGTTTGATGTGGTGGCGCAGATGCCGCCGGAGAAGGCGGCCGATCGAATTGTGGACGGGGTTATGGCAAACGAGCCGCGGATTCTTGTGGGGGGCGATGCGGTGGAATTGGATCGTATGCAGCGGTTGATGCCGATCAAGTATTGGGATTTTCTGGTGCGACGCAGCCGGAAATTGATGCGGGTGATCGGCGAGCGGCGCGCGAAAAGCGCGCAGGCTTGATGATGGCGTTGGCGTGAGCTGCTACAGCTTTTTTCGCGGGGCCACAGACTCCGCCAGCCAGGACAGGTAACTTTGGGATCCGGCCGCGATGGGCAAGGCGATGATCTCGGGGACTTCGTAGCTGTGCAGGCGCTTGATTGTGGCCTGGAGCGCCGGGAATCTGCGGCACGAAGTTTTTACTAGCAGCAAGACTTCTCTTGCTGATTCGATTTTTTCCTTCCAGCGGTAAATCGAGCGGACCGGATTTTGCAGAATATTGCCGCAGGCTGCCAGGCGGTTTTTGACGAGAGCGCGGGCGATGCGGTCCGCTTCCTTTGCCGAACGGCAGGTAACGAGCACGACCAGTTTGTCGGTCATTCGAGCGCCATCTTGTCTGCTTTGCGCGCGGCGGATCGCAAATTTACTCTTGGGAATCGCGTATTGCGTTCACCTTGCTTGCAGGCCAAGATACAATACGTTTTTATGGCGAGTGAAGCGATCCATTTCGGAACTTCGGGCTGGCGCGGCGTGATGGCCGAGGATTTTACGTTTGGCGGCGTACGCCGAGCGGCTGCAGCGATTGCGGGTCACGTGCTTTCGCTGAAGAAATCTCCGACGCTGATCGTCGGTTACGATACGCGCTTCTTTTCTGAGGAGTTTGCCCGGACGGCCGCGAGCGTTCTAGAGAAACACGGCTGCAAAATTCTTTTCTGCAATGAATTTACGCCGACACCCACGATTGCGCATGCGATCCTCTACGGAAAACTCGACGGCGGCGTGAACATTACCGCCAGCCACAATCCTGCCGAGTACAACGGGCTGAAATTTTCGGGGCCTGATGGCGGTCCGGCTCTGCCCGAAATCACAAAGGATATCGAGAAGCGTGCGGCAGCTCTTGGCGAGCAGCCGGGGTCGATGCTGGAAGTTGAGGATAACTTTCCGCGGATCAATCCGCGCGAGCCGTATTTTGCGCAACTCGAGAAGCTGGTTCGCTTCGAGGTGATCAAGAAAGCGAAAGGCAGCTTTGTTTGCGATGGGCTACATGGATGCGGGGCGGGGTGGCTCGACGGGATACTCGGCAGCCATGGCGTGGAGCTTACGGCGATTCGCAAATCGCGCGACGTGCTGTTTGATGGCAGCGGGCCCGATCCATCGGAAGACCATCTTGCGCCGTTGAAGAAAGAAGTGATTGAAAAGAAGGCGCTGGCGGGCCTGGCGACGGATGGCGACGCGGACCGGTTCGGGATTCTCGATCGAGATGGTTGGTTCGTTTCTCCCAATCACATTCTCGGCCTGGTATTTGATTACCTGCTCGAAACGCGCGGATACAAGCTGGGAGCTTCGCGAAGCGTGGCAACGACGCATCTGCTGGATGCGGTTGCGAAACTGCATGGCGTTCAACTCTACGAAACGCCCGTTGGCTTCAAGTATGTGGGCCCGCTTCTGCGCGATAACAAGATTGCTCTTGGTGGAGAAGAGAGTGCGGGGATGACGATACGCGGGCACCTTCCCGAGAAGGATGGGATTCTGGCTTGCCTGCTGGTCGCGGAAATGATCGGTGCGCGGCAGAAGTCGCTCAGGGAGCAGCTTCAGGATCTGTTCCGCCGCGTGGGCCAGGAATTCTGGCCGATTCGCGTGAATTTGCATCTGGCGCCGGATGTGCAAGCGCGGCTTATCGGGCGGTTGAAGGAGACGTTTACTGAATTTGTGGGGCGTCATGTGGCCAAAGAGAATCGCCTGGATGGGATGAAACTGATTTTCGACGATGGCTCGTGGGTGCTGATGAGACCGTCAGGCACGGAGCCGGTGGTGCGAATTTATGCGGAAGCTTCTTCCATAGCTGCTGCTGAAAAACTTGCTGAGGAGGCTCGCGCATGGATCGGAAACTAGCCCGCAGGAAGAGCGCGCGAAGACCGGCGCTGGCCCCGGAGGTGAAAGCGCCTGCGATGCGTTTTGGCGCACAGATGCGCGAATTTTTGCACCGAAACATGAATTGGTTTCTTGTGGCCGGTTTTGCTTTGCTGCTGCTGCAGGATATTTTTGGCACGCACGGAGTGCTGGCAATGCGCCACACGCAGTTACAAGCGAAAGAAGTGCGGCAAGAGATCGAGCGGCTCAACGAGGAAAATCGCAAGCTGCAGAGTCGCGTTCAGCATCTCAAGTCCGACCCGGCGACGCTGGAAGGGATCGCGCGCGATGAGATGCATTTGAAGCGTCCCGGTGAATATGTGTTCCCGATACAGCCGAAAGCGAACCCCTCGACCAATCCGCAACCTGCAGACGTCCCGAAGAAGCCCTAACTGTTTGTCACAGTTTTCGCAGCGCGAAAATTACGTATCCGCGCAAGAATTTCAGCGCCGTGTCCTTTGTATCGCGTGCGAGCAATTGACAGCAGAACCATCGCGGTAAAAACAATGGCCAAGCCGAACGTCGCCATCGGAATCGTCTCGGCGCGCTTCGGCAAAATCGAAAATCGTCCGTACACAAATTCGATGTGCACCCAGTAGACGAGCAAGGAAGTCTGTCCGATCTGGATCAGCGGACTGAAGCCCCACTGCCCTGCTCCCCAGCGGCACCACGCATATGCCAGGAAAACAATCATCATCAGAATTCCAACTCGCGCCAGGAAGAAGTTGGGACTCGTGTGCCAGTAATCGTACACGGCGTAGAATTGGGCTGGCCGCGCGTCGAGCCAAGCCGAGAAATAGAAAAGCCCCAGGCCACCCACGCCCACCAATGCTCGTGAGCTTCGCCAAGTTCTCTTTGGCCCAATCGCTGAAGAGCAAAAACCCAAGCGCGAGGCCGGCGAACGCAAATGCAGTCCAGGGAAAAATTGGGAAGAGCCAGGGTTGCGGCTTGCCGTAGGTGTGAACGCCGTTGATGTATGACTCGAGATACCAGGGCAGCCAAAGGATTCGCCAGGTAGTCCAAAGGGGCGGAGTGGCGAGCGCGATGGCCAAAGCCACGAGCGCGGCGACAATTGCGCTTGCGGCGCGGGTTTTCGTCAGGCGCGAAACGATTCCCATGATCATCATGGAGAGACCGATTGTGTTGAGGATGTCCACTCGCAGGAGATCGGTCCAGGGCGCCCACGGCTGGCCGAGAATGAATTCCTGGACGCGAAACAGCAAACCGAGTGCATAGATTTCCGCGCCGCGGCGGATCGTGGTGAGCGCGATTTCGTTGGCAGAGATGCCCTTGCTGCGCATGCGATCTGTGACAAGCGCGAATGAAACTCCGGCAAGGAAGAGAAAGAGCGGAGCGGGGAGCGTTCCTCCGAGTTGAGACCATTTGATGAAGGAGCTTTCGCGCGCTGCGCCGCCCAGCCAAGAATCGTAGCAATGCGTTTGAAACATCAAGAGGCAGGCGAGGCCGCGCATCCAGTCGATATAGGCGAGGCGCTGTTGTTTTCCGGGGGCTGCCATCAGTTGAATCGCGCCACAGAATCGCCGAGGCTGAAGCGCAAAGCAAGTTTTTCCCGGAAGGCGTGCACGCTCCAGTAAAATCCTCGGCGTGACGCCTAAATCGAGCTCGTGGCAGATGAGTCTGCCGCTTGCCGTGGCGATCTGGGCCGGAATCGTCTTGCTTGCGGCATTTGCTGGAATCCGCCTCGGATATTCCGGGTCGCGATTCGCGATTGCGCTGGGAGTGGCGGCCGCCCTTTTTGCTTTTGAATTTTTCCTGGCTGTGCCGAAGGTGTTTGGCACCGTGCAGGGTGCGCTCGGGCAAAGAGGCGCGGTTGTGGCAGCGCTGGTGCCGCTTTTTGCGGTGCTGATTTATTCCATCGGAGTTGGTGGCAACTGGAAGTACACACTGATTGGCGCAGCATATGCGGTGCTGCCGACTTTGCTGCTTGCTGCGAGCGCGGGCCGTTCGGGTGCCAAGTGCGTGGATTACGCTGCGGCGGCAATGGTTTGGTTACCCGTTGAGTTTCGCTGGATGTATCGGCTGTTTGCTTTTCCACCGCAGCTGACACACACCTTAGCGATTCTGTTGGCGCTTAGCACGGGTGTAGCCGCGTTTGTTGTGCTGCGGAGGCTCGAAGGCGTTGGCTATGCAATCGAGTGGGTGCGCGGCTCGGGCTGGATTGTGCTTTCGCATTTTCTGCTGTTCGCAGCGATTGCGGTGCCACTGGGGATTGGCATCGGCTTTATTGCGTATGACCCGTCCATTGCGCGGCTGCGATCATTGCCCGTGGCCGTGATTGGAATTGCGTTTTTTACGGCTTGGCCGGAGGAATTTCTATTTCGGGGGATCTTGCAGAATCTTTTCTCGCGCACGCTGAAGAGCCAGTGGATCGGCTTGGCGGTCGCATCTGTTGTTTTCGGCTTGTCGCATATTCTTCATGCGCCATTTCCGAATTGGAAGTATGTGATTCTTGCGACGATTGCGGGGGTATTTTACGGGCACGCGTGGATGAAAACTGGCTCGCTGCTACCGGGAGCGCTCGTGCATGCGCTGGTGGATATTTCCTGGCACGTGTTGTTTCGTTGAGTATCGAACGTCCTCAGGTAACTGCTTCCGTGACGCGTACCGAAAGCCGCTAACGGACTACACCTGCGAGCGGGCTTGACGCGTTCGCATAGAGCTTTTTCTCGATGCGGCCGGCGAGAAACGCTTTGCGGCCGGCTTCGACTGCGGCACCCATCGCCTCCGCCATGAGGATCGAGTCCTGCGCGCCTGCGATTGCGGTGTTCATCAGGACGCCATCTGCGCCCAATTCCATCGCTAGTGCGGCGTCGGATGCTGTGCCGACGCCTGCGTCGAGTATCAGAGGCACTTCGGTGATTCGCTCGCGCAGGATTCGCAGATTCGTCGTGTTCTGAATGCCCATCCCTGAGCCGATGGGCGCGCCGAGCGGCATGACGGCCGCGGCACCTGCGTCAATTAATTTGCGCGCGACGATGAGATCATCGTTCGTGTAGGGCAGAACTACGAAACCTTCTTTGACGAGGGTTTTGGTGGCGCTGATGAGCGCTTCCGTATCGGGAAAGAGGGTTTGCTCGTCACCGATCACTTCGAGCTTTACCCATTCGGAGAGTCCAACTTCCCGACCCAGGCGGGCGGTGCGAACGGCTTCGTCCGCCGTGTAACAGCCGGCCGTGTTCGGGAGGATGAAAAAATTCTTGCGATCGATGTAATCCAGCAGCGATTCTTTCGAGCGATCGGAGAGATTCACGCGCCGGACGGCAACGGTGACCATGTCGGCGCCAGAAGCCTGATGGGCTCGCGCCATTTCCTGAAAGCTGCGGTATTTCCCTGTGCCAACGATAAGGCGCGAATGAAACTGGCGCCCAGCGATTGTGAGTTGTTCGGTCATTTCTCTTCCCTTCCCGGCGCTTATTGTACTCCGACGATAGCGATTCACGCACGCGCTGGGCATCGCAAGGCGGCGTCGGATGGTGCGGGCGGTCGATTTCGTCAGGCCAAGTGGTGAGGGCGCGGCTCTTCGACGTCGGCGTAGAGACGGGCAATTACATCCTGGTAACGCTGTTCGATGACGCGGCGTTTCATTTTCATTGTGTAAGTGAGTTCGCCGCCGGCGTAGGTGAAATCCTGCTCGAGCAGAGCGAAGCGCTTGGGCTTTTCGTACTGCGCGAGGGGCGCCGTGAGGCGTTCTATTTCGCTCGAAAGAAGGTCGCGCACCCACGGGTCGCCAGTCATTTGAGTAGGCGTGGCAAAATCGCGGCCGGCTTTCCGCGCGGAGGCTTCGATATTCGTAAAATTCGGAACGATGAGCACCGAAACGAATTTTCGCGTGTCGCCGACGACGATTGCGTTTGTGATGTAAGGAGAGGTTTTGAGGGTGTTTTCGATCGGAGCGGGCGCGATAAACTTTCCTGCGGCTGTTTTTAGCAGCTCCTTTTTGCGATCGGTGATGATCAGGTAGCCGTCTTCGTCGAGACGTCCGATATCGCCGGTGCGAAACCATCCGTCGGAGGTGAAGACCTCGCGAGTGGCTTCGGGCTTGTGGTAGTAGCCCTGCATGACGTTCGGGCCTTTGACCAGAATTTCTCCGTCCTCTGCAATTTTTACCTGCACGTTCGGAATCGGGCGGCCGACGGTGCCGATTTTGTTCGCCGCCGGAGTGTTCGCGGTGACGACGGGCGAAGTCTCGGTGAGTCCATAGCCCTGATGAATTGTCACGCCGACGGACCAGAAGAATTCTGCGAGCTCAGGCGCAAGCGGTGCGCCGCCGGCGGAGAATCTTTGAGTACCGCCGCCGAGCCCTTCGCGAATCTTTGAGTAAACGAGAGCGTCGGCTATTCGCCAGCGTAGTTTCAGGCCTGGCGACGCACTTTTTCCATAGGCTCGCCATGGACAGATTCTTCTGCGACCCGAAGCGCCCAATCGAAAATATTGTGCTTGATACCGGATTCGCGGCCGCCTTTTTCGAGAATATTGGCGTAAATCTTTTCGAAGAATCTAGGGACGGCGCAAGTAACGGTTGGATGCACTTCGAGCAAAGCCTGTGGGACATCTTCGATTCTTTCGAGATAGGCGATGGCCACGCCGTTGCAGATGTAGCTGTATGCGGCGGTGCGTTCGTAGACGTGGGCGAGCGGCAAGAATTCGAGTGCAAGATCTGACGGCAGAAGCTGGTGGTTGGCGGCGCTGTCGATGGAATTCGAGCTGAGATTCGAATGCGAGAGCATCACGCCCTTGGGTTCGCCCGTCGTGCCTGACGTGTAAATGATGGTCGCGAGATTGTCGCCCGTGATCTCCGCTGCTCGGCGGCGATATTCAGCAACGTCGGCATCGGTGGTTGAGGCAATCAAGTTTTCGTATCGGAGGATGTCGTCGGTCAGGTCGGTATCAGGCGCGGCAGAGATTACATGTTCAAGGGCTGGAATTCGGCTGCGGCACTCGGAGATCTTTTTTGCTTGCGCTGCGCCGGCGGTGAATACAACGCGGGCGCCTGAGTCGTTGAGGATGTAGACGAGACGGTCGTGCGACTCGTTAAAGTAGATCGGCACATTGACGGCGCCGATGCCTTGAATCGCGAAATCGGCCGTGTGCCATTCCGGGCAGTTCGGCGCAAAAAGCCCCACGCGATCGCCTGACACGATGCCGAGTTCAGCCAGCGCTTTCGACAGGCCGGCGACTCTTCGAAGCATTTCTTGCGCCGATATGGATTGCCAGCCGGCGGAGGTGCGGCACATCTGCGCGCGCGGGTTGGTGAAACGGTCGATGGCATCGAGGAAAACTTTTGTGAGGGCCGGATACTCGCTCGCCATTTCTTAAACTCTAGCGTATGGGCTCGAGGAGCGCAACGCGGCGCTACTCAGGCGTGCCGTGGTGAGATAAGATGCCCGCAGAGGGAAATTTTATGGCGAAGTTTTCAACCGAAGAATCAATCGGCTATCAACCGGTGCGCGCCGCGCGCGGAACACAAATTTCGTGCAAGGGATGGCAGCAGGAAGCGGCCTTGCGAATGCTGATGAACAACCTTGATCCGGAAGTGGCTGAGAAACCGGAAGATCTGATCGTTTATGGCGGACGCGGGAAAGCGGCGCGTAATTGGAACTGCTTTCATGCCATTGTCGAGTCACTGAAGTCACTGGAGGGGGATGAAACGCTGCTGGTGCAGTCTGGCAAGCCAGTGGGGATTTTTCGCACGCACTCGTACGCGCCCCGCGTGCTGATCGCCAATTCGAATTTAGTGGGACATTGGAGCGATTGGAAACATTTTGACGAACTCGATCGAGCGGGACTGATGATGTACGGACAAATGACCGCGGGTAGCTGGATTTACATTGGGTCGCAGGGAATTCTTCAGGGCACCTACGAAACTTTTGCGGCGGCGGGGCGGAAGCATTTCCATACTGCGGACCTTGCCGGGAAGCTTGTGGCAAGCGGCGGGATGGGAGGTATGGGAGGCGCGCAGCCTCTGGCGGCGACGCTGAATGGGGCTGCGTTTCTGGGGATTGATGTGGATCCGGAGCGCATCAAGCGGCGAGTGAAGAGCGGTTACTGCGATGTGATGGTGAATGATCTGGATGAAGCGTTGCGCATACTGAAGAACGCCGTGCGTACACGCGAGGCGACGTCGGTTGGATTGGTGGGAAATTGTGCCGACGTGATTCCTGAACTGGCGCTGCGCGGAGTAGTTCCTGATCTGCTTACCGATCAGACGAGCGCGCATGACCCGATCGGCGGTTATATACCTCAGGGGTTGGATGTTGCACAGGCGGCGGAACTACGGCAGCGGGATCCTGAGACATATCGCAAGCGTTCGCTCGAATCGATGGCGAAACACGTGGAGGGAATGCTGGCGTTGCAAAAATTGGGCGCGGTGACGTTCGACTATGGCAACAATATTCGGACGTTTGCTTACGACCAAGGGGTTAAGAACGCTTACGATTTCCCTGGGTTTGTCCCGGCGTATATTCGGCCGCTCTTTTGCGAAGGACGAGGGCCGTTTCGCTGGGCGGCGCTCTCGGGAGAAGTTTCGGATATTCATCGCACGGATCAGCTCGTGTTGGAGATGTTTCCGCACGATGAAATTCTCTCGCGCTGGATCAAGCTGGCTCAGAAGCGAGTGAAATTTCAGGGGCTTCCTGCGCGAATCTGCTGGCTGGGCTATGGTGAGCGCAACAAGTTTGGGCTGGCGCTGAATGATCTGGTTGCGCGGGGCGAACTGAAGGCGCCGATCGTAATTGGGCGAGACCACTTGGATTGCGGCTCGGTCGCCTCGCCATTCCGCGAGACGGAAAAAATGCTCGATGGCTCGGACGCGGTGGCAGATTGGGCGCTTTTAAACGCGATGCTGAACACGGCGAGCGGCGCGAGCTGGGTCTCGATTCACAATGGCGGAGGCGTCGGCATCGGCTATTCGCAGCATGCTGGCCAAGTGACGGTGGCGGACGGAACGAAGGAGATGGCTTCGCGCATCGAGCGTGTGTTGAGGAACGATCCGGGAATCGGCGTCGCCAGACATGTGGATGCGGGGTATCCGGAAGCGATCGAATTCGCGAGGAAATCAGGCGTCAAAATTCCGATGGGTTAGGGCAGGGGCATTATCCCAAGAATTGCGGAGATAGCGGATGATCGTAATTACAGGAGCGACGGGACACACCGGGAAGCCAGCGGCGGAGGCGCTGCTGGCAGGCGGCGCGAATGTGCGCGTCGTCAGCCGCGACGCGAAGAAGCTCGATCAGTTTGTGGCCCGGGGCGCGGAGGCTTTCGTCGGCAATATCGAAGACCGAGACGCGATGGCGAAAGCGTTTGCGGGCGCCGACGCCGTCTATCTCGTGGTGCCCGAGGATGCTACGCAGCCCGACTTGCGAGCCCATCAGGAACGTGTTTCCGAGTCCTACGCTGCGGCTGTCGCGTATGCGGGGGTTCCTTACGTGGTGGCCTTGAGCAGTATCGGTGCGCAGCACGCGGAGGGCACGGGTCCGATCGTTGGTTTGCACAATATGGAACAGAAACTCAACAAAGTGCCTGACTTGAACGTGCTCTACCTCCGCGCGGGTTATTTCATGGAGAATCTGTTGCTGAGTATTGCGCCGATGCGCTCGATGGGAATACTGCCAGGCGGTATGAGCGGCGATCTCGCAACGCCTTGGATTGCTACGCAGGATATAGGCAAATACGCGGCCACGCGGCTGGTGTCGCGCAATTTTTCGGGGAAGTCCACACAGGAGCTACAGGGGCAGCGGGATATCTCGATGAAGGAGGCATCCTCCGTGATAGGCAAGTCGATCGGCAAGCCTAACCTCTCATATATGCAAGTGCCATTCATGATGCTCGAACCTGCGCTAGTCCAGATGGGATTGCCGAAGAGCACGGCGGCGCTGTTGATTGAGATGTGGAAAGGCGCGAACGCCGGCCTCATCAAGCCTCAAGAGCAGCGGACGGCCAAGAATACTACGCCGACGACGCTTGAATCGTTCGCGACTGAAGTCTTCGCACCGGCGTTTCTGAGCAAGACCGCAGGGGCCTAGCATTGATTTTGGGCGTGCGCCCGACGAAAGAATTGTGCTTGCGTTTCGGGTAGTGTTGGGCTCTTCGCTTCTGACCCGATAGTCTTTTGCTTGATGTCAGGCTAGTATCAACTCCGCCTGTGCCTGACTGGCTGATTACCGGCTGCTCACAGCTTCTAACCCTTCGCGGCGCTGTACCGCGACGCGGTCGCGCGCTTGGCGAGCTGGGAATTATTCGAGACGGCGCTCTTCTAATACATGACGATCGCATCGTGGCGATAGGAACGCGCCGCCGCATCGAGAGCTCGCGGAAGTCGCGCCGTGCGGAAAAGCTCGATCTCGCAGGCCGGGTTGTCTTGCCGGGTTTTGTCGATTCGCATACCCATTTGATTTTCCCTATGAGCCGCGCTCCCGAATACGAACAACGAATCTCTGGCGCGACCTACGAGGAGATTGCTGAGAAAGGAGGTGGAATCCATTCGAGCGTACACAATCTGCGGCGAGCTTCAGCGAAGGACCTCAAATTTCGCGCGATGGCGGCATTGCAGCAGTTCGCGGCGTACGGAACCACGACGATCGAAGCAAAAAGCGGGTACGGCCTCGACTGGAAGAGCGAATCGAAAATCCTGAATATTCTTTATGAGCTGCATCAGGAGCAGCCAATTGATATTGCTGCAACTTTCCTCGGTGCCCATACCGTTCCTGTGGAATACAAAGGGCGGGCTGACGCGTACGTGAACCTTTTGACGAAAAAATGGATTCCGAATGTCGCGATGGCGGGTCTTGCTGAATTCTGCGACGTGTTCTGCGATCGAGGCTCGTTTACGGTACCTCAGGCCCGCAAAATTTTGGCGGCTGGACGCGCCTGCGGCCTCGTCCCGCGCCTGCATGCCGAGCAGCTTGCACACACGGGCGCAGCGCGGCTAGCGATAGAGATGCAGGCGGCCAGCGCAGACCATCTTGAGAAGATTGACGACGCGGACATTCGCGCCCTCGCACTTTCAAATGTAGTTTGCACTTTGCTGCCCGGATGTTGCTTTCATCTGGGGCTGGCGCATTACGCGCCGGCACGCAAACTGATCGAAGCGGGGGCCATCGTTGGCTTAGCAACCGATTTTAATCCCGGTACCAGTCCGACAGTCAGCATGCCGATGATCCTCTCGCTGGCGTGCACGCAGATGCGGATGACTCCTGCCGAGGCGATATCGGCCGCCACCATTAACCCAGCCTATTCTCTTCGCCAGCAGGATCGCATCGGCTCGCTGGAGGTTGGCAAGTATGCGGACTTCGCGGCGTTTGACGTGGCTGATTACCGGGAAATTCCGTATTATTTTGGTGTGAACCTTTGCAGCCTGACGATGAAGCGCGGAACCGTCATCTATTCAAACAACTGAATTCATGAAACGACTCGTCGAGTGTGTGCCGAATTTTTCCGAAGGCCGTGATACCGCGAAAATCGACGCAATCATCGCTGCGATGCGCGAAGTTCCGGGTGTGTTTCTTCTCGACCGTGAAGGTGATGCCGACCACAATCGCAGCGTCGTGACGCTTGCTGGGGAACCTGAAGCGGTGGCGGAAGCGGCCCTTCGAGGCGTGGGAAAAGCCGCGGAGCTGATCGATCTTACGAAACATTCGGGGGCCCACCCGCGAATGGGTGCCACGGATGTGGTCCCGTTTATCCCCATCGAAGGCGTGACAATTGAAGATTGCGTGGTGCTGGCGAAGAAAGTGGGACGCGAAATCTGGGAACGCTACCGCATCCCGGTCTACTTTTACGAGGCGGCAGCCCAACGGCCCGAACGTACGAACCTCGAGAATATCCGGAAAGGCCAGTTCGAGGGACTGCGCGAGGAAGTGCTTCGCAATCCCGACCGCGCTCCCGACGTTGGCGAGCCGAGATTACACCCGACGGCAGGCGCAACGGTGGTAGGAGCCAGAAAATTTCTGATTGCCTACAACATCAACCTGAACACGCCGGATATCGAAATCGCCAAACGCATCGGGAAAAATATCCGCTTCTCGAACGGCGGGTTGCGTTACGTGAAGGCAATGGGCGTGGACCTTCGCGCGCGAAACCTGGCGCAAGTCTCGATCAACATGACGGATTTCGAGCAGACGCCACTTCATCGCGTGTTCGAAATGGTGAAACGCGAAGCGGAGCGCTACGGCGCTCGATAGTGGGAAGCGAAATTGTCGGCCTGATACCGAAGCGCGCGATCGAATTGACGGCCGACTTTTATCTGCAGTTCGAGAACTTTTCACCCGCGCAGGTGTTAGAGAATCGACTGGAAGCCTCGCTTGGCGGAGCGGCTTCGGAAGGGCCAGGGCGCCTTGCGGCGATGGCGCAGCCATTTCTTGATGCCGTGGCGCAGCCAACTGCAGCGCCAGGCGGCGGCTCGGTATCGGCGCTTGCGGGTGCGCTGGGTGCTGGTTTGGGCGAGATGGTCGCCGGGCTCTCGCGCAAGAAAAAATCGCAGGCCGCATTCGTCGAGCAACTCAGCGAGGCCGTATCTGAATTTCACGCAGCTGGGCAGGAGCTGACGAAGGCGATCGATCGCGACGCGTCTTCTTTTGAGTCCGTAATGGCTGCCTACAAGCTGCCGCAGAGCACACCCGAAGAACAGCGCAAACGTGACGATGCCATACAGCGCGCATTGCAAGGGTGCGGCTGAGGTTCCGCTGGAAGTGGCGCGCAGGGCTGTTGACGTCTTCGAACGACTAGGGCAACTGGAACCGATGTCCAGCGCGTCTATGTTGTCAGACTTGCGAGTGGGGCGTTTGATGGCTGCCTCCGCGGTTCGAGGCGCTCTCGAAAACGTGGCCATCAACCTTGAGTCCATCACAGACGCCAATTTCGGGGAGCGTCTGCGGTCGGAATCGGCAACTCTTCTAGCGCGCGTAACTGAAGGCGTTACTGTTATTGGTCGATAGCACTGAATGGGTAAGAAAACTGAGGATAAAAAAGTGAGACAGCCTGGCATTCGCCTGACCGCATTTGCATTTCTCGCACTAGCAGCAATATTTGCATCGCTTGCTGCGATTCCGTCTCCCAGCGCAGCAGGTTCGCTGAGCACCGGGAGTCATCGGCCTTTTCCCCAAACAGGTTGGGGAGTTCGCCTACGCCGATCTGAAAACAGCCCGGAAGTATCCCTGGTTTCCCAAGTTGCGCGAGCAGCTTCTGCCTAGCAAGTTCCGCCAGTTCGAGCAGTTCCTCACTTCGTCGGGAGTTGATCCGAATTCGCAGGTGGAAGAACTCGCATGGGGCGGATTGCCTGTTTCGAAAGCCGGCGGTGAAGATGTGGTCGGCGTAGCGCTGGGACCGTTCGATCCCTCCTCCACGGAGGCACAATTCAAAGCGAAGAAGATGCCATCGATTGAATACCACGGCTATCACCTCTGGGCCTATGGCAGCGGAAGCGGCGAAGGCGACATATTTTTTACGTTTCTTGACAGCAACACCGCGGCCTTCGGCCACCGCTCGGCGCTTGAACAACTGATCGAGGTGCGAATGGGCGGGGCGCCAAGCCTATTGACGAACGACCAGCTATTTCCGCTCATCAACGAAGTGAACGGGAGTGGGCTCATCTGGGGCGTGCTGGATAAGAACTACACACACCTGGCGATGCAGCAGTTGTTTCCGGAGACCAGCCAGTTCGCTCAAGCGGCAGCCATCGTTGACCGGCTGAAGGCCATGACCATCAGCGTGGACGCGGACAGCGGCGTGAATGCGAAGTTTCAAGCGGTCTGCAATTCGACCGATGACGCCAATTTACTTGGCGCGGCTTTCCAGGCCGGCTTGATGTACAAGCGCTATCAAGAGGCGCAGGCCAATCCAGACTTCGCGAAGGTGCTCGACGGCGTGAGTGTGGTGCCTGCCGGTGATCGCCTGAAAGTGGAAGCTCCGGTGAGCGAAGCGCAGCTCGGATCGCTGATTAACACAAGGATCTTTGCTGTTCCGATGTAGATCAGGCGGAGTGAAATTCGGCCGTGAGCCGGCCGCAGACTAGACGTTAGCCCTGCGCTGATCGCGATACTTGATAAGCGTCATTCGCGAGCGGCCTTCGTGAGTGTCGTACTGCACGCGGTCGACTCTCGTATCCTGCAGCGAAGCGCTGATTTTTCCGCCAGCGTGATCTTTCGAGCCGCCCACAAACGTGTCAAGCCCGGCCGTTGGCTTCGATTCGCCTGAATGCTCGATCGTCACCTGCACTCGATCTGGAAAATCTTCGACAATCATCCGGAGGTCGCGATCTCCCGTGCTGTCGTTTCCGAGTAGAGGAAATGTATCGCGAACGGCTTCGACCGCGGCTTCAGCGAATCCCTGTTGAGCTTCCCGTGGGAGACCCGCGCGATGCGCGGAGTGGGACACAATCGCTCCTACGGCGGAGAGCAGCCGAGGGTCGTTGTGCACCTTAAGCTCAGTTCGTGCCGGGTCAGTGGTCACTGTCACTGGTCTCCACAACGCGGACATCGCATGCCTCGCGGCAATCCGGACAATAATACAACCCATCCACGCAAAGTCGAATGTTGTATTGCGACTGACAGAAACAACAGAACTTTTCGCAGGTGCACTGCGTCTCGGGCTTGTCACATTGTGAGCAGAGGACCGTCACAGAATTCCGATCTCCAGCGGCTAGATGCTTTGGACGATTAATACTAGGCTAGTCGCCAATGGGCGACAAGCGGGTTCGCTCGCGCGATTGCCGAGAACGAGACGGGCACGCGGGATTTTCCTTGCGAGCTGACATCCGGAGATAGACGCGCTTTCTTGACACTTCGAAACACGCATGCTACGGTGATTTTCTTGTCTCTACGATGAGAAATCCCCAGTGACAACGCCGGCCACCGCGGAATTGCGCAAAACAGCCCTAAATTCGCTTCATCACAGCCTGGGCGCAAAGATGGTTAATTTTGGCGGATGGGAAATGCCGCTCGAATATTCCGGAATTCTGTCCGAGCACGAAGCGGTGAGGACTCGGGCTGGATTGTTTGACGTGAGCCATATGGGCGAAATCGAAATCCGGGGCAAGCAGGCGCTCGATCTCGTCCAGCACGTGAGTTGTAACGATGCAGCGAAGCTGATCATTGGGCAAGCACACTACTCGGGCTTGATGACCGAGCGCGGCACTTTCGTGGATGACTTGCTTGTCCATAAGATCTCGGACACGCACTATTTGCTGTGCGTCAACGCTGGCAATCAGGATCACGACTTCGAGCACATCCGAACGAATAACAAATTCGATGTGAAGGTCGAGAACGCCGGGCCACGGTATTCACAACTCGCAATTCAGGGCCCCCGAGCGAAGGAAATTCTTCAGCGCCTCACGCTCCGTTTCGCTCGATTCGATTCGCTACTACTACTTTGCTTTTGGCGAAGTTGGCGGGGTTCATTGCTTGATCGCCCGCACAGGCTATACGGGTGAGGATGGGTTCGAAATCTACTTCGCTCCCGAGCATTCGGAAAAGCTTTGGGATGATTTGATGGAATCAGGCAAGTCGGCGGGCCTTTTGCCTTGCGGGCTTGGAGCGCGCAATACGCTGCGCCTTGAAGCTGGGATGTGCCTTTATGGGCATGAGATTGATGAAACTACAACACCACTTGAAGCCGGTCTCGGATGGATCTGCAAGCTCGACAAAGGACCATTTCTCGGCAGCAATCTGCTGGGCGAGCAAAAGCGGTGCGGAATCGATCGGCGGCTTGTCGGGTTCGAGATGCTCGACAAGCGGATCGGCCGCGATGGGTATCCTGTTTTGATTGGCGGACGTGACGCGGGACGCGTAACTAGCGGTGGTCCGGCGCCGTTTCTCAAGAAGAATATAGGCATGGCTTACGTCCCATCTACGACGGGCTCAGCCGGGACGAGCCTTGAAATCAGCGTCCGAGGGCAGGCGGTGCCGGCGCGAATCGTTGCGCTGCCTTTTTATAAGCGACCTCACTGAACGGACAGCATCGAATCTCGCAGCGACCAGGGGGCGGCATGTACCCGAAAGATTACCGCTACACGAAAGAGCACGAGTGGATCAAGGCGGATGGCGCGACCGGCACTATCGGAATCACCGATTACGCTCAGCATGAGCTTGGGGATGTGGTGTTTGTCGAGCTGCCGAAGGTGGGAGCTCAACTGAAGGCGGGACAATCGCTGGGCACCGTGGAATCTGTGAAGGCCGTGAGCGAGATTTTCACTCCGGTGAGCGGTGAAGTTACGGAGACGAACCCTGCGCTTGCTGATGCGCCTGAGAAAATCAACTCCGATCCGCACGGATCGGCGTGGCTGATCAAGATTCGACTTGCTGATCCCAAAGAGGCAGCGTCGTTGATGGATGCCGCAGCGTACGAGGCGTATATCGCCGAGAAAGCGAAGGAACACTAGGACCTGATGCGTTATCTTCCCAAGAGCCCGTCGGAGCGCCAAGAAATGCTCGCGGCGATCGGCGTTCAAACTGTCGACGAACTCTTCAAATCCATACCGGAAAAGTTTCGGCTGCGCAGTGCCCTTCCCTTGCCCGGGCCGCTGTCCGAGGCGGAGATTGTCCAATATTTTCAAGCGCGCGCGGGTGAGAACGGGAGAGGCTTCACTTCATTCCTGGGAGCAGGCGTTTACGCTCATTTGCGCTCGGTGGTTACTGACGCACTCGTGCAGCGCGGCGAGTTTCTTACCTCCTACACTCCTTATCAGGCAGAATTTGCTCAGGGCACGCTGACGGCGATTTTCGAGTTTCAGACGTTGATGGCGCAGCTTACCGGCCAGGAAGTGGCGAATGCCTCGATGTACGATGGCTCGACGGCACTCACCGAGGCTGCGCTGATGGCTGAGAGGCTTACGGGGAGGAACAGGGTGCTCGTCGCGCGCAGCGTGCATCCGGAGTATCGGCAGGTGCTGGCCACGTACGCGCGCAATTTGGGGCTCGAGATCGAAGAGCTGCCTTACACGCAATCCGGGCAAATCGATCGCGGTGCGTTGACCCCCGCAAAACTTGCTGACGCCGCCGCTGTGATCGTCCAGACGCCGAATTTCTTCGGCGTTCTAGAAGAGATTCCGGCCCTCGCAACCGCCGCACATGCGGGTGGCGCTTTGCTGGTGGCGACTATCACAG
Source organism: uncultured Acidobacteriota bacterium (assembly GCA_963790945.1). GTDB lineage: Bacteria > Acidobacteriota > Terriglobia > Acidiferrales > UBA7541 > Palsa-295. Next base: position 90,147 of record CAWBRH010000005.1, read on the forward strand.
AACCAGTCTCGCTCGGTATCGTACGCCCACCTGTCGAGGCGGATATTGTCGCGATGGAAGGGCAGGCCTTTGGCGTTTCGCCGAGCTTTGGCGGCCCTTACGTCGGAGTAATTGCAACGCGTGAAAAATTCGTTCGGCAAATGCCGGGGCGGCTTGCTGGACAAACGACGGACGCGGCTGGGCGGCGCGGCTTTGTGCTGACCCTGGCAACGCGCGAGCAACATATCCGCCGCGAGAAAGCCACCTCGAACATCTGCACGAATGAGGCGCTCTATGCGCTTGTCGCAACTATCCATTTGTGCCTGATGGGCAAAGAAGGATTGCGAGAGGTGGCGTCGCAAAATCTGGCCAAGGCGCGCTTCGCACAGGCCGAGCTCGAGAAAATTCCCGGCGTGCGGCGCGTCTTCTCTGGGCCCACATTTAATGAGTTCACGCTGGAATTCCCGCGCTCGGTAAAGATGATTAATTCGGCCCTCTTGCGCGAGAAAATCATCGGGCCATTTGCGCTCGGCACGCAGTACCCGGAATTAACCAAGCGCGCGCTGGTCTGCGTCACCGAAACGATGCTACGAGCGGAAATCGAACGGTTCGCCGCTGCGCTGAAGAAAATTCTCGAGACCCCGGTATAGGAGCTTCTGACTTGAGTTCGAAAGTTGTAGATACGGAAACGGCGGCCGCCTCGATCAAGAAGGTGCGCCCGCACCCGAATCAAAACGAGGGCCTGATATTCGAGAAGTCGGCTCCGGGCAAGCGGGGCATGGAAATACCGCCGCTCGATGTGCCGGCGATTGACCCTGCCGCTGCGCTTGGCGTCGAATTCACGCGCGACTCGATCGAAGGGTTTCCGGAAGTCAGCGAGATCGAAGTGATCCGACATTTCACGCGTCTCTCCACGTGGAATTACGCGATCGATCTCGGAATGTATCCGCTCGGTTCCTGCACCATGAAATACAATCCACGCGTGAACGAATTCGTCGCGCGGCTCGATGGGCTTGCGAGCGAACATCCTCAGCAGCCTGCCGAAGTATCACAAGGCTGCTTGCGCATTCTCTGGGACCTGCAAAATTGTCTGCTGGCTATCACGGGGATGGACGCCGCGACGCTGCAGCCGGCGGCGGGAGCGCAGGGCGAACTCGCTGGGCTTTTGATGATTCGCGCTTACCTCGCGAGCAAAGGCAATCCGCGCACGAAAGTCCTGATACCCGACTCGGCTCACGGAACGAACCCGGCATCTGTGGTGATTGCGGGTTACGAGGTGCAGAACATCCGGTCCAACGCACGCGGGCAGATCGACACCGACCATCTCCGCGAATTCGTCACCGAGGACGTCGCCGCGTTGATGTTAACCAATCCCAGCACTCTCGGCGTATTTGAAGAACGCATCGCGGAAATTGCGGAAATCCTGCACGAAAAAGGCGCGCTGCTTTACATGGACGGCGCCAACATGAACGCCCTCGCAGGCGTCACGCGGCCCGGAGATTTCGGTGTGGACGTGATGCACTTGAACCTGCACAAGACTTTCTCGACGCCGCATGGTGGCGGAGGCCCGGGTTCAGGCCCCGTGATGGTCAAGAAAATTCTCGAACCGTTTCTGCCGGTGCCCGTCGTCGTGAAAAAGGAAAATGGGCAGTTCGCGCTCGATCAGAATCGCCCGCAATCGATCGGACGCGTGCGCGCCTACTGCGGAAATTTTGGCGTTCTGCTCCGTGCCCTCGCCTATACACTGGCTTACGGCCCCGGGATTCGACAAGCCACCGAAGACGCCGTTGTGAATGCGAACTATATTCGCAAGAATCTCGAAGACTATTTCGATTTGCCTTACAATTTACCGTCGATGCATGAAGTGGTTTTCAGCGACGCGCGACAGAAGAAACACGGCGTCAATACGATGGATATCGCCAAACGCCTCATCGACTACGGCTTTCATCCCTACACCACGGCGTTCCCGCTGATCGTTCCGGGCGCGATGATGATTGAACCGACGGAATCTGAGTCAAAGGAAGAATGCGATTTGTTTATCGACGCGATGCGCTCGATTGCCGCTGAGGCCGAGGAAGATCCCAATCTCGTGAAAACCGCGCCGCATTCCACGCGTGTTGGGCGGCTCGACGAAGTCGCAGCAGCCAGAAAGCCGATTCTTCGCTGGAAGTCATGAAAGACACGCACCCAACACGCGAAGAGATCCTAACCATGACACCGGAACAAGCGAGCTTCCTGCTGAACATCCAACTTCCGATCATCCGAAAGGAATCGGAAATTACATCACGTGTCATTAAAGCCGTTCCTGTCATCAAGGAATCCTACCGCCCCTCTCCTCATAGCCGCAGCGCGCTTGAGCTTGTCTGGCACATTGCCAGCTGTGACATCTGGTTCCTTGACGGTTTTCTTGTGGGCAAATTTGAGATGGAAGACGACAGCATGCCCGCAGATTTCTCTAATTCTGCCGACATCGCCTCTTGGTATGACGACGAGTTCGGCCCCAAGCTCGATCAAGTCGCCACGCTACCTGCCGATTTCTGGGCCACTCCCATGCCGTTCTTCGGAATCTACAATCACCCAGCGGTTCTATATTGGCACTTCATGATGCTGCATACGGCGCACCATCGCGGGCAGCTCTGCACTTATCTGCGGCCGATGGGGGGCAAGGTGCCCAACATCTACGGTGGCAGCTTCGATGAACCGATGGAGCCACCGAAGTAGGATTCAAAATAACTGCTTGTCGCTTATTTCTCGAATCGTGAAGTGAACTCCTACAAACAGAAACGCGGCATGCCCTGTAACAGGGCATGCCGCGAAATTGTTTCCGGACCGTCATGGCTCGCGCTACGACTTGTTCTTGTCGTTCTTAGCCTTCTCCACCGGAATCGTCCGGTTGTTCGAAGACGCCAGCTTTTTTGCAGCCCCAACGTCCGCCGTCGCAGTTGCTGCGGGAAACATCGGAACCGGACGCCCATCGGAATGAGCCGCAGCGGCCTCAGCCATCGTCTCCGGAACCGGAGACGGCACCGGAACTAGCGCCCCTTCCGCTTCCTTTGAAAACCGCAAAGCTTGCTCGGCCCCATCCCAATCGATCGAAATCACATCGCCGAGCGTCACTTGTTCGGTCGCAAGCAGGCTGGCAAGTGGATAGACGATGTGTCGTTCGATGGCCCGCTTCAAATGGCGCGCTCCGTATTTCAGATCCGTGCCTTCTTTCAGCAAAAACTCACGCGCGGACTGAGTAACGCGGAACAAGAAACGGCCCTTGGCCGTCTCAAGCACGCGCTGTTGCACCATTCCCAGCTCGATCTCGAGAATCTGCTCCAACTGCTCCGAACGCAGCGGATGGAACACGATTGTCTTGTCGATCCGGTTCATGAACTCCGGCGCGAATTTCCGCTTCGCCGCTTCCGATGCCGTCTTTTCCACCTTCTCGTCCAGGCGTGGCTTCGAGTCCGCCGGTACTGTCGGCGCGAATCCCATTCCGCCCGTCATCAGTTCCGTGATTTCTCCGCCGCCCAGGTTCGACGTCATGAAAATCATCGTCTGCGACAAATCCACTCGGCGGTTGTCGCCCAACGTTAGTGTGGCCTTGTCCAAAATTCCCAGCAGCAGTTGCCACAGCGCATCCGACGCTTTCTCGATTTCGTCGAACAGCAAAAACGAAATCTTTAGCTTCTCCGTGTGATATTGCGCGAGCGCTTCCTGCGTGATCAGCGGATGCGTCTCGCGGTGCCCCAAATAGCCCGGAGGCGATCCAATCAATTTCGCGATTTCGTGCGAGTGCTGGAACTCGGCACAATCCACTTTGATTACCGCTCGCGGATCGCCGAACAGCACCTCGGCCGTGGCTTCCACCACGCGCGTCTTGCCGGCTCCCGTCGGGCCGAGGAACAGCAGGTTCCCCACCGGCCGCCCAGGCGAATTCAGGCCGGCCCGAAACACCTGGTACAGGTCTACGACGGCCTGCACCGCTTCATCCTGCCCCACAATCTTCCGCCGCAGCCCTCCCTCGAAATCACGCGACTCCACGCTGCGTTGGGTCGGGTCGAGTTTTAATGCATGCGCGCCCACGGTATTACTCCCCCTACCGGAACTTCCTTCCGCCCTGTGCGATTTGCGGTCCTGACCTCTCGAATTGGTCGAGCTTAATATCGAGAATCGACCGCAACATTCGCAATTGCGTGACCAGTTCACGGCTTGAATTGGCTCGGTCCGTCAGCAGCAACATCGGCGGCGACAGATCGGCCAGGTCCAGGTTTAAGTTGCGTAGTGAGTGCATAAGGCTCTGCACGTACGGCGAGCGAACGTTGAACAACTCCACTCGGCTATTCACGGACTCCCGCAAACGCGGCCAATCGAGTTCGAGGAACGGATGGTTCCGCGAAACCCGACGCACCACGTCATCCGTGATTCGCGGCCGCTCGCCGAGCCGCGCCAGGTGAAGCTGCTGCACCTTACCCTGCCGGCGCACGTTATGCACCAGGAAGTAGGTGTTGCCTTTGCGTCGAACGAAAGCCACAACTGCCTCCTTTTCGACGGTTCGTGGCGTAGTGTATGAAGCGTCCACTACCCCGTCAATGGTACGATGCCCTAGAGTTATGAAGGTTGCTTCGAATTGGTTATTAGTCTTGCTGCATCCCGCGGAAGGGCGTCAGGGGCACGAACAAAGACCTTGTTGCTCTGCCACCGAAGGCTTTCGCACTGAGCAACTAGCCAATCATCACCTCACATACTTAGATGCTTGATTTGTAGTGAAAGTAGTCTTGACCGAAACTCGCTGAATCTGGCTTTAACAGCAGCTTTTCAGGAAAATCAGCGATGATGGAAAAGGGGCGGCGGACAATGTCGTCTTGGTCTTCGGTTTACAACTTGGTGAAAAAAATTCCGCGCGGCCGCGTAACAACCTACGGAGCGCTCGCAAAAGCGATCCGCCTGAAAGGCGGCGCCCGCGCGGCCGGGCATGCGATGGCGGCATGTTACAGCGGAGAAGGAATTCCCTGGCATCGCGTCGTCGGCGCTGGCGGTAGGTTGCTCATATCGGAGCCGCGCGCGAGCCTTCAGCGACGCTTACTTGAGACCGAAGGAGTCGTTTTGACCGAAAGGCGCGTAAACATGAAGCAATGCGGCTGGATCCCCGCAGCGGTGCGAACAAAATCAAAACCGCGATCCAAGCGTCCCGCGAAACGTCGTGCCCGACGTTGAACCGATCCGATCCGCCTCTATAGTCGGCCGCCTTCGCGCGGCCAGCTGACTGTGATATAGAAGAACGCTTCCGAAATTGAGGACAAGCTGAGTGAGCACCCCCGTCATCCAAGTGGAAGGGCTGTACAAAAGCTACGGCGCTGTCGAAGCGCTTCGGGGTGTGAGTTTTGAAGTTGAAGAGGGCGAAGTATTCGGGCTGCTCGGTCCCAACGGAGCCGGAAAGACTTCGACGGTCGAAATTCTTGAAGGGATGCGCACGCCTGACCGCGGCCTCGCGCGCGTATGTGGCCTCGATCCCGAAAAGAGCGGTTTTGAGTTCAAAGAGCAAATCGGCGCCGTGCTGCAATCCACTTCCCTGCCGGACAAGATTCGCGTGAAGGAAGCAATTGAGTTGTTCGCGAAATTCTATCGGCGGCATGCGAATACGGACGACCTGCTGAAGCGCTTCCAGCTCGAAGAAAAGCGCACCGCGTTCTACAGCCAGCTCTCCGGAGGACAAAAGCAGCGTCTCGCGCTAGCTATGGCGCTCGTAAACGACCCGAGCGTTGTGTTTCTCGACGAGCCCACGGCTGGCCTGGACCCGCAAGTGCGCCGCGAAATCTACGACATCATCGAGGAACTCAAGCGCAGCAAAAAGACAGTCCTGCTTACCACCCACTATATTGAAGAAGCAGAGCGGCTGTGCGATCGGGTGGCAATCGTTGACCAGGGCGCGTAATAGCTCTCGGTACGCCGCGCGACTTAAAACATGCCTCAGCGGGGACGACACGCATCGAGGTCCGCGTGACGAAGCCCATCACGGATGGCGCACTTGCTCGTCTCGATGGAGTCACCGATTGCCGGCAATTTGACGGCGCTTACGTGATGCACTCTTCGCGCCCGCCTCAAACGATCGTCGCGCTTGTGAAGCAGCTTGAAGCCGAGAACAATGAACTGCAAAGCTTGGAAATGTTTTCGCCGTCACTCGAAGACGCGTTCATCGAACTCACCGGCCGCCGGCTGCGGGAATGACGACTGCGAGAATAATGGGCGCGAATTCGCTTACAAACACCTGGACTCTGACGAAGATACGCATGCGACTGGCCATGCGTAACCGCACGTTCTTGTTTTTCAGCTTGATCATGCCGCTCGGCTTTCTTTTCTTTTTCGTCTTGGTTCTCGCCAAAGGCCAGGCGGGCTGGATCGCCTATATTCTCGGGGCGGTGCTTACGATGACGGTGATGGGTAGCTTTTGGGGGCTCAGCGTGCAGCTCGTGACATTTCGCGAGCAGGGTATTTTGCGCCGCTTCCGTCTGGCTCCGATCGGAGCCGGCCCGATGCTGGCCTCCAGCATTGTCTCCAACTACCTGATGACGATGCCGACCGTCGTGATCGAAATTCTGGTTTGCCGTTTTGCCTTTCACATGATTTCGTGGGGCAATCTCTGGGCTGTTTTCCTACTGGTGACGTTCGGCTCCGCGGCTTTCTCGTCCTTCGGCTTAATCGTTGCCAGCGTGACAAACACGATGCAGGAAACGCAGGTGATCAATCAGCTGATCTGGACGGGTTTCCTGTTTCTCTCCGGCGCTACGATCCCGCTCGCTATTTTTCCTGCTTGGATTCAGCGGGTGTCGCTGTTTCTACCGGCCACATACCTCGCCACGGGCCTCGAGGCGGCGACTACGAACCTGGCAACTGCGGGTGAAATTCTCACTGACGTGGTAGCTCTTACCATCGGCGTGCTTGTGGCATTTGAGATTTCGCGACAGCTTTTTCGGTGGGAGCCCGAGGCTAAAGTATCGCCTCGCGCAAAACTTTGGGTCTTGGCCGCGATGGTTCCCTTCTTGGTGTTTGGTATTTATGAAAATGCGGCCGGTACGCGCCTGGAACGAATCCATAGGGACTACCAGACCTTAAAGAAGTTCGAGTCGCACCAAGGCGCGCCAACCGACAATTGAGAGTCACAGCGTTCCGTCTACCGGAATTTTCCCAAATCCGGGACCCTCTGGCTCACATCCAATTCGAACCGGACGGGCTATCCGTACAAGGAGACTTCATGAAGGCCATTCGCGTGAAAGAGTTTGGCGGCCCGGAAAAGCTGCAACTCGAAGAGGTTCCGAATCCACTGCCCGGACCCGGCCAGGTCGTCGTAAAGATCGATGCGGCAGGCGTCAACCCTGTGGATGTCTACATGAGGGCGGGCACCTATGCGCGTAAACCACCGCTTCCCTACACACCGGGCACCGATGGCGCGGGAACGATTCTGTCTGTCGGCGAGGGTGTCGAGGGACTGGCGCCCGGAGCGCGAGTCTACACAGCGGGCAGTCTCAGTGGGACATATGCGGAGCAAGCTCTCTGCGAAGCCTGGGCTGTGTTTCCGCTTCCCGCCAATGCGTGGTTCTCGCAAGGCGCTTCGATGCATGTTCCCTATGCCACTGCCTATCGCGCGCTGTTCCAGAAGGCCAAGGCTCTCCCCCCAGAAACTGTGCTGATTCAAGGCGCGAGCGGCGGTGTCGGAATCGCAGCTGTGCAACTGGCACGCTCTGCCGGACTGCATGTTGTTGGCACCGCCAGCACCGAGCGCGGCCGGAAGCTTGTAGCGGATGAGGGTGCCCATGAGGTGCTCGATCACAGCGCGCCGGACCACTTCGAAAAAGCTCTCGCGCTTACCAAAGGGCGCGGCTATGACGTCATCATCGAAATGCTCGCAAACGTCAATCTCGCCAAGGATCTTCAGATTCTCGCGATGGGGGGCCGTGTGAGCGTCGTCGGAAATCGAGGCAGTATCGAAATTAATCCGCGCGACGCGATGGGACGCGACGCCTCGATCATCTGCATGTCGCTGTGGAACGCTTCACAGAAGGATCTCATCAGCATTCACTCGGCGCTGGTCGCTGGCCTTGAAAATGAAACGCTTCGCCCTGTGATTCGCCATGAGATTCCGCTTTCCGAAGCGCCTCGCGCGCACGAAATCATCATGGAGCCAGGCGCCTATGGCAAAATTATCTTGGTTCCCTGACGTGGGACGCTTCCCTCAACATCGCGTTCTGCTTATGATTTCTAGCAGTCAAAGATTCCAGTTCTATTTCTAAAGGAGGCTTAATGGAACGCACCGCATCGGCCGTATGGAACGGTTCGCTGAAGGAAGGCAAAGGCACGATCACCACCCAGAGTGGTGTTCTTTCCGACTCTCCCTACTCATTCGTCACGCGCTTTGAAAATGGCAAAGGTACCAACCCCGAAGAACTCATCGCTGCCGCGCATGCGGGATGCTTCACGATGGCCCTATCCGCCCAACTCGGCACCATGAATTTCACGCCCCTAACCCTGCGCACTTCCGCCAAGCTCACACTCGAGAAGCTCGATGCCGGCTGGACAATTTCGAAAATTCATCTCGATGTTTCGGCTCGCGTCCCGGGCATCTCGGCAAGCGCATTCGAATCAGCGGCGGCTAGCGCAAAGGCAAATTGCCCGGTATCGCGGCTCCTGAAAGCCGAAATCACGATGGACGCGCATCTGGAGCAAGCTGCTTGATCCTTCCGGCCATCGTCGGTTTTCTCATCGTCACCGTCGTCCTTTGGGACGCGTTCGAAACCATCATTCTGCCCAGGCGCGTTGCCCGATGGTTCCGCCTGACGCGAATGTTTTATTTGTCTACGTGGATTCCCTGGAAGGGCCTCGCTCGAAAGATTCACTCCCCGAGAATTCGCGAGTCTTTTATCAGCTACTTTGGCCCGCTTTCACTCCTGTGCCTGTTCGTGGTCTGGGCCGCCGCGCTGATTTTTGGGTTTGCTTTCATGTACTACGGTGCGGCCGCTCACACTGACACGACCCAGCCCAGCTTCAGCACGCTCCTTTACATGAGCGGAACAACCTTTTTTACCCTTGGATTGGGGGATGTAGTTCCCCACACTGCCGGTGAACGCAGGCTCGCAGTATTCGAAGGCGGATTAGGATTCGGATTTCTCGCGCTGGTTATCAGCTATCTGCCGGTGATCTATCAGGCGTTTTCGCGACGTGAAGTTAATATCGTCCTGCTCGATGCCCGTGCTGGTTCGCCGCCGACTGCAGCGGAGCTTCTTCGACGACATACCGGACCGGGCGGCATCGATGCCCTCCAGCGCCTCCTTCGCGATTGGGAAAGGTGGTCCGCAGAACTGCTCGAGAGCCACATATCGTATCCGGTGGTCAGCTACTTTCGGTCCCAACACAGCAACGAATCCTGGCTGGGCGCCCTCACGGCAATCCTGGACACGAGCGCATTTCTGATCGCCAGCTTGGACAATGCATGCTCGCGGCAGGCGCGCTTGACGTTTGCGATGTGCCGCCACACGGTTGTCGACCTAGCGCAAGTTTTCTACGCTACTCCGCGCGAAACTACCATGGATAGGCTCCCTACTTCGGAACTGAAGCGTCTGCGCTCCTCGCTTACGGAATCGGGCTATAGCCTTCTTGAAGGTCCGGAAGTGGATGAAAAACTGATCAAGCTTCGCGGCATGTATGAGCCTTACATCAACGCACTGGCTTCGTACTTGTACGTCGACCTGCCCCCTTGGATTCTGGCCAAAGAGGCCGCTGACAATTGGAAGACGAGCGCTTGGGGCCGCATAAGCGGCTTTGCAGCAACCCCCAAAGAGGAAGTCACCGTGGATGATCACCTCTAGATGATCATCACCTCCTATCTCCGGCGGAACGCAATACCAGTTTGACCGCCAGAAGGAAAAACCAATGTCAAAGCGTCTCGAGGCGATCGAACGAATGGCTCGTGGCGAAGTGCCGCAGGCGCCTGTCGCGCGTCTGATCGGGTTTGAACTCACCTCGATCCGCCAAGGCGAATCCGTCATCGAGCTCGAAGCCGGCGACATGCACGCGAACCCAATGGGCACGCTTCACGGCGGAATTCTATGCGATATCGCAGATGCCGCTATGGGTATCGCCTTTGCGTCGACCCTCGAGGAAGGCGAGTCGTTTACGACCCTCGAACTGAAAATCAACTTCCTGCGCCCCGTATGGAAGGAAAGGCTGCGCGCCGCGGGCAAGGTCGTAAAGCGCGGGAAGTCCGTCGGCATGGTCGAATGCGACGTAACGAACTCGCAGGGCGCTCTGGTGGCGCGTTCCTCTTCTACCTGCATGGTCCTCCGAGGCGATCAGGCAGCTGGCCGCTAGCTCGGACTGTCCGAATTCGATAACGCGGTTAGAGAAAACGCGATGGATGCGTCGCTCATCACTCAGTAGGCAGTCGCCTAAGCCAATTTGGCCGCTAACAAACGCCCCAACCCATTCGTCAAATTGCGTATCGCGCTATCACTCCGTTCGCAGCAAGGCGCGTTCACTTAGCCCGGAGAGAAGCCGCCATGAATCCATTCCTGCAGGATCTCCGCTATGCCGCCCGGATGCTTGCCAAAACTCCTGGCTTCACCGCTGTCGCAATTCTTACCCTGGCACTCGGGATTGGCGCGAACGTAGCCGCATTCAGCGTGGTGCGAGCCGTCCTGCTTCGGCCGCTTCCCTATCGGCAGCCCGGACAGCTCGTCCGCGTGTTTGACGATTTGCGCGCATCCAACGTGCGCGATGTAGGAATGTCCCAACCCGAACTCGAGGATCTTCAAAATCGCTCAGGCGTCTTTGAGGACATTTCCGCCGTTTGGCCTATAAGCGCAAATCTGACGGGAGGCGATCGGCCCGAGCGCGTTGAAGTGGTCGCCACAAGCACCAACTACTTCACGCTGCTCGGCGCCAATGCTCAACTTGGACGCATTTACACGAAGCAAGAAACCGTACCGGGCTTCATCGAAGCGGCCGTGATCAGCGACGGCTTCTGGCGCCGCGAATTTGGCGCAGACCCTCACGCAATCGGAAAGAAAATTCGGCTCGATGGCGATCTCTACACGATCGTGGGAGTGATGCCTCCCGATTTTCGTCATCCCGGCCGCACGCTCCAGACCGACGTTGATCTCTGGATCGCTGCTGGATATGCTGCCGATCCGTTCCCGCATCCGCCGCTGCGAGCGGCTCGTATGTTCCCTGGCGCTATTGCTCGCCTGAGGCCTGGCCTTTCCGCTTCTGAAGCACAAGCCAAGCTGGACACTTTCGCAGCCAATCTGAGCCGCGAATATCCAATCGACTACCCCGCCGCTGCTTCATGGGGAACTCGTCTTGTCTCGGTTCAGGATGATCTCGTCGGCGGCGTTCGCACAGAGTTGTTTGTGCTTTTCGGCGCGGTCGGCTGCGTCCTTCTAATCGCCTGCGTCAATATCGCGAATTTGCTGCTGGCACGAGGCGCTGGACGCCAGCGCGAAGTTGCAATCCGCCTGGCGCTCGGAGCGAGCCGCGGCCGGCTCATCACTCAGCTGCTGACTGAAAGCGTACTGCTGGCTGCGATCTCGGGCGTTATCGCTCTTATCACAGTCGTCATACTGAAAAATTCCCTGCTGCGGTTCGCTCCAGCTGATCTTCCTCGGCTCAACGAAGTCTCGATCAATATCGGAGTACTGGCGTTCGCGTTCTTTGTCTCGATCCTCACCGGGGTAATTTTTGGCCTCGTCCCTGCGCTGCAGGCCGCGAATGCCAACCAAATCGTCAGCCTGCGAGAAGGCAGCCGAGGCTCGGGCTCATCTAAAAAACACACCCGAATCTCGCGTGTTCTAGTCACCTCCGAAATTGCTTTGTCTTTGATACTTCTGATCGGAGCTGGTCTGCTCCTGCGCAGCTTTTGGCAATTGCTGCAAGTGAAGCCAGGATTCAATCCGAGCTCGGTCGTTACGGCGCAGATTTGGATGGCGGTACCGAACGATCCGAAAACCGATCCCTACCGCCCGCCGGAGAAGCGGAGCGCTTTCTATCGCGAGCTCTTGCGCCGTGTTTCAGGGATGCCGGGCGTGCAGCAAGCTGCGATTGGGAGTGGCGGCAGCCTTCCTATGAGCCGCGCCCGCAACAGCTTCCCCTTTACGATTCAAGGCCGGCCTGCCGATGCGGAAAGAGTCCCGGTCGCCGAATTTGCGACCGTCACTCCTGAATATTTCCGCACGCTCGAAATCGCGCAGGTTTCCGGTCGCAATTTTTCGGATTCCGACGACGTCAATTCTCAAAAAGTCGCCCTCATCGACGACACGCTCGCGCACCGCTACTGGCCCGGCGAAGATCCCAACGGCAAGCAAATCAAAGCGGGAGCCCTTAATTCCACCGCCCCATGGACAACCATCGTTGGCGTCGTCTCCTCCATCAAGTCTGACGGCTTCGACGCGCCAGCCATGCCTCACGTCTACTTTCCGCTGCTTCAGAACCCCGGCGCGACGGCCGCCATCTACCTTCGCACCTCGACCGATCCGGGCACATTGGGCGACGCGATTCGTGGCGAGGTTCAGTCCATCGATCCGGGCATTCCCGTTTTCGCGGTTCGCACGCTGAACGAAGTGGTGGCCAAGTCTCTCGCCGATCGCCGCTTCGCATTGACGATCCTCGCCGTCTTCGCGGGTGTCGCACTGTTGCTCGCGTCAATCGGCATCTATGGCGTGATGGCCTACACGTTCAGCCAGCGGACCCATGAAATTGGCGTTCGCGTCGCGTTGGGGGCTCAACGCAATGACATTCTTCGCATGGCGCTCAGGGAGGGCATGGTGCTTGTCGCTATCGGCCTTGGAGTCGGCCTCATCGGTGCTGCTATCGTCACGCGATTCCTTCGCTCGATGCTGTTTTCGGTGACGGCGACCGATCCGCTCACATTCGCGTCGATCGCTTTGCTGCTGGCAGCCGTAGCCCTGTTCGCTTGTTTCATTCCTGCACAACGCGCGACGCAGGTCGATCCCCTCGTCGCGTTACGCGAGGATTGATCCAATCGAAGGATTTTCTCGCGCGACAAATCAGCCCGTCCAATATGGATTCCGCGCCGAGCTAGTTCTACTACCTCCTTCCCATTGACGTCCCAACTACGCTCCTGTACTTTCGATTCGCGGGCGCACAACAGCGCGAAAAATCGCGCCGCGGAGACACTCAATGAGCTTTCCGAAGACGGGTCAAATCTGGCACAACGGCAAAATGATCGAATGGGACGATGCCAAGATTCACGTTCTGTCTCACGTCATCACGTACGGTTCCACCGTCTTCGAAGGCATCCGCTGCTATAACACCGAGCAAGGCCCGGCTATCTTCCGCCTTCGCGAACACATGCAGCGCCTTCTGAATTCCGCCCGCATCTACCGCATGGATATTCCGTTCACAGCCGAGGAGCTCGCTCAGGCAAATCTCGATGTCGTCCGCGCCAATAAGATGAACGCATGCTACATCCGGCCGATGGTGATGCGCGGCTACGGCACCGCCGGCGTAAATCCAGTGGGCTGCCCGATTGAGGTCTATATCGCGTGCTGGGAATGGGCACAGTACCTGGGAGAAGAAGCGTTGCACGCAGGTGTGGACGTCTGCGTCAGTTCCTGGAATCGTCCCGCCCCGAATACGCTGCCTCAAATGGCGAAAGCCGCTGCGAACTACATGAATTCCCAACTGATCCGCATTGAAGCGCACACGAATGGCTATTCGGAAGGCATCGCGCTCGACGTGCACGGGCAAGTAAGCGAAGGCTCCGGCGAAAATATTTTTCTCCTTTTCGGCGGTACACTGATCACCCCCCCGCTCTCGAATGGAGCGCTTCCCGGAATCACTCGCAACACCGTCATGCAGATCTGCCGCGATCTCAACATTCCCGTCGCCGAACAGATCATTCCGCGCGAAATGCTCTACATCGCCGATGAACTTTTCTTCTGCGGGACGGCGGTTGAAGTCACGCCGATTCGCTCGGTCGATCGCGTCACAGTGGGCAACGGCACCCGCGGACCTATCACCAAAAAAATCCAGGACGAATTCTTCGCGCTTACCAGCGGCAAGAAGCCAGATCGTTACGGCTGGCTCACTCCGGTGGGCGTTCCAGCACCGGCGGCGGTTCGCTAGCAAATCGCTTCGAGCGGCGCATATTACGGCTTCACCCTCAAACTCAAAAAGTATCGGTGCGTCTAGGCTGTCGTAGTAGAATTCGCGCGCGATCGCTCGCCCTTACTTTGCTGCGATCGTGGAGCATCCGTGTACAGCCTGGGCCAAAAGCTCTTTGTTGAATTCGTCGGCACATTCACGCTGGTTCTTGCCGGTGCGGGCTGCATTTGTGCCGACCAATACCTTCGCGCCAATGGCCAGGCAAGCATAGGTTTGCTCTCGATCGCCTTGGCCAACGGACTTGCAATGGGGGTGATGGTGAGCGCCGTTGGGCACGTATCCGGCGGACACTTCAATCCTGCTATCACCGCGGGATTCTGGGTCACGCGCAGGCTGGGCACAATGAAAGCGCTTTTCTATTGGCTCTCACAGCTTCTCGGTTCGGTCGCTGCCGCTTTCCTGCTCGTCACAATTATTCCTGAATCTGTCTGGCGGCCGGTGGCTCTCGGCACTCCCGACCTCGTTCCTCTTACCGACTTCACGCGGATGCACGCAATGATCCTTGAAGCAGTCCTCACGTTCGTACTTGTCTTCGTCTTTTTCGCCACCATGGTTGACCCCAGGGACCTTGCCAACAGGTTCGCTGGCTTCGCCGTCGGGCTCACGGTCACAGCCGGAATGCTGGCCGGTTATCCCTTCACGGGCGCCGCTATGAACCCCGCTCGCGCGTTTGGCCCGGCCCTGGTGGCCCGCCACTGGTCAAATCACGGCGTTTATTGGGTTGGCCCCCTATTCGGTGGTGTGCTCGCTGCCGTAATTTATGATCGTTTTTTCCTCCGCGATCAGCTCCCCGCTTGAAGAAACCGCCAAATTCCATCGCACCTGTCCACTCGTACAGGTTGTTCGCTTAGAAATTGCCACACCGCGCATTCTTGCCCGCCCATAAATCCGCGTGCTAGCGTCACATGGAGCAAAAAGCGGGGAGTTTATTCATGGCCATCAACATTGACGATCTCTTACGCCGCGCAGTGGAGAGCCGCGCTTCCGACTTGCACCTCAAGGTCGGCAACCACCCTTACCTTCGCGTCGACGGTATCCTCAGTGGATTGACCGACGTGCCGCGCATCACCCCGGAAGAAATGCTGTCAATGGCCTTCAGCATGATGACCAACCGCCAGAAGCAGAAATTCAAGGAAACCGCCGAACTCGACATGGCCTATGGCGTCGCAGGCCTCGGACGCTTCCGCGTCAACGTGTTTCAGCAACGCGGCAACGTCGGCATGGTTCTGCGCGTGATTCCAACCAAGATTCGTACCATCGAAGAACTCGAACTTCCGCGCATCCTAACGCAAATTTGCGAAGAGCAACGTGGCCTGATTCTCACCACCGGCACCACCGGTTCTGGTAAGTCAACAACGCTCGCCGCGATGATTGACCGCATTAATTCGCTCCGCGCCGAGCACATCATCACCATTGAAGATCCGATCGAATATCTGCACCGCGATAAAAAAGGCTTCATCAATCAGCGCGAGGTCGAAGTCGACACTTCTTCGTTCTCCACCGCGCTCCGCGCCGCTCTTCGTCAAGATCCAGACGTGGTGCTCGTCGGCGAAATGCGCGACCTCGAAACGATTTCAACAGCGCTGCTCGCCGCGGAAACCGGCCACCTCGTTCTCTCGACCTTGCACACTCTCGACGCGACCGAAACCATTCAGCGCATCATCGCCGTCTTTCCGCCGCCCGAGCAGAAACAGATTCGCTTGCAGCTCGCTTCTACGCTGAAAGCCGTTGTCAGCCAACGCCTGGTACGCAAGAGCGACGGCCAGGGCCGAGTCCCCGCCGTCGAAGTGATGGTCTCAACCGGTTACATCCGCGATTGCATCATCAATCCGGACAAGACCCGCATGATCCGCGACGCTATCGCCGCCGGCACCAGCCAGTACGGCATGCAAACATTCGATCAATCGATCTTCGATCTCTACTCGCGCAACCTCATCACTCTCGAAGAGGCCATCATGCGCGCTTCCAACCCGGACGACTTCCGCCTCCGCGTCCAGGGCGTCCGTTCCTCCGCCGATACTGCTCGCGAGGAAATGGAACGCGCCATGACGGAATTCGAGCGCCTCGGCCATCGCTAGTTTTTTCGTTTCACAGCAACCCCGACCACTTCAAACCGCGAATCTACGACAAGCTTGGCGATTTGCACAAACGCCCGGGCCGGGTAGTCACCGTGAAAATATGTCTTGTACACTCCGTTGAACGTGGCGTAATCACTCACCGACGTGCAATACACCTGAACGGAAACCAGATCGTCCATCGTCATCCCTGCTGCTTCGAGCGTCTGCTTCACCCCATCCATCGCAAATTTCGCGTCCTCCTCTGCGGTGATCCCTGCTTTGCCGGTCTTTGGATCTATTCCGACGTGTCCGCCGACGTAAAGCGTCTCACCAACCAGAACGCCATCGCTGAAAGGTAGTCCCTTAAATTCGGAAGGCCGGGGCAACACGATGTGCCTTCGGTCACCATCCGCAGCCATGCAATATGCTGTAAGGAGCACAAAAATCGCGAAACCAATCGTCTTAGCTTTCATTGTTTTTCCTCCTCCATTCTCACGACCGCGGTACGATTAATGCCACATCGCAGGATGCTTGCACAACGCCTCGTGAACGCTTAGTCTACCGCCAGCATGACTCCCGACTTCCTCGTTCTCGGCGTCATCTGGTATATCGTTTTCCTGTTTTCTACCACGTGCCACGAAGGCGCCCATGCCCTCGCCGCCAAGATCGGCGGCGATACCACGGCCTTCGAAGGCGGCCAGGTTTCACTCAACCCCATTCCCCACATTCGCCGTTCGCCGGTGGGACTCGTCGTGGTTCCCATCGTTTCCTACTTCGTCGCACACTGGATGATCGGTTGGGCCAGCGCTCCTTACGATCCCCAATGGCAGGAGAGACATCCTCACCGCGCCGCTTGGATGGCGCTCGCCGGACCGGCGGCAAATTTCACGCTTGTGATCCTTTCGGCAATCGGAATCCACGCCGGAATTCTCGCCGGCGTATTCGAACGACCGGCTTCCGCCGGCTTCACTAGCGTCGTGGTCGCTACCGTGCCCGGCATCGCCGGTTTTGCGGCCACATTTCTCAGCATCGTCTTCGTTCTCAATCTGCTTCTCGGCACCTTCAATCTTCTTCCCGTGCCGCCGCTGGATGGCAACACGGCCATCACGCTGATCATGCCTGAAGATACCGCTCGCCGGTTCCTCGATTGGTTTCGCACCCAGGGCTTCGGAATGCTCGGGCTCGTTCTCGCCTGGTACCTGTTCGACAGGATCTTTAGCGTGGTCTTCCGATTTGCATTGGGCGCGCTTTACCCCGGGTCACATTGGGGCTGACCTGAATCTCGGAAACGCCCCAGCGCCACGATATCTCCGGGCCCAGCAGGTGAAACCCGGTTCAATCCTGCACAGTTCGCGTCTTTGGCACACTTGATCGCCGATTCGCTCTCAACGCGTCTCCTAACCTCTTATCCCTGAACGCCAGAACCCACTTTGTTTGGCACGTTTCCTGCATTACCCGTACCTGTACGGCGACTACATAATCATAAGAGGCAAACATGGACTCGGACTTGAATTTGACCGTGAACGGGGAAGATAACTACCGCGTGGAAGTATCGGGCTGGGATGCCAAAGAGAATTTCTTCGTAGAGAAAACCAATCTTGAATGGAAACCCGACGACAAGAAATCAATGTTGTTGCGCTCCGACATTCGTCCGGGTTGCATCGTGTTTGTCCGGCTGCTCCAGCCGCTGGCAACGGCCGCCAGTTTTCCGATCGCCTACGAGGCTCTGACCAGCGCCGAGAAAGATCCGAATGGCGCCGCGCGAGTCTCGCTTGAGCGCCTGCGCCCCCGCGCAAGCTACAAGGAGACATTCGCCGAGGGCCTCCTGGCAGTCCACGTGGCATAGCCAGTCGCACAGCGGAGTTGAACTTGGGCAGCAGTTGAATTGGCCCGCTGAATTAACGAAGTCCGCTTCGTAGCTTTCCCACACATAGTCCGAGCCGGCAGCAGGAGTGATGGTGATCAATTACTCTGGCTGACGTGCCAGAGGCCATTTTGGCACTGTTCGGGTTCCGAAGTCCCGAATTGGAATGCGACATCGTGAACCAGCACTACGGAGCTCGCTCGGTTTTGTTCCCATCCGCACAGGCGTCCTTCTTCCCTGCTCTTCGCAAATCCATCGCAGGCGGATAGTTACCGGCAACTGAACCGTTTCATCTCGTCCTCTGCCCCTCGATTCTATTCTCGCAACCAACGTTGAACGCTCTGGAACACATCGTGCCTATACCACCGCATGCTAACACTCGAAGAGAAACCTATCGTCAGTATGGCTCGAAAAAATCTTCCGGTCTGCGTTCTAGACGACGAAGCCGATCTCGTCGACCTGACCACGGACCGTCTCACAAAACTCGGCTTCCCCGCCCTTGGCACGATTGATCCTCAAGCGGCGCTTCAGAAGATCCGCCTCGGCGGCTGCCGTGCCGTCATCGCAGACTTCAAGATGCCGGCCATGGACGGACTGGCATTTCTCGAAAAAGTTCTCCAATACGATCCGGGCATCTACGTCATCCTCGTAACTGGCTACTACTCTGTGGATACGGCCATCGACGCCATCAAGCGTGGCGCCTACGATTACCTTGCGAAGCCTCTGGATTTCGTGCGCTTGACGAAAACACTCGACGATCTCGCCGAGCTGTTCACGCAGCGATCCCATGTACGCGATCTCGAGGACCGTCTCCTCGAGAATCTCCAATTCCACGGCATCGTCGGACGAAGTCCGGCAATGTTTGAAGTCTTTGACCTGGCAAAAAAGGTCGCACGCCACTACTCGAACGTGCTCGTCACCGGTCCCACCGGCTCGGGCAAGGAACTCATCGCACGCGCGCTCCATCACATGAGCCCGGTCGGAGAGGAGCGTTTCGCCGTCTGCAACTGTTCCGCGCTCGTTGACACGCTTCTCGAAAGTCAGCTCTTTGGTCACGTCCGGGGTGCATTCACCGGAGCTACCGACACTCGCCCTGGTCTCTTCGAATACGCCAACGGCGGCGCTGTGTTTCTCGACGAAGTGGGTGAAACCTCGCTGCAAATGCAGGCCAAGCTCCTGCGTGTGATTCAGAACCGCGAAATTCAGCGCGTCGGCTCGCCGGAAGTGAGGCATGTGGACGTCCGCCTGATTGCCGCCACCAATCGAGACCTTCGTGCCGAAGTCCTCGCCGGCCGCTTCCGCGAAGATCTTTTCTACAGGCTAAACACAGTCGAGATTCGCGTCCCCGGCTTGCAGGAGAGAACGGAAGACATTCCCATCCTGATCCAGCACTTCCTCAAGAAATACAGCCAGGCGTATTCCAAGCCGTTCCAGGGCCTCACTCGCCGCGCGCAAATCGCGCTGCTGCAGCACGACTGGCCGGGAAATGTCCGCGAGCTCGAAAATGTGATCTCCAGCGCTGCCCTTACCGCCAGTGCCGATTTCATTGATATCACTGATCTTCCTGCTCATCTCCAGAAACCGCGCCGCTCCGTCGCATCCGCTGCCGAGGAGAACTGGCGGCCGCTTCCACTCGATGAGGTCCGCGGAATCCATATCCAGCGTGTCCTTGAAATGTGCAACGGTAATCGCGTTCGTGCCTCGCAGGTTCTCGGCATCGGCCGCACGAGTCTCTACCGCTTCTTGAAGCGCACCACGAAAAAGGCACAGGCCAAGGGCGCTGCGCAGTAGCGCGTCAGCGTTCGCATGGCCGGCCGTAAGCCTCTTCGGGCCGCACAGTGGTCATTCGCGCCTGCATGTTGATCGCATTGTAGATTTCGTCTCACGAAGGAGGATTCAAAACATGGCCAACGTAGCGGCACACTTTGCAGAATCAGAGTTGCAAGTCTCGGAACCCACCCGCCAGCCGCGCCGCGAGCAGCGCATCGCTAGTGCGTTCCGTGTTGAAGTCTGCGGTTTCAATCGCCGTGGGCGTTTCTTCACCGAACGCACGCTTACCTCGAACATCAGCGATGGTGGCTGCCAGCTTTCGCTGCACGTCGAAGTCGAGAAGGATTCAGTCGTGGCTTTGCGTGTCATCGAACGTCGAAATGGCTGTGAACTCGACTCGCGCCCGGTGCTGTTCCAGGTGGAAAGAATGGTCCCTCAAGCATCGGGCTGGACGCTGGGCGTTTCAAAGCTGCAGCCGGTACCTGTGTGGGGCGCTGAAAACGCGCAGCCTTCATTTTTTGCACCGGCTTCCTAACCGCCGCTCCATCCGCTGGCGGGCGGTTCCGAAACGAATCGCGGCGCATGTCTTCTGATTATCCAGGCCCGGAGTCGCGAGCAAACGAGACTGTCACTCGCATTGGGCAAAATGTCAGACTCGCTCCAATTTCCTCCTGTACCTTCGTACAGTTTCCGCTAGCGACACGCGCGGTCTGATTCACCCGAGGCGCTTCTCTCGCGAGTGCTAATCTCGTTTCAGGCGAGCTTCAGAGGCATCGCCTCACTCCTCGATTGCGTAACAAGGTGTCACGATGCGGACTCGGATTGTGAGTGTCACAATTTTGCTGCTGCTCGCGGCTGTAGGCGCCGCATTCGCTACGGACTTCGCCGTCATCGTGAACCCCGCGAATCCTGCAAGGACCCTGACGCTCGTTGATCTCGGGAAAATGTTTAAAGGCAAAACAGCCACATGGGCCAATGGCCGCAACGTGACCATCGTCCTGCGCGAACCCTCGGCGGCCCCGATGAAATTCATCATCGAGAAGGTGATGGGCGTTGACGCCGATCAGGGCAAAATGATCCTGGCCGATCCCGCGCGCAAGTCGGGCGCTCAGGTGGTTTTCCTGAACAGCGACGAAGAAATTGTAAAGACGGTTGAAACGAATCCCACGGCTGTTGGCATCGTCGACGTCTACAACATCACGGGCGGCGTAAAGGTGATCAAGATCGACGAGAAACAGCCATTCGACCCCGGTTACGTTTTGAAGGGTCACTAAAGTTCATGCAACTGCCCGAAATCCCACTGCGAGGAAAAATGACGCTCTCAACATTCAGCAAGCAGGCGATCATCGCAACTTTCGCCGTTGCAATCACCGGGGCAACCGGCCTGGCCACTCGCGCGCAAGACGCGCCGAAGCACAGCGCGAAACCATCAGCTTCATCCGCTTCCAATGCGAACTCTGCGATGGCGTCTCCAACGTCTGACACGATTCCGGTCACCTCAAAATCGGAAGAAGCGCGCCGCCTATACGAAGAGGGCGTCCACAACGAATTCGATTTGCTTTACGTCTCCCAAGGTGTCGAAACGATTCGCAAGGCCGTGAAAGCCGACCCAAAGTTCGCTCAAGCCCACGCCATGCTCGCTTTTAACACAACAAATCCTGCCGAAGGCGAGCATCACCGCGCCATGGCCAGGCTCTACATGAGTTCCGCAACGCCCGACGAGCAAAAGCTGATCCAATTCCTGAACGGCACCAAAGACGGCCACCTCGTTTCGGCGATCGCTGCAATGAACGATCTCTTCGAGCGTTACCCCCGCGACAACCGTTTCATCGCCATGGCCGGAACATGGATGTGCTCGAACAACCAGGAATTTGATCGTGGCGCCGCGATTCTTGAGCGCGCTCTGAAAAACGATCCTAATTACGCGCCCGCGCTCAACAACGTCGCCTATTGCTACGCCTATGCCGGGCACGCGCAGCTCTCGCCGCCTTACATGGAGCGTTACGTTGCGGCCCTTCCCGGCCAGCCGAACCCGCTTGACTCTTACGGCGAAATTCTTCGCATGATGGGCGACTTCAAGGGAGCTCTCGCGCACTACGAAGCTTCCAACAAAATGGTCCCCGGCTTCTCGCAAATCGGTATCGCCACTACCTATGCTTTGATGGGCGACCAGGATCGCGCCCGCTCCGAATACGACAAAGCCATCGAACTCGAACAGGATCCCGGCACGAAGCTCACCGACCAGATGCTGAAAGCCATGACTTACTTCCGCGAGAATCGTCTCGTTGACGGACGCAAAGAATATCTAACTCTCGCACTGGCTGTTCACAAGGACGGTCGCTTCCCCGTCGCCGAAGCCGAAATACATCGCACCCTGGCGCTCTTCAATCCTGATCCGAAAGCGGCTATGCGTGACCTTCGCGACGCCGAGCTGGTTCTTTCAGAAAAACACGCTATCTCACGCGACGAGCACGATACCGAACTCGCCACGATTCTTCAGACACGCACCTTTGTCGCGGCACAAGCCAATATGAAGCCCGAGGCCGAGCGCGCGCTTGCACCCCTCAGTGCAATGGCCCAAACGAGCCGCAGCACTCCGATACAAAGGTCTTATCACTCCGCCAATGGCGCCGTAATGTTTCTCGACGGTCGCTATGCCATGGCCGTCGCGGAGTTCCAGGAGGATCCGCGCAACCCGCTTTCTCTGCGCTTATTGGCTGACGCCGAAACCAAAGCCGGTCAGCCCGTTGCGGGCCAGCAGGTTCTGGTCACTCTCGCCGCGATCAACGACGAGCGCGTCGAATCGGCCATCGCTGTTCCCCAGGCTCGAGCCGCCCTGAAAGCGGCGACTCCAACGACAGCGCAGGCCACCCACTAGTCCACGCCAGCAGGTCCTACCACAACACGCCTGGGCGGCGAAGTCTGCCAATAAGCACGCCAAAAAGCTCTAGAGCGACCGGAGCCGTCATTCGCCGGTAATCAGGCGCTATTCGCCGAAAACCTCGCGACACCCTTCGCCCCCCACCCCTATTCTTGCGCCATGGACAGCCACACAATCGGCGCAGGAGGCATTGAAATGACGAGCCTGAACCAGCGAATTCCCGAGAACGGCGCGATCTATCCAGCGCGGATTTTGATGTTTTTAGCGGCGCTCCTGATTGTGCTGGGACTCGCCTTCGAAGCCGTCGAGATCGGCTGGGCGCATCTGCTCCCGCACAGCCTCTGGCTCTTTTCCGTGATTGTGCCCGGATTATGGAATATGCTCGCCCTCCAGTGGAACGATCCGGCTTGGCGAGCGCTCGTGAAAATAGCGCCGCTTTGTATGGTCGCGATCGGCATGATGATCTTCCTCGTGCAAAAGCGCGCTTATCCACAGGAACGATCCACACGAGCTCGCAGCGGAGGCAAGCTTGATGAGTAGGCTCACTCGCGGCACGCGAGGCCTCATCTTCGGAATCATCATCGTCATCGTGGGCGTCACCCTGCTTCTGGACCAGATGAATCTGATCGATGCCAACCGCGTATTCCGGTTCTGGCCGTTGGCGCTGATTTTTTGGGGCGTCTCAACGCTCTTGACGTGTCAAGGTTCCGGACGGCGTTTCTGGGGCGGTTTTCTCATTCTTGCCGGAATCGCCTTTCAACTGCAGGAGCTGGGGTATCAGCGAGTCAGGATGGAAACACTCTGGCCGGTGTTTCTCATCGGCGTCGGCGTGTTGCTGGTGATTCAGGCATTCGGCAAGGGAGGGGAGCCGCTGGCGAATAAGTGGAAGTCAAAACCAGTTGAAACCGGACATCAATTCAACGACGCTGGCTCGCATGTTACCTGCACGAGTATTTTTGGCGGCGGCGAACATCAGGTGAGCTCGCGCAATTTCCAGACCGGCGAGATGACCTCGATCTTCGGAGGCGGCGAGATTGATTTCACCCAGGCCGAGATCGACGGCGATCAAGCTGTCCTCGAAGCCACGATGATTTTCGGCGGCGGCGAGATTCGCGTTCCGCGTACTTGGAACGTAGTCATCGATGGCGTCGGAATTTTTGGCGGCTATAGCGACAAGACCAGCCATCCCCCACCCGACACGCCGGCAAAAAAACTGATCATCCGCGGCGTCGCCGTCTTCGGCGGCCTCGAGATCAAAAACTAAGCCTCAACAATGCATCCCATTCTCGGCAACCTCCGGCGGCTCGTTCCTTACCTGCTCGGCTGGCTTCCTCTCTCCGGAATGCTCGTGTATCTGCTCGCCGTTCCCGGCGGACTCACGTGGATGGAAGCCTTCGCCCTCGGCATTCCGCTCTGCCTTCTTTACGGGTTCATGTGCCTCTCGGCGTGGTATTCCTGCCGGTGGACGCCGCTCGACCGCGCCGGCGCCCTTCAGGTAGCGCTCACGCACCTACTCGGCGCGATCGTGGTCAGCGGATTCTGGATTCTGGCCGCGAAAGCATTGGCTCACGAATTCTCTGGCTTCTCCGCATTCAATGGTCTTGAGCCTCACCTTTCAAAGAATCTGCCGCTTCTCTTCGGTACGGGAATCCTGCTCTATTTGCTCGCGGTCGCTTTCTTCTACGTTCTGCTGGGCAGTCCAGCAATCGCAGGAAGCGACAGAGCGCGAGATGAAAGCAGGAGTTCTCGCACGCGACGCGGAACTGAGGGCTCTGAAAGCCCAGGTGAATCCGCATTTCCTTTTTAACAGCCTCAACTCCATCAGTGCGCTCACCAGCTCCGATCCCGGCAAGGCCCGCGAGATGTGCGTCCTTCTCGGCGATTTTCTGCGCCGCACGCTCGGCCTCGGTGAGAAAGCCGCGATTCCACTCGACGAAGAGCTGTCGTTGATCCGCTCGTTTCTTGCGGTCGAAAAAGTCCGCTTCGGCGCGCGCATCCAGATGGAAGAAAATATCGATAAAGACGCGCTCGACGTTTTCGTCCCGCCGCTCCTGCTGCAGCCGCTGGTTGAAAATGCCGTCGTCCACGGAATTTCGAATCTCGTCGAAGGCGGCTCCATCAAGCTTGAAATCCATTCTCGCAACGGCACGCTTTCGATCGCCGTGGAAAACACTTTCGATCCCGATTCGCCTCCCCGCCGTCGCGGGGGCGTCGGCCTCGCCAACGTTCGCCAGCGTCTCGCCACGCGCCACGGGAACCTCGCAAGCTTCGACGTGAAAACCGAAGGCGACCGCTACCGCGTCGCGATCACGATGCCCGCCGAACGCCCGGAGCACGCTTCATGACGCAGCCCAGCGAAAAAAAATTTCGCGCGGTAATCGTTGACGACGAGGAGCTCGCCCGCCAGGTCTTGCGCGAATTCCTCACCGCCCATCCCGAAATCGAAATCGCCGCCGAATGCGCCAACGGCTTCGAAGCCGTAAAATCGGTCACCGAA
This sequence comes from uncultured Acidobacteriota bacterium, assembly GCA_963790945.1. Lineage (GTDB taxonomy): Bacteria > Acidobacteriota > Terriglobia > Acidiferrales > UBA7541 > Palsa-295. Next base: position 115,358 of record CAWBRH010000005.1, read on the forward strand.
TTGAAGCCCGATCTCGTTTTCCTCGACGTCCAAATGCCCAAGCTCGATGGATTCGAAGTTCTCGAGTTAATTGGCACCAGCGCCGCCGTCGTCTTCGTCACCGCCCACGACAATCACGCAATCCGCGCCTTCGAGGTCCACGCCGTCGATTACTTGCTCAAGCCGTTCGGCTGCGATCGTTTCGAAGCCGCTCTAACCCGTGCCAAGGAGCGCCTCAGCAGCGCATTTTCGGCCGCAATGGCGCCTAGCACGCAGGCAGCGCGTCCAGCGCCCTCCGACCTCGCCGCCGCCGCCCGCCCCCCAGCTCAACATCTCGATCGCATTCCCGTCCGTGACGGCACCAAGGTTTTCATCATCCCCATCGCGAAACTCGACTACGCTGAAGCCCAGGACGACTACATCGCCCTCTGCTCCGAAGGCAAGAAGCACCTCAAACAACAAACCATCTCCAGCCTCGAATCCGCCCTCGACCCTTCGCGATTCCTCCGCATCCACCGCTCCTACATCGTCAACCTCGAACGTGTCGCCCGCATCGAGCCCTACGGCAAAGACAGCCACGTCGCCGTGCTCCACAACGGAACACAACTCCCCGTCAGCCGCGCTGGTTACGCCCGCCTCCGCGAATTTCTCGACCGCTGACCAACCCCAGCACTCGCTCAAACGCGCCATCCGCGCCAAAACCTCAGTTCCATGACTCCCAAACCACTCGTACCTCCGCCCCAACCCACGTGCTTGTTGCGGCAAAACCTACTTTCATAGTAGTGTCACCCGATGCCCCGAACCACCTCGCGCAGGTCCCGTCGTCCGGGCATACAGAATCGCAAAAGGAGACCTCGTAAAATGGCATCCCCGGCGGAAGCAAAACTTCCTAACAATTCATCCGGCAAAGAAGAAGGCGCAAATGTAGACAAGATTCGCGACATATTATTCGGCTCGCAGATGCGCGACTACGAGAAGCGTTTCGCGCGCCTGGAAGAAAACGTCTCGAAAGCCGTCGAGACCCTCCGCGAAGACACCATGAAGCGCCTCGAAACTCTCAGCAGTTTCGCTCAGCAGGAAGTCGAATCCCTCAGCACGCGTCTGAAGACCGAAAAGTCCGAGCGCTCCGAAGGCCTAAAGGAACTCGCCCGCGAGCTGAAAGAAGCCGCCAAAATGATCGAGAAAAAGCTCGGCCAGCTCGAAGAGCAGACCTCCGACGCTCAAAGCGACCTTCGCGCCAAAATGCTCGAGCACTCCAAGTCGTTCTCGAACGAAATTGATAAGCTGCGCCGTGACTCTTCAGCCTCCCTCGATCGCGAAGTCGAGTCCCTGCGCAACGACAAGACCGATCGCGCCGCTCTCGCCGACATTTTCGCGGAGTTCTCGCTGCGCCTGAAGGACGATCTCGAGCTGCCAGAAAAGTAGCGCCGGATGTCAGCCGGTCAAAAACTGCAACCTTCCAACATGGCCGAGCAAGCCCAACGCCGCGCCTCGCAGGAGAACGCAACCGAGAATCCGCCTGCAGATAACTCCGCCCGCGATGGCAATTCTCCGAATAGCCACGCCTACGAAGAGCTGCGCCATCTTATCGTCGGTCCCGAACAGGAAGGCCTCAAGGAAATTCAAGAGCGCCTCGACGACACCGGCCGCCGCATTGATGACGTAAGCTCCGTTGTAGCGGAAGCAATTAAAAAGCGCCGCGAGCAAGGCGACAATCAAGCTCTAGCTGAAGCTCTCGCGCCCACCATTCAGGACACGCTCCGCGAATCCGTCCGTCGCGACCCGCACGTCCTCGCCGACGCGCTGTTTCCCGTGATGGGACCTGCCATCCGCAAGTCAATCACGGAAACCCTCCGGAGCATGCTCGAATCCTTCAACACTGCCCTCGAGCACAGCCTTTCCTGGCAGGGCCTGAAGTGGCGCATCGAAGCGTTTCGTTCAGGAAAGCCTTTCAGCGAAGTAGCCATGATGCACAGCCTGCTTTTTAGTGTGGAACAGGTGTTCCTGATCCATCGCGAGACGGGCCTGGTTCTCAGCCACGTCGTTGCTCCACGAGTCGCCACCCAGGATCCGTCGCTCGTTTCAGGAATGCTCTCCGCCATCCAGCAGTTCGTAAAAGATTCGTTCGAATCGCAGCGCGGCGATAATACGCTCGACTTCTTGGAAGTCGGCGAACTCGAGGTCTGGATCGAACAAGGCCCTGGCGCCGTCCTGGCCGCCGTCATTCGTGGTCACGCGCCCGAAACCTACCGCGTCGCCATGAAGGAAGCTCTCGAAAATATTCAGCGCCACTACAGTTCGGCTCTGGCCCATTTCGAAGGCGACGCCGCTCCATTTCGCCCTGTCGAAGAGGACTTGACGCACCTGCTCGAGACGCAGTTCAAAAACGACTCGGAATCGGAGAAGGATCGCCGCCGCCCCCGCGCCGCACTGATTGCTGGTGCGGTCATCCTTGCCCTGATAGCGATACCGATCGGCTACTCTGTCTACCTGCTTTGGGAATGGTCGCGCTTTTTGAAAGTTCTCCGCCAGGAGCCCGGCATCGTCGTCATGTCATACGCTCGCGAGGGCGGCCGATATCACGTCCAGGGTTTTCGCGATCCTCTCGCCGCAAACCCAGAAAATTTGCTCTCGAACGCAGGTATTGACCCCAAAACGGCCAATCTCGAATTGAAACCCTTCTATTCCTTCGATGATCCCATCGTGCTGAAACGCGCGAATGCATTCCTTCACCCACCCTCCGGCGTAACGCTCTCTGAAAAAGATGGCCACCTTCACGCCGAAGGAATCGCTACCCCCGCATTTATCGCGCGATTCGAAGAGCGCGCTCCGTGGGTTCCCGGCGTCACCGCCGTCGACGACTCACACTTGCAAAATAGCGAACAACTCGAACTCAATCGCCTGCGCTCATCGCTTGAATCAACTGTGCTTCTCTTCCCCATCGGACGAGCCGAACTCGAACCCGGCCAGGAAAACAACATCGCCACAGCCCAAAACAACATTCGCGCCCTTCTGATTGAGGTCGGCCGCCTCAATGGCAAACTCGCAATCGATGTCATCGGTCACACGGATATCACCGGCGTCGAGGGCACCAATCTCGTCCTCAGCAAACAGCGCGCCGACGTCGTGATCAATCTCCTCGCCCACGCTGGGATCAAGGCCGCCAATCTGCATGCGCGGGGCGTCGGCACCTCCGAGCCGCTTCACGACGAGTCCACGGAAGAAGGCCGCCGCTTCAATCGCAGCGTCACTTTCAAAGTCGCTTTTTCTCCCGCTCCCCCTGTAAACTAGCCCGCATTCTGATGCTCGAAAAGAAAATCTGCATGCTCGGCACTCTTGCGGTCGGCAAGACGAGCCTGGTTCGCCGGTTCATCGAAGGCATTTATTCCGAGGGCTATCAAACTTCGATCGGCGTGAAGGTTGATAAGAAGTCCGTCCACGAGGCCGGCCAGGAAGTAAAGCTCGTCCTCTGGGATATCTTTGGCGAAGATCGTTTCCAAAAAGTGCAAGCTTCCTATTGGCGCGGAATGTTCGGCTATTTCTTGGTAATCGACGGAACGCGCCGCAACACTCTCGACGAAGCTCTGGCCCTCAACCAACGCGTCACCGACACCGGCCTCAAAGTCCCGGCAATCCTTCTCGTCAACAAAGCCGATTTGGCCGATCAATGGGAAATCGGTGACGACCGTTTGGCTCAGCTCACCCAAAGTGGCTGGGAAATCATGCGCACCAGCGCGAAGACCGGCGAAAATGTGGACGCCGCATTTTCGCGTCTTACTTTGAAAATGCTCGGCAAATGATGGTCGCAAACTCGATCCTCGAATCTTTTCTCACCGCTCAGGGCTATGCCCTCTTCGAATACGCGGGAAACGGCGTCTTCCATCCCAGCGGCGAATATCCGAAGTGGTGTCAGAATCTCTGGAAAGGCGCCCTCGCTCGCGATAAATCGATTCGTCTTGCCGAGGCTTCCCCGCTACTCGAGAATTTCCTGATCGATGCCGAAGGATTCTGGAATTCGAACCGCGAAGGCTCCGCGAATTCGCCCGTCTGGATCGAGCGCGACCCCTCCGGCCGCGAGGTGCAGCTCGAAGCGGCCGCGCTCCATGTCGACGGCAAAAACGTGCTGCTCATTCGTAATCTCGCGAGCACCTATGCCGAACGGCAAAAGCTGTATCAGGCCGCCCGCGATTCCCTCCTCGAACACGAGCGTCTCCTCCGCGAAATTCAGAAAAAAGAAATCTTGCTCCACTGCATCATCCACGATCTTTCGCAGCCACTCACCGCGATGCGCGGCTGCTTCAACTTGATGTCACTCCAAGACCTCTCCGCCGATTTACGCCGAATGGTCGAGACAGGCGAGCGCGAATCGAACCGCCAGGAACAAATGATTCGCGGAATCCTCCAGGCGTTTTCCGCCGATCTCGCCGGCCAGCAGCCATCTGCGGAAAGCGCGCCGGGTGCCGCAGATATCGGCGCTGCCGCGCAACGCGCCGTTCAGGAATTCTCGCCCGCGTTTGCGGAGAAACAGATAAAGCTGCAAGTCGATCCGGCCGTCGATCTCTCGCGGGATTGGATTGTCGCAGGAGACGATTCACGCCTCGATCGCGTGTTCGGAAACCTTCTCGAAAACGCCCTTCGCTACAGCCCGCCGAACACCACCGTCACAATTGGCCTGGAAGAAAAAGGCAAACAGGTCCTGGCATTCGTCGACGATCAGGGCCCCGGCCTGCCAAAAGATCAATCCCCCGATCAGATGTTCGCACTCTTCGCGAAGGGAAAAGATAAACCCGGCAAAGCCGGCCTGGGACTCTACTTTCTGCAAGATTACAGTCGAACGATGGGGAGGTACAATCGGCGCGGAAACCAAGGCGAAAGGCGGAACCGGCTTCTGGTTCCGGTTGCCACGTGCAGCGAAGACTACCCGCGACGCAATTAAGAAAGAAGCCCCACGTGGCTCACGTGGCCCACGTGACCACGATGCGCCATCTGCGCCGCAAAAGAGTTCCACAGCCGTGACTCGCCCCCGTCTCGATAAGCCTGCCAGGAGCTTGCGCGTTCTCGTCGCCGAAGATACCGACGAAAACCGCGAGCTTGTGAGCGAACTCCTCAAGAAACGCGGCCACTCGGTCGTCGCCGTCTCCGACGGGCGCCAGGCGCTCGATGAACTGGAAAAGAATCAATATGACATCGTGCTGATGGACGAACAGATGCCGCGCATGGACGGCCTCGAAGCCACTCGCGCAATCCGCCAAAAAGAAAAATCTACCGGGAAGCATCAGTTGGTCGTCGCGCTCACCGGAAACGTCACCGAAGAAGATAAACAGCAACGCGTCGAAGCCGGCATGGATGGCTTCGTTCCGAAGCCGTTCGAAATGCACGCGCTATTCGACACGATTGAATTTCTTGCCGCCGGAACACAGGTGATTCCCGCATCCTCAATGCCGCCTCCGCCTTCAGCAGCAAAAGAGCGCTCTGCCGAACTGTCGACGCCAGCCCAGTCGCCGGCGCCGATGCCCATCGAGGATGTCGGGGCGCATCTTCTCCGCACCACCGGCGGAAATGAAAAGCTTGTCAAATCGCTGACGAAATCCTTTCTCGCCGACGCGCCCAAAAGGCTTGCCGCCATTCGAGCTGCACTCGCAGCCAAGAATGCCGCGAAACTCGATACCGCCGCGCACGCCCTAAAAGGCTCCGCTGCAATCTTTGGCGCGCAAAACGCCGTCACCGCGGCCAAAAACCTCGAGGCAATGGGTCGCAGCCGTAATCTGAGCGGAGCCGATGCTCAATTTCGCGCCCTCGAAACGGCGATGCAACAACTTCAGACCGAGCTGATCAAAATCGCGCCCCAAAATAAAGCAAAAACCGCGACAAAGACAAAAGCGAAACCGGCAGGTTCCGCCAAACGCCGCAAGAAGTAACTCCCGTCGCTTCACACCCTGACTAACGCAGCACTTCCGCTCAGCCGTAGCTTGCCGCCCACTCTTAGCGGCGCGATACTCAGATAATGAAGAGGAGTTCACCATTCGCAATACTGCTCGCAACGCTCGTCATCGTGTCACCGCGCGCGACGCAGGCCGACGAACTGAAGCTGAAAGATGGAACCAAGATCGTCGGCACGATTGTCGGCTTCGAAGAAAATTCATTCAAAGTCAAAACGAACTACGGATTCGCCGTCGTCCAAAAGGATCAAGTTCTATCTATCAGCATCACGGAGTCGGCGAAGAAGCTCGACCCAGAAAAGAAATCCGATCCGTCCGCCGAGAAACCAACGCCACCCGCGTCGGCCGTGAATTCGTACAAGAAATACAATACGACTCCGTCGACACCGCCATCCGCTCCGCCGGCCACCGATCCCAACACTCCAAATCCCAAAGCTTCCTCATCCAACGCATCGTCTGCAGCCACCGCCGCGACGGCCACCGCTAAGCCTGCCGCGACAACCGCGTCCGCAAATTCCGCACCACCTAAGAGTCCGACGCCAGCCGCTGCGGCTGTTCAGCCTCCTGCCGCGCCTGTCGCGCTTGCTCCGCCTGAATCAATGCGCGAGCGCGTGACCGGCAATCTCTACGCCAACGAAACCTACGGCTTTCAAATGTACAAGCCTCCCACATGGCAATTGGTCGAGGGCGCGCGTTCCGTGCTGCCCGGCGCGATCACGGCACTCGGAACCTCCGACGAAACCACGTACCTTCTTATCGGCCGGCAACCAATTGAGAAATCTTTTGCGAGCGATATAGACGCCACCGATCGTCACCTGCGAAGCACTCTCGACAATTTCCGTGCGCTAGGCGAGAAGAAAATCTTGGTCTCAGGCGAGCCCGCGGTGGAAAAGCGTTTCCGAGTCAGCGTGGACCAGCACGATTGGTCCGGCGTCGCTGTCTTCTTCCAGCACGATGCGCATCTCTATACGATCTTCGGAATGACGGCCGCCGAGTCCGATCTCGTCCAGATTCAAGAGAACGTGATTTCCCGCGCCATACTGAGTCTCCAATTCGCGAAGCGCTAGCGAGTATTCCTTCGCCCTTGCAACCAAGCCGCCCGAATGCGTAACTAATTCTCCTGTGCTCATACCCCGCTGCTACTTTCAAGTTCTGATCCTCACAGTTCTCGCCGCCACGGCGTTCGCAATATGGCACCGAACTCCGCATGTCTCCGCAGCGAATCAGTCCGAAAGCTCGCCCACGTTCTATCGCGATGTGTTGCCGATCCTTCAGCACCACTGCCAGAGCTGCCACCGCCCCGGTGAAATCGGCCCGCTGCCGTTGATGACCTACGAAGACGCGCAGACCGAAGCTCGTTCGGTCGCGTTCATCACCGCAAGCCGGAAAATGCCGCCGTGGTTCGCCGATCGCGCCATCGGCCATTTTGCCAACGACCCATCGCTCACCGCACAGGAGATCGCAATCCTCGACGCGTGGTCGAAAGCAAGAGCTCCAGCAGGCGATCCGCACGATGCTCCGCCTCCGGGCGAATGGACCAATGGCTGGAACATTCCGCAGCCTGATGCAATCCTAAAAATGCAGAAGCCGGTCGCGCTTCCCCACGAGGCGACATAGAATACACCTACGAAATCGTGCACACGAATTTCACCGAAGCAAAATGGATTCAGCTTTCAGAGGTTCGCCCATCAAGCCGCGAAAGCGTCCATCACGCCGTAGTCTACGTCCGGCCGCCCGGATCGAAATGGCTCGAGCATGCCCCCGCCGGAGTTCCCTTCACCGCCGCTGACATGACGGATGACAAATCGAAGCGTGACGCGCTCTGGACTGACGCTGACATCCTGCTCGTCTATGCGCCGGGAAGTTCGCCCGACCGCCTGCCCGACGGAATGGCCAAGCTCGTGCCGGCAGGCTCGGATCTCGTATTCCAAATGCACTACATGGCGCGCGGCCACGCAACGGCGGATCAGACCGAGATTGGATTGATCTTCGCGAAGCAGTCACCGAAGCAACGCGTCCTAACGCTGCAGCTGACCAACGATCACTTCGTGATTCCGCCCGGCGCTGATAATTTCCGCGTGGAAGCGCGAGGCACGCTGCCGAACGACGCGACTCTGCTCAGTTTCCTTCCCCATATGCATCTGCGTGGGAAGCGATTCGAGTACAACATCGTGCACAAGGACGGAACCATCGAGCCACTGCTGCGCGTCAACTGGGATTCTTACTGGCAATTGAGCTACCAGCTGGCTCAGCCGCTGCCGCTCAAGGCTGGAACGGAGCTGCAAGCAGTCGCGTGGTACGACAACTCGAATTCCAATCCGCACAATCCCGATTCCATGGCCGCCGTGCGCTGGGGCGATCAGACCTACGACGAAATGATGGTCGGCTTTTTCGACGTCGCGGTGCGCGCAGATCTCGACAAGTGGAAATACTTTGATCGCTCCGGCGCAGCGTCCGCCCCACACTCGGAGCGTTGAAAAATCAGTTACCACAACCATTCTAAAATTTTGTCACTTCGCTGAAATGGAAGTTATTGACCTTCATGGCGGGCACGACCATCTCGAAGGATTCTTCTCCGGCAGCGCGTACGGCAGGGCCGAGCATCTCGACGTTTGAAAGCATTTCGAGAATATTCTGGTTGAAGCGGAAATTTCGGATGCCGCCGGCGACGCGGCCGTTTTCTACGGCGAACGTTCCATCGCGCGTCATGCCGGTGAGAACCTTTTCGTAGGGATCGACCTCGCGGATGTACCAGAGGCGCGTGACTAGAATTCCGCGCTCCGTGGTGCGGATCATTTCATCGAGAGACTTATCGCCCCCACTGAAAACCAGATTCATCGGCGCTTCGCCATATTCGTTCGGCAAGCCGAAGCCGTGGCCCGTGGGCTTCTTCTTCATTTTCTTTGCGGTGGCGCGAGAATAGACGAGATTCTCCGGAGTGCCGCGATCGACAAGCAGAACTTTCTGCCGCGGAACTCCTTCGCCGTCGTAAGGCGCGCCTAATTGGAATGGATGGTACACGTCGTCCCAGAGCGTGATGTTGTCGCCGAAAACTTTCTTGCCCATGCGGTCATTGAAGCAGGAACGCTTGTCCATCACGGATGTTCCGGCAAAGTCATAAAACAAGAAGCCGACGAGATCGAGAACGGCCGAAGGCTCGAGGATTGTGGTGTAGTGGCCGGGTGCAAGCTCGCGCGGCTCTCGCGACTCGGATGCTTTGCGGCTGGCGCGTTCTGCCAGGCGGTCGGGATCGAGTTCGCGAATGTCTGCGGAATTCGCTTTTGCCCAGCCTGAGGAATTCGGTTCGAGGATCGTGACCGAGAATTCCGAGCGCGTTTGCTCGTGGTGCGCGAAAAGCCCTTTCGAATTTGCGAGGATGGTTTGCATCGCGCCGCTCGAAAAGATACCTGCGGCGGTCTGTTTATTCTTTTCTGCAAGTTTGCAGACGCGAGTGACGGCGCGGGCGCGATCTTGTGGGGTTGCCTCGGCAGTGGCCGTGAAAAAACGCTGCACTTTCGGGATTTTCTGCGGGCCAAGCATCGGAAGGAGACCTGGAATCTTCGGCTGATGCAGCGCGAGCTTCTCAGCGGCGGCCATCACTCGCCGAAGCGACTCTTCGTCGGTCTTGTTCGTGGTGGCGCGCGCGGTGCGGCCATCCATCACGGCGCGGACTGAGATGTGGAGAACTTGCTCGGCTACGTTCTGGTGGATGATGTTGTTGGCGAAGCGGGTGAGCGCGTCGGTGGTGACCTCAATTTCGACTTCGGTTTCGTCGGCTTCGCTGAATTTCATGATGCGCTCGGCGATGGCCTTCAGTTCCGACGCGGTGAGGAGTGGTTCGGAGGGCGCGTTGGCTTCGGCGCGACGAATCCGGCGCGAGATCGATTTTTTCGCGGGGCGTCTCATGGGCAGCTGAGATCCTTCGCTGCGCAACTACATCCGGGACGCAAGAGGCGCGCCGCGCTCCCTTCGTTCCTCAGGGCAGGCAGGATGACAGATGCTAAGGGGGCGTTCGCAAATTTAATTCGATGGCCAAGTTGAGCGGGTGGCGCGAGCGGGCACGGCATGCCGTGCCCCTACTGTGCGAAACTGCTGCGTCTTGCGAAAGAGCGGCGTTGCTCAGAAACTGCAGATCCCTCGCTGCGCTCGGGATGACCGCGACTAAGCCGTCGGTCGAAACCAGCACGGGCGTTCGTGGTGCCTCGGCATTCAGTAATCTCTTTTCACGAGTCGTGGTCATTTGGCGAAGGCGACTCCGATTTTGATGTTGCGGAATCGGGCGGGGGAGGCGCCGTGGCCTGTGCCCATGGTTTGCATGGGCTGGCCTTTTCCGCAGTTGGGGGTGCCCCAGAGCGTCCAATCGTCGCGGGAACAGATTGCGTCGCAGCTATTCCAGAATTCGGTGGTGATGCCGCTGTAACTGGGATTTTTGATCATGCGGCCTTTTTTGCCGCCTTTGATTTCCCAGCCAATTTCGGTTGAAAACTGAAAGTGATAGCGGCGGTCGTCGATGGACCAGGAACGGTTCGTGTCCATGAGGATCGCGTCGTCGGTGTCGGCGATCAGGTCGTCATACTTCCATGTGCCGGGATTGATGCTGATGTTTGTCATGCGAATGATCGGCAGGCGGTTCCAGCTTTCCGTCCGCATCGTGCCGTTGGAGCGATCTTCGCCGATGGCGGAAGCCGTTTCGCGATTGCTCAGATAACCGGTGAAGAGGCCGTCGGTGATGATCGGCGTGCATTGCGCGGGGACGCCTTCGTCGTCGTAGGCAAAAGTGCCGAGGCCGGGCCCGTGCGCGAGGCGAGCGTCGGCGACGACGTTCACGATGTCCGAGCCATATTTCAGTTTTCGCAATTTGTCCACGGTAAGGAAACTCATTCCCGCGAAATTGGCTTCCTGGCCGAGGACGCGATCGAGTTCGATGGGATGGCCAATCGATTCGTGAATTTGAAGGCCGAGCTGCGAGCCGCCGAGGATGATCGTGCCGGTGATTTCGGGGCACTGCGCGGCGGAGTGAAGCGCGACGGCTTCTTCGCCGGTGCGACCGGCGTTGCCAACCAAGTCGAGCGCTTCGATCAGTTCGTAGCCTTCGAGGGCGTGCTGGCCGCCGAAGCTATTGGGATACGAGCGCTTCTGAATTTCGCTGCCTGCAAAACTGGTGGCGACGATTCCGGCGCCCGACTGCATTTTGATCTGGTGAATCACGGAGCCGATGGTCGAGACAAAGAGCTGATCGATTTTGCGAAACGTCATCGAGCCTTCGGCGAGCGTGACGCCTTTCACGCGGCGCATTTCCTTGTCGGCGGCGAGAAGCACATCGATTTGGCGTTCGACCGGAATGCGGAACGGATCTTTCACAAATGGATTTTGCCAGGTATCGACGTAGGCGTTTTCGGGCGCGAGTGCAACGTCCGCGTGTTTCGCAAGCGCGGACGCTTTGGCGATGGCGACAGCTTCTGCTGCGCAGGAGTCGATGCCTTCGTGGGTGAGGCGGTCGGTGGACGCGAATCCCCACGCGCCGCGATGCGATCACGCGGATGCCGATGCCGAGCGATTCGGATTCGACGAGGGTGCCTACTTCACCGTTTTTCGTCGAGATGTCGCGCTGGCGAATGTCCATCACGCGCGCGTCGGCGTAGGAGGCGCCGCGGCGCTTGGCGGTGTCGATGGCGCGGGTTGCCCAGTCTTGCATTACGAGTGACCTCTGACGATAGATCGGCGGCGCGATGAGCGAACGATACTAGTCCGGGGGCGACGATGTGTCAAATGGGCGACAATTGGCGGCCGGGTCGAGTTTTTGGAGTCAAAAACCGTCAAAAATTTGCGATTAGAAAAAGTTAGTGGGCTTTGTTTGCTATCACTTAGGGGAGATTCTAATTCCAGATTTGCGATTAGAAATTTGCGGGTGGGAGTGGGTTTTGGTTCGCCCACGCTCTGTGAGCGTGGGCTGAGAATTGCGGGACGTCTTGGTCCTCGGTCATCTGTTCGACCGTAAGTCCTTGTATCTCATCACATCCTCTATATTACCAACAAAGTAACCATCGGTCAAGTGGCTTTCAGATGATTTTGCAGGGCTTGAAGTGGGGAGCGGAATTTCAAATTGAAAATTTCAGATTTCAAATGGAAGCAAGACCCAATCTCTCGACTGCGGTACGCGATCGTCCGGATGTGGCGGACGGGCGAACGATTTTGCGATTCGCGATTAAAAGCACGCGGCGCGTTCGTTCTGGACGACGGGTTGGACCGAATGGGCGGCAAGCGCCGCTCGGCTCCGCGCAGGGTGAGCCGCACTCCAAAAGGGCTGTGCCTGATGCGGACTGCGAAGCACGAACAATGAGAGACCTTACTTCGAAGCCGGTTCGACGGGGGCGAGAACCTGGGACATTGTTAATCCTGGGGGGAATTTCAGCTTTACTTCGAACTTGATGTACTCGATGGAGCCGGGGTAGAGCGGGTCTTTGACTGACGTGACGCGGGATTTCTGGATTGAGAATTCTCCTGTGCCCAGTTCGATGGCTGTGGAGCTGATGGCGACGCGCTGCTTGTCGTCATCGGAAAGAGAATTGGGATAGAGCATGGCGTTGACGACTTCTTCGGCGCGGTGCTCGTCGTCGATGGACATGACGAAATTGAAGCGGCGCGGAGACATTGCCAGAATTTCCTGGGCCGAGAAGTTGTAGGTGGTTTCGAGGTAGCGCTCGTTGAAATTGTGATAGGGCGGCGTGGCGATGGCCGAGAATTCGATGGGGCCATCAGTGGGCTGAGTTTTCGGAGTGATGCTTATCTCCCAGCCGGCGTAGTCGCCTTCGGTGGCTATGTCGAGGCGGAATTGGAGATCGTGGCCGATGTCGTGGACGTAGGTTTTGCCGCGCTCGATTTCGCCGTCGAAAACCAAATCGGGTTCGGTGATGGCGGGTTGCGTGGATTTTGGTTTGTGTTTTTGAGCGGAGGGCTGGACGGGCTGCAACCACGTTGTTATCAGAAACATTGGAACAGCCAAGCACAAAGCGACGCACCGGCTCATTCTGAGGTTCACCGAAGTTTCCACTCCATCGCGTCCTTCAACTCAGAAAAGCAAGCCGAGCAGATCCACGGTAGTTGTCTTCTGTAACGTACCCTTCGGTGAGAACGCCATCCGCTGAAGACTCCATGAACTTCGCCCAACATGCAGAGCAGTGATCGTGATCCCACATGTCGTTATAGCGAATGTATTTCTTGAGTTGCAGAACTGCTCCACGAGTGTGCTTCGCGTTATCGATGCGCCAATCGGTCATTACAGTTTCAGTTCTTCACCTAAGGAATATACCAGAGCGAATCCCACGACGATAACGGCTGGTAAGCCTGGCTAAGCCGAAATCCTAGCGATCTCGGGCTCAGCACGTTGTGACGTGAATCAGCGGTAGAGGACGGGGCAAGAGTGTATGTCCCATTTATTGCGTGGCGGAGACGAATACCGGGGCGGCGGTTTTGCTCCAGCCTTTCATTTCGATTTTGCCGTCGGGGCGGGCGGTGCCGGTGATCATGCCGGTGGTGTTGAATGGGGTGGCGACGTTGCCCTGGTGGTCGAGGGCGATTACGCCGCCTTCGCCGTTTTGTTCAACCAGTTCTTTCATGACTACATCGTTGGCGGCCTGCTCGAGCGGGACGTGGAGGTAGCGGACGCGTTCGCAGATATCGGCTGCGACGATGTTGCGCATGAAGAATTCGCCGACTCCTGTGCCGGAGACGGCGCAGCTTTCGTTGTTGGCGTAGGTGCCGGCGCCGATGATTGGGGAATCGCCCACGCGGCCGGGCATTTTGTAGGTGGTGCCGCCGGTGGAAGTGCCGGCGGCGAGGTTGCCGTGCTGGTCGAGAGCGACGACACCGACGGTGCCGTGTTCGCGCATCGGATCGCCTGGCATCGCGGAGGATTTCTTTTTGTCTGTGTCTGCTTTTTCTTTTGCGCGCTGGTACTGCTGCCAAAGGCGCTCGTTGTAGAAATAGTAGGGCGAGACTAGATCGATGCCTTGCGATTCGGCGAAGCGTTCGGCGCCGGTGCCGACGAGCATCACGTGCGGAGTCTTTTCCATTACAAGGCGCGCCAGGTGGATGGGATTGGCGATGTGTTGCAGGGCGGCGACGGAACCGGCGGCGAGAGTTTTGCCGTCCATGATGGCGGCGTCCATTTCGGGGATGCCGTCGCGGGTGTAATAGGCGCCGCGGCCGGAGTCAATAGGCCAGCATCTTCCATGGAGCGGATTGTGGATTCGACGGCGTCGAGGCTTGTGCCGCCTGCGGCTAGGATTGCGTAGCCCTTCTTGATGGCGACGACCATGGCGGCGCGGCGGGATTCGATGAATTCGGGAGGGGCTTTGCTGATGTCACCGGCGCCGCTGTGGGCGACGAGGATGAAGTTTGGCGGTGGCGGTGCTGTGCGTGGTATTGGGGCGGTGTGGGTGCGGATTGCGAATAGCATTGCCACGATTAGGATTAACAACGAGGAGATGCGGGTGAGTTTCATGGTGGCCTCCGGGCCTGCGGTTGACGGCGCGGGGGTAAGTGTAAGGCAATTTGAAATTGGAAATTGGAGATTTCGGGTGGAAGGCCGGCGGGGCTTGACGGGAGAGACGTGGGCTTGGTTGGTGGAATTGGAGTTTCGGGGTTCTTACGATTTTGTTGTTTGCATGATGTGGCGGGAGTGAGCGGTAGAGGACAGGCAGGAGTGCCTGTCCCACTTAAAACCAGAGTGACGAGGGCGTACCGGGCGGATTCTTACTCCGGGGATTCTTACGACTTCATCGCTTGCACGTGGCGGCGAGGGTGAGCGGCAGAGGACAGGCAGGGGTGCCTGTCCCACTTGAGGCGCGCTTCCAAAATTGGAAATTTCAGATAGAGGGCGAAAGGTAAAACCCTGCCGGTCTGAAGACCAGCGCTACAAAAGACACCGCTACGGCAGGCGAGGTGAATACGACGGCGGGCACGGCGGGCCGTGCCCCTAATGTCGATTATTTGCGGACGAGACTAGGTGCCTTCGGACCAGGAGGCCAGGTAGTGCTCTTGCTCGGGCGTTAGCTTATCGATTTGGAAGCCCATGGATTCTAGCTTTAGCTTGGCGATTTGCTGGTCGAGGTGCTCGGGAACCGGGTAGACCTGAGGCTTGAGGTCCTTGGCGTTCTTGACCATGTACTCGGCGGCCAGGGCTTGATTGGCGAAGCTCATGTCCATTACCGAGGCGGGGTGGCCTTCGGCGGAGGCGAGGTTGATTAGGCGGCCATCGCCGAGGAGATAGATGCGGCGGCCGTCTTTCATGGTGTACTCGTCGACGAAGGGGCGGGCCGGCTTTTTTGCCGCTGGAAAGTTTTTCGAGCGCGGGGATGTCGATTTCGACGTTGAAGTGGCCGGAGTTGCTGACGACGGCGCCGTCTTTCATTTTTTCGAAGTGATCGTGCGCGATCACGTTCTTGTTGCCGGTGACGGTGACGAACACGTCGCCGACCTTGGCGGCTTCGTTCATGGGCATCACGCGGAAACCGTCCATCACGGCTTCGATGGCTTTCGTGGGATTCACTTCGGTGATGATGACGTCTGCGCCGTGACCCTTTGCGCGCATGGCGACGCCGCGTCCGCACCAGCCGTAGCCCGCGATGACTACTTTGAGGCCGGCGAGAAGGAGATTCGTGGCGCGGATGATGCCGTCGAGCGTGGACTGGCCGGTGCCGTAGCGATTGTCGAAGAAGTGCTTCGTGAGCGCGTCATTGACGGCGATGATCGGGAATTTCAGGGTGCCGTCTTTGGCCATGGCGCGAAGGCGGATAACGCCGGTGGTGGTTTCTTCTGTGCCGCCGATTACGCCGTTGAGTAAATCGGTGCGCTTGGTGAGGAGCTGGGTGACTAGATCGGCGCCGTCGTCCATGGTGAATTGCGGTTTGTGGTCGAGAGCGGCGGAGATGTGCGAGTAGTAGGTGGCGTTGTCTTCACCTTTGATGGCGTAGGTGGGGATGTTGTAATCGCGAACGAGGGATGAGGCGACGTCGTCTTGCGTCGAGAGCGGATTCGAGGCGCAGAGAACAACATCGGCGCCGCCGTCGCGAAGGGTGATGACGAGATTGGCGGTCTCGCTGGTGACGTGAAGACACGCGGAGACGCGGATGCCCTTAAGGGGCTGGTCTTTTATGAATTGCTTGCGGATGAGCTGCAGGACGGGCATGTGCTGATTGGCCCATTGGATTTTGCGCTTTCCGTCGTCTGCTAGAGCGATGTCTTTTACGTCGCCGTTCAGTTTTGCCACTGTTTCCACGGAGAGTCCCCTTTTGAAGTAACCGCCGAAATTTGAAAATCAAAGGCTGCCGGTCTTGAGACCGGCGCTACAAACTGCAGATTCCTCGCTGCGCTCGGAATGACAGGTGGCACATTTCGGTGCGCGACGTTATGCCATTTACGGGCGCGAGACGGCTACTGCGCCGCGTGAGCCGGCTTCCTTGCGGATGGCGTCGGCTTTGTCCGTTTTTTCCCAGGTGAAGCCGGGGCCGGTGCGGCCGAAGTGGCCGTAGGCGGCGGTCGGACGATAGATTGGCCGGCGAAGGTCGAGCGTTTCGATGATGCCTTTCGGCGTCAGCTTGAAATTCGCGCGGATTAATTCGGTGATTTGCGAATCCGGGATTACGCCTGTGCCGAAGGTGTCCGTCATGACGGAGACTGGTTCGGCGACGCCGATTGCGTAGGCGAGCTGCACTTCGACTTTCGTCGCGAGGCCAGCGGCGACGATGTTCTTTGCGACGTAACGCGCCATGTAGCAGGCGGAGCGGTCGACCTTGGTTGGATCTTTTCCGGAGAGTGCGCCGCCGCCGTGACGGCTGTAGCCGCCGTAGGTGTCGACGATGATTTTGCGGCCGGTGAGGCCTGCGTCGCCCATTGGTCCGCCGATGACGAAGCGGCCGGTGGGATTGATGTGGAATTTTGTTTTGCTGTCGAGCATCTCCGCGGGGATCACGGGCTTGATCACTTCGTTGAGAATCGCGTCCGTCAAATCGCGTTGGGAAACTTTTTCGCTGTGCTGCGTGGAGATGACGGCGGTATCGACGCGCGCGGGGCGGCCTTCGATGTACTCGACTGTGACTTGGGATTTGCCATCGGGCCGGAGGAAATCAATTTTGCCGGACTTGCGAACATCGGCGAGGCGCTTGGTGAGTTGATGCGCGAGTTGGATGGGCATGGGCATCAGCTCGGGAGTTTCGTCGCAGGCGAAGCCGAACATCAAGCCCTGGTCTCCGGCGCCTCCGGTGTCGACGCCCATGGCGATATCGTCGGATTGCTTCTTGATGGCGCAGATGACGCCGCAGGTTTCGGAGTCGAAGCCGTATTTGGCGCGGGTGTAGCCGACGTCCTTGATGACTTCGCGCGAGAGGTCAGCAAAATCGACATAGGTCTTGGTGGTGATTTCGCCGGCGACGACCACGAGGCCGGTGGTGACGAGGGTTTCGCAGGCGACGCGACCCATCGGGTCGTCTTTCATGACGGCGTCGAGGACGGCGTCGGAAATCTGGTCGGCTATTTTATCGGGGTGGCCCTCGGTGACAGACTCCGAGGTAAACAGGAACTTCTCATCGGCATGCGCCAAAACAGTATCCTCCCAAGCGGTGGAAAGCACGTGCGGGGCCGTATTTAGCTAGTAAACGCGAAACCCACGAACATCGACGGTAGCATGCGGGTATGGGGGTGTCAACGCGATGCAGGGAAATGGTTTAAAGCAAAGGTGAATGGGGATTTAGAGGATTGAAATGCGACCCAAAATGAGGGCAATTCTCGCAGGAAGCAGAACTCGCGTGACATTAGGAGCAACGAAATTCTTCGGCCGGCTAATAGCTTGCTTCGTGGTGCAACTATTTGCGGGCTGGGGCGGCGTCGAGATCGCGCCGGTACAGAAGATAGGCGCGGATAAATTCGTCGAGGTCGCCATTGAGAACTTTGTCGACATCGCCGCGTTCTACTTTGGTGCGGACGTCTTTGATGAGCTGGTAGGGCTGGAGGGTGTAGGAACGGATCTGGCTGCCGAAACTGATTTCAGGCTTGGAGGCATCGAGCTTGCGCAGATCTTCGCGGCGCTTTTCGATTTCGAGCTCGTAGAGTTGTGAGCGCAGCATCTTCATGGCGATTTCGCGGTTCTTGTGCTGGCTGCGCTCATTCTGGCACTGGACGACGATGCCGCTCGGGAGGTGCGTGATGCGGACGGCGGATCTCGACTTTGTTGACGTTCTGGCCGCCGTGACCGCCGGCGCGAAACGTGTCGACGCGCAAATCTTCGGGGCGACGTTGATTTCGATCTGGTCGTCAATTTCAGGGATGACGAAAACGGATGCGAAAGACGTGTGGCGACGGGCGGCCTGGTCGAACGGAGAAATGCGGACGAGGCGGTGAACGCCGCTTTCGCCAGCGAGCATACCGTAAGCGTTCTCGCCTTCAATAAGCACCGTAGCGGATTTGATGCCTGCTTCTTCGCCGGGCGTTGAATCGACAGCGAAGCGCGGAAACTTTTCTGCTCCGACCAGCGCATGTACATGCGCAGCAGCATTTCGGCCCAATCCTGCGATTCGGTGCCGCCGGCGCCGGGTTTAATTGTGACAATCGCGTTGAGGCGGTCGTTTTCACCGGCGAGGAGCGTTTTTGTTTCGAGGCCGGAAACATAGGCATCGGCGGCGGCGATTTCTTTGGCGACATCTTCGAGGAGCGAGGCGCGCTGTGCGTCGTCTTTTTCTTCTTCGGCGAGGTGGAAGTAGGTTTCGACGTCGCTCATTTTGCGATTGAGCGTGTCCTCGGCGTTGACGCGGTCTTCGATTACTTTGCGCTGTTGGAGGACGGCCTGGGCCTTTTCCTGATCCTGCCAGAAATTCGCGTCGCTGACTTTTTCTTCGAGTGCGGCTAGCTGCTGGCGGGCGGCTGGGGCGTCAAAGATAGCTCCGCACGAGTTCCATGCGCTTCTTGAGGTCGATGTAGCGGTGCTGGATGTCTTCGATGTGTTCGGGCATGGGGATAGAGTACCGAGGAAAATGGAAAAGTGAAAATGGAAAATGGGAATTGGCCGTGCCAGCGGGTTGCGGGTTTGGCGGCTGGAATTCTTCGCTGCGCTCAGAATGACAGCTATTTGATCCGTGCTGAAGATTTAGCGAGTCTGACGCAAAGGCGAGGCCAAGGATCCCGATCGAGACAAGAAGCGAGAGCCAGCAGAGCCAGTCGCCGAAGCGGACGTAGGGCGTTATGTCGGAGCGGAAATCGTAGGGGGCTTCGAGTTCGCCGCGGATATCGGTAGGGAGGCGCGCGACGATGCGGCCGTAGGGATCGACGGAGACGGTGAAGCCGTTGTTCGTATCGCGCAGCATCCAGCGGCGGCTTTCGACGGCACGGACGCGCGACATCATCAGGTGCTGCGCGGGGGCGGCGCTGCGGCCGAACCAGCCGTCGTTCGAAATATTGATCAGAAGCTCGGCGCCATTGGCGGCGAAGCGGCGAATTTCGTTGGGGAAAATTGCTTCGTAGCAGATGAACGTGCCGAAGGGCCGGTCGGCGTGGCCCACCGCGTATTCGACTCCGGGCGTGAAATCGGAAATATCGGCGGTAAGGCGTGCCTGCGAATTTGAGCCAGCCGCGCAGCGGGACATATTCGCCGAACGGGACCAGGTGAATTTTGTTGTAGGAGATAGGTGCGGCGCCCCGAGGCGTCCAGCAGAACGGCGCTGTTATACGCCGACCATTGATCTCTGGGATTGCCGCTCGCATTTCTCTTCCAGTCCACCACGCCTACCAGAAACTCATTTCCGGATTCTTTGGCGATTCGAACCATTCGTGACGCAAACGACGGATCCTGCATGCTGAATGGCGCCGGAACCTCGGGCCAGACGATGAGGCCCGGAGCTTTCTTCGCGGCATCAGATGCTGATTTGCGCGAGTTGGTCGAGTTCGCCTGCGTGGATCTGCATCCAGTCGGAAGGATACTGCTCGGACTGCGGAAAATTCGTCTGGACGAGATGCGCTATATGATGCGCAGGCGCAGTGGGCACGAAATAGCTTCCGCCTATGGCGATGACCAGCAGCGCCACCGTAATAACTAGTACGCTTTTCCAGACTTGAGGGTTCCTCACCAGAACTGCATAGGCGAGAAACGATCCATATGCCGCGATCAGAAAGAGAGGCCCCAGATGCCGGTGATGGGCGTTAATTGAAGAAGCGCGAGACTGTTGCTCGCGGCATAACCGGTGAGATTCCACGGGAAGCCGATGATAGGGAAGGTGGGTGCGCGCAAACTCCAGCGTGACCCAAAAGAACGGCGCCAGCACACACGCAAGCGCGATGCCTTTTCTTCGCGCGACGAACGCCACACTCATTGAAAACGTGGACCAGATGATTCCGCCCGCGATTCCAAAGAGGCTAAGAATCCCAGCGGAGAGCCACGGATCGACGTTGCCGTACTGCCGCATCACCGTGGCGATCCACGGCAGGCAAATCGGATAGAAAACGAAAGCGTGAAGGAAACCGTAGAGCGGAGCTTCGCGCGGCGGCGCGCCGATGGAAGCGAGGACGAGCATGCCGATCGAAATCCAGGCGAGCAGTGGCAGATTGTAATTTGGAAAGGACAACGCCAAAGCAATGCCGCTGCCCAGGGCGAGCAGGACTCGCGTCTGCCGGCTGAATGTCATCTAGCGTTTGATTATAGACTTGAAACCGGCTTGTTCGAGGGCGCGCTTGGAAGCGTCGGCGGATTTTTCGTCGGCATACGGTCCCACCTGGACGCGGTAGAAATTGTCCGTGGTGGGCGTAACGACGAAAGACGGAAACCCTTTTTGCTGGATGGCGTCGGCCATGGCGAGCGCGTCGCTCTGCCGC
Organism: uncultured Acidobacteriota bacterium; assembly: GCA_963790945.1. Taxonomy (GTDB): domain Bacteria; phylum Acidobacteriota; class Terriglobia; order Acidiferrales; family UBA7541; genus Palsa-295. The sequence continues at coordinate 136,132 of CAWBRH010000005.1, forward strand.
GTGAGAGCGGAGACCTGCAGGACGATTGAGCTCTTCCCCATCTTCGGCGGCTGGAAACGGCCTGGAGGAGCTGTAGCAACGACTGACTTGGTTTTCGCAGCGGATGGCGCAGAGCCTGCAACATTGCGAGGCGCGGCAGCCGGGGTCTCGGTTGCATCTGGATTCTTGGGTGACGACTTCCCGTAGAAATCCCAATCGCCGGATGCTGAGGACGGCGCTGGCTCGGATTGTTTCGATTTCGGTGCGGCCGGCGCGAGCGACAGCGTCTCGCGGATTCGTTTATCCTCAGCGTGTACAGGGCCGCCGAACTGATTACGCCCCATCACGTAGCCAAGCGTAAAGAAAACGCCGCAGAGCAGGACGACTCCGAGGAAAAGTCCTACCAGGTGCCGGCTCTCGAGCACTCGATCGCCGCCTCCGCTTCCGCCTCCGCGTTGTCCTCTGCCTGCCATAGGCTCCTATTTTTTCGACGCAGCCGCCTGCACCCACTGCGAAATAATATCCACGGGCAGCGGGAACACGATCGTCGTGTTTTTCTCGACGCCGATTTCGGTCAAAGTCTGCAAATACCGAAGCTGAATCGCAGCGGGCTGCTTTTCCAGCACTTCAGCCGCGTCTGCCAGCTTCTGCGAAGCTTCGAATTCGCCTTCCGCGTGAATAATTTTAGCGCGGCGCTCGCGTTCCGCCTCCGCCTGCTTGGCGATGGCGCGCTGCATATTCTCCGGAATATCGACTTGTTTGACCTCAACCTTCGTTACCTTGATACCCCAAGGCTCCGTATCCTGGTCAAGGATTTGTTGCAGCTTGGCGTTAACCTTTTCGCGCTCGGAGAGGATTGCGTCCAATTCAAACTGGCCCACGAGGCTGCGCAGCGTGGTCTGCGCGAGCTGGGAAGTCGCGTAGAGGTAATTTTGAACCTGCGAGAGGGCGAGATTCGCATCCACCACGCGGAAATAGCAGACCGCATTTACCTTTACGGAGACGTTGTCGCGCGTGATTACATCCTGCGGTGGCACATCGAGTGTTTCGATTCGCAAGGAGATGCGCGTGAGCTTGTCGATCGGGAAAAAGACGAGCCGCAGGCCCGCGCCTTTCGCTTCGGGAAGCATGCGGCCCAGGCGCAGAACCACGCCGCGTTCCCATTCCTTGATCACGTATACAGAATTGAAGAACCAGATGAGAAAAATCAATACGCCGATGGCAAAAACGACCGTCATGAAATCCATTACTGCCTCCCCTCGAGCGTCTCGTGCGAATGGGCCGGGTGCGGTGCGTGGGCCGGTTCCACCTCAAGCGTAAGGCCTTTCACTTTCCTGACGCGAACACGCGCGCCCTTGGGAATACTGACACCTGCCGGAGCAGCGGCGCGCCACAGTTCACCGTGCACGAAGACCATTCCGGCGGCGTTCCCGGCTCCGACGGTTTCGGTGACTTCGGCTTCCTCGCCGACCAGCTCTTCTTTGCCTGTGGTTTGTTTCCAATTCCGCGAACGAAGCACAAGCCGCATCAGAATAACGATGATCACGGCGAATGGCAGCGCGACACCCAGAGCAGTGCTGAGGCTCACTCCCATTCCAGTAAAAGGCGAACGAATCAGCATCAGCGCGCCGAGCACCATGGCGATCACTCCACCCACTCCGAGCACACCGTGCGTCGGGAATTTCGCTTCCAGAACAAAGAATACGAACGCAACGATGATCAGCAGCAGGCCCGTGAAGTTCACGGGCAGCATGTGCATCGCGAAGAGCGCAAGAACAAGAGCGATGCCACCGATCACTCCCGGCGCGAACATTCCTGGATGCGAAAATTCAACATAGAGCCCGAGAACGCCGACGATCAGCAGGATAAAAAACACATCGGGCTGGACAATTCTCGTGAGGAATTTTTCGCGCGCGGTCATTTCGTGCGGGATGACGACAGGCTGCGCGAGAGCCAGTTGAACCTTCGCGCCGTCGAGGCGGGTGACGGTGCGACCGTTGAGTTTTGCGAGCAGGTCTTCCCGATTGGCAGCTGTCAGATCTATGAGCTTGCCGTCGAGTGCTTCTTTTTCGCTGAAGGCTTTGGCGTCGGTAACAGCGGTGGCCGCGAGCTCCGCGTTGCGGCCCCGCTGCGTGACGTAACTGCGGAGGTATGCGGTGGCCTCGTTGACGATTTTCTTGTGCAGCGTATCGTCAATCTGCACCGGCTGGCCGCCCAGCGCCAGAATCGGCGAGGCGGCGCCCGTGTCAGTGCCGGGAGCCATGGCGGCAATGTCGGCGGAAAGCAGAATAAAGAATCCTGCCGAAGCGGCGCGAGAACCGGTGGGTGCGACGTAAGCGCAGACAGGAACTTTGGACGAGAGTATGGCCTGAATAATTTCGCGCATCGAGGTATCGAGGCCGCCCGGCGTATTCATGGTGATGAGAATCAGGGAGGCGCGGTCAGCGTTTGCTTCGTTGATGCCGCGGACGATGTATTCGGCGAGGACCGGCTCGATTTCGCCGTCGATGCGAAGCTCGACCACGTTGGCAGAGGAGTTTGTTGGAGATGGCGCAGATAGTGCGGGCTTGATTAGAGTGAGGGACAGTGCGGCAAGCGCGAAGAAAACCACAGCATAACGCCGCAATCTTTGGAACAGCATTTCAGGAAGGCATTATAGCAAGAGAAGGGCGCGGAGATGTGAAGCTTCGCGAGACAAACTCGTAGAAAACTTTGGCGCAGGACGGAGGCTGAGAGTCTTCCCTAAGCTGCTGGATCGCCCAACACAACCGCTTCAATCGCCGTGGAGCACTCAGCGCTAGTTTTGCTGGGGCGGCTCGGCGCGTTTCGCGTCGCTCTGGTACGACGGCATCACGTGCAGAACATCCTGCACTCGCGGATCTTTGATCACTTTGGCAAAAGCGGGGTCGGTTTCCGCAGAGAGGAAGTTCTTGTAACCGTCATCGCGCGCAAGCCTCAGAAAATGCGCGGCGCGTTCAGCGTCACCCATCGCGGCGTACGATTTCGCGACGAAAAAATTGAACAAGCCGGGGTCGGTGGTCGTGCGCTGCTGAATGATGGTGCCGTAGCCGCTTTTCCGCTCGAACAGCTCGGGATCGATGGCGAGAGCTTTGTCAAAAGTGGACATCGCTTCCGGATACTGTTTGTTCGCGAAGTAGGCGTAGCCGAGATTGCTGTAGATGGTTGAAGTCTCCATCTTGAGCACGAGCGCCTTCTTGTAAAGAACGATGGCTTTGCCGTAGTGCTTTTTCTCGTACTCGACTGTGCCGAGATTGTTGATGGGGCTGGCGAAATTCTTATCGGCTTTCATCGCGCGGTGGTAATAGCGCTCGGAGCGGTTCAGGCTGCCCAGCTCTTGATAAGCGATCGCAGTCTTGTTCAGAAGCTGCGCGTTCTTGGGTTCAGTTTCAAGAATCGCTTCATAGGCAGCAGTGGCTTCGCCGAATTCCTTGCGCGCCATGAAAACGTCGGCTTTCAGCTCCGCGGCTTGACGAGGAGTAAGCTCGGGCTTCGGAGAAGCGGAGTAGACAATCTCTGATGAAGCGGACGCGGATTGGGCGGATGCAGGCTGAGTGGTGACCGGCTCGGCCTGTTGCGCGCCGAGCGACGGGACGAACACGTACAACAGCGGAACGGCAAAGAAGACGAATCGCCTCATTGCCCTGCTCCTTTTCCGCGCTTGACCTACGGTTGGGGTTTTGAGCTGTCCGCAGGCTTTTTGCTGCCACCAAAGATACCAAAAATCTTGTCAAGAAAGCCCTTTTTCTTTTCCGGATCCTCGGCCGGCTGTGATGCGTTAGTACTAGGCGCGTTCTTCGTGTGCGGCGGTTTCTGCGCGTTTGAATTGTTGGACGCGCTCGGCGGCGAATGGGGAGCCGGAGGAGGCTGGGGAGAGCCTTTGCCAAACAGGTGTGACAGCCACGAGCCGGACGTAGTCTGCGCGAGATGGCCGTCATTTTCGCCGCAATACTGGGTCGGCTCGGTGCCCGCGATAAAATACTCCTCCTCGGATTGAGGGCAGGTGTTGGTGGCCAGTTCGCCCGTTTTCGGATCGATTGCTTCCTGAATCACACCCGGCGGCGGATCGAATGTGGTGGTATTCACATAAGCCGGGAGCGCGACGGCACGCTTCATGAATTCAGCCCAGATAGGAGCGGCGGTCTGGCTGCCGGAGAGGCCGAGGTCGCGGTTATCGTCAAATCCAATCCATATGACGCAAAGCAGATTTGAGGTGAATCCTGCGAACCAGCCGTCATGCGAGGTGCCGGTCTTCCCTGCTGCCGGCGCTTTAAATCCAAGCGAGCGAACGGAGGCGCCGGTGCCGCGATTGATCACATCTTCCATCAAGCTCGTCGTGAGGTAGGCTACGCGCGGGTCGAGAACCGGGCGCGTCCTGGGGGCGTCGGATTCTTCCAATTTGCCATCGGCTCCGACGACGCTTCGGAGATACAGCGGCTCGGCGCGTGTGCCATTCGTTGCGAATGCGGTGTAACCGGCGGCGACATCCACGGGCGTCATTTCATAAGCACCCAGCGCTACTGCCGGAGTCGCCATGATGTTATTACCAAGCCCCACTTGCCGCGAGAGCTCGACGACGCGCTGATAACCAATCATTTCGGCAACTTTTACTGTGGCGACGTTGAGCGAATGAATCAGAGCGTCTCGAACCGTGACGGTGCCGTAGAATTCCTGGCCGAAATTGTCGGGCGTGTAGTCTTTGCCGTCAAATTGAAAAGTGGTGGGAACGTCGTCGACAGTCGTGACCGGCGTAACAATTGGCTGCAGATCCTTGACCGCGTTATCGAATGCAGCTGCATAGACGAAGGGCTTGAATACGGAGCCGGGTTGGCGATGGCAAAAGCGTGATTCAGTTGGCTCTCGCCATAGCTGCGTCCGCCCACGAGGGCGCGAATTTCGCCGGTCCTCGGATCGAGCGCCACAAGAGCCACCTGGGGCCGCGGCGCGGCCTGGCCTGCTTTTTTCCAGGTCGCATACCGCTTGGCCAGGAGTTTATCAACCTGCTCCATCCCCTGGTGAATCGCGGCGGTGGCAGCGCGCTGCAAGCTGGGATCGAGAGTCGTATAGATCCGGTAGCTCTGGCTCTGCAGGTCATTTTCCGAGAATTTCTCGAGAAGATGGTCCTTTACCATGTCCACAAAGTAGGGCGCGGAGCCGCTGTCGATGCCGCCGCTGACGAATGAACTGGCACCTTCTTCGCGGCGGCGGCCTGGTCCTCGGTGGCGTAATTGTTTTCGACCATCTGAGTGAGCACGCGGTCGCGCGCTTCGATGGCGCGGTCCATGTGGGTCTCAGCGGTAGCGTAATGATTGGGTGCCGAATGATGCCACCGAGGAATGCAGCTTCGCCAAGGGTGAGGTCGCGCACGTCTTTTCCGAAGTAAGCCTCCGCAGCTTCGCCAAAGCCTCGAATCGCAAAACTGCCGCGATTCCCAGATAAACCTCATTGGCGTAGAGCTCAAAAACCTGCTGTTTCGAAAAGCGGTGATCGATTTCGATCGCCATCAGGACTTCTTTCACCTTACGGCGCCACTCTCGTTTGGTGGTGAAGAAGAAGCTGCGAGCCACCTGCATGTCGATCGTGCTGGCTCCCTGGGCTTTCTGCCCCACGCGGAGATCGGCCAGGGCGGCGCCAATCACCCGCACCCAGTCCAGGCCGCCATGCTCGAAGAATCGCTTGTCTTCGGTGGCGATTACGGCATCGACGAGAATCTTCGGCAGATCGTCGAAGCGAACCACCCGGCGCTTCTCTCGTGAACTATCAAAAAGATTGGTGATCAACTCCGGCTCGATCTCAGCGGACTCGCGAGAGACGCCATTCGAAAGTTGCGTAATGTTCTTGATTGCAGACGCGGAGAAATCGACACGAAGGGCGTTCTCTTTACGAAAATAGGAGTCAGCCGAAGGCCGGATTTCGACGGTGGTTCCGGAAAACTTATACAGTCCCGGCGTCCCGTCAACTTCAGATTCCTGATAGCCCGCGCGCAGGAGGTAGCTGGCTAGCTCCTTGGGGTGAAGGGCCTCTCCCACATAGATCACAGCCGGAGCAGCATAAACCCGCGAGGTGTTCTGGAAAATCTGGCCCGTGAGGCGTTCGTTGATCAGGCGGCCAAATTGAACGTAGTAGTAAGCGAAGAGCGATGTCCCGGCGAGCAACACCGCGAGAGCCATGCCGAGCAATGCGATACCGTAGCGGGAAGTCCAGAAGCCCGGCGCGATTCGAATTCTAAACCGATTATTTTCCATCTATCAGCACGTGTGAAAAGGTCATTCCTCGAACGAAAAGCTGGTTTCCCGCCAGCGCACCGCCGCCAACGCATTTCCTGCTCCCCTACTGTATGGATTCCTATTCTAAATCGAGCGGTTGTCCGCGTGGTCATGAAAATCGAGGGTGAATTTATAGACTAGCAAGTCGACGGGAACCGAATAATCCAGCGATATTTGGACGGAGCCCGGAGTGGTTGTAATTTTGAGGCTGTCTTGGTCCGCGGGAATACCAATCTCATTCACCTTCTTCCAGACGTTATCGCGAATGTCCTTGGGAGCCAGGCGGTTACCGATGGCAAAGCGAGCCTCGCTCTCGATGGCGTCCTGCATCTGGTAGTTATTCACGTAGATCGGCACGACCTTTACGCCCGCAAAAATCATCGCGCCCAGCAAGACGAGCAGAAGGAACAGCTTCACGCCGCTGCCACCACGTTGCGACTTGCCAAATCGTCGAGAGGTGACGAAACTCAATGGCCCTTCCTCCGAAAAACCCAATGAAATAAGAGGACAATTGAATGCTAGCATTCATCGCGCGTGCAACGACAAAACGTCGGAATACCTGTTTTCGATGAGTAAACGGGGCTTGCCCGCGTTCCCTCACGCGGCCGTAAGGCTCGTTAGTACGCTCGAGCGAAGATGCCTTTTTCGCGGGAAGCCTTTGCGCAAAGAATACACTGGCCAGACCCGCCCGGCTGTTCGAGAGGAATGCAGCGCATCGTGGCCTTGGTCTCTTCCTTTGATCTTGGCTTCGCATTCCGCGCTGCCGCACCACCATGGGAAAGCAAAACCGGTCTCGACGCCTTCTTGAATTCGCCATAGTCGGCAGGCTCGACGGTATGCGCTTTGCGGAACTCGAGAGCGCGGTCGTAAAGTGCCTTCTGAATCTCTTCGAGCAAGTGCGAACGGCGGCCGCAAGCCCTGCTGCGGCACAAAGGATTTTCCTTCTTTTCCGGGGCGGTCACGCCGCGCCAGCACCACCGATCCCTTCGCGACATCCTTGGGGCCGAGTTCCAGCCTCAACGGCACGCCACGCATCTCCCAGTCGTTGAATTTGAATCCGGGGCTCATGCCGTCGCGCTCGTCCATTTTCACTCGAATGCCTGCGTCACAAGCTCCTTTAGAAGCCTGTGAGCGTTTTCGAGCACGCTCGACTTTTCCTCATCGGTTTTGTAAATCGGAACGATGACGAGTGGTAGGGCGCGAGACGCGGAGGCAAAATCAGCCCCTGATCGTCGCCATGAACCATGATGATGGCGCCCACGAAGCGGGTCGAAAGCCCCCACGAAGTCGTCCAGCAGTGTTGCAGCACACCGCCCTTGTCGAGATAACGGATCTCAAAAGCCTTGGCGAAATTCTGCCCGAGGTTGTGCGACGTTCCCGACTGCAGGGCCCTCCCGTCGCCCATCATCGCTTCGATTGAATAGGTTTGATCGGCGCCGGCAAAGCGCTCCGACTCTGACTTGCGTCCGGGTATCACCGGAACGGCAGCTTCGCGGACCGCAAAATCCGTGTAGATATCGAGCATCTGGCGCGTCTCGAACTCGCCCTCTTCGCCGTGGCATGAGCGGTGTGGCCCTCCTGCCAGAAGAATTCGAGCGTGCGCAGAAAAAGCTTGGTCCGAAATTCCCAGCGAACCACGCTGTTCCACTGGTTGATGAGCAGTGGTAGGTCGCGGTATGACTGAATCCACTTCGCGTAGGCATGCCCAATGATCGTTTCCGAAGTCGGCCGGATCACAAGCGGCTCTTCGAGTTCCTCACCGCCTCCATGCGTGACTACGGCCAGTTCCGGAGAAAATCCGGCCACGTGTGATTTTTCTTTTTCGATAAAGCTACGCGGGATCAAAAATGGAAAAGCCGCATTAACGTGTCCTGTAGCCTTAAAGCGGCCATCGAGCGCCGCCGTAATGTTCTCCCACAAGGCCCAACCATACGGCCGCACAATCATGCAACCACGCACTGGGCGCATAATCTGCCATCTCCGCCCGTAGCACCAGCTGGTTGTACCACTCCGAAAAATCTTCGGCGCGCGTGGGCAGTTTCAGGTCCGACATGGGCTTGCAGTCCTCTTTCAGGCCGATCTTGGCGCATCAACCGGGAGAATCGGCACTTCGATAAACGCTAAAGGTTAGGGGAGACGATGAGCTAAGTCAACCAACCGCGGCCGCACCCTGGACAGAAATTTGTGTGAACAAAAGCCAAAAATTAGGGTAGGCTACACGCCGGTCGAAATGGCTAATTAGCGTGCTTTCCAATCCATAAGGAGAAAATAGAAATGAAGATGCAGCGAGTGGTGATGGCATTCTTATTCACATTTTTCGTTTGCGGATCCTTTCCGCCACTCGCGAAAGCGCAATCATCCTCAGGAGCAGGCTCATCCTCGTCGACTGCGAGCTCCCAATCGCCGGCTCCCACCCACGCCCAGCCCGGCCAGACGTACCAAAGACCGTCAAACGCTCAGAAGTTTAGGAACTACATTTTCGACGGGTTCGGCCCCTATGCAATTCTCGGAAGCGCCGTGGCAGCCGGCATTAACCAAGCTTCGGGTGACCGGATCAACGGGACGGGGTCAGGCACTCCTCCAGAATGGGGAGGAGGCACCGGTCCTTTCTTCGAGCGTTTTGCCAGCAACTATGGAATTAACATTACCGCGACAACCGCCCGTTACCTTATGGCAGAAGTCTTCCGTGAAGACACAATCTATTATCGTTGTGAGTGCACCGGTTCAGCCACCGCTTGGTTCATTCTCTGATGTCAACACTTGCGACTCGCCACGGCGACGATGGACACTATCGTTTTTCGGTCAGTAACCTGGTAGCCCCCTATGCAGGCACCATGACAGCCGCGCTAGGCTGGTATCCCGGACGCTATGAGCCGTCCGACGGATTCCGTATGGGCAATTATCTTCTGGTGAGCTATGCGGGCCTGAACGTCGCCAAGGAATTTATCTTACGGGGGTCCACACACTCTAATGGCTCACACCCCTCTGAAAGGCATAACCGGGAGCAATCAACCCTAAAGGCCGCCGCAATTGGCTGAGTTGCGAACTCCATCTCCTAATTTGATTGTCCGTTCACGGCCAAGGAAACGTTGGTTCGAGACTTTGCCGCCGCTCTCCTGGCGCGTCGGCGCGCAACACACTGCCCGACGTCGAGCACAAGCTCTTGCAGCATGTTGTACCCAATGTTGCAAGCGAGATTCACGCCCCACGTGATCGCAAGCTGAGCACCGAAGCTCGCAACCCGGGTCTTGGTCGTGGAACCTGCACGACAGGTCTTTGGCGGAGCCCGGCTAACTTTATGCGGTGATAAGGCATCGAAGACAGAGCATACTTTTATTTCGGATATGGGAGTCGCGCTTTGCGTACTGTTGTGGAAAGTTTTTCTGACGGCGGCAATGATCTTGGGCACGGCGATTTTCGTTCGCCCAGACGCTTCCGTTTGCGGTGCACGCGGATTCACAGGATTCCTGCGCGGCAATGTCTACTGCCTCGGGAGGGAGCGCTGCGAATTCAGGCGCTGCCGTCTCAGCTGCTGTAGACGTGGAGGCTACCGAACAGACTGCTGTGGGCACGGAATGCCAGGCGACGCGGTCCAGCAGCGCGCAGGCTCCGGGGGAGCAGTCGGAGACTGCAAAGCCTGCGGCACAGAATATCCCACCGCCGCAGCCGAAAAGGATTCTGGGTGTCATGCCCAACTTTCGCGCGGTCAGCGCCGGGACGCATCCACCGCCACCCACACCAAAGCAGGCATTCATGATCGCGACCCAAAACAGTTTCGATTACTCGTCGTTTATCTTTGTCGGGATCACGTCCGCCTTTGCTGAATGGACCAATGCTCATCGTCAGCTAGGGCAAGGCATGGCCGGGCTACGGAAGATATTATTGGCGCGGGTTTGTGGACAAAGCCGATGGCAACTATTGGGTGATCTTCATCCTACCGACCATCTTCCATCAGGACGAGCGTTACTACACGCTGGGCAAGGGGAGAATTTGGAAGCGCGGAATCTTCCAGCCTCCCGCATCTTGATCACGCCCGAATTATCAGGGACACAATAGCTTCAACGCCTCCGAAATTCTCGGCAGAGGCATCGCGCAAGGCATTTCCCTGGCATACTACCCCAGCGGCACGCGGACTGCCGGACGCGATGGCCTCGAAATACGGATACGCCATTGGACGAGATGTGCTGACGAACGTTTTCGGGAGTTCTGGCCGGATATCGCCGTTCATGTGCTACACCGGCACCCGTAAAACCAAATCCAGATTCAAACGCCAAAGACCGGTCAGCAGGTTCTCCGAAAATGTCTAACAATGTCTAACAACGACTGCTGAGACGGAAAGCGGGCACCGCAGGGATGCGACCGTGCTAACCGAAAGACTCCTTTGCAAACCTTTATCGCTCCGATAGAATCCATTGAATCCCGCCATGCACAACGAAACCCCCGAATTGAAACGCATGAACCGACCGCTCGAAGCAGTCGATCCCGAAGTCGCCGAAGCATTGAATGACGAAGTGCGACGGCAGGCCACCGGGCTCGAGCTGATCGCCTCGGAGAATTTCGTCTCCGAAGCGGTGCTCGAAGCGATGGGCTCCGTTTTCACCAACAAATACGCCGAAGGCTATCCTGGCAAGCGTTACTACGGCGGCTGCGAAAATGTGGATCGCGTCGAACGCATCGCCATCGAGCGCGCCAAGCAACTCTTCGGAGCGGAACACGCGAACGTGCAGTCGCATTCCGGAACGCAAGCGAATATTTCCGTCTACATGACGGCGCTCGAGCCCGGTGCAACCGTGCTGGGAATGAATCTGGCGCATGGTGGCCACCTGACGCACGGGCATCCTCTGAATTTTTCGGGCAAGACGTACAAATTCGTAGCGTATGGCGTGACCAAAGATACCGAAACTATCGACTACGATGAAATCGAGCGGCTCGCGCGAGAACATCAGCCGAAAATGATTGTCGCGGGCGCCAGCGCGTACGCGCGCATCATTGATTTCGCGCGAATCACAAAAATCGCCCAGGACGCCGACGCGCTTTTCTTCGTCGACATGGCGCACATCGCCGGGCTCGTGGCAGCGGGAATTCATCCGAGTCCTGTTCCACACGCCGATTTTGTTTCTACCACGACGCACAAAACTTTGCGGGGCCCGCGCGGCGGCCTGGTTCTGTGCCGCGAAAAATATGCGAAGGATCTCGACCGCATCACGTTTCCGGGCGTTCAGGGCGGCCCGCTCGAACACATCATCGCTGCGAAGGCCGTATGCCTGAAGGAAGCGGCCGAGCCCGAATTCCGCGTGTATCAGAAACAAGTGGTGACCAATGCGAGCGTGCTCGCCGCGGCGCTGGCGAAGCACGGATTCCGCATCGTTACCGGCGGTACCGACAATCACCTCTTTCTCGTCGACATGCATTCGCGCGGAATCACCGGGCGCGATGCCGAATTGGCTCTCGAGCGCGCCGGCATGACCGTAAACAAAAATGCGATTCCCTTCGATCCCCTTCCCCCGATGAAGGCAGGCGGGATTCGCGTGGGCACTCCCGCCGTTACGACGCGCGGCATGCGCGAGCCGGAAATGGAAAAGATTGCTGGCTGGATCGCCGACGTGCTCACTCGCTTGGGCGATTCCGCCACCGAGCAACGAGTGCGCGGCGAAGTGGCCACCCTCGCAGCGAGGTTTCCGCTGTATACACGGCGTTTGGAAGAGGCTGAGAACGCTGCCGCGCTGCACGCTCACCGGGCAAACCCTTAAGCGCCGCGTGTCGCTTCTACAGTTGCTCACCCCAGCGGGCCCACGATAAGCGCAGGAATGTTTCACCAGAGCGCATCTGTGCCGGTGCGTTACAGGCCTCTTGTCCGACCCGATGAATCACCTTCCTGCCACCGCAATAAGTCTTGATTTCAGTTCAAACATCCGTTCCGTCCGCCGATTACTTTGGTATCCCGGTTGCGGTGTGCTCCTTCGCAACATCAGGAGCGAGCTGCCGGGGGGAGCTTCCTCAGAATGGGTACTCAAGCGGCGCTTGAAACGGTTCCACGCGTAAGTTCGTACGAGGCCGACAAGGAAGCTGCCCGCGAAATTCAATACTCGCTCGTGCCATCCGGGAATTTGATTACCGCGGGCGTGGAAGTTGCTTTTCGCTTTTCACCATTTGCCGAAGTGGGCGGCGACTTCACGGATTTTTTTCAACTGCCCAACGGACTTGTGGGCATCTACCTGGGTGACGTAGTAGGAAAAGGACTCGCAGCCGCCATGTATGCCGCCCTTGTGATGGGAACCCTACGCGGCATCAACAAAACAGGTGAAGATACTGCAGCCGTTCTCACCCTTCTCAACAAGCGCCTGCTGGTGCGTCCCATCACGGGACGCTATTGCGCCACGCTATACGCTCTCTTCGATCCGGTCACGCGCCAACTCACATTTTCCAATGCAGGCCTGCCGCACCCGGTTCTCGTTTCCAACGGAAGATATTCGCGCCTCGGCGAAGGAGGCCTTCCGTCGGCGGTCTTTCCGGGCTCGTCCTACGACAAGTACACGGTGCGGCTCGCGCCCGGCGATTCCGTCCTCTTCGCTACGGACGGGCTGCACGAATTGCGAAATCAGCGCGACGAAGATTTCAGTTGGGACCGCTTAGGCGAGCTATGGTGCGAGTGCACGCGAAAAACAGCCGACGAATCCCTCGACCATCTCTTCGAAGGCGCCAGATCTTTTTCAGATGGTTCAGGACCTCAGGATGACGTCACAGCTGTCGCTTTGAAAGTACCTATCGAGCCAGAAGCCGTGGGCGTGAGAAGCAGCCCACCGGGTGTTACATCCCTCGACAATAATTTCGAATCATCCAACGAGCTGCCGGTTTGCGCCGCGATTTCCTTGTAGCGGCAGAAGCGGACCGAGTTGGCAGGGTTCCAGCGACTCCATTCAATTCTGAATTCTGATTTCGAGTCGCGCCCAGCGGCCATCGCGAATCGAGTAGGCTCGAATTGGTTCAGGCGCGTCTGCGCGTGGTGAAAGAATGAAGTATGCCGCGTCGGGATAATTGGCTCGCTCGACGTCACGCGGCGAAGGCTGATTGTCGCCCTTCGGATGCGAATGGTAGATGCCGAGCAGTTCGAGCCCGGCGGCGCGAATCTCGCGCATGATGCGAAATAGCTCTTTCGGAGCAATTTCGTAGGCGGTTGCCAAATGCTGCGCCGCATTTCGAGCCGGGTAAGCTTGCGCGATCACGCCGTGACGCCCCGCGAGCAATCCACAGCACTCCTCATGCGGATTGCCTCGCACGTGATTCAAAATCTCAGCCGCAACGCCTCGCGCAAGCCGAATTTCGTCCATCAAGCAGCCCTTACCTTGGACAACTTTTCACTACAAACGGCAGGGCTTGCGTTTTATTCGCAGTCAGTATACAATTTATAATAGTAACCTCGAAGTGTCCCCCGACTGGAACGAATCCAGCGCTACCAATCTGTCCGCAATCCCGCGTCGGATGCAAATCTTGCGTATCATCGAGTTCGACGCGTTATCGCCTTAGCGCGCCCTTATAAAGGCGCAGGCAGCGGCTATGAAGAAACAAACCATCCAGACTAAGCCTGCGTTTTGCCACGAAACCAGTTTTCCTTCCGGAAATTGTTCGCGATACCTCCGCCGACAACTCCAATAGCCGAATCCCGGATTTTTCGAAAACCAAACGAAGTCATTCCACGCCAGCGGTGGATTGGGAATTTGATCGCCGACGGGACGATTGGTGTTGAGTGCATCCACAATTTCGATTCCAGCGAGGGCGTTGGCCATGCCTCCAACGCCGCCAACCGCGGCCAATCCAAACGGAATGATGTCGCGGAACGACATGCGATCCTGTCACGTCAGCGTGTCATTGCGCCAAAACCCAGAATTTCGCGTTTGATAACTATGCCTTCTGCGCCTGCCTGCGCAAAAACGTCGGCACGTCAAGATCGTCCGACGGCATTTCCGGAGCCGCTTCGCGCACATTCCGCGCCACCTGCTGCACCACATTCGTCTGCTGCGGCGCCACCTGCGCGGGCGGCTGTTCGCGCTTCGCCGCCCACGTCTTCGGCAAATACGACGGTCTCTGCGCTGCCTTCTTCCCCGCAACTTCACGGAAGCCCGCAGCGATCACGGTGATCTTCACCGATTCCTTCATCGCATCATCCTGCACGGCGCCGAAAATGATGTTGGCATTTTCGTGCGCAGCCATCTGGATGATCGACGACGCTTCGTGCACTTCCTGCAAGCTGAGCGTGGATGAGCCGGTAACGTTGATCAGAATTCCCTGCGCGCCATTGATGCAATTGTCTTCGAGAAGAGGACTGTTGATGGCACGATTCGCCGCGTCGATGGCGCGGTTCGGCCCGGTCGCAACAGCGGTGCCCATCACCGCATAGCCCTGGCCCGACATGATCGTTTTCACGTCCGCAAAGTCGCGATTGATGATTCCGGGAATCGTGATGATGTCGCTGATGCCCTGCACGGCCTGGCGCAAAATATCGTCAGCGATGCGGAACGCCTCGAAGAAACTCGTCCCGTGCTCCACGCACTCCATCAGCCGCTCGTTCGGAATCACGATCACCGTGTCAACGCAGCCGATCAGTTCCGTCAGCGCCTGCTCCGCCTGCTGCATGCGGCGCTTGCCTTCAAACGCGAATGGCTTCGTCACCACCGCCACGGTCAGAGCGCCCAGTTCGCTCGCCAGATTCGCCACCACAGGCGCAGCGCCGCTGCCCGTGCCGCCACCGAGCCCGGCCGTGACGAACACCATGTCCGCCCCGTCGAGCGCTTCGAGGATTTTCTCCGTGTCTTCCAGCGCAGCCTTTCGGCCGACCTCAGGATTCGCCCCCGCGCCAAGCCCCTTCGTCAGCTTCGCGCCGAGCTGCAGTTTCACCGGCGCCTGCGACAGCTTCAGCGCCTGCAAATCCGTATTCGCGGCAATGAATTCAACACCCTCCACCTTTGCCCGAATCATGCGATTGACGGCGTTCGAGCCGCCGCCTCCCGCTCCGATTACTTTTATCTTCGCCCCATTCTGCGGCTCTTCCGTGAACGAAACTCTCATGCCCGTTTCTTTTGACGTCATGCTTCCTCCCCCAGATATTCGCCACTGCTAGAAATTTTTACTGTCCTGCAAAAAGTGCCTTCAATCTTCCCGTCCAGCCGTTGGGACGCGCTCCTGCGAGGCGCCGCGTCCGCGCCCCGTAGAGAACAAGTCCAACCGCCGTCGAGTATTCAGGCTGGGAAACCTCTTCGCTCATCTCCGCAAGCCCTCGCGGCGCGGCCACGCGCACCGGAAGCTTGAACACGTGCTCGGCCAGTTCCACCAGGCCGCGGAGTTTCGCGCCGCCGCCGGTGAGAATGATTCCAGCGGGAATTTGCGATTCGAGTCCGGCGCGGCGCAGTTCATCGCGCACGAGCATCAGGAATTCTTGTACGCGCGGTTCGGCGATGTCCGTCAACATCCGCGCAAAAATGGTTCGCGGCGGCCGGTCGCCCACGCTCGCGATTTCAATCGGAAAATCTTCTTTCACCAGATCGCGAAACGCGCAAGCGTGCTCGCGCTTGAGCCTTTCGGCTTCAGGCATCGGCGTGCGAAGTCCCACAGCCAGATCGTTCGTAACGTGATCGCCGCCGACGGGAATCGACGTAGTATGCCGTACGACGCCACCCGTA
The DNA here is from genome assembly GCA_963790945.1 of uncultured Acidobacteriota bacterium. Taxonomy (GTDB): domain Bacteria; phylum Acidobacteriota; class Terriglobia; order Acidiferrales; family UBA7541; genus Palsa-295. The sequence continues at coordinate 152,069 of CAWBRH010000005.1, forward strand.
AAAACAACCATATCGGTCGTGCCACCGCCGATATCAAGCAGGCAGCAGCCGAGCTCGCGCTCGTCCTGCGTAAGGCACGCTTCAGCAGCGGCCAACGGCTCGAGAACCGTGTCGTCCACGCGCACGCCGGCGCGATTTACGGCGGTAACGATATTCTGAGTCGCCGAGCCGGAGGCGGTGACGATGTGCACGTTCGCTTCCAGGCGAATGCCCACCATGCCAATCGCATCGCGGATGTTGTCCTGCCGGTCGAGGAAAAATTCCTGCGGCAGCACATGCAGCACTTCGCGATCTTCCGGCAGCGACACGCCGCGCGCAGCTTCAATCGCGCGCCGAACGTCGTCGCGCTGAATATCGCGAGGCCGCGCGCCCACTGTAATTCCGCCGCGGCTATTGAGCCCGCGCACGTGAACTCCCGCGACTCCGATCAGCGCCGACTCGACCGGCACGTTTACAATCGCCTCGGCCTCTTCAATCGCGCGCCGGATCGAACTGACCGCCAGCTCCAGATTCACAATCTGGCCTTTGCGCCAGCCCTTCGATTCCGCCGCGCCGAGGGCTGCAAACTTCGCGCCGCCCTCTTCTTCCATTTCGCCGATCAGCGCGCAGGTTTTCGTGCTGCCCACATCAAGCGCCACCACATAACGGTCTTTCTTCGCCAATTCCGCCGCTCCTTGCTTTCACGCGCCCGATTTACAGCCGCGCGCTTACACCGACTTCTTTGCCAAATGTTTCTTGTCGCGATGCTGCGCCATTTTTTTCGCCGATTTCGCTGCGGGCTTCCTCTGCGACGGCGCAGGCGTATGCACCGGAGCCTGCTGCCCAGCGCCGGCGTTCTCAGGATTCACCACCGCCTCGCGGCTGAATCGCAGGTCGACCGACTCCACTCGCCCCGCCGCAGCGCGCCACTGGCCGATGTTCTCCAGCAGCGTGCGGTACTTGCCTTCGAAATCGCTATCGCCGAAATGCACCAGCAACGGACTTTCGGTCTGGCCCCAATCGCCGCTCGTCACGCCGCCCGGCAAACTTCTACCCGGAAGGCCTGTAAGAGTCGCGCGCAAATCTTCGGCGTCGGATAGGTCCACTTCGCTCACTTGCTCCGTTGCTCCCGGATGCGCCGCTTGAATCGCCTGAACAAATCCGGCGAAGAGTTCCATGCGCTTCTCGCGCTCGTCGGTCGGCATTTCGGAGCTAACGCCGCTCACCACCGGAAAATGAAAATCCCCTTTCAACGGCCGCTCGAGAATCATTCCGTACGCGTCGACGAGGCTCATCTCGCTGCCATCGCGCAAAAATGCGATCGGCGTACGCTCGGTGATGTCAACTTCAATTCGATTGGGAAGCGCGCGACGCACCGCGGCCTGTTCCACCCAGGGCAGCGATTCAATTTGCTTTCGGCGTTGGTCCAGCGGAATGCGCAACACGCTGTGATTGCGGTCGGCGGCAAAAATTCCCAGCACATTCGCGGGTTGCACGTAGTGGTTGCCTGTGATGTGAACCTGGTCGGGCTTCAGCAGCGCCATCGCGGGAGCGTGAAACAGGAAATTTTCGCCGACGTACGCCATGCCTGCCAGCGCGAGAGCGGCCAGGATCCACAGCGACACGCGCAGATACGTCATCCAGGCTTTCCGGCCGAACTTCCGCCGCTTGATCTCAAGCGGCTTCTGCCGCCGGAGATACTTCGGCTCTTCGTCCGCCAGAACTTCCTGCGGGTAAACCTCCGCGTCCATGGCCCTCAGTTTCGCCAGAAAATCACCTCGTTCTCGAGCTCCACTCCGTAGGCGGCGCGCACGCGCTCGCGCACGTCGTCAATCAAACGGCGCATGTCGTCGCAAGTTGCATTGGCCAGGTTCACAAAAAAATTCGCGTGGCGGTCGCTCACCACCGCATCGCCCACCCGATGGCCTTTCAATTTCAATTCGTCTATCATCCGTCCCGCCGAGCCGCCCGGAGGATTCTTGAAAATGCAGCCAGCGCTTTTCTGATTCAGCGGCTGACTGGCGCGGCGCTTCTCATTACAAACTTTGATGCCCGCCAGAATTTCCTTGTACGGTTTCGACGGCAGCTCGAGCTTCACGCGCAGCATCACGTCGTCGTCTGCAAAGGATGTATGGCGATAGTCGAAGCGAATGTCGTTGCCGCGCACAGTCTCCACTTCGCCGCTCGCAGCGCGGTACAGCTCCACTTCGCGCACCCACGGCCCGATTTGAGTCCCATACGCGCCTGCATTCATCCGCAGCGCCCCGCCCACGCTTCCCGGAACACCGATCAGCCCTTCCATGCCGCCCAGATCGTGCTTCGCGCAGAACGTGACCATGCCGCCCAGATCGGCCGATGCATCCACAAACGCCGCGTTCCCTTCCACGCGCATTCCCGGATGCGCTGCCGGAAGGTGCAGCACCACCCACGGCAGTTCGCCATCCGGAATCAACACGTTCGTGCCGCCGCCAAGGAAACGGTGCGGAATCTTCGCTTCGGCCAGCAAACGCATCACGGCCGGAATCGTGTCGTAGCGGTGCAGCAGCAGTTCGTCAGTGACGCCGCCGATCGCGAGCGACGTTTTTTCCTTCAGCGACACGGCCGGGCGCACTTCAACTCCCAATTCTTTCAACCGCTCGACAATCGCGCTGTCGTTAATCCGCATGCGAACTCGAAACCTGTGTCCCCAGTAGCATCGCGAGCTGATCGAGAACGCGGCCCACGCTACCCGCCCCAATCGTCAGAATCGCATCGCCCGGCCGCGCTTCACGCAGCATGAACTCCAGACCCGCCTGCATCGTGCTCGTAAACACCACATTCTTGTGCCCCGCCGCGCTGATTGCTTCCGCTAGCCGCTCGCCGGTGATGCCCTCAATCGGATGCTCGCTCGCCGCGTAAATTTCCGTGAGCACTAGAACATCCGCGTCATTGAACGCGCGGCAAAAATCGTCCCAGAGAAATTGCGTCCGCGTGTAGCGGTGCGGCTGAAACAAAACCAGCAGACGCTTGTACCCGCATCCGCGAGCCGCTTCAAGCGTGGCGCGAATCTCGGCGGGATGATGGCCGTAATCGTCAATCAGCGTGACCCCGGCATACACGCCCTTAACCTCAAATCGCCGGCCGACACCTGAGAATTTCTCTAGCCCCGCTCGAATCAGATCCGCCGGCACATTCAACGACAGCGCCACGGCAGCCGCAGCAGCGGCATTGCGCACATTGTGAATTCCCGGCGGCGACGGAAGATTGAAAATTCCCAGATCCTCGCTGCGATAGCTAAGCCGGAATTCGCTCGCGAGCCCCTTGAGTTTCACATCGCTGATCACAAGGTCCGCCTGGCTCGTAGTGCCATAGGTAATCACCGGACGCTTCACAGAAGGAAGCATCGCCTGCACGTTCGGCTCATCGAGGCACAAAATCACGGACCCGTAAAAGGGTACCCGGTTCACGAATTCCAAAAACACGCTCTGAATTTCTTCGAGCGAGTGGTACTGGTCGAGATGCTCGCGGTCGATTGTCGTAACCACCGCAACCACCGGCGCCAGCAGCAGAAACGAGCGGTCGCTCTCATCCGCCTCCACCACCATGTAATCGCCCTGCCCAACGCGCGCGTTCGACCCCGCGTGATTCACGCGCCCGCCCACAACAAACGTCGGGTCGAGTCCCGCGGCCGCAAGAACCGACGCGACCATCGAAGTCGTGGTCGTCTTCCCGTGCGCTCCCGCCACGGCAATTCCGTACTTCAGCCGCATCAGTTCCGCCAGCATTTCCGCCCGCGGAATCACCGGAATCTTCAGCCGGTGCGCTTCGACCACTTCCACGTTGTCCGGCCGAACGGCCGAAGAAATCACCACCACATGCGCCCCGTGCACATTCGCCGGCTGATGCCCTTCGTAAATCTTTGCGCCCAACTTTTCGAGCCGCGAAGTTATTGGCGTCGCTTTCAAATCCGACCCCGACACCGCGTAGCCGCTCGACAGCAGCACTTCCGCGATGCCGCTCATCCCGCTCCCGCCGATTCCGACGAGATGGATGCGCTGAAAATTGCGGAACGTGACCATCATGGCCGCGACACCTCTTCGAGCAGGTCCACAATATCTTCCACGGCGCGCGGCTTCGCCAGCGCAAGCGCGCGGTCTTCCATTTCCGAAATTCTCCGGGGCTGGTCGAGGAGGGAGAAAATTTCGCCGGTTAATCGTTCGGGCGTTAATTCGGGCTGCGGGATCAGGCGGGCCGCCCCTGCGTTCTGCATTGCCTCCGCATTGCGCATCTGATGCGCGTCGGTGGCGGCTCCGAAGGGGATAAAGATGGCGGCGCGTCCTGCGGCAGATATTTCTGCGACAGTGATCGCACCCGAACGGCAGACGATCAAGTCCGCCTGGGCAAACCGCTCCGCCATATTCTCGATGAAGGGTAGGACCTCGGCCTTGAATTCGCGTTTCGCATACGCCACGCGCACGGCATTATAGTCGGCTTCGCCCGTCTGATGCACGATGAAAAGCTGATTTTTTCGTGGTACTAAGAGGTCGAGCGAGTCGACCACGGCGCGGTTGATGGGCAGCGCGCCTCGGCTTCCGCCGGTGATAAGGATCGTGAACGGAGACCGACGCTCCTTCCGCGGGACGGAAAAGAACTCCGGGCGTATCGGGCAGCCTGTAAGAATCGCTCGGCGGCCTAGCTTTGCAGCCGTCTCCTGGTGCGCAACCGCTACTCGTGTTGCCATGTTCGCGAGCACTCGGTTTGTAAATCCCGGCTCGACATTCGGCTCGAATACCACGGTGGGAATCGCGCTGAGCGTCGCAAGCAGCATCATCGGCCCCGACGCGTAGCCTCCTACTCCGAATGCGGCCGAGAAACGGTGCCGCCGCAAAATCGCTGCGGAATCCAACATGCCCAGCGGCAATAGCGCTGCATTGCGTATCAATTTGGCGCCGCTCATGCCTTTGAGTCCCGCTGCTCGGATTGTCTCCAGCGGCAGCCCGGCCTGAGGCACCAGTTTTGATTCAAGCCCGCGTTCGGTTCCCACAATCACCACTCGCCGTTCCCCTCGAGAATCCGTTTCCGATTCCGAATATCCGCGACGGAGCCACTCGCGCGCGATGGCTATCGCCGGAAAGACGTGTCCGCCAGTGCCGCCGCCCGCCACCAGCAACTCTTTTACCGCTGCGCTCACTCACTTTCGTCCGCGTGCTGGCTGATGTTTAACAGCACTCCGGTGGCCAGCAGCATGCCGAGCAAACTCGAGCCGCCGTAGCTTACGAACGGCAGCGGAATTCCTTTCGTCGGCATCAGTCCGAGCACGACGCTCAGGTTCACCATGGCCTGGCCAACCACCATCGTCGTGATGCCCAGCGCCAAAAGCCGTCCAAATTCGTCAGGCGCTTTCATCGCCGCCACGAATCCCCGCCAGCCGTACATAGCGAACAGCAGAAGCACGATAACCGCTCCAATGTATCCGAGCTCTTCACAAATGATCGCGAAGATGAAGTCCGTGTGCGCCTCAGGGAGAAAAAAAAGCTTCTGCCGGCTTTCCATCAAGCCCACTCCCGAAAATCCGCCCGAGCCCACTGCGATGAGCGACTGCAATAGTTGGAACCCGTGCCCTTGCGGGTCAGCGCCCGGCGAAAAGAATGACTTGGCGCGTTCGTAGCGATAGGGTACACGTACGATCAACAGATAAATTGCCGGAATCGCAGCCAGGCCGGTGGCAAAGATGTAACGCAGCGAAAGCCCGGAAACATAAAGCATCACAAACGCGATCATGAAAATCATGCACGCCGTGCCCATGTCAGGCTCGGCAAGCACCAGCGCCGCCATCACCAGCACGGTTCCCAGCGCGGGCAGCAGCGAATGCAAAGGATCATTGATGCCGAATCCGCGAGGTTTCTCGTCGAATTTCGAGAAACCACGCCAGAAAAAAAATCACCACCAGCTTGGCCAGCTCCGACGGCTGAAAGCTCGCCGGCCCCAACCGGATCCAGCGATGCGTTGCGTGCGAGCGATCGAGAAAAAGCACGGCGATCAAAAGCAGCAGCGTCACAGAAAGCGCCGTGAAAATCACGCGCGGCTGGCGCAGCTTTCGATAGTCCGTATTCATCAGCCAGAACATCCCCGCAATTCCGATCGCAATCCAAAGAAACTTGCCGCAGCAGAAACGTGTAACCATTGCCGTATTGCTGGCCCGCCGTCACCGCCGACGCGCTGAATACCATCACAGCGCCGATAAAGCACAGCGCCAGCGTTACGCCAAACAGTTGCCGGTCCGGTTGCAAATTACGTGGCATCGTTGGCAACCTTTCTCGAGATGGATTTCAACAGCCGCCATATTGGCTGTGCCGCCGCCCGATCCGCGCCCGAGCTTTGCAACAAGCTCCTTGAAAAGGCGGCCGCGATGCTCGTAATTTTCGAACTGATCGAAACTGGCGCACGCCGGGGCGAGTAGCACAACATCTCCGGGCTTCGCGCGATTCGCAGCGATCTCCACGGCACGGCCAATCGTCCCCGCATGCTCCATCGGAACGGCGCCTTCCAGTTGGCGCGGCGATTTTCTCTGCAGCCGCGCCGATCAGTAAAACCAGCCGCGCCCGTTGCCGGAGCGGCTCGCGAAGCTCGGCATAACCTGTGCCTTTGTCCTTGCCGCCAAGAATCACGATCAGCGATCCCGGAAACGACTCGATTGCTTTCACCGTAGCGTCCACATTCGTCGCCTTCGAATCGTTGTAGAAAGCGACGCCATTCAGCTCGGCAACAAATTCGAGCCGGTGTTCAACTGCCCTGAAATGTTTTCACTCCATTCGCGATGGAAGCCGCGTCCGCTCCAGCCAGAGACGCAGCAGTACACGCAGCCAGTACGTTCTCTACGTTATGCTCACCCTTTAACGGAATATCCTCGACGCCTCAGCAGCGGGTTTTCCGAACCCTCAATGCGAAAAACGATTTGACCATCCATCACGAAAGCTGCCTTGCGCGACTCGCTTCTTTCTACTGAACCAATAAATATGCGGGCGCGACGGCATTCGCCGCGTCACCTCGGGATCGTCAGCGTTCAAAATCGCGAAGTCGCGCTCGAGTTGGTTTTCGAACATCCGCATTTTCGCCGCTGCGTATTGCTTCGAACGATCTCATGCCGGTCGAGATGATCGGGAGTGAGGTTCAGCAGCACGCCAATTTCAGGACGAAACGCTTCAATCGCTTCCAGTTGAAAGCTGCTGATTTCTGCAACTGTCACGGTCGAATCCATCGACGAATCGACGCGCGCGAGCAGCGGCGTCCCGATGTTTCCTCCGACGAGCGTCGGAATGTTCGCCGTCTTCAATATGTGCGCCACGAGCGAAGTCGTCGTCGTCTTGCCGTTCGACCCTGTGATCGCAATGAGTTTGCCGCGCAGAAATCGCCAAGCCAGTTCGATCTCGCTCCAAACCGGAATTCCCTGCGCGCGCGCCATTCTCGAGCAGCGCGATCTTCGCCGGCACGCCGGGGCTGACGACAATCAAATCCGTCCGGTGAGATCCACTGCCGCTTCCGGACCAAGTGCAAGCGCCACACCCGCCGCACGAAGCTTCGCAACCACTTCGCGCAACTCCTCCTCGGGCTTTACATCCGTCGCAGCCACAATCGCGCCGTATCCCGCGCAGAAAAGCGCCGTCGCCACACCCGTGCGCGCAAGCCCCACCACCAGCACGCGTTTTCCTTCGAGGTCGAATCCCGGTCTCACCAGTCGCTACCTCAATTTCAAAGTCGTCAGCGAAAATAGCGCAAAAACCAGCGCCGCAATCCAGAACCGCACGATGATTTTCGTTTCGCTCCACCCAATCAGTTCAAAATGATGATGCAGCGGAGCCATGCGGAACACGCGCTTTCCCGTGAGCTTGAATGACCCTACCTGGATGATCACCGACAGCGCTTCCAGCACAAAAACTCCGCCAATCGACAGCAGCAGAATTTCCTGCTTGATGATCACGGCCACCGTTCCAATCGCGCCTCCCAGCGCGAGCGAACCCACATCTCCCATGAACATCTCCGCCGGATGCGCGTTGTACCAAAGGAATCCAAGCGATGCGCCCACCACCGACCCGCAAAAAATCACGAGATCGCCCGCATCGGGGATCTTCTGAATTTCCAGATACTCCGCAAATCGCGCGTGGCTTGAAATGTAAGTCAGCACCGTCAGCGCCGCGGACGAAACCAGCACGCATCCGATCGCAAGCCCGTCCAGTCCATCCGTAAGATCACCGCATTCGAGCAGCCCACAATCACCAGCACGAGAAACAAAATGAATGGCACAAAAGCCAGCGGCCAGATGTACTGGTGCGTGAGCAGCGAGTCGATCACCAAGTCGGGATGCAGCCTCTTGTCGAAAGGCACGCTCAGTTGCGTTGAATACGCTCCCATGCGCTTGCAGGGTGAGCAGCACCGCGCCGACACCCGCGCACGTCAGCACCTGATAAAAAAATTTCACGCTCGGCCGCAGTCCCATGATTTCGCTCGCTTCACCACTTTGTTGTAATCGTCGATGAATCCAATCGTCCCAAAGGAAACGGTCGCGCCCACTGCAAGCAAAACGTACAAATTTCGCAGGTCGGCCCACAGCAGCGTGGGAATCACGATCGCGGCAACGATCAACACTCCTCCCATCGTCGGCGTGCCGGCCTTTTTCTGATGCCCTTTCGGCCCCTCCTCACGAATAAATTGTTTCACTTGCAAATCGCGGAGCCGGTCAATCACCCACGGCCCGAGCAGAAGCGAAATCAGAAGCGCCGTAAGGCTCGCGACCGCAGTGCGAACGGTGATATAGCGAAAAACGTTCAGCGGGCTGAAATAAGGGCGCAGCACATAAAAGAAAAGGTAGTAGAGCATTTCAGCTCTTCACCTTTTGTCCTGCTTCCACTCGCTCTCCGCTCGATTTCGAAACGACTCGATTGTGCCCGGCCTCGATCGTCTCGAGAATTTTCTCCATGCGCACGCCGCGCGAACCCTTTAACAAAAGCAAATCGCCGCGCTCGATGAACCCGCCGATAAATTTCGCCGCCTCCCCCGAATTTTCGAAAAACCGCGCTCGCTCTTTCGGATGCCCTGCTTCAATGGCTGCCCGAACCAATTCCGCGGCATTGCCCTGCACGCCGAAGATCCAATCAATCTTCTCGAGCGCTGCGGCGTACTTTCCGCACTCGCGATGCAATTCCGGCGCGGACGCACCCAGCTCCAGCATCTCGCCCGCAGCCAGAATTCGCCGGCGATAACCGGGCGTAGTCGCGAGCAGTGCAGCCAACGCATCAAGCGCCGTGGGACTCGAATTGTAGGAGTCGTTGATAACAGTAAATCCGTCTTCGAATCGCACCACCTCACCGCGCTTGTCGGCTGGCACAAGCGACGGAAACACGCGCCGCGCATCATCCGCGCCAATTCCCCAAACGCTCGCCGCGGCCAGCGCTGCCACCGCGTTCATTACGTTGTGCCGCCCGATCAACGGCAATTCGAGGCGCGCGCGTCCCGCAGGCGTTACGAAATCAAACGCCGATCCTTCGACCCCCCGCTCTTCAATATTCTCCGCGCGAAATTCCGCGCGCTGCGAAGCACCGAACCAAATCACCGGTCCGAGCGCCACTTCCGAAAAGCGCGCTACGCGCTCGTCGTCCGCGTTGAGAACAGCAGTGGCGCTGGGCCATGCGAGATTTTCAATCAGCTCGCGCTCGGCCAGCGCAATCTCGTCAACCGAGGCGAAAAATTCCAGATGCTCCACCGCCACGCGCGTAATCACGCCCACATCGGGCCGCGCAATCTGCGCCAGCCGCGCCAACTCCCCGCGATGCGACATCCCCATCTCGATAATCGCCGCATCGTATTCGTCGCTCAGCCCCAGCAGCGTCAGCGGCAGCCCGTACTCGTTGTTCAAATTTCCCTGCGTCTTCAGAACGCGGAACCGCGCGCCCACGAGCGCCGCCAGAATTTCTTTTGTGGTGGTCTTACCGATTGACCCCGCCACGCCCCCGATCTTTCGTCCCGGTTTCGCCTTCCGCCACCGATCGCAAGCGCGCGCGGCCAGGCGGTGCAGTCCGTCGAGCGTGTCGTCGACAACAAAAAGTTTTGCGCGAATTTCCGCCGCGTATTCCGATGCTCGTTCGCTCGCCACCACCCCGGCCGCCGCTCCACCAGCCAATGCCCCGGCAATAAAACCGTGTCCATCGTGACGCGGACCGCGTATGGCGATAAACAGTTCTCCGGGCTGAACAGTGCGTGAATCAATCGACACGCCGGCCACCCCGGCCACGGGGTCGAGACCCGCGGGCACCGGGACACCCAGCGCTTCAGCCACTTCCGCCACTCGCCACCGCATTCGGTCTCCAACGGGCTCTGCTTCAATTTCAAGCGCAAGCTCTCAGGATACGAAATTGCTTCTACTTCTTCGCCGGCTGCTTCGAAAAGCCTTTGCTTCGCAAAATTTCGCGCGCCTTCTCGCGATCGTCAAACTCAAACGTGCGATCGCGCAAAATCTGCGTGTTCTCGTGGCCCTTGCCCGCCAGCAGCACAATGTCTCCCGCGCGCGCTTCGTCAAAGGCCATTCCCAGCGCCGTCTCGCGATCCTGCTCGATCCGGTAGTTCCCGTTTACCTTCTGCAATCCCACCACCACGTCGTTGATGATGCGCAAGGGATCTTCCGTTCGCGGATTGTCGCTGGTCAGAATCACCAGGTCGCTCAACGACCCCGCCGCCTCGCCCATCAGCGGCCGAGTCGAGCGGTCCCGCTCTCCCCCGCGCCAAAAAGCGTGATGATGCGTCCAGACGGATTCAATTCGCGCGCGGTCGTAATCAGATTGCGCATCGCGTCGTCTGCATGCGCATAATCCACCACCACGTAGAACGGCTGCCCTTCGTCAATCTGCTGAAACCGCCCCGGTACAAGTGCCAGATTCGCAATTCCCTCTTCGATTTTCGCATTCGGAATTTCGAGCGCGATCGCGGCGCCAATCGCCGCCAGAATGTTGTAAACATTAATTCGCCCCACAAGCGGCGAGCGCACCTCGATCTTCCCCGCAGGAGTCTGCGCAGTAAACTCAAGGCCCTTAAAACTCAGCGCAAATTTCTTCGTCGTTAGATCGGGTTCGCCCTTCAGCCCGTATGTAAGCGTTCGTTTTGCAAGCCCTTCAAGCCGCGTCGCATAAGAATCATCCGCATTGATCACCGCAACGTCCGGCGCCGCGGCGCCGGTTCCTTCAAACAATCGGCGCTTGGCGGCAAAATAATCCTCAAACGTCTTGTGGAAATTCAGATGATCGCGCGTCAAATTCGTAAAAATCGCCGCCGCAAAATGGCAGCCCCACACGCGCTCGAACGCCAGCGAATGCGAACTTACCTCCAGCACCGCGTGAGAGCCGCCAGCGTCGCGCACTTCCGCGAACATTTCCTGCAAATCGAGCGACTCCGGCGTCGTGTTCGTCGCCTTGCGGCTGCCCTGCGGCGTCCGGTACCCGGTCGTTCCCACAAGCCCGCTCGTGAATCCCGCAGCCTGCACAATCGAATCCACCAGAAACGCAGTCGTCGTCTTTCCATTCGTTCCGGTGATTCCCACTAGCTTCAGCGCGTCCGCCGGATGTCCATAGAAATTCGCGGCCGCCTGCGCGAGCGCTCGCCGTTCCTTCCCCACCGGAATTTCAATCCAGCTAGTCTCAGCGCTCACATCCGCTGGCCGCGCGCTCGAACTTGCGATCACCTTCGCGCCACGTGCGATCGCGCCGCTCACAAATTGATTCCCATCCACTTTCTCGCCAGGCAGCGCGAAGAACATCGCCCCCGCCTCGACCTTGCGGCTGTCGTATGCAATTGAACGCACAGAAGGATCCGTCGGCCCGCTCACGCGAACTCCCGCAATCCCTTCCAGTATTTCCGCCAGCTCCATCTGCATTTCCGTGGGCCCATTCCCGCTGCTCTTCGCACCACCGTTTTTGCCCGCTTTGGGTCGATCCCGTTCCATAACGAAACTCAATTCCCTGCCCCCTTCACCGACGCAGGCACCAGCCGCCCTGCCTTGCCGAACCGCACCGTCAACCGCGTACCTCGCATCACCTGCGTGCCAGCATCCACAGACTGTTCCAACGCAACTCCGCTGCCAATCAGCCCGGGCACAAGCCCAATCCGCGAACACGCCTCCATCACGCTTCGCACCGTCTGCCCCGCAAGGTTCGGAACCACCACCGCTTCCTGATTTCCAAACGCGATCGTCGGCGCGCCCGGCTTCGTCGCACCGCTCTTGTCGACCTTCGCGGCGCTATCGGCGACTGCCTCGCCGACCGCGCCGTTGTCATCATCGCGGTCGCGGCCTCAGCCCCGATCTCCACCGGCTGCGGCCGCACCTCATCGCTGTTCTTCGCGGTCTGCACGTCCGATGTCGAAGGCACATCGCGCGGCACGTCAAGATACGTAAGCACCTGCTCGGCGACGCGCTTGAAAACGGGCCCGCCAACCTCGCCGCCATGGTGCGCACCAACTGGCGAATCGAGCACCACAAGAATCGTCACAGCCGGCTCGTTCACCGGCGCAAATCCCACAAACGATGAATTGTATTGGTTCGGCGAATATCGCCCCGTCGCTGGATCAATCTTTTGCGCGGTCCCAGACTTCCCCGCCGCCGTATAACCGTCAAGCTGCGCCGGCTTCCCGGTACCTTCCAGAATCACCGTCTCCATCATCTCGCGCACCGTCGCAGCAGTTTTTGCGTCGGTCACTTGCTCCGGCTCAACAGCCGCCCGCGTGTATGCGGACGTTCCGCCGCGCACTTCTTTTACGATGCGCGGCCGATACAATGTGCCGCCGTTCGCAATCGCCGAAATCGCCGACACAATCTGCACCGGCGTAACGCTCACTTCCTGCCCAATCGCCAGCGATCCAATCGAACTCGCCGTCCAATTCTCAAGCGGTCGCAACAGTCCGCGATTTTCGCCTGGCAGCTCGATCCCGGTTAGCTGGCCAACCCCAAACGCTCGCATCGTTTCGTAAAACTTCGGCGCGCCCAGCCTCAGCGCCACCTTGATGGAACCCACGTCGCTCGAATGCGCCAGAACTTCCTGCACGCTCAGCACGCCAAACGGATGCCAGTCGTGAATCAACCGGCCCGCCACCAGTATCGAGCCCATCTGGCAATCCACCAGGTCCGACGGCCGCGCCGCTCCATTTTCAATCGCACCTGTCATCGTTACCACTTTGAAAGTCGAGCCAGGTTCGTAAGCAGCAGATACCGCGCGGTCCATCCGCACCTCATCCGGAAAACTCCCCGGATTATTTGGATCGAATGTCGGCCGCACCGCGACAGCAAGCAGTTGCCCGGTATTGGGGTCCTGCACCACCACCGTTCCGTTGTTCGCGTGTGTCTCTTCGATCGCCCGTTCGAGTTCCTTCTCGGCGATGTACTGAATCGTTTGATCGATGGTGAGCACCACACTCGCGCCCGGATCGGCCGCGGATTCCGTGCGGTCGTACCAGCGCCGCCGCCCGTCCGCCATCACCATCATCTTCCCGGGACGCCCGCGAATCTGCTTGTCGAGCGAGTACTCGATGCCTCCGTTGCCCTTCTCATCCACGTCCACGTAGCCCAGAACGTGGGCCGCCAGTTCGTGCTGCGGATACACGCGGCGATTTTCTTTCTGAAAGAAAACGCCGCGCAGATTCATGTCCTGAATTCGCTGCACGGTTTCAGGCGAGAGCTTCTTCGCCAGCCGCACCGGCGTGTGCGCTTCGCGAATTTTCGTTTCCAGGTCGTCGGCCGGCATGCCCAGCGCAGGAGCCAGCAGTCGGGCGATCATTTCCGCGTCGGTGATTTCCGCCGGGTCGCCGAAAACGGAATCCATCGGCAGGCTGATCGCCAGCTCCCGGCCTTTGCGGTCATAAATCACGCCGCGCTTCGGGCTGATTTCAAAAACTCGCTGCTGTTGGTGCTGAGCCTTGGTGAAGTACTCGCCGTAGCAGAACAACTGAAGGTAACTGAGGCGCCCGACGACAATCGCCATCCAAACCACTGCGAACACCCAAACAATTAACCAGCGGAGACGCGGCCTGCGTTGCTCCATGGATTCCGTTCTACCCTGTCTGAAGCTTTGCCGCGGCCTTCGCAGTTGCGTCACCGAAGTTCCGCGCGAACCCGTCGGTGTTGCCTCTCACAAATCTCGAAATGAAATCTCTGCGGCGAGTCGGTAACCCGCTAAGGCCGCACAACCTGCCCGCCAGCCCGCGCCTGCGCCACCACCGCATCGCTCGCATCCGCCGAACTCTGCTGCCCCGGCGCCGCCACCGTCAAACCCAGATGCTTCCGCGCATAAGTGTCAATGCGCCCCGGTGCGTGCAACGTGGCATCTTCCACATGCAGCTGCTGGTTCAGCTCGAGCGCCTGCGCCCGCGCCGTCTGCAGCTGTTCAAGCTGATAGTGAATCTGAATGCACTCAAAATGCTGCCAGGCATAGCTCAGCAGACACGCCGCCATCGCCGCGCCAATCGCCACCGTCCGCCAGCAATCATTCAGCCTCGCCTTGGGCGTCGGCCGCGCCAGCCTCGAATTATCAATGCGCTTCACTGTGTGGTATTGCGTTGTATGAGAATGCGTCATGACCCGCTCCCAGCCGTCAGAATCTCCGCCGGCGACAATTTCTCCGCCACGCGCATCTTTGCGCTGCGCGCTCGCGGATTCGTTCGAATCTCTTCGTCGCCAGGCTGAATCACTTTTTTGGTGAGCACCTGAAAACTGCCTTCGCGGGCCAGGTCCTGAAAGGCGTGTTTGACGAGACGATCTTCGAGTGAGTGATAACTGAGGACGATCCACCGTCCCTCAGAATTCAAAGTGGCAGGGGTCCGCGAAAGAAACTGCCCGAGTTCCTCCGACTCTCGATTCACCGCTATCCGCAGCGCCAGAAACGTTTTTGTCGCGGGTTGCAGTCTCTGCCTTCCCCTTGCTTTTCGAACCCCTGCCACAATCGTTGCCAGATGTTCGGTATCGCGGATCGGCCGCGCTCGAACGATTGCTCTGGCGATTCTTCGTGAATCTCTCTCCTCCGCCTTCTGATAGAGGAGATCGGCCAGCTCTTTCTCCGGCCAGTAATTCACAATCTCGTCTGCCGTCAGCGCATCGTCGGGATTCATGCGCATGTTCAACGGCGCCGCCCAGCGGAATGAAAATCCGCGCTCAGGGCTGTCCAGCTCCAAACTCGAAATCCCCAGATCGGCAATCACTCCGTCGAACGGAGGCAGGTTCAAATTCGCCGCCACTTCGCCGATCTTCGAAAACTCTGCGTGCACCAGACTCACCCGCCGCTCGTGCGCCTTCAATCGCTCCCGCGCAATTTCCAATGCCTGCGGATCGCGATCCATCCCCACCAAACGCCCCGTCGTCAGCCGCTCGGCGATCGCAATGGCATGCCCGCCGGTGCCAACGGTGGCATCCAGATACGTGCCCTCGGGCCGAATCTGCAGCCAGTCCACAACTTCCTTCAGCAGGACCGGTATATGCAGAACGCTCAAAAGCTAGATGCCCAGATCTTCCAGTACCTTTTCGTCTTCCGCCGTGATGGGATTACGATTCAGTTGTTCGAGGAATCGCGCGTGATTCCATACTTCCAGATAAGTGAGCTGGCCTTGAATATCGACCTCGCCCTTCATCTGCGCCGACTCCCTCAGTACCGGTGGAATTAGAATGCGCCCCTGCCCATCCACCTCGACCAGCTGACCGTAGTAATTGGCCCGTGCTAAAAACTTTTGCTTCGCCCGGTTGTAAGAGGATTGCTTCGCGAGTTTTTTCTCGATCTCTTCCCACGCCTTCATGGGATAGATCCTCGCGTACTCGCCGCTTGAACTCGTGACGTAGAATTTCTTGCCCGACTTGCGCAATTCGGCCAGAAAATCGGCGGGGATCTTCACCCGTCCCTTTTCGTCCACAGTTGCCGAATAGTTGCCCCGCAGCATGAAAACCTTCGTCGCCCGGCGTGTACGCCCTGGGAATCACTCGCCTTGCCACCCCTGCATTGCGCCACTTCAGGACCACCCGACTGCGCCCACTGCCTAACACCTTCTACCACTCTGCGCCACTTCTTCCCACTTTGTGCCCCGATTGTAGATAGGTTCTTCCGCGTGTCAAGTTAAATTCTTCGAGAAAATCAATTTTCTCTTGTGGAAAAAGCGAATTGTGCGCGGCGTTTTCTAGTGCGTGCGTTTGCTCAAAACCACAATTACTTGTGGTGAGAAAAGTCAGCTCATCGCACGCCTAGTTGTTCGGTTGATAGAAAAAGGAGGAAATGTATTGTAAGAGTTAATAAAAAATTTCTTCGAGGATCGGATTACTGTGCCGCGGGGGCACTGCGCAGCGTGCTCAGGCTCTTCACCATCGACTGTTCGTCCGGGTTCAGCCCCTGCATGAACTTGGGGTCGTTCAGCGCTTTGTCCCGGTCTGCTGGGCTCATTCCCTGCAGCGTGTGCAGGTGATTGTTGATCACTTGCCGACGGTCTTTCGTAATCTCCTGCCACTTCGGCAGCAGTTCATTCCTTACATAGTCGCGCTGCTGCGGTGACAGATTATTGAAAGTTTCCGCACCCCTCTAATACGCTCTCGCTCCTCAGGTGTGAGGTTGTTCCATTTCTGCAGGTTCTGGCGGACCTGCTGCTGCCGTCCCGGCGGAAGATTCTGAAATCGCTCATTGTTCTGCATGAAGCGCTCTTGCTCCGCAGGCGGCTTGTCCCGTAAATTCTCAACCCACTTGGGCGGCAGTCCGGCCATCGCACGCGCGTTCGGCTCGCCGTTGCTGCCCTTCGCTTGCGCATTCGGCGCACCGGCGCCTTTCTCACGCGAATTCCCAACCGGCCCCGCCCCAGTCTTCGGCGTTTCATTCGGACGCGGCCCACCTGAATTGGCGCTCGTTGAGGTCGCAGGTGGATGCGCCGCTGCGCCCGCCTGCCCATTCGCGCGCTGAGCCGGCGGATGCGCTTGCGCCCCATAGGCGCGCGCTGCCGCTTGCCTCCGCGCTCGCATCATCGCGCGCCTCTGCTGCCGCGCCGCAGCCCATTGGCCTTGCTGCGCCGAGGCAGGCTGCGCCGCCACGCCAATCAGGCAGCAAGCCAGCGCGATCAGTAGCGCGAAACGGCGCACCTACATCCCTCCAGTGTCATCCTGCTTCAACTCGCCCTTCGACTTATTCGGCGCCGCAGGCACCGGCAACTCCGACAGCGCATCGAATTTCGACAGCACGTCGTAATTCTCCAGCACGCCCAGATTCTCGATCACCTGATACTGCTGCTGCTCCGTAACCGGAGCCGGCATCGTTGCCGTCGTCGAATAATCGCGCGGCATTCGCGACACCCACACGCACAGCGCAACCAGCAACGCCATCGAAAGCGCCAGCCGCGGCTGCGGCACAAACCACCCGAACCAACCCGGGCGCGGCTCATCCGCAATCCGCTGCCGCATGCGCGCATCGAATCCCAACGACGGCGCCTCGATCGGCATCTCGTCCAGCACGTTCCACACTTTGCGGAACTCCTCAGCGCGCATCCGGCACCCAGCACAACTCGCCAGGTGATCCTCTACCTCCGTCCGCTCAGCCGAATTCGCCCGGCGGTCCAGGTACGCAATCAGCTCTTTTGAAACGTCTTCGCACTTCATCACAGCCTTCCTTCCCCTGCGCGATTCCCTACCGGCTGCTGCGCCATCAGCGGAGCCAGTTCGATTCGCAGGGTCTCGTAAGCGCGAAACAAAAGCGATTTCAACGCGCTCTCCGAGCATTCCAGAACTTTCGCAATCTCTCCGTAATCCATCTCTTCATACTTATGCAGCAGCACTGCCGCGCGTTGCTTTTCCGGCAGCGCCTGGATCGTGCGGCGGATAAATGCGGCGCGGTCGCGTTCGATCATGTGCTCGTCGATTCGCATCTCTCGCGTGGGCACTTGAATCGGCGCCTCATCTTCATCGGCAGGAGCGTCAATCGAAACTTCCATCCGCTGGTGGCGATTGTCGCGAATCGAATTCAGCGCCAGGTTCGTGGCAATGCGGAAAAGCCAGGTGGTGAACTTCGCGCCCGCGAAATAATCTTTGCGCGCGCGATAAATCCGCAGGAAAACTTCCTGCGCCAGGTCCTCCGCCGTCGCCGTATCCCGAACCATTCTGTAGAGGAAATTGACCAGTGGCGTTCGATACTTCTGCAATAGAAGCTCGAAGGACGCAGAGTCCCCCGCCTTCACGTCCATCATCAGTTGGACGTCGGTCCTGGCCATAGCCTCCACAGTGTATCTAACACACATCATGCCATAAAGTTGCGGTTATGCTGGTGCCCAACGATATAATGACAACCTGGGGCGACAGTTCACTGTCGTCGGTGCGAGGGGGCAAACGAGTCTGCAAGATGCTGAAGCTTAAACAATTAGCTCGAGCTCACCAACGATCTAGGCCTCGCTGGCGCCGAATCGTCACTTTCGGGACCCTTCTGTTCGTGCCCGCCTCCTGCCTGTCTCAAACTCCGCCCAAGCCGGTCCCGGTTCCCTGCAGCCTCACGCCGACAGACCAAACGATCTACGCTCTGGTCCTGAGGGATGCAGAAGTGTGGAGTGACCCAGTGTCAGCCGGTTCGGTTAAGGACTACACCGTGCCTGACAAATACGGTTACTGGGATTATTTGGAAGCTAGGCTAGACGTGAAAACTAAGGCCCTGCTAAACCGCGCGAGCCTCGAAACTCGCGACGATTTCTATGCGAAGAAATCAAGAACGTGCTACCTCGGCCGTTTGGATCAAGACCGCCTTGATCGAACTGACGCCAAGAGCGATCGAGCACATCGTCCAAGCAAGCCAGAATATTGGCGCGGAGTGATACAACTTTCTCGGATTGGATTCAACGACGCCAAGAATGAAGCGATCGTGTACACAGTGAGCGAGTGCGGCGCAACATGCGGAATGGGCGATCTCTTTCTCCTGAGAGTGGTTGACGGACGCTGGACGATCGTTGGTTTTGTTAACATCTGGGTTTCGTGAGCCAAGAACTCTTCAGGCTAATGAATCGTCGCCACCCCGGCATGCACCACACCCGTCATCCCAGATCTTTGCTTCTAATTTGCATGTTAGCAGTCAGCATTCTTCCGGTTCCCTCGCCGTGCCGGGCGCAAAAGCCGCCCGACGCCGCCGTCGATTCTGCGCCAGCAATCTGCACGCCGTCGCCGGACGACGCCGCCATTTATTCTGCGGCGCTAACCAAGGTGGTCCTCAAAGACAGCGACGACAAACGTCAAATCGTACTTCTTTCCCAAACCTCCTCTGCCTACCCGCCGGCGCTGGCTGCCTTTAGCTCGCTAGCAAAACCGGATCGAACGGAACTGCTCGATCTGACCAACCCCGCAACTAAGGCTGACTTTGACTCGAAGGCAAAACTCAGCTGCGACCTGGCCGCAAATCCAGGGATCACCACTGGCGTCGTCTTCGTGAGTCCGAAAGAACGGGACGAACTCTTCTCGAAAAATACCGATCCGTGGAAGGACTTCGCACAGAAATATCCGAACGCCGCCGGTTTTACGATCGTGTCGGCAATCGGATTCAACGCATTCACACAACGAGGCGCTCGTCTATGTAGGAAACTCATGTGGGATGCTCTGTGGCACCGGCTACGTCGTGCTGCTCAAAAAGAAAAAAGACAAATGGATCGCCGTGAAGACAGCTAAAATTTGGAATGCGACATGAGATCTCTCGCACGATTCTTCTTTGGACGCGCTCAAGGCACCGCAACCACTTTGCTCATTCGCCTCGCCGTGGGATTGATTTTTCTCACCCAGGGCATCCTGAAATACACCGATCCCGCTATGGGCGTGGTTCGATTCGCAAAAATAGGATTTCCACATCCTTACTTCACCGCTCACTTTGTCGGTGCCGTCGAGATTGTCTGCAGCTCTTTGGTGCTGCTCGGTCTCTGGACAAGACTTGCCGCGCTCCCGCTTCTCGTCGTGATCTCAACCGCAATCGCGACGACAAAGATCCCCGAGTTATTCAGGCCCAACCAGGGATTCTGGTACATGGCGAGCGACGCGCGGACTGACTTCGCAATGCTCTGCTGCCTGATCTTTCTGCTCTTCGACGGTGGAGGAAGCTGGACTCTCGATGCTCGCCGCCGCTCGAGCACGCCGTGAGCTGCATGCTGAGGCTCACGTGAGGTACATCCAATGAACAACGTCGCGTTGTCACGCCGCCAATTTCTTAAAGCAACGGGCCTCGCGGCCGGAACATTCATAGTCTCACCGGTGGTCGCCCGCAGCGCCCTGGCCACCCAGACAGAATCCGCCACTCCCGACTACGCGCTGCACATCAAGGACTCAGTCGTGGAGATAGCTCCCAAACGCTTCATCTCGATGACTGCATACAACGCGCAGTTCCCGGGCCCGCTGCTGCGCTTCAAAGAAGGGCGGCCTGTCACCATCGACATCTTTAACGACACTGACACTCCCGAACAGCTCCATTGGCACGGACAACGCGTTCCCACCGACATTGACGGCGCCGCCGAGGAAGGTACGCCCTTCATCCCAGCTCAGGGTAAACGTCGCATCACTTTCACCCCCAATCCAGCCGGCCTTCGCTTCTATCACACGCACAATCGCGCGGGCGCCAACCTCGCGGTCGGGCAATACAGCGGCCAAGTCGGTCCGGTTTACATTGAGCCCAAAGAAAATCCAGGACGATTCGACCGCGAGGTGTTTCTCACGCTGAAGGAGTTCGAGCCCACGTTGAGTCAAGGCGGCGACATGCCGCAGAATTTTTTGTCTCCCACGACGGAAGTCAAAGAACTGAAAGACGTGGGCGAGTCTGCGATGAAGGCGTCCCTCGCCAAGGGGATGAAACATGGATTTGAAGTGGGCTACACCTCATTCACGATCAACGGACGCATGCTGGGCCACGGCGAGCCAATCCGTGTGAAACACGGCGAGCGGGTGCTCTTCCATATCCTCAATGGCAGCGCCACCGAAATTCGCAGCCTGGCCTTGCCCGGTCACACTTTTCAAGTGATCGCGCTCGACGGAAATCCCGTTCCAAATCCCGTGGTCGTCCCGGTTCTATGGCTTGGAACCGCCGAACGCATTTCCGCCATCGTGGAAATGAAGCATCCGGGCGTGTGGATTCTGGGGGATTTGGATAACGATGACCGCCGCCACGGCATGGGCATTGTCGTGGAATATGCGGGGCAAAACACCAAACCAGCGTGGATCGCGCCGCCGCCATTCAAGTGGAACTACGCGCGGTTTGCGAAAACGGGCGTAACGGCTGCGCCGCCAGACGAAACATTTCAGATGACCTTT
Organism: uncultured Acidobacteriota bacterium; assembly: GCA_963790945.1. Lineage (GTDB taxonomy): Bacteria > Acidobacteriota > Terriglobia > Acidiferrales > UBA7541 > Palsa-295. The sequence continues at coordinate 173,337 of CAWBRH010000005.1, forward strand.
GCGAAGGACAATGCCGCTGAAGAGGGTTTCAACCGCTGGACGATCAACGGCGTCGCCTATCCGATGACTCAGGCGATAATCCCCGCTGCGTTTCACCTCGAGCAAGGAAAGCGCTACCGCTTGCACATGCGCAATGCCAGTGACGACATCCACCCATCCATCTGCACCGGCACAGTTTTGAACTAACCAGCCTCGCGGGGATCCCCACAGCCGGAATTCTCAAAGATGTATTTATGCTCGGCGGCTATCAGGAAGCGGAAGTTGATTTCGTCGCCGATAACCCCGGTCTCACCCTTTTTCACTGCCATCAGCAGTTGCACATGGATTTCGGATTCATGACTCTGTTCGACTACGTGTGATCGAAAGTGACCGATTAGAGGAATACTCCGCAAGGCGGTGTTCAAGGCGAGCACCTACAAATGAAACACCGCCTTCAACCCGAGCATCACCGCAACCCCCGCAAAAACCATCACCGCCATCCCAAATTTTGGCTCCCGATTCACTTCCGGAATTAAATCCGACGCCGCCACGTAAAGCGTCACCCCCGCCGAAAACGGCAGCGCAAACGCCACCGTTCCGCGCAGCAGAAACATCAACGCCATGCCCAAAAGCGTCGCCCCGCCCAAGATCACAGCCGACAGAAACGCCGCCCGCTTCGTCTGCCCACTGGCCAACATCAACGACGCGACCGTGAACCCCTCCGGCAGCTTATGCAAAAAGATCGCGATGAAAATCAAGCTGCCGAGCCACGCAGAAACCAGCAGCCCCGATGCAATAGCCACGCCGTCAAAAAACGTATGGATCACCAGCCCCAACAGCGCCGCATAACTCGCGTGCGCGTGCGAGATCTCCTCGTGATGCGTCTCCTCGCCAAAATGAAAATGCGGCGCGATCGTATGCTCGAAAAAGTGAACCAGAAAATACCCGGCAAGAACGAAAAAGAAAACCGTGTCGGTATTGTTGACAAGTGCCTCACTCGAAGAGGACTCCCCTCGCAACTTCAGCGACTCAGGAATCATCTCCAGCAGCGCTGTCGCCAGCATGAACCCCGCACCCAGCGCGATGAAATATTTCAGGAAATTGTGCGACCACTGGCGGTGCGCAATCAGCGACCCGCCAATCACATTCGCCCCCGCCGCCGTCAATCCCAGCAGCAGCGCCAGCAGCAGCAATCGTGAGCCATCCGCGAAATGCATCACCTACCCCGAATGCCGGAACAAAATCACGTCGCCGTCCTGCACGATGTAATCCTTGCCTTCGAGCCGCACCTGCGCCTTCTCACGCGCGGCGCCAAAGCTCCCGGCTTTCAGCAGATCTTCCCAATTCACTACTTCCGCCTTGATGAACCCGCGCTCGAGATCGGAGTGAATCGCGCCCGCCGCTTTGTGCGCCGTCATGCCGCGCTCGATCGTCCACGCGCGCACCTCCGGCTCGCCGCAAGTAAGAAATGAGAGCAAACCAAGCAGCCGGTAGCTCGCCTGTATCAGCCGATCGCGGCCGGATTCAGCCAAGCCGTACGCCTTCATCATCTCGGCGACTTCTGCGTCATCAAGTTCAGAAAGCTCCGCTTCGATTTTTCCGCAAAACGGCACCACCGCCGTCTGCGGCTTCGACGCCAGCTTCTCCAGATGATATTTCTCCACCACGCGATCGATGTCCGCCGCCTCTTCGTCCCCCAGATTCAGAACGTAGAGCATCGGCTTGCGCGAGAGGAACATGAAACCCGTCAGCATCTTGATTTCTTCGGGCTTGAATTCCAGCTCCCTCAGCGGCGTCTCCGACTCGAGCGCCTGCCGGCACCGGCTCAGCAGCGCCAGCTCCGTCTCAAGGATTGTCTCTTTCTTTTTCTTCAAATCCTTCTCGACGCGCTCGATCCGCTTCGTAGCCTGTTCCAGGTCGTAAAACATGAGCTCGATCTCAACGCTCTCGATATCGCGCAACGCATCGAGCGAACCTGCCTCGTGCGGCACTGCCGGATTCTCAAATAGTCTCACCACGTGCGCCAGCGCATCCGCCTCGCGCAGCGGCACCAGCGACGCCGAATTTTTCTCCCGATCCTTCTGCAAGCCGCCAATGTCCACGTACTCGATCGTCGCGTACGTCACTTTCTTCGGCTTGAACGCCTCCGCCAGCTTCGCCACCCGCGCATCCGGCACCCGCGCAATCCCCAGATGCATCTGCGCCGGCGCGCTCCGCGTATCCACCTTCGCCCGCGTCAAAATCCGGAACAAACTCGTCTTCCCCACCTGCGGCAGTCCAATGATTCCTGTTTGCATAATTAAAAGTACGTGCCGCCGGACATACTTCCAGAACGGCGCTCAGCCTCCTGTGTAATTTGCCAGAATAACATCGAACACCCGCAGCAGTATCAGCATAAGAACGTCGGGGCGCGATTGTTTTCTGTTAGGTGAGAAATGCTCTCGTTGCTGATTAAATTCGGATGAGGTTCGAAATAGCTTTTAGGCGCTTCTAATTGGTTCCGGTTGAAGTTGAACCTTCAAGATCTCCATTGCCGCCGCCCTGCGCTTCACCCGGCTGGGCCTGAGCAGTCACCCTGCTCGCCGGATCATCCAGCGGACCCGACGCAGGCGCGAGCAGATCCGATTCCTGTTGAGCACACTCCGCCGCTTGGCTTTTCGCGAGCTCATCCACCACACGCATTAACGTGTCAGTGTCGGGCTTCGCCACCACGTAACGCACGCCAGCCTTTTTTGCTTCGAGATCGATCGTCGCAAATTTGTGAAGCGTGAATATCACGATCGGAACCGACGGCAAGACTTTCCCGATTTCCCTCGCCGCGCTGAGCCCATCCATCTCCGGCATGGCCAAATCGAGAATAATGAGGCTGGGTCTCAGCTCCACCGCTTTCTCGACGGCCTCCCGTCCACTCCCGACGGACCCGCACACTTCCCACCCGTCATGGGTCGCAAGCAATTCGCCCAAGCGGCTCCTCACCGCCTCGTTATCGTCAGCAATCAATATTCGTGTCGCCATCGCCCTAGAATCTCAGTGTCGTATACCCTACAAACGCTTGTGAATACCATGCATACGGTATAAAACGCTGAGGGCAAAAAATGGCTCTAACTAAACTCGCAGTCGTGCAACCGGGTGAGAGAACAAATCCTGCAGGAAAGCCTGTACGCAACAAACTATTGCTGGCCATCCCTGACGAAGAATTCCGCAAGATTCGCTCCCGTCTGCAATTCGTAGAATTGCCGCACCATTTCATTCTTCACCAGCCTCACCAGACCGTGCGCTTCGCCCACTTCCCGAATGCAGGCTTGATTTCGCTGGTTGTCGAGTTGAAAGACGGTAGAACCGTGGAAGCGGGCCTCCTCGGCAACGAAGGCGCCTCCGGAATGCCGGCGGTTCTCGGTCTGAGCAGAAGCCCGCTTCGAGAGATCGTACAAATTGCGGGTGACGCATTCAGAGTGCGAGTCAATGCGCTGAGGGAGCTACTGCCTTCCACTCCGGTTCTTCAAGCCACCTTGAATCGCTATGCCGCCGGGCTCGCCATGCAAGTAGCACAAACGGCCGCGTGCAACCGCCTCCATAAAATCGAGGAACGCCTTTCTCGCTGGTTGCTGATTGCCCAGGATCGAGTCGATTCAGGAATTGTCCCCATCACACACGATTTCCTCGCCACGATGCTGGGCACGGACAGGCCAAGCGTCACAGTGGCAGCCGGTATCCTCCAAAGAGAAGGCATAATCGAATACACCCGCGGCTCCGTAAGAATTCTGAATCGGAAGAAACTCGAATCGTTCGCCTGCGAATGCTACGCCCTGATCAAACAATACAATAATTGAGCCGCGCTCGTTTCTCCGCACGCTCGCGCCTGAGCGCGATACCATCTTCCTTTCTCCAGCTCTCGCGAAACAAAACACGCTAAAACTGAAGTAAAATGTCGCCGACGCGGAGAGTTCAACTTTGAAGAACAGCGCCATCCTCTTACTGCGGTGCCCGGATCGCAAAGGCCTCGACGCCGCAATCGCGGATTTCATCTACTGGCATGGCGGCGACATCCTGCATTTCGAGCAGCACCAGCCCGGCGTCGAACGTTTCTATCTCGCCCGCGTCGAGTGGGATCTCACAGGTTTCGAGTTCGACCTCAAGGATTTTCCGAAATGGTTTGCCCCCATCGCCGAGCAGTTTTCGATTCAATGGCGCGTCACCACTTCGAACTACCGCCCTCGCGTCGCCATTTTTGTTTCCAAATACGACCACTGCCTCGTCGATCTGCTCTACCGCCAGCGCACCGGCGAGCTCGCCTGCGAAATCCCTCTGGTGATCAGCAATCATCCCGACGCGAAAAATCACGCCGACTTTCACCACATCCCCTACACCGTGATTCCAGTGACAAAGGAGAACAAGCAGGAGGCCGAGCGGCAGCAGATCGATCTTCTTCGCAAAAATAATATCGAACTGGTCGTCCTAGCCCGTTATATGCAGGTGCTTTCCACCAGCTTCATCGAGCAATTTCCGCAGCAAATCATCAATATCCATCATTCTTTCTTGCCCGCATTCATCGGCGCAAAGCCCCACCAGCAAGCCTTCGACCGCGGCGTGAAAATCATCGGCGCCACCGCCCACTACGTCACCGAAGTCCTCGACGACGGTCCCATCATCGAGCAGGGCGTCGAACGCGTCTCGCACCGCGACACAATCGAAGACCTGGTGAAAAAGGGCCGCGACATCGAAAAGGTAGTCCTCTCCCGAGCCGTCCGCTGGCACATCGAAAACCGCATCCTCCTCTACGGCAACAAAACCGTAATCTTTGAATAGCAGTTTCTAAGGTCTCGACAGTTCTCGCCGCGCAGTCGTAGAAATTTGGAAGACGCAAGAAACTCCGCTATGCTGGGCGTTCCAGTGATAATGAAAATAACCACCGAGAAGCTGTCGCTGCCCTTCGACCAGGTCGCGGCGCATGAATTCCTCACCAAAAACGACCCGCACCTCGCCGACGTCGTCACCCGCACAGGCGAATTCCTATTCAAGCTCGACGAATGCGATAGCGTCTACGAGTCTCTCCTCGAAGCCATCGTGCACCAGAGCATTTCCGGCAAAGCAGCCGTAAAAATCTACTCGCGCATCCAGGCCCTGGGCGCAAACGGCATCTGCCCCACGCCCGCCGAAATTCTGAAGACGCGCATCCCCGCCCTGCGCAAAGCAGGCCTATCCAAAGCGAAAGCGCTGGCCATGAAAGACCTCGCGCAAAAAACCATCGACGGTATCGTCCCCACGCTCGACGCGGCGCAAAAAATGAGCGACGAAGAACTCGTCGAGCGCCTGATTTCCGTCCGCGGCATCGGAGCCTGGACCGTCGAAATGTTTTTGATTTTCCGCCTGGGCCGCCCGGACGTGCTGCCGATTCACGACTTGGGCGTGCAAAAAGGCTGGGCGATTACCTACCGCAAGCGCAAGATGCCAAAACCAAAAGAGCTTCTGAAATTTGGCGAGCGCTGGCGCCCCTACCGAACCATCGCCAGCTGGTACATGTGGCGCGCAGTCCACCTGGCCGGCAAAGACGCCCGCAAAATCACCAAGCCAGGCTCCAAGACGAAACGCCCAGCAACAAAAAGGCGCGCCAGAACCTAATCAAGACTTGGTCGTACGGCGGGAAACAGCAAAGTAAAACCAACAAGCACCGTCGCGCTTCGCCTCAAGTGGCACAGGCACTCCTGCCTGTGCTCTGACGAGCGCCCAGTTGCCACAAGCACCACCATCCTCGCTTCGCTGACACGTACACTACGAACTCCGTACCGTCAAAAACAGCGCCGCAAACCCAATCAACAATATCGCACCCTCCAGCCTAACGGACACTCCGTGCAACCGGTCAAACTCCACCCGCAGCGGACTATCCACCGCCGTCGCCACAACCGACCCCATCTCCCGCCGCAATTCCATCATGCGCCGAATCACCACGTGCTGCGAAATCACCGTCAGCACCACCATAATCGCCACTCCGATCGACGCCAGCAGCACCGACCTCCTGGAACCGCTAGCGGAAACCGCGAGCGCCGCCGACGCCAGCAGAAACACAATCCCCGCCACAACTCCCAGCGTATGCAATCGCCGCAAAGTGAATTCGACGAGCACTCCCGCCAGGTCTTGACTCGGCAGCACCCGAAACGCCCCCGGCGCTACCGCCGCGCTGAAATAAAAAATCGCCCCGACCCAAGTCCCCAGCGCAAAAACCTGCACGAATTTCAGAATGTTAGCCATCAGGTAAAAGCTCTAGGGTTTAAGAGTTTTCGCAATACTGAGAATGTCGTCCAACGACTCGGACCGTACAACGCGAAATAGATCGCCCGAAACAATCAAGATCATGGCGGAAGGCTTTTTTCCATCTCCAGTCACTGACAGGACGGCCATTTCAGCTTTGACCTGCCCGTTTTCGTCGATTTTCTTACGTCGTTCGACGATTTCTCGCGCGCCCTTTATTCTATCGTCGAATTCTCGCGTGGCGCGCTCCGCGGAGAGATAGTGGAACGTCTCGAAGTAGACATCTTCACCATGACAGCCCCGGTACGTATTCCGGGAGACGACAAATTTGTCCGAGGTAACACCGTTTGCCATCCGCAGTAACCCCGTGCGCCAATCGCTCGAAGTCCCGACCGGCGCGCAAGATTCATCGTTTGCTTGTTTGCTGGCCGCTGAGTCGGCGGGTGCCTGTTGTCCGGCGGCTTGTCGCGGAAAAAGGATAACCAGCGCCGCAAACCAAGCTACAGCGAGTACGAATTTAAAAATATTTGTCATTGTCCTTCGTGCATCTTACACGCCCGTTCGATTCGCAACCAGCTTTCTTGAGAAGGGTGCCGAAACCAATCGCGCACTCCGGCCAACGCTCGCTGGACCAGTGCACAGTCCAATTCTGCGATTGGCATTCTGGTTTTAATCGACGGTTCGGCGATTAAATCTCCGCCTATGTGTACAAGAATCAAAAGGATGCATTTTTCTAATCGGCGGTAAACGGCTCCCTCGGCGCCAACAAAATACCCCACAACAAGATCGCGATTGCAGCCGCGTCACGCCACTTTCTGAGCACACGCATCCAAATCAGGACTGCGAAGCTTCGAACGATTGATGGCAGAATGACTTGGGCAGGAAAAGTGGTGGGCGACAAAGGACTTGAACCTTTGACCTCTCCCGTGTGAGGGGAGCGCTCTAACCAACTGAGCTAGTCGCCCGCGAACCTACTTTTTGTAGCAGAAGGCCACGCGAATTGCAATCAACCACGAACGCCCCGGCCAACGCCGCCAGCAAACGACTCGCCGAGCTTTTGCGCACAATTTCGCGCGTCGTGAAAGGCAAAGAAGACGTAATCCAGCTCGCGCTCACCACTCTGCTCGCGCGCGGCCACCTGCTGATTGAAGACGTTCCCGGCGTAGGCAAGACAACTCTCGCCCAAGCCCTCGCGCGCTCCTTCCACTGCTCCTTTCAACGCATCCAGTTCACATCCGACTTGTTGCCCAGCGACGTGATCGGCGTAAGCGTCTACAACCCCACGACGCAAGGCTTCGAATTCAAGCCCGGTCCGATTTTCGCGAACATCATCGTCGCCGACGAAATCAATCGCACCACGCCAAAAACGCAATCCGCCCTGCTCGAAGCAATGAACGAATCGCAAATCACAGTAGACAATCACACGCACCCGCTGCCCAAGCCGTTCCTGGTTCTCGCCACCCAGAATCCGATCGAGCACCACGGCACCTATCCGCTGCCCGAATCGCAGCTCGACCGTTTCTTGATGCGCATCCGCATGGGTTACCCGGATCGCGAAAGCGAAAAGAATATTCTGCGCAACAACTCCGGGCCTTCGCCGGTGGAATCAGTCGCGCCGATGATGGACGCCACCGACGTTCTCTCGATGCAGGAAGCCGTCTCGCACGTCAAAGTGGAAGAAAGCCTGCTCGATTACGCCCTCGAAATCGTCGAGCGCACTCGCCAGACGGAGCAGCTGAGCCTGGGTGTGAGCCCGCGCGGCGCCGTCATGCTCCATCGAGCCGCACAGGCGCGCGCCTTTCTCGAAGGCCGCGATTATTGCTTGCCCGACGATTTCAAGCGCCTGATCGTTCCCGTGTTCTCGCATCGCGTCGTTGTCAGCTCGCGTTACGTCTCCACGCAGAAAAAATCCGAACAAGCCGAAGCCATTCTCCGCGAAATTCTCGAAACCACCCGCGTCCCGCTCTAATGCAGGAGACATTCGCAGCACGATGGTGGCGGGGACGCGATCGTCCCGGCTGGAAAAATTTCGGCATCGCGATGCTGGTTCTCTCCGTCGCGTTACTCGTTTCGCTTTTTTCCGCCGCCGCTGCGCAATCCGGCCGCATTTGGGTTGCTGCCGGCGCAACGGTCGTAGCGCTCGGCATGGCCGGCTGGGTGGCGATCACGATCGTCCCCGCGCTCGCGCGCCGCACGAGTCTGCGCTGGTTCGTCTATCAAGTGGATTACCGGCTCACGCGCGAAGGAATCATCTATCTCGGCGCCGTCTTTATTCTGGTGCTCGCGGCGGTGAATACCGGCAACAACCTCCTCTTCATGATTCTTGCCTGCACGCTCGCCGGAATTTTGATCTCGGGCATCTTGTCGCGCGTGGTGCTCACTGGTGTAGACCTGAAGTTCGACATGCCGGAACACATCTTCGCGGAACAGCCCGTCCTTGCCGAGCTCGAACTGCGCAACGAGAAGCAAACCTGGCCGTCGTTTTCGTTGCTAGTCGTGGGCGAGACAAAAAAAAGCACGGCGCAGGTGCTCACTCAGCCCGTGTATTTTCCCTACATTCCGCGGCAAAGCGCCGCGCGCCAGAAGGTAGAGCTGACTTTTCCCAAGCGCGGCGTTTACCGCCAGGACGCTTTCGGCATCCGCACCCGATTCCCATTCGGCTTCTTCGAAAAGACGCGCACGGTCGCCTCGAACATCGAAATCACAATCTATCCGCGCGTCCAACCCGCCGATCAATTCTACGAAGTGCTTCCGCTGCTGAGCGGCGAAATGGCCAGCTATTTCCGCGGCCGCGGCCACGAATTGCACTCGCTGCGCAATTACCAGCCGAGCGACAGCGCCCGCTTCGTCGATTGGAAAGTCACCGCGAAAACCGGCCGCGTGATGGTCCGCGAATTCGCGCGCGAGGACGAGCGCCGCGTGATGCTGGTGCTCGACCCGTTCATCGGCCCTGCGCGTGCAGATTCGGGCCCGGCTGCGGAAGCCGAGCATGCAGAACGATTCGAGCGCGCCGTTTCCATGGCCGCCTGCATAGCCTGGCACTTCCACGAAATTAATTCCGTGATGCAGTTCCGCACAGACCGTTTCTCAACGCCCATGGCCACGGCAAGTGAAATTATCTACGACACGTTGCGTGAACTCGCTCTCGTAGAGCCGGATTCGTCCGCAAAAGGCGGAACATTCCTGAACGCTCTCGCCAGCGAACAAGAAATCTTCAAGATCATAATCACCAGCCGCCCCCAAGCCGCAATCCCCAGCTCACTCTGGTCCTCCTCCTATTTCGTCTTCATCGACACCCTATAGCTCGCCGATATTCTTACAGTAGGGGCACGGCATGCCGTGCCCGAAGACGCTAAGGCCGAAGAAGACGCAAAACGCACCTCCGCAACTTGCGCCGCAGCATTTCAGCCAATCTCATCGCCGCTGAATCCATGCGAGAATACGTCGCGCCCGACCGATGGCCATTCACCTAAAGCCACGCTCGCTTCGAACATTTCAATCCCGCCTGCTCGCCTGGTTTCGCGCACACCGCCGCGAATTGCCATGGCGCGCAAGCCGCGATCCCTATCGCATCTGGGTAGCCGAAATCATGCTGCAGCAAACCCGCATCGCCGCCGTAATCCCCTACTACGGCCGCTTCCTCCACCGCTTCCCTGGTGTGCGCGCACTCGCACGTGCACGCCAGCCAGAAGTCCTGAAACTCTGGTCAGGCCTCGGCTACTACAGTCGCGCAAGAAATTTGCACGCCGCCGCGAAGACAATCATGTCAAAGCATAATGGTGAATTCCCGCGAGACCTCAAGGCTGCTCTGAACTTGCCCGGAATCGGGCATTACACCGCTGCCGCCGTATTAAGCATTGCGTACGACGAACCTCTCGCCGTTCTCGATGGCAACGTCGCCCGCGTGCTGGCTCGTCTCGCCGCCGTGCGTGGCGATTTGCGCGAGCCGCACACATGGCGAAATCTTTCAAACGCAGCGCAACAGCTACTCGCGCGCGACGCAGCCAGCGATTGGAATCAAGCGCTCATGGAACTGGGTGAAACGATTTGCATGCCAAAATCGCCGCAATGCGCGGCCTGTCCCATCAGCCGCTGGTGCGACGCCCACGCCCAGGGCCTCGCCAGTGAAATCCCCGCCCCGCGCAAGAAGCGCGCCGCCGTAAATATCAAAATCGCAGCAGCGATTTTGTGCGACCACCAAGGCCGCACACTTCTGGTCAAGGGTAGCGCCGCCCACGACCACGTCCTTTTTTCCCGCATGTGGCAATTCCCAGCCGCCGAAGTAAAACGAAACGCCCGCAGCGAACTCACAAAGCATCTCCGCTCGACGCTGGGTATCAACGGGATCGAACTCGAGGCCCTCCCCGAAGCTCGCCACGCCGTAACATTTCGCAATGTGACATTGCTCCCCTTTCTCGCCCGCGTCGACCAATTGCCAGCAAACACCGGCACACAAAGCCGCGTCTTGCCGCTCAAGAGCATCGCCCGCCTTCCAATTTCAAGCGCAACCCGCAAAATCGCCAATGCCGCAAGCAGCATGCACACTCAGCTACGCCCATTGGCCGATTAGCAGCGGTGCAAAGCGCCGTAAGAAACCAGCCACGTCCGCAGTGTTAGCATCGTATTCAGGCCATGTCCGCATCCGCCGCACGCATCAGCGCACCGCCGCTCTCGGCGGTGCAGCGCTATTTCGAGGTCTCGCTCTATCTCCTCGTTCTCACGAGCGTCATCGCCGTCGTCTCCACCGGAAAGCTGGATCCATTCTCAAGCGTCGCGCCGGTTCTCGCGCTGGCCTACAAGGGCTTCCGCCTCTGGCGCGGAAAAGGACCGGAGCTTTCAGTCCGCCTGGCCACCTGGCTGGTTCTCGCGTATTTTCTATTTTTCCCATTCGATCTCTGGGTGATCTCGCGCAATCTCGCGGCAGGCGCGCCGAATCCAGCTCTCTACTCAGCGCTTCTCTCAGCGATTCATTTGCTCCTGTTTGCGGTGATCGTGCGCTTGTACTCGGCGCGAACGAATCGCGACTACGCCTTTCTCGCGGTCCTCGCGTTCGCGTCAATCCTTGCCTCCGCGATTCTCACCGTCGAAACGGGCTTCCTGATTTCGCTCGCGATTTTTCTCGTGCTGGCTGTCTCCACCTTTGTTGCGCTTGAAATCCGGCGCAGCTCGCAAGGGGCCGTATCGCCCGCCCTCGAGCCCGGCACTCCGCTCGCCCAGAAATTGAATCGCGCTCTCGGTCTCACCTCGATTCTTGTCGCAGTCGGTACACTCGTCGTCGGCGCCGCGTTTTTCTTCATAATTCCTCGTTTCACCGCCGGCTACATGAGCGCCATCAATATTCAGCCCACCTTGATGACCGGCTTCAGCGACAGCGTCACCCTCGGCGCCATTGGCAAAATCAAGAAAAATCCCGCCGTGGTAATGCGCATCAAGGTCGATGGCGATCCCTCGCGCGCTTCCAACGTCCACTGGCGCGGCATCGCCTTCACCGATTTCGACGGCCACCGCTGGTTCACGCCCAATCATGATCCCACCGTCGTGACGCCCAATGGCGACGGCATCTATCGGTTGATGCCTGCGATGCCCGCGCGCGGCGAATACTACCCGCTGCACTACACCGTCCTGATGGAGCCGATCGCGAGTGACGCTCTTTTCGTGGCGCTGAAGCTGGTAGATGTGCGTGGCAGGTTTTCAAACGAAACAGATCGCCCCGATGCCACCAAGCGCTCCGGATTCCTCGTTTACGATAAAACCGGCTCGCTCTCCAATCCCTTCCACAACGAAACGAAGGTCCGCTACCAGGCCGATTCCCTGCTGCCCGTGATTCCTGTAACCGAGCTTCGCCAGGCTCCCGCCGATTATCAGGAAATTACGCGGCGAATGTATCTGGAGCTGCCGCCGCTCGATCCCCGGATCGCGAAGCTCGGCGCGCAAATCACCAGCGGCGCCACAAATCCCTACGACAAAGCCTCGAGAATCGAAACGTATCTAAAAACAAAGTACGCCTACTCGCTCGACCTCACTGATCCTCACGGCAAAGATCCACTCTCCTATTTCCTTTTCGATCGCCGCGCCGGCCACTGCGAATATTTCGCCTCTGCCATGACGATCCTCGCCCGCACGCAGGGAATCCCGGCGCGCTACGTCACCGGATTTCTGCCGGGCGAATATAACGACGTGGGCGGCGACTACATCATCCGCGCCAGTGACGCGCACGCCTGGGTGGAAATCTATTTCCCCGATTACGGCTGGATCACGTTCGACCCCACGCCGCCTGCGAATGCGCGGCCCGGTGGATTGCTCGAACGCCTCGCGATGTATTGGGATTGGTTCCAGTTCGCGTGGAGCGAGTGGATCGTCAACTACGATTTCGGCCACCAGCTGAATCTCGCCCAGAACATGCAGCGCACATCGCACGATTTCGGCGACCGCGCGCAAAAATACTACAAAGAAAAGCAGCGCCAGCTGATGCAAATGATTCTCGCGCTCGACAAGCGAATCGAAGCCTCGCCATACTTCCTACCCGCGCTCCTCGTACTGCTCGTCGCCCTGCTGATGTACTTGCGTGGCCGCCCGCTCATCACCTACGTCGTGGCGCGCTGGAGCTTGCGCGCACGCCGCGCCGGAAATCTCACAGCATCGCTTGCCGCCCTCGAATACCGCGAAATGCTGCGCCTCCTCGAAAAGCGCGGCTGGAAAAAAGGCGAATCGCAAACGCCCCTCGAATTCGCCGCCGCAATCCCATCATCAGAAATCTCAGCCCCAGTCGCGCAGTTGACCGAACTGTACCAATCCGCCCGTTTCGGCGAACACGCCGCCCCCATCCAGCAAATGTCCTCCCTCCTGCGCTCGATCCGCGATACTCTGCGCTCGCGGAAATCATGACGGGACCAGTCCTAAGGGTCCACGCTCTTCCCTGTATGTCGTCGACGTGAACATGCATTTGGTCCTTCTCCCAGGTCTAGACGGAACAGGACAGTTGTTTGCCAGGTTTCTCTATGCGCTTCCGGACACGCTCGGGGTCACGGTGGTGACGTATCCAGCGAATGAATCTCTTTCTTACGGCGACCTCCTGCCATTAGTCCGTTTGGCGGTTCCTAAAGACGAGCCATTCGTGCTGCTAGCGGAGTCGTTTTCAACTCCAATCGCTATTGAATATGCCTCCTCGAAACCGCCAAACCTAGCTGCCGTGGTCATCGTCGCCGGCTTTGTTCATGCGCCCATCGGTCGCTGGTCGTTAGCGGCGAAAGCGATAGCGAACCCTTGGTTTTTTAGGCTGAGAGCACCTCGCTGGGTTTTGGAGCAAGCTTTGATAGGCAAAGACGCACCTCCTGCACTGGTTCATAAGGTTCGTCAGGTACTGCAGCTTGTTAGCCCTGCTGTGTTGAGCTATCGAGTGCATGAAGCGCTGAACTGCGACGTGACGCATCAGTTGGCTCGAGTCGACGTTCCCTTGATGTACGTAAGGGCAACGCACGACCGGCTGTTATCCGAATCTTGTCTTGCTGAGATCAAGCTCATAAGGCCCGACATTTCTCTTGCCTCAGTCGATGGGCCACACTTGCTCTTGCAACGGGAACCGCGGAATGCCGCCGACGTCGTATCGAGATTTCTGCGCGAACTGGGAAGATAGAACTCTTCTTCGGAAGACTGCAATCATTACCCACTTACTTGTGATGCCAGATCGTTAGACCCGGCGTGCTAGAATTGTGTGTTTGCTTATAACCAAGGAAGCGCGCAAGTATGCCTAAAGTCGGTTTTGTAAGCCTCGGATGCCCCAAGAACCTCGTCGATAGCGAGGTGATGATGGGCATTCTCACGCGTGCAGGCTACGAAATCACGCCGCGCGCAGGTGACGCTGATGTGCTCGTCGTCAACACCTGCAGCTTCATCGCCCCGGCGCAGCAGGAATCCGTGCAGTCGATCCTCGAGATGGCGGAGTATAAGAAATTCGGCCGCGCGCAAAAATTAATCGTCGCCGGCTGCATGGTCGAGCGTTATCGCAACGACATTCGCGAGCAGATTCCGGAAGTCGACGCCGTCATCGGCACAGGTGAAGTGGACAAAATCCTCGAAGCCTGCGAAGGCCAGCTTCACCCGACAGGCTCCGATGGCAACAACGCTTCCCTGCCGTCGTACCTTTACCACGACCTGACGCCGCGCATTCTCGCCACGCCCCGCCACACCGCCTACATCAAAATCAACGAAGGCTGCGACCATCCCTGCACCTTCTGCGTCATCCCGCAGCTGCGCGGCAAATTCCGCAGCCGCCGTTTCGAATCCGTGGTGCGCGAAGCGGAAAATCTCACCGCCGCGGGCGTCCGCGAAATTTCGCTGATCGGGCAAGACACCACTTTCTACGGCGAAGACCTCGGCCTGCGCGACGGCCTCCCCATCCTCCTCGAACGCCTCGCGCAAATCGAAGATCTCAATTGGATTCGCTTCCTCTATTGCTACCCGAATCGCATCACGCCGCGCCTGCTTGAGACGATCGCCGCGCATCCGCGCCTCGCAAAATATCTCGACGTGCCGCTGCAGCATGCCAGCCGCAGCGTCCTCGCGCGAATGAAGCGCGGCTCGAGCGGCGATGCATTCCTGAAAATGCTCGACCGCGCGCGCAAAGCAATTCCCGGCGTCTCGATTCGCACCTCATTCATCGTCGGCTTCCCCGGCGAAACAGAAAAAGATTTCCGCGAGCTCTGCGATTTCGTGCGCGCCGCCGAATTCGACTGGATGGGCGTCTTCGCCTATTCCGACGAAGACACCTCGAAAAGCTTCGCCCTCGAAAATAAAGTGGACGACGAAACGATCACCCGCCGCCGCGACACCCTGATGGCACTCCAGAAGAAAATTTCCGCCCGCAAGCTCAGCAAGCGCGTAGGCCAGCGCCTACAGGTGATGCTGGAAGGCCCCTCGAAGGACACAGATCTCATCTGGGAAGCACGCCTCGAAGGCATGGCCCCGGAAATCGACGGCAAAATCTACATCACAGAATTCGAAGGCGTAAACGACGCAGAGAATTTGCCAGCACCAGGCACAATGGCCACAGCAGAAATCACCGAATCAAACGACTACGACCTAATCGCCC
Organism: uncultured Acidobacteriota bacterium; assembly: GCA_963790945.1. Lineage (GTDB taxonomy): Bacteria > Acidobacteriota > Terriglobia > Acidiferrales > UBA7541 > Palsa-295. The sequence continues at coordinate 188,650 of CAWBRH010000005.1, forward strand.
GCGCCATAGAATTCGCCGCGCCGGAAGCCCGCACAATCAGCGCAGAAATCACAGCAGCGCAGCCGTCGCCAAACCCATTCCCAATCCTAGCGACCCGGTAACACTCGCTGGTCTTTATACCGCTGGCCTCCGGCACGCTGTTTGCGTCCCGGTGGTTTTCGCGGGGCCGGCGCTTTTGAAGTTATTCGATTAAGGCGTGAAGTTTCTCACTTCTGCGCGCACCAAGCGCATCGCTGCACTTCCGTACCGCCGGCGTCCCGCCGGCTCTTTTGACTCCATTCCCGCGCGCCGTATCAAACTCCCACCAAAACCCACCCATGTTAGCCTTACTATAGAACCCATGAAGCACCGCTGCCCCATCTGCCGCAAACCCACCGACTCCGAAACAAGCGCCGACTTCCCATTCTGCAACGAACGCTGCCGCCTCCTCGACCTCGGCAATTGGTCCAGCGAAAAATACGTAATCAGCAACCCAGTCTTCGACGAATCAGAAGAAGACTCGCGCCCAGGCGACCCCGACGACAAAGACGACACCAAGGACGCTCACGGATGAGCGCCGACTCAGGCACAGCAGTGCCAAGCATCTCCGACGCATCTCCCGCGCCAGCCACAGCGCAGCGCAAACCTCGCCTCGCCCTCTTCATCGCCACCGCCTGCGGACTCGGCTACATTCCCGTCGCCCCAGGAACATTCGGCTCAATCGCGGGACTATTGCTCGCGCTCCTGCCGTGGTGGAGTTTCCTAGCGATTGCAGCAGCCATCATCGCAGCGCACAACAACACTAGCTTTTTCGTTTCGGTGAATGGACGCCAAGGAGATCCATTCCTATGGGCGCAGATCGCGCTCGATGTAGTTACCGCTGTAATTGGTGTCTGGAGCGCAACTCGCGCTGCGCAATATTGGCAGCAGCACGATCCACAACGCGTCGTGATTGACGAGGTATCGGGACAGCATCTTGCCCTTCTACTTGGTTGCGCTATCCCGATCTGGTGGAACCCCTTTCAGTTCCTGCCTGAAGGCGTGACGCTCGGCTATATTTCAATTCGCTCTGCACTCAACTGGAAATATTTGCTCCTGGGTTTTATACTTTTTCGCGTTTTCGATATCTGGAAGCCGTTCCCAGCCCGACAAGCCGAGTCCCTTCCCGGCGGCTGGGGTATCATGGCAGACGACTGGATCGCGGGCATTTACGCCGCAATCGGATTGTGGCTAGCCCGAGCAGCCGGCCTTTAGCTTCAGCGGGACTCGCGCGCCGGCCTTTGAATTTTGTAGCGCCGGTCTTAAGACCGGCAGGTTTTCTGTTTCGAGCCTAACGTGGCATCAACGGGACCAATCAAATTGAAATCGAACGGCACACCTCGAATCGAAAGCGTCACTCCCGCAGCAGCTCTGCCGGGCGGTGAAGTCTCGATCAAAGGCACCGGCTTCGACACGCGCAACCACACCCGCGCCCAGGTTCAATTCGGCGCCGCAGAAGGCAGCCTCGTAATGGCCGCCGAAAATATGCTGATCGCGCGCGTCCCCGATGGCGCCGAAGGCGGCGCAGTCCGCGTGAAAATGGGCAGCGTCGAAAGCGCTCCGTTCCCGATGGCGCTAGGCGTACAAATTGCCGACAATCTTCACCCAGTCGCCAGCCCCGCCGTCGATTCCGAAGGAAACGTCTACGTCACCTTCAGCGGCCAGCGCGGCCAAAAAGTTCCCGTCTCGCTTTACAAAATCACCTCGAACCACACCGTGAAGCCGTTCATCACCGAGCTGATGAACCCCACCGGCCTCGCAATTGATCACGACGGCTTCCTTTTCGTTTCCTGCCGCAACGACGGCACAATTCACCGCATTTCGCCCGACGGCCGCGCCATGCAATGGATCGAAGGCATGGGCATCGCCACCGGCCTCGCCTTCGACAAAGCCGGTAGCCTCTACGTAGGCGATCGCAGCGGCACGATTTTCAAGATTGGCCCCGACCGCGAAATTTTCGTCTTCGCCACGCTCGAACCGTCGCTCGCCGCGTACCATCTCGCATTCAGTCCCACAGGCGATCTGTACGTCACCGGGCCCACCACTTCTAGCTTCGACCGCGTCTACAAAATCACTCCCGGCGGCGACGTCAGCGTTTTCTTCCGCGGCCTCGGACGCCCGCAAGGCCTCGCCTTCGACCGCTTTGGCAATCTTTACGTCGCGTCATCTTTCAGCGGCCGGCGCGGCATCGTACGGCTCAGCCCGCACGCAGAACCTCAAGTCGTCCTCGGCGGCAGCAATATCGTTGGCCTCGCGCTGATGCCCAGCCGACGCGCCATGATCACCACCAATAGCGCCATCTACTCTCTCGACTGGGACGTCGAGGGTCTTCCGCTCTTCGGCTAGCGCCCAGCGATGCGGGCAGAAATTATCGCCATCGGCTCGGAACTGCTCACACCCTACCGCCTCGACACGAATTCCCTATTTCTCACCGACGGCCTGAACCAAGTTGGCATTCGCGTGGTTCACAAAGCGGTGGTTGGTGATTCGCTCGACGACATGCGTGCATCCTTCCGCCAAGCGCTCGATCGCGCCGACCTGGTCGTGGCCTGCGGCGGCCTTGGCCCCACGGACGACGACCGCACTCGCGAAGCCGTCGCCGATCTGCTCGGCCGCAAACTCGAATTGAACGACGACGTGCTCCGCCACATCCAGGAACTCTTTCGCCGCTTCGGACGCGTGATGCCCGAAATCAATCGCCGCCAGGCGATGGTCCCTGAAGGCGCCACGGTGATTCGGAATCCGCGCGGGAGCGCTCCCGGCTTATGGATCGAAACGAGCGGCCACATTGTGATTCTGCTTCCCGGCGTTCCTTCAGAGCTGCGCGCGATGTTCGACCAGGAAATCCGGCCGCGCCTCACAAGGCTCGGCCACGACGAGCGCTTGTTCACGCGCGACCTGCGCATCACAGGACTGCCCGAATCGGAAGTCGAGCAGCGCGTTTCGCCGCTCTACGCGCTCTACCCGGACACCGAAACCACGATCCTCGCGTCGCCGCCCGGAATTCAACTTCATCCGCGCGTCTGGTCGCGCGATCCCGCCAAGGCCAATCAGATTCTCGACGAAATGGTCAAGCGCATGGCCCTCGCGCTCGGCGAGCATCTCTATTCCACTGAGGGCGAAGCGATGGAAGAAGTCGTCGCCCGCGTTCTCACGGAAAATCGCGCCACGATTGCCGTCGCCGAAAGTTGCACGGGGGGACTGCTCGCCGAACGCCTCACCAATATTCCCGGAAGCTCCGTCTATTTTCTCGGCGGCGTCGTCTGCTACAGCAACGAGCTGAAATCTGCGCTGGTCGATGTCCCCGCAGAGCTGATCGAAGCTAAAGGCGCGGTAAGCCCGGAAGTGGCGCTGGCTCTCGCCGATGGCATCCGCAAGAGAACCGGCGCCACGATCGGCGTGGGCGTCACGGGAATCGCCGGCCCGGGCGGCGGGACGCCTGAAAAACCAGTCGGCCTTGTGCACATCGGCATCGCCGACGAACGAGGCCCGCGCGAGCGCCGCTTCCAATTCCCCGGCGACCGCGAACGGATCCGCATGCATGCCTCCCAAACCGCGCTCGACTCCGTGCGTCGGTATTTTCTCTTCCCGCGCAGCCGGTCGTAACTCGTGCGCCTCTTCGTCGCACTCGACTTGCCAGACACAGTCCGCCACGCAATCGCAGAACTGATTGCAAAGCTCCAGCCAAAATCCCGAGGCGCGCGATGGATAAAACCCGAAAATCTCCACATCACCCTGAAATTCATCGGTCACGTGGGCAATGAAAAATTAAGCCCTATCCAAACCGCCCTCTCATCCATCCGCACCGCCCAGCCCGTCGAGCTCCATTTCCGCGGCATGGGTTTCTTCCCCAACGAGCACCGCCCGCGCGCTTTCTGGTGCGGCATCGCCGCTTCGCCAAATCTCACAGAGCTTGCAGCGAATATCGATCGCGCGCTGCAGCCGCTCGGCGTCGAAGCCGAGATGCGCCCCTTCACCCCACATCTCACTCTGGCCCGATTCAAATCGGACGAAGGCATCCGCGAACTGGTTCAAGCCGCCACCGACATGACGTCAACCGACTTCGGCTCGGCCACCGAGACAAATTTTCACCTCTACGAAAGCCTACTGAAATCAACCGGCGCGCAATATAATCGCGTTGCGTCATTTCCATTCGTCGGCGGCTCAACCGCCCAAACACACTAGCAAAAGGAAACACTAGCAAAGGAAAATGATCGTTTCCGCCGCACCGTTCGCTTCTCTCGACCTGTCCGTTGTGAACGTCACGACGCTCATTCCCGTCGTCGCCTACATCCTCGGCTCGATTCCTTTCGGCCTGCTCGTCGTCAAGGCATTTGGCGGCGCTGATATTCGCAGCGTCGGCAGCGGAAATATCGGCGCCGCCAACGTCACTCGCAACGCCGGTCCCATCGCCGGCGCGCTCACCTTGCTCCTCGACGCCGGAAAAGGCTACCTCGCCGTCTGGATCGCCGGCCACTGGACCGGCTGGAATATCCGCTGGATGATGCTGGGCGCAATCTTCGCGGTAATTGGCCACGTGTTCCCGGTCTGGCTCCAATTTCGCGGCGGCAAAGGCGTCGCCACCGGACTCGGCGTCTTCATTCCCATTTGCTGGCAGGCAGTCGTGGCCGCCGTCGTACTCTGGCTCATCGTGGTTGTCTTCTGGCGCTATTCTTCACTCGGCTCGATCGCCGCCGCCGCTGCCATGCCGGTTTTGGTCTATGTCCTTTACGCTCCAGGCCATGCGCCACCAGAATTCGTAAACGTCGGGACGATCCTCATCGCCGTGCTCATCCTCGCAAAACATCGCTCCAACATCGAGCGCTTGATAGCAGGAGAAGAGCCGCGACTGAAATTTCGCAAGTAAGCCTGCCCAAGTCGAGAGTCCCAAAACTCCCGAACCTCCGGAACCTCCTGAACCCATGTGACTTATCCGCCAACTCTAGTACTTTCGTCCTGTTGTGTGCATTCCCTCCTGGCCGATAGCATTAAGGCTGGGAATCCCTGTGCCCATCAACGCCCTCAATCAGCTCACGACGCGCCGCCTGCGCATCCTCTGGATCGTGATGGGCGCGCTTCTGCTCGTCAGCGTCATGCCGCTGTGGCTCTATCACCGGCAGGTGCTGCGATTGAGCGAAGAGAAACTCCAGGACACCGAGCGCCTGCAACAAAACGAAATCACGCGTTCGCTCGCCAGCGAAACCGTACAGTTCGAATCGAGCCTGCGCGAACAGCTCCTCAGCCAGCGCCAGCTTCTCGCCCTCACCGGCTGGATTCAAAATGTGGACGAGCCCTCGCACGCCCCGCAGATGACGCGCCTGCTGCAAAATTTCGTCGAGAATAATCCCGACGTTCTTTACGTCACCGCCGTCAACACGCAGGCGAAAGGCGAATCTGCCGGCAGCTTCCGCGCCGATGCCGATCCCTTCGTCGCAGTGGCCCTCAAGCGCGCATTCACCGCCAGCATTCAAGGCCTCAACTACGTCAGCGAACCATTCGGCGTAGGTCAAGACAACCGTCCGGCTCTGGTCGTCTCCATTCCGCTGCTCGCCGAAGGTCAATTCACCGGAATGTTCGCATCGGTAGTCTCGATCGACCATCTCCTTGGCCGTCTGCGTGACGCGAGCGTCCGCGATCGCACTGTTTTCATCGTTGACGTGCACGGCCACATCGTCGCGCATCCCAACACAAACGAAATGGTTCCTGGCCGCGATCTTTCCGCCACTTCGCCGCTCGTCACAAAATTCAAAGACTTGCCGCAGGAGCTGCGCGCCACGGAAACGATGCATTTCTCTCTGCCCGCAAAAAACAAGAACCGCAAAGTGGAAATGATCGGCACCTACAGCACGATTCCCGAGCTGCGCTGGGCCGTGATCGCCGAGCGCGGCCTCGACGAGGCCCGCACCGACGCCGGTGTGCAAGAACTCACCACCCAAGCGCTCACATTCGTCGTCGGCGTAACATTCGTCGCGCTCATGTTTGGGTATCTCTTTGCCGTCGGAATCACGCGCCCGATTCGCGGCCTCGTATTTTCCACGCGCGCCATCAGCCGCGCTGAATTCCACGAGCGCGTCGAGGTGCGCGGCGCGGCCGAAATCCGCGAGCTCGCCGAAACCTTCAATCACATGGCGGGCGACATCGAGCGTTACGTCGAACGCCTGAAGCAGGCCGCCGCCGAAAATCGCGACCTCTTCCTCGGCTCCATCCGCATGCTCGCCGCCGCCATCGACGAAAAGGATCCTTACACGCGCGGTCACTCCGGTCGCGTGGCGAAATATTCCATGATCATCGGCGAATACTTGCAGCTCACGTCCGAAGATCTCGATCGCCTGCGCATCTCCGCTCTCCTGCATGATGTAGGAAAAATCGGCGTGGACGATCGCGTCCTCAAAAAGCCCGGCAAGCTAACCGACGAAGAATTCGACTTGATGAAGCAGCACACCGTGAAAGGCGCCAACATCATGCGCCCCGTGGCGCAGCTCAAAGAAATGCTGCCCGGAATCGAATTGCACCATGAGCGTCTCGACGGCGCCGGCTACCCCTACGGCCTCGCAGCCGATCAGATTCCGTTGATGGCGCGAATCATCGCCGTAGCCGACACGCTCGACGCCATCACCACGAATCGTCCCTATCAATCCGCGATGGATCTCGATTTCGCCATGGACCGCATCCGCTCCCTCGCCGTCTCCCGCTTCGATCCCAAGGTCGTCGCCGCTCTCGAATCCGCCGTCAAGGCCGGCCGCCTCCGTCTCACCGCCACCCTCGTCGAAGTTTAGACAGCCTTCGCTACCAGCGAGACCCGCGTCACTTCGAAAAATGATAAGTCCAGCTCACCGTGATGTACGACTTTAGCGGCACGCCCACCACGCGCTCGAACGGCTTCGGAAAAGTAGGATCCGTCGGAAACGCAAATGTCTCCGTCGTTTGCCCCGTATGGCCGCTGGCAATTAAAAACTCCGTGGACAAACTCATCCGCCCATCCAAAAACGGCCTCAACACCGCCCCGCGAAATTCCGGCACCCCTACGCCAACAAAACCATCGCCAAGCGGCTTCGCGCGCACATACTCGAATTCGCAGCGCCCCCGCAGGCCAAGCGGCAAATGATTCGCCGTCGCCACCGCATCCCAAATCAATCGCGGCGCTTCTGGCGTTGGCTCGCCCGTCAGCCGGTCTCTCGCGTCGGCCTGCGCATACGAAATCGAAATCGAGCCCTGCGAAAAATTCCGCTGCAGCGCCACGATGATCACCCGGTTCAGTGACGGCCCCAGATCCTCCTGTAATCCCGTGTCGGGGTCAATCTTCGCCAGCTCTTGCGAGTTCGTCACGTGCTTCAGCGTCACTCGAAAATCGAATTTCTGCACGGTCTTGTCGAGCACCAGCTGATACAGTCGCGAAGGCGCTAAAAGCGTCGGCGCCATCGCGCCCGTCCCGATTCGCGGGTCCTCCGTATGAAATGCTTCGCCGTAGCTGAACGCCACCGTCGGAAGAAATGTGCTCTGCGGCGGCAAAATTGTCAGCGTCGCTTTCGGCAGCGTCAGTCCTGCCAGCTTGTCGAACGAGTTCGCCGCATTAATTTTATCCACATTGTCGATCCACACTTCTTCGCGCCGCACCCCCACGTCGTAATGAACGTACCTGCTCAATGACCCGTCAAATGAGATGTATGGCTCTACAAACGACAGCGTCAAATTGTTGCTCGCCACCGGCACGAAGTTTCCCTGCGGATCGGCCGCCTTTAAATCCAAATCGCGAGGCGCATCTCGCCTCAAGTCCACTCCCGCCAACACCGAAAGCCACGGCGCGATCTTCTGTGCGTAGAGCGGCCCTCCTCCCGCCACGTTTCGCGTCTCACTCTGCTGAATCAATCCTCCGATCACTGGAAAAGGTGGCGTTGTGGAATACACGGGCGCGAAATTCGACCGCAGCGTCAGCGCGTATTCACGAAAAAATCCGGACATCGTCAACTGCTGCCTGTCGCTCAGCCGCCAGGTATCGCTCGCAACAAAAATGGCGGTGTTTGTGCGATCGAACTGCCGGTTGTCCACCGTATCATCCGGCACGAAGGTGTCGGTCGGAATCAATCCTGGAATGAAAGAAGTCCCGTAATAGCCAACGCCGAACAGCGTCAATTCGTTCCGCCCGAATTTGAATTGCCGCAGCGCATTCACCTTGTACTGCTGCCGGTGCTCCAACCGCGCCAAGTAACCATTTCCGTAAGCCGCCTCTACCGCGACGAAAGCATTCGTCGCAGGGTTCTTCGGGCTCCATCCCGCCACCAGATCGATGTCCCGATAATCTCCGGTCAGCTCGACAAACGAATTCAGCCGCTCCCGCGGCACGTACGTCGCCGCCAGATCCACCGAATTATTTCCTTCGCGCACGTTGAACGCGCCGCCGTCAATCGCCACCGCTTCAATCATCGGCGCAATCAGAAAATTCGGATCGGCATAACCATTTCCGTGCGCGTTCGCCGGAAGATTGTTCGGGTAGAGAAAATCCCCAATTTGATAGAACTGCGCGATCGGCTCACCATGATCCCCCGCCACTCCCGGCGCAAAATATTGCGGCGCCTTGATTCCGCCCGAAGCTGTTTCAATCGGATAGCCCGGAATCGAAATTGGCGCGCCAGGACGTCCCGGATTCGCGTCCAGCACCTGATCGTGAATCACAAATCGTTCTGACGGATCAGGCGTCAAAGAAGAAGGCGCTGACGTGCCGACCACCGTCACAGCTTGCCGCACCGAAGCGATTTGCACGAACTTCAACTCCACGGTCGCTTCCTGCCCCTCGACAACCGTCACATCCGCACTCGCCGGCGCGAAACTCGAAATCTCAGCCCTCACTTTGTACCGGCCCGGCTCAACATCAGCCCATTGAAATCGCCCCTCCGAGTCACTGCTCGCCGCCTGCACAGCCATCCCAGAATCCTTCACTAGCGCAACGCGAACATTCGCCACCGGCGCGCCTTGCGGGTCCACGATCCGCCCACTCACGCGGCCCAATCGCGCCCCACCCGACGCGCCGACGCACGCCAGCAATAGAAAACTTGCCGCCAATCCCAATTGCATGCAATAAAGCATCGGTCTCTTGCGTTTAGCTTTGTGTACCACAAGGTGGCGGGAGTGAACTCTCACGAGAAGGCCCATCTTATAAGCGCACCAGCAGAAAGTGAACAGGCCTACCCGCCCACCGCCTGGGCCTGGTACACCGTCGCGATTCTGCTCTGCGCCTACATCTTCTCGTTCATCGACCGCCAGATTCTCAATCTGCTCGTCGCGCCCGGTTCGCCGCGACCTCGGAATCACCGACACCGAGATGAGCCTGCTGATCGGTTTCAGCTTCGCCGTCTTTTATTCAGTGCTAGGACTGCCGTTCGGGCGCCTCGCGGATTCAATCGGCCGCCCGCGCTTGATCATCATCGGAATGTTTACGTGGAGTTTGATGACGGGCGGCTGCGGCCTGATCAATTCTTACTCGCAGCTTTTCCTCTTGCGCATGGGCGTAGGAGTCGGCGAGGCGACTCTTTCCCCCGCAGCCTATTCGATGATTTCAGATTCATTCCCTCCCGCCAAACGCTCAGTGCCATTCAGCGTCTACACCATGGCCACTTACATCGGCGGCGGCTTCGCGTTTCTTCTCGGCGGCCTGCTCCTCCGCTACTTCGGCAGCAGGCAGATGTTCGAGCTTCCGGTGCTCGGACTCGTCCGGCCATGGCAAGCTCTATTCATCTTCCTCGGAATCTCCGGAATTCTCTTCATCCTCGCCCTGCTCACCCTTCGCGATCCCTCCCGCAAAGGTGCGCGGGTATTTGCAAACGCCGAAGGAAAAATAAAAGTCGAACGGATCGCGCTATCGGCCGTATGGAAATACTTCGTCCAGAATAAGAAAGCGTTGCTTGCACTCAACGTAGGAATGGGACTCGCCGCGCTCGCCGCCTACGGAACCTCGGCATGGGGAATCACTTTCCTTGTGCGCAACCATCACATGATGGCTTCGCACGCCGGCATCATCTTCGGCACGGCGCAGATCCTTGCAGGCATTTTTGGAATGCTCAGTGCAGGTAAAGCCGTAGCGTGGCTCGCAAAGCGCGGCTACCGCGACGCCTACATGCGCGTCGCAGTATTTGCTGCCGCCGCATGGCTCGTCCCGGGAATTCTCTTTCCACTAGTACCGCAAACAAATGTCATGATCCCACTTCTCTACGTCGCAATTTTCTTCGGCTGCATGCCCACCTGCCTGATTCCTGCAGCGATTGTCGAGCTCGTCCCCAACGCCATGCGCGGCCAAGCCACTGCATTTTATCTGCTCGTAGTAAATCTCATCGGACTGGGCATCGGCCCCACCGCCGTAGCCCTCGTCACAGACAAAGTCTTCCACTACGACGCCGCAGTGCGCTATTCCCTCACGATCGTTCCAGTAGCAGCCATCATCCTCGCCGAACTTTTCTTCGTGATGGGCCTGCGCTCCTATATCCCCACGCTAGGCCGCCTGAATCTTTGGCTCAAAGAAAATCTTTAAGTAGCACAGGCATTCCTGCCTGTGCCAACAAATCACAACGGCGCACCTCATGAATTCTTGGCACTCGCACGCGATCGTTCTGTTCGGGTCATATCGGCGAAGGCCGGCGTCCTGGCCCTAGTTGAGTCAGTAGGGGCGGGTCTAAGACCCGCCCGCGTAAAATTTCAGCACAGCCTCTCCCCCACTCGTACCCGCGCGTATCTCTGCTAGAATATTTGTTTCCGCATCACGCGGCGAAAACACATGATTACTCTCTTCGGACCACCCGAACCCACGCTCCTCGAGCGCCTGAAAGATTCCGTCAGCAAAACGAAGACGGAGCTCTCGGCGAAGGTCGAGCAAATCCTTACGGGCGATCGCCCCGTCGATCCCGAGCTTCTGCGCCAACTCGAATCCGCACTGCTCAGCGCCGACATCGGCGTCCGCACCACAAAAGAAGTTCTCGCCTCTCTCCGTCAGCAGGTCAACGAGCACAAGCTCGTTGAAGCCAAAGACCTGAAGCGCGAGCTGAAAAATCAAATCTCGAAAATTCTCACATTCCCGCCCCCAGCCGCTGACGGGAACGGCAACTCCGCGGCCCCTCGCGTCCTGTTCGTTGTAGGCGTCAACGGCACCGGAAAGACCACCACTATCGGCAAGCTTTCCAATCGCCTGAAAAAAGGCGGCGCCAGCGTAATGCTCGTCGCCGCCGACACCTTCCGCGCCGCCGCGATCGAACAGCTCGAAGTCTGGGGCCGCCGCTCAGGCGTCGAAGTCATCAAACAAAAATCCGGCTCCGATCCTTCCGCCGTGATTTTCGACGCGCTCTCAGCCGCCACCGCCCGCAAAATCGACGCGGTCATCGTCGACACCGCCGGCCGCCTCCACACCAAATCAAATCTCATGGCCGAGCTAGAAAAAATGAAGCGCACCGCCGCGAAAATCGTCCCGGGTGCTCCCCACGACGTGCTCCTCGTCCTCGATGCCACCACCGGCCAGAACGGCCTGAATCAAGCCCGCGAATTCTGGAGCCACGCGGGCGTCACAGGAATAGTGCTCACCAAACTCGACGGCACCGCCAAAGGCGGCATCGTAGTCGCCATCGCCCACGAACTGAATCTCCCGATCCGTTTCGTAGGCACAGGCGAACAAATCGACGACCTAGTCCCCTTCGACCCTCAAACCTATGTCAATTCCCTCTTCGACTAAGCCGATCCTCAACGACAATTATTGGCTATCCCATGCGCTTGAACTCGCTCGCGAAGGCATGGCTCTCGCTCATCCGAATCCGCGCGTAGGAGCTGTTGTCGTCCAAGACGGTGTCGCGCTTGGTGAGGGGTTTCACGAGTACGACGAGTTCGATCACGCCGAAATCGTCGCGCTGAAAAAGGCGGGGGCGAGAGCGCGGGGCGCGACTCTTTACGTAAGCCTGGAGCCCTGCTGCACCACGGGCCGCACCGGACCTTGCACAAAAGCTATCATCGAAGCCGGCATCAAAAAGGTATACACCGTGATGCCAGACCCCAATCCCGCGGTTTCCGGTCGAGGATTTGCGAAATTGAAACGCGCTGGGGTCGACGTGCAAATCTTAGAACAGTCCCTGGCGTATGCGAAGGAGACTAACGAAGATTTCGCCAAATGGATTCGCACCGGCTTGCCCTTCGTCACACTGAAAACCGCCCTCACGCTCGATGGCCAAATCGCGGCACGATCCGGCAGCACGACTTGGATAACAAGCGAGGCCTCGCGCGAAGCTGTCCAGCGGCTCCGCCACACAGCCGATGCGCTGCTCACAGGAATCGGCACGGTCCTCACCGACAATCCTCGCATGACCGACCGCACCGGCGAGCCTCGCCGTCAAAAACTTCTTCGCGCTGTGGTCGATTCGCACCTGCGCTTGCCGCTCAAATCGAACCTCGTGAAATCCGCCGACGGCGACGTCGCAGTCTTCACCTTACGAGCGGCTCGATTCCCCGAAAGCTCTCGCACTCGAACGCGCCGGAGTCGCCGTCGTACGTGTTCCGGCCAAAAGCGGTCACGTGGACCTTCACGCTGTCCTGCGCAATCTTGGCAAACACCAGATTCTGAATGTTCTTCTGGAAGCGGGCGCAGAACTCAACGGCGCCGCCCTCGAAGCCGGCATTGTGGATAAAATGATTCTCTTCTATGCTCCGAAAATCATGGGCACCGGCGGCATACCGATGGCGGATCTGCCCGCAGCGCGCTGGTTTCCAAAATCGCCGGCGCTGACAAATATCACCATCAATCGCTACGGCCCTGATTTCTGCATCCAAGGATACTTTCACGATGTTTACGGGAATCACCGAGCACGTCGGAAAAATTGAAGCGCTTCAGCACGACGAAAAAGGTGGCCGTCTGCGCATCAGCCTCGAAGGCGCTCCCTCCATCGCCGCCGAAATGAAACTCGGCGACAGCATCGCAGTCAATGGCTGCTGCCTCACCGTCGTAGAATTCGACGCCAATTCCTTCGCAGCCGACCTCTCCGGCGAAACTCTCCGCCGCACAGCCTTCGGCGAAAAAAAATCCGGCCAGCCCTGTAAATCTCGAACGCCCTCTCGCCGCCACCGCCCGCCTCGGCGGCCATTTCGTGCAAGGTCACGTTGACGGAATCGGCCGCGTCACGCGCCTCACTTCCGAAGGCGACAACTGGTGGCTCTCCGTCCGCCTCCCGCAAGATCTGCGCCGCTACGTCACCGAAAAAGGCTCCATCGCCATCGACGGCATCAGCCTCACCGTCGCCCGCTGGCACCCGCACGACGGCATCGTCGACATCGCCGTCATCCCCTTCACGCATCAGCACACAAATGTCCACGCAATGACGCCCAACGACGCCGTCAACATCGAGACAGACATCCTAGCGAAATACGTTGAAAGCCTGATCGCAGCGCGCAAAGCCTCAGCCACGATCGCACCTCACCGTAACCGAACTAATCGAAGAAGGATTCTGATGCCCGCTGGAAAATCCGCGTCCTACGACGTCGCCGTCATCGGCGCCGGCGTCTTCGGCGCGTGGATCGCCTATTGCCTCAGAAAAGCCGGCGCCTCCGTAATCCTTCTCGACGCCTACGGCCCCGCCCACGCTCGCGCCAGCTCCGGCGGCGAATCGCGCATCATCCGCATGGGCTACGGCCCCGACGAAATTTACACGCGCTGGTCCCTCCGCGCGCTCCCTCTCTGGCAGGAACTTTTTGCCGAAGCCGGCCGCCCCGAGCTTTTCCAGCGCACCGGCGTCCTCTGGATCGCCGACGAATCCTCCCGCGAATCCTACGCCCGCGACACCATCGCGACTCTCACCCATCTTCGCGTCCCCTTCGAAAAATTATCCAACGCCGATCTCCGCCATCGCTACCCGCAAATCTCAATCGACGACACCTCCTACGGCATCCTCGAACCCTCCAGCGGCGTCCTCATGGCCCGCCGCGCCGTCCAATGCGTAGTCGACCAAGCCCAAAAAATCGGCGTCACCTACCAAATCGCCGCCGTCCAATCGCCCACGCCCGCGACCGCCCCGCTTCGCGGCAAGCTCCTTGAAATCGCAACCACCACCGCCGCCGCCGAAAAAATCTCCGCCGCAAATTTCGTCTTCGCCTGCGGCCCCTGGCTCCCAAAACTTTTCCCCGCCCTCCTCGCCGATCGCATCTTCACCTCCCGCCAGGAAATTTTCTTCTTCGGCGTTCCCGCCCGGCGATCAACGCTTCCAGCCCTCCGCCCTCCCCACCTGGCTAATCCTTCGCGACGAATTCTACGGCATGCCCGACCTCGAATCCCGCGGCTTCAAAGTCGCCAACGATCGCCACGGCCCCGCCGTCGATCCCGACACGCAATCGCGCATCGCCACTCCCGAAGCCCTCGCCGCCGCGCGCGAATTCCTCGCCCGCCGTTTCCCCGCGCTCAAAAATTCGCCGGTAGTCGAAACGCGCGTCTGCCAATACGAAAACACTTCGAACGGAGATTTCCTGATCGATCAGCATCCCGACTTCGAAAATGTCTGGCTGGTCGGCGGCGGCTCAGGTCACGGCTTCAAACACGGTCCATCGGTAGGCGAATACGTCACAACGCGGATCCTGCAAGCCGGCGCGACGCAGCCTCACATCATCACAGCCCGCAGCCGAACAACTCGAGCGCCGCTTCTCCCTCGCGACAAAAGAATCCGCACAGCATCGCGCAGTTTTCTAAGCGCTCAAAGTTTCCTAAGCTTTCCTAATCAGCGGAAGCCGGCCGCGCCCGCATCTCCCCAGCCTCTCTCGCCTTCGCCCGCGCCCCGCGCAAATACAACAGTACCCCCAGCAGCACCGCAAATCCCGTCGCCCCCACAAGTTTCACTTCAAATTGAATTTTGCTCGCGCTGTCTCCCGGCGGAATCAACGACAGCAAAATCCCCGCCAGCGCAATCGTAAATCCCAGCCCCCCCGCAATCCACACGCCGAGCCTTCCTCCCGGAATCAGCACAGCGCCCTCGCAAGTCTCCCGATCGGCACGACTCGAAAGCCGGATCGCCGCCGCATACATATAAAGGAACGGAATGAAGTACAAAATATTCGTCGCGTCCACAAGCACCTGATACGCGCCCACCGTCGTCTCATTAATCTGGCTCAGCAGCAAAATCAAGCCCGAGATTGTCGCCTGCACCAGAATCGAAACATAAGGCGTCTCCCATTTCGGATGTATTTTCCCAAACGCCCGCGGGCAGGTAGCGATCGAGTCCGATCACAAACGGCACTCGCGCGATTCCCGCCACCGTAGATCCCACCCCGCCCGCATTTCCCACCGTCACCAGCATCGCCGCAATCATTCCCAGCGCGCTGATCTTCAGCGCTCCCGACGCAATCGTGAGCGCCTGAAACACGCCGCTCTTCGGATCCACTTCCACACTGCTCATCAACGAAAGCACAGCAACGGTGCCCGCGATGTACGCGCACGGCGATCACGATCCCCGATCCCAAAATCGCCCGCGGAAATGTTTTTCGAGGATCGCGCACTTCTTCGCTCATCGACGACACAAGCTCCATCCCCGCGAACGCAAACGCAATCTGCGGCCAGAAATTCACCGTCGCCCAATCCCAGTGTGGCCGGATATTGCTCCAGGTGAAATGCGTTACCGATCCCTGGCGGTGCCACACAAACGCCGCCACAAAAATCAGGATCGTCAGCGGAAGAAACGTCGACACGCCCCCCACGTTCTGCAGCCATTTGCCGATCCGCAGCCCGATAATGTTCATGAACACGGCCACGAACAGCAGGACAAAAGATCCAATCAGCAGGAACGTGCGATTCTGCGCCAGCGGCGCGTATCCGATTCCCCCGATATACGCCGCCATCGACGCGCTCGCAAAAAGCAGCGCCGGAAAATAAAAAAGCGTGTACACCCAATACGTCCAGCCGGCCACGAATCCGTGAAATTCGCCGAACGCCGTTTTCGACCACGCATACAACCCGCCCTCTTCAGGAAATCGTGTCGAAAGCTCCACAATCACCAAAGCTGTAGGCACAAAAAAGAAAACCGCGGCGAGAATCCACAGCATCACCGACGAAGTGCCGTTGTGCGCCGCCGACGCAATCCAGCGCGGCCCCAGCACGGTTGCGATGTTGAACAGCAGGACGTCCCACAATCCCATTACCCGGGGCAGGCTTGGCTTGGGACTGGATGCAGCGGGAGAACTCACTCGGTCAGGTCCAGCGCGGGAATCAATTCGTCTTCTTCCAGAAAATTGCGGAGAAATGGATCCTTCGAAGCCTCCAGCTCTTTCCACGTTCCAAAAAATCCAACGCGGCCCTCCTGCAGGAAGATCACGCGATCGGCCAGTTTTTTCGCAAGATGTGTGTCGTGCGTCACCACGATCGACGTCTTCTGCAACGTTTTTTTCAATCGCACGATCAGGTCGCTCATGTGCGCCGCCATCAACGGATCCACCATCGTCGTCGGCTCATCGTACAAAATTGCCTGCGGATCCTCCGCCAGCGCCCGCGCAATTGCCACGGATCGCTTCGTGCCCATGCTCAAATCCGAAGGCAGCCGGTCCGCATACTCGGTGAGATTCAAAGTCTTCAGCAGCTCATTCACTTTCCTATCCACTTCCTTCGTCGTCCGGTCTCGCGCCGCGCGCCTCAAAAGGAAACGCAACATTTTCCGCCACGGTCAACGAATCAAACAGCGCGCCCGACTGAAAAACCATCGTCACCACACGCCGAATTTCCGAGAACTGCTGCTCCGTAAAAAACGTCACGTCCTGCCCGGCCACAATAATCTGCCCATCGTCCGGCTGCAAAAATCCCAGCAATAGCTTCAGGCTCACCGACTTACCCACGCCGCTGCGCCCCATGATCACGGCCGTTTCGCCCTGGTTCACGAAAAAGCTCACATTTTTCAGCACCGCATTGTCGTCGAACGCCTTCGACACGTTGCGGAATTCAATGTAGTGTTCGCTCATCGTTAAAGTTCGCTCATCGCTTCAGGCGCCCCTCCAGCCTCAACTTCGCTTCTTCGTAGTCCGCGGGCGAGTTCATATTCTTGAATAGCAGCCCTTCGGAATCAAAGCCTTTCCACTCCCGAGGTTCGATGAATTGGATGCGAACGTCGGCCAACCCGTCCGTCACTTTTCGCACGCCGCGATCGAGGGCCGCTCGAATCGCACTTTCAGCTCGTTTGTGATACATCGCGCACAAAGGCTCAGCCCCGCGCTCGTTCATCGGCAACACCGCATCCGAATCCGATTGCGTCGCGTGCCCGATCAAAAATTCAAGCCACTCGCGCGTCAAATACGGCAAATCGCAAGCGACAATCAAATTCCATTCGACCTCAGAAGAGCGCAACGCCGTGGCAATCCCCCCAAGGGGCCCCGCCCCAGGAAATTCATCCTCAATCACAAGCAGCTCGAGCCCCTCAAGCCGCACCGTGTCCCCCACAATCGCGCACCGCTCGGCTGCCGACTCGACAAGCCTCGCCGTCCGCACAATCAGCGCCACACCCTCCAACTCCAACAGCGCCTTATCCCGCCCCATCCGCGAACTCTCCCCCCCAGCCAAAATAAATCCCCCAACTTGTCCACTGCGATCGCGATGTTCCCTATCTTGCATGAGTTGTCATCCCGACCGTAGTGGAGGGATCTCTCTCCGCCTTTTCGCCCACTTCCTCGACGTTATCCATCACTTCCCCGGCCTCTGAATCCCCAACTCCCTCAACTTCTCCTGCAAACTCTGCCGATGCAACCCCACCTCCGCCGCCGTCTTCGACACATTCCACCGATGCTCCTCGAGCTTCCGCTTCAAATAAGCAATCTCGAATTTTCTCTTCGCCTCGCGAAAATCCGCCTCTGCAAGATACGAATCCCCGCCCGCATTCCGCGACGCCACGACAGCTCCCACCCCGCTGCGAATCTCCTCCGGTAAATCGGAAACTCCGATCGCTTCGCCCTTACTCAAAACCACCGCCCGCTCCAGCGCATTCCGCAGCTCGCGAACATTGCCCGGCCAATCATATCGCCGCAGCATTTCCATAGCGCCGTCGTCCAAGCTCATCCGCCGTCCCTGCCGCGCTTGCCCGCCGTGGCGGGAGCCCAGCTGCTCGAGAAACGCCCCCGCCAGCAACGCAAGATCCTCCTTGTGCTCCCGAAGCGCAGGCAATTCCAGCGTCACCACCCGCAACCGGTAAAACAGATCCTCGCGAAATCGCCCCTCGCCAATCGCCTCAGGCGAGATTCCGATGCGTCGCGCTGATCACTCGCACATCCACTTCAATCGCTCGCGACCCGCCCAATCGCTCGACCGTCCGGTTCTCCAGTGCGCGCAGCACCTTCGCCTGCGTCACCGGACTCATATCCCCAATCTCATCCAGAAAAATCGTCCCGCCCGAAGCCAGCTCGAATTTTCCCTTGCGCTGCTGCGCCGCCCCTGTGAACGCCCCTTTCTCATACCCGAACAATTCCGACTCGATCAAATTCTCAGGCAGCGCCGCGCAATTCACCGCAACAAAAGGTTTCGCAGCACGCGCCGACCGCGCGTGAATCTCCTGCGCCAGCAAATCCTTCCCGGTGCCGCTCTCGCCAAGAATCAACACCGTCGCATCGCTCGGCGCCACGCGGTCGGCCATCTCAAAAACGCGCCGCATCGCCGCCGACGTTCCCAGCATCCGCCCAAACTGCCCATCCGAAACAAGCTCGCGCCGCAATCGCGCGTTTTCAACGCCCAGCTCCTCAATCTTCAGAATATTCGCCACCCGCGTCCGCAACTCCGCAATGTCGAATCCCTTCACAATGTAATCCGCCGCCCCATTCTGCAGCGCATCAACCGCCGTCTTCGCCGTATCCAGCGCCGACACGACAACTACCGGCGTCTCGTTCCCCCCTTCGCGCAGCGAACGCAAAAAAGACAACCCGTCCTCGCCTGGCATCACCAAATCGAGCAAAATCAAATCCGGCCGCTCGCTCGCAACCGCCGCCCGCGCCGCCGCAGCAGATTCCGCCTCCGCGACGCGGTAGTTCCCTTCGAGCGCCCGCCGCGTCCCATACCGCGCCGTAGCCTCATCATCCACAATCAGAATCGTTCGTTCAGCTTTCATTCCGTCACTGCCCTCGCGTCAGGGCACGGCTTCAGCCGTGCCGCAAAGATCGCAAAATCACTGTGGCTTTAGCCGCTAAGGCAACGCCGCCTATTGCATCGACTCGCCTAACAAAAGCATGTCATCCTGAGCGCAGCGAAGGACCTCAGCGTAGCGCCCGGCAACCCGTAAACGACGTCAGGGCATTTCCCATATCGCGCACTATCCCGCACGCGACAACGGCACCGTCAACCGAAACCGCGTCCCCGCACCATTCCGCAACGGACTCTCGCACGCCAGCGTCCCGCCCATCTCTGCAATCCTCCGCGCCACAATCGAAAGCCCCAGCCCTGTCCCTGTCGGCTTCGTCGTGAAATAAGGCTGGAAAATCCTCGCGCGCACCTCCTCAGAAATTCCCGGCCCATCATCATCCACCCGAATCTCCGCCCAGTCCGCGTCCGACGACAGTCCAACCCGTACTCGCCCGCCATTCGGCTGCGCTTCCATCGCGTTCACGATCAAATTCGACAGCACTTCGCCAAGCGAATCCTCCGACGCCCGCACAAAAATCTCTTCCCGCGGCTGATCGAACTCCAACCGTATATTCCGCCGCTCCGCGTCGCGCCCAAACAATGACGCCGTCTGCCGAGCCAGCGCCACCGCCGCCACACGCTCGCCATTCACCGACGGCTTCGCATAGCGCAGCAGTTGCGTCAACTTTGCGCTCATCCGGTCAATCTCGCTCACCACCAGCGTGCAATCCCGCCGCGCGTCCAGCGGCAAATCCGGATTCTCCAGCTGCACCTGCAGCACCGTTTTCATCGAACTCAACGGGTTCCGCAAATTGTGCGAAATGGTAGCCGCCATCTGCCCCAGCCCAGCCATCCGTTCGCGTTCCGCCAATTCGCGCTCCAATTGCAGCTTCTCCCCGATCATCCGGCACAGATCAATGCTCCCAGGTAGCTGCTCAGCAAGAAATTCAAGCGCCGCCGAAGTCTCGCCCGTCAAATACGACCCAGTCGTCGCCGCCTCGAGCAATCCAATCTCGCTTCCATTCTTCATCAACGGCAATCGCGCCACATGCCCCAAACCACCCGGAGATTCCAGCGCCGCCCGCCCCGGATCGCGCGGCACCGAAATCCGCACCACGCCCAATCCAAACTCCTCTCGAATTCTCCGCTCAGCAAACGCGATCAACTCCGCAATATTTCCATTCCGCGCCTCAGTCTGAAGCTCCGTCGAGAGCTGCTGCAAACGCCCCACGCGCTCCTGAAACCGCCGATGCAGCGCAGGCCCAATCACCCGCTCCAAAGGCTCAAACAAAAAAATCAACACGAACAACAAAATGCTGGCTGTAGCCTCAGGAGGCAGCACAGGCTCAAGCCACCCGCTAACCCGCCGAACAAATGCCAAGTACAACAGCGCCAGAAATGTCGCAGAAAGCGCATACACCAAATTCCGCTGCGCCCCGTAATCAAGAAAATTGTGCTTCAAGGCAAAATAGATCAGGAGTGCCCCGGGAAGAATCGCGCCGACAGCGATTGCAGCAGCGAATTCGTCGTTCCGCGCCAGTCGTAGGTCGAGATAAGACCAGCGCAGCGCCAAAACAATCGACAAACAAAGCGAAGTCCAAAACAATGAGTAAGCCAACCGCCTTGTGCTCACATCTTTTTCTCGGCGCCCCAGACCGAACTGAAGGATCGCCGCCGAAGCCGCGCATGCCGACCAAATTGCAAAATCGGTTAAGGGTTGCCGCGATAATGCCTCTAAGAAACTCGCGCCGGTCTTGCGAGAATCCAAAAGCGCATAGATCAAGGGGAACAATGTGGTCACATAAAGGAGGCAAACGAATCCCCAGACAGATCGAGCCACATGCCTTCGCGCGATGCTACAGCGATACTCAAGATGTGTGTGCCAAACCAGGGGCAGGAGAAATATCGTACCGGCGCTAATCAAGCCCCCATAAACAAGTCGCGTGGCACTCGAGATTGATGTGTATTGAATGCGTGCGTTGATCGCAAGTAGTTCGCCCGAGTAAATTAGGAAGATCGCGAGGGAAAGCAAAAACAGAAGCCGCTCAAAAAGTCGCGGCCGCCGATGGCCAAGTATCAGTGCTAACAAGAAGAGGTAGGTCAGCGTCCCTGCGGTAAGACCAATCAATCGGAGATAGAAGAGGTATGTCACCCGACGCTCGTCCAATCGCGAATTCTAGACTCACTGCAGAAACAACTCAATCACCAAGTGTCGGACAAACCTTACATCATATAAATGGCTGATAATAAGCAGTTTAATTGAATTGTGAACAGACCATGAGCGTCGAATTATCAGCTTTTTGCTTGACTCTCGGCAGAGACTCCAATATATTAGCACTCGCGTGCGAGGAGTGCTAACACTCGGAACCTCCTCACCGCGCTACTCAGACCCAAACTCCATTGGAGGAATTGCACAAATGGCAGTCAACATCACGCCGCTCCACGACCGCGTTCTGGTCCGGCGGCTCGAAGGGAAAGAAGCTGTGAAGGGCGGCATCATCATCCCCGACACAGCCAAAGAGAAACCGCAAGAGGGCGAAGTCATCGCCGTCGGAAACGGCCGCCGCGAAAAGGGCGAACTGATTCCGCTGGATGTGAAGCCTGGAGATCGCATCCTCTTCGGGAAATACAGCGGAAACGACATCACGATTGACGACGAGGAATACATGATCCTGAAGGAAGACGAAATCCTCGCGAAGATCGGCGGCTCGGCGAAGGCAGCGGGCGGCAAAAAGTAACTCTAATCGGCCGCGTTTCAAGGGCGAGTGGCCGGCAACGACGATTCGCTCAGCGGGCGGCAAAAAGTAACTTTCATTGGCCGCGTTTTAGTGGCGAGTGGTCTAACCGTTCGCCAAGGGCGGCGGCAAAAAGTAACTTTAATCAGCTGCGATTTCCAGGGCGAGTGGTCGAGTGCGAGGGTGGTCAAGGACGATTCAGGGACGAGTGGTCGAGCACCAAGCACAGCGATTTGCCCGAGCGGCTGGCGGCAGTAGTAACGAAAACCTAACTCAGAAAGCGAAAGAGGAGAAAGAGACATGGCAAAGCAAATCGTAACTGGCGAAAATTCACGCCAGGCGATCCTGCGCGGCGTCAACATTCTAGCGGACGCCGTGAAAATCACCCTCGGCCCCAAAGGCCGTAACGCAGTGATCGAAAAGAAGTTCGGCGCGCCGATCATCACCAAGGACGGCGTCACCGTCGCAAAAGAAATCGAGTTGCCCGATGCGCTCGAGAACATGGGCGCCCAGATGGTCCGCGAAGTTGCTTCCAAGACCTCTGACGTCGCCGGCGACGGCACCACCACCGCAACCGTTCTGGCCCAGGCCATCTTCCGCGAAGGCGTGAAGACGGTCGCAGCCGGAGCAAGCCCGATGGCCCTGAAGCGCGGCATCGAAAAGGCCGTCGAAGTAGCCGTCGAAGAAATCAAAAAATTCCACAAAGACGTGAAGGGCGACATGATTGCCCAGGTTGGCACGATCAGCGCCAACAACGACCGGCAGATCGGGTCGATCATCGCGGAAGCGATGAAGAAGGTTGGGAAGGACGGCGTCATCACCGTTGAGGAATCGAAGACGATGGAGACGACGCTCGAAGTGGTCGAAGGCATGCAGTTCGACCGCGGCTACCTCTCGCCCTACTTCGTCACCGACCCCGAGCGGATGGAGTGCATTCTCGAAGACGTCCGCATCCTGATCCACGAAAAGAAAATCAGCTCGATGAAGGACCTGCTTCCCCTGCTCGAGCAGACCGCCAAGATGGGCAAGCCACTTTTGATCATCGCCGAGGACGTTGAGGGCGAAGCGCTCGCAACTCTCGTGGTGAACAAGCTCCGCGGCACTTTGCAGTGCGCTGCGGTGAAGGCTCCCGGCTTCGGCGATCGTCGCAAGGCCATGCTCGAGGACATCGCCACCCTGACGGGCGGCAAAGCCATCACGGAAGATCTCGGCATCAAGCTCGAGAACGTGAAGCTCGAAGACCTCGGCCGCGCGAAGAAAGTGACCATCGACAAGGACAACACCACGATCGTCGAAGGCGCAGGAAAGCCCTCCGAGATCGAAGGCCGTGTGAAGCAGATTCGCGCGCAGGTGGAAGACACCACGTCCGACTACGACAAGGAGAAGCTCCAGGAACGCCTGGCGAAGCTCGTTGGCGGCGTCGCAGTGATTAAGGTGGGCGCGGCAACCGAGACCGAGCTGAAGGAAAAGAAGGCTCGCGTCGAGGACGCCATGCACGCCACTCGCGCAGCTGTCGAGGAAGGCATTGTTCCCGGCGGCGGCGTCGCGCTGGTTCGTTGCATTTCGGCGCTCGAGAAGCTCAAGCTGCACGATGACGAAGCCATTGGCGTCAACATCGTGAAGCGCGCGCTCGAAGAGCCCATGCGGCAGATCGCACTCAACGGCGGCCATGAAGGCGCAGTGGTTGTGGGCCGCGTGCGCGAGTCAAAGGACGACAACTGGGGATTGAATGCCGATACCGGTGACTATGGCGACATGGTCAAGGCCGGCGTCATCGATCCGGCGAAGGTAACGCGTCTCGCTCTTCAGAATGCTGCTTCGATTGCGGGTCTGATGCTGACGACCGAAGCTCTCGTGGCGGACATCAAGGAAGACGACAAGAAGAGCGCTGGCGCCGGCGGCGGTATGCCGGGCGGCGGCGGAATGGGCGGGATGTACTAGTCGCCTATGCGCGGCGGTGGCCCCGCAGAATGATGCGGGACGCACAAACCGCGCGGCATGGCGGAATGTATTAAAAGCCTCGGGTCTCAAGACCCGAGCTACATTAGACGAAGGGCGCTCCGAGAAATCGGGGCGCCCTTTTTGTTTTTGGGGAGGATGCAGGGAGCAAAGTCAAAGGCGAAAAAGAAGAACCGAACAAGTCAAAGAAGGAGAGTCGCGGGGAAGGCGCCGCGAGCGGTAGGTGCTCGGGGAGACGGGTTCCCAGCCCTTCCGGGCTGGGCTAAATTGTGTCGCTCCTACGGAGCTGGTGAGCAATTGCGGAGGGCATGGGCGGGACGTAGTAATCGCCTGAACGCGGCGGCGGCCCCGCAGAATTATGCGGGACGCACAAACCGCGCGGTAATGGGCGGGATGTACTAAACCGCAGTCAGACCACATGGAAAACGAAGGGCGCTCCGGGAAATCGGGGCGCCCTTTTTGTTTTGGGGAGATGCAGAGAGCCATGCATGGAGCAAGTCAAAGGCGAAAAACAGAACCGGACAATTCACAAACGAAGAGTCGCGGGAAAGGCGCCGCGAGCGGTAGGTGCTCGGGGAGACGACGGGTTCCCAGCCCTTCCGGGCTGGGCTAAATTGTGCCGCTCCTACGGAGCTAAAGAGCATTTGAGGAGGGCGTGGGCGAGATGTATTAGAACCCTCGGATCTCCCCGACACAAGCGTCGGGACGCAAGTAACGCGAAAGACCCGAGCTACATTGAATACGAAGGGCGCTCCGAGAAATCGGGGCGCCCTTTTTGTTTTTGGGGACGATGCAGGGAGCCATGCATGGAGCAAGTCAAAGAGGCAAGAAGTAGAACCGAACAAATCAAAGAAGAAGAGTCGCGGGAAAGGCGCCGCGAGCGGTAGGTGCTCGGGGAGATCGACGGGTTCCCAGCTCTTCCGGGCTGGGCTAAATGGTGCCGCTCCTACGGAGCTGGTGAGCAATTGAGGAGGGCATGGGCGGGAGATGTATTAGAAACCTCGGGTCTCCCCGACACAAGCGTCGGGACGCAAGTAACGCGAAAGACCCGAGCGACATTGAACGGAAGGGCGCTCCGGGAAATCGGAGCGGCTCCTTTTTTTTGGCCGCGTGGAGATTGCGGCGCGAAGCACGATGAAAAGTGACAAAAATTGTTGCTGTAAGTGCGGCAACTAGGTTGCAGCAAAAAGCGGAAATAGACACATTTTCCAAGCACGGAGGTGGTGAAGTCGATTGATGCGGGTGCTGGACGGGCGCGAGCAGGTGACGTTGAGCCGGTTGCTGCTGAAATTGAGGAAGGGGGATGTGGTGAAGTTCGTGCGGGAGATTCGGATGTATGACGACGAGGATTGGGAGCGGGTGGTGAAGGATAAGAGTGTTAGTGGTTCGTGACAAGTAAGTTGTCAGTGGGGCGTGAACGAAACACCAAGCTTTCTTAGAGACGAAGCGTGGGCGGTTGATTGGTGGCGAAGCGAGTCCCCAACCGCTGAAATATGGCGCGCTCGCATGCGATTAAAAAGATTATGGTCTGGCGCTGCATAGACTGTTAGTTTAGAGTTTTCTAATCCATGGAATCGCCTACTGAACATGACTACGCCTATCACTACGCCAGCTGAATGCCTGTTGGGCTGTACGCTGGATGGCGGTTGGAAGGTCATCGAACGCGTCGCCCTGCCACCAGTGGCAACCGGCGGCTGTTTTTCAGTTGGATATATAGCGGAATCGCAAGAAGGTGCACGCGCCTTTCTTAAGGCGCTCGATTTTTCTCGAGCGTTTTCCGACCCAGATCCCGCGCGAGTCCTGCAAGCGATGACAGAAGCTTACAACTTTGAGCGCGACCTTCTCAGAACTTGTAACGCGCAGAAGATGGACCGAATCGTGAGGGCAATCGGTGATGGCAGTTTTCGTGTGGGAGGCACACCACACGGCGGCGTAGTTCAGTACCTGATTTTCGAGTTGGCGGAGCGAGACATTCGCCTGCATCTCGCCGTGGCCGCCGCTATCGACACCGCCTGGAAGCTGCGCTCGCTACACCATATCGCGACCGGCATGAAGCAACTTCACGCTGCTGGAATCGCTCATCAGGACCTCAAACCCTCCAATGTTCTGGTATTCGAGGGCACCACCTCCAAGATTGGCGACCTTGGTTGCGCCACCGTACAGGGTCGCGTTGGGCCACGTGACGGTCTTTGTTACGCTGGCGACCCTAGCTACGCCCCTCCCGAGCTGCTTTATAGATATCTCGACCCGAATTGGAACCGGAGAAGATTTGGCTGTGATCTCTATCTGCTTGGGAGTATGGCCGTATTTTTCTTCGCTGGCTTCTCGTCAACAGCTTTACTAACGTCCCAGCTGGATCGGTCTGTGCGCTATCGAGCTTGGGGAGGTACATTTGAGGAGGTACTGCCGTATCTGCAGGACGCATTCGGTAAGATGATGGAAATCTTTGTAAGTGCGGTGCCTACTGTCTATCTCAAAAAGGAACTTCGCGTAGTCGTATCCCAGCTTTGCGAACCTGATCCCAGTTTTCGTGGAATTCCGTCAGCCATGAGAGGGATTGGCTCTCAATTCGCTCTAGACAGATACGTGTCAAAATTTGACCTGCTCGCACGGCGGGCCGAATTAGAATTTTTTAAGGGGTAATTGAATTGGGTGCATTCGTCGAGAAGAAGGATCGCACGATAATTCCCCGATGGAGAACGTTTCGTACAACGGCTTCCCTCGGAGAGATCGAGCTTGGACTCGCTCCATCCACAGACGACGCCAATATAGCGGATTTCCTGTCGGACAAGCTCAGCGAATGGAAGGAACTAAAGACGTTATGGCATGCGACGGACTTGGTGGGCTCCGCAATCGTACTGGGGCGCGAACAAGAAGCAACGGAAGCGGCGGATTTTATCGCCGCACCTGGTTCCGGAGCCATGGAGCCTGCAAGAGCAATAGCATCCTTGGTTCATTCTGGTAATGCTGGGCAAAACGTTGATACCGCGTTTTCTGATCAGGACGACCTAGTTTTTACCTATCGTGCTATCCATAGACTTCGCGAGCAAGCGACTGAGCAGCCTAGGAACTCGATTCTTTGGGTCGATCTTGCATTAGCCTACACAATTTTGGGCCGTTTCGAACAAGCAGAACGAGCGATTCGTGCCGCTCTCCGATTCGGCAGGAACAATCGCTTCGTCCTGCGCTCAGCCGCCAGATTCTTCATACATATCGGTGATTTCGATCTTGCTCACTCAATTCTGCTCAATGCGGAAGCAACTCCCCACGACCCTTGGTTAATGGCAGCGGAGATCGCTGCGGCTACCGCTGGTAAGTTGCGACCTGAGCTTGTGAAGACAGCGAAATTGATGATAGCTGACCGCTTGTTTTCTCCAAGAGATCTCACCGAACTTGCGGGTGCTGTCGGCACCGTTGAGCTTGAGAATGGCAACCACGGTCCAGCGCGACGGTTTTTCAAGAACGCATTGATCGAGCCCAATGAGAATAGCGTCGCGCAAGTGGAGTGGGCCTCCGACAAAATCACTGGGTTGACGGTTGATCCCACCGCGATGCCTATTCCAAGGCTGTTCGAAGCACGGGCGTGGGATGCATTCTTCAAGGGGAATTGGGATACCGCTCTAAATGATGCAAAATCGTGGTTGCTGGACCAAAGGTTTTCAAGCCGACCGGTCCTATTGGCTGGCTACCTTTCAATGGAGATCTTTGAAGACTATAAGCAGGCTACCCGCATTTTGGAGGCCGGGAGGATAGCAAACCCAGACGATTTCTTGTTGAGAAATGATCTGGCCTATTGTTATGTCCAGCAAGGGCGAATTGCGGAGGCCTGGGAACTCATGAGCTGTATCGACGAGAATGCGATGTCTGTTCCGGTCCGCATAGCGCCGATTGCCACAGCCGGACTTTTAAAGTTTCGCTCGAATCAACCCGCTCAAGGCCGCGAACGGTATTACGAGGCCATTGCGCTCGCAGACAGAGCACAACTGCCAGCGCACAAAGCTGCGGCAGCAATAGTTCTTGCGAGAGAGGAAATACGCTTGAACTCTGAGTTTGCTCCGGGGGCTATAAAGCAGGCACAAAATGCGACAGCAAAGTTCCCGCGGAAGGATTTAGTCTTGATGTTGAGCCGTCTGCCAAGACAGCTTACGAAATGAAGGTGTTTGCGACCCGGTCCTGGACAATCAGTGGGCCTCGGCCTTTTCAAAAACGCCGACGCCTTTTGCGAGGATTCGGCCGCCGCGATAGATGGTGTGGTTGGCGGTGAGGGTTTGGCCGTCGGGTGAGACGGCTGGGGATTCGCGCAGGGTTGTGCTTCCGTTTTTCAGTCCTGTTCCGGAGATGTGGTGAGTGTTGATGTGGGCTGAGGATCGTTGTAGGGGTCGCGTTGGTGTTTGGATGGGAGAGGCAAATGCGGATCCCTCGCCCCGCTCGGGATGACACCGCGGGCACATCGTGAATGTCGGACGATGGGGTGAGTTGTGCCAAGCATCTCGTTCGGGCACGGCATGCCGTGCCCCTACTGAGAATTTATTGAAGGCGAGGATGAAGCTAAGGACGCCGGCCCCGCGAAAACCACCGGGACGCAAACAGCCGCGCTGGAAGCCAGCGGTACGAGGGAGAAGTCAAAGGCGCCGGCCGGAGGCCAGCGTTACAGAGGCAGCAGGCACGTCAAAGGCGCCGACGAGACGCCGGCGGTACGAGGGAAAAGTCAAAGACATTGAATCGCATTGCGTGAGCGAATGAAAAAGAACTCGGTCGCGGGGTGCGCTGAGTATTTTCGTTTGTTGCTGCGTGCTGCTTGGGGCACAGGCAGGAATGCCTGTGCTACTTAAAAGCGAAAGACCTGGAGGCGTCGTTCCGGTGGAACGACGCCTTTTTTTTGCGAGCTTTCAGTTTGCGAGGTGCCCTTTGTTTTGCGGGGGCTAGAACCGTAGTGACCACAATAGAAATTCACAGGGGAGAAGTGCGTCAATGGGGAGTTGGGGGCGTGCTTCAGGGGCTGAAGCCCTTTGGTCTTGTAGTGGGGCGTTTTGTCGCGGTTGAAACCGCGACCTACAAAACTTGGGGCCGCTCGTTTTGCGGTCATCGGGTGCGATGTGGTGGTGAGAGCCAAGGCCGGGAGGATTGCGGCGTGGGAACGGGGCACAGGCCTCCTGCGATCATCGAGTGCGATGCACGGCTGGTAGCCAAGATCGGCAGAGTTGCAGCGCGATAACGGCGCACAGGCAGGAGTGCCTGTGCCACTGAAAGGCCGGAGAGATTGACATGACGATATGGAAGGTGTGGCAGCGCAAGGATCGGGAGGAGACGGCCCAGGGGACGAGGTCGAACCTGGGGTGGGAGGAGAGGCGGAAAATCACGCATCGGGGGAAGACTTTGCGCGCGTTTCGCGCTTATCTCGATCTGCTGGAGACGACGGCGTACATGCAGAAGGAGATGCAGAGCCAACTGGAAGCGTTTGACGTGACGATGCGAACGATTCGCATCCTGGAAATGCTGTATCGAAAAGGGCCGATGGAGATACGCGTGATGGCCAGCCAGATGAAGTGCAGCCGACAGAATATCAAGAAAATTTTGCGGCCGCTGCGGGAGCGCGACTGGGTGGTGCTGGAAATGTGGACGCGGCCTCCTGTGCCGAAGGATGAGCGGCGTCTGCCTGTGGAGAAGCGCCGCGAAAAGAGACGAGGTAGGGCGGTGGGGATCGTGCTGCTGACGCCGAGGGGGAAAAAGTTTATTGGCACGTTTTTCCCGAAGCACGCGAAGGTGGTGAAGTCGTTGATGAGGGTGCTGGACGGGCGCGAGCAGGTGACGTTGAGCCGGTTGCTGCTGAAATTGAGGAAGGGGGATGTGGTGAAGTTTGTGCGGGAGATTCGGATGTATGACGATCAGGATTGGGAGAGGGTGCGGATGGACAAGAGCGGGTATAGGTAGGGCGGGAGAGGATATAGCGAGTTGCAAAAGTGATGGTGGCGATTGCATGCTGGGTGAATGCCTGAGTTGCCGGATATTGCGGCTTATATTTCTGCGTTGGAACCGCGTGTGGTTGGGCGGGCGCTTGTGCGGGTGCGGTTGGGTAATGCTTTTTTGTTGCGAACTGCGGAGCCGGGGATTGGGGAGGTGGAGGGCCGGGTGGTGCAGACGATTGGGCGGATTGGGAAGCGGATTGCGATTGGGGTGGAGGGCGACTGTGGCTGGTGCTGCACCTGATGATTGCGGGGCGATTGCATTGGCGGGCGGCTGGGGCGCGGCTGGCGGGGAGGCAGAGTTTGGCGGCGTTTGATTTTGAGGGTGGGTCGCTGGTGCTGACGGAGGCTGGGACGAAGCGGCGGGCGTGGTTGCATGTGGTGGCGGGCGAGGAGGGGTTGCGAGCGATCGATCCGGGAGGCATCGATATTTTTGCGAGCGATCTGGTGGCGTTTCGAGCGGCGCTTACGGAGGAGAATCGCACGTTGAAGCGGGGGCTTACTGATCCGCGCGTGCTGAGCGGGATTGGCAATGCGTATTCGGATGAGATTCTGCACGCGGCGCGGCTTTCTCCTGTGGCGCTTACGCACAAGCTGAAGGATGAGGAGTGGGTGAGGCTGTTTGACGCCACGCGTAATACGCTGGCGCTGTGGACGGAGCGGTTGCGCGCTGAGGCTGGGGAGGGATTTCCGGAGAAGGTGACGGCGTTTCGCAAGGATATGGCCGTGCATGGGCGGTATGGGATGGCTTGTCCGCGCTGCGGGGAGAAAATTCAGCGGATTCGGTATGCGGAGAATGAGACGAATTATTGCGCGCGATGCCAGACGGGCGGGAGGGTGCTGGCGGACCGGAGTTTGTCGAGGTTGTTGCGGGAGGATTGGCCGCGGACGCTGGAGGAGTTGGAGGCGTTGAGGCGGAGGTGAATTTGACGGCGGGAAGAACGAAGTCGGGTTGGCGGAAGTTTGGGGGATTGTGCTGGTGGCAACTTGGGGCACAGGCAGGAATGCCTGTGCTACTTGAAAAGTCAAAGGCGCCGGCGAGACGCCGGCGGCACGAAAATCTGCGTGAGTTTTAGTCGGCGCCGCGGGAACGGCGGGGTTTTGAGTTCTTAGCGACTACTGGCGTGTCTGCGTGCGGCGGGAGATCTGGCATGTGCGTCATAGCGGTGTCGCGAGCTGCGGCGAATTCGGTCCAGTCGCGCTTGGAGATTGGATCGGCGGTGGGGAGACCGAGGCGTTCGAAATTCAGGAACTGGCCATGCTGCTGAATGCGGAAATCGAGGTGGGGGCCGGTGGCGAGGCCGGTCATGCCGACGAGACCGATGGTGCGGCCCTGCTCGACGTGCTGGCCTGTGCGAACTAGCACGCGCGAGAGGTGCATGTAGTAAGTGGTGTAGCCGTTGGTGTGCTGGATTTCGATTAGATTTCCGGCGCCGCCTTTTCGTCCTGCGAAGGAGACGCGGCCTTCGCCGATGGTTTGCACGGGAGTGCCGATGGGGGCGGCGTAGTCGATGCCGAGGTGCGGGCGATATTCTTTGAGGATTGGATGATAGCGGCTGGCGCTGTAGTGCGAAGTGATCGCGGCGGCGAATTTCAGCGGCGAGTGGAGGAAGGCTTTTTTCATCGCTTTGCCGTCGGGCGTGAAGTAGGCGGGATGGCCGTTGAGGTCATGGAATAAAACTGCGCGATAGGGGTGGCCGGCGTTGTTGTACTCGGCGGCGAGGATGCGGCCGTAGGCGGCGGTTTCGCCATTCGAGAATTTTTTCTTTTCGACGACGATGCGGAAGGTGTCGTTGGGGCGGGCGTCGGTGTAGAAATCGAGATCCCAGCCGAAAATTTCGGCGAGGCGCATGGCGAGTTCGGGGCGTTCGCCGGCTGCGATTACGGATTCGAAGAGCGAGCCGTGGATCGTGCCGGTGACGCCGGCGGTTTCGGTTTCGGAGGGGATTTTGCGGATTTCGGCGCGGAAGGAATCGGCCGGCGCGGCAGGTGCGATGGGCGCGCTTGACGTGGCCGGCGAAACCTGCGCAGAGCTTGCGGCTTGCGAATTTTCTGCGGGCGGCGGAGTGATGATGAGTTCGCGGTCTGTGTCGATGCGGTAGTGAACCTCGCGCAGATCGCCGAGGACGCCGCGGCCGATTGTGATTTTATTGCCGGCGCGGAAATGGCGGAAATCGAAACTGCGCTGCCCTGCGGCGGCGATGCGGGCGGCGGTGGCTGCGTCGAGGCCGAGTTGCTCGAGCGCCTGAGAAAAGGAAATGCGCGGCGGGGCGACTTTATCGGTATACATGACTACATCACGCTGAATGCGAGCCGCTTCTTCGCGGGCGAGCGAGACTTCGTCTGCGAACTGAGCTTCTGCCCTGCCGCGGACGCCGTAGGACCAGCCGAGGACGGCACCGCCGGCGACCAGCAGTAAAAACCAAAGTATGATTCTGGCGCGATTCATTTCCCCTCAGTGGTGCTTGGTGCAGGCCCCAGTTCGCAGCATAGCGCAAGGGCGGAAGGAGAGAAAAGCGGAATTGCGGCGCTGTGCCGGAGCGAGCAAAGGGCCGTGATGCGCGGGCGATGGGTCGGCGAGTGTGTTTCGCGCATCTTGAAATTATGGAGATGCATCCTAGTGTTATAGGCTTTGGGAAGGCCGCTTCGGGCGAGGAGGAGAACATGAAGGGCCTTTTTCTTCCTCTGACGTTGATTCTGGGTTCTGGCGCTGGCGCTGCGTTTGTGAAGATTTCGATTCCTGCTGGGACTGTGCTTCCCGTGGCGTTGCATGGGTCGCTTTCTACGAACAAGAGCACGGCGGGGCAGGTGGTGAAGGCTCGGGTGATGCAGGATATTCCGCTGGGAGAAGGCAGCAAAATTCGCGCGGGGTCGTATGTTCAGGGAAAGGTGATTGCTGTGACGCCTGCTGCGAATGGAAGCGGGGCGAGCATTACGTTTGAGTTTACTGAGCTTGTTACGTCGCGGGTGGCGGAGCCGATTACTACAAACCTGCGGGCGCTGGCATCCATCGTGGAGGTGAATAGCGCGCGGATTCCTCAATATAGCGATCACGGAAGTTCTTCGTATGTGAACACGACGTGGCAGATAGGAGGAGAAACAGTTTATCGCGGCGGTGGACACGTGATGGATGGGAAGATGATCGTTGGCGAACCGGTGGAAGAGGAGGGCGTGCTCGGGCGCGTGAGGGCCAGCTCGGATGGCAGTTGCCGCGGGGCGGTGGAGGGAGAGAATCGGGTGCAGGCGCTGTGGCTGTTTTCGTCCGATGCCTGCGGCGTGTACGGGTACAGGCGCGTGAAGATTGAGCACGCGGGGCGAACGAGGCCGCTGGGCGAAATCACGCTGAAGACTGAGCGCGGCGATATTAATATTCGAGGCGGCAGCGGAATGCTGTTGCGCGTAAATAATCCGTCTGGTGAGGATGGCACTTAAGCATACAATTGCTGCAGGGTGGTTCGTTGGGTTTCGGATTTCCTGAATCGGGATGCTGAGTTCGCGAATGCTGGGAGGAACTTTTATGAAGAAACGCAATCTTCTTGTAGCCGCCTTTGCTCTCTGCTTTTGGCCTTATCACCAGCCTTATTATCTTTTCCCGACGCATTGGCAGGGGCTCTCGATCTATTTTCATTCGACGGGACCCTGCTATGGAGTTGGATGTCCCGGGGGTACGGGCGCCAAGCATCCGTGAACCGGTAGAGTCGGGGTCCAACTCCGGCTGGATTCGAACCTTTCCTCTTAATCCTGGAAACGCAAGCGCGACGCGGTACGGAGACGCGATAACGCTCCGCCAGATTTCGCCAGCATACCGTTGCTAAATTGCGGTCCGCAGGGCAAATCCGTTCGCGCGACGCGGCGGATGAAGCGAACCCACGATGGTGTTAGACTCCGTTACATCTTTTTACCGAGGGAGCGAATGCGGATGCGAAGGACTCTTGTCTGGGCTTTACTTCTGGCAATTGCTGCAGTCTTTACCGCGACCGCGATCAAGGCGCAGGACACGCACGAAATCGATACGACTTGGCCGCGTGAGATCGAATCCGACCTAGGCAAGATCATCATCTATCAGCCGCAGCTTGATTCTCTTGACGGGAACATCCTGACCGGGCGCTCGGCGGTGTCGCTGCAAGGGCCCGACAAAAAGGAGCCCATATTCGGGGCGCTATGGTTCCGCTCGGAAGTGTCAGTAGATCGGGATGCGGGGCTGATGACGCTGAGGACACGAAAATAACGCGGGTGAAATTTCCCGACGCTACTCCGGAAGACATGCAGAAGATGCGCGACCGGATCGAGGTGCCTGCGAACACATGGGATATCGTCCTGACGCTGGAACAAGTGGAGACGAGCCTGGCGCCAGTCAAAAGGAAGTGGCCTCCACGGAAAACCTGAAGAGCGATCCGCCGGTGATAATTTTTTCGCAGAAGCCTGCGGTACTCATAAGCTTCGACGGTGAACCGGAAACACGGCCGATCAAGGATTCGCCCTACGAGCAGGTGGTGAACACGGCGGTGCTCATCGTCAAGGAAAGAGCTCCGGAACTTCTACCGAGCAATGGCCAGACCTGGTACGTCGCGAAATTGAAAGGGCCGTGGTCGGTGACGACGCAACCGCCCGGCGATCAAGGATTTCGTCAAGCCCGATCCGGATGCGGAGCCGCAGACTGGGCCGCTCGCCGCAGATCATTACAGCGACGGTGCTGACGGAACTGATCGTCACATCGGGCGCGCCGAATTGGACTGCGCTGACCGGCAAGCAACTGCTCTACGTGAGCAACACGGAAAGCATCGTTCATCAAGGAAATCGCGACCAACAAATATTACTTGCTGCTGTTCGGGACGCTGGTTCAGCAGCCAGTCGCTCGAAGGGCCATGGACTTACGAGCGCGAGCGCATTCCTTCCGACCAGTTCTCAAGCAGATCCGCCGGCCTTCGCGGTTGGGGACGCGCTCGCGGCTGTGGCCGGCACGAACCAGGCAGAAGATGCCGAGATGGATGCGGAAATTCCGCAACGGCCGCAATCAAGCGCGACGAAGCAAAGACGGAAGTGATCTATGATGGCTCGCCACAATTCCAGCAGATTCCGAGCACGCAGGTTCAGTACGCGGTGAACACGGTTCGTCCGTGCTCGAGATCGGCGATCGCTACCACGTGCGCGAGACAACGAAGTGTGGTTTGCGGGGCTCTACGCCGACTGGCCCTTGGGCGTGGCTGAAGCGTGCCCGATGCGGTGCAGACGATTCCGCCGAGCTCTC
The DNA here is from genome assembly GCA_963790945.1 of uncultured Acidobacteriota bacterium. Lineage (GTDB taxonomy): Bacteria > Acidobacteriota > Terriglobia > Acidiferrales > UBA7541 > Palsa-295. Next base: position 223,657 of record CAWBRH010000005.1, read on the forward strand.
CCGTGTACAACGTCCGGTACGCGCATGTCTACGATGCGACGCCGCAGATCGTCTACGTGGGCTACACGCCGGGATACATCGGCAGATATCGAGACCACGGGAACGGTGGCGTACGGAACGGGCTATTATTACCTGCCGTGGATCGGGCCTGGTGTATTACTATCCGCGTCCTTAACACCTGGGGATTCAATGTTATCTATAACCCGTGGACCGGCGGCGGGGATTTGCCTGGTTAACAGCACGCCCTTCGTCAACGTGAGCATCGGCATGGAGAAGCAGCTGACTACCGTCATCCCCTCCGTATCGGGGAGGCGGAGGATGGTGGGGCCCGGGAGGATATCGTCCGATCATCGGCCGCTGCCGGGTTATCGGCCTCCGTACTATCGACCGACCAAACAACGTGATCATCATTCGTCCGGGCAGGCTCGGATACCGGCCAGGAGATCCAGGACATCCGAATCGACCCGGCCAACCAGGTAAGCCGGGACGTCCTCCCAGACCGAAGCCGTACACCCGTGACAATATTTATGCGCGTCCTGGAATCTCTGACCGCGTTAAAACGGACTATCGCCCAAAGGGGAAGACTCCGAAACCTGTCACGAAATTGCCGAATAACGTTTACACCGATAAGAACGGAGACGTTTACCGTCGCAAACCACCGGCAAGTGGGACAAGCGCGAGAACGGCAAGTGGACGAAACCTGCTCCCGCAAATCCGGGAACGCAACCGACTCGACCGGGAACGCGTCCGCGAAGCCAGGGACACGACCGCACCGGGAGCTCCTGAAACAAAACCATCTACGGGCAGGCCGAACACGCGTCCCGCGCCCCAACCAAAGCCAGGGCAACCAAGCATTCAGCCCGCGCCGTCACCGAATCAGCCGCAACCAAAGCCGACGCCAACCCTTCCACGCGGCCGACGAGACCTGCTCCGGAGGCGAAACCGACGCAGCCCTCGAATCCGTCAATTCAACCGGCGCCGAATGAGCCGCAGCCAAAACCGACGCAGCCTTCCACACGCCCACGAGCCAGCTCCGGAGACAAAGCCGACGACGCCTACGGGTCCGTCAATGCAGCCTGCGCCGGCACCCGGACTCAATCGCGACGCGGATGCACGGAACCGGGCACGGACAGCAAGGCCGGCGCCGCAGCCGCAGAGAGCTGCGCCGCAGAATAACTCGCGGCAATCGCAGCCCTCTAATAACTCGCGGAATTCTTCGTCGAACAATCAATCGTCGAAGGGTCAGAATAATAAAAACCAGCGGCAACGATAGTAACGCAGCGAGAATCAAAACCCGGGCGTCGCGAGGCGCCCGGATCGATTCTCTTCGCAGTGCTTCTCAGCCCATTTAGAAGAGCGCGTTTCAGGACGCTACCAATTCGTAGGATGACGTGAGCTGGATCGCCTTGTGCAGCGTGCGGTAGAGCGGGCAGTTCATCGCGTAAATTCCGTGAACGCGGTCGATGGTGGCGCGTTTTTCTTCTGGGGCTACGAGGCGCATGGCGACGTGGATGCGTCTGATGACGAGCACTCCGTCTTCGAGTTCGACTTCTCCCTGACATCCGCGGTGAGCTTGTCGTTGCTTGCATCGATTTGACGCGCTTCCAGCGCGCCCCCGAAAGTGCCCATCATTCAACCGGCGGTGCCAGCGATTACGTAGTCGATGGTGGCGGCGTGCGGTTCTTTAATCTTATCGGGCGGGACTTTGTAATGCTCGGCGATTGCGCCGTGGACGCTGAAGATCACCGGTTGCGGCTCGCCGGGGAGATGCGCGACACGCAGCGGGCCGACTTTGCGCTCGATCTTGACGTTTGAAACGTAGACGACATCGGACATGGATTCCTCCTGGGAGTTTGATGCTTGATGATGGCGTTCCGAACTATCGCCCGTCGGCTTAATACCAAACAACGACGTCGGCGGGGCCTTGTTTTCGCGAGGCCTCGATTGTGGCAACTTCTGACTCAGGCTGAAGGCTACGCTACTTTGGCCTAGAATGATGGCTTGCTCGGAACCAGGAAAATCTTCTCTTGCGATGGGGGACACAATGGCGGAGGCAGCGACGGATTCAGCGAAGTTCAACCAGACGGATCGTTATGCGGCATTGATGGACGTGGTTCGAAACCGGATGACGAATCGCGCGTTCGCTCCTTACAGCGTGCCCCGAGAGCACTTCGAAATGATTTTGGAAGCTGCCCGACACGCGCCTTCCGGCGCTAATGCACAGCCGTGGCATTACATCGTGGTGAACGATCCGGGCGTAAAGAAAAAGATCGGACAGTGCTTCGTCGACGAGCAGCAACACCGCGCGCGGCTGCACATGGGCTTTCCGACTCCGAATTAGAACGGCGTGAAGACGGCGCCGGGATTGGTGGTGGTGCTCGCGGATTTTCGATTTGTGCGGGCTTTTCCGGTGCTAAATGACGGCTCGGAGCTGGACCGCCTATATCACGAGAATGCCGAGCGGATTCTACTGCAATCGGTCGCTGCTTCCACGATGTCCGCACATTTAGCCGCAGGTGCGCTCGGCTACGCGGTGTGGTGGATCACGGCGATCGGGCAGGAAGATATCCAGCAGCAGATCAAGCCGCTGCTGAACGTTCCCGAGGAGCTTTCGATCATTGACGTGATGTGTTTTGGGCCACCGGCGAAGCCATCGTACAAGCGCTGGAAGAAACCACTCGAGAGAATCATGAGCTGGGAGAAGTTTAATCCAGAAAGCGCGATGACGGTGGCGCAAATCGATGAGTGGATCAAGTCGATGCGCCACAAAGTGATGTATCGCGACGAATCGAAGATCGATTGAAGAATTCCCGCGATAGGAACTAGTGCGCTTGCGGGTCAAACCGAGTAGTGCAAGTCTTTCTGGCGTGCGGCTCGAGAGTGACGAGCCAACCGAATATCAAAATTACGGCAAGCAGTGGGATGAGCCAAACTACGCGGCTCTGGTAGCGGTCTTCGACCGTAGACAATACGCCGGTGACGAAGGCGTTTGCGAGCACTGCGGGAATGATCACGAGAGCGAGGCCTGCGAGGCGAGGAGTCCAGCGCCGCCATAGGAGAATTCCGAAAATGACGATCAGCGCGAGCGATGCGACGACAGTCCAATTCTGAAGCATGGAAATGAAATCGAAAGGCAGATTGTTGATGGCCTGACGGCTTTGAAGGAAGCGCGCTTTTCCGGCGGGGAGTGCCTCGTCGAATTGCTGCACCATCCAGTCGTTCGGATCGAATCCGATTTCGAACGTATCGAGCTGCTGCCAGAAGTTTGAAGCCGGATATGGTCAATTGAGCGCGCGGATAGGTGCGGAAGAGTGGCCAGCGCGAATGGAATTTCTTCCTGCAGCATCTGTTCTTGCGCTTCGCTGGAGGAAGTCTTCCAGACTCCGTCATCGGCCCAGAGGAATTGATCGGAATCGTGGCTGAGATCACGGACGCGGCTACATCCCGCAAATCGCGTTTCGCTGCAATGCTGCTCGAGATACCAGCGGCCGGGGCCATCGGCAATCAGGCGTGCGGTGAGAAAAGGCGGGCGTTCGCCATTGAGCGAAGGTTTGCCGTAGAGATAGGAATTCAGAGCCACCTGCGCGACGGCTGCGAGCATGACGATCGCGGCTACTTCTCCCAGCGCTTTCAAGCGGCCGGACATGAATCCGTTTCGAAAGATCGCCCAAAGAGGGGCGAGCAGCAGGCAGATTCCAGCGGCGAGCATCAGATGAGTGGCGTGAGACGCTACCGCCCAGCACGCGATTGCTGCCACAGAGATTTTTTCCGGACTAGAGAGATCGTCTCGCGCGAAAACGAGCAGATAGATGCACAGGTACAAAACCGGTCCGAGAATATCGGGCATGATGAGGCTCGCGAACCAACTCGCGCTGGTCAGCAGGCTTAGGAATGCTACGAGCGCGAGGTACCACAGCACCGTGCGCATCGGAAGGATCGAGCGCACGACTAGCCAGATGACGTAAGCGGTGAGAAGCGCTTGCAGCGCGACGATGGGCCAGAGCGTGGCATTCCAATGGAACGGCAAAATGCCGAGGCTGTAGATGAATGAGCGCATGCCGTAGTAGTCGGAGAGCTGGTGAAGGAACAAGGCGCGAGCGACTGGGGAGCCGTTTGCGAGATACGTCATGGAATCGGGATAGAGCAGCGGATAGCGATTGAAGAATGCCGGCCACAGCATGAATAGTGCGCCGAGCAGAACTGCACCCGCGCGAGCGAGCGAAGGGCGGTTCGCTGTTCGCCGAGCTTCATCGCGCTGGGTGGCGAAGGCTGAGCTCACGGAAAGATTGCGGGGATTGTAAGGCCGCTTCTCGATTGGTACAAGGGAAACGGCAATTTACGCTTTGCTGCAGAGCGTGGCTTTCTTGCTGGCGACAGCGGGCACGGCCCGCGAACACAAGCGGGATCTGCGACATGCCGTGCCCCTACTGAAAAGACATTGCGAATCTTGAGCTAGCGATTAATGAGAAGCGCCGGCGGAGCCTGCGGCGGCGTATTGCGAATCGCGTTCGGAAGCGGATGTTGCGAAATAATTTCGCTCGCGAAGCCCGCGGTAGATATGACCGGCAATCTGGGAAGCGCGCGGACCGCTGGTGCTGCGGCCACCGCCGCGAATGAGAATCACGAGAACGATTTTCGGATGAATTTCGTCGGCATAGGAGACATACCAGCCGAGGCGGCCGCCGAGCGATTCGTCGTTGCAAGTGCCCGTTTTGCCGAGCGTGGGGCCGAGCGTGTCGTTGCCGTAGGGGTCATAGCTGCGTCGCGCTGTGCCATACATTACGGCGGCGAGCATGCCTTGGCGGATATCCGGGAGCAGCGGCGCGATATCGAGTTGACGACGGACGCGCGGCGCGAAATTGACGCGATCTTCAGTGGTGCGCGGATACTGCAAGTAATATTCAGTGCCGCCATTGGCGAGAGTTGCCGCGAGGGACGCAAGTTGCAGCGGCGTGATGCGGATGCCGCCACCGAAGCTCGACATGCGCGCTACTCCGCCATACTTCGGCGGGAAGAGCGGCAGCGAGCCGGGCTGCTCTTCGCTGATGTTGTAGCCGACGCGCTCGCCGAGGCCTAGCAGGCGGGCGTATTTGATGACGGTGTCAAAGCCGAGCTGTTTGCCGACGCTTTCGAAGAAGACGTTGTTCGAGTGCGCCATCGCTTCGGTGAGGTCCATGTAGCGGCGGCGGTCCACTTTGAGCATCGTGTCGCGAGTGATCGCGCCTTCCTGCAGGCCGGCGAGAGCGATGACCGGCTTGATCGTAGAGCAAGGTTCGAAGCCGGCGGAGAAAGCCATCTTCTGATTCACGATTGTGAGGATGCGGCCGGTTGCTGGATCGAGCGCGACAACCGAGCCGTTGGTATGGCCCAGCGCATCGATCGCTACCTGACGGACGATTGCGTCGTCGTAGCTTGTGGCGTCAAATTTCGCGGGATCGAGATTAAAGGCTGTGCTGCGAGTGCGATGAGTGCGTTTGGCTGCTGGTGCGCCGGTGGGCGAACCGAATGCGGCGCTCGCGGCTGCTGCGAGCAGGAGGCACAGTATTGGAACGACTTGGCTGGTGCGTGAGCTGGGTTTCATGTCTTCTTTTATTATGCCTTCTACGTTTACCTTATCGGCCACAGGCTCCGTACAGTGAATACCCGAGCCTGAGCAAATTGTAGGGACAGTCGAAGGAAGGCGCAACTGGTAATCAGTACAGTTTTTCTGGATTCAGGGGGTACGAAAGTACCGGGGGCGAAAGTGGGCCAGGGTTCAGTTCGGGACACCGAACCCCGGCCGAATTCAGTTCGAGTAGGCCGAATGGCTTTAGCGGCCTGTCTTGCCTTTCGATGCAGCGGCGGCCATGGTTGCGGGCTTCGCGGGTTCAGACTTCGCGGGTTCTGCCGAGGCGGGCTTTCCGTTGTCGCTAGCCGCGACCACAGGCTGGTGGACCAGACCTAACGCTTTGCGCAGATCGGCTTCGATTTTGTCGCGGATGTCTGTGTTTTCCTTCAGGAAAATGCGGGCGTTGTCGCGGCCCTGGCCGAGACGTTCGCCTTTGTAAGAAATCCAGGTGCCGGACTTCTCGAGGATATTTTTCGCTACACCGACATCGAGCAGATCGCCTTCGCGCGAGACGCCTTCGCCGTAGATGATGTCGAATTCGGCTTCGCGAAACGGCGCGGCAACTTTATTCTTGACCACTTTCGCGCGGGTGCGCGAGCCGACCACGCGGTCGCCTTCTTTGATGGATTGAATGCGGCGGATATCAATGCGGATCGAAGAGTAGAACTTGAGCGCGCGGCCGCCGGTGGTGGTTTCGGGATTGCCGAACATGACGCCGATTTTCTCGCGAATCTGGTTGATGAAAATCAGGGACGTCTTCGATTTGGAGACGATGGCGGTGAGCTTGCGCAGCGCCTGTGACATAAGCCGCGCTTGCAGGCCCATTTGCGGATCGCCCATGTCGCCTTCGAGTTCAGCGCGGGGGACGAGGGCGGCGACGGAGTCGACAACCACAACATCAACGGCATTGGAGCGGATCAGCGCTTCGGCGATTTCGAGCGCTTGTTCGCCGTTATCGGGCTGCGAGACGAGGAGATTATCAACATCCACGCCGAGCTTGCGCGCGTAGGAAGGATCGAGCGCGTGTTCCGCGTCGATGAAGGCGGCCTGTCCGCCGAGTTTCTGCGCTTCGGCGATCACATGCAGCGTGAGCGTCGTCTTGCCGCCCGATTCCGGGCCGTAGATTTCGATTACGCGGCCGCGCGGCAAGCCGCCGACGCCGAGAGCAGCGTCAATCGAGATGGAACCGGTGGGAATCACGTTCACCGGGACGAGCACGTCGCGGTTCCCCAGGCGCATAATCGAGCCTTTGCCGTACTGCTTTTCAATTTGTGCGATTGCCAGATCCAGATTCTTCGTTTTTTCGTCGGACACGCTTGCACCTCGAGGGCTTTTCGCCAGCATTTCCTGGGGACGCAGGAGGCACAGTCTACCAGAATGCATGCCCTGCCCTGAATCCGCATTTGTACGGCCATATTACCACTAGGCGAACAAAAAGCAAAGACTATTTCAGCCCGCGGCGATCGCAATAACCGCCATTAAATAGCGCTCTGCTTTACGCGAATGGCTTTCGAAACCGCGTAGCCGATGACGAACCCGACGGCCGCAAGCACCAAACCGCTGAATAACCCAAATCTTAGACCCGTTCCTATCCAGGTCATCCGAGTCGGATAGGCCCAGTCAACGTAAGGACACCACGGGCACACGAAAAGTGATTCGAAGGTAAAAAATGAGACAGGGCTTGCATAGAACAAAACCGGCCCTAAGAAGCCAATTAAAAATCCTAGACGCCCCAATCTCCTGGCCAGCTTCATGCAAGTTCCTCGGTCGCATTATGCTACAACTGACGCACATCCCGAATCCAGTGCGCGTTGACTTGCTTTCCTGCGCAGCCTAAGATGTGCGCCATCCATGGCGGAAACGCAGTCGCCGATCGGCCTTACCATTTCGCACTATCGAGTGATTGAGAAACTCGGCGGCGGAGGTATGGGCGTCGTTTACAAAGCCGAGGACAATGAGCTCGGCCGTTTCGTTGCGCTGAAATTCCTTCCTGAGGACGTGGCCCGCGACCCGCAAGCGCTGGAACGGTTCCGTCGCGAAGCGCGCGCCGCTTCGGCGCTGAATCACCCCAACATCTGCACAATTTACGAGATCTCTCAGCAGGACGGCCATCCCTTTATCGCCATGGAGTATCTCGACGGCTGCACGCTCAAGCACTTGATAACCGGCAAGCCCGTGCCGATGGATCGTCTTCTGGACATTGCGATCGAAGTGGCCGACGCGCTTGATTCCGCGCACAGTAAAGGCATCGTGCACCGCGACGTGAAGCCGGCAAATATTTTCGTCACCGAACGCGGCCACGCGAAGATTCTCGATTTTGGCCTGGCGAAGGTAACTGGCAGCGGCAAGTCGAATGCGTTCGAAGATGCTTCGATGACGCAGGGCGTGAGCGAAGCGCTGCTCACGAGCCCCGGCACTGCGCTGGGGACAGTCGCTTATATGTCGCCCGAGCAAGTGCGCGGGCAGACGCTCGATCCTCGCACTGATCTCTTCAGCTTCGGCGTGGTGATCTACGAGATGGCCACTGGAGCGCTGCCTTTCCGCGGCGAAACTTCCGCCGTAATTTCCGAAGCCACTTTGAATCGCGCTCCGGTGCCGCCGGTCCGGTTGAACCCAGATCTGCCAGCGAAGCTCGAGGAAATTATCGGTAAGGCTCTCGAAAAGGATCGCGATCTGCGTTACCACAATGCGGCGGACATTCGCGCCGATTTGAAGCGCTTGAAACGCGATAGCGACACCGGCCGCTCGGCGTCTTACCAGGCGCTGCCACTGGACGAAACATCGGGCAAGTCGTCGCGTTCGTCGGCGGGCGCCGCGGCATACGACTCCGCAGCGCAACCGTCAGCGATTTCAAGCTCGGCCGTAATGCAGTCCGGATCGGTTGCGCCGCTAATTTCTTCGACGCCTGCAACCCCAGCCTGGCGAAGATTTCTACCCTGGGCGATCGCTGGAGCGTTGGCCGTCGGATTACTGTTCGCGCTGTTTGCACTGCGCGATGCATCGCGCCCGGGCGCACAGAAGCCAGTGGAACTCTCCCTCTTGATTCCGAACCAGCAGCTCGCCTTGGAGAACGGGCCGGCCACTGTGATTTCTCCTGACGGGTCGCGCATTGTTTACACCACGCGGGATCCCAAAACAGGCAAGGTTGCTCTCTACATTCGGGAAATGGACAAGAGCTCTGCCGTGCTGCTCGAAGGAGCCGGCGTGGCCTTCGCGCCTTTCTTTTCGCCGGATAGCCAGTGGATTGGATTCTTTAGCGACGGGAAATTGAAGAAGGTATCTATCCGCGGCGGGGCAGCAGTCACTCTGGCCGATGTCGGCGGTTACCGCGGGGCAAGCTGGGGCACAGACGGCACCATTATCTTCCCGAGGCAATTCACCAGTCAGCTTTATCGGATTCAAGATTCGGGCGGCGCCCCGCAAGAGGCCACTCATCTGGATTCAGCACGTGCGGAAGTCACTCAACGGTGGCCGCAGATCCTTCCCGGCGGAAAGGCCGTGATCTTCACCTCTTCTGCGGACAACAACTTCTTTGGCAAAGGCTGGGTGGGGGCGGCTCCACTCGACTCGGGCGTGCCCAAGGTGCTTGTCGAGAATGCCTACTTCGGAAGGTTTCTTCCGGGCGGTTATCTGTCGTACGTGTCTCAGGGCACAGTCTTCGTTGTTCCCTTCGATGCAGAGAAGCTGAAGATCACCGGCACCGCGATTCCGGTTCTGCAGGGTGTGGATGCCGATATCACGAACGGTAGCGCGCAGGTCAGCTTCGCAGACAACGGCACGGCGATTTATTTATCGGGGGGCGGAGTAAATCACAACCTGAACGTCGTCCTGCTCGACCGCAAGGGCGAAGCCACAGTGCTGATGAGTGACAGGCAAGATGCTGCCTCTCCACGCTTCTCTCCGGACGGAAAGCGCTTCGCCTTTCAGAGCGCGAGCAGCATCTGGGTCCATGACTTTGCGCGAGGGACCACTTCCGCGGTCATCAGCGGAACCGCTGCAGCGAACTTTCCCATCTGGACACCCGACGGTCAGCGGCTTACCTATTGGCATCCGCTCGCCGGCGCGCAGGGCTCGGGCCAAGGGATCTTTTGGAAACGCGCCGACGGAACTGGAGAGGAAGAAGCGTTGACTTCGAAATCGCTTCCGATCGCTTATCTGGCATCCTGGTCGCCCGACGGCAAGGTTCTTCTTTTTGCACGGCTCGCAGATAAGAATGGAGGATGCTGCGAAATCTGGACTCTTACCCTTGACGCAAACGGGAAACCACAGGAACCGCGGCAGTTTTTGGGCATTGGCGGCAATGCGTTTTATCCGTCGTTTTCTGCTGACGGACGCTGGATCGCTTACGCATCGGTTGAGTCCGGCGTGCCCCAGGTTTATGTTGTGCCGTTTGAAGGCGCGGGAGGCAAATGGCAGATCTCGACGGACGGCGGCATCGAGCCGCGTTGGTCTGGGACCGGACACGAGTTGTTCTACGCGAATGGTAACTCGCTGATTAGCGTGCCTTATTCGGTGGAGAAGAATTCATTCCAGGCCGGAAAGCCGCAGACAGTCTTCGCGCACCGCCTGGAAATGCGCGCTCCGTTCGCATCCTACGACGTGGCGCCGGATGGGCAGCACTTTGTGATCTTCGAGCTTCCCGGCGGCACGGTGGCTGCTACCTCCGAGCCTACTGTGGTGCTGAATTGGCTCGATCAGGCCCGCCAACTCGTAGTCGCCGGACAGACGGGCGCACCCAAGTAAACAACGCAGCCAACGACAGGGCTGAACCACTTGAGCCCGTACTATCCGGCGCTCTGCGCTCTACTACTCGGGTTTCTGCCCTTCGGGTTTGCCCTCTGCGGCCTTCTTCTTGGCTGCGGCTTCGGCAGCTACTGTCCAGGGCGGCGTGACTCCGACGGAGCGGGCATAGGCGATGGACTGTCCGAGGTGTTCGTGTGCGTGAGTGACGAGCAGGTATTCGACGTCGCCTTTGTTCGCATCGGGGCCGAGCTTTGGAAGCGGCGTGGCGATCTCGGATGTGGGAACTTTGGTGACGACCGCGGTGGCATTCGCGAATGATTGTTTGAGCTCAGCGACGATCGTAGCCTTGTCTGTGGTGGACTTTTCCCAGTCCTTTGCTTTGTATTTCGCGGGAACTTCACCGCCAATCAGCTCAGGGATGTTGTAGTTTGCCGCGGTGATGTGCAGAAACACTTCCGCGATGGAACGAGCGCCCTCTTCCGAGCGCCAGGTATATTTTTCGGCTGGTATGGCTTCCGCTAGAGAAACGAATTTCTGTTGCAACTGGTCGAGATCGAGCAGCACCTGTGGCCTTATGTCGTAGCCGTATGTCACCGGCGGTTTCGACATGAGGCTTTGTGTCGCGGCGGCGGCGTCTTGAGCCTGCGCCCGAGCCGCGCTGAAGCCGAACGCTACGATTCCGAGAACGAGCGATAGGCATAGCTTCTTCATTTCGAAATGCTCCTTTTCACTTGCGGCGCCCTTGCAGGCCGCCTGCGACTTTCGATGAATGTTGGGTAGCCGCGCCCGGCCTTCCGAATCACGGTGATGCAATGCCCTGCTTAGACGGAGGAGACGCAGAAACGCTTCGTCGAAATGTGGGCATTGCCCCGGGAGGTAAGGAGCCGCCAGAGCATGCCGCAACAACGAAAAGCTGAGCCCTGGGGCTTGCGCATTTTGGTGAGAGCCCCCCACATTCATGCGGGGGAGGAGCGCTTGAGCCCTCAGCAACGATGACGGCAACTGTATCTCGCGCTTTAGCGCTGGGGTCTTCGAATCCCGTGGCTAAAGCCACGATTTCTCTCCATGCTTGTTCCGCTGGACTGAAGTCCAGCTCCCTCTGCTGAAGCAGAGGGCTCCCACCGGAGAAGCTCTAAGTGGCGTAGGCAGGAGCGCTGGACCGCCGGAAACCTTTCGTTCCTCCGATTGTTCGATTGTTAGTGACGCTAGAGCAAGCGCCTTGCGCCTTGCGCCCGCGCCTTGCCGGGTGGCTAACCTGAGGCTAGGCAACGGAGCCTGTCCTCCCAAATCGCTATGGCTTGGACGTGGTGGCATAGGCCACCAGGAGCCATTTCCCTTCGTGTTTCTCGTAAGCGGACATCCAGGCCATCACGGTGTCCTCTTTCGACGTCGCGCCTCCGGCGTCCGTTTTCGTGTATGCGATCCTCACTCGAGCGATCATCCAGCCCATTTCCCCGTCGGGCGATATTCGAATTATCGGAGGCTCGAGGTCGTCCCATGCCGAAAACTCTGCGCCGCGGAAATATTCCGTGAACTGCTTGCGGACATCCTCGCGCGACATCACCCGAATCGTGCCGTCGCGAACCGTGGTGAACTCCGTTCCCATCCCGGCGACGATGAAATCAACATCGCGATTGAAGTGAGCTCGCCGCGCCGCTTGATGGACTGCCAGCAGGTCCGCCTTTGCGGATGCAGATTCGTCTGCCTCGCGATTTGCGGCAGGAGAATCCGCGGGCGCGGTGGAAAGACAAAACAGGCCCGCAAGAAGAGCAGCGCCGAGAGAAAAGATCTTGATGGGGACCCTCCTGCCGGTCAGGAATGGACACTTATAGGCGATTGGACGTAAGACACCCGGACGCGTAAGCGGGTTAAGCGATGTAGATGTGAAAGTTGCTTAAGAAAGCGGGCGGCGCCAAATCTGTTTCGATTGCACGATGCGAGTGCAGGCGATCCATTTGCCGTCGGGCGAGACGCGCGGATGCATCAAGTTTCCGGCGTCGTGAGTGAGTTGTGTCGGCGTACCGCCTGCGCGAGGTATCGAGAAAAGCTGTAGCTTGTCGCCGGCAAGGCCGCTGTAGATGATGGTTTTTCCGTCGGGCGTCCAATCGAGGCCGTCGTACGTCGTGCCATGGTAGTCCAGCAGCTTCTCCCCATGCGTGCCGTCGGCATGGACGATCCAGAGAGCGCGATTGCCGCCTTCGCGCTTGTCCTCGATCGCGATTTCCTTTCCATCTGGCGACCAAGCCGCCCACGAAGCGCTGCGAATTTCTGCCGGCAGCGGAAGCTGCGTGGTGTCGAGCACTTCCCCAGTGACCGGCTGGATGCCGAGCACCCAGAGCTTGTCGATTCCGGGCGTGCCGCCGCGCACCCAGGAATTGAATAGCAGTTTGCGGCCATCGGGCGACCAATACGCCGGACCCGTTTCCCATCCGAAATCCGTGAGCCGCATTTCCGGTGCGTGCATATCATCGGCGAGACGCAGATAAATATCGTCCGTACTCTCGGCGCTCTCGTAATCGGGTACGGGCACTTTCGAGCGATGAGAGTGGAACGCGATCCACTTCCCGTCGGGCGACCAGGCTGCGGGGAAATCCTCGTGATAACCGGTGACGATGGGAAAGAGAGCAGAGGTGCGGTTCGCGTCAGCATCCACAAGCACGTACCCCGCATCGAGATTGAGCGCCCAATCAGCCAGCCGCCAGCCGCCGTACGTGAATGAGATTTTCTTCCCGTCGGGACTCCACATCGGAACTTCGGCGCCGGCGATCACGTCCTTCGAATCGCCTCCGCCTACAGGAACTGCAGCCACCGAATCGCGAATCGCGTTGCTCGCCCAATAGAGATTTCCATCGGCGATTGCAGGATCGTGGTCATCGACGCCAGGAGTTGAGACAACAGGCGTGCGCGCGCCGGTGCTGAGATCCACCTTGTAGATTGCGAGCCAGCGATTCGCGTCGGGCTGGTGTCGCACCGCGTTGTCTGGCGCACCTGCGCTCGCGAGAGCGATGAATGCGCTACGCCCGTCGGGTGATATCGCCAATGTGTTCCAGTTCGGAGCGGCATCGAGATCGCTTGCAATCGTTTTCGTCCGTAGTTCGTGAACGGAGATGCGCACAAGAGAAGTCTCGCCCGAGGGCTGAAACAGCAAGACGTAGAGCATGTTGTCATCAGGCGAAAACGCGGTTCCGGTGATCCGTCCAGTAACTCCAAAAGTTTTGAACGGACCGTGCGGGGAGCCGACAAACATTTGCCGGTCTGGATTTCCGGAAATGTAATACGCGATCTCGTGGCCATCGGTGGAACAGCCGACCACAGAATCCTGGGGCAAAGTGGAAAGCTGCAGGCTCTCCGCGCCCGGCCAGAATATGCCGCGTTCACTTCCACGTTGACCAAGCCGCACTAGAATCTGCGGGCCGCAAAATCCGGCGCGAAATATGCTGGTAAGCCCGTTGAGCAGCATGTCCGGGTTTTGTTCGCGGGTCTCGAGCGAATATAGCAGCATGGTAGGGCCGTGCGTCAGCAGCGCCCATTTCGCGTCGCTTGAGACAGAAACCTGGACGCCGGGGCCTTCAAACCATTGGTTGCTGGGGACGCTGAGGACCAGAGTGTCCGACGCGGCGCGGGCCTGGGCTGCCGCAAATCGCAGCGCAAGCAGAACGAGAATCGCAGCGGCGCCAGCCAGCGCCATCCGACGCATCATGCGAGCCTCCGCACGCAAGTAGTTGGAAGGGGCAAAACCAGAGGAAAATTGTACTCTGAAATATGCGGGGCTTTGCAAGAACCACGGCCGGCGTTTCGATGATGGCGTGAGGCCATGGTTGGAACGACAGCACCGAAAAACCGGCCGTGTGATGCCCCGCGCTCGTTCCTCAGCCCAGAAAAGCGAGCGTGGGGGTGGTGAAGTTCGAGAGGTTCGGGAATATTGCGGGCAAATCGCTGTCGGCGACTCCGAACCATTTCGCAAGTGTCGCGCCGTACTGATCCACTGACGTCGTAGGAATCCAGCGCCCGTTGCTTCCGGCGTCATCCGGCCCACCGAGCGCAAGCTGTGGAAACTGGCCGTACACATCGGTGCCGGCCACGGCGCCGCCCATTACGAGATGATTGCCGCCCCAGGCGTGATCCGTTCCGCCGTTCGTGCCCGGCTGGAAGGTGCGGCTGAAATCGGACAGGGTGAATGCGGTCACTTGCGGCGCAATGCCCAGCTCGACCGTCGAATTGTAAAACGCGGACATCGCGGGATCGAGTTGCGAATAAAGATTCACCTGGCTGTTCAGTTGATCGCTGTGCGTATCAAATCCGCCGAGCGAGCAGAAGAAAATCTGGCGCTGCAGGCCGAGCGACGAGCGCGCCTGCATGATCTGTGCCACTTGCTTCAGTTGGTTGCCGATATTCGTAACTGGGAATTGTGTTTGTAGGGGCGAAAGCGATTGAAGCGCCGCGGAAAGAATCTTGCTCTGCTCGAGCGATTGGTTCATCACGGCGCTCGTGTCTTGCACCAGCGAAATGCCCGAGTCCATGGTGAGGAGCTGCTGGAAGGAGACGAGCCGGGCGTTCGAGGCTGCCGAAGTGCTGTAACCGCGTAAGCCGGGCGTCGAACCTGGGCTTAAAGCATAGGGATTTGTCTGTTCGCCGGTGCAAAGAATCGCGCCTCCTGCGACAGAAGTGATGGGCGGAAATTGAGCGCCGGCATTCATGGACTGAAGTTTGTCCGCGGTACGTCCGGCCCAGCCGGTGGTTCCGAAGCCGGTGAAGTCGGCCGTCTGCCATTGACCCTGCTGATCGGAATGCGAATATAGATTTACCGGTAGCGTGGCACCGCCGTGCTGGTACTGCGCGCGCGTGGTGGGCTGGGCGAGCGTGCCGACGTTTGCCACGACGGCGAGCTGTCCGCCGCCGAATAGACCTTGCAGGCCTGGAAGCTGTGGATGCAGGCCGTAGGGGACATTGCCCGTTTTGGCGACAATTGGCAGCAGCGTGTTCTGCGCCAGCGCGAGATTCGAACGGATGCTGGCGTAGTTGGCGTAGCCCGCAGTGTCGTTGGGGATGATCATGTTGTTGCTGTCGTTGCCGCCGAAAAGAAAGACGCAGACGAGCGCGCGGTAATCGGTAGCGGCAGGCGCCGCCAGTGCGTGGATCAGGTTCAAGCGCCCTATGGCGGCCGTCATGCCGAACGAAGCGGCCGTGCAGCAGCTGATGCGCACGAAGTCTCGACGGGTAAATTTATCTTTGGCTCGCATTTTCATTCACCTTTCCCGCGCGCTAGGCGCGCTGTGCCGCTTCTCTGGCGATCAGTGCTGCACCTGATATTGCGACGACGTTCCAATCAAATAGATTGCCGTTTGCGCCTGCTGAAGAGCCTGATTTGTTCCCGCCGGAACGGCTTGCATCGCGGTGAGGATGCTGGTCTTCATATCCGCGGTCATCGTGCCGTGAAGCATCAAGGTGTTGAGCGAATCGAGAAGCGCGCCGGGATTGGAAGCCTGCGATGCGTAGCTGCCGAAGTTCACGGTGGTGGTGGAACCAAGCGAGCCGAAAACGAATGTGTTCACGAAATTCGCGCGATTGAGCGTCGTGGCTGTCGTCAGAATCTGAAATTCAGGCCCGTAAAGACTGGTCCCGGGAATCACGAAGTTCGGCGAGAAGAAATTAAACACGCTGCCTGGGAAGAGGGCGTTCTGGCCCATGCCGCTTCCCTGACCGGAAAGATTCGCGCCGTCGCTAGCTGCTCCGAATGCGCGCAGCAGGCCCGCAATGTAAAGGATAGGCTCCTGCAGGTGCCCGTCGCCGGCATTCGCTGTAGTGGAATCGTCGCCGCGGCGCGCTTCGGAATCGAGCAGGATAGCGGTGATCACCGCTTTCATGTCGCCCCGCACGCTCGCGCCATTGTTTTTGAAAACTTCAGAGACGCGCTGAATGTAAGCGGGGCTCGGATTGCTGGTCACGAGATGCTGAATCAACTCGCGCGAAACGAACGGGCGGAAGATTCGGATGATTGAAAATGTTGTCGAGCGCGCCGTCGAGATCCTGCGCGGCCGTCTGTCCGCCGGGTAACAGGCCGCCCGATGCAGCATTCGTGTACTGCAGCAGTTGCTTCGAGGTTGTGTCGTGGTTGGAATCGTCGGCAACCATGGGCCCGTCCAATATGCCGGGTTGTGCTTCTGCTGCGTCGCGCCCGGCATCGTGGGATAGGTCCAGCCGGTATAGGCGAGAGCAAACTTCGACCTGCGCCTGGGTGTAGGTCGGAATCGGATTTCTGCTTGAGTCCAGCTGCGAAGATCCGTCGTCATTCAGCAGTCCGGTCCGAGCGTGAAAAGCTGCATCAGTTCGCGCGCATAATTTTCGTTGGCGTGCTGCCGGTGCCGGGCTTGTCGTTGTTCACCATGTCGAGGTAGTGGCCCATCGCCGGTGAGAGCGTCACGTCCTTCATGATCTGGCGGTAATTCGTGAATGCGTCGCTTTCGAGAAGGCGAAGATAGTTGGTGAAAGCCGGTCGGATCGGAGATCTTGTCGCCAGCGATCACGAAAATCTGGCTCAGCGCGAAGGCTACACGCTGGCGTAATTGGTCCTGCGCCGTGAGTGCGTGCACGAAGAAACGCTGTTGCAACGGGCCGAGCTCGTTTCAGTGGATGCGGGGTCTGCATAGGGCGTGGCAGGCATCCCAAATTGATTCGTTAGAAAGGGCTGTAGACCGCTCTGCTGCACCTGGGCGACTAGGGCAGGAGTCGGGACCGAAAGTTGTTTGCTCGAGGAAGCGATCCGCGACATTCGGCGATATCGCTTGCACCACTTGCGCTGTAAGAGTTCCGGATGTGGCCGAACCGGGGTCGGGATTTGTAACCGTGAACTGCACGCTCGGTGTTTGCGAGGTAACGGAACCGGTGGCAGTGAGCTTGGTGCTCGAGACGAACGTGGTGCTGAGTGCTGTCGAGCCCATATTAACGACCGCGCCGCTCACAAAGTTGCTTCCGTTCAAAGTGATGGTGAAATTGCCGGCGTCAATCTGCGGCGGCGTGGCAGAGGAAAGCTGAGGGACCGGATTCAGCAGTGTTGTGATGGTCGAAGCGGTGAGGCCTTTGTGATTGGGAACCACGGCAGCAATCGTCACCGTATTCGGAGAAGGCAGCGACGCTGGCGCTGTATATGTTGCCGTCAAAGCTCCGGTGCTGGTGATTGTTCCCACCATCGCGTTTCCGTTTGCGATGTCGTTCACAGTCCATGTAACGGTTGGGTTTGTTTCCTTCGCAACTGTGGCAGTAAAGGCTTGCGTGCCGTTGGCGCGGACCGAAGGGCCTGAAGGCGTAATGGCGACTCGATCGGTTCCCGTGGATGAGCTGCCGTTAAGACCGGCGCAACTCGCGGTAAATCCCGCTACGACGCAAACTAAAAGTGTCAGTCCCAGACGGCGCACGGCACCCTCCCCAGTTCCCTGCGAAAATTCTTGCGGAAACCCTCTCAACCCCGAGCCCTCTAAAAAGTTTCGGCAGTTCTGAACGCTACGTATGAATGTTCCAGGGCGGGATGGCAGGGTAGCAATGCAGAGGTATGTATCAAACTGGCACAAAGGCCGGATTGCGTCGCCTGCTCGCGGGTACTACAAATGAGTTTTGGACGTTCGCCGAAGAATCCGCGAAGATCTTCTTCTAAGGACTCGTAGCGCTGGGATCCCTCGCTGCGCTCAGGATGACGACTAACTCAATAGGAAAGCCGAGGTGGATGCTGCCAGGATCATGCGTACTTGAAGAAACCGCGGCCGGATTTGCGTCCGAGCCAGCCTGCAGCCACATACTTGCGAAGCAGCGGGCAGGCGCGATATTTCGGATCGCCGAATCCTTTATAGAGGACTTCGAGGATATCCACGCAGACATCGAGGCCGATAAAATCCGCCAGCTCGAGCGGCCCCATCGGATGATTCATTCCCATTTTCATCACGGCGTCAACGGCTTCCGGCGTCGCCACGCCTTCCATCACGCAGAATGCGGCTTCGTTGATGAGCGGCATCAGGACGCGATTGGAGACGAAGCCCGGCGCGTCATTCACCGCGACCGGTTTCTTTTCCAGGTTTTCGCAGAGCGCCATCGTCATATCAAAGGTCTCGTCGCTGGTGGCCAGGCCGCGAATCACTTCGACAAGCTGCATCACCGGCACAGGATTCATGAAGTGCATGCCGATGAAGCGCTCCGGGCGGCTCGTCTGCGCGGCAAGCTGCGTGATGGAAATGGACGAGGTGTTGCTGGCCAGGATGGCGCTGCGTTTGAGCGCGGCGTCGACTTCTTTCAGCACGCGGAGCTTGAGTCGAGCTGTTCGGGAACGGCTTCGACGACGAAATCCGCGTCCGCGAGCGCGGCCACATCCGTGACGGGCTTGATGCGCGCGATGACTAAGGGCTTTTCGTCTTCGGCCAGCTTTCCTTTTTTCACTTCGCGATCGAGATTCTTGGCAATGGCCTCAAGCCCTCGATCGAGAAAGCGCTTCTCGACATCGCGCAAAATCACGCGGTAGCCCCGGCGCGCGAAAATGTGCGCTATGCCATTGCCCATGGTTCCCGCACCGAGCACCCCTACTGTTTTTATCGTTTCGATAGTCATAGCGGCGTTGATGATAAACGAAGAGAACCTGCGAAAGAAATGAAGTTCGGCCGCCTATTTGGAGCGGAGCAACTCGGAGATGCGAGCGAGATGATGATCGTCGTGCTCCGCTACGAAGTAAAGCAGGTCCGTAACGCGCATCGGCGTGTTCAGGCGCGGGTGGAGGGCGGTCCGTCGGAAATATTCGGGCGGCTGCGATTCCAATCGCGCAACGAGCGCGAAGCGCGCCCGCCGGAATTCGCGCAGGATTTCTTCCGCCGGCCGGCTGTTGTGTTGTGCCTGATGCGTTTTCTGATTCAGGAGATCCGCGGCGCGCAGTTTTTCCAGGCCGTGCTCGTAATCTTCGAAGCGCCCGGCGAAAAGATCATCGAGATCGAGCAGGTGGCCGATATTTTCCTGAATCGACCACTTGTCGCCGTCGCGCCGCGTAAGCATTGCAGCCGGCACATCTCTCACTCGCTCTTCGATCCGCGCCGGCGTGCCGCGCAGCCGCTCGATGATCTCCGGGTACAACTCGAGGGGAAAATTGAAATCGAATTTGCGATCGAACCAAAGCGGCCGGGCCATACGCGCTCCTCGTCTAACGCCGATTCAGATGCGCCGAGGAAGTGTGTGGATTCGACAATCGCGTCCATGTTCATTCCGGCGGCGTCTGCTCGACGATTTCGCGAACGATTTCCTTGGCGCGGGTTTCGGCGGCACGCTCGACGCGAACGTTGAAGTTTCCTCGCGCCTCATTTACGACGCATCCGATGCCCACCTCACGCAAGCAGACATTGATGCTCTGCGCCATGCTGCCATCTGCACCGGACCAAACCTGCGATGTGGCGTCGTCCGGGTTGAAATTCTCGAGCTGATCGTCGGGAACGGCTTCTTGCGATTCAGCAGATTCGTCTGACTCGGCGGCATCTACAAAATTTTCCCCTCTAAGCATCTGTTCTGCAGCCGACGCTTGTCCATCGCGTGAAGAATCCAGCCAATTGCGCTTCGTTCCTATCTTGTTCAACAGATCAGAATTTCGATCCAATACAACGCCGGGCGATTTGCGTAGATACGAATCGCTGTCAGTCAAGAAAATGTCCTGAATAGCTTGCAGGGCTGCATCGTGATCCCGTTTGCGGATTTGGATTCGATAGATTGACTGGCGGAATGCCGGCATGAAGCTCGATTCGACGGAATCATCCTCGTGAAAAATCTTGGCCGCGTCGAGCTTGTCGCAGATTGCGCTCCGAACACTCGCATCCTGGCCAGCCCAAAGGGGTTCCTTCGCTTCCGGATCGTCGGCCAATTGATTGACGAGATCCACGCCGCAATCGGAACATTTTGTGAAGCCTTCGCGATATTCGGATTTGCAGACGCGGCAGAACATCTATCGAGCCTCTCGCGCTTGCGATGAATGCGATGTCGACGGACGCGACGATGCGGCGAGCCACGCGACGAGCGCGGCAAATTTTTCGTCTTGCGACCACGGTGGGCCGAGCGGGCGACCGAGATCGGAGATGCGCTGCACGAGGTCCGCAGGTTTGCGGCGGAGAGAGCGCGAAGCAGAATCGGTCAGTTCCCGTTCCCGAATCGCCACGGGCTTGAGTCCGGTGCGCGCTGCGGCACGCAGTAGCGCTTCGCGAAATAGCTCGCCGTCAGCCGCGTGAATCAAGGAATGGGCGGCGAGAATTTTTTCGAGAGCTGGAAGCGGCCTTCCGGACGAAAGAAGAAGACCGAAACCTGTGAGCGAGTATCCCTGGTCGCGAAGTTCGGTTTTCAGCTCACGCATTGCGCGGAGGGCGAGCCGTCGGGCCTCCGATCGCACTCGCGCGACGAAAGCGCGGGCTTCCGGAGGCGGCAACTTTTCTGCTGTGTGGTACGGCTGGCGAAATTTGTAGGTGAACGTTTGGACGAGATTGACGCGGCGGCGAACCAGGACCGCAGGTGAGCCTTTCGTTACGACGAGCGCGACCATGGCGGCCCATCCGGAGTGGACGCGAAAGCCAACCGCGGCGTATTTCATATTTTTCTCGGTGTCTCGGTTCGCTGTGTGATGTTCGGGGCTAGAAGCGCTCGACGGCGAGAGCTACGGCGTTGCCGCCGCCGAGGCAGAGAGCGGCGATGCCGCGCTTCAGGTTGCGGCGCTGCAATTCGTAGAGCAGCGTGACCAGAACGCGGGCACCCGATGCCCCGATGGGATGGCCGAGCGCGACTGCGCCGCCATTCACGTTGACTTTTTCCGGATTGAGGCGAAGCTGGCGCGTGACGGCGATGGCTGCGACAGAGAAAGCTTCGTTGAGTTCGATGAGATCGACATCTTTATCGCGGTCCCAGCCGGTTTTAGCGAGGAGCTTTTCGACGGCTTCTACAGGGGCCATCATCACCCATTTCGGTTCGACGCCGCTCACCGCTTGCGCAATGATGCGGGCCATCGGAGCGTTGCCGAGGCGCGCGGCATTTTTTTCGCTGGTGACGACGACGGCGGCAGCGCCGTCATTCGTGCCGGGAGCATTCCCTGCCGTCACCGTGCCGTCTTTTTTGAATGCGGGCTTCAGTTTTGCGAGCGCTTCGAGGGTGGTGTCTTCGCGTGGCGATTCGTCGGTTTTAATGATGATGGGATCGCCCTTCTTCTGCGGGATTTCAACCGGCACGATCTGCTCGCCGAAGAAGCACGACTTAATGGCGCGGACGGCTTTCTTGTGGCTCTCGAAGGCGAACTGATCCTGTTCCTGGCGCGAGATGTTGTACTTTTCGGCGACGAGTTCACCGGTGACGCCCATGTGGAAGTTTTCGTACACGTCCCAGAGGCCGTCATTGATCATGGAATCGACGAGATCCTGATTGCCTAGGCGGAATCCCGTGCGCGCGCCCTTCAGAAGATACGGGCAATTCGACATGGACTCCATGCCGCCGGCGACCACGATCTCCGATTCGCCGAGTGTGACGCCTTGTGCTGCCAGCGCGACGGCTTTGAGACCTGAGCCGCAAACTTTGTTGATGGTCATGGCCGCGACGCGCGAATCGAGGCCGCCGCGAAGCGCGGCCTGGCGCGCGGGATTTTGCCCGAGGCCGGCTTGCACCACATTGCCCATGATGGCTTCGTCCACTTGCTTGGGGTCGATACCGGCGCGGCGTACGGATTCAGCGACTACTTTTGCGCCAAGTTCAGTGGCGGAGAGAGGTGAGAGTCCGCCCATAAATTTTCCGATGGGTGTGCGGACGGCGCTCAGTATGACGGGATTTTCCATGATTGTTTCTCCTTCGGCAGGATTCAAGTATAAGCGTGAGGTGCGGTGCGGTCAATTTGCAGGGAAGTCGAAAATTGGGAGCCGGTGCGCCAGATGCAAAGCACCGATCTTGTCTCGATTTAGAAATTTGGAATCGACTCATGTGAGAACTGGAAGATTGTGGCCAGCGACTGCTCGGTTGACGCGTCGGCGAGCAGAGGAGGATCAGATCTATTACCTTGGAAAGAATCGCCATACAAAAAGCATAGAGGATGGCCAGCCTCTCAGACGGGCATGTTCCTGCTGCTGGTCTGGGTACCCGTTGTGGCGGCGGGTTCCAAAGATGCCTTCGAATGGAGCGAGACGGTCTGCTCCGTCGCGCTGACTGCTGGCGCATGGGTGGTGGCGGAATCCTACCGCGGCACGCCCTGGCTCGCGTCGAACAAGCGCTAGCGCGGCGCTACGCAGAGTGTGAGTGGCACACCCGTCCCCACGCGGGAGAAGCGCGGCACGGTGACTAGTTAATATCCGAAGTAGTCCTGATCGCCTTCCAGAGAACCGAGGTTCGAAATTCTCAACAGATCTTTAATTCGATCACTCAAGCGGATCAGCTTCAAATCGCACTGGTTCTTCTTGGCATTCACCCAGAGCCCGACGATTGAGCCTAGTCCCGAACTGTCGAGATAACTCACATTTGTAAGGTCCAGCATGACGCGTTTATTTTCGGCAATGAGAGGCCGCACAGTATTTTGCAAGAGCGACGACGTGCCCGATACGATCCTGCCTGTACAGCGCACCACTACTGCGTCGGGTTTCTTCTCCGTTTCCAGTTTCAACTCTTGAGCGGGAGCAGCGGATTCCGATGTCATGGGGAAGCCTCCTTGAAACGGGGTGATCTTTTCATTTTGTTTCTCCTTTCGATTGAGGGTTTTGAGGATTGCTCCACTGTTACGGCAGCCGCAGTAGCATGCGTCAGATTTCCATCGCAACGCTTCGCTCTGCTAATCAATGCGAAAAATCGAGCGAAACCGGCTCACACAAAAAATAGTGAATCAAATCGCTCAAGCGTTTCATCGGGCAGGAGAGTATCGGAAATCCCTACGATTGAGGGAGGGGCCGACGCTACACAAGCGGCGGGAGCTAAGCTAGCCTTGCTTCCACCACATGAATCATTGTTGAGGTCGGCGTGATGGACTTCAGCTCGAAGCCGGAAGCTTTTAGCAGTGAGCGGAACTGGGCTTCGGTGCGTTCCTGGCCGCCCGGGAACGTGAGCATGACCATGTCCATATCTTTGGACGGGCACGATGTGTTGCCGGCGGGAACCACGCAATCGGCGATGAGTAGTTTGCCATTTGCGGGAATCACGTTGCGGCAATGGCCGAGGATTCGGGTGCACTGTTCGTCTGTCCAATCGTGAATGATGTGGCGGAAAAGGTAGGCGTCGGCGCCAGGGGGAATGCTTTCGAAAAAACTGCCTTCGATGACGCTGCAGCGCTCGGCCAGGCCCGCGGCTTTCAACTTCTCTTTCGCGCGCTCCCCAACGTGGCCCAGGTCGTACAAGATCCCTTTCATATTGGGATAGCGTGTGAGCACGGCGGAAAGGAGCGAGCCGTTTCCTCCGCCGATATCGGCGAGGACATTTATACCGCTGAAATCGTAGGCGTCCAACATGGCTGTGGTTTCATGGCAATTGAAGGAAGTCATGCCAGCGTCGAAGATGGGACCCATTTCCGGGTGCGATTGGATGTAGTCAAAGATCGGCGCGCCGAAAACTTTGTTGAAGCCAGGCTCGCCCGTTTGAATGGAGTGAGGCAATCCATTCCAACCAGCAAAGATGTGGTGGAACATTTGCGCGCCTGCGCGGAAGGAACCCGGAGCGTCGGTGCGCAAGGCGGCCGAAAGCGGAGTGTGGTCGAAATGGCGATTGTCGGTTTCGCGAAAAAGGCCGTGGCTGGCCAGGAAGCGGAGAATTCGATAAAGCGACGGCTCGTGAGTTTTGCTTGCCTTAGCGAGGTGTTCGATGGGCTGCGGCTGGCCACTTTGGACCAGATCGGCAACGCCGAGTTCGGCAATGGCACTGACGGCACGGCTGAGCGCGGCGCCGTTCAGGATGCGATTGAGTTGTTCCGTTTCTTGCTGGGCCATGATTTCCACCTGGCACGCTGCGGGACGCTATCACGCGTTGAGAAGGAATCGCAAGAGTTAGCTTCATGACGAAAGCAAGTCAGTGTGATGATTTTAGTGTCGTTAGCGGACTAGCGCTTCTTCGTGCTGCCCAGGAGCGAACCGAGCACGCCGCGCACAATTTGGCGGCCGACTGAACTGCCAATCGTTCGCGCCGCGCTCTTGGCCATCGCTTCGACCAGATTGTCGCCGCGGCGGCCACCCATGCTGAGGCCGGGGATGCGGTCGTACCATGAGGGTTGTTGCACGGTTCCGGGTGCGCCTGCGTTTGAAGCGGGTCCTGCCGACTGACCGGCGGCGCGCGCCTTGAGAATTTCGAAGGCAGATTCGCGATCCACCGCATTTTCGTAAACGCCCGCGACTACGGAGGATTGGATCAATTGGCGGCGCTCGTCGGGCGTGATGGGGCCGATCTGGCTGTGAGGAGGATAGATCATGGCTCGCTGGACGATTCCGGGCGTTCCCTTCTCGTCGAGAAATGAAATCAGCGCCTCGCCGACGGCTAGTTCCGTGATCGCGGTTTGCACGTTCAGCTTGGGATTTGTGCGAAACGTGTCCGCTGCTGCGCGGACAGCTTTTTGATCGGCGGGCGTGAATGCGCGCAAGGCGTGTTGGACCCGATTTCCTAACTGGCCGAGGACGGTGTCGGGAACGTCGAGCGGATTCTGCGTGACGAAATAGACGCCAACACCTTTCGAGCGAATCAGGCGCACGAGTTGAACCACTTTGTCCTCGATGACCTTTGGCAAATCGGCGAACAACAGATGAGCTTCGTCGAAAAAGAAAACCAGTTTGGGCTTTTCAGGATCGCCCGCTTCCGGCAGATGCTCGAACAGACTGGTGAGCATCCACAACAGAAACGTGGCATACAGCTTGGGCGATTGATAAAGCTTATCAGCGGCAAGGATATTCACGATTCCGTGGCCATTTGAATCGGTTTGCATCCAATCGTCGAGATTGAGAGCGGGCTCGCCAAAGAATTTTTCACCGCCCTGCTGCTGAATGGCCATCAGGCCGCGTTGGATAGCGCCGATGCTGGCTGCGGAGATGTTTCCGTATTGCGTCTGAAAATCCTTGGCGTGACCGCCCACGTATTGGAGCATGGCCTGCAAATCTTTGAGGTCGAGAAGAAGCAGGCCGTTGTCGTCGGCGATTTTGAAGACGAGAGCGAGCACGCTTTCCTGGATGTCGTTCAGATTAAGCAGGCGAGCGAGCAGGAGCGGGCCCATCTCGGAAATTGTGGCTCGGATGGGGTGGCCCTGCTCGCCGAAAACATCCCAGAAGGTGACCGGGCAGGCTTCGAAGGAAAACTGCGAGAGCTTCAGAAATTTGGCACGCTCGGCAATTTTAGGATTATCTTTTCCGGGCTGGCTGATTCCGGATAGGTCGCCTTTGATGTCCGCCGCGAATACCGGCACGCCGATGCGGCTGAAGGCTTCGGCCATCACCTGGAGCGTTACGGTCTTGCCTGTGCCGGTGGCGCCCGCGACCAAGCCGTGGCGGTTGGCCATTTGAGGCAAGAGATAGATTGGGTCGGCGGCTCGGGCGATTGCTAGTGGTTCGGCCATTTAGACTCCGTGGTGATCGCAGCGCGGCCACTTTGACAATTCTGGCCTCTTACCGCGCAGAACAAACGCGTTGCTGTTGCGTAAGATGCGCTGGACGATTCTAATGTCTAGGGGCGATTGTTTCCAAGCGGCATGCGAGCTTGATATAAATCGGGCGGGAGCGAGCGACGATGAATGAACAATCAGCGAGTGAACAGCGACCGAAGGAACCACGGGCGAAGGCGAGTTGGGCAATGGACCGCGAGGATTTCTTGCACCACTTCGAGCAGATGCGCGAGCGGACGATGCGCGTGGTGAGCGCGGTTCCCGAAGACAAGGTGGAGTGGACGTGTCGACCCGGTGAATGGACGTTCGGAGATCTGGCGCGGCACATTGCGGCGACCGAGCGGTATGTGTTTGCTGAGTGCGCTTTCGGGCGGCCGAGCCGTTATAAGGGATGCGGGCGCGACCTCGGCCACGGGCGCGACGGGGTGATCGCGTTTATGGTGAGGATGCACGCAGAGTCGATGGAAATTTTTCGCGCGATGACGGATGAGGATTGGGTGAAGAAAGGCACATCGCCCGAGGGCAAGCCGGTGACGGCGTGGAGAATGTTGCGCGCGATGCTCGAGCACGAGGCTCATCATCGCGGGCAGATGTATGTGTATCTAGGGATTCTGGGCGTGCCAGCGCATCCGCTGTACACGTTGAATGAGCCGCAACTGCGCCAGCTTTCCGTGTGATCCACTCGATCCGTGCCCTACCGCCTTCGCCTTATTTTCGCCTAAGAAGGAATCTGCTATGATGAGATCGCATCTATGAATTTGTGGCGCCTCCCGACTCACTGAAAATTATGCCGACAAAAGCTTACAGCCCGGCGTTCGCGCTTAATGAAGAGCAGCGGGCGGCTGTGGAGCATGGCGAGGGGCCGCTGCTCGTGATTGCGGGCGCGGGGACGGGCAAGACGCGCGTGATCACGGAGCGGATTCGCAACCTGCTCGAATCCGACGCGGAGCTTGCCGGCGAGAATATTCTCGGGCTGACGTTCACGGACAAGGCCGCGGGCGAGATGAAGTACCGCGTGACGAAATCCGTGGGCGAGCGAGCAGAGGGAGTGTGGCTAGGCACTTACCACAAATTCTGCCTGGAGAAAATTCTGTGCGCGGCAGATTCGAAGGTGCGGGCGATTGACGATGTGGATCACTGGATTCTGCTGCGCCGCAATATCGGCGAGCTGCAGCTCGAACAATTCAGAAGGCTGGCCGAGCCAGGCGAATTCCTGAGCGACTTCGTGGCTTTCTTCTCGCGCTGCCAGGATGAACTGGTCAGCTGCGAGGATTATCAGCGTTACGTGGACGGCCTGCGCCGGAGCTACGAAGAGCGGAAGAAACAGCTCGAGCCGGATGCGCGGCTACTTGAGGAAGACGAGCTGGCGCGGCAGGAAGAGCTGGCGCGCGCGTATCGCGTGAGCGAACGCCTGTTGCGCGAGAACAATCTCATCACCTTTGGCGCGCAACTGATGCAGGCGGTGGAGCTGCTGCGTTCCGATGCCGCGCTGCTCGATCAACTGCGCGAGCAATATCGCTACATCCTGGTGGACGAATTTCAAGACACGAACATCGCGCAGCTCGAGCTTCTGTATTTACTCGCGGGCGATCGCGGAAATATTGTCGCGGTGGGAGATGACGACCAGGCGATTTACCGATTTCGCGGCGCGTCGTTCGGCAGCTTCACAATTTTCCTGAAACGATTCTGCGGTGTGAACGACACGAAGCTGGCAGCAGGCAGGAACAAGCATCTTATTTCGCTGACGCAGAACTACCGTTCAACTCAACGAATTCTTCGCGTAGCGGGCGAAGTGATTTCCGCCAATGAGAAGTCTCCGCTGCTGCCCCCCAAAAGGCTAAAAACAGACAACCCCGACGGCGAAAAAATCCGTGTGGCCGAATTTGGCGCGGCGGAGGAAGAAGCGCACTGGGTTGCGTCAGAAATCGAGCGCCTGCACGGGCCGGGAAACCCTTGGCGCAATTTTGCTGTGCTGTACCGCAAGCACACGCATCGCGACAAATTGCTCGAGGCCCTGCAGCGGCGCGGAATTCCGTTCGTCATAAAAAGATTCTCGATACTTTCGAGCACGATCGTGCGCGACCTGCTGGCGTACCTGCGCCTGATCGCGATTCCTTCGGACAACGTAGCATGCGCGCGGGTGCTTGCAGCGCCTTACTGGGGGCTTGAGCCACGCGATCTGGTCCGCCTGGCGGAACGCGCTGAGAAAAATCATCGCCGGCCGCTTTCCGAGGAACTCGATGCAGTGCAAGGCGAACTGCCGTTTGCGCGAGTGGGTACCCGTTTGCCGGAACTGGTGAGCATGCTGAAGCGCTTGCGGCAGACGGCGCGTCGCGTGACGACGAGCGATCTGCTCGACGATTTGATTCGCAGCCTTGAAGTGGCGCCTCTGCCATCGGACGCGGACCATTTTTATCTGGAGCGCCTCGCGGTTTTCGTGAAGGCATGGGAGCAGCGGAGCGAGGGCACGAAGCTGCGCGACTTCATCGAGTACCTCGATTTCTTCGGACAGGCCAATGGCGATATTTGCCTCGACGACGAGCCGTCGAACGACGCAGTACAGCTCATGACGGTGCATTCGGCCAAGGGGCTCGAATTTCCGCATGTTTTCATCCTGCACTTGAACAAGCGCGACTTCCCTTCCGGCACTCGACCCGTCATGTTTGAATTTCCGGCCGAGTTGATGAAGGAAGAAAAACCCCAAGGCGATTTTCAGATTCAAGAGGAGCGGCGACTTTTTTATGTCGCACTCACGCGCGCACGGCAGCGGCTCACACTTTCGACGATCATCAACAAGCACAAGAAACCGTCGCTATTCCTCGATGACTTTCTGATGAATCCGCAGATTCAGAAGTTCGACGCGGTGCAGTCGTCGCCGAAGGTGCTGCTCCCACCGGAACAAGAAGTGGCGGGGCCTGCTCCGGATTTGAGCGCTTCCCTTCCCTTATTTGCCGGGCTCAGCATTATCGAGCCGCGAGCGTACTCGCGCGTGGCGTTGTGGGCGAAGTCATATCACCCGCCATTGGCGGAGCCGCTGCAATTGAGCGCGTCGGCAATCGAGTGCTATCAAAAATGTCCAATGCAATATTTGCTCGAGCGGGCGTGGCGGATTCGCGGAGGCCCGAGCGCGGCGATGACGTTTGGAAACGCGATGCACACCACGATCAAGGAATTTGTGTCGGACTTGCGAAAGAAGCGAAGAGTTTCGCTCGATGGCCTCGTCGCGGTGTACGAGCGCGAATGGTCATCGGCGGGATACTCCGACGATTATCACGAAGAGGAATATCGAAAGGAAGGCAGGAAGGAACTCGAGAATTTCTGGCACACGTACTCGGCGAATCCGCCCGAGGTTGTGTTTCAGGAGAAGGCATTCGAACTGGCGTGCGCGCATGACGTGATCGTAAAGGGGCGCATCGACCAGGTGAATTATGTCGGGCCCGAGCAACACGACGTAGAGATCGTCGATTACAAGACCGGAAAACCGAAAGATTCGAAGAAGGCCGATAGCAGCCTGCAACTGAGCGTGTACGCGATTGCGGCCGAGGAAGTGCTGGAGCTGAAGCCGGCGCGGTTGCGTTTTTTACAATCTGACGACGAATGAAGCAGTAGCCACAACGAGAGATGCGAAGGCGCTCGCAAAGACGAAACAGACGATCGCCGAAGTGGCCGACAGGATTCGCGCGCAGGATTTCACCGCGAGACCCGGATTCCATTGCAAATATTGCGACTTCAAACCGCTGTGCCCCGCGCACGAGCAGTTGATTTCAATTCGACCCGCAGAACACTGAATGGCGGGCGAATTCTCGAGCGCACCAAATAAAAACGGGGCGCCTTGTGAGCGCCCCGTTTTAGGATTGGTTCCGCGCATAACTACTGGAACTTTCTCCCCGCGAGTTCTTCGCGTCTTCGTTTCCGAATCGCGCTGTTCCCGCCTCGTTCATCTATACGGGCGTGACGGAATGAAGTCAAGCAGAAAAACTTTTCAGACGATTGCAATCGTGGAACACTCTGCGAACAATGACGGACATCTCGCGCGTGACAGTGCGCGCCGGCGAAAATTTACTGGCTCGGCTTGTTGACAGCGCTCGAGTAGTAGCCTTCGCGCGCGGAGACATCGAGATCGGGGCGGCGAACGCGAACTTCGATGGTGTGATAATCCTTTGTGCGATCGGCTTCTTCCGGAGTGAACGCAAGGATGTATTGATTGCGAGCTTGCTCGGTGACTTGCGAGTAGAGCCGCTCGAGATCAGGGGCGCTGCCGGCAAAGAATGCGTCTCCTCCCGTGTCTTGCGCATATTTTTCCAGGCGGGCGGTCTCATGCTGCAGCAGCGCATGACCAACGGAAATCGAATATACGGAAACATCGGCGGTGAGCAAAAGCTGAATCGTCTGATTGAAGCTATGCTCGTTCCGGCGGGAATTATTTCCATCAGAAATCAGGAAAACAGTTTTGCGGCGGTCGCGTCCACGTCCTTTGAGCATTTCAGCAGCGGCATAAACAGCATCATCGAGGCATTTTGTTTGTGGCGGAATCTTGGCGCCGAGCGGCGTAGGCGCGCCATTTTCAAGCGAGTGCCCGTTGGCGGTGGGGCCAGCGGTGAGCGGGCCTCCGTCAAATCCGGCGCCGGGAAAATGCGATCCTAGATCGAGGCGTTTGAGCGTGCTAAAGAGCTGGTCATTGTTGAATGAGAACTCCGAGACCGTTTTCGGAAACTGATCGTAGGTTACAACGGCAACTTCGTCGCCGGGCCCAAATCCGGCGGCAATCGCGATCAGACTCTTCTGGACCTGAGCTGATTGTTTCTGCGACAGATTGTTGTCAATCACGACGACGGAAGAAAGCGGATACGGATCGGAAGTAAATCGTATAATCTTTTGCTCGATGCCATCCTGCAGAACCCGGAATTCATCGCTGCGCAGGTCGCCCACAAGCTGGCCGTCACGATTCTTTACGGTGACTGGAACGATGACGGCTTCGGTATGGACTCGGATGTACGCGCGCGTGTCGCTATCGCCGGATTTTCCGTGCTGCGAAGCGGTAGACGCTGGATTCTGAGCGCGCTGCCCAGGCTGCTGGTTCTGCGGAGCTTCGCTCGGCGGAGTAGTGGGCGGTGCGGGCGGCTGCAGAGATGGCGGCGGTGGCGCTTGCTGCTGGCCTCCCTGCTGTTGAGATTGCGCGCGAGCGGGAATGGCCAGGGCTAGCAGAATGCCAAGGAACGGTGCGATTCGACTCAGCTGAAAATTTCGCGTCATCTGAATGTCTCTCTTATCGCCTATGGACGACGCCCGGCAATCTTTGGTTTCATCTGCTGCGACGCAATTCGGGCCAAACATCCGGCGGCGCGTACTGTGCATCGTATCAATCTGAATCGACCAACTGAATTAGTTCTCAGGGAGAGTATACAATGCGTCTGACCACGTTCGCGGCCAGTATTGTCACTGCTGGGCTCACCTTCGGTCTCACGCTCGGCGGCACGGGATTTCCCGCCGCGAGCGCCGCCGCGCAAGGCATCGGGAACGCCCAGAACCCGAGCAATCAACCGGCACAGCAAGGTCAACAGGGGCAGCAGCAGGGACAGCAGAAGCAGAATCCGGAATCGCAGCAGCCGCTGCGGGTACAGGTAAACCTCGTCAACGTGTTCGCCACGGTGCGCGACAAGCACAAAGGCATCATTTCAAATCTGAAAGAGTCCGATTTCAAAATTCTCGAGGATGGAGTCGAGCAGAAAGTCGCGTATTTCTCGAAGGATGTGGACCTCCCGATCACGCTGGGACTGCTGATCGATACGAGCGGAAGCATGGATCGCGTGCTGCCGGCCGAGCAGGACGCAGCATCGCGATTCTTACGCCAGGTGATGCGGCCCAAAGATTTGACGATGGTGATCAACTTCGACCTGGATGCCAATTTGATCGCCGATTTCACGCAGGATGTGTCGGTGCTCGAGCGCGCGATTCGCAGCACCGTGATGAACGCTCCTGCGGCCGGAATTGGCGGAACAGCCGGCACGATCCCGAATAGCGGAGGCGGGACGGTTCTCTACGATGCGATTTACCTGGCTTGCCATGACGAGCTTTCGACAGAAGCAGGGCGCAAAGCGGTGATTGTGTTGACGGACGCCGTGGATGAAGGCAGCCGGCTCCGCGTGCAAGACGCGGTTGAGGCGGCGCAACGCGCCGACGCCGTGATTCACGTGCTGCTTATTTCTGATCCCGGCGTGTACGGCTTCGGCGGCGGATTCGGCAATCCAGGGCCGAGCGTCGCGAAGAAGATGGCGGACGATACGGGCGGCCGCGTGATCGACGTGCACAATTCGAAGTCACTCGAAAAAGCGTTCGACGAAATTTCCGAAGAGCTTCGCTCGCAGTACGTCCTTGGCTATTACCCCACCAACACGAAACGCGACGGCACGTTCCGCAAGATTCAAGTGGAAGTGAACGAGCCGGACACCAAAGTGCTCGCCCGAAAGGGATATTACGCGCCGGGGCATTCACGCGATCAGTAGTTAAAGCGATCTCGCTCAGGGCACTATTTGGATGCGGGAGCCGAAGGCGATTGCGCGGTTCGCGTAGTAGCCTTTGCGCGTGCGTACCGTCAGATTCTTCCGGTCTGTTTCAACATTAATTTTCCGGTACTGGCCATTGGCAGCGGAATGGTGGGCGAGTACGCGATGAAGTATTGGCTCCGCAACTCGGCGCCGATATCCACGAACGATTGCTCGAGATCATCAACGCGGTACGGGAAGAAAACGCGGCCTCCGCTTTGCTCGGCGAATTGCTGAAGAACTTTGTCGCCGCCTTCCACGTGTATTTTTCTCGGCGAGTCCTTATCGGAAATCGAAAGCCAGTCGGTATTCGTGCTGATGGCGTAGATGGATGCTTCGGCGCGAATCGCCGCTTCGATCGCTTCGCTCAAAGCGCGGTCGCTTAGGTTATCGTCGCCGTCGCTGATCACCACGAGCACACGCCGCACTTCCGGATTTCCCGTTTGTGGAAGCGGCGGGTTCGACAATTTCTCCGTGGCTTTGTAAATCGCGTCATTCAGCGCCGTTCCGCCGCCTGCGCGCTGCCTGCGAATGGCTTTCGTCAGAAGGGCCAAATCGCCGGTGTAGTCCTGAATCACTTCAGGCTCGTTGTCGAAGGTCATCAGGAACGCCATGTCTTTATTGCGCCGAATCACGCTGTTCAGAAAATCGATCGCCGCGTCCTGCTCGAATTCCAGGCGCGGGCGGATGCTATTCGAAGTATCGAGAAGCAATCCGATGCGAAGAGGAAGATCCGTTTCGCGGCCGAAGAATCGGATTTCCTGCGGCGTGCCATTTTCGAAAACTTTGAAATCGGATTGGTCGAGCGTGGTGACGAAATTATGGCGGCGATCGGTAACCGTAGCGACGAGATGGACGAGACCGGAAGTTACTTGAATGGGGGGCGCCGGCTTCTGACTTTGAAGTGATCCCCTGTGGACGGATCGTTCTGGGCGGGGGCGGGGCCGGAGCATTGGCTGGAGGCGGCGGAGCGGGTGGCGGGGGTTGTTGAGCACCGGTGCGCGGCGCCGTCATCGCAAAAACAATCACAGCGAGAAGAATCAGCAGGCGAGTTGGCGTCGGGGTCTTCACGTGGAGAATTATAGGAACTCCTTCAGCGCAGCGTCAATCGGAGCTGGATCCACTTTCATCGCTTGCCCCAGAGATTTCAGGTAGGCGACAAGCTCCGCCGCAATGGGGGCACGGAATTGCATTCGCTGGCCTGTGCGCGGGTGGGCAAAAGCGATTCGCGCCGCGTGCAGGAAATTTCTTCCGAGTGGCGGGAGCTGAGTGGGGCCGATTCGTTCCTGGCGCGGCGCGCCGTAAAGCGTATCGCCAACCACAGGAGCACCGAGCGCCGAAAAATGAACGCGAATCTGGTGCGTGCGACCTGTGTGAAGGTCCGCTTCAATCAGCGTAAAGCCATCAAGGTACAAGCGGGCCTTCCAATCGGTGCGCGCCTCGCGGCCTTCGCGTCTTCGCGCCGTCATGCGCGCTCGTCGGTGGAGATCGCGCGCGACGGGCAAGTCCACGGTTCCTTTTTCGCCTTTCAATTTTCCGTGCAGCAGCGCCACATACGTTTTCTCGACGAGTCGCGATTGAAAATCCTTCACGAGCTTGCGATGGGCTGCATCATTTCGCGCAATCACGATCGCGCCCGAGGTGTCCTTATCGAGGCGGTGAACGATTCCGGGGCGCAGCGGCCCCCCGATCGTCGAAAGCCCGCTGACGCCGCCAAACCGATGCAGCAGCGCCGCGACCAAAGTGCCGGTATCAGCGCCCGCGCCTGGGTGAACGATGATTCCTGCTGGCTTATTGATGACGGCGATGTCGTCATCTTCGTAAATCAGATCGAGCGGAATATTTTCAGCCTCGACGCCCGCAGGAAGGATTGGCGGAATATCTATGACAACCGTCGCACCCTCTTCGACCTTGTGCGAGGGCTTCATCGCGGCGCCGTCAACGAGCACGCGTCCTTCGTCCATAAGTTCTTGGATGCGGGTGCGGCTGATCTCGGCGAAGTTCCAGGGCGAGAAAACGATCGAGGCGGGCGCCGGCCTGCTCGGCCGGGACTACAAGCTCGATTCGCTCGGAGATCGAGCTCTCAGTTGGTTGTTGGTCAGTCATGCGAAGTGGTAGACCGCACGGCATGCGC
The DNA here is from genome assembly GCA_963790945.1 of uncultured Acidobacteriota bacterium. Lineage (GTDB taxonomy): Bacteria > Acidobacteriota > Terriglobia > Acidiferrales > UBA7541 > Palsa-295. The sequence continues at coordinate 258,279 of CAWBRH010000005.1, forward strand.
GAACAGGTCCAACATTGCAGCACGCACTCTACTGCCCGGCCGCAGTGGGAGCAACCGTGGACATGGGCGCCATCGGAGCGGAGCCACGCAAACCGCGCCACCAGAGGAACGCGCCGGTAAGGATCAGCGCGACGCTCGTGAGCTGCATCAGAGAGACGCTATCGTGAAACATCAGCGTGCGGCCCGGGTCGCCGCGGAAAAATTCGATGGTGCCGCGCTCAAAGCCATAGAGCAGAAAATAGGTGCCGACGAGTTGTCCAGTAAACCGCTGGCGCCGCGCAAGCCACACGATGATCAGAAAATTCAGAAACTCCGCCGCCGGACTCGTAGAGCTGCGTGGGATGAAGAGGAGTATGAAGCGGCGTGCCGGCGATCTGTTCGGCCAATTCGTTCTTGAACGTGATCGCCCAGGGCACCGACGTAGGCTTCCCGTAGCAACATCCCGCGAGCAAGCAGCCCAGCCGGCCAATCGAATGGCCCAGCGGCACGGCGAACGCGAACGTGTCGAGCAGCGGCAGGATCGGAATCTTTTTCGCGTAGGTATAAATGATGATCGTGGCCATCGCGCCCACTACGCCGCCGTAGAATGTGCCGCCCGATTGAATCACCGTCATGCTGAAAATTTCGCGGGGATTGGCTCGGTAATAGTCCCAAGCGGAGAGCACGAGCCAGATTTTCGCCATGATCAGCGCAACCAGCACCATGTAAATGCCGATATTCCACACATCATCGGGATTGAGCCCGTGCTTTGCTGCTTCGCGACGCGCGTACCAAAGACCGAGCAATACTCCGCCCGCAACGAGCACGCCGTACGAATAAACCGGCATCGAACCGATATGAAAGAGAACTGGCAGCATCAGGAAGCTCGCTCTTGAGTAGGATGCCGCCAGTCACGAAAAAGTTCGAGCACCACGAGACTTGCGCCAATCACGATCGCCGAGTCCGCCACGTTGAAGGTGTACCAGTGATAATTGCCGATATGGAAGTCGATAAAATCCGTGACACTATGGCGCAACGCGCGATCGAGCACGTTGCCTGCAGCTCCGCCGAGAATCAGCGCGAGCCCAGTCTGACCAAGCCGCCCGCCGGCGCGTCCTGTGGCGAGAAGCCACAGCAGCAACGCGATCACAGCCGTAGAAAAAACGATAAGGACAGTCGCGAGCCACGGTGAAGTGGAATCAGCCAGCAGCCCGAATGCGACGCCGGGGTTGCTGGTGTGCACGAGATTGATCAGCCCGGGTATCACGACGCGCAGTGAACCGGCCTGCGTGAATTTCTGCACTGCGAACTTCGATGCCTGATCCGCAACCAGCACGACGAGCGCGAGAAACGCGAGGCCGTACCAGCCCGAGCGCGGCGAATCGTTGGCCATTAGGATCCCGCGCCTCCTGCCGCGCTCTGATTTCCAATTTCGTTGAGCGCAGCCACGCAGCGCTCGCAGATTCTCGGGTCGTCAGCATACTCACCAACGTGCGTTGAATAGTTCCAGCAGCGTTCGCACTTCGACCCAAGCGCCCGCTCCACTCGAATCATCAGGCCTTCGAGGCCAGAAGCCCTGGCACCGCCATTGACGCTTCCCTCGTCCGCAATTTCCACTTGCGACACGATGAAGAATCCCGGAAGGCTCGCCGCATGCGTTCTGAGCAGGGCGGCGAGGTCACTCTTCGCGATCAGGGTGACGCGCGCTTCAAGGCCGCTCGAAATCAGCTTTCCCGCCCGCGCCGGCTCAAGCGCCTTCAGCACCTCTTCACGCACGGCAAGTATGCGATCCCAATCGGCGCTGCGCTTCTCGTCAAGCGTGCCAGTCAATTCCTGCGCGGCGGGAAACAGGCTCATGTGCACGCTTTCCGGTGCATTCGCGCCCTTGGGCAGATGCTTCCAAACCTCCTCAGCAGTGAAGACAAGCGTAGGCGCAATCAAATGCAGCAAAGCGCTGGCGATGCGATAGATGGCGGTTTGCGCCGAGCGACGGCCGCGATTATTGGGCGCGAATGTGTAGAGGCGGTCCTTCAAAACATCGAAATAAAGCGCGCTCAAATCCACAGTGCAAAAATCGTGTAGACGATGATAAACGCGGTGGAATTCAAACGCGTCGTACCATTCGCGGCATTCGCGAACAAGTTCACCGGTGCGGCGTAGCATCCAGGCGTCCATCTCCCACAAATCCGCATCCGCCACTAGGTCCTTCGACGGATCGAAATCAAACAAATTCGAAAGCGCGAAGCGGAACGTATTGCGGATTTTGCGATAGGCCTCGGAAAGCTGCGTCATCATCGCGACAGACATGCGCATATCCGCTGCGGAATCCTGCGAGACAACCCAGATGCGCAGCAAATCGGCGCCCCACTTCTCGGAAATTTCGGTTGGATAGATCGCGTTGCCGAGCGACTTCGACATCGGCCTGCCCTTTTCATCGAGCGCCCATCCGTACGTCATCACTCTCGGTAAGGTGCGCGCTCGCGAATGCCAACCGCAATCAGCAGCGAGCTTTGAAACCAGCCGCGGAACTGATCCGGGCCTTCGAGGTACATGTCGGCGGGCCAGGTGCCGTCTTTTTCGCTGAGCACGGAGAGATTCGTGCAGCCCGAATCGAACCAGACATCGAGGATGTCCGATTCCTTGCGCCATTTCGCTTCTCCGCAGCCAGGGCACTTCGTTCCAGGCGGAAGCAGCTCCTCGGCCGAATGCGTGAACCAGGCATCCGCGCCCTCGCGTTCAAAAAACGGAAGCACGTGGCGCAGCGCCTTGAAATCCTCCAGCCGCTTGCCGCAAGCGTCGCAATAAAAAACGATGAGAGGCACGCCCCAGAAGCGCTGCCGCGAAATGCACCAGTCAGGACGCTCGGCCACCATTTCGTGCAAACGGTTTTCGCCCCATTGCGGCTTCCATTTCACTTTCTTGATTTCGGCGAGCGACTTCTCGCGAAGATTGTCGCGATCGAGTCCGATGAACCATTGCTCGGTGGCGCGAAAGATCACGGGATTGTGGCAACGCCAGCAGTGCGGATAGCTGTGAGTGAATTTTCGCTCGCCGACGAGCATGCCGCGCTTTTTCAGCAGTTCGACGATCGGCCCATTGGCCTCGAATACTGTCTTGCCTTTGTATTCCGGCAAGCCTTCGGTGAATCGGCCTTCGTCATCCTGCGGCGCGTAGGCTTCGAGATTATATTTTTGGCCCGTGTAGAAATCTTCAGCGCCGTGGCCCGGTGCCGTATGAACGATTCCGCTGCCTTGATCGAGCGTCACGTAATCAGCGAGAACGGCCGGGCCCGTGCGATCGAGAAAGGGATGCCGGAATTGAATGCCTTCGAGATCCCTCCCCTTCCATCCGCCGCTCTCGCTGCGTAGCCTCAAGGCCGAGTTCCGCAAGCGCCGCAGTCACTCGATCCTTGGCGAGCAGAAGCTTGCCCGCGGCCGTATCCACCACCACATATTCGTAATCGGGATGAAAGGCGAGCGCGCGATTCGCGGGAAGCGTCCAGGGAGTCGTCGTCCACGCGAGCGCGCTTACACCGGCGCCAAGTTTTTGCGACTTCGCATCGCTCACAACCGGAAACTTCACCCACACGGAAGGGCTCGTGTGGTCTTCGTATTCAACTTCCGCCTCGGCCAGCGCCGTACGGTCGTAAATGCACCAGTAAACCGGCTTCAGCCCGCGATAGACATTTCCCTTCTCGAGAAACGTGAGGAACGCGCCAGCGATGGCCGCCTCGTTCTCCGGATTCATCGTCAGATAAGGGCGGTCCCACTGGCCGAAAACGCCGAGCCGCTTGAAATCGCGCTTGTGCGCTTCAATGAAGCCTGACGCAAACTCCCGGCACATTTTTCGGAATTCGCCGGCGCTCACTTTCCCTTTGCCGCCAAGCTTCTTTTCCACCTGCGTCTCGATCGGCAGGCCGTGGCAATCCCAGCCGGGAATGTAGGGCGAACGAAAACCGGCCATGGTCTTCGATTTCACGACCATATCTTTCAGAATCTTATTCAGGCCCGTCCCAAGGTGGATCTCGCCGGTCGGGTACGGCGGGCCATCGTGAAGCACATACAGGGGCGCGTCCTTGCGCGATTCGAGGATGCGGTAATAGAGCCCCATCTGCTCCCATGCGGCCAACTGCTCGGGCTCGCGCTCCGGCAATTTCGCTTTCATCGGGAAATCAGTTTTAGGGAGGTTGAGGGTGCTCTTCAGGTCGGGAAATTTGGCCATCTCGTGGGACTTGTAAGTCCTTTCTTGAGCCGTGCTGCACTGCATGCAGAGGAAACCAGCGGCGCGTTACGGACATCGTATGTTACAATGATTTTCAAAGCATGTCAGCCGGACTTGGCGCGGGGGTTCGTTCCGTTTACGGCCCAGACATCCTTTTTCCCTGTAGGGCGTCTAAGTTGTAGAGATAGAATGTCCGGCGCCGGGGGCTTGGGCAGCGCATATGTCTGACGTGAGTCTCAAACTCGACCGCACTCCCAAGAAGCCCGCCGAGCCCGTGGGCCAGATGGACCATCATATCGGCCGATTCGCTTCGCCGGTCCGCGAATCTCTCCTCAAGAATTTCATCGCCAACTTAAAGGATTTTCTCACCGAGCGCCCTGTGAAGGTGCGCGGCGGCGGGCCCGCCGCTTTCTCCGAGCCTGAGTTCGGCGCGGGCTTCAGCGACAACGTCAAAGAGTTCTTCAAGCCCAATCCGCGCGGCCGCGTGAATTCCGATCTGCTCGTCAATTGGAACGCGGGTTTTGGCGGCTTCTGGCAGAACCTGCGCGACATGATTTCGCCGCCGAAGCTGCCGCCGTTGCAGGTATCGAGCCAGCCGGTCGCGGTGAAAGACATCTGGTCGAAGAACACGCAGTTCACACGCGTGCAGATGCTTTCGATCGCTTTCCACGTGGTCATTTTGGTGCTGATCATCGTTCCGCTCCTGCCGGAACTGATGTCGCCCCCCACAACCCAGGCAAAGACCTACACCGTGACGCAACTCGATTCGCCGTTTCTTGCCTAAGCTGCCTCCGGGCCCAAAGAAGGCGGGTGGTGGTGGCGGTGGCGGCGAGCACAACGTGCTTCCCGCGAGCAAAGGACAGCTGCCGAAGTTCTCGTGGACGCAGTTCACGCCGCCCAAGGTGAAGATCAACGAGAACGCGCGCATGCAGATGACGCCGACGGTTCTCGGTCCTCCGGAGATGAAGCTGCCCAGCCCGCAAACGGGCAACTGGGGCGATCCTCTCGGCAAAGTGCTGAATGATTCGAGCGGAACCGGCAGCGGGAACGGAATTGGCTCAGGCAGTGGCACCGGCGTTGGCAGCGGCGATGGCGCGGGCGTTGGTCCAGGGCATGAATGGGGCACGGGCGGCGGTTATCCGAGCGCCGGCACAGGTGGATATGGAATTCCCGCTTGCCTCTATTGCCCGAATCCGCAGTTCTCCGACGATGCCGTCAAGGCGAAATATCAGGGCACGGTGCTGCTGATGGCCGTGATTACCGCGGATGGACGCGCGACAAACATTCGCGTCGCCAAGGGCCTCGGCATGGGCCTCGATGAAAAGGCAATCGAAGCGGTCCGCACCTGGCGCTTCAGACCTGCTGTGGGCCCGGATGGCAAGTCCGCATCGGCTGTCTCGACTCCGATCGAAGTCGTTTTCCGCCTCTACTAGACCTCTCCTAAGTTCCACTCTGCTCATCTCGCTCAGTCTCCTACCCCGTTACCAACACGATGAATCCGCTCAGACCGACTCCACCCGCTGCGCGGCTATTCTGCTAGCATCTCCCACATCATGAAAAACGCAGCTCGCATTACGATCCTCTCGCTTCTCGTGGGAATGATTTCAGGAGCTCCTCGGGCGGGGGCCCAGGATGGCTCCATCGAATTCATCGCTCGCGCCACGCCGTCGAGCGGTGTGGAAGAGCCGGTGCGCGGTTTTCCCTTCTATCTTCTGAGCAAAAGCTTCGAAGAGATTCAGAAAGAGGTGGCCGTCAACTATCCGAAGCCGGATATGGACGCGTTCATTGACACCATGACGGGCGCGTCGAAACAGCTTCGCGCCTGGATGAAGAAGAATCACTGGGTGCAGCTTTCAGGCGAAGACTTCGTCAAGAAGCTCGACGTGGATGACGTCATGGGCGTGCCGGAATTTTTCGACGCCTATGTAGAGCGGATGTCCGGCGACCAGACGACGAACTTCCCCAGCCCGAAGTTCAAGCCCGGGCAACTGAAAAAGGATCCCGACAAATACAACCGGCTAAAAGCGGAATATCGCGAAGAGGTAAAACAGTTCTTGATAAAAAATCCGAAGAGCACCGAGGGAATGGATTTGAACCTCGAGGACATCGATCCTTTTACCCGATGGACCCAGGTGCCAGGCCAAAAGCGAGCCGGATATTCAGCGGCGGATGGAAGAGCTCGCGCAGTCGAAATATCTTATAGCCCGAGCGCAGACCAACGTGGAGGGACAGGGGGTGCTACAGCGCGTGCCGCCGGGACACTATTGGCTAAGTTCGCTTGAAGTGGCGGCGGCTGTGGGCGATGCGCATCTGCGGTGGGATACGCCGGTGTCGGTGCGGCCAGGCCAGCCAACATACATCACTCTTTCGAACGTCAACGCCGTTCAGCCTTCGAAAACTTCGCCCATGTCGAAGTAAGCGAATAATCCGCGATGTGTGCTGCGCCGGGATCTGCTGAACTGGCTGCGCTGATTAGTGGTCTCAGCTCGCCGGATCGCGCGAGTCGCGAGACGCGCCGCTAAAGAGCTTTTTGCCCGGGGTCACGGCTTGGCGCGAGCGGCGACCAGCGGAATGGCTCGCGCGATCCTGAATTCGCAGCTAAGCTGGTCCTCGACGCCTCACAATTTCCCGTAACGACCGTAGGCATCGCAGTTACGCCTGAGACCTTCGAGCGAATCCGCGCCGCAAATGGCTCTCCCCGCCTCGCCGACGTTCCGCCTGACCAGGACGCCATGGAATTTGAGTTGCACTTTTCGCAACAAGTCCAGCTGGACATACTGACGACTCGCGAGCCAGGCGGTAAAGGCGCGATCGCGCGCTATCTTCAAAAATTCGGCGAAGGAATACAGCAGGTTGAGTTGCTCGCGCAAAATGTCGACACCGCCACCGAAATTCTCCGCTCGCACTTCGGAGTACAGCCGATATACCCAGCGACGCGTACCGGTGCTGACGGCACTCGCGTGAATTTCTTCCTCGTCTCATTGCCGGACAAGGCGCCGGAACAGGGCAAGATCCTCATCGAGTTGGTAGAGCCTGCCGCCCCGAATAAATAACTGGAGAGTTCTGGATCGCACAGCAGGCCGAGCATTTTGAGCCGCACCCACGGGTTGTCAGAATTTTGCGATGCGAGTAAAGTAGTTCGGTCTTTGCCCCGTATCCCCTCTCAGGAGCAATCCAGTGACGTACGTAAACGAAATCGAAGAAACACAGGCGAATCCGCAGCTTCGAGGAATCTACGGAAACATCGAGCAGAATATGGGATTCCTCCCGCACTATTTCAAGGCACTGGGCGCGATGCCAGACGCGATTGAAGGTCAATTGAAGCTGGGCGCCGCGGTAATGAATGATGGCGCACTGACGAAGACCGAAAAAGAACAGATCGGAGTTGTGGTAAGCGGCATCAATGCGTCTTCGTATTGCCTGGTGATCCACATGGAGCTGCTGCGGCGGCTGGGAGTGGAAAAGTCGCTGGCGCGAAAACTCGTAAACGATTACGAAAACGCGGCGGTGCCGGACAAGATGAAAGCTCTTTTCCGATTCGCGGACAAGCTGACGCGCAAGCCGGTTGAGATCGAAGAGGAAGATATCAGCGCGTGTGAAAACTGCAGGCTGCGATGAAGCGGTGATTCGCGAAACGGTACTAACAGTAGCCTATTTCAACTACGTGAATCGCGTTTCGCTCGGTCTCGGCCTGGTAGAGGATTTCTAGCTCCCGCGAGCGTGCCGTCACTCGCCGCTTTGTTCGATCAGCTTCGCAACCAATGCCGTCCAGCCAGTTTGATGATTGGCGCCAAGCCCCGCGCCGGTATCGCCGTTGAAATACTCGAAAAACAGAATCAAATCCTTCCAGTACGGATCATTTTGAAAAAGCGCCGTGTTCGCATATACCGGCCGCTTGCCATTGCGCCGCAAAAAAATATGCGACAGACGCTTGGATAGTTCTGCGCTCGCCTGCCAAAGCGTTTTCTGCTGCCCGGAGCCAGTGGGATACTCCACCTTGAAGCCCTCTCCATAGTAAAAATGAACCCGCTGCAGCGCTTCGATCAGCAGAAAATTCATGGGGAACCAAACCGGGCCGCGCCAATTGGAATTCCCGCCGAAAAGGTCGGTCGTTGATTCCGCAGGCTCGTAATCCACGCCGTGCGTAACGCCTTCCGTATCCTTGATCTCAAACGGATGTTGCAAATGATATTTCGAAAGCGCCCGGATTCCGTGCTGCGACAAGAATTCGTTTTCGTCGAACATGTAGCGGTAAATCCGCTCGAGCTTCGCCCGATTGGCAATCGAGAGCAGCACTCGCGGTCCATGCTTGGTCTGCTGGCTCATATCCACGTGGTCTTTCACGTCCGGATGGTGATCCAGAAACCACTGCATTCGCCGGTGGAATCCCTTCATGCGCTCCAGGTCTTGTGGTTCGAAGGACTTCGACTGCGAACAAAGGCGTCAGGCCCACCATCGATCGCACTTTCATCGGCATCACTTTCTCTTCGCCGAGGTGCAGCACGTCGTAGTAGAACCCATCCTTCTCGTCCCACAAGCCGATACCGGTTCCTCCCATGTCGTTCATCGCCGACGCGATGTACACGAAGTGCTCGAAAAATTTGCTGGCCACGTCCTCGTAAGCGGGATCCTGCACCGCCAGCTCAATCGCCATCGACAGCATGTCCAGGCAAAACATCGCCATCCAGCTCGTGCCGTCCGATTGATCGATGTAGTTCCCAGGGCCCAGCGGCCTCGAACGGTCAAAGACGCCGATATTATCCAGGCCCAGAAAGCCTCCCTCGAACACGTTACGGCCCGAGGGATCTTTGCGGTTCACCCACCACGTGAAATTTATAAGCAGCTTGTGAAAGGCGCGCACGAGAAACATCCGGTCCGGCTTCCCGCTGATACGGCCCGCGATTTTGTAGACGCGCCACGCCGCCCAAGCCTGCACGGGCGGATTCACGTCCGAAAAATTCCATTCGTACGCAGGAAGCTGCCCGTTGGGATGCATGTACCATTCGCGCATAAACAAGATGAGCTGATCCTTCGCGAAATCCGGATCGATCAGCGCCATCGCCACGCAATGAAAGGCAAGATCCCACGCCGCATACCACGGGTACTCCCACTTGTCCGGCATCGAAATCACGTCGGAGTTATGCAGGTGCGTCCATTCGTGATTGCGCCCGAACTGCCGTCGAGGGTCGGGTGCAGGTTGAGTGGAATCGCCCTTAAGCCAGCGGTCAACGTCGTAGTGATAGCTTTGCTTCCCCCATATCAGTCCCGCGAAAGCCTGGCGCTGCACGAGCCGCGCGTCGTCGCTGATTCCCTTCGGCGCCCGCTGGCCGTAGAATTCATCGGCTTCTTGTTTGCGCTTGTCAAACCACGCCTCAAAAGCCGCTCCGAAATAATCTTGTCGGCGGCGAAAGCGGATCGCTCGGGTCGATATCCATCAAACGCAATCGAATCGTCCAACTTTTCCCCGGCGGAATTTCCGCTGAGAAATGCCCGGCGGCTTTCGTGCCTTTCATTTCGGGGTTCACTGCCCCGCGCTCTCCCTCGATCAAGTAGCGATGAAAAGCATCCTTCACGAATGGAGTTCGACTCTGCGCCTGATACAGCCGCTCCATATTCGTTTCATTGTTGGTGAAGAGCATCTCCGGCGCGCCTTCAATGATCAGCCAGCGCTTTCCGTAGTGAAATTCGTCGAGCGCGACCAGCTGCGTGCCTCCGGGCCCGACAATACAGCCGGGCTTCGGGCATGTCATACGGATCGCCCCAGTCCCATCGGTTGCGGAACCACAACGTCGGAAGAAGATGCAGGCGCGCAGGCTCAGGCCCGCGATTCCAAGCAGTAATTCGAACGAGAATATCTTCGAAGTTGGCTTTCGCGTACTCAACAAACACGTCGAAGTAGCGGTTCTCGTTGAAAATTCCCGTATCGATCAGCTCATACTCGGGATCGTGACGCGTCCGCTTCTTGTTCTCAATGCGCAGCTGATCGTATGGAAATGCCGCCTGCGGATACTTGTAGAGGTATTTCAGATAGCAATTCGTAGGGATTGCGTCGAGGTAGTAGTAATACTCCTTCACATCTTCGCCGTGATTGCCCTCGAAATTCGTCAGGCCGAAAAGCCGCTCCTTCAAAATGCGATCTTTTTCGTTCCACAGCGCAAGCGCAAAGCAAATGTGCTGATGACGGTCGCAAAATCCCGCGATGCCGTCTTCTCCCCAGCGGTAAGCCCGCGAACGCGCGTGATCGTGCGGGAAATAGTCCCACGCATCGCCATTCGCGCTGTAATCCTCGCGCACGGTTCCCCACTGGCGCTCGGAAAGGTATGGTCCCCACCGTTTCCAGTGAACTTCGCGATCGGCGCTGGCTTGCAGCCGCTGCTGTTCGGTTGTCATTTTCAGTTGCCGTGAAGGCGTGCAGAACTGTATCCGTTGCGCGGTCAGCTTGGCAAGCCGTCCGCTGCGGACCGGATTGCAAAGCGCCAATCCTTTGCTCGAACGCCGCCTACCTTGTATTCTCGTCGCCTCAAATCTTCGGGACGAGGCGAGATTCGCATCAAAGTTCGCAGCAGAATGTCTTCTGATTCTGGCTGACGCAGCGATAGGCATGCGGGAATTCGCGGCTAGTTTCCGGCCCGATTTCTGCGAGGCGCTCCAGCCAGATCGCATTGCTCCTGATCGCGATTGTGGCCACCGCGGTCGTCACGCCGATGTTTTTCCTCGGCAATGCTTCTGGCCACGACATTTCCTTTCATCTCGCCTCATGGCTGGACGTCGCCGGTCAGTGGCGCGAGGGTGTCTTTTTCCCGCGTTGGGCGCAATGGGCCAACTGGGGATTCGGCGAGCCTCGTTTCATTTTCTACCCGCCCACCTCTTGGATGTTTGGCGCAGCGCTCGGCTCCGTGTTGCCGTGGAGGATGGTGCCGGGAGCCTTCATCTGGCTCGTCCTTTTGTTGTCCGGCTTCGCGATGTGGCGGCTCGCGCGTGAATCGCTTCCTCGCTCGCAGGCGATCGCCGCAGCTCTCTTCTATGTTGTGAATCCCTATCAGCTCGTCGTTGTGTATTACCGCAGCGATTATGCCGAACTTCTCGCGAGTGCACTTTTCCCCTTCTTGGTTTTCGGCGCGTTGAGAATGGTTCGCAACAGTTCACGCCAGAACAACTCGGTGCAGAACAGCTCGGACCAGAACAACTCACAGCACAACGACTCGCGGCAAAATTGGGCAGGCGTTCCACAGCTTGCTCTCGTCTTTGCCGCCATCTGGCTTTCCAACGCACCCACCGCCGTGATTGCGACGTACTCTCTGGTTCTGCTCCTGGTCGTCGGCTGCATCGAGCGAAGAAATCTTCGGCCGTTGATTCCGGGCGTGGCCGCAATGGCCATCGGGTTCGGACTTGCCGCGTTTTACATTTTCCCGGCGGCTTTCGAACAGCGCTGGGTGCAGATCTCGCAAGTAGTATCGGGAAACTACCACCTGGATAAAAATTTTCTGTACACGCGTGCGATGGACCCGGATTTTGTTCTGTTCAATTGGAAAGTTTCGACGGTGGCCCTCGGCGCGATGTTGCTCACCGGCGTGGCGGCGGTCTTCAGTGCCCGCAAGCGCCGAGAGCATCAGGCTCAGTGGTGGATGTTGGTGATGCTCGCTGCTGCTTCTATTTTCATGATGTTTCCCGTCAGCTTGTGGTTCTGGCACCATCTTCCGAAGTTACAATTTCTCCAGTTCCCATGGCGCTGGCTCGTGCCTCTCGGTATCCCGTACGCATTCTTTCTCGCATCGGCGATTGGCCAATCGCGATGGCGATGGATCTGGTACGCGGCCCTCGCGCTAGTGATCGCCGCTACGGCCACCACAATCGTCCGCGATGCGTGGTGGGACAGTGCAGACATCCCTCTTCTTCAGGCCGCCATTCGCACTGGACACGGTTACGAAGGCACGGAAGAATACGCTCCGCTCGGCTGCGATCTGTACGATCTGCCTGGAGCTATCCTCGATCCTGAATCGCTCGACGTCTTCAAGAAAAGCTTGCCGACGCCGCTCGTTCAACGCTTCGCTCCTGATTTGCGAAAGAATGCCTTGGCCCTGCCAGCGCAAGTCTCAATGGATAAATGGCTGCCCGAGCGCAAGGATTTCCGCATCGACACTGCTGAACCTGCGACGCTCGCACTGCGGCTGCTCAACTATCCGGCGTGGACAGTGCAAATCGACGGCGCGGCAGTCAAGCCAGGCTCACAGCCGGGAATTGCCCGAATGCTCGTCAGTGTGCCCGCCGGGCAGCACCGGATCGAAGTGAACTTTCGCCGTACCTTGGACCGCACAGCCGGTGCCGCGATTTCGGGTTTTTCCTTGATCCTGCTCGTTGGTTGCGCCGCGTTTGCCCGCCGCAGACGTAACCATCCGCAAGCGTAAGTAGCTGTCAACGGGCGCTTTCCTCCTGCGAAATCCAACGTCAAATACCAGCGAAGCACGGTTGGCGCGGCGGTCCGTGTAATGCTCCGGGAACCACCACGCTTGGAGCAATCGCGTGCATCCCGTACAATACGAATATCCAAGTCTGGAGCCGACGACACTAATGTACGTGTGCTTTCCTCTCAAATTCACGGCACAGCGACCGCAGGTATCTACGCTCAGAACCCTCCTTTGCGGGTTGCTCGCACTCTTGTGCTTCTCGGGAGCCCTCTCAGGCTGCGGCCAGAAGCAGGCTGCTGGTAACGAGGAGCCTCCCGCCGTCGCCGTTAAGACGGCCATCATTCGGCCGGTGCCAATCTCAGAGTCATCCGAATACCTCGGAACGCTCAAGTCCCGCCATTCGGTTGTACTGAATCCCCAGGTCGAGGGGCAAATCACAAATATCTTCGTGAGATCGGGCGATCGCGTGAAAGCCGGAACGGCACTCATGCAGATTGACCCCATCAAGCAGCAAGCCACCCTGGGAAGCCAGGAGGCCGCGCGCGCCGCACAGGAAGCGAGCGTCCATTTCGCTCAGATTCAATGGGAGCGTTCGCAGAAACTTTTCGACGCCGGAGTAATCAGCAAGCAGGAGTACGATCAGGCGCGCACCAATCTTGAGACGGCGCAGCACCAGCTCAAATCGCTCGACGCCCAAGTGCAGCAGCAGCAAGCGGAGCTGCACTACTATCGCGTGAATGCTCCCACCGACGGATTTGTCGGCGACATCCCCGTGCGCGTGGGCGATCGCGTGACGAACACGACCACCCTCACCACCGTCGACCAGCCCGGCCCGCTCGAGATTTACATCAATGTTCCCGTCGAACGTTCGAAAGATCTGAAGATGGGACAGAAAGTGCAGCTGCTCGATAGCCAGAGCAAGGTTGTCGCCGACACTCAGATTGATTTCATTTCATCTCAAGTCGACACCAACACGCAGTCCGTGCTCGTGAAGGCAACCGTCAAAAACTCCGCCGACACGCTTCGCACCTCGCAATTCGCCCGAACCCGCATCGTCTGGAGCACGCACGACGGGCCCGTGATTCCGGTGCTGGCTGTGCAGCGTATCAACGGGCAATACTTTGCCTTTGTCGTCGAAGGCTCCGGAAAATCGCAGGTAGCGCATCAGAAAGTCCTATCCCTCGGCGAGATGGTGGGAAACGATTACGTGGTGCTGGATGGCTTGAAATCAGGCGACCGGATCGTCATCGAAGGCGCGCAGAATCTTGTGGACGGTGCGACAGTTACCGAAGCGGCGCCGGCTCCCGCGGGAAAGTCTTCATCTTGATTTCAATCCGCGCGCTTCATGTTCGTGCCGCAAAAAGGCTCTCGTAGAAAATGTTTGTCGATTTCTTCATCCGGCGGCCCATCTTTGCCACTGTCTGCGCGCTCCTGATTATTTTGGCGGGCGCGGTGACGATTCCCACCCTTCCCGTCGCACAATTTCCCGATCTCGCGCCGCCGCAGGTCAACGTAGGCTCCTTCTACAACGGCGCAAACGCGCAAACCGTGGAAACGTCTGTCACCACGCCGCTCGAACAACAGATCAACGGCGTCGAAGGCATGAAGTACATGACCTCTTCGAGCGGAAACGACGGTTCGAGCAGCATCAACGTCACATTCGACATTACGCGCAATATCGATCTCGCCGCCGTGGACGTTCAGAATCGAGTGAACCAGGCCCTGGGCCGGCTTCCCAACGAGGTAAAAACCACCGGAATCAGCATCACGAAGGCCTCGAGCAATTTCGTGTTTGGCGCCGGCGTCTATTCCGAGCACGGAGAGTACAGCAGCCTTTTTCTCAGCAACTATATTGACCTCTACGTGCGCGACGCACTGAAGCGCGTTCCCGGCGTCGCCGATGTGCAGAATTTTGGCGAGCGAAAATACTCCATGCGCCTGTGGCTCGACCCGCTCCGAATGGCGGCGCGCGGCCTCACAGCAACAGATATTTTGAGCGCGCTCACCGAGCAGAACGTCCAGGTAGCTTCCGGCCAGGTTGGCCAGCCTCCTTCGCGGCCGGATCAGAGTTTTCAGATCAGCGTGCGCGCGGTTGGGCGGCTCGTCGAGCCGTCTGAGTTCGAAAACATCATTTTGAAAACCGGTGCGGACGGCAATCTGGTGCGCGTGCGTGATGTGGGACGCGCCGAGCTGGGTGCCGAAGATTACAGCAGCGTTCTTCGTTTCGACGGCCACGACGCCGTGGGCTTCGGCGTCACTCAATTGCCCAGCGCCAATGCGCTCGCGGTCGACAAAGCAGCGAAGGCTGAGCTCCAGCGCCTCTCCAAACGCTTCCCTCCCGGCATCAAGTACGCCGTCGCATTCGACACCACAAGTGTGGTCGGCGAGTCAATTAAAGACGTCCTCTACACGTTGATCGAGGCAATTATCCTCGTTGTGCTGGTAATTTTTATTTTCCTGCAAGACTGGCGCAGCACTTTTATCCCCGCCATCACGATTCCCGTCTCCCTCATTGGTACTTTCGCGTTCGTAAAAATTCTGGGCTTCTCAATCAACACTCTCACGCTCTTCGGGCTGACGCTTGCCACCGGGCTTGTGGTGGACGATGCCATCGTCGTCATCGAAAACGTGCAGCGTCACATCACCGAAGGAATCTCCGAGCCGCACAACGCCGCTTCGATCGCGATGAAAGAAGTCGCCGGGGCCGTCGTTGCCACCTCGCTCGTTCTGGTCGCGGTCTTCGTTCCGGTAGCATTCTTCCCCGGCACCACCGGAATCTTGTTCCGCCAGTTTGCCCTCACCATCGCATTTTCCGTTTCCATTTCCGCTTTCAACGCGCTCACCCTCACCCCCGCACTCTCTGCAATCTTCCTCGGCCACGGACACGTCGTGAAAAGCCGCCTTTTCAGCGCATTCAATAGAGGCATGACGGCTTTTGGCCGCGCTTACCAGAATTTCCTGCGCTTTGTGCTGCGCTTCGAATATGCCGCGGTTCTTCTATTCTTCTGTGGACTCGGGCTCACCTACTGGGTCTATCAACACGTTCCGAAAGGCTTCATCCCGGCCGAAGACGGCGGCTACCTCATCATCGCCGTACAATCGCCCCAGGGCGCCTCGCTCGAATACACCACCACGATCTGCTCGCAAGTCGAAGCCATTCTCGCCAAAGTACCGGAGATGGACAGCGCGTTTTCGGTGGCTGGATTTAGTTTCGGCGGCAGCGCCTCAAATCGCGCTCTGATTTTTGCGGGCCTGAAAGATTTCGACCAGCGCAAGGGCGAAGAACACTCGGGCAACGCTGTCCTGGAACGGCTTCGCGGTCCGCTTTCCACCATTTCCGGCGCTCAAGTGGTCCCCTTCGCGCCTCCGGCCGTGCAAGGACTCGGACAATTCGGCGGCTTCCAATTCGTCCTTCAAGATCAAAGTGGCGCTTCGATGCAGCAGCTTTCGAATGTCACCCAAAAAGTAATCCAAGAAGGAAACAAAAATCCGAACCTCACAGGACTATTCACAAGTTTCAGCGCCAACGATCCACAGTTCGTCCTGAATTTCGATCGCGAACGCGCCAAAGCTCTCGGCGTCTCTCTGAATCAAATCACCGACGCCCTGCAGGTCTACATGGGCTCCGTCTACGTCAACGATTTCGATTTCAACAATCGCGCCTATCGCGTCTACGTCCAAGCCGACAAACAATTCCGCGCTGAACCCCGCGACATCAAGGAATATTACGTCCGCTCCGACAAGGGAATGATGGTCCCGCTCGAAAATCTCGTGAAGCTCGAGTCGCAAGCCTCGCCGCAAGTCATCAGCCACTACAATCTCTTCCGTTACGCTGAAATTGACGGCTCAGCCGCGCCAGGTAAAAGTTCAGGCGACGCAATCGCCACGATGGACGCGCTCGCGAACAAAGTTCTTCCTCCGGGCTTTTCGTATGAATGGACGGGGCTCTCGCTCGAAGAAATTCAATCCGGCAGTCAGGCAACGATGCTGTTCGGCCTCGGACTCCTGGTCGTCTACCTCACGCTCGCGGCGCAATATGAAAGCTTCACGCTTCCCTTCATCGTGCTGCTCGCCGTTCCCATGGCTTTGCTCGGCGCCGTCGGCGCGCAGGCATTGCGCGGCCAGGAAAATGACGTCTACTGCCAAATCGGTCTCGTCATGCTGATCGGCCTCTCCAGCAAAAACGCGATCCTCATCGTCGAGTTCGCCGAACAGCTTCGCGAAAAAGGCTTCAGCATCCTCGACGCCGCCGTGGAGTCCGCGCTCATCCGCCTGCGCCCAATCCTCATGACATCCCTCGCCTTCATTCTCGGCGTCCTTCCGCTCGTACTCGCGCAGGGCGCCGGCCGCATCAGCCGCCGTTCAGTAGGCACCACAGTTTTTGGCGGCATGATTGCTGCAACGTTCCTGAATCTGATCTTCATTCCCGTGCTCTACGTCCTCGTGCGCCGCATTCAGTCCGGATTCAAAAAGGAACCACCGTCGCACTCTTTGCCCTTGCCTACGCATCCCGCCTGAACCGCTCGTCCAACGCCGCCACGCGACTCCGTTGCAAAAATCTCGCACCCGGCGATATTCTAATTGCCGATGAACTTCGCAAAAATAGCTCGGCCTCTGGCGATGGCTGCTTGTCTTTTCGCCGCAACCTCGGCGGCCTCCGCTCGATCGCAGCCCAGCCAATCATCGCTATCAAAGTCAGACCTTCGAGCGCAATCCACGCAAACAAACGCCGCCGCCCACAAAATCTACCGCCTCGATCTCGACGCCACAAAACAATGGCTCGACACCGGCATCGACGTCCGCGGCGGCGAAAAACTTCGCGCCACCGCCAGCGGCAAACTCACCTACCCGCCCGCCGGCAAAAATCCCGACGAGCGCACCTTCGGCCCCGAAGGCCTCCCCCGCGGCTGGGCCGATATAATCCACGACTACGCCGTCCCCGACGGCAATCACGGCGAACTCATCGCTCGCGTCGGCTCAGGTGACGCCGCTCAACCCTTTTCACTCGGCCTCACCAAAGATTTCACCGTCCCGGTCGCAGGCCGCCTCTTCATCGGCATCAATCAAAGCTACAAAGACGCCGGCGCGGCCAAAGGAAATTTTCACGTAACAATCGAAGTCCTCGACCCAGGCTCGTCCACGGCCGAGGCGATGGCCGTCGGCGGCCCAGCGGAAACAAAAGTCGCGGGCGTCACGCCCGATCTCCTCGCTTCCATTCCGCGCCGCATCTCAGACAAACAAGGAAATCCCGGCGACATGGTCAACATCCTCATCGTCGGCACAAAAGAGCAGCTCCTTCACGCGTTCTCCACCGCCGGCTGGGTCAGAGTCGATAGCGACGTGCAATCCACCGTGATCGCCGGCCTCATCGACACGATCCAAAAAAAGGATTACCTGACGATGCCGATGAGCACGCTCTACCTCTTCAATCGCCCGCAAGATTACGGTTTCGCGCACGCCGAACCCGTTCGCGTCGCCATGTCACGCAATCATCTGCGCGCTTGGCAATCGACTTACATGATCGGCGGCCGCCCGCTCTGGTGCATCGCCGCCACCCACGACGTCGGCTTCGAACGCGACGAGCGCAACAACGGAGTCACCCACAAAATCGATCCTGAAATAGATAAAGAGCGCGAGTATGTGAACGACACGCTCTCAGGCACCGGCCTCGTCGCCGCCCGCGAACACATCGCTCCGCCCGATCCGCTCACAGAAGCCCGCACCGCCACCGGCGGCACCTTTCGCTCCGACGGCCGCATCCTCGTTCTCGTCCTCGACAACACAAAATCCACGACGACGATCACAACGACCTCAACCAGCAAGTAGCCACACCGATTCCTGCGTCCCCCGAATTATTGCGATTAATCATTTTCCGTATCGTGTTCGACGCTCGAGAGACCTGCTTTGTTTTCAATCTGAAATCTGAAATTTGAAATTTCAAATTTGCAATCTCCCTTTTCTCGCCTTCTCCCCTGGAGCGCCGATCCTTCGTTGCTCTAAAGTAAGAAGCGGGCGTAGTTCCTAGCGTTTTTCGAAACATCGAAATGAACGCGCTCGGCGTGCTGTACCCCGCTTCCAAAGCCGCATGCGTCACCTTCGCTCCTTCAGCTAAAAGCTGCATCGCCCGCATCAACCGCAACTGTTGCCTCCATTTTCCAAACGTCATTCCCGCATCCTGCTGGAACAGGCGCTCGACGGTCCTCTTGCTCGCGCCACTCAGCCGGCAAAGTTCGGAAAGCGGCCGCGAATCGCTAGGATCGTTATGAAGCGCTTGCATGATCCGGCCCGCCCTCGCATCAGTCACATTCGGAAGCTGCAGCGATACCGTCTGTATCGCGTCGAGCTGATCCAGAATTATTTCGATTAAGTGTCGCTGCTGCGAAATTTTCCTCCTCAGCTCGCGAAATCCGCACGCTCGCAGAATAAGTTCCCGCAGAAGCGCCGAAACGTTCACCACGCAGCAATTCCGAGGCAGCGCCTTCGCCAGCCGCTTCCTCAAATAAAGAGTCCGCATCCCCACCGTTCCCGACATCGTGATCGTGTGCGGAATCCGCGCCGGAATCCACACCGCTCGATCCGTGGGAACCACCCAGATGCCGTCCTTCGTTCGCACCGTCATCACCCCGCGCGATGCATACACCAGTTGATCAGCTTCGTGAAAATGCAGCGCAATCACGTGCCCGGCTCCGTAATCGCGCGTGAGGGTCGTAATCTCGGCGCGCCCGTGCCCGATCCTGTCGAATACTGCTTTATTGATTTGGCGCTTTTGCGACATCCATTGTCACAATATCGAAAGTATGCAAACCGCGCAATTCATAAACTGTCTTTGCAAATCGCAAAGCTCGTTAGGAATTCGAGGATCAACAAGTGAACTGGATTCACAACAGGCTATGCCGCTCCGAACGATGGCGACGAACCGTCGAGCGCCGCCTGCCATGGGCGCTCGCACTGGTGGATTTAGGCGCGAAGGTTCTGGAGTTAGGGCCTGGGCCCGGCCTCACCACCGATCTCCTGCGGAAGAGAGTGCCGCACCTCACGACAATTGAAATTGATCGCCGGTTAGCCGAATCGCTCGCCTCTCGTCTGAACGGCAGCAATGTTCAGGTCGTCAAGGGTGACGCCACCAAGATGCCATTCGCAAACGCGCAATTCTCCAGCACCGTTTGCTTCACCATGCTGCACCACGTGCACACTCCCGCCCTTCAGGACCAACTTTTCCGCGAAGTTTGGCGCGTCTTGCAACCAGGCGGCGCTTTTGTCGGTACCGATAGTCTGCAGAGCCTATTTATGCGGCTGATTCATATACGCGACACCCTCGTGCCGATCGTTCCCGACACTCTTGCTGATCGTCTGCAAGCAGCAGGATTTCAAGTGTTGCAAATCGAAAAAAATTCCGAAGCATTCCGCTTTCATGCGCGACGGCCGGTCGCGTCCTAGCGCATGAACCGAAGTTGTAGGCATAAAAATCACTCGAGGAGGTAACACGCATGGCAAAGCAGATTGCTGTTCAAAGTTCGCAGGTTTTGAAAAAGATCCTTTTGATTTTTGCACTAGTTCTGTGCGTCGTCGTCGCGCCCAGCGCATTCGCTGCCAATGGCCCTGGGACATGTACGACAAGCCCCGAAAGCCGGCAGCTGGATTTCTGGCTGGGCGACTGGACGATCTCATCTTCGGGCGCCTCGTGGGGTGCGACGAGCACGGTGTCGCTCTCGCTCGATAAATGTGTGATCACCGAAAATTGGGACGGCGGAAAAGGGCAGCGCGGCGAAAATATTTTCGCCTACAGCTACGGCGACCAGGGCTGGCGCGGATTGTTCGTGGATAACGAAGGCCGCGCGCATGCCTTCGTCAACGGAAAAATCTCCGCGGGTACCGCTGAGTTTCTCGGGCCAAACCGCGGCCCCAACGGAGAGGAGGTGCTCAATCGAATTCGCGTGGTGCGCCTCAGCGCGGACAAGGTGGAACAAACCTGGGACAAGTCCACCGATAAGGGCGCCACATGGTCGCCCGTTTTTCGCCTGGAGTACTCGCGAAAGAAATCCTGATGGCGACTCCTGCGTGGGTCACCAAACCGCAGCGCGGGCCACTCGGCCGACTCACTTTAGGCCAAAGGCCCGCGCCTCAAATTCGAGCGAAGCCGGAAGATGCTCCGCAAAATATGACCAGTCGTGCCCGCCCGGGTAAATGTGGGACTCATGCGCGATATGCCGCGACGACAGAACTTTGTCGAGCGTCTCGGCCCCGGCGTTGAACCCGTACCCATCTTCCGATCCGCAATCAAAATAAATCTTCAATCCCGCGATGTGAACTGTCCGCACCAGCGTGAGCGGGTTGTTGCGATCCCAGAAAGCACGATCCGGCGGCGAGCCAAACACGCCTCCCAGAACTTCCATTCGCGGATTTTGCGCCGATTCGGCGACGTTGATATTCGGCAATTTCTCCATCAGCGCCGCGCTATGCACGCTCACCGATCCAAATAAGTCAGGGCGCAAGAACGCAAGCCGCAACGCCCCGTACCCACCCATTGAAAAACCTGCAACGCCCCGCGTCGCGCGCCCGGCCGTAATCCGGTAGCGGGCTTCGATCGCGGGCATGAACTCATGCAGGAAAAAATCTTCGTACCTCTGCTTCCCATCGTGCGAATTGATGTAAAAGCTCGCTCCCGCAGCGGGCGTAACGATCACGAACTCGCCCAACTGATGCTGCTCCCACAAATCCTCAACCATATTCCAGCCGCCCGAATGCAGAAACATCTGCTCGTTGTCACCAAGCCCGTGAAGAAAATAGAGAACCGGATAACGCCGCGTCTTCTCCGCGTCGTAGCTAGGAGGCAACAAAGCGCAGTAGGCGACGCTCCGCGCAAGAATCCTGCTCTTGACCCTCTGGCACTCCGCACGCCCGGCAGCCGCACCCTGCGCGGGCTGGCCTGCAATTGTGCAAATCACCAGAGCTAGCGCAGTCAGCGCAAGCTTCGCCTTACTCATACCGCAGGGCCTCCACCGGATTCAGCCGCGCCGCGCGCGACGCCGGATAGAGCCCCGCCACCAGACTCACCACCACCGAAAATACAATCCCCCCAAAAATCAGCCACAGCGGCACCGAAAACACATGCGCCGGTGGCAAATCCTGCCTCCGCAAATAAACGTTCGTTCCAATAGTCACCGCACGACCAATCAGCCAGCCCATCCCCACCCCGAAAATCCCGCCCATCAATCCCATCACTCCCGCTTCCGCAAAAAACAGCTGCTTCACGTCGCGGTCAGCCGCCCCCAGCGCCTTCAGCACGCCAATCTCCCGCCTGCGTTCCAAAATCGCCATCACCAACGTGTTGACAATCCCCAGCGTCGAAACCGCCAGCGCCAGGCTTCCGAAAATTCCGAGCAACGAATCGAAAATCGTAAAGAAAATCCGCAGATTGCGCGTGGCATCCAGCAGCGAAAACGTCGAAAATCCCATGCCCTTGATCGCCGATTCAATTTTTTCCACTTGCGACGGGCTCTTGGCCCGCACCGTCAAGCTCGCATACGTGGTCTTCCCGTTCGCTCCCCTCACCACGTCGCGCAAATCATTCAACTGTACCGCCCGCAGCGTTTCCGCCACCGCCAGCGGAATCAACACCCGCCCGCTGCCGATGCCGCCAAACCCCGCCGCAGGTTCGGTGTCAACGATTCCCACGATGCGAAGATTTTTCTCGCGCGGCACCACCGAAAATCCACCGCTTCCATTGTCACTATTTCCTGCCTCTGACGGACCGCCGCCGCCGGCAGACTGCGTCCCCAACGCCTGCCGTTCCGCATAACGCAGCACCAGATCTTTCCCAATAAGGCTCGAAGGCTTCTCCGAAAGATCCTTCGCAAATTCAGATTGCAAAATCGCTTCGTCAGAGTTCGCGCCCGAAAAGAAATTTCCATTGATGCCGTCGAACGCGCCGTTTCCCCGCGCTGAGTCCGGAATCCCCGCAACCATCGTGGCATATGGCTTCCCGGCAAAACGCACCTCGGTCGGAAATCGAATCTGTGGATAGACCTCGACCACGTTCGAAAGCTTCTGAAGTGCTTCGCGCGCTGAATCATCCAGCGGCGGAGATATCCTCGGCGCATGATCTTGCTCGCTGGTCTGATCCGATCCGGCTGCCGCTCGCCTCGGTGGCTCCGATGGCCTGCCAAATCCACGCAGACCGGATTTCGACATCACGATGATTGTGTCAAACAGTCCCGAGTTCGAAAGCCGCTTCGTAGCCAGTTCCTGCAATCCCACGCCAAGCGAAAGCATGGCAACAAGAGATGCCACACCCACCGCAATTCCCAGCGTGGTCAGCGAATTTCTCAGCAGCGCCTCGCGCAAATTTCGCAGCGCCAGTTCTCCCAGATCGCGCGCCTTCATGCCGCCACCCCATCGCTCACGAGCTTGCCGTCTGCCAACGCCGCGATTCGATCCGCAAAGCGGCTGGCAAGCGGCCGTTCATGCGTCACCATGACGATTGCCATGCCCATGGACAATTGAATCTCTTTCAATAGCTGCATCACCGATTCGCCCGTCGCGCTGTCGAGATTCCCGGTGGGCTCGTCTGCAAATAGAATAGTTGGCCGGTTCACCAGAGCGCGAGCGATCGCCGTGCGCTGCTGCTCTCCGCCCGATAATTCGCTGGGACGATGAGTCGCGCGCTTCGCAAGTCCCACTCGCTCGAGCGCTTCGCGCACACGCCCGCCGCGTTCGCTGCGATCGACTTCAGCCAAACGCAACGGTAGCTCCACGTTTTCTTCCAGTGTCATTTTCGGAAGGAGATTGAACGACTGAAAAACCATCCCGACAATGCGGCTCCGATACCGCGCCAACTCGACGGAGCTAAGCTCCGACAGATTTCTTCCTTGAGCGACGATCGAACCCGCGGATGGCCGATCAAGACCGGCCATCAAATTCAGCAGCGTTGATTTTCCTGATCCGGATGTGCCCAACAGCGCGAGAAATTCGCCAGCGCCCACTTCGAGAGTCACATCATCCACGGCCCGGATTAATGCGGACCCCATCTGATAGTGCCGCGAAACGTGCTCAGCCCGAATCGCGGCCCCGTTACCTGCAATCGCCATTCGCCCTCAATCTCAGTCTCCGCTGTCAGCCTTCCATGTTACTACGTGCAATGCGACCCCCGAATTTCACCGCTAACTTTCCACACCAAGAATCGTCCAAACCTCATTGCCAGCCGGCGAAACAAACCCCGTGTGCTTGTCGTATAGTGGTGAAGTAGCCTTAGCGCGCGCCATTCGTCGGCACCCGTCCGAGAGCCCGGCAAAACGACGGAAGATCTGAGTTGGCCATTTAAGCCACGAGAAATCCGACTGGCCGGTTAGGCCGACAGGAGATCTGAGTGGCCGGTTAGGCCACAGGAGAAACGATGCGGAAGACTTTATCGTTCGTTGTATTCATTCTGGCGCTCGTGCCGGCTGTCCGCGCCCAAAGGCTTCCTGAGCTTGCCACGCCCGAAAACTACAAGCTCACGATTGATGTAAACCTCGACAAAGAAACTTTTACGGGCGACGAGACGATTGCAATCAAGGTCCTCAAGCCGACCTCGACGATCGTCTTGAACGCCGCTGAAATTACCTTCGCGGAAACAACAATTAGTATCGGCGGGAAAACGCAGATCGCCAACGTCACTCCCGACGAAAATAAGCAAATGGCCACGCTCGCGTTCGAGCAGCCGCTCGCTGCCGGTCCAGCCTCACTGCACATCCGCTACACGGGCATGCTCAACGGCCAGCTTCGCGGCCTTTATTTGAGCAAGGCTGGCAATCGCAAGTACGCCGTATCGCAACTCGAAAATACCGACGCACGCCGCATGTACCCTTCCTTCGACGAGCCGATCTACAAAGCCACCTTTGACCTCACCGCCATCATCGACAAAGGCGACACCGCCCTGTCGAACACGAAAATAGTTTCAGACACACCCGGTCCGGGCGATGGCAAGCACACCGTGAAATTCGCCACAACGCCAAAGATGTCTTCCTATCTCGTCGCTCTCGCGGTGGGCGATTGGCAATGCGCTGAAGACACGGCCGACGGAATCCCTGTTCGCGTCTGCGGAATTCCCGATAAAAAACCCTATGCGGAATTCGCCCTTCAGGCTGCGGTCGTCACGCTGAAGTATTACGACCAGTATTTCGGTATCAAATATCCCTACGGCAAGCTCGACATCCTCGGCGTCTCCGATTTCGCCGCCGGTGCGATGGAAAACACCGGTCTCGTAATCGCTCGCGACCTTATTTTTGTCGATCCGAAGCAATCCTCTTACGCGCTGCGCAAAGCGGTTGCCCAGGAACTGATCGCTCACGAGATCGCTCATCAGTGGTTCGGCGATCTGGTCACCATGAAGTGGTGGGACGACGTTTGGCTCAACGAAGGCTTCGCCACATGGATGTCGTTCAAGCCGATGGAAGCGTGGAAGCCCGAATGGAATCTTGAAACGGACGCGGTGCGGTCGAGCACTGGCGCGATGAGCACCGATTCGCTTAGCTCCACACGCGCGATCGAAGCCCACGCTGAAAGCCCCGCGGAGATTCAGGAACTCTTCGACGACATCGCTTACAACAAGGCAGCAGCCGTTCTGCGCATGGTGGAGGGCTACGTCGGCCCGGACACATTCCGCAAAGGCGTGAACGCGTACCTTTCGAAGTACGCCTACAGCAACGCGAGCGCCGAGGATTTCTGGAACACGATTGCGGAAACTTCGCACAAGCCCGTGGATCGCATCATGTCCGGCTTCGTCAAACAGCCCGGCGTGCCAATCGTTTCGCTGAAGACGTCATGTTCCGGTAAGATTGCAAACGTGACCGTCACGCAAACTCGCTATTTCCGCGATCGCGCGCTGCTCGAAGCAGGCTCAAAGGAAAAGTGGGATATTCCCGTTTGCCTCAAAGCCGGTAAAGATGAGAAGTGCGAACTGCTCGCGACGAAAGAAGAACAGATCGCTCTACCGGGATGCGCTGAGGGCGCGATTGGGAATGCTGGAGGCCGCGGTTACTATCGCTCGGGCTACACTTCGGAAAATTTCAATCAGATCGCATCATCCGCCGAAAGCAAGCTCTCTGCTCCCGAACGCTATATGCTTCTCGACGACACCTTCGCCGGCCTTCACATGAACACCTTGCAGGCCAGCGATTTCATGACGCTCGCTGCGGATCTAAGAGACGACCCTTCGACCGACGTCATGGATCAACTCACGAACTATCTCCAATATGCGAGCCAGTACCTGGTGAACGATTCCGATCGGCCGCAATTCGAGAGCTGGGTCCGCGCGACGTTCGGCCCGGTCGCGGAAAAAATGGGTTGGCAATCCAATCCGCAAGATTCCGACGAGATTCGCGCGCGCCGCGCCGCTCTTCTCACCGTGATGGGGCAGGTGGGGCGCGACCCGAAAGCCATCGCTCTGGCGCGCGAGCTGATGGACAAGTCTCTCAAGAGCGAGCCAGTGGATCGCACGATGCTGATCTCCGCGATTCCAATTGCCGCCCGCAACGGCGACGCCGCTCTCTACGATGCGATCATTGCGCACTTCAGCCAGATCAAGACGCCAGAAGAAGGACTGCTCTACGGTCAGGCGCTGTGCCTGTTCAGCGATCCCGCGCTGCTCACGCGCACGATGAAGTTTGCCGTGTCGCCGATGATGCGCGCGCAGGATGCGCCGCAAGTGTTTGAGGCGATTCTGTCGAATCCGGCGGGACGCGAGGTGGCGTGGAAGTTCATCCGCGACAAGTGGCCGGAGGTGAGCGCGAAGCTTAGCAATTATTCGGATACAACCGTTGTGGGAGCGGCGGGCGTTTTCTGCGATGCCGGCAAGCGCGATGAAGTGGAGGCGTTTTTCACGTCGCACAAAGTTCCGGCCACCGATCGCACTTTGAAGCTGACCATCGAAGAAATCAACGGCTGCATCGATCTTCGCGAGCATCAGGAACACAACCTTCAAACATGGTTGCAGCAGCAGCCGAATGGAACAGCAACCGGCGCGCAATAAGCGAGAGCTTTAGGAGCGCTTTTACCGCCGATTAGAAATTCGTATGTTATTGATTTTGCGTTACTTGCGGTGAGATTTAATCGCGGAACCGTGCATTAAAACTCGCCAGTGACGGCCGGCAGGACTGGCGTTTCCACCTTGCCGACTGCGTCGCGCCTGGCACCTATTTGTGCCACTTTACTTCACTTCACTTGCGCGTCGAACACGCCCGTCTCTACCTGACCATTATACTTCACTTGGACGAAAATTCGATACAAACCTGGCTTCGGGAAACCGTAGGGAAAACTTACTTCTGGCGCGAGCGACCCGTCCGCCATTCCGGGCATAGTGGCCATGCCGGGCATGTTCATTTCCGTCGTTGCGGGCGGATTGGGTGATGCTGGGTTCGCCGCGTTCTTAGCGAGCGTTGCATCGGCCAACTGGACTGCTGCCATTGGAACTGAGCCGTCCGGATGGACGTGAGCGAAGACGCTTAAGTCTGAGCGGACGAATTCTGCGTGGCCTGCCATTCCCATGTACGGCTCTAGGTTTGCGACCGGCTTGCCGTTTGCGTCCTCGAGTCGAAATTTGAACCAGAGCAATTGATTCGCTGGAAGCGGACCTGAGGCCCGTTCCCACACCATTCGCGTGCCGTCGGGCAGCGAGGAAATCAAGCTTGCTTGCGCATCCCTTGTGTCTTGCTCGTTCGTGTCCTTCGCGTCTTTCGAGTTTGCGCCACTCGTATCCTTGCGTTTTGCGAATCTGCTGAGATGGGCGGGGCCGATGCGGTCGAATCATCTCCTGAGAGCGGCTTCCCTGCGGTCTCGGGGATGTCGATTTGAGCCGAGAGCGTGTCGGGAAATCCTGAAACGCGGACGATGTCTGCAAAAACTTGATAGTGCCCTGCTGCTACCGGCGGAAGATCGTCGAGGAAGACGCCGCCTTTATCCGGTACCGGATGCAGGTGGTAGAAGCGGTCCATTTGCGGCGTGCGAATTAGAAACAAGTGCATCAGGTGGCCGTGGTCGGGCATTAGCGGCGTCGCGACCGTTTCGGGGCGGCGCGTGTGCCATTTGGAATCGCCGATGCGCAGGAGCATTTGATCGCCCGGAACGAGCGAGACGAAAAGGTCGGGCGCTGTGTAAATCATGCGGTTTGAAAGATTCGCCGCCGCGGTTTTCCACCAGAATGCGCCGCCTACGAGCACGGCTGCGACAATCAAAAACGCGCCGGCCATCACGAACCGCGCGGCGCGCTTTTGCGCGGGGCCCACTTGCTGGCCGGGCTCAAGCTGCCCTTCGCGGCGCGCTGCGCCGATGATCGAAACTATTCCGGCGACGAGCAGCACCATCAGACCTGGCGAGCAGCGCTCCAAGGCTCTTCTGCATCGGCATCGTGCTGCGTGCGGCCGCCGGAACCGGAACCGCAATCGTGCCGGAGCCTGCGTCGCCATCGGCTTCGACGCGTACTTGCCAGGAACCGGACGCCATGAGCCAGAGCTTGCCGGAGAAAAATTGCGGATCGTCTTTCGAGGGGAGCAACACATCCGGCGGAGGCGGATACTTCGAGCCTTCGCCGACGATATAGAGCGGAACGATTTTGATCTGCTTCACGCCGGGTGTGGAGCTGCGAATCTGAATGTCGGCGACTCCGGGAATCATTTGCGGCGTGCGGATGGAGACGACGAGATGGTACGGGCCCGCGTCACCCTGAAAGAAAACATCGGGGCTGCCGATGTGGGCAGCGAGCGGCCCGGCGATCAAAATCGCGAGGACGAGCCAGGCAATGTGAGTCGTCTTCACGTGGGTTAGCGCCTGACTTTCAGGAGCCAGCCGCCGAAAGCAATGCCGATGCGCGTGGAGATAAAAGCGAAAATCCAGGCGAGGCCAAGTCCCAGAAAGAAAGCGGCTCGAGTGGGCTCATATTTCTCGAATTGGTAGTTCAGCTGATGCATGGAAACCGGCTCTTGATAGGGGAAATAAATCATGCCAAAGAACCAGTTGCGGGCCAGCGGCGAAATCATGAAGCTGCCAAACGGCCAGTGAACCACGAGCAGCGTAAGAAGATACGCAGTGCCGGCGACCAGGGCGAGCAGCCACTTGTTGCGTCCTGCCAGCCGCGCGCGCACGAGATCGAACGCGAACGCGGGAAAAATGAGCAGCACCGGAAATCCCATCGGCACCATGTGCGTCACGTTGGTGTAAACGGGCCCCAACTTCGGCTGCGCGGCGAAGAGCGGCAGAATCCACAATCCCGCCAAATTTACCGCCATATAAATCGAGGCAACAATCGTGGAGCCCCATTTGTGTTCGGACGCAGTTCCATAGCCCATGACCAGGAGAGGGGTGGCGATCATCAGGACGCGATAAAAAACCGAGCTGTGCATGAATCTCGCGTCACTGAATTCAGAGATCAAAATCATGTGCAGCATCAGGCCCAAGCCCGCGAGATACAGGAACAGCCAAGTGAGTTTCGCGCGCACGGCTCCGGTGGCGCGATTCTTTGCCGATACGACGAGCACGAGATAGCCGATTCCCACGCCCAGAATTCCCCACCCGAGCACCACGTGCGGCGGACTCAGGATTTCAACGTCAAGCCCGAACGAGTTGTGCCACCAGTTGTCAAACGGCGCGGAGGTGACCATGGTCACGCCGCCCCAGGCGGTGAGAAATGCGCCGAGCGGCCCGCGGAATCCCCAGACCTTTACCGACGAGGATTGAACCGCGGGGTCATGAGAGAACGTGGTGGAAAAAATGAGATACGTGCAGGTGATCGCGGCGAGGATACCGCCGAATTGGATTAGAAGGTGCGCGGGCGTCCAGAAGGTGTCGCGCCCGATGGTCATGTGCCAGGAGATGTCCCAGTACAAGCCGAAGCAGATGGAGGAAACCGAGATAATGCCTGACCAGACGAACCAGGGAATAGTGGTGGCTTGCGCGGCTGCGCGCGTGCGTTCGGCGCTGGGGGCCGAAATCCCGAAGGGTACGGTTTGCGCCATGGGTGGCTCGTTGGAAGGATAGCAATTCCAGCGGTACGAGGCTACCAGAAGCAGGACAGCTATCTCAGAGTGAGATAGCTAGTGATAAGCCCTGTGGCTGTTGAAAAACTCGACCACTGGCGGGAGTTTTGAGCTGGAGTGATTTCCAGCGGGAGCATATCCTGCTTTCTTTTTCTATCTCAGATCGGAACCGTGGCTGATTCTAGAGATCTTGATCGTAGGAAGCGAGCCAGTCGTTTCAAGTTCTGGGCTGTAGCTGCGAGAAAGAACTGTTCGCGAACATGCTTGATTCTCCGCAAGCGCACCCTGCGCAGTCCGATCTGGTTCTTCAACTCCGCAAACAGTGCTTCTACTTTCCGGCGTTGGCGTTGCGCTGCCGCGAAAGCCGGCACGGTTGTTCGCTCTCGTGCCCGTTGTCGCGCCGCTTCGTGGACATGGATCGCGATCTGCCGATAGTGGCCCCTGGTGCATTGCGCTTTTTGCGAGCAGTCGCGACAGCGCTTCCGCGTAGCCACATACACATGCGTTCGATTTATGGCATTGATACCGACGTAGGTAAGCCGCTTTCCTGCGGGACACTGATAACTGTTCGTCTCGGCAACGTAGGTGAACTTCTCGATCCCGTACAAGTTGGTTTTGGGAGCAGGGCTTTCTTTCACGCGAATATACGGAGTGATGTTTCGTTCCTCGAGCCAAGCCAAAAGCTCACCGTTCCCGTACGTCGTGTCGGCAGCAACCGACTGTGGGAAGCGCCCGCGTCTCTCCGCTGACCGCGTGATCATCTCGCGAGCCGCGACACTTTCCTGGCTCAACCGAGCGGCCGTCGCTTGCACACCCACAATCACCCCACTCTGGTTGTCGATCAGATAGTTGTTGAAGTATCCCAGCTCCGCCGCCCGAGATCCCTTGGTCGCATACGTGGAATCGGGATCGGTCGTCGAGACCAGGGCTTGTTGATGGGTCGGCTCTTCGATCGGGTTCTGTTGCTCGAGTTCGGTTAAATACTCGCGGATGGTGAGTTTCACCTGCGCGGCTTCCGCTAACTGCTCCCGCGGGATGCGGCTGGACCGGCTGGCGTTGGCGGCAATAAAGCTGCCATCGACCGACAGGTGTTCCCCTTCCACTAATCCCGCTTCCTGGCAGCGATCTACGATCTCTTCAAAGAGTTGCTGAAACAGGTCGGACTCATGGAACCGTCCGTGGCGGTTCTTCGAGAAGGTGGAGTGATGGGGAATCTCTTGATCGAAGCTGAGTCCGGTAAACCAGCGCCAGGCCAGATGCATCTGCAGTTCCTCGACCAACTTGCGCTCGCTGGTGACGCCATAGAGATAGCCGATCAGCAGGATGCGTAACAGAAGTTCCGGATCGATCGAGGGTCTGCCCGTATCGCTGTAGGAGTCCTTCAACTTCTCACGAACGAAATCGAAACTGATGTGTCGGTCGATGAGACGAAGTAGATGGTTTTCGGGAACCTGATCTTCGATGCGAAAGTAGTAGAACAGCGACTCGGAACGGGAGTGTTGTCCCATCATAATCCGCAAGCCTCCGTGAATGGCGATGAAGAAGAGCATCAGCAGAACGCTTGCTCATATAGACGTTGCTGCAACAGTTCCGTTCGCATTCACGAAGACTTTTTCAACAGCCACCCCTGTTCGCAACAGTTATCCAAAAATACCCAATCACGTTGCCGTTTCCCAAGACGGCGAAAAAGTAGTATTACAGACGCGACGACTTCTGGCTTGGGGGGACGGCCATGGTCCTACGAGCATCGGTTCTTGCATCGATCAGCATTGCTCTCTTGTTCGCTCCCGGCCCCGCCGGATCGCTAGCCCAGGGTCCACCGAAAACGCCTCATTCCAGCCAGTCAAATCAAGGCGTGTCGGCGCCCAGCCTGAACGGCATCGCGTGGACAGGAGATTTCGATGGCATACTGAAGCGCCGGTTCATCCGTGCGTTGGTCGCCTACTCGAAGACGCAATACTACGTTGTGAAAGGCGTGCAACATGGAAGCTCCTACGAGTTTCTCAAAGCTTTCGAGGAAGCAATCAATCGAAGGTATCCTCAAAAGCAAAAAAGTCTCAGGTTCCACGTCGTTTTTGTCCCCGTGCCCAGAGACAAAATGTTCTCGCGGCTGGTGGAAGGCAGGGGCGACATTGCCGTTGGGGATCTTACAATCACTCCGGATCGGCTCAAGCTCGTAGATTTTTCCGAGCCCCTTGTTGTCGGCGCCAAAACAATCGTTAGCACTGGGCCGCAATCACCCACCCTTAACACCCTCGACGACCTTTCGGGAAAGGAAGTATTTACCCGGCAAAGCTCCAGCTATTGGGAACA
The DNA here is from genome assembly GCA_963790945.1 of uncultured Acidobacteriota bacterium. Lineage (GTDB taxonomy): Bacteria > Acidobacteriota > Terriglobia > Acidiferrales > UBA7541 > Palsa-295. Next base: position 290,203 of record CAWBRH010000005.1, read on the forward strand.
TCTGCAAACGCTGAACGCAAAGTTTCAGAGCGAAGGCAAGCCATTGGTGAGGCTGCGTGCCGCTCCGGAGGACCTGGAGGACGAAAACATTTTGGAGATGTTGAACTCCGGCTTAGTCCAGGTGGTTGTCACCCATGCTTATCTTCCGAAATTATGGGGACACATTTATACGAATATTCGACCTCATGCGGATATCGTGGTGAGCGACAACGATTCGATCGCATGGGCCATGCGAAAAAATAGCCCCCAATTGATGTCGGCCGTGAATGATTTTATCCGCACTCACAAACTTGGCACGGCGTTCGGGAACGCCGTGGTCCGACGATACGCATCCGACACACAAATGCTAAAAAGCGCAACGTCTCCATCAGAGTTAGCGAAATTTGAAGGGACTGTGGCTCTTTTTCGAAAGTACTCTGCCGAATATAACGTCGATTATCTCCTGATGATGGCCCAGGCCTTCCAAGAGTCTTCCCTCAACCAACAGGCCAAAAGTAAAGTGGGCGCCGTCGGTATCATGCAATTGATGCCCGCTACCGGCGAGCAAATGAAGGTGGGCGACATCACGCAAGTCGATGCCAACGTTCACGCAGGCGTAAAATACATTCGCTTCATGGTGGATAGGTATTACGCCAATGAGCCGATGACAGACACCAATAAGCTGCTTTTCGCGTTTGCTGCCTACAACGCCGGGCCAGGCCGCGTCCATTCCTTGCGGGTGGAAGCAGCGAAAGAGGCGCTTGATCCGAACGTATGGATCGACAACGTAGAGATGATTGCCGCAGCTAAGATTGGGACGGAAACTGTCACTTATGTGGCCAATATCTATAAATATTACATCGCGTACAAATTGGTTGCGGAGCAGGATAAGGAGCGAAGCAAGGCTCTGCAGGAATTGCAATCCAAGCCGCAAAAGTGATTTTGCTCATGTTTGGGTTAGGTTAACCAAGTCGTGCAGGGGGAGCGCAACTCAGCCTCGTCTAAGTTCGCCTCGATCTCGCTCCCGTTCACTCGCGACCTTCCGTCACGCTCATCCCAACATCAACCTGAATTCCAGCCTTCGACAATCTAAGGAGAAATTCCATGGGATGCAAAGCCAGTTCCGTCATGTGGGTATTTGTATGCTTGTTCTGTAGCCTAACTTGGTTCCCGAGGAATGCCAGTGGGCAAGCCAAGAAGCCAAACATCGTCGTCATCATGGGCGATGACATCGGTTGGTACAACACGAGCATTTACAATCGCGGCGACATGGGCTACCAGACGCCCAACATCGACCGCATCGCCAAGGAAGGCGCTATGTTCCTCGCCTGGTACGGGCAGCAGAGTTGCACGGCGGGCCGCGCCGCATTTATTACCGGCCAGTCGCCGATCCGCACTGGCCTGACGAAGGTCGGACTACCCGGTTCCGATATCGGTTTAAGCGCGAAAGATCCTAGCGTTGCTGATGTTCTCAAGTCGCTGGGTTATGCAACGGGACAATTCGGAAAGAACCACCTTGGTGACCGCAATGAGTTCCTCCCTTGCGTCCATGGTTTCGACGTTTTCTTTGGGAATCTGTATCACCTCAACGCCGAGGAAGAACCGGAAAACGCCGATTATCCAAAGAACCCGAAATTCAGAGCGAAATTTGCACCGCGTGGAGTTTTGAAATGCACGGCAACCACTACCGACGACGCAACCGTCGACCCCGCTTACGGCAAAGTCGGGATGCAGAAAATCGAAAACACTGGTCCTTTGACTGTGAAACGCATGGGAACAATTGACGATGAGTTTACTGACGCCGCCCTCACCTGGATGGACACGCAGGCAAAAGGGGGCAAACCCTTCTTCTGCTATTACAACTCCACGCGTATGCATGTCTTTACGCACTTGAAGCCGGAATCCGAGGGCAAGACCGGGCTGGGGATTGAGGCCGATGGCATGGTCGAGCACGACGGACACGTCGGCCAGTTGCTAAAGAAGCTGGACGATTTGGGCGTGACGGACAACACCATTGTCGTCTACACCTCGGACAATGGCGCCGAAGTGATGAGCTGGCCCGACGGGGGCACGACACCATATCGCGGAGAGAAGGCCACCAATTTTGAAGGTGGGTACCGCGTGCCAACTCTGATTCGTTGGCCCGGCGTTATCAAGCCCGGCACCATTTTCAATCAGTTTTTTGCCCACGAGGATTTAATGCCCACATTTGCCGCAGCAGCGGGAAACGCTGACATCGTGGAACAATGCATGAAAACCTGTCAGCTAGGCAGCAGTTCATATCACGTCCATCTCGATGGCTACAATTTGATACCTTTCTTCAAAGGCGAGGTCAAAGAGTCGCCCCGTAGAGAGTTCCTCTACTGGAGTGATGACGGCGATCTCTTTGCGATCCGCGTGCTCGACTGGAAAATCGCCTTCTTCGAGCAATACCACGAAGGCATCGGCGTTTGGCAGGGTGAATACACCAAGCTGCGTGTCCCGATGCTATACAACTTGCGTGAGGACCCCTTCGAGCGCGGGCCTGAATCTATTTTCTACAACGACTGGATGATGCGCCGCGCGTTCGTGCAGGTCCCAGCGCAAGAAGTGGTGGCCAACTGGCTCTCCAGCTTTAAGGAATATCCTATCCGCCAGAAACCTGCGAGCTTCAACCTCGATGAAGTGATGCGAAAACTGAATCCAAGCAACTAACACCGCGAGGATTGGGCGCGGGATATACGACTTCCGCGCCCAACACCCAAAGCTCCTGATAAGTCGTGTAACCGGAAACCAGGTCCTCAAACATGCCGAGAGCAGCCGGTTTCCCGATAGGTGTCGAGAAATCCTGTGGGTGTTGAAAAAGTCTTCGTGAATGCGAACGGAACTGTTGCAGCAACGTCTATATGAGCAAACGTTCTGCCGATGCTCTTGTTCATCGCCATTCACGGAGGCTTGCGGATTATGATGGGACAACATTCCCGTTCCGAGTCGTTGTTCTACTACTTTCGCATTGAAGATCAGGTTCCTGAAAACCACCTACTGCGGCTCCTTGACCGGCACATCAGCTTCGATTTCGTTCGTGAGAAGCTGAAGGACTCCTACAGCGATACGGGCCGACCTTCGATCGATCCGGAACTCCTGTTGCGCATCCTGCTGATCGGCTATCTCTATGGCGTCACCAGCGAGCGCAAGCTGGTCGAGGAACTGCAGATGCATCTGGCCTGGCGCTGGTTTACCGGACTCAGCTTCGATCAGGAGATTCCCCATCACTCCACGTTTTCCAAGAACCGTCATGGCCGTTTCCTCGAGTCCAATCTGTTCCAGCAGCTGTTTGAACAGATCGTGGACCGTTGCAGGGAGGCTGGATTAGTCGAGGGCGAACACCTGTCCGTGGATGGCAGCTTCATTCCCGCGAACGCAAGCCGATTGAGCCGCATTCCGCGGGAGCAACTGCCGGAAGCCGCTCACGTGAAACAGACGGTGCGAGAATACTTGGCGGACCTCGAGCAAGAAAACCCGATCGAAGAGCCGGCTCATCAACAAGACCAGGTATCGACGACGGATCCGGATTCGACCTATTCGACCAAGGGCGCTCGTCCTGCGGAGCTGGGGTACTTCAACAACTATCTGATCGACAACCAGAGTTGCGTTATTGTTGGCGTTCAGGCTACGTCCGCTCGACTGAGCCAGGAAAGTGCGGCGGCTCGGGAGATGATCACGCGGTCAGCGGAGAGAGGCGGGCGCTTCCCACAGTCGGTTGCTGCCGACACGACCTATGGGAACGGTGAGCTTTTGGCTTGGCTCGAGGAACGAAACATCACTCCTTATATTCGCGTGAAAGAAAGTCCTGCTCCCAAAACCAACTTGTACGGGATCGAGAAGTTCACCTACGTTGCCGAGACGAACAGCTATCAATGTCCTGAAGGAAAGCGGCTCACCTACGTTGGCATCAATGCCATAAATCGAACGCATGTGTATGTGGCTACGCGGAAGCGCTGTCGCGACTGCTCGCAAAAAGCGCAATGCACCAGGGGCCACTATCGGCAGATCGCGATCCATGTCCACGAACCAGCGCGACAACGGGCACGAGAGCGGGTGACCATTCCGGCTTTCGCGGCAGCGCAACGCCAACGCCGGAAAGTAGAAGCACTGTTTGCAGAGTTGAAAAACCAGATCGGACTGCGGAGGGTGCGTTTGAGGAGAATGAAGCATGTTCGCGAACAATTCTTTCTCGCGGCTACAGCCCAGAACTTGAAACGACTGGCTCGCTTCCTACGATCAAGATCTCTAGAATCAGCCACGGTTCCGATCTGAGATAGAAAAAGAAAGCAGGATATGCTCCCGCTGGAAATCACTCCAGCTCAAAACTCCCGCCAGTGGTCGAGTTTTTCAACAGCCACTCCTCTTATCACCACCTTTCTCAGAGCGAGATAGGTGCTCTGGCGCAAGGCATCGTTGAGATTGTTGTAAGCCTTGGCGAACTTCAGGGGCTAAAGCCCCTTTTTGCGGATTGATCTTATGTCGCCCCTGAAGGGGCGACCCACAAGGCTCTACTCTCGAATGGCGTGCTTGACCCTCAGAACTGCGTGGCACTTTCCGTGCCGTAATCAAAAAGCTGGAAGGACAGCAATTCCAGCCTAGATTCCGCCTTGTTCCGCGTCAACCTATTGAAGGGATCTCCCCCACACTCCTCTTGACAACCAGTAGGAGAAGCGTATTCTCCACTTGGATGCCAATAGGAAGAGAGAACTCTGATGCCGGATAAGTCAAGCGATGTCGTGCAGGGGACTTTGGACATGCTTGTGCTGAAGACGCTCGCGCTGGAACCGATGCATGGATACGGGATATCTGTCCGCATCGAGCAGATGAGCAAGGGCGTTTTTCATCCCAATGCGGGGTCGTTATTTCTGGCAATTCAGCGGCTACAGCGCGACGGGCTCATCGATGGCGAATGGAAGGCAACCGAGAACAACCGCCGCGCGAAGTACTACGTTCTGACTAAGAAGGGACGACAGAGACTCAGCGACGAAACGCGAGAATGGGGCCGGCAGGCGGCAGCCATCGCCAGGATTCTCGAGGCATCGTAGAGGGTGAGCTTATGTCCTTGTTGAGAAATCTTGGAAGCGGGCTGCGGTTCCTTTTCCGAAAGGAACAGGTCAACCGGGAGCTGGACGAAGAAGTAGGCGGCTTCCTGGAGATGGCCGCCGACGAAAAAATGAAGCAGGGCATGAGCCGCCAGGATGCGCTTCGGGCAGTGCGGTTGGAGGGTGGGAGTCTCGATGGCGCGAAAGAAATCGTGCGCTCTGGTGGCTGGGAGTCCGTAGTGGACACGTTGTGGCGGGATCTGCTCTTCGCCGCGCGCATGCTGCGCAAAAGCCCCGGCTTCACGCTCGTCGCGGTGCTCACTCTCGCCCTCGGAATCGGCGCCGACACTGCGGTGTTCAGCGTCATGAACACTGTTCTGCTTCGTTACCTTCCTCTGCCCAACCCTCAGCAACTCGTATTCTTGCGCCTTCCCAATGCGACGCCGGAAGGCGTGGGCAGCAGCGGTGACGGCGACAGGTCTTTTTCCTACGCGGTGTTTGAAGCGCTTCGCAAAGAGCGCGCTGTTTTTTCTGACTTGATGGCCTATGCGCCTTTGGCCGTCGACAAAGTGGCCGTGCGCATCGGCGAAGATCCTGAAGAAGCGGAAGGCGACATGGTCAGCGGCAACTTCTTTTCCGGGCTTGGCGTTTCCTTCACGCGCGGCCGCGGGTTCACGCTCGAAGACGAGACCGCGCACGCCAGCATCGCCGTTCTCAGCTATTCCTACTGGACCACGCGCTTCGGCCGCAGTCCCTCCGCGATCGGCCAAACCATTTACGTAAAAGGCGTTCCCATCACCGTGGTCGGCGTGACCGCGCAGGGCTTCTACGGCCTTGAGCCGGGATCTTCCACCGATTTTTGGATTCCGCTGCAGAATCGCCCCGAACTCACTGCCTGGGATAACTCGACCTCGCAGAATACTCTTTACGGCAGTCCGAGGTGGTGGTGCATTCAGCTAATCGGCCGCCTCGCCCCCCATGTGACTCAGGCTCAAGGCCTCGCCATCCTCGATCCGCCGTTCCAAAGCGCCGCCCTTATCGGCCTGGGTACTCCCGATCCAAAAGCAAAGAAAAACATTCTGGCGTTCAGTTCCGTGCAGGGAATTCAGGGTCTGCGCGACGACTATCAAAAACCCATCCAAATTCTCTTGGCCATGGTTGGACTGGTTCTTGCGATTGCCTGTGCCAATGTATCTTTGCTCCTCGTCGCCCGCAACTCCACACGCGCCCGCGAATTTTCCCTGCGCATGGCCCTCGGCGCTGGCCGCGGCCGCCTCTTGCGCCAGATGTTGACGGAAAGCTTTCTTCTGGTTGGAGGTGGCACAGCGTTGGGTTGGATGTTTGCGATTTTGGGAAACCGGTCTCTGGCTGCCTGGTCAGGCGTGGAAATTCCGTTCGTACTTGATTCGCGCGTTTTGCTCTTCACTTTGGCAATCTCGATCGGCTGCGCAATTGTCTTCGGGCTGGCCCCGCTTCGTAGCGCTGTCAGCGTCCCCGCCGGAGTTACGCTCAAGACCTCCAACGCCACCGCCTATCGCGACCAGAAGAGCTCCTGGTCAGGAAAAGTTGTCGTCGCCTCGCAGATGGCCTTGTGCCTGATGTTGCTGATTGGCTCGGGCCTGCTCGTGCGTTCTCTACGCAACTATCAGACTTTGCCTTTGGGCCTTCGCGTGGACGAGCTTCTCGTGTTCGGCACGGATCCCTTCTCGGTGCACAGCGACGAGGAAAAGGAGCATTTTTATCAAAATCTGCTCAACCGCTTGCGCGGGGTGCCCGGTGTTGAGTCCGCTACGCTCGTCGGGCACCGCCCGGGCTCCGGCTGGGGTTGGAATAGCGTTTGGGCCATCGATGGCGTTGAGCCACAAGAGCCTTTTTCTGAAAGCATGAGCGCGAACGACGCCGGCTCCGACTTTTGCCACACGCTCGGCATCCCTATTCTCCGCGGCCGCGACGTTACGGACGCCGACACGCGGTCCGCGCCCAAAGTGGTTCTCGTCAACGAAACCTTCTCGAAACGCTTTTTCCCCAAGGGAGATGCGCTGGGCCATTCGGTGGGAGAACAAAACAAACCAGAAAACAGGTTCACCATCGTTGGCGTCATCGGTGACAGCAAGTACAAGCGTGTCGACGAAAAAACGAAGCCCACTCTTTACTTCCCTTACGCGCAACTCAACTCGGTTTCCAACATGCAAGTCGAGTTGCGCACTTCCGGCAATCCCGAAGCTCTGATTCCCAGCGTCAGCGCGGTTTTGCACGACCTCGATCCCAATCTTCCTATGCAGAAGCCTATGACTCAACGCGCCCAATTCGACGAGTCTTACTCGCAGGCCCGCCTCTTTGCACGCCTCTCGATCTTTTTCGTCGTGATCGCTGTATTGCTCGTTACCACCGGCCTCTACGGCACGCTCGCCTATCGCGTCGGCCGCCGCACTTCGGAAATCGGCGTCCGCATGGCCCTCGGCGCGCAGCAATCACAGGTCCTATGGATGGTCCTGCGCGAGAGCTTGCTAATTAGTGCAGTGGGAATTCTCGTCGGGACTCCGCTCGCTTTCGCGGGTACACGGGTAATGCGGTCAATGCTTTTTGGGCTTGGGCCCACTGATGCGCTCTCATTCGCCGCAGCACTGTTGTGTGTGACACTGGTCGCGATAGTAGCTGGACTCATACCTGCCCGCCGTGCGGCGACCATGGACCCGATCGCTGCCTTGCGACACGAGTGAAGTGGCTGTCCAAGCCAGCAACGGCAGGCTGTCCGAAATTTATCCGTGACTTGCTAAATCTCGGTTATTCCAGCGTCGAAGTACTTTCAGGATTCTGCGCTGGCGCTACCCACGCCTTCTTCTTTTGACGCCGCAACTTGTGTCTCGTTAGGGTTCTCGATCCTCTTCGCCGCCGAAGGGATGAGTCTTTTTTCAGGGCCCATTCGTAGTACGGAGCACTGCGCGGCAGTAGTGAAACTTTCCGTAGGAGGTTGACATGCATGACACGAAGGAGCGGTTGTCTCTATTCTGGATCTTCGCGTTATTAAACTACCTGTATGCGGACGTGCTTGCTCTGTTCGCTTTCGTTGGCTCACCGAATACAGCCCCGCATCTCCCACCATGGGCTCTGATGGGTTCAGCGGTCTTGATGGAAATACCCATCGCCATGATTGTGGCGTGTCGACTGCTTCCGTTTAGAGCGAACCGGCTGGCGAATATCATCGCGGGTGCCATCCTGACCCTTGTAAACGGTTTCCTGACCTTCGTTCTGCCTCTGACTAACGGTAACTTTCGGGATCCCGTTTTTCCAGCGTACGTGTTCTTCGCGACGATCGAAACTGTATGCACCTCGGTGATCATCTGGCAGGCGTGGAGATGGTCAGGGGTTGAAGCCGCAGTTAGTTCGGAGCGGATCGCCGGCAATCCGGAAACTGGGCTGCGTATCGGATAGCTGTCGATAAATCGCGTGGGTGTTGAAAAAGTCTTCGTGAATGCGAACGGAACTGTTGCAGCAACGTCTATATGAGCAAACGTTCTGCCGATGCTCTTGTTCATCGCCATTCACGGAGGCTTGCGGATTATGATGGGACAACATTCCCGTTCCGAGTCGTTGTTCTACTACTTTCGCATTGAAGATCAGGTTCCTGAAAACCATCTACTGCGGCTCCTTGACCGGCACATCAGCTTCGATTTCGTTCGTGAGAAGCTGAAGGACTCCTACAGCGATACGGGCCGACCTTCGATCGATCCGGAACTCCTGTTGCGCATCCTGCTGATCGGCTATCTCTATGGCGTCACCAGCGAGCGCAAGCTGGTCGAGGAACTGCAGATGCATCTGGCCTGGCGCTGGTTTACCGGACTCAGCTTCGATCAGGAGATTCCCCATCACTCCACGTTTTCCAAGAACCGTCATGGCCGTTTCCCGAGTCCAATCTGTTCCAGCAGCTGTTTGAACAGATCGTGGACCGTTGCAGGGAGGCTGGATTAGTCGAGGGCGAACACCTGTCCGTGGATGGCAGCTTCATTCCCGCGAACGCAAGCCGATTGAGCCGCATTCCGCGGGAGCAACTGCCGGAAGCCGCTCACGTGAAACAGACGGTGCGAGAATACTTGGCGGACCTCGAGCAAGAAAACCCGATCGAAGAGCCGGCTCATCAACAAGACCAGGTATCGACGACGGATCCGGATTCGACCTATTCGACCAAGGGCGCTCGTCCTGCGGAGCTGGGGTACTTCAACAACTATCTGATCGACAACCAGAGTTGCGTTATTGTTGGCGTTCAGGCTACGTCCGCTCGACTGAGCCAGGAAAGTGCGGCGGCTCGGGAGATGATCACGCGGTCAGCGGAGAGAGGCGGGCGCTTCCCACAGTCGGTTGCTGCCGACACGACCTATGGGAACGGTGAGCTTTTGGCTTGGCTCGAGGAACGAAACATCACTCCTTATATTCGCGTGAAAGAAAGTCCTGCTCCCAAAACCAACTTGTACGGGATCGAGAAGTTCACCTACGTTGCCGAGACGAACAGTTATCAGTGTCCCGCAGGAAAGCGGCTTACCTACGTCGGTATCAATGCCATAAATCGAACGCATGTGTATGTGGCTACGCGGAAGCGCTGTCGCGACTGCCCGCAAAAAGCGCAATGCACCAGGGGCCACTATCGGCAGATCGCGATCCATGTCCACGAACCAGCGCGACAACGGGCACGAGAGCGGGTGACCATTCCGGCTTTCGCGGCAGCGCAACGCCAACGCCGGAAAGTAGAAGCACTGTTTGCAGAGTTGAAAAACCAGATCGGACTGCGGAGGGTGCGTTTGAGGAGAATGAAGCATGTTCGCGAACAATTCTTTCTCGCGGCTACAGCCCAGAACTTGAAACGACTGGCTCGCTTCCTACGATCAAGATCTCTAGAATCAGCCACGGTTCCGATCTGAGATAGAAAAAGAAAGCAGGATATGCTCCCGCTGGAAATCACTCCAGCTCAAAACTCCCGCCAGTGGTCGAGTTTTTCAACAGCCACTCGCGTTATAACAAGTAACCGAGTTACTTGGGGAACTTCAGGGGCGAAAGCCCCTCAGTTTTGGATTTATCTTGTGTCGTCCCTAAAGGGGCGACCTACAAAGCCCTACTGTCGAATCGCTCGCTCGAACCTCTGAACTGAGGGGCACTTTCGCCGAGTCCAAACCGCCCCGGCGAGCCGGGGCTATGAAAGCGGTGGCAAGCCACCGCACTCCATATGGCCGTGGCGAGGGTGACACTCGCCCGCGCCCGCGTTATCTTAGGTCCGGATTTTCGTCTCAACTTCATTCCTGAGGAGACCTTTCATGCGTCCCTTCCGCGCCGTATTCATCCTTTCGTTGGTGTCTTGCTTGGCCATTCTTCTACTGTTCGCGGCGCCTATCACTCGAGCGCAGTCGCCGCAAAACGAGCGAACGACCTCTCCTACAGACATCCAGCCTGCTGCTCAGAATCCAGGGCCTGGAGCGCAGATTCAGCCTGGGACATCGCGGCCGAAGATCGGCGTTGCGCTGGAAGGGGGCGGGGCGCTGGGCTTGGCGCATATAGGGGTGTTGCAGTGGTTCGAGGATCATCACATTCCGATCGATTATCTTGCTGGAACTAGCATGGGGGGATTAGTGGGCGGCTTGTATGCCACGGGTAGGAGCCCTGAGGAACTCAAGGAAATTGTTGCTGCGCAAAAGTGGGACATCATCATCGGCGGTGACATTCCTTACGAAGACTTGTCGTACCGGCGCAAAGAAGATCTGCGCTACATCCAGAATTCGCTGAAGCTAGGACTGAAGCATGGGCTCTCGACACCTTCGGGGCTGAATTCTGGAACTGAAATTTCTCTTCTCATTGACCGCGAGACGGTGTCCTATCCCAATCTCGACTCATTCGACCATCTTCCGATTCCCTTCCGTTGCGTGGCGACCGATCTCGTCTCCGGGAAAGAAGTGGTGTTTTCGAGCGGATCGTTGCAGCAAGCGCTGCGCGCCACGATGTCGATTCCCGGAGTTTTTTCTCCCGTTCGAGATGGCGATAAAGTGTTGGTGGACGGCGGCCTGGTGGGAAACCTGCCCACGGAGGTGGTAAAAAAAATGGGCGCCGACATCGTGATCGCGGTGCACCTGGAAGTGGCGCCGGCCGATCCCAAAGAGATTCAGTCACTCTTCAGCGTACTGGGACGTTCTGTGGACGTGGTGGTGCTCGAGAGCGAGCTTCGCGGTTTGAAGAACGCGGACATCGTCGTCACCGTTCCGCTGCAGAAATACAACGGCTTCCAATACGACAAGGCGTCCGCAATCATTCAGGAAGGCACGCAGGCGGCCGAGCAAAAAAAAGCGGTGTTGTCACGATTTTCCGTGACCGACGCTGAATGGAATGCTTACGTGGCAGCCAAGGAGGCGCGAATCCGTAGCGAAGTTCCCACGCCTCAGTTTGTGGAGGTTCAAGGGACCAATCCCCGCGCCGCGCAGCAGATCGAGCGATTCTTGAATCGGCTGGTGGGGCATCCCATCGACAATGGCGAACTGAACCAACTTTTGACCCGGCTTACTGGAATCGGCAAATATGCGTCAGCGGATTTTCGTTTTGTGACCCGCGATGGCCAGAGCGGCCTGGTGGTTACGGTTCACGAATACAATTATGCTCCGCCGATTCTGCAGCTCGGTTTCGCGATCGACGGCACGGAGGGCGACGATGTGACTTACACGCAACTCGCGCGCATTACTTTCATGGATGTGTGGGGCTATCGCTCGGAATGGCGCACGAGCCTGCAGTTTGGAAACGAGTACGGAATTGAGACTGAGCTGTATCGCCCGTTTACGGCGACCAGCAAATGGTTTTTCGCGCCGCGCGGAGAGGCTACGGACACTTCGTTCAAGGTGTTTCACCGGAGCACGCCGCAAGCGATTTACCGCTTGTTCCGCGACGATGCGGGAATCGACGTCGGTTACGGTTTCAGCCGGTTTACGGAAATCCGCGCAGGGTACGAAGTGGGGTATTTCAATCCCGATCTGCGGATTGGCACGCAACTTTTCCCAAGCAACAATGGCCGCTTTGGAGATACGCGCCTTCGCTTTCTCACCGATCATCGCGACGATTTCATCGCGCCGCGCCGCGGCTACAAGGCGGAAGCGAGCTTCCGCTGGTACGACACGAATCCGGGCGCACGCGACGCGTTTCCGGTGATGGAAGCGCAGGTGGAATACTTCATGCCCATCACAAGACCCGGTTCGTTATTCGTCGTGGGGCAAGGCGGCACGACCTTTGAGTCGAATAATATCGGGGTTCCACAGTTTTTCCTGGGAGGGCCGACGCGGCTGAGCGCCTACGGCTCGAACGAGCTCTTCGGCAATCAGTATTACTATTTCCGCGCCGGGTATCTGCACGACATTTTCACTCTTCCGCCCTTCGTGGGAAAAAACGTGTACGTGATTGGGGCGTACGAGTTTGGAAAGATGTACAACGCTCCGAATGCCAGCAAGTTTCCGAACGACGCGGCGCTTGGCTTTCTGGCGGAGACGTCTATCGGGCCGCTGTTTATTGGAGGGAGCGTGGGGGATACGGGGCATGCGAAATGGTTTTTTGAGTTGGGGCACGTATTTTAGTGGTGATGGGGCGCCGGTAGGATACGCGAGAGGAGTGCCCTCCACTTCGGCCGTTCGTTCCTCTGGTCAGGCGGGATGACAGAGCGTGGGGCGGCGGGCTTCAACGAGTTTTAGCGATTGGTGGTTCAGGGAGAGCAGGGATGAAGGAAATCAGTGAAGAGGTGACGCTCGAGGGTCACATCATCGACTCGTGGACGCTACCGAAGGTGTTTGATGCGGTGATGGATTTGGGCGGTTCGTTTGACCTGGAAGAAATTCGGGTGGGCCGGAAGAAGGATGAGACTTCGTTCGCACGCTTGAAAGTGATGGCCGCGAGCGAAACGCAGCTGGATAGCATTTTGACGGCTCTGCAGCAATTCGGAGCGGTGCTGGTTTCGCGCAACGACGTGCAGACGGAACCGGCACCTTGCGACGGTGCATTGCCGGATGGTTTTTATTCGACGACGCACATGCCGACCGAAGTGCGCTTGAACGGGAAATGGGCGCAGGTGGCTGGAACGGAAATGGATCTGGTGATCCTGGTGGACGGGACGAAGGCGAGCGCGCGAATGGTCCCGATGGCGGATGTGCGAAAGGGCGATGCGATAGTGGTGGGACATGAAGGCATCCGGGTGATGCCGCTCGAACGGCCGCGGGAGCGCGAGATTTTTTCGTTCATGGCGAATGACGTTTCGTCTGAAAGGCCCAAGCTGCTGGTGATCGAGGAAATTGCGCGGCAGATGCAGGAGACGCGGGCGCGAGGCGGGAAAATTCTGGTGGTGGCGGGACCGGCGATCGTTCACAGCGGCGCGGGGCCGCGGCTGGCGGCGATGATTCGCGCGGGGTTCGTCCAGGTGCTATTTGGCGGAAACGCGATTGCGACGCATGACGTGGAAAGCGTGCTGCTGGGGACGTCATTGGGGATGGCGCTGCGGAATGGGCAGCCGGTGGAGGGAGGACACCGCCATCACATGCAGGCGATCAATGCGATCCGGAGGGCGGGGTCGCTGCGGAAAGCGGTTGAGGGTGGAATTTTGCGCGAAGGGATTATGTATGAGTGCATCAAGAACAATGTGGAGCTGGTGCTGGCGGGGTCGGTGCGCGACGATGGGCCGCTTCCCGACGTGATCATGGATATGGCGGAGGCGCAACGCCGGATGCGGGAGGCGGTGAAGGGCGTGTCGATGGCGCTGATGATTGCGACGATGTTGCATTCGATTGCTACGGGGAATTTGCTGCCGGCTTCAGTAAAAGTGGTGGCGGTGGACATCAATCCTGCGGTGGTGACGAAACTGGCGGATCGGGGTACGTTTCAGGCGCTGGGTTTGGTGACGGATGCGGAATTATTTGTGCGCGAGCTGGCGCAGGCGTTGAAGATTTGAGAGGCGGTGTTGGCTGTGCTGTTTTCGCGCAGAGGTAGTCGAATCGGGGAGGGAGTCCATGTTAAAATTGACATGGAGAGGAATGGATGCTGACTGTGAGAAAGCACTACCTGGGCTTGTGGGTGGCTGGCGCGATGCTGTTCTTGATTGCGGCGAGCGGGGCGCGTGGGCAGTCTCATCCGTCGCTGTGTCTTCGGCGACGCCGGCTGCGCATACTCTGCGGCTTTACAACACGCACACGAACGAGAAAATCGAGATTGTCTACCGACGCGGGGATCAATACATACAGGGGGCGCTCGCGAAGCTGGATTATTTTCTGCGCGACCATAACACGAATGAGGTGCGGCATTTTGATCCGCGTCTTTACGATATTCTGTCGGACCTGACGGCGTCGGTGGGGCATCCGGGCGGCGAGATTGATATCGTCTGCGGTTACCGGACTAATTCGACGAACGCGGCCCTTCGCGCGCACACGAACGGCGTGGCAAAAAACAGCCTTCACATTCAAGCGGAAGCGATTGATCTGCGAATGCCTGGGGTCAATACGTTGAAACTGCGCAAGGCGGCGCTGGCTTTGGCGCGCGGGGGCGTTGGTTACTATCCGCACTCGGATTTTATTCATGTGGATACCGGGCGCGTGAGACAGTGGTGCTTCGATTGTCCTGCCAGTTTGATTAATGGGGATTAAATTCAATTAGAAAACCTTCCGCCTGCCGGCTAGCCTGGATACGGGTAGCCCTTCTGCAACACCTGATCTAATTCCTTATCGTGACCGTAGATATCGTCGTAGAAGTGTACGAGGCCGTCCTCCGGCACGACCACGGTGCCATAGACAATCAGCACAGGAATCGGGCGGGGGAGATTCACTTGTTGATTCGAGCTCTGTGCCATTGCAGTGCGGACTTTGGCCATGTCCCATCCCGGAATTCCACGCAATACAAACACCGCTAAATCGGCGGGCTTTTCGAGGCGAATGCAGCCGTGGCTGAAATCGCGGCGTGCGCGCGAGAAAAGTTCCTGTTCGGGACTGTCGTGCATGTAGACGTTGAAGCTGTTGGGGAAAATGAATTTCACGAGGCCGAAGGAATTTTTGGGGCCGGGATTTTGGCGGACGAAAAGCTTGCCGGAGCGGAGTTGCGCGAGGACTTCGGGAGAGACGGCGCCTGAGGCGACAACCTGCTGCTTGCTGTCCACAACAGCGAAGCCTTTGCTGGCGAGATAGTTCGGGTCGCGCGCGATTTTTGGGAGGAACTCGGCTTTGGTGATCGAATACGGGACATTCCAGTAAGGGCGGAAGATCACGTACTCCATCGAGTCGCTGAAGACGGGCGTGTCGTGGTTATACGCTTTTCCAACGACTACGCTCATCATCAGGGCGAGACGGAAGTGTTCGTCGTAAGCGCGAAGGCGGAATTCGGGGATATTGGCGACGATGGGGGCGCTGTTGTAGCCGATGGGGAGCCAGCGCCAGCGTTCGAGGGTTAGTTGCATCTGGCGGACTTGAGTGCTGAGCGGGATGTTCAAGTCGGCGATGGTTTGGGTGCCGATGCGGCCGTCGACGGTGCGGCCGTGGCGGGTTTGAAAACTTTTGACGGCGTCCACTAGCGGGCCTTGGTAGACCGTTGAATCGGGCGGGACGTTTGCGTTGTCGGGAAGGTCGCCGAGTTCGCGTAGCAAGACGGTGATCCGCGGCAGACCGGGATAGGATTCGCCCGGGCCGAAGGTTTTTTTCACGGGCGGGAGTTGGGCGCCGTCGTCTTGTTTGGCGAGGGCGAGATATCGGTGCAAGGCCAGGATTGTGCGTTGGTAGCCTGGGTATGGCGGTTCCACCTGGGCGAGGACGACGGCCACGTTGGATGCGTCTACGACGTTGCTCTTTACAAATTCGGGCAGGTCGTACTTTTTCGTTTCGACATTTAGGTCGAAATCAAAATGCTTCGGGTTCACTTTGCCGATGTGAAGATCGGAGATATAGCGCATGAGGCAGACGGTGAGTGCGACGTCAAACTTCATCGCATCGGTTTCTGTGGGGTTCGCGGCTGAAGGCTTCAGCAACGCGAGCCGGGCGCTCCATCTGGGCGCGTCGTAGTCGTCCGGGGTGAGTCCTTTTTCTTCAGCCTGCTGGATGAGGGCGATGATCTGCAGGGCTTGCGGTGAGGGCTCCATGCCGCGCACCCAGGGCAGAGCGTAGCCGTAGGAATCGTAGAATTTCTGCAGGTGCTTGCTGTAATCGCTGAAATTGGGCCAGCGGAGGTCGGGGAGATTGCCCGTTTGAATGATGGCTTGGAGAGTGGCTCGGGTTTCGGGGCTGATCTGTTGCGGGGGGCGTGGCGGTGGAGGCGGAATTGGGCTGCGATTGTTGGCGGTGGCTGGCAGAGCCGATCGCGCCGCCGCACAGCAGAGCGACGACCGCTACGGAGAGCGCGAAACGCAACGTATTCGAGAGCTGACGATGGTCCATCGAGCGCCTCCTGACGGAATTGCGAAGGCTATGAGCCTGAGGTCTGTGATTCGGAAGCGACAAGGTATCACAACAGCGGGCAGGGCGAAAATGCTCGGAGTGAGTTTGTGGGGGCGGCGGGACGGTGCGATCAGCAGAGCCGCAAGCAGTGAAGCGAGAACAGTTCGCTTTGATTCTTGGCGAGCGACCGGTGATGTTACATATGGGAGACTATGCTTGGGGCCAGTTCCAGTGCTGGATTTCGGGTTTGTCTATGCCTTCGGTGTACGCGTAGGTGATGCTTTCGATGATCTGCGCTTTGAGCCACTCCTTGAGATGAGCGCCCGTGCCTTGGAGGCGAGGAACGCGGTCGATTACATCGATTGCGAGCGTGAAGCGATCGATCTGGTTGCGAATCGCGAGCTCGAGCGGCGTATTGATGTTGCCCTTTTCTTTGTATCCGCGGACATGAATATTTGAATGGTTCGTTCTGCGGTACGTGAATTTATGCACGAGCCACGGGTAGCCGTGAAAATTGAAAATCACCGGCTTATCGGTGGTGAAGAGCGAATCGAAGTCACGATCTGAAAGTCCGTGGGGATGCTCGGTGTCAGGCTGAAGCCGGTACAAATCCACCACATTAACGAATCGCAGCTTCAGGTCGGTGAAATTCTTTCGAAGAATCGCTGTGGCGGCGAGGGCCTCCTGGGTTGGAATATCACCAGCGCAGACCATCACGACGTCGGGCTCCGCGCCGTCATCGGTGCTGGCCCAATCCCAGATTCCGATTCCCTTCGTGCAATGCA
Source organism: uncultured Acidobacteriota bacterium (assembly GCA_963790945.1). Lineage (GTDB taxonomy): Bacteria > Acidobacteriota > Terriglobia > Acidiferrales > UBA7541 > Palsa-295. The sequence continues at coordinate 307,447 of CAWBRH010000005.1, forward strand.
CCACGGCCGCATCCATATCGAGATACACCAAGTGCGGCTGCTTATCGGAAACGATTACGTTGACGTAGTCCTCGCTTCGCAGGCAGTGGTCCGCAACGCTGAGCAGCGTGTTCGCGTCCGGAGGCAAATAAATACGCGTGACGTTCGCGCTCTTGTTGCTCACCACGTCGAGAAACCCGGGATCTTCGTGGGTGAAGCCGTTGTGATCCTGGCGCCAGACGAGCGACGTGATCAGGAGATTCAGAGATGAAATAGGAGCGCGCCAGTCGATTTCGAGCTTGGCCTTTTCGAGCCATTTGGCGTGCTGGTTGTACATCGAATCTATGATGTGGACGAACGCTTCGTAGGTATTCAGCAGGCCGTGCCGGCCGGTGAGGATATAGCCTTCGAGCCAGCCTTCGAGCGTGTGTTCGCTGAGCATTTCCATCACGCGGCCGTCGGGAGCGATGTCGGTGCCGTCAGCATCCTCTGGCTTGATTTCGGCGAGCCACGTTTTCAGCGTGGCTTCGTAGATGTCTTGCAGGCGATTCGACGCATTTTCGTCGGGGCTGAATACGCGGAAGCAACTCATGTTTTTCCGCATCACGTCGCGCAGAAATTTGCCCAGCGTTTCGGTCGGTGAGACTTCCTTCGTGCCGGGGCTTTCAATTTTTATCGCATAGTCGCGAAAATCGGGAAGAGTAAGAGACTTGCGCAGCTTCCCGCCGTCGGCGTGAGGATTGGCAGTCATGCGGCGGTCGCCTTTTGGCGGAAGGTCGCGAAGCTCCGGAATCAGCGTGCCATGCTCATCGAATAGTTCTTCGGGCTTGTAGCTACGCATCCACCGCTCGACGATTCGCAGGTGCTCCGGATTTTTTTTCACTTCGGACACGGGTACCTGGTGGGCTCGCCAGAAGCCTTCCACGCGATGGCCGTCCACTTCTTTCGGGCCGGTCCAGCCCTTCGGCGAGCGGAGGATGATCATCGGCCAGCGGGGACGGTCCGGTTTGCCGGTGCTGCGCGCCTTTTTTTGAATGGCGCGAATTTCCTGGACGCAGGTTTCGACAGCCGCCGCCATCGTCTGATGCATCACCTCGGGATCGTCACCCTCGGCCTCGACTACATGTGGCGTCCAACCGTATCCGAGGAAAAGATTTTCGAGTTCTTCGGGCGTGATGCGGGCCAGGATCGTGGGATTGGCGATCTTGTAGCCGTTCAGGTGGAGAATCGGGAGCACCGCCCCGTCGCGAATCGGATTCAGGAATTTATTCGAGTGCCATGAGGTGGCCAGCGGGCCGGTTTCCGCTTCGCCGTCTCCAACCACCACGCTGACGATCAGATCCGGATTGTCAAAGGCTGCGCCGAACGCGTGAGAGATGCTGTAGCCGAGCTCGCCGCCTTCATGGATCGACCCCGGAACTTCGGGAGTGCAGTGGCTGCCGAGTTGGCCCGGGAACGAAAAAGCGCGGAAGAGTTTGAGCATGCCCGCTTCGTCCTGGCTTTTCTCCGGATAAACTTCCGAATACCTGCCTTCGAGATAGCAATTTGAAAGCATCGCCGGCGCGCCGTGGCCGGGACCTGAGATGTAGATCATGTCGAGGTCGTACTTGCGAATCACGCGATTCAGATGAACCCACGCAAACGTCTGTCCCGGATCGGAGCCCCAGTGTCCCAGCAGGCGATTCTTGAAATGCTCGGGAAGCAGCGGCTTTCGGAGCAGCGGATTATCGCGGAGGTAGATCATGCCGGCGCAGAGGTAGTTGCAAGCGCGCCAGTAGGCGTCCATTTTGCGAAGCTCGTCTGCGGAAAGAGTCAGCTTGCCGCGGGGCGGTTTTCAGTTTGCTAGTCTGAGGGGGCGTCATGGGAGTGCTCCTTCGGCAAGATCGTTGGGCGCGATCTCGATTCTGCGAAACTGGCTCGACTCTTCCGCCGAATGCAGACACGCAATTTTCGCACATCTTTTATGTCTGGTATGTAAAAGTGGCAGATATGAATCAGCGAACGCTTCTGCCTGCATGCGCGGCGGTCGGAAATGGGTAAAACACATTCGAAATGAAAGCGGCTCCCATCATGGCTGATGAATCGATTCTCGTTATCAATAGCGGGTCGTCGTCTCTGAAATTCGGGCTTTACGTCCAGCGCGATGGTGAGGAGCAGGCGGTGCTCGACGGATTGGCCGACGGCATCGGACGTGATAGCGGGAAGCTGGAATTGAAGGACGCGAACGGGCAAACGCTGCGCTCCGAGAGTGTGCGCTTTGCATCCGAGGATGAAGCGCTAAGCCAGGCCGCGCGCTGGCTGGCGGAGCTCTCACAACTCAAGCCTGTCGCGGTCGGACATCGTGTGGTGCATGGTGGCCCTCATTTGCTGGCCCACCAACTGATCACGCCGGCGGTGCTGGCGGAACTACGGAACTGCGTCCATTTCGCGCCGCTGCATATTCCTACGGCGCTACGACTTATCACAGCAGCCGAAAAGGCCTATCCACAGCTTCCGCAATTCGCATGTTTCGATACGGCTTTTCACACGACGATTCCCGAAGTGGGGTCTCGCTTTGCGCTTCCGCGGCCGCTATTCGACGAAGGCATTCATCGCTACGGGTTCCACGGGCTCTCTTATGAATCCATCGTGTATCAACTGGGGGCGGAACTGCCCAGCCGAACCGTTATCGCGCATCTCGGTAACGGCGCGAGCCTTGCGGCCGTGAAGGACGGGCGTTCGGTGGACACCAGCATGGGCCTAACGCCAACCGGCGGAATTCGCTATGGCGACTCGCAGCGGCGATCTCGATCCTGGCGTGCTTCTCTATTTGCTGCGCGTAAAAAAAATGAACGCCGACTCGCTCGAGCACATGCTGAACCGCGAATCCGGCCTTACAGGAATCTCGGCAGGCAAAAGCGACATGCGCGATCTGGAATCCGCCGCGGCCGGCGGAGATCAGAAGGCACAAATGGCGATTGAAATCTTTTGCGCCGGGATTCGCAAAGTGATCGCAGCCTACGCGGCGGTGCTGGGCGGTCTCGACATGCTCGTCTTCTCTGGCGGTATCGGCGAACATAGCGCGCCTGTTCGCAGCAGCGTTTGTAATGGCCTTGGCTTCCTCGGCGTTTCGCTCGACGGCGCCGCCAACCAATCAAACTCGAGCACGCTTTCGACTAAAGGAAGCAAGGTCCAAATCCGCATCGTTCCAAGCCAGGAAGACCTCCAAATTGCTCGCCACTCTCGCGCTTTGTTACACAGGATATAAGCGCAGGATGTTACGTGTAGGGCGATTTCTGGCACCCATCCAGAGGACTAGCGAAAGACCGTTGACCTTTGCCGCCATTTGCTACAGGATTCGCTACCAGCGAGCGATTGCTACACGTGACACCCTTTCGACCAGAATCCAATTTAGGCAAACCTAAACCCGGAGGTCACCAACCGTGACACACTTCTCCATCAACCGGTCAATTCTGCGTTGCACGCGTTCCCTGAATTTGCTGCTTATCGCGATATGCGCCTTCACGATTGGTGGATGCGGCAAAGGCGGAAAGTCCGCCAACGAGATCCGCGTCGGCGTCGTGATGCCCATCACCGGCCGGGAAGCAAAGCCCGGGCAATACCAGCGCGAAGGCATCGAACTGGCGATCAAACAGATCAACGACAGCGGCGGGATCATGGTGAAGGAGAAAGGGAAAAAGCTTCCGGTGAAGGAAATTTTTTACGACGACGGCTCGGACCAGGCGAAGTCCGCCGGGCTCGTGGAGCGCGCGATGACCACCGACGAGGTGACGGCAGTGATCGGCGGGTACTCGACCGCTCTTGGCGAAGCCGAATCGGTGATGCCGGACCGTTATCAGACGCCCTGGATTACGCCGGGAGCAGCTGCTGCTCACATCTTCAGCCGAGGCTACACTTATACATTCGGCACACTGAGCTCTACCGAGCTACTTGGGTATACGACCGGAGAATTTCTAGGGAGCCTGATGGACGCAGGCAAGCTCAAGAAGGATCTTGCCGTCGCTCTGGCGCTTGAGAACACAGATCACGGCGTCGAATACGGAGAGGGCATTCAGCGCTGGAGTCAGGATCACCCGGGATATTTCAAGGTTGTCTTCAGCGAGAAATTTGATCTGGGCGGAACCGATTTTTCAGGCCTTCTTCAGAAAGTGAAAGGCTCCAAAGCGGATATCTTCCTGGCCGACGCTCACTTGCAGGATTACATCACGATGGAGCGGCAGTACATCCAGAGCGGCATGTACCATCAGATGATCAGCTACGGCGCGCGCGGGCCCGACCAGGATGCGCGAAAAGCTCTGGGCGACGCGACGAATTACATTTTTGCGGGATTGTGGTGGTCAAAGAAATTGCCTTATCCGCAGGTGAAGAAGTTCGACGCGGACTATCAGGCGTTCGCAGGCCACGAGCCGGATTCGTATTACCCGGCGCCGGCCTATGACGCGATGCGAGCGCTTGCGATGGCCATTGAGCAAGCAGGCAGCCTGAATAGGACGGCCATTCGCGATGCGCTGAAGAACGTTGAGTTGAAAGATTCACTGATGCCGGGCCAGGTGCTTCGCTTCGGAAAGACAGGGCAGGTGGAATTGCCGTTCGTGATCGTGCAGAACAAACCGGACGACAAGTCGGACATCGTTTATCCGAAGGACGCGGCCACGGGAGAAACGGTCGCGCCGAAGCCTCGGAAATAGTTCAGCCTCGCGATGAATATCGTCGATTTTCTGAATTTGCTGGTGGCAGCGGTGCTGCTGGCCGGCGTATACGCCGCGATGTCGGTCGGGATGACCATCATCTACGGCGTCCTGAAGATCGTGAATCTTGCTCACGCGGGATTCCTGATGCTGGGCGCCTATTTTGTTTATGAGATGTATACCCGATTCAACGTCGATCCTTTGCTCGGCGTGATTCTTGCGTTTCCCGTATTTTTCTTGATCGGAGCTGCGGATCTATTGGCTTTTGGTGCGCCGCATCCCGCGGTCGGATCAGCCTACGTTGCCTTCTCTTCTTTTGCTTTTTGGGCTCTGGCTCGTGCTTCAAAATTTGGGTTACTTGATCTGGGGCAATGGCGATCATGCGATTCTGACGCCGAGAACTTTTTCCACTTTTCAAATCGGCCCAATCATTTTCCCGACAGTCCGGCTGGTAGTTTTCGGAGCGGCAGTCGCGTCACTGGCGGGCCTCGAATTTGCTTTGCATCGAACGTGGTTCGGCCGTGCGATTCGCGCGCTGATGCAGAATAGTGATGCGGGACGCATCGCCGGCGTAAACGTGGACCGCACGGCGCAGGTAGCTTTCGGCATCGGCATCGCTTTTGCCGGAGCTGCCGGTGGACTGCTGGCGATGATGTATTCCTTCACGCCGGATTTTGGAGGATCGTTTCTGCTTCGCGCGTTTGTGATCATCGTTTTAGGAGGGCTTGAATCCTTTGCAGGCGTGGCAGTGGGGGCATTGATCCTGGCGCTCGTGGAAACATTCAGTATTTTGGTAATTCCGTCCGGTTACCAACCGGCGATTTCGTTTTCTCTGCTTGTGCTCGCGCTAGTGATACTTCCAGATGGAGTGGCGGGTCTTTGGAAGAAGCGGCACCGCCTCGCATGACGCAGCATGCTGCTGGGAATAAGCCTTCCGTTTCGAAATTGGTGGCAATCGCCCCGCCTCTTGTTCTTCTTCTCGTTTTAGCGCTGGTTCCGCTGGTTGGCCCTGGGCCTAACACCATTCGGCTGATGTTTATCTCGCTCGTGTGGATCACCGCCAGCGTCGCCTGGAATATTCTGGGTGGCTTCGCAGGCCAAGTCTCGTTTGGCTTTGCGGTGTTTTACGGTCTCGGTGCTTACGCTACGGCGATCTCGCTCAATGCGGGGCTGGACCGCTTGTCCTCCCTGGCATTGGCGGCGCTGGTGGGCGCGATCATTTCGCTCCTGGTAGGTCTGCCCACTTTTCGGTTGCGAGGGCCATACTTTGCAATCGCGACGATTGGCGTGAGCGAAGCTGTGCGCGTGGTGATGACGAATCTGGCTGTGACCGGCGGTGCGAGCGGTTACCGCATCACCGAAAAAGGCGCCTTTAATCAGCATCTGCATTTCTACATGGCGCTGGGCCTTGCCGCTGGCGCTGTGGCCATTTCCATGTGGATCCGACATTCCAAGCTCGGTTTGGCGCTGATCTCTATTCGCGAAGATGAAGATGCCGCTTCTGATCTCGGAGTGAATCCCTACGGAACGAAGCTGCTGGCTCACGCGATCGCCGCCGCTCTGGCAGCCGCAGCGGGCGGCGTTTATGCTGGATACTCGGCATTCGTTCATCCCAACGGCGTTTTTGGATTCGACATCAGCGTTGCGATACTGCTGATGCCCATCATTGGAGGAATAGGAACTGTCTGGGGGCCGGTGATCGGCGCCGTTGTATATGGTCTTGTGCAGGAGGAGCTGATTGCTTCGTTTCCTCAGTTTCATTTGCTGCTTTACGGCGCCCTGCTGATTCTGATTATTTTGTTTGAGCCCGGCGGAGTGCTTGGATTGATCAATCAATTAGTCCGTTTCGTGAAAGCGAGGACCGGCGTTGGCGCCCATACTTAAACTCGATCGCCTTTCGAAAAATTTTGCCGGACTCGCCGCCGTGAAGGATGTGAGTTTCGAAGTGGAAGAAGGAGGGCTGTTTGGCCTCATCGGACCGAATGGAGCCGGCAAGACGACTCTGCTCAGCATCATCGCGGGCTCGATCCAGCCCACGTCCGGATCGATCGTGTTTCAGGGACACGAAATGTCGGGAGCGAAGCCTTATCATTCCGTCCGCGCCGGAATCGTGCGAACGCATCAAATTCCGAAACCGTTTCGAGGGCTTTCGGTTCTCGAAAATGTCGAGGTCGGGCTCCGCTTTGGCCGCGGCAAGCGACCGGCGAACGAAAAGAAAACCGCGATGGAATTTCTGGAGCGGGTGGCGCTCGCTCACCTTTCTCTCATGCCAGCCTCGGCGCTGTCGGTGGGCGATATGAAAAGGTTGGAATTGGCGCGAACTCTTGCGGCGCGCCCGAGTCTTTTGCTGTGCGACGAAGTGTGCAGCGGGCTCACGCAGACGGAAGCGGCGTCGATCCTGGAACTTTTGTGCGACATCCGCCGCGCCGGCACCTCGATTCTTTATGTCGAGCACAACCTGAAAGCCATCATGTCAATCTGCGATCGCGTGATCGTGATGAATTCCGGGCAGAAGCTTGCCGAGGGGCCTCCCGAAGCCGTGCAGAATAACCCCGCGGTGATCGAAGCGTACATCGGCAAGGCGGCGCACAAATAGATGGCAGAACCTCAAAATTCGGAGCGACTGCTCACAGTTGACAACCTCGACGTGGGTTACGGAGCGACTCGCGTTGTTTGGGACGTTAGCCTTGAAGTGGATCGCCGGCAGGTCGTCAGCCTCATTGGGCCAAACGGCGCCGGCAAGACGACACTGCTCAAGGCGCTCGCAGGATTGCTGCCGGTACGAAAAGGCAAAATCATATTCGACGGAAAGGACGTCTCGTCCGAGCCGGCGCACGAGCGCGTGCAACATCATCTCTCGCTTGTTCCGGAGGGGCGTCAATTGTGGGCGCGCATGACGGTGGAGGAAAATCTCCTGATGGGAGGATTTTCGTCGCACCTGCGTTCGAAGGCTCACGCGAATCTGGAACGGATCTACGAACTTTTTCCGAGGCTGAAAGAGCGCCGCAAACAGCTCGCCGGAACCCTTTCAGGGGGCGAGCAACAAATGTGCGCGATCGGGCGTGGGCTGATGGCTGAACCGCTGCTGCTGCTGTTGGACGAGCCGTCGCTGGGTCTGGCGCCCATCATGGTGGATCAAGTTTTTCAATTGGTTCAAAGAATTGCGAAGGAAGGGGTCACGATTCTCGTTGCCGCGCAAAACGCGGATTACGCGCTGGAAATCTCTCAACGCACCTACGTGATGGAATGGGGCCGTATAACGCTCGAAGGGCCGAGTGAAGAGCTTCGATCAAACGATCAGGTTCGCCGCGCGTACCTTGGTGCCACCGCTTAGTAAGCGCGCGCCAAAAATCTACCCGATGTAGTAGCGACCGGTGGATTGACTCTGAAGTGTGTAAACGAAGAATGTCATTGCGGACATTGGTGGAGCCGACGGGGTTCGAACCCGTGACCTCCTCGATGCCATCGAGGCGCGCTCCCAACTGCGCTACGGCCCCACGTTTTAGCTTGGTTGAATAATTTTATAGCATCCCGGTTCTGAAAGCACGAAACATCGTGCCCCTTGTGGTGCTACTTGTGGGTCTTATACCAGACGTAGCCCAGCGTGAAGAAAACCGAGGCGTTGTAGCCGGGGTTTTGGTTGCCGATGCTGGCGTTGGAGTGATGGACGATGTCCATTTCGAACGTCATGGCGCGGCTTTGGCGCGTGAAGAGGTGAAAGCCGAGATCGATCTGCGGCGTGAAGTTGACCGTGGAAGTATCGCCCGGAGGAATATTGGCGCGCGTGAACAGAGCGCCGCCGGCCACTCCAAAGAACGGCGAGACTTTTTGGAAATGCGTGAAGTTCCATTCCCAGAGGAAAGGCTTGACGCTGCCGCCATATATGCCGCGATTGGGCGGAAAAACAATGTAGACAGGTATCACTTCGACGGCCCACTCGAAATTGCCGCGCAGGATTCCTGGCAGGTGTTCTCCAGTAAGAACCAGACCGCCGCGGCCTCCCGCGACTAGAAACTGCGTATTGTCAGATTTTCCAAGGCCGTCGCCGCCGCCCGCGAAGACTCCGAGTTCCCAAGTGCCGCGCGTGAGCGAAGATGACGGCAAACCCTGCGCGGCGGCTGCCGATGCGATGAGGAGCGTGAACATTGCGACGATCGAAATCTTCATGTGGCCTCGCTGGCTGTGCGCTTGCTGACGAGTCAGAGAGCGTAAGGCACTCGCTTGAAGCGGTCAAGAGTTGTAGCAAGATCTGCAGGCGTGTCTTCGGCGTGCTGTGCCCTACTGAAGAATCGCGAACGATTTGTGCAGCTGTCGGCTTAGAATACCTGCCCCATGGCGAAGATCACTTTTCTCGGCGCAGCCGGCACCGTCACAGGCTCGAAATATCTGGTGGAAGCGGAAGGCAAGCGACTGCTGGTGGACTGCGGCCTATTTCAGGGCTCGAACGAGCTCGAACAGCGCAACTGGAACCAACCGCCCGTTGATCCGGCGACGATCGACTGGGTGGTCCTGACACACGCGCACATCGATCACACGGGCTACATGCCGCGGCTCGTGCGCCTGGGATATCGCGGCCCATTTTACGCGAACGCAGCGACGAACGAACTGTGCCAACTCCTGCTTCCCGATTCAGCGCACCTGCAGGAAGAGGACGCGCAGTACATCGCGAAGAAAGGTTACAGCCAGCACAAGCCGCCGCTTCCGCTGTACACGGTTGCGGAATCGCAAGCCGCACTGAAGCAGTTTCGCGAAATTCCGCGCGCGGCACCATTCACGATCAGCCCGCAATTTTCCGTGATGCCGCACGATGCGGGGCACATTCTTGGCTCCTCCTGGCTCGAACTGACAATCACCGAGAACGGGAAGCAAATCCTCGTAGTATTTTCGGGCGACATCGGCCGCTACAACCAGCCCATTCTCAAAGACCCGGAGCCACCCAGCCGCGCCGATTACCTGCTCTGCGAATCGACCTATGGCGATCGCGATCATCCGGCCGGCTCGGTTGCCGATGAACTGGCGAGCGTGATCAACGACACGGTGAAGCGCGGCGGTGTGATCGTGATTCCCGCGTTCGCGGTGGATCGCACACAAATGCTGATGTACTACTTGCGTGAACTCGTAGACCAGAAGCGAATTCCTGTGCTGCCGGTGTACGTGGATAGTCCCATGGCGATCAACGTGACCGACATTTATGTGCGCCATCCCGAGGACCACGATTCCGACTACATCAAGAGGAGCAGCACGGGCTGGGCGATCCGCTCAATATGAAGCTCGTTCATCTGACGCGCACGGTGGATGATTCGAAGAGAATCAACAACGTAATGACGCCGTGCATCATCATTTCGGCGAGCGGCATGGCCACAGGCGGACGCGTGCTGCATCATCTGGCGCAGCGGCTGCCCGATGCGCGCAATACGGTGCTGCTCGTTGGCTATCAGGCGGAAGGAACCAAAGGCCAAGCCCTTCAGGACGGAGCGAAGTTCATCAGTTTGTTCGGCCAACAGGTGCCCGTACGGTCGCAAGTGGTTTCGATGGGACAGCTTTCGGCGCATGCCGGAAAAAGCGAGTTGCTGCGCTGGCTTTCAGGATTTACTGCACCGCCCCGGCAAACTTTTCTGGTGCACGGCGAACCTGTGGCCCTCAATTCTCTGCGCGACGCGGTGACCGCGCAATTCAAATGGCCGGTAACGATTCCCGCCTACCTGCAAACGTTCGATTTGAATCCGATTTAACCAGCCGTCTCTGAAACATCAGACTTAGAATTAATCCAAATCTACTTGACAGCAGGTGTACTATTCCGCGCAAATCTATTTGCGCGGAGGTGGGCCATGCAGTGGCTCAGCAACCGCTTTTTTCGTTCCTTTCTGTTGGTGTGTCTGCCTGGCGAGCGTTTGCTGTTCCCCGTTTGCCAGCGCGTTCCAATTCGGGAAAGAGATGTTCGGCGTCAGCGGCAGAGCCTATGACGAGCAGACCCAGCAGATTTTGACTCGTGTAGAAGTTACTTTGCGCGGCGCAAGCGGGGTGATGCAGGCGCAGGTGGTGACGAATGAATCAGGCCGATTTGACTTCAGCGGCCTCGCTCGCGGTAACTATCAGATCGAAGCCAGGATGAACGGTTACGAGCCGTACAGCAGCGCGATCAGCGTAGGCGGCGGCGAAACGCGTGGCATGACGATTTATCTGAAACGATCCACAGCAAATCAGCAAATGCCCAACGGCGCGACAGTGTCCGCGCACGAACTTTCGATGCCCAGAAAGGCGCGCGACCTGATGTATTCGGGCAAACAGAAAATCTACTACGGAAAGAATCTGAATGCCGGGTTGAAGGATTTTCAAGATGCCATCGCCATCGCGCCAGACTACTATGAAGCGTACTACCAGATTGGAATGACCTATCTTCAACTCGCCAAGCGCGATGACGCCGAGAACAATTTTCGGGAAATCGATGGAGTTGAGCAAAAACACGTACGGCGAGCCGGTAATTGGAATGGGAACGATACTGCTAGATAAGGCCGATAATACAGGCGGCGAAAAGATGATCCGGCGCGGACTCGAGCTGAGTCCGAATTTCTGGCTTGGTTACTACGAACTAGGCAGCGCTTGTCTGGCTGAAAATCAGCTTGCAGAAGCGAAGAAAGCCGGTGAGCAGGCGCGATCGTTGATGCCCAATGCCCCGATCATCTACCGGTTGCTCGCGAACGTTCACATGCGAGAGAAAGGATTATCCAGCGCTGCTCGAAGACATTGATGCCTATTTGAAGATCGATCCCAATAGCCCGGCAGGCGCCCACGCAAAAGAGATGCGCGCAGAGGTGATTCAGAAGATTCGCGACGAGAAAGTGGTATCGGAGAATGGCGCGCCGAAATAACCGGTGACAGGGTGCTGCTAGCGAGTGGCGGCTTGCTGAACGAATGCAGGGACTTCCGTAAGACGAAAACCAAGAACAAACATAGGATGCGGGGCCACGCGTCCCCAGCGGGCGAGTTCCCACTTGGCGCGCAGGAAGCGAATTTCAGGTTTCATGGAGAGATCGAGAATCTGGCGTGTATCGCCGCGATAAAACCGCTGCGGCATTTTCAGTAGCGGCATTTTTCCCCATGCTTGCCCATCTTCAGAGCCGTAGATCGAGACGTCGACGGACTCCTGTTCGATCTGGTCGGTAATTTCAATCCAGCACATGAAAGTGCGCGTGGCGCTCGAGCTGATTTCGTGCGCTTCGCCTTCCCCATTGGCAGTGAGCTTCGTGCCAGGTCGAATTAGATCGAACTCCATCGCCATGCCGTTATCTCCTCGATGAAAACCTCGCGGATTTTAGCATAGGTGTCTGGCGGCCGCTAGAAAGCAAGGCGAGTCAGCTTGCTTTGAGTTTGGCGAGGCGCTCGGCGGCAGCCTGGAATGTTTTTTCCGTCTTGCAGAATGTGAAACGCAGGTGCGTGCGGCCGTCGGCGGGATTGCGATAGAAACTCGAGCCGGGAACGGCGGCGACCCCGATATCTTTCACCAGATATTTTGCGAACGCGACATCGTCCGGAAAACCGAAGGCGCTGATGTCCGTCATGATGTAGTAGGCGCCATGCGGCTTGAAGCATTGGAACCCCGCGCCGGTGAGGATGCCGAGCAGGCGATCCCGGCGGGCGAGATATTCCTTGGCAAGATTTTCGTAGTAGCTTGGCGGCGACTGGAGCGCCACGGCTCCCGCTGCCTGCAGCGGTGCGGCCGCGCCTACGGTGAGAAAATCGTGCACTTTGCGAATCGCCGAAGTCACTTCGGGCGGCGCGATAGCCCAGCCGACGCGCCAGCCGGTAACGCTATACGTTTTCGAGAGCGCGTTGATTGTGATGGTACGTTCGCGCATGCCATCTAAAGTGGCCATGGAGATGTGCTTGCGCGCCGTCGTAAAGCATGTGCTCGTAGATTTCGTCAGTGATGGCGAACGCATTCCAGCGCACGCACAGATCGCGAATCTTCTCAAGCTCAGGGCGAGTGAAGACTTTCCCGGTGGGATTGTTCGGCGTGTTGAGGATGATTGCCTTCGTAGCAGGCGTGAAGGCTGCAGCTAATTCTTCGGGGTCGAATGTCCAGTCGGGCGCGTGAAGCTTTACGAAATCGCGGCTTCGCCCCGGAGAGAATCGCGTCCGGACCATAATTTTCATAGAACGGCTCGAAGACGACAACTTCATCTCCTGGATTGATGATAGCCATCATCGAGGACATCATCGCCTCAGTGGAACCGCAGCAAACCGTGATTTCGCGCTCTGGATCAATGGCAAAGCCGCTGGTGCGCTCGAATTTCTCGGCGATAGCATTGCGCAGCGATTTTGCTCCCCATGTGATGGCGTACTGATTGATATCCGCAGCGATCGCTTCCTGAGCAGCGCGCTTGATCTCGGCCGGGGCGGCAAAATCCGGAAATCCTTGCGATAAATTCACGGCGCCGTATTGCAGCGCAAGGCGCGTCATTTCGCGAATCACGGATTCGGTGAATTGCGCGGCTTTGGCGGAGAGGCGTTCGGTTAGTGGCGATGGCGCGTTCGGCTTTGACGGGGTTCATTCTGTGGCTGCGCTCCGTAGAGTTTGCGGTAAATGTCTGCGTTGCGCGTGACGATTTCGACGTACTCGCGGGTTTCAGTGAACGGAATCGAATCCACAAATTCCGCGATTTCGCGGTAGTGCTGCCCTGCATTCCATTGCGCCACGCGCTCTTCTCCCGCATTGTACGCGGCCAACGCCGATTCCACACTTCCGAAATCCTTTTGCAGGCCGGAGAGATAGAGCGTACCGAGGCGCACGTTGTAATCAGGGTCAACAAGGCGGCCGCGCGAGTATCCGATCTTTGCGCTGCGGGCCAGCCGCTTCGCGGTTTTCGGAAGCAGCTGCATCAGTCCGTAGGCGTTCGCCCCCGAGCGCGCGTCGGGATCGAACGCCGATTCCTGGCGAATCAGCCCGGCAGTAAGCGACGGAGCAAGACCCACATGCGCGGACCATTGATGAATTGGGCCGGCGAACGGCAGGGGATAAGCGGCGAGCCAGACTTCGCGCGGAACCGTGTCGAAAGGGCGAGATTCAAGCTGAGTGAAAATCTGCCGCACAGCGACGATGGCGACTCCGCAGTGACCGCGCGGCGATCGCCTGCTGCGCCACCTCGAGCAGTAGGCGCGGCTCGCCCGTGGCAGCATAGGCAGCCCGCAGTTCGAGCTCGGCGGAAGAATCGAACGCAATCGTGCGCAAGGCGTCGGCGCGCGCCTGGCGATCGGCAGCGGCCGGTGGAATCGTATCGCCCAGAGCCGGCCGGCGGAACAGCAGGAATCGTGTCGAGCACATCGGGATCTTCCACGGCGCCGCTGCCCAAGCGTGCTCACGAGTAGCGGCAAGGCTCTGCGAAATAGTTTTGTGGGTAGCGGTTTGGAGCTTTCCGTAGTAAGCGCGCGCCAGTTTGGGATCGTCAGCTTCTTCCGCGAGACGGCCGAGCCAATACAGCGAATCAGGCGTGAATTGCGAGCCGGGAACACGTCGCAAGTAGTCTGCGACCAGGCTGGCAGCATCGGGTGTGCGCTTCAGAACAGCGGTCCAAGCGACGCGCCACTGTGAGGAACGGCGTCGGGCGACGTGGCGAAATTATCTGCGACGCGCTTGTAATATCCGGAGGCGCGGTCGCGATCAAGCTGCACCCAATAATAATTCCCCGCCAGAAAGAGCGCCTGCTCGGCCCAGCTGCTTTGCGGCGCGCGCGACGCAGCCGATTCCACGGCCGCGGGCATCTGCGAATCCGGCTGAGACGTTGCGGTAATACTGGGCGAGAGTGAAAAATCTCTCCGCGTCGACATCAGGGTCGGTAATTTGCAAGCGCAGCAAGGTCGGAAAGTCCGCCGCCAAGCGACAACGCCGCACTCGAGAATGCGCAATTCGGCGCGCTCCAGATCGGCGCCGGAAAGCTGCGGCAGCAGTTGCGCATATTCGGTTCGCGCTTCGCTCCAGAGTCTGCCGTTGAACAGAGTGTCTGCATGGGCGAAGCGTTCTTCAAGCGGAATTTCCGGATAATTGGTCTTCAAGGTGGTGCGGAGAAAATCGAGTTTCGACATGGCCTGCCGGGCCTGCTGGCGAGTCGGAAAGCGGAGGTAGAGCTGCTGATAGTCGGCTCACGGCCTCGAGCGGGCTGGCCGGCATGTTCGCGAGCTTCCCCGCGCAGAAAAAGCAGCGCCGGCTTGGTCTTCGTCGCGGGATAAGCGTCCAAGCGCCGAGATGCTACGGTCGGCTGATTGAGCGCGATGGCGGCTCCGCCAGAGACTCCATAGCCTGATCGGTCATCACGGAATCGGGAAATTGGCGCGCAATTTTGCAGTTGCGCAATTGCATCGCCTTGCGTTGCTGAGCGCAAATTCGTTTCCGCAATCCAGTAGAAAGCGTAGTCGCGGAGCAGCGGATAGGATTGCGCGCGGGCAAGCCATTTGGCGGCGTCGGCGATAATTGTTGCGACATAGTCGAAATAGCCCAGCGCAAGAGCTGCCCGGTCCCATGGACGTTCCGGAATTTTCTGATTCGCGAAAGCGCTCAGATTTCGCGTAGGCCGAGGCCGGATTCTTCTCTTTCAGCGCCGCGACAAATCCTCCAGCTGCTTGCAGCCGCCTGAAGATTGGCCGGGGTTTTCGACGCAGCGCATCATCCGGTGCGGCTTGCCGCGAGAATGCGGTCTCCGCGGACTGACGCGGTGCTGAACAAAAATAAGCCAAGCCCCGGCGATGTGCAGCCAGCGGACCGAGATTTCATGGTGGTTATTCTAGTGCCGCAGAACGGGCGAGGGATACGGATATTCTCCGAGGGCTTCCTCATCTCCCTCGGCGAGAATTTCCACCATCCAGTGATGGAAATAATCCACGGGATGCTCCTGAATCGCGCGGAAACGGCGGTCGTATTCTTTTCGGGCTTTGTCGAGATCACTGACGTAACCGGTCACAGATGTCCTTATGCTCGCGAGCCCATTCACGTCTTTGGGCCGCAATAGTTTGATGTCCTGCATGGCCACTTTGGCTACTCGATTCGCGCGGCGATGCAGGTCTTGAAATTCGGGTGGCAGGCTGGCCACGTTGAAGGCTTGCGATTCAACGACGGCCGCCTGATCGGCCATCACTTCGGCCTGGGCAGACTGGGCAGATTGTTCAGATTGCTCAGCGACCGGAGCTTCCGCCTGCGCCACATGCGCGGTCGGTGCGGGCGCTTCGTGCGCCGGCTCGGATGCCGCTTCTTCTTCTGGTTCCTCCACCGCAGCCGGAGACGATGGCGCGCGCACTTGCGCGTTTGCAACTGATGAAGCCGCCTCCGCTAAATCCTCAGCCTCAAATGCCGCCGAAGAATCGCGAGGCTTCAGCGCTACAGCAACAAAATTCGAAAGCACGGAAAGCCCCGCCGCGAGTGAGGATGCCGCCGTCTGCGCGCGAAGCATCGCCGGAAGAGCGTTGCTCGGCCGGGTAGACGAACAGGCCGCCACCAGATCGGCGTAAGCCTGATGCAGTTCGTCGGCAGTGCGCTGAAGCGGAGCGAGATTATCACGCAGCGCGCGCGATACCGCTTCCTCCAGCGCTCTATCGAGCGATTTTTGGCGCTCTTTCATATTGAAGTTGCCTATTTGCGATTATGAAAACGGTCGGCGGGAGTGTCAACTGACATTCGGGCGAAGCGTTCCTGGGCGTATAGCATTGCTCTCCGGATAAGCCGGCTAAAACCCACCAAACGAAGCCATTTGTTTTCAGGTCATTAGCGACTCGGCCGCGGCAGCCAGCACAGATTGCCCGAAAATGTTAAAATGGGGTCTCCAACGGGGGCGACACGGTTTCGACGGAAGCTGTCGCGGCTCGAAGGCATGCCGGGCCCCACCTGCCCGCTATCGGGTGGAACAACACAACTGGCAACTCACAGTTGGCTCTCGCTGCCTAGATAAAATTAGCTAGCGCGTCTCCTTAACCGTCGCCTACGCGGTTGAGATGAGGCGTCACACAGTAGGCTGGCCGTCGCGTTTCGGTCCGTAATGCGGCGGTAAGATCATCGGACTAGCCGGGAGCGCGTCTTGCCCGCTCTGAGCTCCCCCGGTGAAACAATCGGAACGGGACAAGCATGTAGTCTTCGAGTTGCAAGGCTTTTCGGACGGGGGTTCGACTCCCCCCGCCTCCACATATCCTCATAATTGTCGTGCATTTAGTCGGCTTTCAAAACATCCGAAAGACGTCAGTAAGGAACGCAATGGCTATGAATGGTCGATTTGCGATCCGAGCCTTCATTCGGGCGGCGTGCTTGGTCACGATCAGTAGTAAGTGCCTCTTTGTAATACTTCCTGCTCGAGAAAAGCCACCAGCCTTATTTCCGATTATCCAACAGGGCCGGTTCGGATTCATTGATTCCTCTGGGAAGATCGTAATCCCCGCCCGTTTTTTCTGGGCTTCAGAATTCAGTGATGGGCGATCTGCGATATTGGTATGTCGGAAATACGGCTACATCGACGAAGAGGGGACGATCGTAATCGCTCCTCAGTACGATGCTGCGGGCAAATTCTCCGAGGATCGTGCTCCCGTTAAGATCGGGCAACAGTTTGGCTTCATCGACAAAACCGGGCGAGTAGTGATTCCTGCCAAATTCGATTCCGTTTTCGATTTTTCGGAGGGTCATGCCGGCGCCGTCGTGCGGGGTCGCAAAGGCATCATCGGCAAGATGGGAGAATGGGTAGTTGAGCCTCGCTTCGACGAACTTCTAGGATTGTCCGAAGGGCTCTCCGCGGCCAGATTGGGGAGTCATTGGGGGTTCATTAATGTAAAGGGTGGAACCGTCATTCCCTTTCAGTACAAGAGTGCCGGCTCGTTTTCGAATGGTCGAGCGATCGTTACGACTGATGCCGGCGAGCAAGAATTGATCGACGCATCGGGAGACGTGATTCTCCGAAACGTCAATACCCCCTGGGGATTTAGTGAGGGGCTTGCGCCAGCACAACTGAAGGAAGAGGATCCGTACCGCTACATCGATGCGAGTGGGCGAGTGAAAATAGCTGGCCCGTTCGAGACAGCTCTCCCTTTTGCAGAGGGTTCGGCCGCAGTGCAGAGCGGAGGCCATTGGGGATTCATCGACAATACAGGAAAATTCCTCATCGAGCCCAAATTCGACAACGCTCAGCCATTCTCGCACGGTCTTGCAAACGTAAAGCTTGGCGATAAGTGGGGCATTATCGACCAGTCCGGCACTTTCGTTGTTCGGCCGCAATTCGCTGAGATCCTCGGCCCACCAGGAGATTTTGACCAAGTTTCGATTTCCAAGAACGAATGGGGATACATCGATCCTCAGGGGAGAATTTTTTGGCGGGCACCCGAGTCACAGCGCCCGAGGCACTTGGAGCGAGGACCGACCGAGAAAGAGATCGAAGCGAGTTGCGGTGGCGACTGACCCGCAACCGGGCAAGCGCTACTTGCCTCCCTTTAGCGTTTAGAATTCGGTCGGGCTTACCGATTCGAACAATCTGCCACTCTTGTCCTCACACAATGCGCCGCAGGAACGATCGGTCCTCACACAGGATGCAGCCGGACTTTTCAACTGCCGCGACGCTAGCTACAGCAGCCGCATCCGCGCCGAACGCCTCGCGATATTTCTCGTAGGCATCAAGACTCGAAAAATCGATCAGAGCGAGAGCCGTGTTCGTCGGCCCGGCGAGTTTTGTCGGCAGGAAGTAGCCGACAAGTTCGCCTCCACTTCGACGGATCGGTTCCAGAATTGCGCGGACATATTCCTCGAAATTCCGATATTGATTCTGGTCGATTGTGTAGCGGATGCAGAGCGTAATCATTTCCGTTGTCTCCTCCAGCACGATCCTAAGCCCGGCGTCGCGACGATGTTTCACGCGCAGATGAAACGTGGCGGACGAATTTGCATTATCATTCTCCTATGAACGCTACATATCCAATCGCAGCAGTCGGTGAACTGATCGGCGAGAACGCCCGAGCCGCAATCTTGATCGCGCTCTTGGACGAGAAGGCCTTGCCCGCGGGTGAATTGGCGCGACTGGCCGGAATTTCAGCGCAATCGGCCAGTGGGCACCTCTCCAAACTCGTGGATGGCGGATTGCTTCGAGCCGAGATTTCGGGACGCCAGCGCCTTTACAGAATCGCCAAGCCTGAAGTGGCCTATGCTCTGGAGGCCCTAGGAACGATCGCAACTGCATCGCCGGTGCGAAATATCGTCCACGATCCGCGGATCGAAGCCCTGCGCACCGCGCGATCCTGTTACGACCATCTCGCAGGACGCGTGGCCGTAGAAATGAGGCAGAAGTTGGAATCGTCGAAGCTCATACGCGCGCGCGGCAACCGGGAGTACGAAGTAGCCCCGCGAGGAGAAGCGTGGCTTGCGAAGCTGGGCGTGAATGTCGAGGAATTGCGTCTTGCCCGGCGCTCGTTCGCTCGCGAGTGTCTTGATTGGACCGAACGCACCCCGCACCTGGCGGGCGCGTTGACGGTGACCGGCAACGGTTTCTTCTGCGATATGACCGAAGAGCAATGGGATGACGTCATGCGAGTCAACGTCAAGGGCACCTTCACCGTCTTGCGTGCTGCTGCTCCGATTTTGCGTGAACAGGGCCACGGCGCGATCGTCACGTTCTGTTCGGGAAGCGGGCCGTATATCACGGCCCCGGGCTTCTCGAACTATGGAACCTCGAAGGGTGCCGTCGCCGCGCTGACGAACAGCCTGTCCGAAGAACTCGGACCTTACGGCGTGACAGTGAACTCGATCAGCCCACGTGCCGCAACCAGATTGTTTAGACGTCGTCGTCAAGGAGCGATCTGAGAAATTCGTCTTCGACCCGAAGGTCACGCGAGCCGGTGTGCCGAATGTCCCGCGTTGGGATCCGGCCATGGTGGCGCCAATGACGGTGTACTTGCTGTCGGACGAGGCGCGTGAGATCAACGGCTGCTTCTTCGAGGTACGCGAAGGTTATATCGGTCGGCTGGCGGGCATGGTCGGTGCTCTTGCCGCCATCGAGACCGACGGCGGGTGGACCCTCGACGAGCTCAGCTCGTCGGTGCCGAACAACCTGATGGCAAGCGCGGAAAACAGGTGATCGGCTCACTGCCCGCAGGCGTCTCCCCGCGGGGCGAGGCCGTGCCCACGCCAGAGGTGGTAGGCCCGATCGAGGCGGATCCGGCGGGCAGTCCCGGCCGCAACTATCCTTTCCTCCAAACGGATGTCGACCTCGGGAGATGGGGCTACGTCGCCGACGAATTCTTCTACTCGGGCACCGCGAACTGGTACGACGCGCCGGTCCCAACCGTCAACAACGATCCCGCGCCGCCGACCGCGAAGATCCGCTCGAAGGGACACCCCTACACGACACGGATGATGGTCTACCGACCGACCGATTCGGCTACCTTTACCGGAACCGTCTTCGTCGAGTGGACGAATTCGACGGGGTTCTTCGACAATCCGGTCTGGTGGCAGCGCAACCACGAGTACCTGCTACGCGCAGGTCACGCGTACGTTGGGATCGCCGCGCAGTACGAGGCTGTCCATTCCTCGCCGAACGGGCTGAAGCACTGGAGCCCGGAACGTTATGCCGCCCTTGACATACCGTGGGTCAGCGACACGAGCGACGTCTTCGGTCTCGACGACCACCTCACCTACGACATCTTCGCCCAAGGCATGAAAGCAGTGCGCGCGGTGCCGCAGGTCATGGGCGGCCTTGACGTGCGACACCTGATCGCGGGCGGTCACTCTCGCTCCGCGATTCACCTCGCGGTCTACGTGAACGCGATTCATCCCCGTGCGCCGGTCGTGGACGGCGTGATCCTTCTGATCTGTGGCGGACAGGTCCGCCACGATCTCGACATCCCAGTAATGAAGATCCTCACCGAGAGCGAGTGGGACAACTACGGCGGGGCCTTCGTGTCGGGTCGCCAGCCTGACACGGACCGGTTCAGGACGTGGTGGATCACCGGCACATCTCACGTCGACGCCCAGTCACGCATGATCGACGTAGCGGTTCATCGTCGCGACCTTCCGGATCTGCCGGTGCAGGAACTGCCCGCATGGGGCGCGGCTGATGCAACTCCGGCCTTGTGCCGCACCGCTGCCCACGCGGTCATTTCCGCTGGGATGGATGCAATGGTCCGTTGGATTGACTGCGGAACCCCGCCACCGCATTCCCCGCTGCCGGAATGGACGCCGACGCGACCGCCGACCGCTGTCCGCGACAAGCATCGCAATGCGAAGGGCGGCATTCGGCTTGCGACGCTCGCGGTGCCGACCGCGACCGAAGAGGGGACGAATCCGGGTCCCTACGGATTCCAGGGCAACTTCGGCGTGCATGTGCCGTTCGAGACCGCGACGCTCAATTGCCTGTATCCGAGTCATGATGCCTACGTCGAGGCGGTGACCGAGGCAGCCGAGCGCAACGTCCGGGACGGCTTCCTCCTCCCACAGGACGCGGCGGAGATGATCGCGAACGCGCGGAATTCTTTGGTAGGTACCGGCCTGGTGTTCGGGTCGCTTTGTGTCGACGTCAGCGAGTTCTCGAATCAGACGTCGACGAGCAACCTTCGTAACCACACCCAGATCTATCACTTCCACGACGGCGATCAGCTGCTCGGTTACCTGGACGAGGCGACCAAGCTGCTCGCCGAGGGATACACCGCCGGCATCGAGCAATCCGATCTCGTGACGCAGGCGCAGCGATTTCGCGCCGCCATCCCGGCGGTGCAGCGATATATGAACGACGTCGAGACGATGGCACCTGATCGCGCGGCACCGGAGACAGTGAGTGTCCTGGTGGACTATGCAAGCACCCTCATTGCGCGGATCGCCGCAGACGCGGCGGACATCGAGAGCCGCCTCGGATGAGGCCGACGACCAACCAGGAGGTCACGAGGAATGAAACACGTACAGTTGGGGACGTTGGACGTCACCCGCATTGGCCTGGGTTGCATGGGCATGTCAAGTGCCTACACAGGAGCAGGCACCGACGACGCCGAATCCATCCGTGCCATCCACCGTGCGCTGGACCTGGGCGTCACCCACATCGACACCGCAGAGATCTACGGACCGTTCACCAACGAGGAACTCCTCGCAAGAGCCCTCAAGGGGCGGCGCGACAGCGTCGTCCTAGCGTCGAAATTCGGTTTCATCTCGCACATCGGTGAAGGCCGCGGCCACTTGGACAGCAGTCCAGCGAACATCCGGATTGCGCTTGAGGGCTCACTCAAGCGGCTTGGTACGGACTACCTCGACCTCTATTACCAGCACCGGGTGGATCCGAACACGCCGATCGAAGAGACAGTCGGCGCGATGGGCGAGCTCGTCACCGAGGGCAAGATCCGGCACGTCGGCTTGTCCGAGGCGAGTGCCACCACGATTCGCCGCGGCCATGCCGTGTATCCGATCACCGCGGTCCAGTCGCAATATTCGATCTGGACCCGCGACCCTGAGCCGGAGGTGCTGCCCGCGCTGAGAGAGTTGGGCATCGGGTTCGTGCCCTACGCGCCGCTCGGAAACGGCTTCCTTACGGGTGCCGTTCGCTCCCGCGAGGCATTGGCGGAGGACGACTGGCGCAGGACCAGTCCACGCTTCGACGCAGAGAACTTCGACAAGAATCTGGCGATCGTCGACGAGCTCGCCGGCATCGCCAAGGAAATCGGCGTCACGTCGGCTCAGGTCGCCATCGCGTGGCTGCTCACCAGGGGCACCGACATCGCCCCTATCCCCGGCACCAAGCGCGTCGCCCGGGTGGAGGAAAACACAGCTGCCGACGACATCGAACTGACCGCCGAGCAGATCGAGAAGCTCGACAATCTGACGCCGCCCTCGGGCCACCATCACAACGAGTGGCAACGCACGTTGCTCGGTCGCTGACACCGATACGGGTGCTCGTGTCGCGGCCCGTCGGCCACCACCGACAGGCCGCGACACCTGATCTGTCCTGGAACAACTGTTGCGAGCTGACCGACTCGTGACAACATCGTCAGAACCGGATACGTTCCGCGACCGTTACAGATGCGCCGGCTGCTTGCGCGGCGTACAGGGTCGGGTGAATTGGACGGAAGCCTAGCTCGCCGCGGATGCGCGACGTGTCGAGCAGTCGGGCCCACGGATCGGCGGTCGTCGTCGCGGCATCGTCATTGGCGGATGCTCTGTGAAGTCGTAGTAGCTCGAACGCGGTCATCGGCGCATCGTCGGCAATATTGAAGATACGGGTGCCCGACACCGGCGAACGCACGATGCGTAGGATCGCTTGGCTCACGTCGGCGTGGTGGAGCATGTGCATTCGCTCGTACGACGCCCACGTGGCAAAGAAACCTACCGCCTCGGCCAAGTGAGTGTCGCCATCGCCGTAGACGAAGGCGAACCGGGCGATCGTCACAGGCAGGCCGCTACGAGCCGCGAGGTCTAGTAGATCCCTTTCGGCGGCCTGCTTGCTTGCCGCCCACGGGTTCGGCGCTTCCGCCAGCGGGTCGCCCTCGACGGCGGGTCAACCGCGTCCTCCCGCGTAGATGAGGCCGCTGCTCGAAAGGACGAACTGCCCCACCCCGGCATCCGCCGCCGCCTCGCCCATGGCGACGGCACCGCCATGGTTGATGGCCATCATGTCGTCCTCAGAGACGCCATGAAATGCGCCGGCAAGGTGCAGCACCGTCGTTGCGCCCTTGACCGCCGGCGCGAGTGTCGCCGTGTCGAGGACGTCGCCCCCCACGACCTCGGCGCCCATATCCGAGAGCCTCTGTGCCCGATCAGAAGAACGCACGAGGACGCGTACGTGCTCGCCGTTGCTGAGCAGTCGCGGCACGAGCCGACTGCCCATCCGGCCCGTCGCACCTGTTACAAGGATCGTCATGCCTTGACTCCAATCTTCGCCAGCGGGTCAGCGGCGGCGACCGATATCGTATACCATGTACCATCGTTGACCGCAGGAATTGCCTGACAGTTCCCGCCCAACTCGCATCGGGCAGGCGGCTAGGACTTTGATAACTTCTAGCTGTGCGCTGGCTCATCACGGGTATCGATGCAAACGGCAAGTCCGCCGTCATCTCGGAGACCACAGCGGACGACACGGTGGACGGCGACATTCAGCGGATCTTCCGAACGCCGTGCCCTCCGCCTGTTGCGGCATCCGGGAACGAGGCGGTGGCGCAGTTGGGCGTGCCGGCCGGTCACCTCGAGTGGTGGATCGTCCGCTGGCCGGCCGGGCGCCGGACCGAAGCTTCTCACCGGACCAACACCGTCGATTTCAACATCGTCCTCGACGGCAGCATTGATCTGATCCTGGACGACGGTGCGCACCGCTTGGAGCGGGGGGACGGTGCCGCGGTGACCGGCGTCGGGCACGGCTGGGTCGGCCGGCCCCGACGGGGCGATGCTGGCGAGCGTCATCGTTGCTGCACTGTCGCCTTTTCCGGTCCGCCGCGGGCTGACGTGCCATCGAACCGCAGCCGGTAAACACGGGTGGCTCGAACATCCATCGCGAGAGCGGTTCCCTGGGCCTTCCTTACGTGGGCGACCGCCGCGCCAGGGTCCGTGCCCCGGCAGCGGTCCGCTGCGTCTAGTTGGTTTCGTCCCTGCCTTGCACGAATGTATCGATCCAGGTGGTCGACGTGGCCGCGCCGCGCCGCTACACGCTCGGCCAGTTCACGCAGTAGTGTCCATTCAGTTCACGGGCCGGTGGTGGCGAGGCGGCCTGGGCGGTGATCTCGGCCAGGTGCTTGAGGTGGCGGTGGGCTTCGAGGAACAGCAGCCGCATTTGTCTTCGGTGAAGTAGACCTCGATGTCCCCGTCGGTTACGTGTCGGGGGTGGACGCCGTAGTTTCTGATGTCGCGCATGAGGCGGGCGAACTGGCTGAGCGCGTCCGCTTCCCATTTGCGGTGCCGGGTAGTGCGTCCCGCAGCGCGGCGGTGACTGCACCCTGTAGTTGCGCGGTTCGGTCGCCGTCGACGAGCTCATCTATCCTGGGTGCTGCAGAGGGAAGGCGCTGCCCGGCGGCGTACCAGGCGCCCTCGACAGCGGCGCCGAGCAGGCTGGAGGCCGCCAGGAACACGCCGCGGCGGTAGGACTCGATCGCCTCGCGGAGGCTGCGTTCGGTCCGCGGGTCAAGCCCGAGACCGGCGAGGTCGGCGATGAAGACGTCCGGTTCCATGCCCCAAAGTCCCGGCTGCCTCAGACGGTGCGGCAGCCGGACGACGTCCGACAGCACGGCAGGTCGGTGCAGTCGCAGGCGCTGCCCGGCCGCATAGCCGGGCATGCTGAAGGACAGCATGATCTCGTCGCTTCCCCCGACAGGTCCTGACCCTGCGGCGATCAGCATCCCGTCTGCGGCCAGTTCCGCCAGTGCCTCGCGCGCGGTGAGGTCGGTACGGATCGCGGTGGTGACCGGATGGTCAGCGGTGACCACGGCCTTGACCGAGTCCCGGCTGGGCAGGACTTAGGCCGGTCCGCCAGCGCGGGCGCGTCATGGCCCTGTCCGGCCCCGTGGTGCCGCCGTGTCGGCCCGACGACGGCCGGCCCGGGGTCCGGGCCGGGTTGCCGGACACGGCCCGGACGTGCCGGTCCTGGCGGGGCTTCCCGGTCGCGCTGTCGCAGCTGCAGGTCCCTTCCGCGGGCCGAGTATCGCCAGGTCAGCGCGCTGATGTACCTCAGATGTACCTGCGGCGGAGTACTTTACCGAGGGCGGTCCATGGTGCCTTCGTGGCCAGCGTCCGGACCGCGCTCGGAAGCGTTCGCGGGGCGGCCGGGAACCACCGTCGCCCTCGGACAGCCGGTGCTGAATCCGTGCTGATACCACGGCCCCCGGCGCACCGCCCAAGCTCGGATCGTCGCAGTAGGTCCGATCGTGGGAACAGCCGTGGGGGATAGTTTGTTGTGCTAACTAACTAATAAGCTGGCTACTGTGAGGATGAGAGCTTGAAGAGCGAGCCCGGAGCGTTCTGGGAGAAGGCTTTTTCCTCCCTGAAAGTCCCGAATTACCGCCTGTACTTCACTGGCCAGTCGATATCAATGGTCGGCACCTGGATGCAGATGACGGCGCAGTCCTGGCTCGTGCTGACCCTTACCCACTCAAGCACCGACCTGGGCCTGACCGTGGCGCTGCAGGCTCTGCCGGTCCTGCTCCTCGGTCCTTATGGCGGCGTCATCGCCGACCGGGTGGACAAGCGGCGGCTCATGATCGCGCTGCAGATCGCCATGGGGTTCCAGGCCCTGATGCTCGGGCTGCTTGTCGTGTCCGGCTCGGCCCGCTTCTGGGAGATCTGCGTGCTGGCCGTCGTCCTTGGCCTGAACAACGCCTTCGAGAACTCCGCGCGGCAGGCTTTCGTCAGGGAAATGGTCGGCAAAGACGAGCTGCGCAATGCCATCACGCTGAACTCGGTGACGGTGAACGCCGCCCGTGCTGTCGGGCCCGCCATCGGGGGCGTCCTCATCGCTACGGTCGGCATCGGGGTCTGCTTCCTGCTGAACGCGGCGAGCTTCGCGGCCGTCGTCACCTCCCTGCTGATCATGGACCGGTCCGCCCTGCGGCCGAGCCCGCCGTCCGGACGAGCCAGCGGGCAGTTGCGTGAGGGCCTGCGGTACGCGGCGCGCACTCCGACAATCGCCATCCCGCTCGCGATGATGGGCCTCGTCGGGCTGTTCGCTTATGAGTTCTCTGTCTCGCTTCCTGTTCTTGCCGAGCGGTCGTTCCACGGCGGCGCGGAAGCGTACGGCTTCATGACCGCGGCCATGGGGATCGGCGCTGTCATCGGTGGCCTGTTCACCGCCGCGCGGGGGCGGACCGGACTACGCCCGATGATCGTCGCTTCGGTGGGCTTCGGGGCGGCCATCCTGGTCTGTGCCTTCGCGCCATTCCTCGGCCTCACCTACGCCGCGCTGCTGTTCGTGGGCTGGGCGAGCGTCTCCTTCATCGCGATCGGCAACTCCACCATCCAGCTCAGCGCCGAGCCGAGCATGCGCGGACGGGTGATCGCGCTCTGGCAGGTCGCCTTCCAGGGAACGACGCCGGTCGGCGGCCCTGCGATCGGCTGGATCATCGCCCTGACCGATCCGCGAATCGGCTTGGCGGTAGGCGGCGCGTCTTGCTTCGCAGCCGCGATCGGCGGCGTCGTTCTGGCCAGGCGCTACCGCCGGGCACGGCCACCGAAGGCGATGCAGCTTGAGAGCCCCGCTTCGGCTGGCCCGATCCCGGCCGGGGCGTCGGTCAGCTGAGGGCGCACTGCCCGTCGTTACGGTGACCGCTGTCGTCACGACCCGGCACGCTGCTCTTAGCGCAATTCTGGCTGGCACCGGGAGCGGCACGATCCGCACCGCGGCCTTCACCCTTACCCGCAACGCCAACGGCACCGACACGCTGACCTTGGGCAACAGCCAGGTGCTCGATCCCGCCGCGCTCCAGCAGGCACTCGCGCAACACGGCATCCCGGCCCTGGTCAAGACCGACACCAGCTGCTCGGCCATTTCAGGAGCCATCCCCGCTTTGAGCGGACTGGAGAAACCTCGCCAGCAGAGACATAATATATCCTGCGACGTAGCACCCGGCCGGCCGCACCTGGCTGGTGTGCGCCCGAGAGCACCAGATCCGCCGCCAAACCTTTTGGGAGCTGCGATATGTACACACGCGCCGCGATCCTGCGCGAGTCACCAGGCAAGTTCGAGATCGTGGATGTGGAATTGGACGAGCCGGCGAAGGACGAGATTCTGGTTAAAATGATGGCGTCGGGCTTGTGTCACTCCGACCAGCACCTCCGCTCCGGCGACAGCGCCGCCAGCCACTATCCGTTCATCTGCGGTCATGAGGGTGCTGGCGTCGTGCAGGCCGTCGGGCCAGAGACGGCTGGCTGGGACGTTGGCGACCACGTCGTGTTTTCCTTCATCCCAGGCTGCGGACATTGCCGATGGTGCGCCGAGGGTCTGTCGAACCTCTGCGATCTGGGTGCGTTCGCGATGACTGGGAGCCGCTTCAACGGCAGCTTCCGGTGCCACCTGCCGGACGGAACCGCCGTGGGCCAGATCTGTGGCATCGGGACCTTCGCGGAGCACACCACGGTGTCGGTGAGTTCGGCGATCAAGCTCGACAAGGATCTGCCGCTCGAAAGTATGTGCTTGCTCGGCTGTGGAGTCGGCACAGGTTGGGGATCCGCCGTTTACGCCGCCGATGTCAAGGCGGGCGATGTGGTGATCGTAATGGGCACGGGCGGCGTTGGTATCAACGCCGTCCAAGGCGCCTCGCACGCTGGCGCCACCGTCGTGATAGCGGTTGATCCGGTTAGGCTGAAACGGGACACCGCATTGGAGCTCGGCGCGACCCACACCTTCATGTCGATCGAGGAAGCGGACGCCTTCGCGAAGTCCATCACGAACGGGCAGGGCGCGGACAAGGCAATCGTGACGGTGGACGTCCTGTCCGGTAGCCATATCGCGCAGGCAGTGAGTGCCATCCGCAAGGCAGGAACGGTGGTCGTGACTGCGGTCGCGCCAAACGGCTGCGACAGTGGCATCCCGGTGCATCCGCGGGAGCTCTCGCACATGCAGAAGCGCATCCAGGGGTGCTTGTTCGGTCAGTGCAATCCCCGCTCGGACATTCCGCGACAGATCCAGATGTATCGCACCGGACAGCTCAAGCTCGACGAGCTGGTCACTCGGACTTATGCGCTTGACGAGCTCGAAACCGCGTGCGCTGACTTGCTGGCCGGTCGCAACATTCGCGGCGTCATCGTCTTCGCGTGAAGAATCGTCGAGGATTGCTCGCGCGTCGATGACGCAGATATTGCGGTCGCGGCCAGGGCATGCGCGCGCAACGGCATGTCACTCGCAGGTCAGAGCTGTGCGTCGGTGCAGAACGTATTCGTAAAGGAATCGGTGTACGCGGCGTTCGTCGAACAGGTATACAACGAGATGGGCCTGATCCGGTTCGGGGATCCGATGGATGCGGCCGCGGAAGTTGGCACGGTCATCGATGAGGCGGCCGCTAGACGCGTAGAAGCCACGATCGACCGCGCCGCGGGTTCAGGCGCGAAGGTGCTCTGCGGCGGCGGTCGCAACGGCGCACTCGCGTCAGGGCCGGGCGGAGCCGATCAGACGGGCGTCCGCGCCCCCGGGCCGGACGGCGATGGCCGCAGGCCCTGGCGGGGGCAGAATGTCTGGCGGCCTCGCGCCCGGTGACGGGGGGCGGAATACCTGGCGGCCGGTTCCGGGACGAGGAGCGATGACGATGGCCGATGAGGATCTGCAGGCAAAGGGGCGTGCGATGCTCCGCGAGTTGCTGGGTGAGGAGACGACCGACAAGCTCGACCGAGAGCTCTTCACGGACGATCCCATCATGGAAAAGTTCGCCGAGCTTTTCCATGAGGTAATCTTCGGGGTGCTCTGGTCACGCCCCGGTCTCGACCTCAAGACCCGTTCGCTGGTGACCGTGGCCTCGGATGTCGCCACCGGGCAGGCTGCAGCACTGCAGCTGCACCTTCGCTACGCCCGCCGGACCGGCTGGACAGAGGATGAGCTCGTCGAGACCATCCTGCACCTCATGGGCTACGTCGGCGTGCCGCTCGCACGCCAGGCGCTGATTACGGCGAAGGAGACGTTCGCCGAGATCCGCGACGAAGCGACGGAAGGAGAGAGGAAAGCATGAGGATTGGGGGCCAACACCGTGGTGCTAGTCATGTATCGTCTTGCTGGCACTCACGTCGTCCCGCGGCTGTCGCCTGACTGTTCGACAACCGGAGTAACCCTTTGCGCGCGGAGGTTTCCGACGACGTTGGGTGACGACCATTACCAGGTTAAGGGGTATTCAGTTAACCGGACCGCAGCAAGATCTTGGTGCGCCAAGCCCGGACCACAGCATCTAGCGGTCTGTTCTCATCTGGTCCGCTCAAGTGAATAGCCCAGACTAGGTTTACGCGCTATGCGACCCGAGGGACGAGCAAGGCACGGAGGCTCTTCCGGTACGAGTCTACGTAGCACCCGACGAACCGCTCGGGCTGGACTACTTCTTCTGGCTCGTCCGCAACAACGAGCGAACCGTGCTGTGGACTGTGGCTTCCACCGAGAGCGCGTGGCGGCTAAGAACCGGTTCCAGAAGACCGATCCGCTCGGGCTCTTGTCGCGAATAGACGTGAGTCCGGCCGGAGTGGACGATGTGGTCATCACGCGCGTGCGCTCCTGATTGCGTCTCCGCCGTGGCACGCACAGGGCTCTCCTGTACGTACAGGTTCCGGTGCGGGCCCGGAGAGATGCTCGGAATCAGAAGTAAGGTGGGCAGGCAAGGAACGTATGTCTCCTCCAGGGAGCGGACCTCCTCGTCGGTGAGATCGATGTCGAGTGCGGCGGCGGCGTCGGTCAGGTGGTGCGGCTTGGTGGGGCCCACAATCGGGGCGCTCACGGCCGGGTTCTTCAGCACCCAGGCCAGCGCGACCTGCGCCATCGGCACGCCGCGGGCTTCGGCGATGTGCTGCGACCGCGTCGAGGATGGCCTGGTCGCTGTCGAAGAACAGCGGCCGCCCCTGGGAGTGGACCGACGGACTGTTCTGCGAGCGCGCCGATCCCCGCTCGCCCCAGGGGGGGCAAGGCGTCCGGCGGCGAGCAGGCTCCACGGGATGCTGCCCACGCCCTGGTCGGCGAGCAGGCCGAACATCTCCCGTTCCTCCTCGCGCTGCAGCAGGCTGTACTGGTCCTGCATCGAGATGAACCTGGTCCACCGGTGGGCCTCGGCGGCGTGCTGCATCTTGGCGAACCGCCATGCCCACATCGACGAGGCGCCGATGTAGCGGGCCTTGCCCGCCTTGACCACATCATCCAGCGCCTCCATCGTCTCCTCCACCGGGGTTTCCGGGTCGAACCGGTGGATCTGGTACAAGTCGACGTAGTCGGTGCTTAGCCGGGCCAGCGACGCGTCGATCTGCTGCAAGATCGCCTTGCGGGACAGGCCCCGCCCTCCGGGGCTGTCGTCCATCTTGGAGATCACCTTGGTGGCCAGGACGACGTCCTCGCGGCGGGTGTACTTCCTGATCGCCCGCCCGGTGATCTCCTCGGAGGTGCCGTAGCCGTAGATGTTGGCGGTATCCCAGAAGGTGATGCCGAGCTCGACCGCCTGC
This sequence comes from uncultured Acidobacteriota bacterium, assembly GCA_963790945.1. Classification (GTDB taxonomy): domain Bacteria; phylum Acidobacteriota; class Terriglobia; order Acidiferrales; family UBA7541; genus Palsa-295. The sequence continues at coordinate 338,200 of CAWBRH010000005.1, forward strand.
CGGAAGACCGGCTCGGCCGCCTCATCGTCGAGCGCCCACTCGTTGAATCCTCTCGACGGATCGCCGAAGCTCATGCAGCCGAGCGCGATCCGGCTGACCTTCAGGCCGGAACTACCCAGCCGGGTGTACTCCCTCTCGTGTTTCCTGCCTTTCCTGTCAAGAGAAACCGGTCGGCTGGCGCGGGGTGTAGTGCTCCTCGAGACCGCGGACCTCCTCGTCGGTGAGATCGATGTCGAGTGCGGCGGCGGCGTCGGTCAGGTGGTGCGGCTTGGTCGGGCCCACGATCGGGGCGCTCACGGCCGGGTTCTTCAGCACCCAGGCCAGCGCGACCTGCGCCATCGGCACGCCGCGGGCTTCCGCGACACGCTGCGACGGCCTCGACGACCGGTCGCGTCGCGGTCAGCGGCAGGAAGCGGCGGCCTCGAGGTCGGTCTCGGCGCGCTTCGTCTGCTCGCCCCAGGGCCGGGCCAGGCGCCCGCTGGCAGCGGGCTCCACGGGATGCTGCCCACGCCCTGGTCGGCGAGCAGGCCGAACATCTCCCGTTCCTCCTCGCGCTGGAGCAGGCTGTACTGGTCCTGCATGGAGATGAACCTGGTCCACCCGTGCAGCCTCGGCGGCGTGCTGCATCTTGGCGAACCGCCATGCCCACATCGACGAGGCGCCGATGTAGCGGGCCTTGCCCGCCTTGACCACGTCGTCCAGCGCCTCCATCGTCTCCTCGACCGGGGTTTCCGGGTCGAACCGGTGGATCTGGTAGAGGTCAACGTAGTCGGTGCTTAGCCGGGCCAGCGACGCGTCGATCTGCTGCAAGATCGCCTTGCGGGACAGGCCCCGCCCTCCCGGGCTGTCGTCCATCTTGGAGATCACCTTGGTGGCCAGGACGACGTCCTCGCGGCGGGTGTACTTCCTGCATCGCCCGCCCGGTGATCTCCTCGGAGGTGCCGTAGCCGTAGATGTTGGCGGTATCCCAGAAGGTGATGCCGAGCTCGACCGCCTGCCGGAAGACCGGCTCGGCCGCCTCATCGTCGAGCGCCCACTCGTTGAATCCTCTCGACGGATCGCCGAAGCTCATGCAGCCGAGCGCGATCCGGCTGACCTTCAGGCCGGAACTACCCAGCCGGGTGTACTCCATGTCTTACTCCTCTTGTTTCTCTGTCGTTCGTGCTATCTGTGCACTTTCCGCTCGTAAGCCAGCGGAACGCCAATGTCCGCGCCCAGCTGGCCAAGGTGAACAGGCGTGGCTCGGCCCTGTCCCGGGGCGCGGACAGTCATGAGGACCGGCACGCCTGCGGCATTGCCATGAAATCTCCCCTAGAGGCAGGCTCGCTGGATAGCGGAGCCGGGTTGGCCGGCGGCCTGCGGACGCCGGAACCCTGCTCCTGATCGAGTGGGTGATAATAACTATTATATATAACATCACAGTCGCGGAGCGCTTCGCGTGTCCTCGCGCCCCGGGACGATCGCCCTCGCGCAGGGACTTGAGGACCTCGAGGATGCCAGCCACCTGCCCGAAGCATTCACCTTGAAGAGCTAACCGCTTGCGGCTAGGGCGACACGCTGCCCGGGCCGCCGGGGCGACGATGAGCTAGCTGCCGTCCTTGCGCGGGAAACCACCCAATCGGATTTGTGAGCTCGGCGGCGGATATGAGATATATGGTATTATCCGAAGGACGCGAGTCCTGCTAGGTAGCTGCAGCAGGGTTCGTGGGCCCGGCCAACGAGCCGAGCAACGCCGCGTTCACCAAGCGGGCTCTGGAGAACTGACTGATTACCGCCACCTCAACCGCCGTCAGGAGAATGATGCGCGCTGCGATCTTCAACAAGCCCGGCTCGATTACCATCGGCGAGCGGCCCGACGCCACCGTCGCCGGGCCGACCGACGCGGTGGTCCGCGTGGTGCTGGCCTGCGTCTGCGGCTCGGACCTGTGGTTCTACCGCGGCGTGACCCCCTACCAGCCGGGCACCCCGGTCGGCCATGAGTTCATCGGCGTCATCGAGGATATCGGCGCCGACGTGCACGCTCTTCAGCCGAGGTAACCTGGTCGTCGCGCCGTTCGCCTACTGCGACGGCACCTGCCCCAACTGCCGCCGCGGCATCACCACTGCCTGTACGAACGGGGGCTTCATCCCGCTCAGCAACGGCGACGGGGGCCAGGGCGAAGCAGTCCGGGTGCCCCTGGCCGACAGCAGCCTCGTGCGGATTCCCGGCTCCGGCCACTCGGACGAGATGCTGGCGTCCGTCCTGACGTTGTCGGACGTCATGGGAACCGGCCACCACGCCGCGGTTTGCGCCCGGGTGAAGGCTGGTGACACCGTCGCGGTCGTCGGCGACGGCGCGGTCGGCCTCTGTGGCGTCCTTGCCGCCAAGCGGCTCGGAGCCGAGCGCATCATCGCGCTCAGCCGCAACCTCGCCCGTCAGAAGGTCGCCAGCGCGTTCGGCGCTACCGACATCGTCGAGGCGCGGGGCGACGAGGCGACCGCCGCAATACAGGACCTGACCGGTGGTGTCGGCGCGGACGCCACCCTCGAGTGCGTCGGCACCGGCCAGGCGATGGCCACGGCCTTGTCGATCGCCCGCCCCGGGTCGATGGTCGGCTACGTCGGGCTGCCCCCGGCATCGACTGCCGGTGATGCAGCTGTTCGTCCGCAACATCGGCGTGCGGGCGGCCCCGCCCCGGTGCGCGCCTACCTGCCGGACTGCTGACGAGGTCCTCGCCGAGCGCATCAACCCGGGCCTGGTCCTCGACTTCATCACCGACCTCGACGGCGTCGCGGAGGCGTACGCCGCAATGGACGAACGCCGGGCCATCAAGTCGATACTGCGCGTGAGCAGCCTTTGACTCGTGCGATACGTGCTCGGCAGCGCCTGTGCGTACCTCGGCCGCGCAGGTCGGCCGTGTCCCGGTCGGCCACCTCAATCTCAAGTACGAAGCTCGAAGCAGAAGCGGGGTGCAACAGTGGACAAGCGCACACTCGGCAGCAGCGGCCCGGAAGTGTCGGCGATGGGTTCGGCTGCATGGGCATCAGCAGCGGCCTCGGCCCCGCCGCCGACCGCTGCGACGGCATCGCGGTCATCCGGGCCGCCGTGCAGCGCGGCGTCACGCTCTTCGACACCGCCGTGGCGTACGGCCCGTTCGTCAACGAAGAACTCGTCGGCGAGGCCCTCGCCCCGTTCCGCGGCCACGTCGTGATCGCCACCAAGTTCGGCTTCACGCCTGACGGGAAGCCGCCAGACTGGCATCAACAGCCGGCCCGAGCACATCAAGCAGGTCGCCGACGCCTCGCTGAAGCGCCTGGGCGATCGAGGCGATCGACCTGTACTACCAGCACCGGGTCGACCCGAACGTGCCCATCGAGGACGTGGCCGGTGCGGTGCAAGGAGCTGGTCCAGGCCGGCAAGGTCAAGCACTGCGGCCTGTCCGAGGCGGCGTGCAGACCATCCGTCGGGCCCACGCCGTCCAGCCGGTCACCGCTATCCAAAGCGAGTACTCGCTGTGGTGGCGCAAACCCGAAGCCGGAGATCCTGCCCCCTGCGAAGAGCTGGGCATCGGCTTCGTGCCGTACAGCCCGCTCGGCAAGGGCTTCCTCACCGGCGGAGATCGACGCAGACCACGGCCTTCACGGGCTCCGACATCCGCAGCACCATCCCCCGCTTCACGGCCGGAGGCGCGGAGGGCGAACCAGGCCCTGGTCGACCTGCTCGGCACCGTCGCCGAGCGCAAGAACGCCACGCCCGCCCAGGTCGCGCTCGCCTGGCTGCTCGCCCAGAAGCCCTGGATCACGCCGATCCCGGCGCCCCGTAGCGTGCAGCGCCTGGAGGAGAACCTCGGCGCGGGCGAGATCTCCAGTTGACCGCCGACGACCTCGCCGAACTCGAGATGCCGCCACGCGGATCCAGGTGCAGGGGGGCCGCTACTCGGCCCAGCTCCAACGAGATGATCGACCGCTGAATCAGGGACTCGACAAATGAAGTGCACACGTTCAGGAACGTCCGGCCTGAGGGTCAGCCGGATCGCCCTGGGGACCATGGCTTCGCACCGGAAACCGCGCTGACGTGGAGCCTCGACGACGAAGCCGCCGGGCCGATCTATGCGGCAGGCCGTAGAGCTCGGCATTACTTTCTCGGACACCGCCCAGGTACGGCCGCGGCACGCACCGAGGAGATCACGGGCCGCGCGATCAGGAAGTACACCCGCCCGCGAGGATGTCTTCCTTGCCACCAAGCTGTTAATGCGGATGGACAACGAACCGGGCGGCTTCGGCCTGTCCCGCAGGGCGATCATGGAGCAGATCGACGCGTCGCTGGCCCGGCTGGGTACCAACTACGTCGACCTGTATCAGATCCACCGCTTCGACCCGGACGTCCCGGTCGAAGAGACGATGGAAGCGCTGCACAACGGGTGATTGGCCGGCAAGGCCCGCTACCTGGCGCCTCCTCCAGTGTGGGCGTGGCGGTTCGCAAAGTTGCAACACGTCGCCGGAGCACCCACGGCTGGATCCGGTTCGTATCCATGCAGGACCAGTACAACCTGGTCCAGCGAGAAGAGGAACGCGAGAAATTGTTCGGGCTGCTCACCGACCAAGGTGTCGGCGGCGTCCCGTGGAGCCCGCTCACCGCCCGGCCTGGTCACCCGGCCCTGGGGGCGGCGCAGGACGCGCCGCCCGCGCCCAGAGCAACCCGCGCACCGACTCGGCCAGGCCGGCCCTTGTTCCTCGATAGCGACAAAGCCATCGTCAACGCTGTCGAGCAGACGCCGCAGCACGCGGCGTGTCGATGGCGCAGGTCGCGCTTGCCTGGGTACTGAAAAACCCGGTCGTTCAGCGCGCCGATCATCGGTGCCACACACATCACACCACCTCGCCGATGCCGTCGCCGCGCTGGACATCGAACTCACCGGCGACGAGGATCAGCGCGCTCGAACAGTCCTATTCCCCACGCGGACCGACGTACTTCTGACCCACCCCCCATCCGGCAGCACGTCATACGACCAGATCCGGAGGTTCGTCGGGCAGGCAGCGTCACTCGACATCGGCCGAGTGCCGCCGTAGACGCCGCGCGGGTCGGCGTAGCCGCGCAACCCCGAAGGAGCAACCTGATGGAATACCGCCGGTCTGGACGCACCGGCGTCTCGGTCGGCGATCATGGAAGCCCAGTGGACCGCGCAGGATCGCGGCCGTGAGCGGTTCCGGTGTCATCCACCACCCCGCAGTCACCTCGGCGATCATCGGCCCGCGGACCATGGACCACCTGAAATCCCGGCTGACCGCGGCCAAGGTCGAGCTTCCCGGTGACGTGCTCGAACCGGGGTCAATGAGATCGTGCCGTCCGGGGTGACCCTCCGCCCCGGACGGCAACGGCTTTAGGTTGGCCCCGCCCGGCGGCCCAGCCGCCCGTCGACGCTAGTCCCGGGCAAACTGCGGTGTCGTGGCGTACGCCAGAACGGGCGGTGGTGCGCTGACATTCCCGTCTGGGCGGTTCGATCCCGCGGCCTCCGATGGCCCCCATCGAGCGCTACGGGTCACCCGGTAGAGCGCCGTGCCACGATGCTTACCAGACTGCTCGACGCCTGAAAATCCAGCTGAGGTTCTCTCGCGGTCAGTGGATGGTCACGCCGCTGTCCACCTGGAGGATCTGGCCGGTGACGACCCGCGATTCGTCGGAAGCGAGGTACACGGCCATGTGCGCGATGTGGAACGGGGTCAGCAGACGCCGAGCAGGTGCCGTTCGGCCAGTGGCGTTGACCCGTCCGGTTCCTGCCCGCGCCTTCACCCGGGGAGTAAGGGTGATGCCGGGTGCGATGGCGTTTACCCGGATGCCGTGCTGCGCATATCCTGCGGCCAGGGACCGGGTGAGCGCGGGCGACGCCGCCCTTGGCCGCGGTGTAGCAGTCGCGTTCGGGGATCGCCATCAGCGCGGCCATCGAGGTCATGTTGATCACCGATCCGCCCCCCGCCCGGATGAGCGCGGGCAGGCCGTGCTTGCACGACAGGAAAGTGCCGAATCGGTCCAGCCTGATGACGCGCCAGAACTCCTCTTCCGGTGCCTCGGTGACGATCCCGTCCCTGGGGGATGACCCCGCCAGCGACATTGCACAGGGTGTTCAGACCGCGCCGAACTCGGCGACGGTCCGTGCGACTGCCTCGTGCACGCTGTCGCTGTCGCCAGCGTCGCACGCCAGGGCCAGCGCGCAGCAGCCGCCCGCTGCCGCTACGGCAACCGCTTCGCCCGCGGCATCGGCGTTGATGTCCGTGGCCGCCACCGCCGCGCCCTCTGCCAGGAAGCGCGCGCAGATGGCACGTCCTATGCCACCGCCGGCGCCGGTCACGAACGCCACCTTCCCGATAAGGCGCGGCATAGGTCCCCTCGTGGCTTCTCCGGCCGTTCTGCTCCCGTGATCGGCGCGGAGTGGTTTCATGGGGCCACCTTCTCGATGACCACTCCGCGCAGGCGAGCGGAGAAGCCACGATACGCGCCTTATCGGGAAGGTGGCGTTCGTGACCGGCGCCGGCCGTGGCATAGGACGGCCATCTGCGCGCGCTTCCTGGCAGAGGGCGCGGCGGTGGCGGCCACGGACGTGGAGGCGGACAGCGGGCAAAGCGGTTGCCGTAGCGGCAGCGGGCGGCGGGCCGCGCGCTGGCCCTGGCGTGCGACGCTGGCGACAGCGACAGCGTGCACGAGGCAGTCGCACGGACCGTCGCCGAGTTGCGCACACTGAACACCCTGTGCAACCCCGCTGGCGGGTCATGCCCAGGGACGGGATCGTCACCGAGGCACCGGAAGAGGAGTGGTGGCGCCGATCATGAGGCTGGACCTATTCGGCACTTTCCTGTCGTGCAAGCGCCGGCCTGCCCGCGCTGCTAGGCGGGGGGCGGATCGGTGATCAACATGACCTCGATGGCCGCGCTGATGGCGATCCCCGAACGCGACTGCTACACGCGGCCAAGGGCGGCGTCGCCGCGCTCACCCGGTCCCTCGCAGCAGGGGACTATGCGCAGCACGGCATCCGGTAGACAATGGCACCAGTTGGCCTACTCCCGGGTGAGGCGCGGGCAGGAACCGGACGGGGGACCGCCAACTGGCCGAACGGCACCTGCTCGGCGTCTGCCGAACCCGTCGACATCGCGCACATGGCCGTGTACCTCGCTTCCGACGAATCGCGGGTCGTCGCCGGCCAGATCCTCCAGGTGGACAGCGGCGTGACCATCCACTGACCGCGAGAGAACCTCAGCTGGATTTTCAGGCGTCGAGCAGTTTGGTGAGCGTCCGTGGCACGGCGCTCTACCGGGTGACCCGTAGCACTCGATGGGGGCCATCGGAGGCCACGGGATCGAACCGCCCAGACGGGAATGTCAGCGCACCACCGCCCCTGTGGCGTACGCCACGACACCGGCAGGTTTGCCCGGGACTAGCGTCAACAGGCGGCCGGCTGCCGGGCGGGGCCAACCCAGCCGTTGCCGTCCGGGGCGGAGGGTGGCCCGCGCGGTCCATGGACCCGGTCCGCGCGTCACCGGGAAGCTCGACCTTGGCCGCGGTCAGCCGGGATTTCAGGTGGTCCATCGTCGCGGGCCGATGATCGCCGAGGTGACTGCGGGGTGGTGGATGACACCGGAACCGCTCACGGCCGCGATCCTGCGCGTCCACTGGGCTTCCATGATCGCCGACCGAGACGCCGGTGCGTCCAGACGGCGGGACCATCAGGTTGCTCCTTCGGGGTTGCGCGGCTACGCCGACCCGCGCGGCGTCTCTGGCGGCACTCGGCCGATGTCGAGTGACGCTGCCTGCCCGACGAACCTCCAGATATCGTCGTATGGCGTGCCGCGGGATGGGGGTAGGTCGGGAGTACGGTCGCGTCCCGCGTGGGGAATAGGACTGTTGGAGCGCGCTGATCTCGTCACCAGTCAGCTCGATGTCCAGCGCGACGACGGCATCGGCGAGGTGGTGGATGTGAGTGGCGGCGATGATCGGCGCGCTGAGCGACCGGGTTTTTCCGGTACCCAGGCAAGCGCGACCTGCGCCATCGACACGCCGCGTGCTCCGGCGATCTGCTCGAACAGCGTCGACGATGGCTTTGTCGCTATCGAGGAACAAGGGCCAGCCGAGTCGTGCGCGGGTTGCTCTGGGCGCGGGTGGCCGTGCTGTGCTGCCCCCGGGGCCGGGTGAGGGGAAAAGGCGGCGAGCGGGCTCTCGGGATGCTCCGACACCTTGGTCAACAGCTCCCGAACAGCCTCTCGCGTTCCTCTTCTCGCTGGACCAGGTTGCTGGTCCTGCATGGATACGAACCGGATCCAGCCGTGGGCGGTATGGCGACGTGTTCCAACTTTGCGAACCGCCACGCCCGCGCTCGAGGAGGCGGGAGGGTGGCGGGCCTTGCCAGCCTTTGACCACGTGGTGCAGCGCTTCCATCGTCTCTTCGACCGGGACGTCCGGGTCGAAGCGGTGGATCTGATACAGGTCGGAGGCGTATCGGTTGCCCCAGCCGGGCCAGCGACGCGTCGATCTGCTCCATGATCGCCCTGCGGGAGGACAGGCCGAAGGAACCCATTCCGTCATCGTCCGGGTGAACAGCTTGGGTGGCAAGGACGACATCCTCCTGGCGGGCCTGCTTCCTGATCGCGCGGCCCGTCGGATCTCCTCGGAGGGTGCGGCGGGCCGGGGTTGTTCGCGGTGCCCCAGAAAGTGATGCCAACTCGACGGCCTGCGGGGCTCCGATCGGCTCGGCGGCTTCGTCGTCGAGGCTCCACGTCAGCTGCGGTGGGGGAGGGGCTCCACCCCAGGGCGATCCAGCTAGATCTTGCATGCCAGACATTCCGAACGTCTGTATTTCACTTGTCAAGATCTCCCTGATTCAGCGGTCGATCATATGTTGGAGCTGGGCGGAGTAGCGGTCCCCCTGCACTGGATCCGCGCGGGCATCCTCGAGTTCGGCGAGGTCGTCGGCGGTCAACTGGAGATCCGCCGCGCCGAGGTTCTCTTCCAGGCGCTGCACGCTACGGGTGCCGGGAATCGGCGGATCCAGGGCTTCTGGGCGAGCAGCCAGGCGAGCGCGACCTGGGCGGGTGTGGCGTCTTCGGCGACGGTGCCGAGCAGGTCGACCCAGGGCCTGGTTCGCCCTCCGCGCCTCCGGGGTGAAGCGGGGGATGGTGCTGCGGATGTCGGAGCCCGTGAAGGTCGTGTTCTGGTCGATCTTGCCGGTGAGGAAGCCCCTGCCGAGCGGCTGACGGCACAGAAGCCGATGCCCAGCTCTCCGAGGGTGGGCAGGTACTCGGCTTCGGGTTCGCGCCACCACAGCGAGTACTCGCTTTGCAGACGCGGTGACCGGCTGGACACGGGGGGCCCCGACGGATGGTCTGCACGCCGACTTCGAGACAGGCCGAAGGAGTGACCTTCCCAGCCTGGAATCCACCTGCTTGACCGCACCGGCGACGTCCTCGATGGGCACGTTCGGGTCGACCCGGTGCTCGTGACCGGTTCGATCGCCTCGACGCCGAGGCGTTTGAGCGAGGCGTCGGCGACCTGCTTGATGTGCTCGGGCCGGCTGTCCATGCCAGTCTGGCGGCTTCCGTCATAGGCGAAACCGAACTTGGTGGCGATCACGACGTGGGCCGCGGAACGGGGGCGAGGGCCTCCGCCACGAGTTCTTCGTTGACGAACGGGCCGTACGCCACGGCGGTGTCGAAGAGCGTGACGCCGCGCTGCACGGCGGCTCCGGATGAGAGCGATGCCGTCGGAGCGGTCGGCGGCGGGGCCGAGGCCGCTGCTGATGCCCATGGGGCCGCGCGCCATCGCCGACAGCTTCCGGCACTTGTTGCTGCTGCCGAGTGTGCGCTTGTCACTGTTGCACCTCTATTGCTTTGAGCTTCAGTACTTGAGATTGAGGTGAGGCCAACCGGGACACGGCCGACCTGCGCGGCCGCAGGTACGCGCAGGGGGAGGCCGAGCACGTATCGCACGAGTCAAAGGCTGCTCACGCGCAGCATCGACTTGATGGCCCGGCGTTGAGTCCATTGCGGCGTACGCCTCCGCAACGCCGTCGAGGTCGGTGATGAAGTCGAGGACCAGGCCCGGGTTGATGCGCTCGGCGAGGACCCTCGTGAAACAAGCAGTCCGGGCAGGTAGGCGCGCGCGGGGGGGCGAGGGCCGCCCTCACGCCGATGTTGCGGACGAACAGCTGCATCACCGGCAGTTCGATGCCGTGGGCCAGCCCGACGTAGCCGACCATCGACCCGGGGCCGGGCAATCGACAAGGCCGTGGCCATCGCCTGGCCGGTGCCGACGCGCTCGAGGGTGGCGTCCGCGCCGACACCACCGGTCAGGTCCTGTATTGCAGCGGTGGCCTCGTCGCCCCGCGCCTGGAAGCGACTGGTGGTGGCGCCGAACGCGCTGGC
>CAWBRH010000006.1:0-37628 GCA_963790945.1 uncultured Acidobacteriota bacterium
AGTACGTGTCGCCCGGGCAATTGCTGTTTACCCTCGTCCCTCTCGATCAGGTATACGTCACAGCGAATTTCAAAGAGACCCAGATGGCCAACGTAGCCCCCGGCCAGAAAGTCCGGCTCCATGTGGACACCTACAGCCAGGATTTCGAAGGCGTGGTCGACTCCATTGCCGGAGCCAGCGGCTCGCGACAGGCGTTGCTCCCGCCCGAAAACGCCACTGGGAATTTCATTAAAGTTGTGCAGCGCATCCCTGTGAAAATCCTCGTAAAGCCGAATAAGAATCTGAATCTGGTGCTGCGCCCCGGCATGAACGTAGAAGCGACCATTTACACTACTCGCTGATGTAAAGGAACCCATGGGCTTCCTGGCTCAAAATCTTTCGCCAAACGTCGAAGAATGGGAACTGGAAGAAGAGGCGTTCCTCAAAAGCATCCTGTCGAAGCTCTCGCCAAGGCACCGCCTGGCCGCTCTACTCAGCATCGGCATGGTTACCGCCGTCGAAGTCTCCAATCGCATCGCCGTCAACGTCTTCCTTCCCGACATGCAGGGCAACGTAGGCGCGAGCTCGGACGAAATAAGCTGGGTCATAATTCTCTACAACGTCGGATACCTTTGCTCCCTGGCTTTGGCGGCGTGGATGACGCGCGTCATCGGCACCCGGCGCCACCTATTGCTTAGCATCGGGCTCTATGCCATGGGATCGATGGGCTGCGTCACCGCCCATTCCCTTCACTGGTTGTTGGTTTCACGGCTCATTATGGGATTCGGCGGCGGTGCGTTCCTCGTCCGCGTCGTCATACTTTCCGGGATGTTGTTTCCCGGGAGAGAGAAACTTGCGGCCGTCACACGACTCTACCTCCTCATCGCTTTTTTTGAGGTTTTGTATCCCGTTTCCACGGGATGGATCACCGACCAAGTTCGGTGGAATTATGCCTTCCTGATTGATTTCCCATTTTTGGCGATTGGCGCTTTCCTCATCTGGAAGCTTGTTCCGCCAGGGATATTTGTTTGAGCGCAAAACAGGGATTCATATCGATGTGTGGGGCGCGACCCTGCTGATCGCATCGATGGCTTGCTTGGAAACTGCCCTCAGCCGCGGCGAACGCGACCTCTGGTTCGAGTCGTACTGGATTTTGACGGCCATGATTGCGGCTGCCATTTTCCTAATCGCGTTCGTGTGGTGGGAATTCCGGCCCGAGAATACTGCGCCGATACTTCATTTGCGAATGGTCTGGCGGCAAGGCTCCTTGCGAGCCTCGTTCTTCCTGGTTTTAATCGTGGGAGGGTTCTTCGGAGCAGGGCTTTACGTCACACCGCAATATCTTCGCTTCGTTCAGGACTACAGCGCTACGCAGGCGGGCGGATTCATTTCCATGTACACCCTGGGCCTCGGGGTGGGCATACAGCTTAGCTTGCGCGCGTTCATGCCTCGCCTGGGACCCATTCGCACGCTGACATTCGGATTCATGGCATTGTTCGCGACACTATCTCACGATCGTTTATGTCACCACGCCCACCACCCCTACCGCACTCCTGGCTCCCATGATTTTCCTGCAAGGCTTTTGCGTCGCGCCCACTCTCATCGCGGCCGGGAACATTGTCACGTCCGGTGCGACGCTCGCGGACGTCAACGATATTTCCACGTCCTATTTCTTCGTCCGGCAGCTCGGAAATACTTTTGCAGTCACCGGAGCGACAGTTCTATTCGATCACCGTATGACGTTGCATTCCTCGCGGCTCCTCGACGTGGCCAACCGCATGGATCCCACCGTTAGCTCCACTTTGTCGCAATACGCCGCCCTGATTCACCGCAATGGCGGCGGAGGAAGCAATCCCTCGCTCGGCGCGCTCCAGCTCTTCCAAAACCAGGTGATTACGCAGAGCCGCCTGCTCTCCTATGTTGACAACTACTTCGGCTTGGCGTTGCTGGCCGCCCTCGCGCTAATCATAGTTGCCTTCTCGAACTTAAGGAGCAGGCTAGCCCGGCACCACTTTCTCCCGTGGTAAGTAGACGCTAGCTATCTCGGCTTGAGTGGTGCGAAGAGAATTTCCCGACATCTTTTCGGGTAAGAACGTCGCAGTTCAATCGCAAGGCCGCCGCACTCCTCTCGTTAACACAGCCCTCAATCCGTCCGAGGGTGAAACACATTGACGCGTCCGCCGCGCGGTGCTAGCGTTCGCCCATCTCACTCTGGTCGTGGGGTTGTTCGCCCTCTCGCGGTCCGCCTCGATCCTCACGGTTCATTTTCCGTCAAGAGTGACCTTTGGGGAGAGCCGTATGGATGCTGCACATGCACGCGCTCGGTGCCTCGCTTCGTTCGCGACCCAGCTCACGACTTGTTTGGAGAATGCGGCGCCATCGATGCGATGTTCCATCCGAAGACGGTCGCTGTCCTCGGCGCCACCTCCCAACCCGGAAGCCTTGGCCATCAAGCGCTCGCCGCACTCACCGGCAGCGCTTTTGAGGGTTCGGTGGCCGTCGCTGACCCGCACTCTCAAGCAAACGCCTTCGGGGTCCCAGTCTATCCAAGCTTCCAAGACCTGCCGGCAAAGGCTGAGCTGGCCATCGTGGTTACGCCTGGTAGCGGAGTATTCGCCGCGGTAGAGCAATGCGCAGCCGCGGGAGTGAGGGGCGTCGCAGTGCTGTCCGCCGTGGATACAACCGACCAGCATTTTGGCGACCTCCAGCGCCACATCCGCCAGCAACTTCGCCAGACTCGCATGCGCCAGACTCGGATGCGAATGCTTGGTCCAGGTTGCTGTGCTCTCATGAATCCGTCGATTGGTTTAAACGCCAGTCCCAACCTACCGATGCCTCTGCCGGGCAGTGTTGCCTTCATCGGTCAAAGCGGCTCTCTCGCCACCGCCATCCTCGATTGGGGCCGCAGGAAAATCGTCGGGTTCGAGCGTTTGTGTCGCTCGGCGCACTTGTTGACGTCGGGCGGGAAATCTTATCGACTACTTCGGCAGTGATCGCAGAACACACGCACCATCCTGATTCACATGGAATCCATCGTCAACATGCGATCCTTTTCTGCTGCTCGCGAGGTGGCTTTGCAGAAACCAATCATCATCATCAAAGCAGGACAAACTGGGGCAGCCGCGCACGCGTTCGCTTGGCACTCCACCTGCACCGTCAGTGGACGACGACGTGCTTGATGCGGCTCTCCGCCGCGTGGGCGTGCTACGTGTGGCCAGCGTCGAAAGATTCGCTTCCACACCGCCGATGCGCTCTCGAAGGAGCGGAGGCCACAGGGACCGCGCCTCGCGGTAATGAGCAATGCCGGCGGTCCCGGCGTTCTCGCTGCCGACCAGGTCGCCAGGGAAGCGGGAGAGGTTGTTCCGCTTACAACCGGCACAGCAACCGGAGTAATGGCGGTGCCCGAGGCGCTGAGGCTGCGACCCGATGGACTTCAGGTGATGGGAGCAGCGGCCCGTTTTTGGAGGCGGCTGGAAACCGCGATCAAGGATCCGGGTAACGACGGTGTCCTGCTAGTGCTCGTTCCACAGGCCATGTCCGATCCTGTCTCAGCAGTTCAGGGTCTGCTGGCGATGGATCACGCGTGCAAGCCGGTTCTCCTTTGCGCGACGGCCCTGGGTGAGCTTCCGCGGGAGCAGGAGGTTCACGCCTGCTTTCCCGTGTTGCCCACGGTGAGCGCGGAGCGCGCACTTTCAACCACATGTGGCGTTACAGCTACGACCTCAAGGCGATCTATGAGACACCGGAGCTGCACGCCGAGGTGACGGAACGCGCGCTAAGCCAACGCGTCGGTGAGCTCATTGCAGGCGCCCGTCGGGCCAGACGTGATCTGTCCGAGTCTGAGTGGAGAGAAGTATTGGCTGTCTATGGCATTCTGATCCTCGATGCACCTGCTAATCAAACCGAGGGACGGAGAGATGCACAGAGAGAGGGAAAAAGAGTGTCACCGCCGATGCCAATGCGCGCGTGGCGGCGGAAACCGTTGGAATACGGCTGCAAATCGGCAGCTGGACCGATCCAGAATTTGGCCCGGTTCTATGGTTTGGCGCGGGCGGCCGATTCGCGCATCTGTGGCCTCACCGTCGTCGGCCTTCCACCGCTCAACGCCACACTCGCGCGGCGGATGTTGGAACGCAGTCCATTCTTCAGCGGCCTGCAGGAATTGTGTGCTCGCGGGGCCCTGAATCTCACAGCCATCGACGCCGCGCTTGTGCGTCTCAGCCAACTTGTGATCGAACACCCGAGCATCAAGGATCTCCAAATCGACCCGCTCGTAGTCTCAGCGGCGGGCGCCATCGCGCTCGACGCGCGAATCACGCTCCACGCGCCCGAGGTAGAAGAGCACGACCTTCCTCGATCCCCATTTCGTCCGTATCCGCTGCAGTACGTTTCGAATTGGACGACGAAACCTGGTGAGACTGTCACCATCCGTCCGATTCGCGCGGAAGACGAGCCGCTGATGGTCGCTTTCACAAGCGGCTCTCGGAAGATACTGTCTACCAGCGCTATTTCCAGATGATGACGGTCGGCCGACGCACCGCTCACGAGGCGCTCACCCGCATCTGCTTCGTCGATTACGACCGCGAGATGGTCCTCGTGGCCGAAAGGCGGGACACAAATACCGGTGAGCGATCGATCGTCGCGATCGCGGACTTAACCAAACTGTACAACACAAAGAAAGCCGAAGTGGCCGTCGTGGTCAGGGACGACTGCCAGCGGCACGGGCTAAGGATTCGAACTCATCCGCCGCCTCGTGGACGTCGCGCGCGACGAGCGCATCGAGAACGTCGTAGCAACCACCATGACCGAAAATCGGGGCATGTGCGCCGTCTTCCGGCATTCGGGTTTCACACTCTCTACCGCACCGGGCGATGACACAGTCGAAGCCGAACTCACACTCTAAAACGCCGCATCGCTGGCTGCATCCTGCGCGCGGTTTGCGTCCCGCTCGAGAATTTCGCGGGGCCGGCTCCTTTGCCTCTGCCTCTCGGACCATTGGCCTCCGGCCGGCACCTTCGCCGTTGACTCACATTTGAAATCCAAAATTTTAAATTTGAAATTGGCTCACCGCTCCATCGCGACCTCGTTCTTTCATCGTTGCCGTTCGGTAGACAGGCATTCCTGCCTGTGCCCCAAGTCGCACGCGGCGATGCCTCCAATGTTTGGCTACCATCGCGGCCTCGTTCTTGATTCGCCGTTCGCGCTTCCCCGTTGACGGGTGGGCCACCCTTCACCTCGTGTCCGTGGTTTCCACCGCTAACGGAGCGCCGGAACGGATCATGCCATCGAGGTAATTCGCTTTGAAGTTCCGCCTTGGCCTGAGCCCTTACGGGGTGCCCCATCCATCGTCGGTTCTGCGAAGGGTGGGGTGGTGTTGACTTGATCTCGACGCCGAAACTCGAGTTCACTCTATTGGTTCAGTGCGCTTGGCGGTAAAGCCCGTGGGGCGGGGGCAGAATTCGTCGAATCCATACTCGGACAATTCATTCTTGACTCTGGCAGTCAGCGACGCACCGACTACTTCGATGACAGTGTAAGGAGGAGCTGCCGAGTACACCCCATGATGCAAATCAATGGTGTCAAACTCGCTTAGTAGCAAATCCTCGGGAGAAAAAGATTCAAAGTCGTCAAAGGTCGTGATGCCGGTCAGGTGATTTTGCTGGGGATGCTCGCTCGAAAGGCGTCGCACCACGATTTTGTTGACGGGCGTGTCCACGATCCACACAGGTGCGTCCCGCTCAATCTCGGCTAGCTTGTCGCCGAACTCACGATCAACCACGATGTAGTTCATCCAGCGGGACGGGTCGGCGACTCGCCGAGTCTAAACAAAATCTAGCCACCCATTTCCAAGCCACAATTAGGACATCGATGGGCCAGGAACAGGAACCCTGGCCCGATTCGGTGGAGGAAATCTCCTCGCCACGGCTTTCCGCATCTGGGACATCTCACATTCGAGTATTGAATCGATGTCACAACACCGAACGAAAGCGAATATCTTAAGGCCTGCTGTAGCCCGGTTCGTCGGGTCAATGAAAAAGTGGTTGAGTGCAAAGCCAATGGGCCCGATCGCAAAATAAAACAAAAGTCGCAGCCGAAGACGTTTCATCTCCTTCCATTGTTCGGCGTAGGTGCTATTCGTCATGATTCATCTGTGACGGGATCCCACCCCCTAGTCCTCGATGCGTATTTTCAATAATTGACCGGATGATACCACGCGGACGATTCGCTTCGAAGGTGTGTCTTGCTTTAGACCTTGCGGGTGCCCCACCCTTTGCCATCGTTGCAAAGGGTGGGGTGCTTTTGAATCTTCGACTTCGGCATCCCCGAATAACTAACCTGAACAGGAAACCGTTGAATCCTGTTAATCAATATGCTACCGTAACCGTTGAGCTATGCGAGCACGGCAAAACTCGGGCCGTAGCACCGTTCCCAAATTGGGAATCAGCCGAGGTGGGCCTCTGCCTCGTCGGCACAAGCGTCTAATCGAGAACGCGCGATTAAGATCGAGACTAAGTAGCAAGCATTCCAGCGAGTTGCAAATTTCTAATCGCGAACGGATGACGATTTCTCCTCGCACCGTCTCGCTCCCTTCCAGCTTCGAGTGCCAGACCCCCAGCCTCAAAATCCTAATCGCAAATCTGGAATTAGAATTCCTCTTAACGGGCTGTAAAACCAATCACATACAATTTTCTAATCGCAAATTTTCGACGCTTTTTCACCCCACTTCGCCAATATCGCCCTCGAATTTACCTTCCACTCGCCACCCGTCACTCATCACCGCTTTCCTTGTCCTCTCTGCTCGCCTCAAGTATGCTTCCCTGCTCCCAATGCCCACCGCGCGCATGGCCACCCTTCCCGGCACCACCGACCGCCGCATCGACGCGCTCCTCGCCCTCCTCGCCGAGAATTCCACCATCGTCATCAGCGGCGCAAAAATCGCCCAGGAGATCGGCGTCTCCCGCCAGCAGGTCTGGCGCTGGATCGAAAAGTTGCGCGCGCTCGGCGTCCGCGTCAAAGGACACGCCGCCACCGGCTACCACATCGAGCGCGTTCCCGACATCCTCGCGCCGCAACTTCTCAGCCACCAACTCTCCGGCACAGCCGTTCGCGCGCCGCATCTACCATTTCTTCAAAATTGATTCCACCAACACCGTCGCCATGCAGCTCGGCGAAGCCGGCGAGCCACACGGCGCCGTCGTCCTCGCCGAAGAACAAACCGCCGGACGCGGCCGCGCCGGCCGCAAATGGCTTTCAGAAAAATCCGCGGGCATCCATTGCACCGTGCTTCTCCGACCGCGAATCCCGCCAGCCTACGCGCCGCTTCTCACTCTCGTCGCCGGTCTCGCCGCTCGCGATGCGTGCGCCGAAGAAATCATGGCGCAAATCGAAAGAATGCTGTCCACAACCTCATCCGCTGGCCCAACGATCTTCTCTTCGGCGGCAAAAATTCTCGGGCATCCTCACCGAAATGCACGCCGAGCCCGATCGCGTCCATTACGCCGTCATCGGCATCGGCATCAACGTGAACCAGACCAAAATGCCCGCCGAACTCGCCGATATCGGCACGTCGCTTCGCATCGAAACGGGCAAGACTGCATTCGCGCCTTCGAGCTTCTGATTCGGTTGCTGCGCCACCTCGACCGCTACTACAATCAATTCATCGCCGAAGGCGCCGAGCCGATCCTCCGCCGTTTCGCGGAAGTCTCAAGCTATTTCAAAGGCAAGCGCGTGCAAATCTCCACCGCCACGGAAACCTACACCGGAATCACAGCCGGGCTTGAACCGAGCGGCGTCCTGCGCGTAGCGTGCAGCGCGATGACGGCCGCGGCATCGAACTCATGCTCTCAGGCGACGTCAGCGAGGCCTCCTGATGCTTCTCACGCTCGACGTCGGCAACACCAACACAGTCCTCGGCGTTTTCCGCGGCAAAGAACTCGTCGCGCACTGGCGCCTCACCACCGCGCGCGATCAAACCATCGACGAATACGGCATCCTCACGCGCGAACTTTTCACCCTCGCCAATCTCGAGCCGCGCGAAATCGGCGGCGTCATCATCAGCTCCGTCGTGCCGCCTCTGAATTCCACTCTCGCCGGAATGGCCGAGCGTTACTTCAGCAAAAAAGCGCTCTTCGTCGAGCCGGGCATCAAGACCGGCATGCCCGTGCAGTACGACAACCCGCAGGAAGTCGGCGCGGACCGCATCGTCAATAGCGTCGCTGCTTTCGATAAATACGGCGGCCCGTGCATCGTCGTCGATTTCGGCACCGCGATTAATTTCGACGCTGTCTCCGCACGCGGCGAATATCTCGGCGGCGTCCTCTGCCCCGGAATCGGCATTTCCGCCGACGCGCTTTTTGCCCGCGCCGCCCGCCTCTTCCGCGTCGAAATCAAAGATCCCGGCAAAATCATCGGCACCAACACCGCCGCCTCGATGCAGTCCGGCCTTTTCTACGGCTACACCGACATGGTCGACGGCATCCTCGAGCGCATGAAAGAAGTGATGGGCGCAAAAACGAAAGTGATCGCCACAGGCGGCCAGGCCAGCCTCATCGGCAGCGCGTCGCGCCACATCGAAACCATCGACGAATACCTCACACTCGAAGGCCTCCGCATCATCTGGGAACGCAACCAGCCCAGCGCGCAAGACCGCGGCAGCGGTGCCGCCGCCGCGCCGAAAAAAATCTCTACGTTACGCCCCAGAACCTGACGAGGACCTGACGAGAGATCTGACCGGCCTGCAGCCTTCATGGAAACTTTCAACTACTTCAACTATTTCACAGAAATTGAAGAATATTTTTGGCGCAAACGCGGCGCGCATCTTCTCGTCTCTCCGCTCGATTGGGCCATCGTCGAAACCTGGCAGAAGGCGGGCGTCCCTCTCGAAGCGGTACTGAAAGGAATCGATCGCGCCTTCGAAAGCTGGTCGCGCTCGCGCCGCGCCGCCGGCGGCCGCCAGCTGAAGAGTCTCGCCTACTGCGTCGACGCAGTCCTCGACGCCGCCGAAGAGGCAAGCGAGGCGGCAGCAGGCTCAGGCCCCGAGGTCAAGCGAACGCAACCTGCCGCCGAACCCTTCTCACGCGAGGAACTGAAAAAATACTTCGAGCGCAACGCGGGGCGCTTGCGCGCCGCATCAGAGAAGCAGCGCGGCTGCACATGCTGCGCTTGCAGCGCGTCTCGACGAAACCGCAAAACGGCTCGACGAGGCACGCACGCTGCTCGAATCGCCCTCCGCGCTCGATCTCGAAGATCTCGAGCGCCGCCTCACCGTGCTCGAGGAAAAACTCAGCGCCGCGCTTTCCGCTGATGCCGACGAAGAAGCGCATGCTCGCGATCCGCCGCGAAATGGATCGCTCGCTTGCCCCTTACCGGCGTAAGATGTCGGCTGACCAACTCGCTCAGCTGGAACGCCAATACATTCAGAAGCGTTTGTACGAACTCTTTGAGGTTCCGCGGCTGAGCCTTTTTTATCTCACGTAGCCGCACAGCGCACACACACCGATGCCGACAATGGACGTAACAATCGAAAAGCTAATTTACGGCGGCGAAGGCCTCGCGCATCATGAGGGCTCGACCGTTTTCGTTCCGTTCGTGCTGCCTGCTGAACGCGCCGCAATCTTGCCTACCGAACAGAAGAAGAAATTCATTCGCGCGCGCCTGGAACGCGTGCTGAATTTCGCCGAGCGCGTACGCGCCGCGCTGCCCGCATTTCGGCGTCTGCGGCGGCTGCGATTATCAGCACATTCCCTACGAAGCGCAGCTCAAGTACAAAACAGAAATCCTGCGCGAGACGCTTCGCCGCATCGGCCGCATTGAGTGGCCCGGCGAAATCAATGTTCACGCCTCCAAGCCCTGGAGCTACCGCAATCGTGCGCAATGGAAAGTTCGTCCGCTGAAAGATTCTTCTGCGGACGAGGCATCGGCGGCCGAACCAGACAAGCTCGGCATCGGCTACTTCCGCGCGAATTCGACTGCGCTCTGCGCTGTGCACGATTGCCTGATTCTTTCGCCGCTGCTTCTCAAGACGCTACTCGCGCTTCGCGACGCACTGGCGACCGGTGCGCTGCCGCGCCAATTGCGCGAATTCGAGGCATTCTCGAATGCGGCCGATTCGCAAACTGCTTCTCACCGCCACATTCGCCGGATTTCCTGCCCATGCCGCAGAACTCGCCGAGAAGATTCGCGCGCTCATCCCCGAAATCGAAAGCCTGCTTTTCCACGATCCTGGCAAAGAGCGGATGGAGCTCTTCGGTCCGGGATTTATCGAATACGAAGCTGGTGGCCAGACATTTCGCGTCGGCCACTTTTCTTTTTTCCAGGTCAACAATTCGCTCGTCGATGAGCTCGTTCGTGACGTGGTCGATCGAGACGAAGGCGGTCGCCTCGCGCTCGATCTCTTCGCGGGTGTAGGACTTTTCGCGACTGCGCTTGCGAAGAAATTCGGCCGCGTGATCGCCGTCGAGGCGAACCCAGCAGCCGCACGCGACCTTGAAACGAATGCGCGCGGCGCGACGATCGAGGCGCGCGCCTCCGACGTGGAGCGCTTCCTCGAGCGCTTCAAGGAGAAACCTGAATTCGTGGTGCTCGACCCACCGCGCGATGGAATGGATCGCCCTGCGCTCGACCGTCTTGCAAAAATTCGACCGGCTCGCATCGCCTATGTTTCCTGCGAGCCGCCGACGCTCGCGCGCGATCTGGCTGTCTTAGTCGCAGCCGGCTACGAGATCGTCGACATGCATCTCTTCGATCTATTTCCGCAAACATTTCACATGGAGGTCGTGACCCGGCTTCGCCGGCGCGAATGAAGCTCCCCGCCCTGTGGATCACGGCCGCGTTTGCGACGGGCATCGCGCTCGTGATGCGATGGCCGCATCAGCCGTCGACGTACGCAGCAGCTGCGGGGCTGGCGATCATCGCGGGTGGCGTTTTCGTCTGGCGCAGGCTTCTTTACGCCTCTGCTATCTTCGCACTCGCAGCGTGGATAGCGCTCGGCAGCCTCGCATTCGGAATTGAGCAAGCGGCGGTGCCCGCGAATCACGTCACGCGACTGATTGCGGCCAATCGCATCGATCTCACCGAGCCGCTGCGCTGGCGAGGGCGCTTACGCGAAGATCCGCTCACGATGCCCTGGGGGCGCCGCTACGAAATCGACATCGAACAAGTGGAATCCGGCGGCCAGATTCTGGCAGCGACCGGCGGCTTGCGCGCCAATATCTACAACAATCCAAGGCAACCGATTGAAATTGCCGAAACGCTTCGCGCGGGCGACCGAGTGGAAGCTCTTGTGCGCGCGCGGTCGCCTCGGAATTTTCTCGATCCCGGCGCGTTCGATATTCACGGCTATCTGGCACGCCAGCGAATCGATTTGATCGGGTCGTTGAAGAGCGGCGAACTGCTGCGTCTTGTTGACCGGCCGACGCCGACGCTGCTGCAACGGCTAGCGCGAATGCGCGGCAACCTGCTGGTGCGACTTGACGTGCTGTTTGCAGGCCAGCCCGATCGTGAAGCGGTTTTGCGAGCGATGCTGCTGGGCGACCGCTCGTTTGTGGATTCGGAAACGGTGACGGCGTTTCAGAAGACGGCCGTCTACCACGTCCTTGTCGTGGCCGGGCTGCACGTCGGAGCGCTAGCCGTTTTTTTCTTCTGGCTCGGACGCAAGTTGCGATTCTCCGTGGGCGCCTCGAGCCTTGTGACATTTGTGGCGCTCGCCGCTTATGTCGGGATGGTGCAGGACCGCCCGCCGATTTTGCGCGCCGCTCTGATGGTGGCGCTTTATCTATGCGCACGGCCGTTTTTCCGGCGCGTCGAGCTTCTCAACACCATCGCGCTCGCCGCGCTCGTAATTCTTTTCTGGAAGCCGTCGTTGCTGGTGGATTCGAGCTTCGAGCTTTCGTTTCTTGCGGCCGGAGTGATTGCTGCACTCGCACTTCCGTGGATGGATCGAACGAGCGCGCCGTATCGCGCGGGGCTTGCACATCTCGGCGATGTGACGCGCGACATCGTGCACTCGCCGAAAGTGATTCAATTCCGGATTGAGATGCGAGCCGCCGCGAACTGGCTCGCCGCGCGGATGCCGAAGCGCTTTGCTTCGCGCGCGTCCGCGGTGATCGCGGCTCCCGTCAGCGTTGGCCTCAGGCTTTGGGAGATCGTGCTGCTTTCGGTGGTGATTCAGTGGGGGATGATGCCGATTCTGGCTCAGGATTTTCATCGGGTGAGCCTTGCCGGGCCGCTGAGCAATATTCCAGCCGTGGTTCTCACCGGGTTGATCGTGCCGCTTGGTTTTCTCACGCTTCTCGCGACATTTGTCTGGGCGCGCTTGTCTCTTCTGCTCGCACGCATGCTTGGCTTTCTTGCGGCATCGCTTCTTGCTGCCGTGAAGTGGGTTAGCGCATGGCCGCGCATGTCGTATCGCATTCCGGGGCCACCGCTCTGGTTGATCGTTGCTTTCTTCGTGACGCTTATGTGCGTTGCTGTTGCAGCGCGCGCTGTAGTGGCGCTCCGAGCCAATCGCTTTGCCCGTCGCCAATTCGCGCCTCCGATTCGGCCGCTCGAATGGGCGGCCATCATTGCGCTCGTCGTGCTCACAGCGCTCGTGGCGACGCATCCCTTCGCGCCCGTCTTGAATCGCGGCAAGCTGGAAGTGAGCGTGCTCGATGTGGGGCAGGGCGATTCGATATTCGCCGCGTTTCCGGATGGCCGGACGATGTTGATTGACGGTGGCGGTCAGCCAGGATCGGAATGGGTCGGCGGTCAGCGTTCAGGGCTCGACGTGGGCGAGCAAGTGGTGTCGCCCTATCTGTGGTCGCGTGGAATCAAGCACCTCGATGTGGTGGCACTCACGCATGCGCATCACGATCATCTCGATGGATTGCACAGCGTGTTGCAGAATTTCCGCGTGGGAGAATTATGGATTGGCCGCGACGAGGAGACGCACGCATTCGAAGACTTGCTCAAGGAAGCGCGCGAGCATGGCGTGCGCGTGGTCCACGAAGTGAGCGGAAGCAAATTCGATTGGGACGGAGTGACTGGCGACGTGCTCTGGCCTGCTGATTTAACTCCCGTCAATGAGGCGTCGAATGATGATTCGCTGGTCCTGGGGCTCGAGGACGGCAGCGTGCGATTCCTGCTGGCAGGCGACATTCAGAAGAAGGTCGAACAGCGGCTCGTTCGAGAGGGCGCTGAGATTGCGGCTGATTTTCTCAAGGTGCCGCATCACGGTAGCAAGACGTCATCCACACCCGATTTCGTCGCAGCTGTGGCGCCGAAAGTAGCGGTGGTTTCTGCGGGCGAGGCGAATCCTTTTGGTCATCCGGCCCCGGGGACTGTCGAGCGCTATGCTCAGGCTGGTGTGCGGTTGCTGCGCACGGATCGTGATGGTGCGGTCACGGCGCTCACGGACGGGCATGCGTTGACGGTAACAACCTTCGCGGAATCACACCCGAACTGAAAATATCGCAAGGGGATTTGGGTTCGTCTCCAAGAGCGGTAACCGCGGGATTACTGGTTCGAGGAGTCGTCAGAATCTGAGGAAGAGGAAGCGTTGTCCTTCACGTATTCTGCGATTAGTTTTCGCGCTTCGTCAGCTTGGGATTCGAGAACAAGGACGTCGACTCCGTGGCTACCGTCGAGAGGCTCGCTCATCGGAAACGGATCGGTGGAAGCAGAGCCGGGCGAGTCGATGCCATTGCTTGCCAACAGGCCTCGAATGACCATCGCTTCCTCGGCGTTCCCTGCAGCGTAAGCGACTACAACTTTTTCCTGCGAGTGATGCGGATCCGGTTTTGCGCTTTGGCTCATAGTTTCCTGCTCCCGAGTACTATTGCGCGAATCGCGCGTCGAAGTCCATACTATTTAGCGAAATGCCACAGGCCACTTCGGAAGACGGAAATATTTCCCGCCCGACCCAGGACCAGATCGACGACGAAAGCCGGCGAATCCGCAGGCTTCGAATCCTCGTCCAGCTGACGATCGAATCGATTGCGGCAGGCGATCTTACGCCCGAGGCAGCGGCCGGGATGGTGGCGGCTACACGGCGCGTGGCGCTTGAGATGTTTCCGGGGAAAGAACGCGCGTTCGATTTGTTGTATCGGCCGAAGTTTCAGCGCGTGATGCACGCCGTGTATCGCCTGCAATAGCGAGTCGCCAACCCCGTCCGAATTCAATGTCCGAAGTGCGCGCGAATGTACATTCGCAGGCAGACCATTGCCATGGCGGCGATGGCGCCAAACAGGGCTCGATACTCGCGATTGCGGCGGTATTGCGCCCAGGAAAATCCACCGTTAACTTCAACGTTCGTTGCCGCCTGCGCCGGAGATTGAGATTTTCCGCTCGCGAAGGGATTTGGGAAGAAGAGCGGCACGCGGGAGGCGTAGGCGTTGAAGTCTGCGCCGAAGCGCATGCGCAGATCTTCTTCTTCGTTACGCATTACGGCGTAGTAGAAAATTCCGAAGTATAAGCTCACCAATAAACCAGCGATCCAGGAATGAGAGGCCACTACGAATCCGGCTGCGAGGATTGCGCTGCCCAGATAGAGCGGGTTGCGCGTGAGGGCGTACGGACCGGTGACGGCTAGTTCGCGGTCTTTGCGCAGATAACCTGCGGCCGCGGCACGAACCATCAGCCCCAATGCGGCAACGATCGTTCCGTAGGCGATTGAGCGCCATGTGGGCGTCGCGAGAAGCCAGTAAATAATCGCCACGGGATAGCCGAGGCGGACGCGCCAGCGCATCCAGAATTTTCGTGGCTGCGATTGAGTGGCTGCTGCGATTCGATTCGCTTGGTGCGTGTGCGCCATCAACGCAGTCCCATATCAACGCAGCCCATGCGGCGTTCGATGGCGTCTACAACCTGGTCCACTGTGATGGATAGCATCGCGGGAGAGTACGATGCGCCGCGGGCGTAAGTGGTTATCGAGTGGCGTGGATTTCGGACGGAAATATCGGCGGGCGAGAACGGGCCGTTGCGGGCGGGATCTGTGGGACCGAACAAACCCACGACGGGCGTGCCGAGCGCTGAAGCGAGATGCAGCGGACCTGTGTCGGCGGAGACCATGAATTTCGCGCGGCGCAAAAGAGCCATTAGCGGGCCGAGCGCGAGCGGAATTGCTATGGGAGCCGAGTCTCCGGCGGCATGGATTAGATCATGTGCAAGGTTTTCTTCACCGGGCCCTACTGTGACGACGCCGCGCCAGCCGTGGCGCTCCGCGAGTTTGCGATGGAGTTCTCCGTAACGTTCCGCGGGCCAACATTTCGAGAGCCAGCCGCCGCCGGGATTCAGGACGTAGAAATCATTTATGCCACGGCTATCGAGTTCGCGCGTGACGAGGTCGTCGTCTTCTGGATGAATGGCGAGAGGAAATCTTGGCGGGCCAAGCTGTGCTCCGGCGCGCTCGACGAGGGTGCGATTGTGATCCACTTTGTGCGGGCCGAACGGATTTACACGTTCTGTGTAGAGCCCGGCGACGAGACCTTCGCGCGCGTAGCTGCTTTGAAAACCGATGCGGCGCGGCGCGGCTGAAGCAAGCGCGAGCAGCGCTGATTTGTATAGCCCCTGAAAATCGATGGCGCAAGTGTATTGGACTGCTCGCAACTTGCGGATTGCAGACGAAAACCCGCCCGCTTGCTTGCGATCGAAGGCGATCACTTCGTTGAGGTCGGGATTGCCTTCGAGTAGTCGCTGCCAGCGTGCGTCGATTACCCAGTCGATTCGCGCTTCCGGAAACGCATCGCGCAAGGCGGAAGCGGCGGGAAGTGCGTGGATGACGTCACCGAGAGAGCTGAGGCGCACGAGGAGAAAGCGGTGGTGCGGCCGGCTGTCGGCTGATTTTTCGGGGCTGCGATCAGGCATCGCGCTCGCGGTGGATGCGCGCAATCACGTCGCGCGTGGAATGATCTTTGGGATCGCCGCAAATGGCGGTGCGGATGCCGAGGAGGATGGCGAGTTCGCGCTCGGGGACTGTGTCGATGGCGTAGTCGGTGCCTTTTGCGTGGACATCGGGCTGAAATTCGCGAAGGAGCGGGTTGACGTCGAGCTCGTCGAAAATAATCACGTAGTCGACTGCGGCCAGCGCTGCAACGACCGTTGCGCGGGCTCGTTCGGTCATCACCGGGCGGCCGGGGCCTTTGCGCTGCTGGGTGCTTGAATCGGAATTGAGTGCGACGACGAGAATGTCGCCTTCGGCTTTCGCGCCCTGGAGATAGCGGATGTGGCCGACGTGAAGGAGATCGAAGACGCCATTCGCGAAGACGATTTTCCGGTCGGACCGCCGGTGTTCTTCGAGAACGGCGTGGAGGCCTTCGCGAGAGAGGATTTTTTCACGGGTGTCCATCGGATTTAGTGCTGCGCGGTTGCCTCGTGGCGAAGGGTGGATTCGAGTTCGGCGCGGGTGACGGTGGCGGTGCGACGCTTCATCACCACGATGCCGCCTGCGTAATTAGCGAGATGCGCTGCTTCGAAGTAGGAAGCGCCTGCGGCGACGGCCAGTGTGAATACTGCGATCACGGTGTCGCCCGCGCCTGTTACGTCAACCGGAGCATCGGAGCCGTAGATTGGAATATGGCGCGCGCGATGGCTGCCGCGTGCGCCATTCTCGAAGACTGCCATGCCATCTTTGCCGCGCGTTACGACCAGCGCTTCCCCGCCTAGCTCGCGGAGTGCGCGTGCGCCGAGTTCGTCGAGCTTGGCTGCATTGGCGCCGATTTGTGTTCGGTACGCGGCTTCGAGCTCAGGCTCGTTCGGAGTGGCGGCGGTGATGCCTGCGGAGGCGTAGTCGCGGAGGCGATAGCGCGAGTCGAGCATGATGCGATTTGTGGCGAGCTTTCGAACGAGGGCGGGAGTGGCTGCGCCCAAGCCATAGTCGGAAACGAGGACGGCATCGGCTTTCTTCGCGAGGCGGCGCGCTTTGTGTTCGACGGCTGATTGGAGACTGGCGGATAGCGCGACGGTGGGCTCGCGATCTACGCGGAGGACTTGCTGCTCGGTGGTGTGGGTCCAGCCGGCGAGGAAACGCGTTTTGGTGGTGGTGAGCCAGTTGCGAGCGGTGACGATGCCGGAGGTGACGATGCGTTTTCGGCGAAAATGCTGGAGGATGGCGCGGCCGCCGGGGTCGGTTCCGAGGACGCCGACGGGAAGGACGCGGGCGCCGAGGTCAGCGAGGTTGTTGACGGCGTTGGCGGCGCCGCCTGGATATGATTCGGTGCTGCGGTGGCGCAGGATCAGCACCGGGGCTTCGCGCGAGACGCGAGAGATTTCGCAGGAGGCAAATTCATCGAGTACGAAATCGCCGACGACGCAGATGGTCTGTTTCGAAAAGGCGGAGACGATATCGAGGAGGCGCGTGAGATCTACAACCGCGTCCTCGGCTGGACGGTTCGTTGTCTCCGTCGAATGCTTTAGAGTTTTGCGAACCGGGCTCAAGGAATTCTCCACCGTCAGTAATCGCGAGATGCGCCGCGCGGAAACGTATCATAGCGCGCTGGAGGGCGGCAAATCAGCTTGGGCATGTAGAGCACGACGAAACGGTTCTGGACTATCGTGCGAGGCGGGATTTGCGGGACTCGATTACGGCCAACATTGTGCGCCAAAAATCCTGTTCTCGTTCGACGCGCAGCGATATGGCGCAGACCCATAAATCCATCGCTGCCGAGTGAGATGGACAATTGAACCTGTCTTTTTCCGTGCAAATGAGGCCGCTCGCGCCGGCCGCTCGCGCTTGGGATTCGATCTCGCGGATGTCTCCCGCTGTGTAGCGGTGATGATCGGGGAAAAACTTGTGGCCAACGATTCGAAATCCCCAGCTGCGCAAATCGGCGACGAAGGCGGCGGGGTTGCCGATGCCGCAGAAGGCGAAGAGATCTTGTTCCCGCGCATCGTGACTCTCGAGGGGCGCGGAGCCTGGTGAATAGACAGAATCGAGTTCCGCTTGCGCGTAGAAAATAGGGGCGTTTGTTTCTCTCTGGACCGCCGCTTCCACCGCAGGCGAGTGCGAACTGCGTGTGACGACAATGACATCTGCTCTTGCTAGGGCCGTCTTTGGTTCGCGGAGGCGACCGGCGGGGAGTAAGTGGCCGCCGCCGAATGGGTTCGTGGCATCGATCATCACGATGTCCACATCGCGCTCGAGCCGCAGATGTTGAAAGCCATCGTCGAGGACGAACCAATTCACACCGCGATTCGCAAGTTCCTGACCGCGGGCGAAGCGGTCTGCGCCTACCCCAAACTTGACGCGATCCCCGAGCCTCGCTTGCATTAATTGAACTTCGTCGCTTGTTGATGTCGAGTCGGTTGGCTTTGCTTGGGCGTTGGTGCTGGAGGCTGCAGGCTTTGACGCCGTATCGCCGCGGTAGCCTCGGGTGAGGATGCCGATGCTCTTGCCCTGGGCAGCGAGTCGCTCCGCGATCCAGATCACCATTGGAGTCTTTCCTGTCCCGCCCGTGGTGAGGTTGCCCACGCTGATCACATTGCCCGGAAGATGCTGCTGCTTGAAGATGCCTGAGCGGTAGGCCCGGGACCGCAGGCGCGAAACGGCGCCGTATGGCACGGTGAGCGGCCAAAGGAATGAGTCCTTCAGGCTCATGAGGGTTGGGAGGAGCTGTTCAGCATCGTGACTATGCGCTTGAGCGTGCGCTCCGTCGCACCGCGATTTCGCTGGGAAATCTCGTAGGCCGCGCGTCCCATTCGTTCGCGAGTCGCATCATCTTCGATCAACTGCACCCAGACTTTGCCCAGTTGAGCTCCACTGGAGACTTGAATTCCGGCGTGGGCCGCGAGGAACGCTTCCGCCATTTCCTGAAAATTTTCCATCGAAGTGCCGAAAACCGGTGGGCGAGAGAACCAGGCAGGCTCGAGAATGTTGTGCCCACCGGATGGCACGAGCGAACCACCAACGAACACGGCGTCTGCGAGGGAGTAACATGCTGCCAATTCGCCGATTGAGTCGAGGAGCAGGACGTCGGCGCTCTCGCCAAGAATCGAATTCAGGTCGAGATTGGATCGGCGCACCACCTCCCAGCCAGCGGACGACACTATTTCAGCGGCTGCGGTAAAACGATCGGGTTTGCGCGGGGCAAGCACCAGCAGAGCGTGGCGCCATTGCCGCTGCACGACGTCGTAGGCAGCGAGCACGGCTTCTTCTTCTTCGGCGACCACGCTTCCGGCGACTACCACCGGCCAGCGTTCCTGGGTTGAAATCTGGCTCTTCAGCCAACTGACGAATCGGACTCGTCTCCGGAGGCGAACCGTCATACTTCAGGTTGTCCGTGACTTCGATAAGGGCTTCGGGAGCGCCCATCGCGGCGAGGCGGTTGGCATCTTCGGGCGATTGGGCGAGGAATTGCGCGGCATCTTGCAGTGTGCGAGCAAAGAAATCACCGACGAGGAATTTCCATTGATTGAATCGAGCGAAAGAGCGCTTGGAGATTCGCGCGTTTGCGAAAACGACGGGAATGCCCCGCTGCTGCGCCTCGTGAAGAAAATTCGGCCAGATTTCGGTTTCCATGATGATTACGAGAGCCGGTTGGATCGACTTTAGCGCCTTTCGCACCGGGACGACCCAATCGAGCGGAAAATAAAATATGCCATCGGCACATTGCAGGCGGGTGCGGGCCAAGCGCCGGCCGGTTTCCGTGGTGGTGGAAACAAATACTGCGCGGCCTGGAAATTGGCGCTTCAAAGCCTCGACCAGCGGCTTCGACGCGAGCACTTCGCCGACCGACACGGCATGGATCCAGATCGCTCCGCCAGCATTCGCTGCCATGGAAGCCCTGGCTGCAATTTCGCGCGGAATAATTCCGAGGCGCTCTTGCAGGGCGCTGGCCGGTTCGCCACTTCGCCATCCTCTTAGCGCAAAATAGGGCGCAAGCAATAGCATTCCTACAGCGGTTAAGATACGATACAATAAATACATCTCAGAGGCGCAGCGGCTGACGCTCAACGTCCTTTCTTACTTGCGAGCCGGGTATTATAGTTGCACGCGTGTGAGTCGCGCACAACTTCCCGCGCGGCGAATACATCTGAGCTTTTTGAAAAGACAGGAACCCACGATGAAATGGAAGCATCGGTTGCGGATACGTCGCAGCAGATTCCTCGAGTTTCGGAGCGGATCAACACGTTTGCGGATCACTGTGCTTACGGCTGCTTTTCTTGTTTTCGGCACGCGGTGCATTCGGCCAGAGCGCTCATCGTCCCCTGCGGACGCAAAGCCCGCGGCGCCCGCTCCGTTACCGCACGATCAGCATAGCGGCCTTACCGTGTCGGTCGATCCGTATACGAAGCTGCACGGACGAAAGACAAATTTGGGAAAGCGGATCCTCACGACGTGGGAGTTCTACCCATCGAGGTATTCCTTCGCAACGATTCCGATCAGCCGATGCGGGTGAACCTCGAGACGGTTCAGCTGGAAGTACTTTGCGAAATGGGGTGCGGCAGGAAGTGGACTGGCTCAGGCCGGAGGAAGTGGCGCAAATTGATAGCGCATCCAGCGGTGCGGCCAATCCACAGCAAAAGCGGATACCTTTACCGATTAAGATTGGTGATAAAAAGGTGGAAAAGTTAGCGGAGGTGCTGCGTCCGCTGTCGCTTGATGCTGACGTGATACCGCCGAAAGGGACGATTCACGGCTTTTTGTATTTCGATGTGAGCCATGAATTCTCTATCGCGAGCAGATCGAGCCTCTATGTGCCCGACGTGTCGATCGCGCCCGGGAACGAGCCTCTTGTGTTCTTTGAAGTGCCCCTTCGTAAGGCTCCAGCGGAGTAGACCTCGCTATATTCCTCTGCGGGCGATAGCCTTCCTTTGTTGACGAAAAGTGGGATTCCTGCTACAAAAGTTGTTTTGGAATTGTAGGTTTCTCGCGACCCTTAGACTCCCGCTCGTGGAGTCCTATTCCGGAGGAAGAATGTCGGCAGATGCAGGGGCATGTTGTCTCACAGGTGTGAGCGCTCGATTGAGCGGGCGGATTCGGCATGAGGATTGGCGCGCGCGGTTCGGCCGGGTTGCGAAGGCGCTCGGCGGTGGCGCCGGATCTTGTGATGCTTGGCGCATTGTCGGCATTCGGGCAGGAGGAAGGAGCGGCTCCTGGCGGCGAAGCGAATTTGAAACTGCCTGATCTATCGCAGGTGAAATTTCTCGGCGTGGATGGTCATACACTGCTTCTTTTCGGCATTGCGTTCTGCATTTTAGGGTTGATTTTCGGGTTGACGATTTATACGCGGCTGAAGAATTTGCCGGTGCACCGCGCGATGCGCGAGATTTCCGAGCTCATTTATGAGACCTGTAAGACGTATCTCATAACCCAGGGCAAGTTCTTGCTGCTTCTTGAGAGCTTTATCGCCGTGGTGATCGTGCTGTATTTCGGATTGCTTCTGAAATACGAGGCGATTCGCGTGATCATCATTCTGCTTTTTAGCGTGGTGGGAATCGCGGGGAGCTACGGGGTAGCGTGGTTTGGAATCCGAGTGAATACGTTTGCCAACTCGCGGACTGCGTTTGCGGGCTTGCGCGGCAAGCCGTATCCGATTTACCGGATTCCGCTCGAAGCAGGAATGAGCATCGGCATGATGCTGATCAGCGTCGAGCTGCTGATGATGCTGATTATTCTGCTTTTCATTCCGCGCGATTATGCCGGGCCTTGTTTCATCGGCTTCGCGATTGGTGAATCTCTGGGCGCGGCGGCT
The DNA here is from genome assembly GCA_963790945.1 of uncultured Acidobacteriota bacterium. Lineage (GTDB taxonomy): Bacteria > Acidobacteriota > Terriglobia > Acidiferrales > UBA7541 > Palsa-295. The sequence goes on from CAWBRH010000006.1 coordinate 21,648, forward strand.
TTGCGTATTGCGGGCGGCATCTTCACGAAGATTGCGGACATTGGCTCGGACTTGATGAAGATTGTTTTCAAGATCAAGGAAGATGATGCGCGTAATCCCGGCGTGATTGCGGATTGTACCGGCGACAACGCGGGAGATTCGGTCGGGCCTAGCGCTGACGGCTTTGAGACTTACGGCGTGACCGGCGTTGCGCTGATTACTTTCATTCTGCTGGGCGTGAAAGATCCTGTGGTGCAGGTTCAGCTGCTGGTGTGGATCTTCGTGATGCGTATTGCGATGCTGGTGTCGAGCGCGGGCGCATATTTTATCAACAGCGCCATTGCGAAAGCGAAATACGCCAATGCGGACAAGATGAATTTCGAAGCGCCGTTGACGTCGCTGGTATGGATTACCTCCATTGTTTCTATCGCGCTTACCTACGCGATTTCTTACCTGATCGTGCCGATGCTCGGCGATGACAGCACGCAGTGGTGGAAGCTCGCGACGATATTTCCTGCGGCACGCTGGCCGGCGCGGTGATTCCGGAGCTGGTGAAGGTGTTCACGTCCACTGAATCGCGGCATGTGCGCGAAGTGGTCAGCTCGGCGGAGGAAGGCGGCGCATCACTTGGAATTCTTTCGGGTTTTGTGGCTGGCAATTTTTCGGGATATTACCTGGGACTCGCGATGGTCGCGTTGATGAGCATTGCGTATTTCTTCAGCCAGATGGGGTTGCACGCGTTGATGATTGCTGAGCCGGTGTTTGCGTTTGGTCTGGTGGCGTTTGGTTTTCTGGGCATGGGACCGGTGACGATTGCGGTGGACTCGTATGGCCCTGTGACGGACAACGCGCAGTCCGTTTATGAGCTTTCGCTGATCGAGCAAATTCCGGGATTGAAGGTGAGCTCAAGAGGGATTTCAACGTTGACGTGCAATTTGAGCGCGCGAAAGAGCTGTTGGAGGAAAACGACGGCGCTGGGAATACATTCAAGGCTACTGCGAAGCCGGTGCTGATTGGCACGGCCGTTGTCGGTGCGACTACGATGATTTTCTCGATCATCATGGCGCTTACGAACGGCATCACCGTGAACGTTGACAAGCTTTCATTGCTCCACGCGCCATTTTTTCCTTGGGCTTATTACTGGCGGGGCGATGATTTACTGGTTTACGGGCGCTTCGACGCAAGCGGTGACAACCGGAGCTTATCGCGCGGTCGAGTTCATCAAGGCTAACATTCGGCTCGAAGGGGTGGAGAAGGCGTCCGTTGAAGACAGCAAGAAGGTGGTGGCGATCTGCACGAAGTATGCGCAGAAGGGCATGCTGAATATTTTTATTGCGGTGTTTTTTGCAACGCTCGCTTTCGCTTTCGTGGATCCGTTCTTTTTTGTCGGTTATTTGATTTCGATCGCGATTTTTGGACTCTATCAGGCAATTTTCATGGCAAACGCCGGAGCGGCTTGGGACAACGCGAAAAAAATCGTCGAGACGGAGATGAAGCAGAAAGGCACGGAGTTGCATGCGGCGACCGTTGTTGGCGACACCGTCGGCGATCCGTTCAAGGATACTTCGTCTGTCGCGCTGAATCCGGTGATTAAGTTCACCACGCTTTTTGGACTGCTAGCGGTGGAACTGGCTGTCGAGCTTACGGCGCAGAATGCGCTGCTCACGGAGATTCTCGCGGCCGCGTTCTTTCTGGTCTCGTTTACGTTTGTCTATCGCTCATTCTTCGGTATGCGTATTAAGGCGTAATACAGCGCTGAAATATTCTGATGGCTGAGACTCGGCTTCCAGAACCTTGGCTGCGCGGAACTCTCACCGATGTTCCGGCTGTGCAGAGAGCCGTGCTGCACGCGCTTGAGCTTGCCAAGGAAGACCTGGAAAAGTGGTGTGGCAACCTGAGTGATACCGAGCTGAACGCTCGCCCCGGAAATCTCGCGCCCGTAGCATTCCATATTCGACATATTGCGCGCAGTATCGACCGCTTGCTTACATATGCGGAAGGCGAAGAATTGAGCGCGGCGCAGATAAACGCGCTTCGCGGCGAGCTCGATTCTGGCACGGATCGCGATGAATTATTCGCCGAATTAGCGGGTGCGCTGGAGCAGGGCGCTTCCCGCGTGCGAGACTTCGATGCGAGTCAGCTTGAAGAATCACGAGCGGTGGGAAAAAAGCGATTGGCGGCCACCGTCGGTGGCCTCCTGGTGCATATTGCCGAGCACGCGCAGCGGCACGTAGGACAGGCTATCACTACAGCGAAAATCGTCGTGGCGTCTCGCAAGTGATTCACGGGCACTCTAGGTAGATTAGCTGTTCACAACTCCGAGGAACTGCTTCGGATCGTTGGCGAATCCGGGGAAGACGGTTTTTAGGTTTTCGTCGCGCATGTGCCTTGAAAGAATTTCGCCGAGCGACACTACGATAGTCGGTGGTAACCGCAAGGTCGCGTCCATCATGCAGTTGGCCTTCGCTCATGCCTGGCCAGCGCGAATAGATTCGCCCGCCCTTGATGTCCCCGCCCATCACGAACATGCAATTGGCGTGGCCGTGATCGGTGCCGCGATTTCCGTTTTCGCGGGCTGTGCGGCCGAACTCTGACATGCTGACGAAAACCACGTCGCTCATGCGGTCACCCATATCCTGGTGAAACGCCGCAATTCCCTGCCCTAGGTCGCGCAGCAGATTTGCGAGTTGGCCTTGCACGCCACCTTCGTTGACGTGATGGTCCCAGCCGCCGCTATCGAGGAAAGCGACTTCGAGGCCGACATCGGCTTTGAATAGCTCCGCAATTTCCATCAAGCTTTGGCCGAAGCGATTCTTGGGATACGCGGCGCCATTTTCGGGCTGGTATTTGTCGGGATTGATTTTCTTCAGTTGATCGACAGCTTCGAATGTTTCGTGGCCGACACCGCGCAGGGCCTGATCGACTGTTTGCGCGTACATCGCTTCGAAACCGCCTTCGACTGTTTGCTGCGGGCCGTACATTTTGAATTGCTTTAGATCTGGAATGGCGACGGCGGGGGCTGTTCCTTGTAACGTGCGCGGAAGGTAGGGGCCAAATGCTACGGCGCGAAATGGCGTTGCTTTTTCGTCGGGCATTGATTGCATGGCGCGGTTCAACCAGCCATCGTCGGTTGCTTTTCTGCCGGGCGTTCCCGATTCCATAAAATCCTGGGCGTCAAAATGCGAGCGGGTGGGATCGGGCGAGCCTACTGCGTGGACGATCGCGAGTTCGCGCCTCTGGTAGATCGGCAATAGCGGTGCGAGGCTCGGATGCAGGCCGAAGAAACCGTCCAAATCGATGACGGTATCGGCGTTGCTGCGGCGCGGCTCGGGAATCGCGATGGTCGGACGCAGATTGTAGTAGTTGCGTTCGCCGAAGGGGATGACTACGTTGAGGCCGTCCATTGCGCCGCGCTGAAATAGGACGACCATTTTCTTTTTGTTCGGCGTTGTGCTGGCTGCCACGGCGCGCTGCAAGAAGGCTGGCAGGGCGGCCATTCCTAGCATTGCGAGGCCGCCGTTCTTGATGAAATATCGCCGCGAAATATTCATGCAATTTCTCCTGCGGCTTTTAGCGCCGCTGAAACTCCGGCGCGCCTAGAACCAGACCTGCGATCAAGCCTTCGTTTACTTGCTTTACGGGATCGTCGAGGCGCGCTTGCAAAATCTGCGGGTCGTTCAAGCGCGATTCGAGTGTCTTTCTTGTTGAGTCGGCGATGTCGCCGGCAAGGAAGATTTGAATCGATTGATCGAGCGCGGTGTTCGGGTCGGAAGATGAGGGCTGGCCGAGCAAGGTTTTCAGGTCGACCGAGGTGCCGGCCATTTTGTCGCCCGCGAACGTCAGGGCAAAATTCAATCGGTTGAGGAGGGCCCCGGTGTTGACCCAAGTTTCAGACTTATCGGAATATCCTGTCGGCGGCTGACAGAGGAATAGCGGCTCGCCCATGCGTCCCACCCATTGCGCGAGAGGCAACGAGACTGGCACGTCCGCGCCCAACGCGCGCGCAGTGCTCGCCACAAGTTCAAGGGGAGTCTTGACCTTCGCGCGATATGCGTCCTTCGACCAGAATTCCGGCGAATAGATCATGGTCTTGAGCACGCTGCGAATGTCGCCTCCGGTCGATTCGTAGTTTTTCGTCATGCGGTTGATTAGCGAATCCGGCGGGTTGTCGGAGACAAAATGGCGCGCTAGTTCAGAGGAGATGGATCGCGCGGTGCTGGGATTGTTCGCCAGGAACTTCAGCGCTTCTTCGCCATCTTTCTCCCCACCGTAGTTGAACGTGCGGCCCATCACAACTTTCTTGCCCTGTGCGTGGATGCGCTCGTCGAAAAAGAATTCCGGGTCTTTGCGCGGCTCGTGAACGGTCCAGCCGGTGAGCGTCTCGGCCATCGCGATTACGTCTTCTTGCGTATAGCCGGCATCGACGCCTACGGTATGCAGCTCCATCACTTCTCGGCCGTAATTCTCGTTGAGCCCGCGGTCCTCTTTTTTCTTCGCGGGTGCGCCGTTGCCGCCGGGCACCGGAGATCTTCCGGGAAATGTTCCGGGCGGTGGCGGCTGCGCTCCCGTGAAAATTCCTTGATAGCGCTGGCGCCGGGCCTGTATTTCCGCCTGCATGCGCTTGAAGGCGGCCGGATCAGCGCTCATCCAATTGTCGAGATAGAAAAGCATCGCCGGGCTCTTGGCCGTCGCGACGAGCAAGTCCTGAAATTTGCCCATGGTGCGGGGGCGGATCGTGTCGCGCACGTACGCGGTGACGAACCATTTGTCTGCGCCCTTATTCGCGAAAACATTGAAATGGTTGAACCAGAAATCTTCCATCACCGCTTCGAGCTGTCTTTGGCTGTAGACTGCGCGGTCCACTTTCGCCATGGAGAGCTCGGCGACGATGCGATTTGGGCCCTGGATTTTCGCGAGTTGATCGTTGGCGCGGTCGAAATTTTCGTTGCCCGTCGGCAGCATTTGCGCGAGAGCATCCTGGCGCTTTTGCTCCATTTTTTCCTTGTATTCTTCCTTCGTCACGCCTTCGCGCTTTACAACCTGCCCTGGCGGAGGAAACTCGTCGAGGAGTTTGGTCGATGATTGACTCAAAGTGGAATATTGCTCGAGCCGGTGGTCGAGCGCTGCGTCATCGATGCGTTCGGGATGCAACTGCTGGTCAATCCACTTCTCGAGACCCATTTGACGGATTCGTTCGACGTCGCCGGGACGCGGGCCGTATCCCAGCCGGTTGAGCGCATGCAGAGTTGCTTGATCAGCAGTGAGTTCGGTGATTGGAAGACCGCCCTTGAATTTTTTGTCGAGTGGTATCGCGCTCCGAGCCGCTGATTTCTCTTCCTTGCCGGCGCTGGATCGAGGCGCGGTCGCGGTGAAAATCATTGCAGCGGCGAGACATAGGCTGCCGATCGCCACGCTTTCGATGCGTGGACGCGCGTGCTGGAATCGGTCAGGTGGTCGGCCTACCATCGTTAATCCAAGTGCCCCTCGGGAGACAAAGGTCCGGAATGAATCCCTTCATACGAACCCCGGCGCCGTGCAAAAGTTGCATCAAAAGTGGGGCGTAGATCGATTATATCGGAGCGTCGTATGGCGGATGACGAGCAAAAATCTTCGTGTGGCTTAGGTCACAATTGCTGCGTACTGGCTTAGCGGAATTGTAAGGAACGAGGCCGATTTATCGATCTTGGTTAGTCAGAGGCGGGGATGAATCAGAGTCGTGCCGAGCGGCGCGAAAGCCGTCAAGAGTCCACGAATCCTGTCCGATATCGTGACGTAGGACATAGTAGTTCCCGTCTTGTGCGCGCACTCGGAAGTAGGTCGCGTCCGGCGAGTACCACTGGCCGTCCAAATCCTGGACTTCGTATTCGTGGCCGTGGAAAACCAATCGAAGCGGCCGCTCGTCGGCGCGATAACCTGAATAGCACTCGACTCGCATTTCAGTCATAAACTTTTGTGCCTGGCGAATCGGAATGGCTGCGTATTGGTTGGGCGATCGCAGCAGGCGATTTCAAGTTGCGCGCTGCCATATCCTCAATCCCTTATGATGCACTTGGAGCGATTCTCTTGCCTCCGCGTTATACGCTGCCCCCACTAACACAACGATCGCGGTCAAGTACATCCATAGAAGCAAGCCGATCGCAGCGGCCAAGCCGCCGTACACCACGTCGTAGGGCATCTTTCGCACGTAAAAACCGAAAGAAATGTCGGCAGCCCACCAGAGTACCGTGGCAACCAGCGCGCCAGGAAGAACCTCCCTGTAGCTTCGCTCTCCGGGCCGCCCGAAGCGATACATCACTACCAGGACGCACATAGCCAGGAGAAATACAATTGCGATATAGGCGGCGAAGCCGAGGGCGTGAATCAGAGTTGATAGCCCGATGCGTTTGATGAGCCATCCGCGGGCTTGCTTGCCGAAAACCGTCAGGACGACTACGGCGAGGAATGGCGCGGCGGTTAAGCTCAGCAGAATTGTCGCGCGAAGATAAAGGCGCCAAAACGAGAGGCGAAGAAGATCGCCTTCAATAAGGCGGAATCCCTCGACAAAACCAACCATTACCTGAGAACCAGCGAGCAACGTCCCAGCGGCCCGAAGCGCCATCCACTTCAATGGATGGAGGCCTCTACGAACGAAATACTGAACGACAATCTGATCGCTGCCGGGCGGCAGAATTGTTGTAAGTCTCTGAGGAATTTCGCGAACCGCGTTGTGAAAATAGGCTGTGCTGCTCAGGACGCCAAGGAGGAACAGCAAGACCGGGAAAAAAGCGAGGAACATGTTGAAGGCGATTGCCTGGCTCAACGTGATGCAGTCGGGAAAGATACGTCCCAATCCGCGCAATGTGTTTTGCAGAATTCGCACCACTCGTCCGCCCGCGGGATTATACGGGAAGCAGGAGACGGAGGGCTGTTTTTTAGCGGTAAGACCCTCAAGGCTCGCTTCTACTCAGCTTAGGAGAATTGCTGCGCTGTTGCTTGCTGCGCTAGGCAGCGCGGGGTAAACTTGCTCTTCGAATCTCATTTTGGTTTTGTGAAGCACACTGGCGGGAGGTGCTGATGGCTCGACTCGTGCGCTGTGGACTCATTCAGACTCACTGCGAGTGGTCGCCCGAGAAATATGCGATTAAGGACATCAGCAAGAAGATGCTGGAGAAGACGGAGAAACTGATCGAAGCTGCCGCCAAGAAGAAGACTCAAGTTCTTTGCCTCCAGGAGCTTTTCAACGGCCCGTACTTTTGCGCCGAGCAGCAAATCCGATGGCACGAGCTCACCGAACCGATTCCCGACGGTCCAACCACCGAGCGGATGAAGAAGTTGGCAAAGAAACACGGGATGGTGATTATTGTTCCGATTTACGAGCGCGAGATGACCGGCTTCTTCTTCAACACCGCTGCCGTAATCGACGCGGATGGCAAATATCTGGGAAAATACCGCAAGCACCATATTCCGCAGGTTGCTCCGGGATTCTGGGAGAAGTTTTATTTCACGCCGGGTAATACCGGATACGTTGTTTTCGACACGAAATTTGCGCGGGTGGGCGTTTATATTTGCTACGACCGTCATTTCCCTGAGGGTGCGCGGATTCTCGGACTGAATGGCGCGGAAATTGTGTTCAACCCCTCGGCTACGGTTGCCGGCCTGAGTGAGTACCTTTGGGAGCTCGAACAGCCTGCGCATGCCGCGGCGAATGGTTATTTTGTGGGCGCAATCAACCGCGTGGGAAAAGAGGCACCGTGGAATATCGGTGAGTTCTACGGGAAAAGCTATTTCTGCAATCCGCGCGGCAAGATTATTGCGCAGGCAAGCCGCGACAAGGACGAGCTGCTCACGCACGACATTGACCTGGAGGAAATCGCACAGGTGCGCGCTACCTGGCAATTTTTTCGAGATCGCCGGCCCGAGTCATATGGCGAGATTTCCCGCACACAGGCGCAAGCGCGAGCAGATGCAGCCAATTGAGAGACGATCCAGAGAGTTGCACCTGGAGAATGGACCAACTGAATGACGACCACGCCGAAGATGACTGAAACACGATCTGACGAAATCGTCCGCAAGCATAAAGAATTCATTTGGCCGGCGGTCACGAATTATTACCAGAAGCCGCTCGTCGCAGACCATGCTTCGATGCAGTATCTCTGGGATATCGAAGGCAACAAGTACCTGGATTTTTTTGGCGGCATCGTGACCATCGGCGTGGGCCACTGCAATCCGAAGGTCACGTCGAAAATCAAAGAGCAAGTGGACAAGCTCCAGCATACTTCCACGCTATTTCCGAACGAGCACATGGTTGCGCTGGCGGAGAAGCTGGCGCAGATCACTCCGGGGAAATTGCAAAAGAGCTTTTTTACCAGCTCCGGCACCGAGGCGAACGAAGCGGCTCTTCTTCTTTCGCGCATGATTAGCCCGAGCTATGACGTTGTTTCTTTGCGTCACGCCTATTCGGGCGGATCGGCGCTGGCAAAATCCGTTACGGCGCAGGCGCCCTGGCGCAAATCGGGTGTCATCAGCGTGGGCGTCTCTCACGCTGTGAATCCCTACTGCTACCGTTGCCCGCTGCACTTGAAGTATCCCGAATGCGGCGTGGCTTGCGCGAACGACGTTGAAAGTACTATTCAGACCACGACAGGCGGGTCGATTGCGGCGTTCATCGCCGAACCTATTCAAGGCGTCGGCGGATTTATCACGCCGCCACCGGAATATTTCAAGATCGTGTATCGCATTGTGAAAAATTATGGCGGGCTATTCATCGCCGACGAAGTGCAGACCGGATGGGGCCGCACGGGCAAGAAATGGTGGGGCATCGAGCAGTGGGAAGTGACGCCGGACATCATCACGTCCGCGAAAAGCATGGGGAATGGCGTGCCCGTTGGCTTTGACGATCACGACGGCCGAGCTTGCCGATAAATTCCAGGGCCTGACGATTTCGACTTTTGGCGGGAATCCGGTTACTTCCGTGGCGGTTCGCGCGGTGATTGAAGTGATCGAGGAAGAGAATCTGCGGGAGAATACTTTTGTGGTGGGCGGCTATTTCCGCAAAAAGCTCGAGGAGTTGCAGGAAAAATATCCTCTGATCGGCGATGTGCGCGGAATGGGCATGATGCAGGCTCTGGAATTGGTGAAGGACCGGCAGACGAAAGAGCCCGCCGCGCAGGAGGCCACACAGGTGATGGAGGCTGCGCGCAAGAATGGACTTCTGATCGGCAAAGGGGGCTTGCTGGGCAACACGATTCGCATGGCTCCGCCGATGAACATTTCAAAAGCCGACGTGGATGAAGGTATCCGACTGCTCGACAAAAGTTTCAGTGAAGTGCGCATATAATATTTCTTAGGATTATTTAAGGACAAGCGATCATGGCGACTGCGACAGAAATAACGACGCTTTGCAGGAATTACATCAACGGCGAGTGGGTGGAATCGAAGTCGCCGAAGATTGTGGAGCGACGCAATCCGGCAAATACTGACGAAGTGGTTGCGCGCATTCCGCTTTCGACGCGACAAGAGATGAAGGAAGCAATCGCGGCGGCGAAGATGGCGTTCCCCGCTTGGAGGGATACGCCTGCCCCTGCGCGCGGGAAGATTTTGTTCAAAGCAGTGCGAATCATGGAGGAACAGAAAGAGGACCTGGCCCGTCTGCTCACGCGCGAAGAGGGCAAGGCGCTTAAGGATTCGCTTGGCGAGGTGCAGCGGTCTATCAACATCACCGAATTCATGGCCGGCGAAGCGCGCCGCCTGAATGGCGAAACGCTGCCGAGCGAATTGCCGAAGAATTTCTCGTATACGATTCGCCAGCCGCTCGGTGTGGTAGGCGTGATTACGCCGTGGAATTTTCCGGTGGCGATTCCCGTTTGGAAGATTGCGCCTGCGCTGGTGTGCGGCAATACGGTGGTATTCAAGCCGGCGACGTTGACGCCGCTTACCGCGATGAAAGTTGTAGAGATTTTCGAGCAGGCGGGGCTTCCGCCTGGAGTGCTGAATCTCGTGATGGGTTCGGGACGCGATACGGGCGATGAACTCGTTCAGAATCCCCATGTGCACGGGCTTTCATTTACGGGTTCAAACGAAGTAGGCGCCAACTCTATGCTACCGGCGCGCTTCAGCTCAAGAAGTGCCAGTGCGAAATGGGCGGGAAGAATCCCATCGTGGTGCTTTCGGATGCGGATTTGCACCTCGCGATGGAATCGACGCTGTTTGGTGCATTTGCTTCTACAGGGCAGCGTTGTACGGCTACGAGCCGAGTGGTGATCGAAGAAAAGGTCGCGGATCAGTTCGTGTCTATGCTAGTGGAGCGCGCTAAGAAATTCTCAGTGGGCGACGGTCTCGAGCCCGGCATCGAGATGGGGCCATCGGTTGACGAATCGCAGATGAACACGGTTCTTCGCTATATCGAAATCGGGAAGAATGAAGGCGAGCTGCTTTGCGGTGGCGAGCGATTGAGAGGACCGAAGTACGACAAAGGGTGGTTCGTCGCGCCTACCGTGTTTGATCATGTAGGGCCGGACAGCGCCATCGCGCAGGATGAAATTTTTGGGCCGGTGCTGAGCGTGATTCGCGTGAAGAGGTTTCGATGAAGCTGTAGACGTGGCTAATTCCGTTCGATATGGACTGACGAGCGCCATTTACTCGACTGACTCGAACAAGATCTTCGAGTTCGTCGACAAGATTCAAACGGGCATGACGCACGTGAATTCGCCGACGGTCGGAGGCGAGGCGCACGTTCCGTTTGGAGGCACCAAGGCGACGAGCGTTGGCCCAAAGGAAGTGGGCAACACTGCGCTCGATTTCTACACCGACCTCAAAATCGTGTATATCGACTACACCGGACGCAAACGCGAATCGAGCATCTACTGACCGGCGGGAAAGTGTGGCGCGCGTATAGTTTCGTTTGCCTGATCTTCTGTTATCGCGTTTTCTGCAGCTGCCAAAGATGATGGACGTATTCACTGGAAGCCGATCGATCGAGGGCAGGTGCACCTCGATGATAAACAACCGCTAAAGACGGCCGTCTATCAACCGGACAAATCGCAAAAAAAGCCGAATCTCGTCCTAATTCTTCTGGGGCATCGGTGGCTTGCGCTGGATATTAAAGCCAAGACCGTATATCAGGTGCTGCCGAGCGATTTGCAAGCGCAAGGAGCTGATTTCGAAAGCGGGGATCTTTTCACCAGCGACCGATTAATTCCGACGAAGGACTGGATCGAGCGCGACGTCGGTCCTGCCGAGCGCATCAAGCTGACGCTGAACGATTACGGACGCGAACTCGAAATAATGCTGCCGCATCCGGCGGACCTGCGGGCCTTTTACTAACGATTCAGGCGTGCGGCGTGGCGGGGCCCACTGCGCTTGCCATCTTCTGTTTCCAGGACATAGGAGGCAGGCCGTTATCGATCTGCAGCATCGTGATGCAGCCTTCAACCGGACACACGAGCGCACACAAGTTACAACCGACGCATTCCTCTTCGATGATGCGGGGCACATGAACTTCCATTCCGTTTGCGTTGTGTTTACCGTTTCCATTTTTGGCGGACGCGCGTTCGATGCACTGATGCGCGCCGTCTTCACAAGCGACGTAGCAGAGCTGGCAGCCGATGCAAAGGTTAGTGTGAATCTTGGCGACGATTTTGTAATTGAGATCCAGATCGCCCCAGTCCAAGACGTTCGCCACGGCGCGGCCTCGAAAATCATCGATCGAGCGATAGCCGTGGTCGTCCATGTAGGCAGTCAGGCCATCGGCCATATCTTCGACGATGCGGAAACCGTAGTGCATCGCGGCAGTACAGACCTGAACGGTTGAGGCGCCTAGCGCGATGTGTTCTGCCGCGTCAATCCAGTTGCCTATCCCTCCGATTCCGACGATTGGAATCTTCACTTTCTTCGCGACGCTTGAAACGAGATGCAGCGCGATGGGTTTCACGGCTGGGCCACAGTAGCCGCCGTGCGAGGATTTGCCGGCGACGTTCGGGGTTGGCGCGAACGTCTCAAGATTCACGCTCATCAGAGAATTAATCGTGTTAATTCAGCAGATCCGTTTCGACCTGATTTAATGCTTCGCGCAGTTGCAGGACCACGCCGGTGTCCATGATGTCCTGGGTTGTCGCCCCCCAGTGTAGGTATTCGCCGGCCTCGCCCACGCCTTCGGCCAACTGCCGTACCAATGGCAATACCGGATAACCAACAACCATCAACTCTTGTATTAATCTCCGCATATCGAGCACCACAGCGGGTGCACGGTCCGCTATGATTGCGGCGGCGGCTACCGGGATAACCCCGACCCTCGCTTCGGCTTTGGCTAGCGCCAGCTCCACGGCGACGTAGAACTTCAAAAGCGAGACGTCGCCGAATGTCTGGTCCAATAGGGGTGGTACCGAACAGGCTGCGAAGTAGATTGGGCTCAGATCCGGCGGTCACGGTTATTTATTCCATCAGCTGGATGTGCGAAGCGCCGCGCGAGCAGACCACGTTTGGTCGATCGAACATACGCTTGCGAAGCATTTCGCGGAAATAAGGGATCGGTATGCGAGTTATTCCGCAGTTGGCATAGTCACAACTCTAGGCGTCGTTCCGGTTTCCCGCACGAGGAGTCAATGGCGTTGGCACCCAGATACACTGTCCGCAGCCTCTCTCTATCAGCGACGTTTTCTCGTGTCCCCGACAAGGCCACGCGCCCCATCTTCATGACATAGGCGAACGTTGCTACCCGCAGCGCAAGATCGACGTTTTGCTCGACCAACAGCACACTAACCCCCCGCTCTTTGTTCAGCTGACGATGATTTTCCAAACCTCATCCCTCATTATCGTAGAGCCCCAAAGAGGGCTCATCCAAGAGCATTAATTTGGGACGCGCCATCATTGCGCGTCCAACCGCAAGCAGCTGCTGTTGGCCACCCGATAGAAGATTGGCCGGCTTGCCAAGATGCGGCCTTATCGGCGACAGCAGGTCGCACATCGCGTCAAAGTCAGTTTATATTCTTGTAGTCGGTCCGCAAATATGCGCCCATCATCAGATTTTCGCGCACAGTCAGCGCCGGAAAGACCTCTCGGCCTTCGGGAACATGACTGATCCCCAGAGACACAATTTGTGACGCCTGCTTTCGTTGGATTTGCTCGCCGCGGAACGAAATCGACCCGAGGGAGGCCGCTCACTACGCCGGAAATTGCCTTCAACAACGTCGTTTTACCGGCTCCATTTGCACCTAAAAGCGCAACGATAGCCCCCTCTCCGACCTCCAGGCACACATCGTGCAGGACATTGATGCGCCCGTAGCCCGCACGTACGTTAACTAATTCGAGACAGCAGCGAGGTCTACTCATTGGCCTCTTCACCGAGATAGGCAGTGATGACATCCGGATTGCGTCGAACCTCGTCGATTGATCCCGTCGTTAAAATATTCCCAGCGTTCATCGCGATGACACGGTCCGAGACAGCGGCGACCGAATTCATGTCGTGTTCTATGATAAGGACCGTGATGTTTAATCGGGTTCGAATCTCCTAAATCCAACGCGCCATCACCTGGGTCTCGTGGTCATTCAGCCCTGATGACGGTTCGTCAAGAAGCAACAGGCTCGGCTCGATCGCAAGCGCGCGGCCCAGCTCCACCACTTTACGTATTCCGTACGGAATCGCCGAGACCAATGCGTCTTGATACATTGACAGATTCAAAAACGAGATGATCTCAGCGACCGTCTGTTTGAACGCAATCTCCTGCCGTGCGACGCGTGGCGAAAAAGATCATATTCCGCAAAAACGTTTGTCTGCCGGCGGACTTCGCACCCCAACAACAGATTGGCGCGGACGGTTGCACCGCCAAATAATTCTATATTTTGAAATGTACGCGCCAGCCCAAGATGAGCCATCCGGTGGCTTGGCACACGTGTCGCGTCGATGTCCTTGAATACGATACGTCCAGCCGAAGGATCGTAAATCCTGCTCAGGAGATTGAAAACCGTAGTCTTGCCGGCTCCATTGGAGCCGATGAGAGCGACAATTTCACCGTCATCGACGTCGAAGCTGACGTCTTTCACAGCGTGGATGCCGCCAAATTCGATCGACAATTTATCTACCCTTAGGAGCGTCACGACCGCCGTTCCTTGTCCAACCGGGCAGATGAGGGAAGGATCCCAATCAATGATCTGACGGAGGCGTCGCGCGCCTTGATCCATAACCCGTTGAGTTCCTGCGGGCTCGAAACGCATTATTGCGATGACGACAAGCCCCTCGAAAAGGGGGCGTAATCCGACGATCTCATTGTTTGACGACGTCGCCCAGGTGACTATTCTCAATACCTCCGGCAGGACGATTATGAACTTCATCCGGAAAGGTAAGCGAGCTGCATTCCCTGCATGAGCAAACCAGGAGCAGGTCCACCGATAGATCAATGCCCCAAATTGATCTGGGGTAACAAACCCAAGCAGGTGAGCGATAATCGCTCCCGCAATCGCGCAAAAGCCCGCACTCATGCCAAAAGCAGTGGTCTTCGTGCGGCGAATGTTGATGCCGAGACTAGTCGCGGCGATTTCACTATCGCGAACCGCCACCATTGCTCGACCAATCGGCGACCGCATGACATTTTCACAAACCAGGAATGTGCACACCAGGAGCACCAGACCGACATAATAGGACTTTTGATTGCCATGGCTCACTCAAACCCAAAAAGCACTGCGGATAGAGCGCATCATTCCACCGTTTCCGCCCGTAACGCTGGTCCAGCGCGCCGTCGTCTCTTCAATCAGGAACCCGAAAGCTATCGTTGCCGTAAGCAGGTAAATACCACTCATGCGGAGGGCCGGCCGCGCTGCAATCAAGCCGACCGCGACCGCGAGAACGCACGCAGCGGGGAGTGCCAGCGAAAAATCAATTCCGTGGGCCTGCATCACTGCGCACGTGTAGGCGCCGATCGCCAGGAAGCTGCCATGCCCAGAGCGACAACTGACCTGCGAAGCCGGTCAGCAATTGCAAACCAATGCCGGCGATCGTGTAAACCACGATGAAGGTCAACTAAGTCAGTGGGTACACGCCGACCAAGAATGGCGCGGCCAGAAGTGAGCAGATTCCGGCTGACAGAAGGAGCTTGGATAATGGTCCCCCGCTGAAAAATTGCAGATCGTCCTCTTGCATCGGATGTCAGACTTTCTTGAGCTCGCGTGGGCCGAACACCCCCTGCGGCCTGACAAACAGAACAAAGAGAACGACGACATATGCGGCTACATCCTTGGCTCCTTCCGGGAGATAGAACCCGGCCATCGCCTCGACAATTCCGACGATCAATCCACCCACGGCGGCGCCCGGCACGCTACCGAGCCCTCCAATCACGGCGGCGGGAAGCACCTTCAAGCCGAGGTATCCCATGTTGATGTCGACAAACAGGATCGGCGCGAGCAAGACGCCCGCGCAGGCGGCGACCGCCGCGCTCAAACCCCAGATCAATGAATGCATATTGCGGACACTTACCCCTACATAGGTCGCTGCCCGTGGGTTTTGGGCAGTTGCCCGCATGGCAATTCCGAGTCGCGTGTACTGAAAAAAGCAAAACAGCAGTCCCATGAGTGCCACAGCAACAGCGATGACCAGCATGGAATCGGCGCCGATCAGGATCGGCCCTATGTGAAGCACGGTCACGCCAAACGGGCCCAGCACCTTGTGAGGCTCAGTTCCCCATCCGGGAACGAGCATCGCTCCGCCTCGCAGCGCCATCGCTATGCCGAGCGTGGCGGTAATCATCGCCGCGATGGGTTGCCCAATCATCGGGCGGATGATGAGACGATCAATTCCCACACCAATCGTCCCGACCACGAGCATTGCAAACAGCGCGCCAAGCCAGAACGGCGCATGCCACTGCATGATCGCCGTGTAGCCAACAAAGGCCCCTACCATCATCAGTCCGCCGTGCGCGAGGCTGACCACATCCGTGGCCTTGTAAACAAGCACGAAACCGAGGGCGATCAACCCGTAGATACAACCCACCGCGGTGCCCGTGATCAACTGCTGTAAAAAGTCAGCCATGAATATTT
>CAWBRH010000007.1:0-142069 GCA_963790945.1 uncultured Acidobacteriota bacterium
GAGCCAGCGTTTTTTCAAGGCCTCGTCTACTTCCTCGTCGGCCCTATCTGGATCGCCAAAGAATTGAAAGACGCGATCTTCGGCGCCTCGCACCGGTCGACACCTGCTCACTGACCGTTCGGCCCCGGCTCACTAGCTATTCGATCGCAAGCTGGCGAAACGCTTGACGCGGACACAACGGAACCGCCGTTTCTAATTTCAGTGCTTAGGTTCTGCTGGGCTTCTTCTCGGAAGGGGCCTGGCGAGCTGCTTCTTCGATACGCTTGGAAATAGGTCGCCCCTTATCGTTGTGGGTGATTCCCAAGAAGTTTCCACCCAATGCCGCGTCCCAGGTTTCGCCGGAACCGGTCAGCGTGATGTTCAGGTACCGTTTGCCACTCATAGTCTGTCGAAGTGAGATAATCCCTTTTTCCAGTGTCGTCGGGCTGAGCAAAATTGTAGTTGGGAGGAGCTGTCGCGATCTTGACTGCGGACCAGCACCCGGTCGCAGCGACTTGCGGCGAAGACCTGCTCTTTCGGCTTGGCAAACGCGAGGGACTTCGCGAAAGCCATCAAGCACCCCAACGCGATCAAGAATCGTTTCATCGTCTTCTCCGTCGGACGAACTGATTGCCGCCATCTTAGCGCCATCATCCGGCGAGGATGAACACTTTCTGGCGTGGCGACGTAGTCGATTGGTAACTTCCAGCGAAGGGTGGTCCTATGAGAAAAAGAGGTACGCGACTACCAACGTGCAAGCATGAATGCTCTGGTCATAGAAGCAGCACACTGGTGCATTTGACCTCCGTGATATAATCAAATAGTGAGTTTGTAGTTCGACTGAGAGGTGCGGGCATGGGAGTCGCGCGAAATGCGCGATGTGGCTTCCGCTCCTCTCCCGCGCGCGAAATTCTAATAGGAACAATCGAGATTTCAGAAATTGAGTTAAGTTGCGGAAAACACAGCACTAAACAATTTTCTAATAGGGACAAAACTGGGTTTTTGCGTCCGCCGAGGCCGAACGAATTTTTCGGGATTTCGACGACTGTCTTCGCTCCAACCTCAGATTCATTCGAAGTTACCCTTTCGCACAATCGCGCAAGGCTGTTCGCTCGCGCTCAACCAGAATGCTAACCTTGGAAATTGCCCCTCGGAGGCTTGGGTGAACGAATCCGCGCTGTCCAACGATCCCGGCACGCAGAAGCGCCGCAGCACGCGCATCGTGCAAGCCGTCCCTCTCACGGTCACGGGTGTGGACGCGCTGGGCCAGCCTTTCAAAGAGCGCACCACGACCGTGATGGTGAACTGCCACGGTTGTAAGTACCAGTCGAAGCACTACGTTCCCAAAAATTCGATCGTCACTCTGGATATTCCCGGCCGGAACCCGGCCGCCCGCCGCACTCCGTTCAAGGGCGCGTTGTCTGGGTGCAGCGTCCTCGCACCGTTCGCGAACTTTTTCAAATTGGACTCGAGTTTGAAACGCCAGGTAATGTCTGGGGCATCGCGTTTCCTCCGGATGATTGGCAAGCGTCTATCGCGGAAGGCGGCACCGACGCTTCGCGCACCTTGGAACTCGTTCAAGAGTTCGAGATAGACGCGGCCGCATCCGCGCCGCCAGAGGCCGATGTTCCCGCGCAGGCCGATTCTGCGCCTACTTCCGCGGCTCCTGCTGCCGCGGCACCTCCTGCGCCCGTCGCTCACCTGCCAAGCGAGAAACCTGCCGCCCATTGCTCCGCCAGCCGCGCCTTCGGCAGCGACGCCGCACGCCGATAGCAAGACACATGCGGTTACAGTCCCGTCCCCCGATGCGCAAGCTGCGATCGCGCGGCAAATGGCCAGGGTGGTGACGGAAGTTAAAGAAAATCTCGACAAGACGATGCGCAAAGGCGCTGAAACGGCGATCGCCGAAGAAATGACGATTGTGCGCCAGCAGCTCGACGTGCAGCTTCACGATGCTGTCGAGCGGGCGATCAAAGTTTCGATGGAGCGCGTCTCCGAAACATCGGTGAAGAAGGTGGTACAGGAGGCCGCGCAGCGCACCGCCGCAATCGTGGAAGAAGCGCGCAAAGCCACGGAGATCTCGTCCGAACATCTCGACGCGAAAGTGCGCAATGCTGTGCAGCAAGCGGTGAGCACGGCGGCCGAGCAAGCCGCACAGCAGGCAGCGCAACAAGCTACCGCGCAGAATTTGAAGACGGCGGTCGAAGAAGCCGTGGAGCGGGCGATCAGCAGCCGGCAAGCCACGACGCCATCGCTCGATATTCTTTCGTCACCGGAAGCGGCGCAGCGCCA
Organism: uncultured Acidobacteriota bacterium; assembly: GCA_963790945.1. Classification (GTDB taxonomy): domain Bacteria; phylum Acidobacteriota; class Terriglobia; order Acidiferrales; family UBA7541; genus Palsa-295. Next base: position 2,272 of record CAWBRH010000007.1, read on the forward strand.
TCTGGATGACTGGCGCAGGAGCCTGGAAGACACCGCACAGAATATCCGCAGCCAGACGGTAGAGAAGGCGAACGTCGAGGTAGCCGAGGTAAATCGCCGCTGGCAGGAAACATTCGACGCCGCACTGGCAGGCGCGTCGCAGAAAATCGGCTCGCAGCTCAGCGACGCATCGCGCGCGGCACTCGAACAGGCGCAGCAGGAAATCGATGCGAGGAAGTCGGGACTCCAGGGAACGCTCGACGAAGTGATTGCGGGCGCGCGCTCGACCGCTGATTCGCTCAAGGCGGACCTCGAACAGGAACGCGCGCGAAGCGAGCAGGCGAAATCAACTCTCGAAGAAGCAGCGCGAATGACGCTCGAATCCGTCCGAGCAGCCGTCGATCAAGAGCGGTCCCGCGCAGGCGAAGTGACATCGCAGCTCGATGCCGCCGCGCAAAGCACGCTCGAATTGGTTCGAGTGAATCTTGAGCAGGAGAGAAAGCACGCGGACGAAGTGAAGTCGCAGCTCGACGCGGCCGCGCAAAGCACGCTCGAATCGGTTCGGGCGAATCTGGAGCAGGAGCGGGCTCGCGCTGATGAGGCGAAGTCGCGGCTCGAATCCACCGCACAATCCATGCTGGATCACACCCAGCAGCGGCTCGACGGAATCCTCGCTGAGAAATACAGCGAAATCGGGCGCAAAGCCGATCAGGCCATCGCAGAACGGGCCGAGCAGATTCGAACCGACGCTCGAAGCCGCGGCGAAGAGGTGGTGCAGCGCATCTCGGGCGAATTCGATCAGACCATCGCTTCCAAATTAGGCGATGCGCATAGCGTCATCTCGCAGCTTTCAGGAGCTGAAGAGCGCGCCGCGGAAACTCAGACGGCGCTCATCGAACAGATCCAGCAGATCGCCGAACAATCCCGAGAACTGAAAGAGGCCACCGGCGGGCACATCGACAACATCTCCGGCCACGCCGCGAAGATTCAGCGCTCGCTCCAAGAGCAGGCCATGGAAGTGGCGGAGCAGGCGGCGCAGTTCCGAAATACCGTGGTCGAGCACATCGACCAGATTTCCGGGCACGCTTCGAAAATTCAGGATTCGGTACGCGAGAATCTGAAGCAGCAATCGGACAGTGCCGTACAGGAATCGCTCGAGCGGCTGCGTCAGGAAGCAGCGAAGGTCCCGGCAGAGGTAGAGCAGTCCTGCCGCGAGGTGGTCTCGAAGGTCACTGAGGACATCGAGCGCAAGGGCACCGAAACCGAGCACCACACTTACGAAGCGCTGCTGAAGGCGTCCGAGTGGTACCAGAAAAAAGCGCAGACCACGATGCAGACGTCGATGGAACGCTCGGTCGAACAGGCGACCACTTCCCTACGCGATCGCGCGGCGGAAACTTCGCGTCTGCTGGCGTCGGAACTCGATCACTACCGGCGGACATACGTAGAGCACAGCCAGGCGCAGATTGAAGACGCGGCCAAAGAAGTGGTCGATCGGCAGCGCAACAAGCTGAGCGAGAACGCGGAAGTGGCCGGGGCGACTTTTGCGAACCAGGTGAATCGCGTGACGCTCGAATCGCTGCGGCGCTTCGAGGAAACTTCGCGCGAGGCGCTCGAGAAAGCGCGCTCTGATATGGAATTCAACCGCGAAGGCTCGCTCACGGAATTTCAATCCAAGCTCGACGAACGGATGCTCGATGGAGTGGAACAGGCCCGCGTTTACCTGCAATCGCAGCTGATGCCAATCGTCGAAAATTGGCAGGCGCAGCAGGAGCAGGAGAAAAAAGCCTGGATGGAGCGGTTGAAGAAAGCGACAGATGAGAACATCGAGCACTACAAAGAGCGGCTCGAGAACGCGTCGAACTCGTGGCTGCTCGCCTCCGCCACCACGCTCGGCCAGCATTCGCAGACGGTGCTCGATACGATCGCCAAGGCCGCCGAAAAGCGCCTGCGCGATACTTGCTCGGAAGTTCTCTCCGGAATGGGCGACACATTGAAGAACCGCCTGCTGGGACTTTCCGCGGATTTCAGGCCCAACGACGAAGAAGACGACGACCTGCCAAAGCAAACGAAGTAGCCGAAAGATTTTTCGAAGCACGTTCCCGAATCACGTTCAATTTATCAGCTTAAATCAGGCCACTGACTTAAATTTTACGCCGCCGATTCTTCGGCGCCAATTTTCAGCGAAAAATTTGATTGCGAATTTATCGACGCCGAGTTTTTCGCGCGAACCGCGATGCCGGTATAATGGCTGGGTTATGTCCAATCACGCTTACATCAGCATCTGGTGCAAGGATTTTTCCGAGCCGCGGATTCTGGAGCAGTTCGGGGCGCTGCTTGCCACGGTTCCCTTCTCCGCCACCGCGCCGGGATTCGACTATCTTGTGGTACGCGCGGTGGATGCCACCGAATCGCCGATTCTCGAGCAGGATTTGCGGGCGGTGCCGATCGACGCCAACAGCGTGATCGAACTCGCGAAGGATCACCTGAACAACGACTCCGCCTACGAAGTCCGCACGGACTGGGATCTTTGGACGTACGATGACGCGCTGGGGCGATGGCAGCTTCAGCCGCAGCCGCTCGAGATTTTCTGCTATGGCGAGGATTACGACGACGGATACTGGCGCGAATTCGGACACCTGGAGATCGACCTGGGATTCGAGCATTTTTTCACGGGGCACGGGGGTTTGCTAGGTTTCCGCCGCGGCGAGAAGGCAAATCCGGCGAGCGCTGAGGAAAAAAGGTTTCTCGAAGCCATGGAACGGCCCGAAAACCTGCGGAATTACCAGGAAAAAACCACCGAAAATATTCGTAGACTCCTGGAGTGGGTTCGCCGCATCGAAAAGGCAGTACCGATCGAGCGGCTGAAAATGTGGTCCGAGGGCGAGGAGAATTTTGAATCGCGCATCGAGGAGATTCTCGCGGCTCGGTAGTGCGGCTGCGGGGTGCAGCCTGGGGAAACTAAAGTCTCGGAGAATCCTTCTGCCTGGCAGAGCCAAACGGCTACAATTGTGTGAAATATTGATGAAGCGCTACGCCATTTTCGTTGCAGCCGGTGCCGTCGCACTCGTTTGCGCTGGATGCGACAAGTCGTTCATGTCGTCTTCCGTGGAGTCGACCAAAAACGGAACGACACAGCCAGCGGCTCCTGCGAAACCCGCGACTCCTCCCGATATTCAGGCGGCCGCTGAAGCTGCGCTCGGATCGGAAACGGAAGTGCTCGCATTTGGCGATCTGGCGAAAAATGGCAAGCAGCAGATATTTGCGGTAAATCGGTTGAAATCGACGCCGCAGGGCGTGATGCCGGGAACACTCGTGAGCCGGGCCGTGGTGCTGGAGAACGATGGCGGCAAGTGGAAGGAAGTATTCCGCTGCGACGAGCATTTGCAGAATCCGAAAGGATATCTCGGCGGGACTCCGCTCGCGTCCGTGGCGGCGTGGCGGATTCAATCCGAGCAGCATGAAGACAAGGGATTGCAGATGTACTTCACGCCACTGGCCAAGCCAGCGGGTGGCTACATCGAAACGATCGGAGTTCGTTGGAATCCCGAGCTGAAGCTTTACGAGTCGCTCGATCGCACGTACGAACATTTTCTTGGCGAGACGAAAAATCTGGAGTCGCCGGAGTCGCAGGTAAAGCAATGAGTGCGATCGCACAACCCGTGGCAGGCTGTGAGCGCGGCCGGCGAAGAAGCCGTCGGGCTGGCAGAATCTGAAGCCGCTGCTGCCGTACGTGGGGCGCTACAAAGGCATGGTCACGCTCGGCCTGACGCTCGACTTGCTGATGGGTATTATTGCGGCGCTTCCGCAGTTGGTTCAGGGGATCATTGCCGATTGCCTGAACGGGCTTCCGCGGCCGCTGACCACTTTGTCGGGCACCGCGCGCGCTGTGCTGTGGCCCGTGCTTAAATTTTATTCTCCGCTTAATCGGCACGCGCTCGGGATTTTTTGCCTGACGATCGTTATTGCGATGTTGGTGAAGGGGATTTTTTCATTCTGGACGCGTTGGATTCTGATCGGAGTGTCACGCGAAATTGAATTCGATCTGCGAAATGATTTGTTCGACCGGCTCGTTCGCCTCGATCCTGAATTTTACGTGAGCAATCGCACGGGCGATCTGATGTCTCGCACGACGAATGATTTGAACGCGGTGCGGATGGTGCTCGGTCCCGGAATCATGTACACGGCGACGACGATCGCGACGTCCGTGGTGGCGCTTTTCTTCATGATCCGGCTGTCGCCCGCGCTGACGCTATGGGTGCTGCTGCCTGTGCCGATCGTGGTTCTCGCTGTTTATTATTTTGGACAGACGATTCACCGGCTTTCCGAGAGGATTCAGGCGGCGCTTGGTGCGCTGTCAACGCGTGCGCAGGAGAATCTCACAGGCGTTCGCGTGGTGCGAGCTTACGCGCAGGAGAAATCTGAAATCGGGCTGTTCGAGAAGGCTAATCGAGATTATGTGGATCGCAATATCAAGCTGATCGGCTCGTGGAGCTTGTTCTTCCCTGCGCTCACCGCTCTGATTGGCATGAGCTTCGTGATTTTGCTGGGCAGGGGCGGAACGCAGGTGATGGACAGCGGCGTTTCGTTGGGAACACTGTGGTCTTTCTACGCGTTCCTTGGCGTGCTGATTTTCCCGATTATCGCGCTCGGCTGGGTGACAAATATTTTCCAGCGTGGCGCGGCGTCGATGGGGCGGCTGATGTACGTCCTCAGGGCGGAACCGAACATTCGCGACAGCGCTGAGATAGCGAAGAAAAGTGCAGGCTCGAACGGCAACAGCAAACGTCGCTGGCAGCGGGCAGTGCGACCAGCGAGATCCCGATTCGCGGCGAAATTGAATTTCGCCATTTGAATTTCGCGTATCCCGTCGCCTTCCGGCAGTCCGCCGAATGAACCTGTGCTGCACGACATTTCGCTGCACGTCCCTGCCGGTTCAAGTTTAGCGATTGTGGGACCGACCGGAAGCGGCAAATCGACATTGGCGGCATTGATTGCGCGATTGTGGGAGGCGCCGCCGGGAACCGTGCTGATCGATGGGCGCCCGATCCGAGATTTTCCGGTGGCGGAGCTGCGGCGCGCGATCGGTTACGTGCCGCAGGATACTTTCCTCTTCAGCGAAACGATTCGCGAGAACATCGGCTTTGGCGTGGACAACGTGCTGGATGAGGCCGTCCTCGAGGCCGCCGAAATTGCGAGCATCTCCGGCGAAATTCAAGGGTTTCCGGACCGCTTCAGCACGATTCTCGGCGAGCGCGGCATTACGCTCTCGGGCGGGCAGAGGCAGCGAACGTCACTGGCGCGCGCGATTGCCCGCAAACCGAAAATTCTGGTGCTCGACGACTCGCTCTCGAGCGTGGACACGGCCACGGAAGAGCGAATTCTGAGCGGCTTGCAAGGCTTGATGCGGGAGCGCACGACGATTCTCGTCTCGCACCGTGTTTCCACCGTGAAAAATGCCGACCAGATCGTGGTGTTGCGCGAACGGACGAATCATCGAGCGCGGAACGCACGACGAACTGCTGGCGCTCGGCGGCTACTACGCCGATCTTTATCAGAAGCAGCTTTTGGAAGCAGAGCTGGAACGCGAATGAGCGATTTCCGCGAAGAAGAGAAACTCGGCAAGCTTTACGACACGCGGCTGACGCACCGGCTGATGAAATATCTGCGCCCGTACCGGTTGCAAGTGTTCTTCGCGGTGGCGATGAGCCTGGCCGTGGCCGGGATGGAGATCGTGGGGCCATTTCTTTTTGGACGCGGAGTGGATCGCTACATCTTGCCCGTGGCGCACGGCGAAATGGCGAAGCGGGTGGGCCTTGTCGGCATCGCTGTGATTTGTCTTCTCTACCTGGGTTCACTGGTTGCGAGTTTTGCGCTTCAGTATCTGCAGATGCGCATCATGCAGTCGGTCGGGCAGAAGACGATGTACGACCTGCGCAAGGAAATTTTCGAGCATCTGCAGCGGCTGCCGATGAGCTTTTTCGACCGCACGCCCGTGGGGCGGCTGGTGACGCGTTCGACGACGGACGTGGACGCGCTCAACGATCTTTTTGCTTCCGGCGTGGCGGCGATGCTGAACGATTTCGTGCTGCTGATCGGGCTCGCCGTGTTTCTGATCCGCTGGCATCCGGTGCTCGGGCTGGTGACGCTTTCTCCGCTGCCGTTCATGTTTCTGCTGACTTATATTTTCCGCAATCACGTGCGCGACGCGAATCGCAACATTCGCACGGCTATCGCGCGCATCAATGGATTTCTGCAGGAGCACATCAGCGGAATGTCGGTGGTGCAGCTTTTCAATCGCGAGCGAAAGTCGCGCGCGCAGTTCGCGGAATTGAACCGGATTCACATGGAAGCGTACAAGGACGCGATTGACGCTTTCTCGTATTTTTATCCGGCCGTGGAACTTTTGAGCATGAGCGGAGTGGCGCTGCTGTATTGGGTGGGCGGGATCAGCGTGATCGCGGGAACTTTTACGCTCGGCGTGCTGATTTCGTTTATTCAGTATGCGCAGCGCTTCTTCCGGCCGATTCAGGATCTGAGCGAAAAATTCAACATTTTGCAGGCGGCGATGGCGGCATCGGAGCGAATTTTTGGCTTGCTTGACGAGCCAGTGACGATCGTTTCGCCCGCGAAGGTGCATACGCTGGCTGCGCCGCGCGGGGAAATTGAATTTCGCAACGTGTGGTTTGCCTATAACGGCGGAGCGAATCCGAAGGAAGAGGATTGGGTGCTGCGCGATGTTTCCTTCCGCGTGGAGCCGGGACAGACGCTGGCGATCGTTGGGCACACCGGCGCTGGCAAGACGACGATTATTCAGCTGCTGCTGAGGTTTTACGATGTGCAGCGCGGCGAGATTCTGCTCGACGGCGTGAACATTCGCGAGATGGATTTGCAGGATCTGCGGAAAATGTTTGGCATCGTGCTGCAGGATCCGTTCCTTTTCACGGGCACGCTGGAATCGAACGTGAAACTCGGCACGGAAAAGATCACCCGGGCGGATGCGGAACGGGCGCTGCGCGAAGTGGGACTTGGGCCATTCGTCGAATCGCTGGCACAGGGCGTCGAGACGCCGGTGACGGAGCGCGGCTCGACTCTTTCGGTGGGGCAGCGGCAGCTGGTGAGTTTTGCGCGCGCGCTGGCGCACGATCCGAAATTTATGATTCTCGACGAAGCGACGTCGAGCGTGGATACCAAGACGGAGCTTCTGATACGCGAGGCGCTGGACCGGCTGCTTGAAGGGCGCACGGCCGTGGTGATCGCGCATCGCTTGAGCACGATTCAGCACGCGCGATCGGATTCTGGTGTTTCACAAGGGGCGCTTGCGCGAGCAGGGGTCGCACCAGGAACTTCTCGGCCTGCGCGGAATTTACTACCGGCTGTATCAGCTTCAATACAAGGAACAAGAGCTTTCGCTTCCCGTTCACGGCGCGGGGGCGACCGGATTCTCGCATCCGCTTCCGGCCGATGATTGAAGCGGCGGGTTGCGCCTGCCGATGCGTTTGGCCTTCCAGTTTTCCTCATTTCCAACTGAGCTTATTTTCGGACGCAGCCGATGAGCGCGCCTGAAATTTTGATTTCTGCGGGCGAAGCGTCGAGCGATATGTATGCGGCGCGGCTTGCGACGGCGCTGCGCGCGCGCACCGGCGCGCGGCTGTTCGGAATGGGCGGAAAGCGGATGGCTGAAGCCGGCGTTGAGCTGATTGCGGACTATCACCAAGTGGCGGTGGTGGGCATTTCGGAGGTGCTGCACAAAATTCCGACCGTGGTCAGCGTGCAGCGAAGATTGCTTCGGAAGCTGTGCGGCGGCAGGCGGCGCTCGCGATTCTGGTTGATTCTCCGGGGACGCATCTGGGCGTGGCGCGCAGGCTGAAAAACAATGGGATTCGCGTGGGATATTTCATCGGGCCGCAGGTGTGGGCGTGGCGGCCGGGGCGAGTGCGAGTGGTGAAGCGGCTCGTTGAGCGCATGGTGGTGATTTTTCCTTTTGAAGAGGAGATTTATCGCGAGGCGGGAGTGCCGGTGAATTTCGTCGGCCATCCGCTTGTGGACGTGGTGCAAGCTTCGATGAGCCGCGACGGAATTTGCGGCCCGGCACGGGCTTGACGCGGGCGCCCGATTGTTACGCTACTGCCAGGCAGCCGTCGAAGCGAAATCGAGCGGCACTATCCGTTGATCATGGAGGCGTGCGAACGGCTTTCGCGGCGAGGAGCAGAGTCGCGGCGCCATACAGTTCGTGCTGGCAGCGGCACCGGCCTTGGGAACCGAGCTTTTTGCGCACGTATGTGCGGCCCGGCGTTTCTGTGACGCGAGTGGAGGGCGCCACATATGACGCGCTGGCGGCGGCCGACTGCGCGATTGTGGCGAGCGGAACGGCCACGGTGGAAGCGGCGCTATTGGGAACGCCGATGGTAGTGGTCTATCGCGTGAGTCCCACGAGCGCCTTCGTGCTGAAGCGAATGGTGCGCTCACCTTTCATCGCCATGGTGAATCTAATTGCCGGGCGGCGCGTGGTGCCGGAATTGATTCAAGACCAATTCACGTCTGCGGCGGTGGAAAAGGAAGTGCGCAAGCTACTGGAATCGCCTGCGGCGCGCGATGAGATGAAAGTGGGGCTGGCAGAGGTGCGAGCGAAACTTGGTCCGGGCGGAGCGATCGAGCGCGCGGCGGACATTTTCGCGGGGATGCTGTAAGCTTTCGAGATAGGCAACTACAGCGGCCAGTCTGGTATCTTAGTTATGCAGCGCCAACGAGCGGTTTCGAGAGGCTGTTTCTTGTTCAAAATTCAACGACTGGCCGGTCTGCTGGTGGTTTCGCTTGCCGTTGCGTTCCCTGCGCTGGCACAGGCGCCTCACAGTTTTCCGTTCCGCGCTACGAATTACGATGTGGAAGTGATTCTCCATCCGGATGACCAGAACATTACGGCGACTGTGAAAGCGGATTTCGTGGCCGAGCAAGTGTCGAAGACGGTGGTCGTGGAGCTGCATCCGGACTTGAAAATTGCGACCGTTCACGAACCGGGCGGGCAAGCCGCTCGAATTCAGCCGCGACACGAATTACCCGCTGCTGATCACTATTGGACTGCCCGAGGCGGCGTCGCCGGGGAAAAAAGTGACGCTGCAGTTTGATTACTGCGGGGCCGATTTCGAGCGAAGACGACAGCCCGACAAAAGGCGTGCGCTTCGCAAATATCGACAAGACGTCCGCATATCTTTTGCTGCCTGCGCGGTGGTTTCCGCTGACAAATTACACTTCGAACCGTTACACCGGAACGTTCAAGCTGATCGTGCCGGACACTTTTGTGGTGGTGGGTACGGGGAAGGCGCGATTCGCCGGTAGCGCAGCCTGCGCTGGGGCGCGGCGATACGGCGAAGTCCGCTTATGTATTTCACTGCGACAAGCCGGGGCGCGTGGGATCGTTTGTGGCGGGAAGTTTGCAGCTTTCACCTGTGCAGACGGAAGGATTGAACACGACTGTCTATACTCCGCCCGCGCAGGCGAGCACGGCGAATTCGTACGCGACGGCGCTCTCGCATATCGTTTCGTATTTTTCGGAATCATTCGGCGGGCTGAGAAGCGGAGCCTTCCTGGACCATCGCGCAATTGCCGGACGGCACTCTGCAGGGATATGCAGCGCCGGGATTGCTATTGATCAGCGCGCGGCAGTGGACGACGAAAGCGAACGAGCGAATGCTTTCGCAGCTGGCGGCCGAGCAATGGTGGGGCGAGCGCGTGATGCCCGCGACGATTCCGGATACGTGGCTTACAAATGGACTTTCGCGTTACGCGGAAGCGATGTATGCGGAGCAGTCAGACGGAGTAGCGGGGCTGCATAAGGCGCTCGAGGATTTTGCGGTGGGCGCGCTGATGTATGAGGATACGGCGCCGATCGCGCAATCGCAGCGGCTCGCGACATTTTCGAATGAGTATCGCTCGGTGGTATCGGATAAGGGCGCGCTGGTGTTTCACATGCTGCGCACTGAGCTGGGGGACGACGCGTTCAGTTCGCTTTTGCATGATTTTTACAAGAAGTACGACGGAAAGACGGCGACGATTGCGGAATTCGAGGCGATGGCGAAGACGAAAGTGCCACCGCCGGTGAAAGGGCAGCCGCCGATCAATCTACTTCGTTTTTTGCGCAGTGGCTGAACTCGACTGGCATTCCTGAGTTCAGGCTCGAGTACATTACGTATCGAACGCCGAGGGGATTCAAAGTGGTGGGCAAGATTCACCAGGATTTGGATACGTTCCGCATGCCCGTGGAGATTCGCGTGGATACGGAAGGAAATCCTGAGTTCAAGAAATTACTGGTGAGCGGGACTACTTCGGATTTCACGATCGAGACGTTCGGGCGACCGAAGCCGAATGGAATCGTGATCGACCCGAATAATAATTTGCTGAAATCGAGTCCGCGGCTGCGCGTGCATGCGGCGATTGCGCGGGGCGAAGGTTACGCCGAGCTTGGCAAATATTATGAGGCGATTCAGGAATATCAGCGGGCGCTCGATTTGCAGCCTGGAAATTCGCTGGCGAACTTCCGGATGGGCGAGGCGATGTTCTATCAGAAGAATTATCAGTCGGCGGCGAATGCGTTTCGCGCGGCGTTGAGCGGCGATCTCGATCCGAAGTGGACCGATGTTTGGAGTCACATTTACATTGGGAAGATTTGGGACTTGCTCGACCAGCGCGCGCGGGCGGTGAACGAATACAGCCTCGCGCAGCATACCGGCGACGACACGGCCGGGGCGCAGGAGGAAGCTACGCGATTTCTGCAGAAGCCGTACTCGGCGGATGCGGCTGTGAATGCGGCGAACACACCGTCGCCCGCTGATAGCGACAAGGCTGGCGCTGGCTCGACCGCGGCGCCGGGGTCGCAGTCCGGATCGCAATCGGGGAATTCTGGCGGAGACCGGCCGGTGCTTAAGAAGCGGCCTTCGAGCGATTAGTTGGTCTGCTTTTGGTCGTCGCGATAATTCAGAGCGGTTGTAGGCCTGCCAGGCTGACCGAGTCAATTCCTTTCTGTTGGATGAGCACTTTGAATGTCTCGCCCATTCCTTCGGGGTGGATCAGCGTCTTGAATTGGGATCGAGCCGCTATTTTTTCGTGCTCGCTTGCGCCCGTGTTTTCCAGTTCCGCGAAATTCGAGTGCCGCGCGAGCGCTAGAAGGAAATTCGTCTGAGATGTAAATCCGGCGCGAATGAGACCGCCGCGCGCGCCCCACAGATCGAGCGCCGTGAAATTCACGTGCGCTGTGAGATCTTGCGCGCCGGGGGCTCGATAGAAATCTTCACCGGCACGATGGCGATCGTAAGCCAGCAGGGTTCCGCGCATGTGGCGCTCGTCGTAAAGCTGCTGCGCTTTGTGGCCATAGTCGATGGTGAGGACGAAGCCGCGATTTAGCCGACGCGCCGCATCTTCGATCCAATCGCACGCGGCGAGATTTGTTTCGGCCATTTGCCCTTCGCGCAGGGTAATTCCCTGTGCTTTGAAGTACTCAGCGATTGCCATAGATGAAAGCGATCCGAGTTCCTCGCAGAATCCATTGTGTGCATGCGTGACGTAAACCTCTCGCAGCTCTTCATTGGCGTGCAGTACGCGATGCACCGCGAACGCATCGAATAATTCGTTTGAAAATATGCAGCCGTTAGGGATTTCGTCTGGTAGTTCGTCGCTCGAACAAAACCGCCCACTTGCGATGTGATCCTCGAGATTCTGGATCTGCGCTTTTCGGCGCACGGCCGATCGCTCGACGGCAACATAACGCACGGCCGAATAGAATTCGCCCAACGACTCGCGCGCGCAATCCAGAACCTGCTTCGCCAGGCGCCCGGTGCCCGCGCCGGCGTCGACGAGAGCGACTGGTTGCGGCCGGCCGAGCAGAGCCCACATTTCGTGAAACTGGCGCGCGAGTAGACGCCCAAACACAGGAGTCACGTCGACGCTCGTGATGTAGTCGCGGCGCTCACTTTGATCGGCCCTTGTGTAATAACCATGTTCCGGATGATAGAGACAGGCATCCATGTATTCCGCAAAGGTGATTTGGCCTCGCGATTTGATATGCTCGGCAAGAATTGCGGCGAGCGGCGTGGAATTAGAACGCACGCGGCTAGTTCTCCCGCTGCGGATTGCGGGTGAACATTTCGATCACATAGTCGTGCAGGCAGTCATAGAGATGCCTTTGGAACGTCCAGGGGAATTGGGAATGCTCGATTTCGCGCGGGCGCAGTTGAATCGTGTACTCGTGGACTTCCGGCTCCGAGGGCTTGAAGCGAATCAGCACTTCCACCGAGTCTTTTGCGCTGCGAGCCTCAAAATCGAACAGCGGATGCTCATATTTCGTGAGTTCGTGCCGCACTTTCGAGAGCATTTCGTCTTCGGATGTCACTGCGTGGCTGCTCCATGGCCGTTCATCTCTTCAAAAGCACGCTGAAACGTGTCGAGCGCGTCTTTGTCGAACAGGACGAACGATACTTTTTCCAGAGACGTTGGGCCTTCGAAGTGCTTAGCTACCTCGCGCAGCATGATTTCCGCGCATTCGCGCATCGGAAAGCCAGCGATGCCCGTTCCGACCGCTGGGAACGCGATCGTCTTCAGTTTCTTTTGTGCTGCAATTCGCAATGAGTGAGCCGTGGAACTGCGGAGCGATAGCGCGTCGGTGCGGCCGCCCAATTCCATACTGGCGGCATGGATCACATAGCGCACCTTGAGTTCCCCACCGCTCGTGATGGCCGCGCCGCCAACAGGAATTGTGCCAATTTCATCGCACTCGGCCTGGATCTTCGGCCCGCCTTTCCGCCGAATCGCGCCAGCCACTCCGCCGCCAAGCTGCAAGTCATTGTTCGCGGCATTGACGATAGCATCCGTATTCATCTCTGTTAGATCGCCTTGCAAGATTTCGATACGATGAGCGGAGTTCATTCGATCCCGGCCTTCGCGCGAAGAGCTGCAAACTCGTCGACCGCGGATGGTTGAGCCGATTCGCAAATAATGGTGATTTCCATGCCCATCCGCCGGGCTGCTTCAGAGCACGCCGCAATGGTCGCGTCCGATGTGTCAGCCCCGCGAACGAGTTCCACCCGTGTGATTTGTGGCACAGGATTCGCGAAGCGCATTCCTATGCAATCCTCAGTGCGAAAAGTAATCGAGGCAATTTCTGTGATTGAAAGCGACGTGTTGCTCGCCAGGATTGCTCCGGGCTTGGCGAATTTATCGAAGATCGTGAAAATTTCGAGCTTCACTTCCATCTCGTCAGGGACTGTCTCGATCAACATGTCAGCGACTCGGCAAACTTCATCGACCCGGCTGGCGCTAGAGAATCGGGCGAAAGCAGAATCTCGCTCCTTTGAAGATGGCTCGCGACGAGCAACGTGACCATCGAGCGATTGCTCTATGTGGGCGATTCCCTTGTCAAGCATTTCGCGCGAAACGTCCTCAAGAACTACCCGGTAACCTCCGAGCAAAGCTGCGAGCGCGATTTCACGCCCTACTTGATTTGCGCCAATGACTCCGATGGTCTCGATGTCCATCAATCGATCCAGCGACTACGCCTGCACAGGGAAAAGCCTGGCCGCGTTGTCGTAAAGGATTTCCTGTTGCGCCGCCGGCGAAATCGGCAGAGCGCGGAATTTTGCAATGTTACCAATCACGTCAGGAACGCCGGGGCCCGGCCAATCGGTTCCAAACAGCACCTTATCGGCGATCTCTTCGATACGCGGAAAATATTCCATCAATTTCTGCGGCGGAATACCGGAAATATCCATATACATGTTCGGGTGCCGGCGAACGAGGAAGAACGCTTCGTTCATCCAGAGCGGACGGCCGCCGTGCGCGAGTATCACAACAAGGTCGGGAAAATCCACGCCCACATCATCAGCGAGTATCGGCTGCGCGTAAGTATTCCGAGCGCCAAGGAAAATCGAAGTCCCCGTGTGAATCATCACAGGCATGCGATTGGACTGCGCCCTTTCGTACATTCCGCGCAGCGGACCAAGCCCATTGCGGTAATCATTCGGAGCAAAAAGCTGGTGCGACGGATGCACTTTCAGCGCGCGAATCCCGATCTTCTTCAGGCGATCAACTTCGGCTCCGGGATCGCTCACATATCTCGGATGGACGGAGCCGAATGCCAGCAGGCGCTTCGGATCAGCAGCACAATAACGCGCCACCCATTCGTTCACTTCGGAAGTGAATCCAATCACATCCGGGCTGACGTAATTAATCAAGCCGGCGCGCTCGATTTCTGCGCTATCCATGAATTTCAGAAATTCGCTCGCGCTGGCTGCGAACCGGATAGCGTCCTCAAAATCCTTTCGCCCACGGCGGACAAGTTCCTGGGCCTCGGGCTTGAAACCCTCCATCGGCGTAATGTGAATGTGGATGTCTATAACCGGAGGCAAGTGGGCTCCCCAAAATGAAAAGAAGTATCCGCAGAAGTGTCTACAACCTTGCGATTCCGTCTTCGTCAAATCCGATCACCACGCGGCCGCCGGCCACAATCACCGGGCGCCGAATCAGATTCGGGTCTTTGGCCATCATTCGAATCGCCTGGGCGCGAGACGGCGGCTTCTTCTTCATATTCTTCCGGCGGTACAGCGGGTTGCGCGAGTTCAGAAACTTGCGATGATCGCGGCGCCCGATCAGCGTTTCAATCTCAGCAGCGGTGAGGCGATGCTTCACCAAATCTCGAAAATCCAACAGCACGCCCTTGCGTTGCAGCCGAGTCTTCGCCTTGCGGCACGAGGAGCAACTAGTCTTGTAGAGAAACTTCACCTTTCTCTTAGCCTTCGTGCGCGGCTTCGCTTTCGGACGTTTCACGGGACTCATGGAATGCTCCTAATACCGGGGAACTCTTGGATCGATTTCAGCGGACCACCGATCGATCCCGCCCGCCATCGATTTCGCCCCGGTTATTTCTTGCGAGCGCAGCCAGGCTGCGGCGTCGAGGCTGCGGATACCATGATGACAGAACAGAATGATGTTGTCGGCCTCTTCAAATTTCGCAAGGTTGGAGGGAATTTCGCGCATGGGGACGAGCACAGCGCCGTCGATCCAGGAAGTTTCGAATTCCCATTTTTCGCGCACATCGACAAACAAGAATTTCTCGCCGCGCTCCAGCATGCTCTTCACTTCGCGCGGCGGAATTTCAATGTTGGCGAAAAGATCGTCAGCCATCAGTATCCGTAATCGACGGGCGCAGACAGCGCGTGCTCGCGCACACGAAGCGCGTCATATCGTTCTGCGCTGAGCCTTTGCATGTATTCGCTGCGGTCGCGCACCTGCAAAACCCACCTTGACAGCCAATTCTCGAAATCTTCTGTTCGCTTCGTTTGCTCGTGATACTCGCTGAAGAATGCATTATCGCGACTATAGTAGCCCTGAACGGGAGACGGATGCGCGCTGCCCGGCTCATGGACGACAGCCGACACCATAAATCCCGGAATCAAAGTGCGATTCGGATCCGAAGCAATCACCTCGGGCTCGACAATTTCTTCCGCGATGACGATCACCTTTCGAGACGCGCGCGCGCCGTCAATCGCGACGCCCAAGCTTCCCCAGAGGTGGGCGTTTCCTTGCGCATCAGCGCGCTGCACGTTGATGATCGCAACGTCCGGCCGCAGCGCGCGAACGGCGACCAATTTCTCTTCGCTTACGGGCGACGGAAATTCGCGCAAGTTTCCGTTCTTCTTGAGCAGATCGCTGCCGAGGGTGGCATAGGTGGGCATGAACGGTACGCCCAGCGCCGCCGCGTGCAACGCCAGCGCCAGCGTGAAATTCGAGTAATCGACTGTTTCGAGACGCCGAGGAATTCCCTGCTCCACCGCGCGCCGGAAGCAATACCCCACACCCGCGGAAACATTTCCCACCCATGCCGCCATCACGCGTGAGACGCAGCCCGCGCCGATCAGCTGGTCAAATAAAGTATCGGAGATCGGCCCAACGATTGTGAGGTCGCGCCGGCCCTGCCGAATCAGCTCGTGACCGGCAGCGAATGGAATCATCTGCTCGAGTTGCGCTCCGAGCAGAACCATCGAGCCGGACGGCACATGCCGCGCTACGGCGTCATGCATCGTCGTCAATTTGGATTCGCCAGCCATGGTCTCCAGCGGTAAATTCAAATCCGAGTTACCGGGTCCAGAAATGATTAGGATCAATCTCGCGCATTACGTCGAGCTCGGCATCGCTCGGCGCTTGAGTCTCGACCAACTCATCAGCCACGCGCAACGTCCAACCGGTGTTTTCGAGCACCTCTTCGACGCTAACTCCCGGATGAACTGAAGCGAGATACGCTTCACCATCCGCTCCGAATCGAAGCACGCCCATCGTGGTGATGATCGCCGATGGCCCTGACGACAGCGGGAGTCCTTGCGCGTGCCGCCAGCCGTCGCCGAGCCCGTAACCCGGCGAAGTGATATGGCTCACGCGCTCAGTCAAGCGTCCGCGGTCATGGACAAGCAGAACGACGGTGCGTTTCGCGAGGCATGCAATGTCGCACGCGCCACCCGATCCCGGCAACCGTTGCATTTCGCGATTGCGATGCCCCCACGTGCTGTTCAAATTACCGAACCGATCGACTTCCGCAGCGCCCAGAAAACCCATGTCCACGCGGCCTTGCTGCAGCAGGCCCATCACATCGAGCATCTGCCCGCACTGTGTGGCAGCGCGCAGATTCGGCGGATCGCCCATCGTGTAAAGAAGTTCTTTGGCGGGGGTTTCTCGGATGATTCCGTTTTCAAAAAGACCGATCGCGTGCGCCGCGTGCGTCCTTCGGGCCACTAGGAATGCCAGCATCGGCAGCCGCATTCCCACAAACACCAGCTCGCCGTCACGGATTTCCCGCGCCGCTGCTGCCACCATCAATTCGCTGAAGGTAAAACCCCGCGCAGCACTTTCCGCGTCCGTGCGAGCGCGCACGTTATTCCATGCTCCCCTTCTGTTCCACCCACTTCGGCTCGGTGACTTGAATTTCGTTGATGAGCTTGATGTCCTCAGGTTGAGGAATCATTTCTTTCATATGCTCCGCGAATTTCTCCGGGCTGAGCAGTTCGCCAGCGACGCTGTACGGCTGGTCCGCAAATTCGCCGATATGGCGATTGAACTTCATATCCGGAACATATAGCGGCTGCTGGCCCACGGGAACGTGCCGGTTGATCTGCTCGATCAATTTCTCACACTCGAGATGATAGAGCTGGCGATTGTGCTCATTCATGTGGCCGAGGTCAGCTTCCTGATGAGTTTGAGCTTCGTCGTAGCGGCCTTTCAAGCCCCAGACATAAAACCAGTGCGCAGAGCTGGAGGAATCGACGCCGAAGAGGTCGTAGCTCACCGGAATCCACTTGTTGATATATTTCTGAACGATATTCAATGGCACGACGCCGGCTTTTACGATTCGCTTCAGGCCGTCGTGACCAGTGCCCAAATGGAAGGACTCTTCGCGCAACATCGGATTCATCGACTGCGCGAGCGGCTCGAAGCCCGAATAGCTCAACATCGTGAGCTGAAATTTTCCGTCGCGATCGACGAAATCGGTATAGGTGAAAAAGTCGAGCCAGTTGTCGACGATTTGATTGAACGCACCCAGCAGGCGCTTCTGTTCGAAAGCGCGCCGCTCGAGCATCTTCTGCGCTTCCACTTTGCCGCTGTAGCCAAAATGGTTGATCAGCAGGTGGCACATCTGCCAGCCATGACGCATTTCTTCGGTCACCACGCGGCAGAGAGACTTGCGATCGTGCTCGCTCGGTGAATGCGCGAAAAGGCGCCGTTGCTGTTCGACCGACGCGAACTCCGTATCGCCTTGGTAGACGATCAAGTTCATCAAGCCGTCGCGGATTCGCTGGTCCGGAATCTGCAGCACGCGTTGCCATTTCGGGCGTCCTTTGAAAGCGCCAAATTCAATTTCATTCGAACGCGTCGGGCCCGAATTTCGCTTCGAATTGATAGTTCTCAATCTCGGGATAGTTCACGCCGATATCGTTTCGCCACACGCGAAACAGGTCTACCCAATCATCAAAAGTGCCGATCCGTGCTGCAGGCATTGAAGTCTCCTCAATAATTTCGCTATTAGAATTTACTGCTCACCGAATCGCAGGCTAGTGTCCTTTGAAATTCGGTTTTCGTTTTTCGAAGAAGGCGTTCAGGCCTTCCAGGCAATCCTCGGACTGGAAGCAGTGAATCTGAAGCCGAATTTCTTCATCCAGTTTCGTCTCCAGGTTTTTTCTGTCGTCGGCGATGATCGTTCGCTTCACGTCGCGTAGCGCCACGGTGGGCGCGCCCGCCAGTACATCTACAATTTTCTGCGTTTCTTCCTCGAATTTGTCGGCGGGAAAAACGCGATTCACGATTCCCAACCGCAGCGCATCCTCGGCGGAAAGCGTTTCTGCCGTATAAAAAAGTTCCGCAGCGAGCGCAGGCCCCACGATGCGCGGCAGAAAATAAGTGCCGCCGAAATCCGGGTAGAGCCCCACTTTTGCAAACGATTCGGCGAAGCTGGCCTGATCCGATGCGATCCGCATGTCCGCTGCGAGCGCGAGGTTCATTCCACCGCCTGCCGCCGGTCCATTCACGGCCGCAATCACCGGTCTCGTCATCGTGGCGATCGCGAGGCAGATTTCCTTGCCCGCCTCGAGCAGGGTCTTCAGTTCGTCGCTTGCGTTGCGCTTTCGAAGATCGCGGATAAACTCCAGGTCACCACCCGCACAGAAGGCGCGCCCTGCGCCCGTTATGACGACTGCCCGCACCGAATTATCCTGCGAAGCGTGCAATAGCGCGTGCACCAAGCCGCGGCCGAGTTCGATATTGAGCGCGTTCAGTTTGTCCGGGCGATTCAGCCGAATGACGGCAACATTGCCCTTGCGCTCTTCGAGCACAACCTGCGACTGGTTCGCTTTCTGTGTTCCGGGGGCGGCTTGCTTGGCGGCTTCAGCCATTGCGGTTACCTCTGGTTGACCTCTAATCTTTCAGACTCTTCAGCAGCGCTGCCAGTTGCTTGAAATATCGGGTTTTCACGGCGCGTTCGGTTCCGGCGTTCTGGCCGCTTGTGGAAGGCAGCACGAAAACCTGCGCGTCATACAATTTTTCTTTCTGCAGGCCGAGCTTGCAGGGGCGCCCGGTGAATTTCTCGTACACGGTTTTGCCGTTGAACGCGATCACGCGCGGCCGCATCTCTTCGAGCTTTTGCGCGAGAAGCACGCGTCCCTCTGCGAACTCCTGGCGCTCAATCTCTTCAATGCCGCGCGTCGGGCGCTTCACGAGATCGGTCATACCGATCCCGAACTCGAGGCAGCGCCGGTCGTCCTCATAACCAATCGGTTCGGGGAGCACGCCTGATTCGTACATGATTGACCAGAACTGGTTGGAGCGCCCGGCATAGTAGTGCCCCACTCGCGCCGAGCGGTCGCCGGGATTCGCTCCCACGAGAATCAGTTTCATTCCCTTGCGAAGATAATCGGGTAGTGTCCTCATTCGTCCCTTGAGAATTCACTGCCACGCATTTTTTGCGCGTAGCTCGAACTCTAAAGCTCTACTTCCCTTTGAATTCCGGCTGCCGCTTCTCCACGTAAGCCTTCAATCCTTCCTTGGCATCCTCGCTGGTGAAAAGAAGCTGCTGCAGTTCGCGTTCAATTCCCAGCGCTTCGCCAAAACCAACTTCAGAGCCGGTGACGACTGCTCGCTTGATGCGTCCCACAGCGCGCGAAGCTTTGTTCGGCGGGCAGAATTGCCGCGCGTACGCCACAACGTCATCCCAGAATGATTCACGTTCGTAGATATAATGAATCAGCCCGAATTCGAGCGCCTCTTCGAAGCTGAAGGTGCGCCCCGTAGCCATCAACTCGATCGCCCGCGCCCGTCCGATGATGCGTGCAATTCGCTGTGTTCCGCCCGTGCCCGGAAGCACGCCTAGATTCACTTCCGGAAGCCCAATCTTGCCGCCTTCTTTTTTCGCGATACGAATGTCGCAAGCCATCGCGATTTCAAGGCCGCCGCCCACCGTGTGGCCATTCAAAGCTGCGATTACAAGTTTCGGCGTTTGCTCGAAGCGCGAAAGCGTCTCGTTGGCATGCAAACAGAAATAATACTTAAACGTGGGATCCGCTTTCGTCAGCATCGGAATACTCGCGCCCGCGGAGAAGAATTTCTCGCCCGCGCCGCGCAGCACAATCACGTGAACGCTTTCGTCCATTCGCGCGCGCAAAATCGCGGTATCAAGCTGTTGCATCATCTCGTAGGTGTAAGTGTTCGCCGGCGCATCGTCCATCTGGATGATGGCCAGTCCACCGTCGTTCTCATACTTCACCAACTGTTTCTGCTCTACCAAGGTCGTCGTTGCCATTTTCTTTTCTCCGTTTCCTATTCTGTCGAATTGAAATCGAAACTGAAATCGAAATTAACCCGCCGCTCGCCCCGCCACTTCCATCCCGTTGCGCGCCAGGCGAGCCGGCTTAAGCTCCGGCATCTCGTGTCCCTCAGCCATCACTCCATGCAAAAACATTCCGGCGATCGTCTCAGCCAGCGAATCCGCCTGCGGATCCGTCTCCGGCCGATGCCAGGTGTGAATCCAGTTCATCATCCCGAAGAGCGACAGCACAGCCACCCGCGAATTCATCCGCCGCGCAATCCCGCTCTTGCGCATCTCTTCAAAAATTCCCAGCGCTATAGAATAATAACGCCGCTTGATCTCCAACACTTCCTTACGATACTCCCCTTCGAGCGCTTCGTCCTCGTGCGTCAGCACCTTCATTTCCACCGGATGACGCAGAAAGTAATCCAGATGATTCTGCACGAGCGCCCGCAATTTTTCGACAGGATCGTGCAAGCCCTTCAGTCGCTTCTCGAGGCGCGCGACGATCGTCTTGAATGTGAAAAGCTGAATGAGATAGAGCAGCTCCTGCTTGCTCTTAATGTAGTAATACATCCCCGCAAGCGAGATTCCGCTCGACCGGCGAGATATCGCGAATCGAAGCGCCTTCATATCCCTTTTCGCAGAATACCTGCGCGGCATGACGCAATATCAGTTGCTGCTTGGAAAGTGAAACGCGCGGGTGATTGCGGGCTTTTGGCATTCCGAAGGTCAGTTTACTTGTCGAACGTTCGTTCGAAAATATAGCATACGAGACCGCCAGTGCCGTGTCAAGAGCCGGCTGCTTCGCCCGATTCCTTACTGCCCCGCCCTAAATTCATGCATCCGGGCGGCTTGTGAACTCGTCTAATCCGTCGTGATAGTGTCGACCGTATCAGCCGCCAGCGCTCTCAAAATGTGTGCTACCCTTTCCCTCCAGGATAGCCCTCGGATCGGAACCGCACGATGAGCGCACCAAAAATGAATCCCGTCGAGCCTCCAGCGCACGCGCTGCCCTCCACGGTCGTTAAAGACGACGAACCCGTTCTCGTTGCCGCCGCAAAGGCTGGCGACATCTCGGCCTTCGAAACCCTCGTAGGCCGCTACGAGCGAAAGATTTTCCGCCTCGCGCAAAATATCACCCAGAACCGCGAAGACGCCGAAGACTCGATGCAGGAATCATTCCTGAAAGCGTTCGAGCACCTCGGCGAATTTCAGGGCAATTCGCGCTTTTACACCTGGCTCGTCCGCATTGCAGTGAACCAGGCGCTGATGAAGCTGCGCAAGCGCCGCCCCAATCAGGTGTCGCTCGACGATGACATCGACACCGGCGAAGAGCTGATTCCCCGCGACGTGGAAGACTGGGGCCCCTCGCCCGAAGACCGCTACGAGCAATCGGAACTTTCGAGCATTCTCAACTCAACAATTTCTGAACTCGACCCAAGTTTTCGAGTCGTTTTCCAACTTCGCGACATCGAAGAATTGTCGACTGAGGAAACGGCAGAAGCGTTGGGCCTCTCAGTTCCCGCGGTGAAGTCGAGATTGCTTCGAGCGCGACTCAAGCTGCGGCAGAAATTGAATCGGTATTTTAAACGGAGTGATAATTCGTGAATTGCAGGAACATCGTAAAAGAACTTTCGAACTACCTCGACGAAGCGCTCGATTCCACGCTGAAAGCCTCTATCGAAAAGCACCTCGAGCATTGTGAAGACTGCAAAGTGGTGGTGGACACGACCAAGCAGACGATCCAGATCTATTGCAATTCCGAACCCGCTCCGCTTCCCGAAGACACCCGCCTCAGGCTCAGGGACGCCCTCAAGAAGCGCCTTCGCGGCGTCCGGGTTTAGGCGCCTCGCGCTTCCCCGAACCGAGCATCCTTTTGCCACATCGGAATTTCTCTTCCTATTTTTCTTTGGCGGGCAAGCTCATAAATTTGACCCGCAACAACGATATCTTCAATCGCAATTCCATTCGATTTGAATAGCGTAATCTGTTCGGGATCCGTCCGGCCCGGCGCCTTGCCCGCCACGATATCTGCCATTTCCGCCACGCGACTCCAGCGCTTGTCGTCCTCGCCAAAAACCTGAATCAGATCGCCGGACTCGAGTTTCGATTGTTCTCGCGAATCAACGGCGATCACGTCACAGCGCTCCACCGCCTCGGCGTCCAATTCCCGCTTCTGCGGAAAATTCGCTCCAATCGCGTTGATATGCGTCCCCTTTTTCAGCCATCGCCCGTCCACAACAGGATTGGTGGACGTCGTCGAGGTAATCACAATATCCGCGTCGCGAACCGCTTCTTCGGCATTAGCCGCCGATCTTACCGGCACTTTCAACTTCGCCGACATCTCCGCCACGAACTTCTCGCGCCGGTTCGCATCTCTCCCGCAGACGCGTACTTCTCCAAGCTTGCGCACCGCCGCAATGGCCTCAAGCTGCGTTCGCGCCTGCAACCCCGTTCCAATAATTCCTACGACGCGCGAATCCTCTCGCGCCATAAATCGCGTCGCAACTCCGCTCGCCGCCCCCGTACGCATTTGCCCTAGAAAATCCGCTTCGATCACAGCAGCCAGATCACCCGTCAACACATTAAACAGCGGCACAATGAAGCGCAGCCCTTCCTTCGCGCTCGAATAGATCTTCAACCCCATGTACCCCGTCGCATCCGCAGCAGCCATATAGTGCAGATAGCTTTTGCCCGGAATGTGCAGCCGCTGACGGGAGTGCACGATCGCGTTTCCGCCCGCGAGCCTCCGGAACGATTCTTCCACTGCCGCAATCGCTGCAGGCATCGTCAGAAGTTCTCTCACGTCAGATTCCGTCAACAGCAACGCCATATCCGTTCACCTCAGCCGGATGTTATCTCAACCAGAACCATTTCTCGAAGCGCCGTTGTCATCTCGCTCCGGCACGATCAAGCGACCTCCGGTCATCTTCCGGTTACCGGTGTCGTGTGCGCTAACTTGACACTGTACGTCCGCGCAGGCTAGGGTATGCCGCGATTCTCGCACTGGCTCTTTTGGGCGTGGCTTGGTGCCCGGTCCTGGCTGTCGGCCTCGTCCCCATCGAGAAAGCGGCGGAACGGTTCGCGGAGGCGGATCGCAATGATCTCCACTCAAACAGTCCTAAAGCATTTGAGGGCCGCGGTAACCTTTCCGAACTCCCGCAGGGAACTCGCACAATCCCTCCTCGTCGTCGCAGGTGTCTTTCTTGCAGGACAACTCGGACTAAGGATTACTGATCTCCATCCTCCCGTCTCCCCGATTTGGCCACCCGCGGGCGTTGCAATCGCAGCCTTGATTCTTCTTGGCTATCGGATCTGGCCCGAGATTCTTGTCGCCGCTTTCTTAATTTGCGAATCGGCCTCCACACCCCTGAAGGCTTCCATAGGCATCTCCATTGGCGAAACCGTAGGCGTACTTGCCGGCGCGTATCTGGTCAACAAGTTTGCCCGGGGAATCAAGGCGTTTGACACCGCGCAGGGCGTCTTCAAATTTGCCCTATTGGCCTGCGTCGTCACCCCCGTCATCGCCGCTACGCTGTGCATCGGCTACCTGTACTCGGCCGGATTCTCGCAAGGCCCTGACAAAGCCATAATGTGGCTCACCTGGGGCGTAGGAGATGGAATCGGAGCCCTTCTTTTCGCCCCGTTTCTCATACTGATCTTTGGCTCCTCCCATCATCGCTTGGACAAACGGGAGACTCTGGAACTCTCTGCGATGCTCGTCAGTTTGATCGTAGTCTGCTTGACTGTCTTTGGGCCTCTTTCCTCCTTCATTCATCAGAAGCAGCTCTTGCAAGAGTGGGTGTGCATTCCATTCTTGGTTTGGGCGGGCTTTCGATTCTGTCAGCTGGAGGCTGCCGGAACCATCCTCCTGATGTTCGGGCTGGCTATTTGGGGCACGTTTCGCGGATACGGTCCTTTTGTCAGCCCTGACTCCAACCTCTCCTTGATGATTCTCGCCGCCTTTGTTGGGGTCACCGGCACAGCGACCCTCGCTATTGCCGCCACTTTGTCCGAACGCCGGCGTGTTCAGGAGGGCTTACTTGGCCTGCAAAGCATTCTTCACGCGACAGTTGACGGAAAAACGCGCGATTTGACTGCCACCATTGAGACTCTTCAAGCGGAAGTGGTCGAACGGATGGTTGCCGAGAGCGACCTTCGCGAAAGCAACGCTCGCTTCGAGCAGCTCGCCGCGACGATTTCCGATGTTTTCTGGCTAATGGATATAACGAATATGCGTCTGTTATACATTAGCCCGGCTTACGAGACGGTTTGGGGGCGTCCTTGCAGCAGTATGTACTCCGATCCCCATTCCTGGCTCGACGCCGTTCATCCCGAGGATCATGAGCGCGCTCTCACCTTCTTCGATCAGGAAATCAGTGGGAGCCGCTATGATGCCGAATATCGCATCGTTCGCCCCGATGGCGAGATCCGCCACATCTGGGATCGCGGTTATATCGTTCGGGATGAAGCGGGACGAATTGCGCGTATCGCCGGCCTGGCCAGCGATATCACTGAGAAGAAGCGGCTCCAGAAGGAACTGCAAGAGGCTCAGAAGTGGAGAACGGAACGGGATTGACATAAACACAAATTCCATCTAAAAACACTACGGGGGAACATAACGCCATGATGATAGGTAATAGGCTCAGAGCAATTCGGGAAGAGAAGAACCTTTCGCAGGGTGACATCGAGCAGCGCACCGGTCTGCTTCGCTGCTACATTTCTCGCGTGGAGAACGGCCATACCGTTCCGGCCATCGAGACGCTGGAAAAACTGGCGCGAGCCTCTCGACATTCCGTTGTACCAACTCTTCTACGACAGCGACAAACCGCCTGCCCTTCCCAACGCTGCCGCGAAGAGCAAGTCTGGAGAGAAGGATTGGGCCAGCTCCGGAAAGTGGTCGCGCTTCATGTATCGGGTACAGGATCTCGTCGGACGTATGGATCCTCGCGACCGTCAACTACTGCTTTTCATGACTGAAAAGATGGCCCGGAAATAACGCGAGAGCACTCAGAAGTTCGTTCGATATCGCAGCACTCGCGCTTCCGGCTGGTCGAGCACCAGGAGTTCTCCGCGTGGACTTACCGCGAGCGCTGGCGCCGGCCGGAATGCTTGACCTAGCTGCGGCGCGAGGTCCTGATCGAACATCGGCTTCCCGTCAATCCTCCAAACGTGCGCCACGCGCCCGTCTGCGTCCATCGCAAAGATACTTGTCTTTGAGACCGCAAACTGAGAGCTGAGCCTCGCGCCTGTTCCACCCGCGGCTAGCTTGATTTCCGAGACGAGCTGCCCTCCATCGGTGAACCGCATGATCCGGCTTCCATGCTCGTCAAATATGTAGAGATTGCCATCTGGTCCCATCACCACCGGCCCGGAATGATTTCCGGAACCCGGACGCCGGCTCCCATGACTGCGTGAGCCGGAAGCGAGACGAGTAGGTATCCAGTTTCCCGCTTCCTGAATTCAGCACATAGATCGAGTCATCGCCGCCCGCTGCCACGCTGACGAATCCTTCCTTGCCTGGCCTAGTCTTCAGGTGCAGTTCGCGATGAATGTCTTTTTCTCCCCCGGGATAAATTACGAATACGCTTCCGCGCACCGGATCAGAAACGTAAATGTCGCCATCGCTGTCAACTGCGATCCATTGCGGGTGCTTGAGTGCATCCTCCGTGAAGGACAGCAGCGGCGTCCCCTGCCAGTCGAACTTGTGAATGAACTGGCTTCCGGCGTCGGCGATGTATACGTTGCTAAGAGGATCGGTCGCGATGCTTACCGGTTCCGAGAGTTGTCCGGGGCCTCCGCCTCTCACACCGAATTGAGCAACGAATTCCAAAACCGGCGGCGCGGGTGTTGGCGATTTTGCTTCCGTGGACGTTTGCGAGCATCCTGCAAGAGCTGTGATGGCGATGATTGTGAGAAGACCAGCGGTAGCACCACACCAAGGGCGAAGGGGCATACGCTGATAAATTTATCGCATCTGCACGCGAGTGTGGCGCTGAATCACGTTCGATGGAACGCGTTGATTAACGCGAGTGCTTTCGCGACTTTCGAGGTTTCGCTTCTCCGGCTTGCTTCACGCGGCGAACAATTGTCTGGTGCATCACATAGTCGCGCTGAGCTGCCGCGCCATTGCTGAGGTCGGTGAACGAAAATCTCGTGTCGCCGGGTGGCGTGGAGTTCTTCACGTCCACCGGCAATTTCCCGCAGACGCCGCTCTCCACGTAGGCCGTCTCATATCGCTGGCGCTGCTTCCCCCACGTGTATACCCGCAGCATCGAGAAATCGCACGGTTGCCCTTCCGGACCGTGCGCGCCTAGCAGCAAGTATTGCGGCCTGGATTTTCCGGAGGCGTCGATCACTTGATTCAGCTCTGACCATGACACGATTCGCATTCCTGCCGAGCTCGCATAGTCCGGCAGAGGTTGCGGCACGTCGAGTTCGATAAAGCGGCCGAGAATCCAGCCGGAGACTGAATCCTTTTCTGAGGTCTTCGCGCGCACTAGCCACCAATCTTCTTTTTTTGCCTGGGCAGGCTCGCCAGGCTCTTCCTGAGCCGCTGCTGCGCCGCTGGTGGGAATTTCAGCTGCGCGACGTTCGAAAATCTCGAGCGGAGTGTTCTTGTTCAGCTGTCGGAGGCGAATGCCATCTCGGCCTGCGTCGATGCGCAGATTCGTCAGCACTTTCGTGTGGCCGCGCGCCTGAATTGCCAGTGCCGATGTGCGCTTCTCAAGATCGGCAGCTTTTTGCCAGACGTCAGTTGAGAGAAGGTCCCGCTCATTCACCCATCCGATTAGGCCAGTGGTGGTGCGCACATTCACCTGATCCTGAAATCGCTTCAGCACCTCCAGGCGATCGCCATAGCTGACCGTCGTGATCGGTTCGCGCACCTGCGCGGTCGTGCTCTGGAGTGTGACCGTGCGGTTTCCTGCGTAGGCAATCTCGAGGGGCGTCTGCGTATGCCGAAAACGGTAATAAGCTCCCGCCGCCAGCACAATCAGAACCGCAAATCCAAGGAGCAGCTTACGTGTCACGACCGATCACCGAAGCTCACACCCAATCGGATAGTGCGTCACTTGTCTTGGCGCGGACATTTCCAGGCGAATCTCCAAATGCGACGTTCGATTTTATATCATCGTCCGTGCGAGCCGCGGCACGGCATCGCGGCTCAGTTTCCAAACCTTCGACGGCCGACGAAACTTTCCTTCTGATACAATCCACCGGTCGTTTTCAAGAATCGGCCGACAAATCGCTCGAAGAACGGGAGCTTTCGCGTGGAAATCCTGGAAAGGCTGAAGCCGCTCGCGCTGCTGCTGCTGCGCGTCGGGCTGGGAATTGTTTTTATCTTTCACGGCTATCCGAAGCTGTTTGCGCACACGCATGACATGATGGCGGCGCTTCCAGCGAATGGGATTCCCGGCGTACTTCGTTTACATCGCGGGCGTTATCGAATTTTTCGGAGGAATCGTCCTGATTCTCGGGTTATTCACGCGCATCGGAGCGTTGTTGCTAGCTGGCGAAATGGCGATCGCGGTCTTGAAAGTGCATCTGCCGCAAGGGCCCATCACTGAAGTTAAAAATTACGAGTTCCCGATGGTGCTGGCATTAGCGTGCTTCGCGCTCGCGACAATCGGAGCAGGGATGATTTCGCTCGATCATGCGATTTATCGCGGTGGCGGCAGGCCGCCGCGACGGCTGAAAGATCGCGGCTAGGCGATCATTCCTTTTCACACTTCAGTTCCGCTATGCGTTTGGCGTAGACGCGAAGCTTACGCTGTCTGCACCGTCTGCTGCGACTCGACAGGTGGCGCAACTGGGACCGGGGCTTCGGGCATCACGATCCAGGCGATGAAGTAACCCAGGAACGCCGGGAGCACCGGGAACGGAACGAAGCACGCGAGCACCCAGAGCAGCCGAACGATCGTGGAATCTACGTCGAAATATTCCGCCACGCCGCCGCAGACTCCGGCAATTTTCCGGTCAACTACCGAGCGCATCAGCCTCTTCTGGACAAGCGGAGCGCCGGCGCCTGGCACGCGCTGGCGAGTCCCGCAGTAGTAACAAAAATTCGAATATTCAGTGATGTCGCGCTTGCAGTTTGAACAATTCATCTGAGACCTCCCGCGCGGACGAACTCGTTCCGCGCCACCTTATAGTTACGATTCAAGCCCCCAAAAAGTTTCCATTCGCGCCGGTAATTATTTTTGGACCGATGTCCTAATACTTTGCCAACTCGCGCACGGCGCGCACGATGTCTTCGGTCTGAGGCAAGATCACGTCTTCGAGTTGCGGCTGATAGGCGCAGAACGTGTCTGTGGCCGCTACGCGGCGAACGGGTGCATCGAGCTGGTCGAAAAGTTCGTCACCGATGCGCGCGGCAATTTCGGCGCCGTAGCCCCACGACCGCGTGTCTTCGTAGGCGATGATCACGCGATTCGTCTTTTTCACTGTGGCCGCGATTGCGTCCCAGTCATACGGGCTGAGCGTACGCAGGTCGATGATCTCCGTCGAAACGCCGTCGCGAGCAAGCTCAGCGGCGGCTACTTCCGCGCGATGCACCACAGCTCCGTAGGTGACGATGCTCACATCCGTACCCACACGCACCATACGCGCTTTACCGAATGGAACCGTAAAGTCCGGGCCCGGATATTCGGAGCGGTTGTAGGGCTGGCGGTAAAGATGTTTGTGCTCGAGGAATAGCACCGGATCATCGCTGCGGATGGCAGTGCGCAACAGGCCGCACACGTCGAGGGCCGTCGAAGGCATCACCACGCGGAGGCCAGGAATGTGCGTGAAAGTGACCTCGCCGCATTGGCTGTGGTAGATCGCGCCACCCGTGAGGTAGCCGCCGATCGCTACTCGGATTACTGCCGGCGATTTGAAATTTCCGGCGGAGCGCCAGCGCATCGTAGCCAATTCGTTGCGCAGCTGCATCATGGCCGGCCAGATGTAGTCGAAGAATTGAATTTCGGTGACGGGCTTCATTCCGCGCGTGGCCATACCAATCGCGCGCCCAACGATATTGGCTTCGGCGAGAGGCGAATTGAAGACGCGGCGGCTGCCGAACTTTCGCTGCAAGCCGGAGGTGGCTTTAAATACGCCGCCCTTCCCTTTCAGCTTATCGAGATGCTCTTCGCGGCTGCAGTCGGCGATATCTTCTCCGAAGACAACGATGCGCTCGTCGCGGGCCATTTCATCGAGAAGAGTGGCCGAGATCATCTCGACCATCGTTTTCGGCTCGCCTTGCAATTTGGGCGAAGCATCGAATTGCGCGGCGGCCGGATCGACGTCCGGCGAATGCACGAATTCATAAATCGAATTCTTTGACGGCAGCTCGGCGTGCAGCGCGCGATCAGTGGCTTCGAGAATTTCCCGCTCGACTTCGGCCTCGATCGCTTCGAGTTCGCGCTCATCGAGGATGCCTTCGCGGACCAGGAACAGACCGAACTTCGGAATCGGATCGCGGCGCACTTCGTCTTCGCGCTCTTCATCGCAGCGGTAGAGCTTCTCGTCATCGGAAAGCGAGTGCGAGTAAGGCCGCGTGACATGCGCGTGAACCAGCGCCGGGCCTTTGCGTTCGCGGCAATGCGCGGCGGCGCGGCTGAGTGCGGCGTAACTCTCGAGCGGGTCTGTGCCGTCGCATTCCTCGATATGCAGCCCAGGATAATTCGCGACGAACTTCGAGATGCTTCCGCCGGCCGTCTGCACTTCGACCGGCACAGAGATGGCGTATTGATTGTCTTCGATCAGGTAAAGAACAGGCAGGCGCTTCGTGCAAGCTGTGTTGAGCGACTTCGAAGAATTCGCCTTCGCTCGTGGCGCCTTCGCCCGAGGAGACGTAAACAATTTCGTCGCGATGGAATCGCACGGCGTTGCCGAGCGGCGCGTGCTTGCCTGTTCGAGCGCCTTGGGAAATTCCGAGTAGTAGAGCGACGCTTCCGCTGCGCCGACGGCCTGCAGGAATTGAGTGCCTGTCGGCGGACGAGCGCGACACAATATTCAATTTCTGATGGCCCCAGTGCGACGGCATCTGGCGTCCGCCCGAAGCGGGATCGTCTTTCGCGCCGACGCCCTGGAGGAGCATCTCGTAAGGCGTCATGCCGAGCGTAAGGCAGAGAGCGCGATCGCGATAGTAGGGATAGATCCAGTCGTATCCGGGCTTGAGAGCGAGACCGGCGGCGACAAGAACGGCTTCGTGGCCGGCGCCGCTGATCTGGAAGTAGATTTTGTTCTGGCGCTTGAGTTGGATTTCGCGGTCGTCGAGCTTACGCGAGAGAAACATCGTGCGATAAATGAGGATGAGCGCGTCGCGGTCGAGGCCGTGGTATTTCGCGGCGTCAAATTTCGCTGTCTTAACTTTGGTTTGCGTCGGCATTATTTACCTTCGACATGAGAGGCATGCGGATCAAAGAAAGTCAGTTTGTGTCGGCTCATTATAGCTCAGTTCTGCAAGGTGGAAACTACGCGCTGGAGGCTTGAAATAGGGATCGAAAAGTGGGTTTTATCTCGATTAGAAGGTGACTCGGAGGTTTGTTTTGTTGGAGTTGCGGGAGATTCTAATCGCGGTGTCTCGATTAGCCGCCCACCAGACGGCGGCCAGGGATTCTGGAGGCTAGCAGCCTGAGGCTGGCAGCTGGAAGAGAAGAACGGCACGATTGATATGGTGCCGGGGCCGCGTGACTCAGTGGGATCAGGTATCCGCTGTGGAGAACGCAAAACCGCCAAAAATTTGCGATTAGAGAAGAGCTCGGATCTTTGTTTACAGTAACTTGCAGGCAATTTTAATTCCGGATTTGCGATTAGAAATCCCGGCGTTAGTGACGGCTGGCCCATGAGGAGCGGGTGCCGCGACGGGGGCGCGGTTGCTAGCAACTCGTGGCGCGCTAATTCCTTGTTTTGTGCTGATTGACGCGCCCGCGACGAATTTTGTGTAACAGCCACGACTGATGTTAACATGCTAGTTACTATTTGTCGATATCGAAATTCGCCCTGCGAGAAGCAGTACCGTCGGAATAGGCTTCGGAGTAGGGTGAAGAGGCTTTTAGGGCGGGCGTAATGCCGTACGAACATACCGAAAGGGAATACGAGGCCGAGACGCAGGCGTCGTCATCCCGCGGAGGATTTCCGCCGCGCAAAGTCACCGGAGTTGGGGTGCTGGACCCTCCGGTGCCTCCGAGGAAGCAGCCTCGACCGCTCGGGCCTATTCCGGCATCGTGGCTGGTCCGCATTTTCGCGGCGATGCTTTTGATTGGGTTGTTTGTATGTACGATGCTGTTGCTGTGGCCTTGGCGTTGAGGGCTTTTAGCTCGACGGTCGGAAATTCCCAGGGCTAACCCAAACTTCAGAGGCGAGCACCCCTTCGCTGGACTGAAGTCCAGCTCCCCCTACTGAAGTAGGGGGCTCCCACCAAAAAGCAAAACCAACATCCCGCAAACACCCCGACTGAAGCGCAGAGCCGAAACCCTCTGGGGGTTAGCCTGCTGGGCGCCAGCGCTCGTCTAGGGCTACGCTGTGGAAGCCGTAGGTTTCGTAGCGCGTCGATACTTGCCTTCGTGGAGGCTGATTACTGAGAAGCCTTCGGGGATGCCAAGGCGGGGGCCGTGCCACCAGTTGCCGCAGACTGCGCCGCTGGTGATGTACTGGGTGTTTTTTAGGCGACTACTTCGTTGATGTGGGTGGCCCTGGAAGACGGCGATCGACGTTGTGTGTTCGAAGAGCTCGAGGACTTCGGGAGCGTTGCCGACGGTCATGTGTTGTATTTGCGGCCGGCGAGGCCACTTCCGCTAGGTGGCGTAATGCGGTGACGAGCGGGCAGTGGATACGGCGACGATGGTGGCGCTGTGGCGCCAGGTGCCTTCAGGTCGTTGTGCAGCCACTCGAGCTGGGCTTCGTCGACGCGGGCGTCCCAGAGGCGATCTTCGGTTGGCTGGATCGAGTCGAGGACGACGAAGTGCCAGCCTTTGTGGTCGAACGAGTAGAAGGTCTTGCCGATGCGGTCTTGTACATTTTTTTGCCATAGCCGGGATCGGAGGGGGCGGCGCCGCTGCTGGTGATGACGCCGAAGACGTCGTGGTTGCCGATCGACGTGGTGAAGGGGCATGCCGATGAGTTGCTCGGCGCGTCTGGTAGAGGTCGAAGACCGTACGGGCGCGGGTGGCGTCGACGCCGAATGGCGTCGAAGACGTGGTCGCCGCCCATGATGGCGAAATCGGATTTGATGGCGGCGATTTTGCGGAAGCACATGTCGCAGCCGTGAGCGGCGTCGAGTTCGGGTTGGATGTGGGTGTCGGTGAAGAAGACGAAGTCGAAGGAGCCTGGTTGAGGGTGGTCAACTACAGGAGACCGTACTGGAAACCGCGTTGGAAACGGCGGCAGCGCGACTGCAGCGCCTGTGGCGGCGAGGGTTTTGAGGAAATTTCTGCGATCCAAATGCATACGTAATTTTAGGAACTTGGAATGTTAGCACGGCCACGGAGTTGTGGAAGGCCCACGACGAGGAAGGCGGCGTCGTGGCTATCCGTGTGCGGCCGCGGCTTCGGATTTGTGGCGGTGGACGTCGGGGGTATGGATGTGTTCTGGGCGAACGCCGATGCCTATAAGCCGGGCCGGAATTCGGCGCAGGATGGGAAATCGCTTTAAGAGCTGCAACGCGAACGGGAGCTTCCGCACTGAGTCTTTATGGCCGAGGGCGGGACGAATGAAGTTCTTGTGCGCGAAGAGCTGGGCTGATTGGGTCATTTTAGTTGGAAACTCACGGCGCTTCTGAATGGCGCGACATGGTTCGTCAAGAGGAGCGCGAGCGAGGAGCGCTTGCGCCAGCGCGTTCGCAGTGGCGACGGCATCTTGAATCGCGAGGTTGATGCCGACGCCCCCAACGGGAGACATGGCGTGGGCGGAATCGCCGATGCAGAGAAGCTCCGGTTCGCGACCAATCGCGCAAGCGGTCCACGGAAACTGAGAGCAAGCTTATATCGCTCCAATCTTTCAAGACCTCGGTTCGATTGCCAAGAGATGGAGCCAGTTCCAAGAGGCCCTCGCGAAAGGCGGGCAAGCCTTGGCGCTTCATTTCGTCGAATGTTCCTTCGCAATGACGTAGGCGCACTGCCAGTAATCGCCGCGATTGAGCATTACGAGAATTTTACCGGCCTGGAAGCGGCCGAGGGTTTGCTCGGGGTCGGTCTTGTCTCGGGGGATGCGCATCCACAGAACATCAATGGGAGCGCCGAGATCGATTACTTCGAGGCCGGCTTGTTTGCGAACCGTGGAGTGACGGCCGTCAGCGCCGACGGTTAAATCAGCGCGGATCTCCAGCGGGCCCTGTTTGGTTTTGGCGCGGACACCGACGACGCGGCCATTTTCGAGAATCAGGTCCGTGACTTCAGACTCCATGCGCAAGTGAAACTCGGGATAGGCGCGAGCTTTTTCTGCCACGAAATTCAGAAAATCCCATTGGGGCATCAGACCCACGAATTTGCAATGCGTGGGCAGGTGAGAAAAGTCCGCGATTGATCACTGTCGTGTCGTCTACTACGCCGGCGATGGAGGTGAGCTCCTGGTGGGGGCGGCGGAGGAAATCGTCGAGGATTCCTAGTTCGTACATCAGTTCAAACGTGGAGGGATGGATGGTATCGCCTCGGAAATCACGGAGGAAATCAGCGTGTTTTTCGAGGACTTGGACGTCGATACCGGCACGGGCGAGCAGGAAGCCCAGGACCATCCCTGCGGGTCCGCCGCCGGCTATGCAGCACGTGGTTTGCAGGGCTCGAGGATTGGAATTTTCCGCGGGCATGGCGGACTCCCTTTGGCGGCCTCTTAATACTGTAACCTTTTGCGAGGCGGGCTGACGAACGGATGTCACGCTGCTCTATTTTCTTTGATTGTATGGCCTGTAGGCTTGCGGAGTTCGGGCGTGGATGTGTGCGTGGCTTCGAAGAGAGGCGCACAGGCAAGAGTGCCTGTGCCGACTTGAGGCGAAGCGCGCCTATCGGTCAAAATTATGTTATCGGACGCTCCGAGTTATGATTTTGAGGATCAGGAAAGACGGCTAATGGTGAGGGAGATTGAGAGGCCGACGATGAACATGTGGACCGCGAGCTGGCTGAGGAAAGAGCTGGCGGAAAATTTGCGCTTTGGGGCGCGGGACAAAGGGATGGTGATGGAGGTCATGAAGAGATGAATCAGGGCGCCGTAGAGAATTCCGCAAAGGATAGGTTGGGCGATCAGGGGCGGCAAGTTGCGGCTTGCTGCGTAATAGATTGCCGCTGCCGTAAAGGCGATTGCGAAATGGAATAGGAGGCCGAGGACGGCCGTTTTCTTGCCGCCGCGAAAGCTGGATTCGCCGAGTGCGCCGCTGGCTATGAATTGGAGCAGGCGTTCGAATGTGCCGCCTTTGGAGAGGAAGAGCACGGTCGCGCTGATGATGTCCAAGACAGCGCAGATCGTGCCGGCAAGAATAATTATGGCGAACGGCGAGAGGGAGTTCCCCATTTGTGCGGCGGCGATTCCTCCGCGCTGAATTAGATGCTCACACTCGGCGCAAGGGACTGTATTTACTTTGGGTGGTGGCGTAAAATGCTGCGCGTCGGGACAAACCTTGGTCGCGGTCCGAACGCGTGAAACCTCGCGGGTCACCAGAACATCCTAATGAGCAGGAGGCATCCATGAAGGTGCCCAATAGATCGAAGAACGGAAGCGCGGTGCGGCTAGGCCACGAAAGCGGCGGAATGAAATTGAGCGGCCGGATGCTGGCGCTGCTGATGTCGTTGGCACTGCTATTCGCCGTGTTGCCGCAGACCTTGAATGCGTATCAGCAGGATGCACAGCAACAGCAACCGGCATCTGACCAGCAAGCGCAAGACCAGAGCCAGAGTCAAGATCAGGGACAGGATCAAGGACAAGACCAGGCGCAGGGTCAGCCTGCCTATACGCAGCAGACGCCCGAGCAATTGCAGCAACTTGTTGCGCCGATTGCGCTATATCCGGATTCGCTGGTGGCGCAGATTCTGGCGGCGACGACTTTTCCAGCTGAAGTTGTGGAGGCAGATCGGTGGGTGCAAGCCCATCCGGACCTGAAAGGCGACGATCTGGCGAAGGCAGTGGATCAAGAGCCATGGGATCCCAGCGTGAAGGCGCTGACGGCGTTTCCGACCGTGCTCGGAAACATGGATAAGAATATTTCGTGGACGTCGTCACTCGGCGATGCTTATTACAATCAGCAGCAAGACGTGATGGACGCTGTTCAGGTGATGCGGCAAAAGGCGCAGACGGCCGGCAACCTGAAATCTACTGATCAGCAAACCGTGCAGACGCAGGGTTCGACGATCGTGATCCAGCCAGCAAATCCGCAGATTGTTTATGTGCCTGCTTACAACCCGTGGATCGTATATGGGGGGCCGATAGTGGCGTGGCCGGGCTGGTATCCGTATCCGGGAATCTGGTGGGGAGGCCCCGGTTTTTACTGGGGAGCGGGGTTCGGGATTGGATGGTATGGCGGATACGGCTGGGGCTGGAACAATTGGGGAGTCGGTTGGCATAACCACGTGGTGATCTACAACCACAATACGTATTACTCGCATAGCCGGACATTCTATAACCGGAACGTTTACTATTCGCACGGCGGGGACCGCGGCGTGACGCTCAAATCCGCGAAACAGCTTCAACAACAATCATGGACACGATTCGCGTATGACACGCGAGGAAACCAAAATAATCGCGGCAATGAGGCGAATCGCGGAAACGAGGCGGATCGAGGAGAGCATGACAACGCTCGCTCACCGGGTAATGTATACAACCGCCCAGGCGCGACGACGAAGCCTTTCGAAGGGAACAAAGACGAAATGCGAGGCTGGGGCGGCGAAGAGCAACCAGACGAGAGGATACGCGTTCCAGCGGGTTCAGCGGGTACGACCGAGGCGGACAAACGAGGAGCTATGAGTCGCGGGGTTCGTCCAGCTATGGCGGAGGAGGCTTCGGTGGTCGTCGCGGCGGCGGCGGTGGCTTCGGCGGGGAGGCGGCGGGCGCGGTGGCGGAGGCGGGCACCGATAAGGAGAGTATTGAAGCGGGCAGAACAGCATGAAAAAGTGCGACACGGAGAGAAGATATGCGGCTGATGAAGATCGAAGTTAGAATTCCGGCTGGGGCGATCTGGTTGCAGGGTTGGAGCGGCGGCGATGCTATTAGCGTGCCTACCTATGCGCGCTTCGCACAGGAGAAGGGGCAGAGGACTTTTTCGTCAGCGGAGGATGCGAGCCAGGCGCTCGTAAAAGCAGCGCAGGAAACGACGAAAAAATGCTGATCGAGATCGTCGGCAAAAGCGCGAAGGAAATTATTTCGTCGGGCGACGACAAACAGGACGCGCAGCACCGGGCGCACTTCGTCAAGCGCTACGAAGAAATGCACCGGCTTTTCAAGGAACCGGACGGGACAACCACCCTTTACGTCGGTGTGGACAACTGGCCCACGCCAATGGCGATCGTGAAAAAGGCTACGTGTGGTACTTCGATGGCGAAGCCGCGAAACAGGCAGTCCTTTTCCGCCGGATCGGAAAGAATGAGATCTCTACGATTCGAGTTTGCGAGCAACTGGCCGCAGCAGAGAAAGAGTATTTTGCGATGCAGAATGTGTATGCTGCGAGAATCGCGAGCGACCCGGACCAGAAGAATGGCCTCTACTGGAGCGGCGAACCGAAGAGCCCGATCGGGCCAAAGGTTGCGGCGGCAGATACAACAAGCAAAAACGCATTGCTCACGCCATTCCGGGGCTACTATTTCCGAGTGCTGACCGATCAGGGAAAAGATGCTCCGGGCGGCGCGAAAAGCTATATGGGTGGACGGCAAAATGACCGGCGGATTTGTGATCGTGGCCTATCCGGTGGAGTACAGTTCGTCCGGAGTGATGACTTTCGTCGTTGGCTCGGATGGGGCCGTTCACGAAAAGGATCTCGGGAAAAAGACGGAGACAGAAGCGAAGGCGCTAAAGAGCTTCAATCCCGATTCATCCTGGCATCCAGCGGAAAACGAGCAGGAAGCGACGAACGCACAAACCACGAAGTAAATAAGTAGCATGTGCCCGCGCAAGAATAGCGAAAAAAGGGTCCCAAAACGGGGCCCTTTTCTTTTTGCCAGGTGACGCGCATAATATTGCGTCAAGGGTTTGAACGGCAACAAAACGGCCCCGCACAATAATAGGGGAAACAGGTGGCTGTCTATGCGATTGCGATGTTCTCGATTACCGATCGAGCGGCGTATAGGAGGTATCAGGCACAATTTATGGGCGTGCTGAATCGTTATAAGGGAACAGTGCTTGCGGCGGATGAACATCCCGTAGTTGTAGAAGGTGACTGGGACCGGAACAAGGTGGTGATGCTTTCGATTCGCGAGCGAAAGGGATTTTCGAGAGTTCGCTGGATTCGCCTGAATATCAAAAGATATCCGAAGACCGGCGAGCCGCCACGAACGGATTTGTACTGCTGGTGCGACGGCTTCCGGGAAGCAAGTAAGAGAGATAGGCAGGAGAGTGTCGCTAGGGGCCTGAGTAGTAGCCTTCGCGCGCCTGGACGATGAGATCTTTCTGATTCACCGTGACGTGGATTAGGCGATACGTCGCGTCGTCGCCGGGACGATCGGGCGTGTAGGCAAGGCTGTATTGGTTTCGCAGTTCTTCTTCGATTTCCGCGTAGATTTGTTCGATGGAAAGCTTCTTTTTCACTTCGAAGAGCTGGCCGCCGGTTTCCTTGGAGATTCGTTCGAGCACTTTCTTGCCGTCGGGGCGGTCTTGCTGCGGATAGCGTCCTCCGCCACCGCGGCCTCCACCACCGTAGCCGCCGTGGCCTCCATAGCCACCCCGGCCACCGTTGCCATAAGCATCCTCGTCTGCAAATAAGATCGAGTAAACCGCCGTGTCAGCGCGTTGCGCGGAAGCAATCGCGGTGTTCAGAGATTCTTTACTGCCGTGGTCAACTCCATCGGTGAGGATGATCAGGGCTTTGCGTCCGTGTTGCTTCTTCATCAGCTCGTTTGAGGCGAGATAGATGGAGTCATAGAGCAGCGTGCCTCCGCCTGCGCCGCCGTGGCCGTGACCACGCCCTGAGCCGCCTCCGCTGCCTGCGCGCGCATTGGAGAGTGACGGAGTATCGAGTTGCTCGAGGCCGGCGCGAAGTTTTTCGCGCGATGCCGTCAAATCCTGGAGAAGTTCCACTTCGCGATCGAAATGGATCAGGAAGGCTTTGTCTTTATCTTCGCGCAGGATGTGATCGAAGAATGAATAGCTGGCGCTCTTCTCCTGGTCGAGGACGCGCCGCTGGCTGAGGCTTGTGTCAACTAGCAGGCCTAGGGTAAGAGGCAGATCGCTCTCGCGTGCGAAATACTTGACGGTTTGCGGGCGGGCGTCTTCCTGGAGCGCGAAGTCGGATTGATTCAAATTGGGGATAATCTTCCCGTGTTTATCGCGGACGGCGGCGTACACGGTGACGATTTTTACTTCGGTGGAAATCTTCGATGGCGACTGGGAGGGCGCCTGCTGCTGCGACTGGGACGGAGCCGCTGCCGGCGTTGATGGCTTTTGCTGCGATTGCTGTTGTGGCGGCTGCGATTGCTGCTGATTCCGGCCCCACGAAATGCTTTCAAGCGAAATCGCGAATACCAAGAGGGCCAAGGCGGCGAAAGTTATTTTAGTGAATCTTCGCGCGCCCGAATCGCAGTTAATAGTCGTTTTACTTCCCTTTCGCATCGGCAATGAGAAGATTCATTCTACCTCGTTGAAGTTGCCTGCGAGGCGGCCGCACCGATCCTCCGCTTCCTTTTCCGGTTGCTTGGCCAACGGTTCTTATGCGCCAAGTTGACTTTGGCTTCCATGCACACCTACCATGTTCGCGCAATTGGGAGTAATCCGCTTGGTCGGCCGAACCATCTCTCACTACCGCATCGTGGAAAAACTTGGGGGTGGGGGCATGGGAGTGGTTTACAAGGCCGAGGATTTGAGACTGAAGCGTTTCGTGGCGCTCAAGTTCCTGCCGGATGCTGTCGCACGCGATCCGCAGGCGCTCGAGCGATTCCAACGCGAGGCCCAATCCGCCTCCGCACTCGACCATCCGAACATCTGCACGATCTACGAAATCGGCGAGCACGAGGGCCAGGCATTCATTGCGATGCAGTACCTCGAAGGGCGCACGCTGAAGGAACTGATCGGACAGCAACCTCTGCCGACCGAGCAGATTCTACAACTCGGCATCGAAATCACCGACGCGCTCGACGCAGCACACTCGCAAGGAATCGTTCACCGCGACATTAAGCCCGCGAATATTTTTGTCACCAAGCGCGGCCGCGCTGTGATTCTTGATTTCGGTCTTGCAAAACTTATTCCAGCCGGGACACGGGCGAAGACCGGAGACGGAGCGGGTGCGGCATCGGAATTCACCACGCAAGGCGTGGCGGTCGAGGATTTGACAAGCCCCGGTTCGACGATCGGGACAGTGGCCTACATGTCGCCGGAACAGGCGCGCGGCAGGCCACTTGATGCGCGCAGCGATCTCTTTTCGCTCGGCGTTGTGTTTTACGAAATGGCTACGGGGTCGTTGCCGTTTCGCGGGGAAACGTCGCCGGTGGTATTCGATGCTATCTTGAATCGCGCGCCGGTGGCGCCGGTGCGACTGAATCCGGATTTGCCGCCAAAACTCGAAGAGCTCATCAATAAGGCGCTTGAGAAAGATCCAAAGCTCCGATGCCAAAGCGCTGCGGAGATGCGTGCCGATCTGGAGCGTCTGAAGCGCGATTCGGGCTCGGCGCGGGTGGCTGCGGCAGCGTCGGTTGAATCGTTTTCCCCCCCAGTCGCGTCAAGCCCGGTGAGCAGTGCCGACCTTGCATCGGACTCGGTTCGTAAATCCGCTGCTGGCATCGCCGTTAGTGCCAACCTTGAGTCGTCCCGCACACCGGGAAAGTTCAGAAAATGGATTCTGGCCGGAGTGCTCACTGCGTTGGCGTTCGTCATAGTGGGGACACTTCATTGGAAAGGGGCGTTTCGTCACGGGATCGCGTCGAAGGGATTTTTGAATCCGAAGATTTCCAGCCTGACCTCAACCGGCGACGTGCAATTAGCGCGCATTTCGCCTGACGGCCACTACCTTGCATACGTGGCCAGGGAACGCGGCTTATTCAGCCTCTGGGTGCGCCAAATCGCGATTGCAAGCGCGGTGCAGATCGTCCCTCCGAGCACCGACGTTATTTCGGACGCGACTTTCACGCCGGACGGCAACTTTCTGGCCTACACCGCATCCCCAACTCAAACTGTCTACTCGACGGTGTATCAAATCCCAGTTCTCGGAGGCACACCGCACCGGCTCGTCGAAGAGGCCGTCACGGGCGTGTCGTATTCGCCGGATGGGCGGCAAATGACATATGCGGCGTACGACGTGCCGTCCGCAGTTGCAAGCGTGATGATCGCAAATGCTGACGGTAGCGGCGTGCGAAAGCTGGTCTCCCGTAAAGCATCCGTCGCGTTGGGTTTCTACCAGGAAGTTCGATGGTCACCGGACGGACAGAGGATCGCGGCTCAGACTTCGGAGGCGGATCCACAGGGCTTGGACTCTGAGTTACTCGAGATTGATGTTGCGACCGGAGCTGAGAAGCCGATGTCTACACCGCACTGGCGGGGCATCAGCGATTTCTGTTGGTTGCCCGACGGAAGTGGACTTCTTCTTGCCGCCCGAGAAAAATCTGGAAATCCCGCTCAGCTATATGTTGTTTCGTATCCTGCTGGTAAGGCACGCCAGCTCTCCAACGATTTAAACGAGTACTCCTCCACTTCCGTCTCGGCAGATGGGACAGCAATTGCATCCGTTCAGACAACGGTTTCGAGCAGCATATGGATAGGCCCAGGAAACGCTCCCGACCGAGCACAGCAAGTGACTACCGGCCGGTTCGACGGAATGAATGGCCTCGCATGGACTCCCGACGGGCGAATCGTCTACACGGGGAACCACTCGGGAAACTGGGACCTATTCATGGCGGATGCTAACGGGGGAAGCTCCCGCCAAATTACGTTTGACGACCGCTCGAACGGAAGACCGACCGTGTGTGATGGGGGCCGGTCCGTAGCGTACGACGTCGATACTAAAGGAGTTTCACATCTTTGGAAGCTAGATCTTCAGAGCGGAGCCTCGGTGAAATTAACAAACGGCGACGGCGAGTCGCGGCCGGAATGTCGCGGAGGAGGAGACTGGGTCTTCTACCTTGGCCAGGTCCCCGGCGGAGCTTCTTACATCCTCAAGGTTCCCATTTCGGGTGGAGCGCCAGTTCGCGTGTCTGACCGGCCCACGTTCGGAAATCCCGTAATAAGTTCCGACGGACGTGTCATAGCATTCCCAGCCGCAGGAAAGGATGGAAAAGTGGTTGGGGTAGCGGTCTCCGTCGAGAACGGGCAAGTCGTGTTCGAGAAAGACAACCTTTCACCGACGGCTGATCCAATGAGCAATCACGTTGCGCAGTGGACGCCAGATGGAAGTGCTATCGCTTTCATCGATATCCGGTCAGGAGTGCCCAACCTCTGGACCGAACCGGCGGCCGCTCATCCGACGCAACAGCTGACGCACTTCAACTCGGGAATGATCTGGTATTTTGCGTGGTCACAAGATGGAAAACAAATCGCGATCGCGCGCGGAACAAACCAAAGTGACGCAGTGATGTTTACGAGCTCGAAATAACGTCGATTAACTGGCGGGCTAGGCTGAAGGTTTCGAATCTTGCGCCTTTTTGACGTCAGGGCCGATGCGTTCGATGAGGGATTGGCTAGGATCTTCGCCTTCGTAGCGCCGTAGAATCGTTCCGTTGCTATCCATCAGGATGTAGGTCGGAAATCCTTGGACTCCGTATCGGCGGGCTGATTCACCATTGCCGTCGAATTGTTGCTCCCAATTCATCTGATTCTGCGAAACGAAACTGCTCCATGTATTTTCGTCGCGGTCCTCGCTGATGCTCACCACTTGAACCTGGTCGCTGCTGAAGGTGGATTGAAACCGCTTCAGGTCAGGCAGCGACTCGCGGCATGGGCCGCACCAGGAAGCCCAGAAATCGAGCAAAACAAGTTTTTCGCCTGATTTGGAGGAGGACGAACTGGAGCCTGGAGCGCTTCCGCCGATGGGGATTCCGCCGCGCGGCATGTTTTCGTCGTCGATGACCTTGGCCGCTTTGCGCTCATCTTTCTTTTTTGCGCGTGCGAGACGAGCTAGATCACCCAAGGATGTCGGCTGGTCGGCATCGGGAAGAAGATTGGCCTGGGTACCCGGCTGCGATAAGGCGGAGGCGGGCGGGGGCGCTTTCTTCGAGGCTGAGTCTGCGGACGCGGCCTGACTGGTCGTCTGCTGCTGCGCCGGCGGGGCTTGGGCAAACGCAGGCGCGCAGAAACTGGGCGCGGGCGAGAGAAAGGCTAGCGCGATAAGAATGACGCGATTCACAGAGGCGATACCTCGATGGCAGCGAATCTCGATTTAGATTAAGCAGCGGATAGGTGGGTGCCAATGGTACGACTGGAGTTTGTGTTCAAGTGAATGGCTGACCATTCGTACAGGTAATTGAGAGGATGACTCGAAGGTGAGTCGCGTTGACGCTACTGGCTTGGCAGCTTACCGTTGAATGACGGTCTGCGGAACGGGAGGCTGGCATGCGCAATCAATTTGAAGGGAAATTCATTCTCGGCGCGTTGCTCGCGTTGCTGAGTGCCGCACCTGCGGTGCTCGCACAATCGCTAGCGCCAACGTCTGCACAGGCTTCGCCGCAGTCCGCCCCGCCAGCGAAGGCTCAGGGGCAGAGTGACGCAGCATCCGGGTCGTCTTCAACATCAGCTCAGGCGTCGACACCGGCAAAAGCGCAAAGCGCCTCTAGCAACGAGCCGCAAATGGAATCGCAGGAGGCGCCGCCGCCGGAATCGCTCGGTGAGGCAGCGCGAAGGGCGCGAGCGCAGAAGTCTGCGGCCCCGGCTGCCAAGGTCTATACCGAGGACAAAGTTGCAAATCTTTCGGGCCACGGCGTGTCGGTGGTCGGCGATGGAAGTCAATCTGGCGATTCGTCCGACGCGGAGAACGCGGACAATTCCGAACGCGAATCGAGTGCGGGTGGCACACCAAAGGGAGGCACACCGTCCGGCACGTCGGACGAAAAGATGTGGCGCGAAAAGGCGCGAGCGATTCACGACCAAATGGCGCAAATCGACGAGCGAATCGGCAAGATTCAGGAAGAGATTCAGAAATATGGAGCCGTGAGCTTCGACCCTGCGACCGGTCTGCGAACAAAATGTGATTTACGTCGAGGATCGCAACGCGCAGATTAAACAGCTCGAGGAACAGAAAGCAAAATTGCAGAGCCAGCTGGATGCGCTGGAAGAAGAAGGACGCAAGGCCGGGGCGGATTCCGGCTGGTTCCGGTAAAGCCTCATTTGATATCCGCAAATTTGCTTTGAACGCTGACCAGAGCCAGTAGGCATGCCTCGGTCTTTCCGAAATTCGAAACAGCCCTATTGATATGTTTGCGCTAGACCCCGGTTCCCTTTTGAGGCAGAATCGCCCCGATTGAGTAGCCTGCAGCAGCCAGCCGACTGAAACCTTGGGAGAATAAAAATGAAGAAATATACGGCCGAACTTGTCGGCACATTTGTGCTCGTATTCGGAGGAGTCGGCAGCGCCGTGCTGGCCGGAGGCAAAATCGGATATCTCGGCGTTTCTTTCGCTTTCGGTCTTTCGCTTCTGGCGATGGTCTACACGATCGGACCGATTTCCGGCTGCCACATCAATCCAGCCGTCACGTTTGGGATGCTGGTGTCCAAGAAGATCGGCGCGAAAGACGCCGTGGCGTACATGGTTGCGCAAATCATCGGAGCCGTGATTGCATCGGCGCTGATTCTCTACGTTGCCAGCAATGCGGCGGGGGCGCCAAATCCAATTGCGAGCGGCTTGGGCGCAAACGGTTATGGAGAGCATTCGCCAGGGTTGTATTCGATGGGCGCGGCGATGCTCGTTGAGATTGTGTTGACGATGTTCCTTGTGCTTACCGTGCTGGGCTCGACGGACTTGAAGGCACCGGTGGGATTCGCTGGGCTTGCGATTGGACTCGTGCTCACGTTGATTCATCTGGTCGGCATTCCAATCACGAACACCTCGGTGAATCCGGCTCGTAGCATCGGGCCTGCGATCTTTGTCGGCGGATGGGCGCTGCAGCAGTTGTGGCTGTTCATCGTCGCACCGCTTGCAGGGGCCACGCTCGCCGCGGTTGTGTATGGCGCGATGCGCATTCCCGGCGAGGCGATTACTCCTCGCGAAGCAGAGCGGGCGCTGCAGAGCGAACAGGCGGAACGAGCACGAGGGGCGGCGGCGGGAAAATAGGCCGACACACAATCCCTCACGCGCTTTGCACGAACAAAGCCGACGACGCGGTCTGCGTCGCCGGCTTTTTGGTCTTAGGGGTGTGCGGGCGAAAAAGAGATGGCGCTTAAGCTACGCGGGCCATCGAAGGCGAGTTATTCAATTCCAAAACGAAGCCTTTATCTTGTGCGTGGATCAAGTAGTGCCCGGGCGCGACGGCCGAAAGCCGGTCGAGATGTTTTCGCGCCGATTCAAAATCTCTGTCTGCGGAAACCCAAAA
This sequence comes from uncultured Acidobacteriota bacterium, assembly GCA_963790945.1. Taxonomy (GTDB): domain Bacteria; phylum Acidobacteriota; class Terriglobia; order Acidiferrales; family UBA7541; genus Palsa-295. The sequence continues at coordinate 47,203 of CAWBRH010000007.1, forward strand.
GAAGTTGCCATCTTCTAAGCGCTTGAAGATATCGAACGTGTGATTCATCGGAGTGGCTCCTGTGAGCTTCAACGCTCGCGGTGAGGAGTGCAGTTTGGATGCCAATGGCGAGCAACGAAGGTGAATGGAGTCAGCGGTTTACGAGCTAGAAGGAAGACTGTATTTGCGCCGTCTGCGAGTAATTTTTGCGAAGCAGTATCGGCTTTGGGTACTACAACTAGGTCCGACGAGCCGGCAGATTTCAGATTACGAAGTAGCTTTCGGATACCAGTCCAGCACGCGAACCTCGATGCCAGTTCCCTTCAGCGCGTTCTCGAAGACCGTGAGATCGGAGCCCTGAAAGTGGTACGGGATGACAATCTTCGGATGGAAGGCCTTCACCGCGTCAGCGGCTTCGTCGGGCGGCATCGTATAGGGCAGATTCATGCAAACGAAAGCGACATCGATATTCTTGAGCGCGCGCATTTCGGGAATGCCTTCAGTATCGCCCGAAATGTAAAAGCGCTTGCCGCCGTAGGTCAGGACATAGCCGTTGCCGCGCCCCTTGTCGTGATAAAGCTTGCCCGGTTCCGGGCCTCGCTTCAGGTTGTACATTGGGATCGCTTCGATCGTCCAGCCGGCCCATGATTTGGTTTCGCCGTTAGAGATGGGTGCGGCCGTAGTGACCGTTGCGACCACGGCCGGCGGCGCGAAAATTTGCGTGCCCGATTTGCTGATCGCGGCGATGGCTTCAGTATCCATGTGGTCGCCGTGAATGTCAGTGATCAAGATCAAGTCGGCTTTCGGGAGTCCGTTGAAATTCGCCGGCTTCGCAGGGTCCACGTAGATATTCTTCCCGCCGACCTCGATCAGCATTGTGGCGTGATAAATCGGCGTAACTTTCACGGCGCCTGCAGAAGTGTCGAAGGTCTGCGAAGAACGATTCGAGTGAGCGCTGGCGGCTCCTGCGGGAAAAGTGAAAATTGCGAACGCGGCGATAGTTCGAGCGAGTTTCATCGGAAGTTCCTTTGTGATGTTTTCGCAGATTAGTCGAGAGATTCGAACAGTTCGGCGGTCCGTTCAAATTCGGCGTCGGGCTGGCGGATGATCTCGCACTCCACGGACTTGAAAGGATCTTCCGAGGGGATGCGATCGAGCCAGCGCTGTTGAGACAGCTTCTCGTGATCGGAAAAATCCAGCCGCACAAGGACGCGGACGCTCGAACCGGAATTATTTTTTTCCGATTTTGCCGATGATTTCTTCTTCGCGGCGGATGCCTTCGCTGCGTCCAACTCATCGTCCGGCTCGACGCGCTCGAATTTCAGAAGCATCTTGTTGCCGAGGCGAAATCCCTGCTTCCACGCTTCAACCTTGTGCCGGGCCTGCTGAGCAGTTTCTTCGTCGGTGCCGAAGTTGAAGACTAAATACGAATGAGCCATGGTCTTTATTTAGCGGCTTGCGGGCAGGCGTGTCAAGTGGCGGCGCGCCCGTGAGCGATACGCGAAAGGGCCAAATTGTGGGTTGCGCGCTCCTACGCATTCTGCTAGGGTGAGCGAACAAAAGGCGAAGAAGAATTTTGGGAGATTTCTAATGGCTGCGCCGACTCGAGGGCTGGCGGTGGTAAAGACGGGAACGACGCTAGCTACCTTCCAGGACGTGCTGGGAAGCCTTGCCGGGCGTTATAAGACCGACGAGGTGCTAACGGCTATTCGGCACCTGCCGGCGCGTGAGGCGCAGTGCCGCGCCATGCCGGCATGGGTGCGGCCGGAGCTTCGTGACGCTTACCGCGCGAAAGGGATCGAGGAGCTCTTTTCGCATCAGGCGGAAGCGGCCGAGTTGGCGCACTCGGGCAAGGATTTTGTGATCGTGACGCCGACTGCCTCGGGCAAGACGCTTTGCTATAACTTGCCGGTGCTGAATTCGGTGCTGGAGGCGCCCGACACCCGAGCACTTTACCTCTTCCCTACCAAGGCGCTGGCACAGGATCAGCTTGCCGAGCTGCACGATTTGGCCACGCGGCTGGACGATCGCTTCGGGGTGTTTACGTACGACGGCGACACGCCATCTGACGCGCGGAAGGCGATTCGCGAGCGCGGGCATGTGGTGCTGTCGAACCCGGACATGCTGCACACGGGAATCTTGCCACACCACACGAAATGGACTCGCCTCTTTGAGAACCTGCGATATGTCGTCCTGGATGAACTCCATACCTATCGCGGAGTTTTTGGGAGTCATCTGGCGAACGTGCTGAGGCGGCTCGCACGCGTTGCAGAATTTTACGGGTCGAAGCCGCAATTCATCTGCTGCTCGGCAACGATTGCGAATCCGGGCGAGCTCGCCTCGCAGCTGATCGAACGCGAAGCGGAAGTGGTGGCGGAAAATGGAGCTCCCGCCGCTGAGAAATTATTCGTTTTCTACAATCCGCCGATGGTGAATCGGAATCTCGGTATCCGGCGAAGCTACTTGAACGAGACGACCCGCGTTGCGAAGGAACTTCTCGCGCGAAAGCTTCAGACAATTGTTTTCGCGAACAGCCGATTGCACACGGAAGTGTTGCTCACCTATTTGCAGCAGGCGAATCCGCCCCAAATCGGGCAGCCGGAACCGATTCGCGGCTACCGCGGCGGATATTTACCGGGCGAGCGCCGCGAAATTGAGCGCGGCCTGCGCGAAGGGCGCGTGCGGGGCGTGGTCGCGACGAATGCGCTGGAGCTGGGCATCGATATCGGGTCGCTCGATGCGTGCGTGATGGCTGGCTATGCAGGATCGATCGCGTCCACCTGGCAACGCGCCGGCCGTGCAGGGCGACGGAATGGAACGTCGTGCGCGGTGCTGGTGGCATCATCTGCGCCGCTCGACCAATTTATCGTGCGGCATCCCGACTATTTTTTCGAACGCTCCCCCGAACACGCCTACGTGCAGCCGGATAATCTCGAGATTCTTGTGAATCATTTGAAGTGCGCGGCATTTGAGCTGCCGCTCTCGCCGCAGGAACGATTTGGCAGCGTTGATTTGCCGGAATTGTGCGAGCGCCTCGGCGAGGCGGGGTACTTACATCGCAGCGGTGGCAACTGGCACTGGGTGCAGCAGGCTTATCCCGCGGATACGGTGAGTTTGCGCGCGGTCACGTCGGACAATTTCGTGATCGTTGATATGACAAGCAACGATATGACCATCAACGATGTGACGAGCGACAACGAGAATAGTGATCAAGGCGTGGCTGAAGGCGGCCCTGAAGTGATCGGTGAAGTGGATTTTCCTTCGGCGCTAACTACGCTGCACCCGAAGGCAATCTATATCCATCAGGGCCAGCAATATCACGTGGAGCGGCTGGATTTCGATCAACGCAAAGCATACGTAAAGCGCGTGAATGTGGACCACTACACGGATGCCATTCGCTACACGCAGGTGCGCGTACTCGAGATTGCTGAAGAGGAGCGAATTGCGGGACCGGCAGCGCGCGTTCATGGAGACGTGCTGGTGCGCTCGCAAGTGGTGGGATTTAAGAAGATCAAATTCTTCACGAATGAAAATGTGGGCGCGGGAAAACTCGAGTTACCGGAAAACGAGATGCACACCACTGCATTCTGGATCACGCTCGAGCATGATCTTGTCGGCGGCTTGCCATTTGCGCTAAGCGACCGGCAAAGCGGAATCTTTGGGCTGTTGTATGCACTCGAATCGATGGCGACGTTGCTGCTGATGTGCGATCGACGAGATCTGGGGACGGCGGTCGGCGAAAGGCCGCCGAGCGCGGGTGTCGAAACGGAGTGGGTGGAGTTTTCGGATGTGAACGATGTGACAAACGCGAAGGAATTCTACGAGCCGAACCTTTATCTTTACGACGCGTATCCGGGCGGAATTGGATTCAGCGAGCCGCTCTATCGCGTTCACGATTTGCTGCTGCGACGGACGCACGAATTGATTGCCGCATGCCCGTGCGACAGCGGATGCCCGTCGTGCGTGGGGCCAGCGGAAGAAAAGAGCGAGAAAACGAAGGAAGCGGCGCTGGCGATCCTGGAGAAATTGTGCGCGGCATATAGCACAGAGAACGCTGAGATCGAAAAAAGGACATCGGTTTGAAATCGACGACCGAAGAACGATTCTCGAGATTAAACGCGCTTCGGCGGCCAGCCGTATTAGACGCGACGGTTGCGGCTGGCGGAAGCAGAGGAATCCGCGTTGCCCGAGAGCAGCGTCTCGCAGAATTACCCGGAATGTCCCCGGATCTGCCCGAAGGTGCGGAGCGTCTGGCGAGCATTCTGGGCGCCACCATCCGGGAGACTAGATTTGGCGCGCACCTTGGGCTGCGGCGATGGTTTGCCGAAACAATTGACTGCGCGCCGCCTGAAGTTCACCTGCATCCCAGTGCGCTCCGGTTGCTGGCGCCGGACTTGGCAGAGAAAATTGCCGACCCCAGCCAGTGGCTATTTCTGGATACGGAGACAACCGGCCTCTGCGGCGGCACGGGAACGTATCCATTCTTGATCGGGATCGCCTGGTGGGATGTAGGCGGCCTCGAAGTGGAGCAATTTTTCATGCGCGAGCACAGCGAGGAGCACTCGGTGCTGGTGGCACTCGCGGAACGAATGGCCGAGCGTCCGGTGCTGGTCACGTTCAACGGAAAATCGTTCGATTGGCCGCTGCTTGAGACGCGGTATCGAATGACTCGCAAGATCGGCGTGCCAACGCTACAAGCGCATCTGGATTTTCTCCACCCGGCTCGCAATCTGTGGCGATTGCGATTGGGATCGGTGCGATTGGCTGAACTCGAGAGGCACGTGCTGGGCTGGAACCGTGGATGTGACGTGATGTCGGAGCTGATCCCGTCTCTCTATTTCGACTTTCTGCGAGGCGGTCCACCCGAGCCGCTGTTGCCGATTTTTTATCACAATCAGATGGATTTGCGCGGGCTTGCCGGACTCTCGGCGCGAGTGCTTTCGGTGCTGGCGGACGCGGAGAATCAATGCACGGATGCGTTTGAACTGTTTGGCATCTCGCGCATTTGCGAACGGCGCGGTGAATCGGCTCGGGCGCGAGTGCTTTTTCAGCGGTCGATTGAAGGTGAATTGCCTGTTGAAACGGAGCGCTCGGCGCGCAGGTCCCTGGCAATCATGGCCAAGCGCGAAGGTGATTTTGCGCGAGCGCGAGAACTTTGGGAAAGCATGTTGGGAAATTCGCGGGAAGGTTTTGAAGCCTACGAGCAGCTGGCCATATATTACGAGCGTCATGCGCGTGAGCCACACCAGGCAGCTTCAATCACCATGAAAGCGCTGGCGGAGCTTCGCCGGGCAAACCGTACTGGAGCGGTAGCTGCGAGCCTCTACCGGCGGAGCCGAGAGCGTTTCGAACGCCGCCTATCTCGATTGGAAAGAAAGACTTCCGGGGGATCTCTTCTTCCCGATAAGGCCGAATCGGTTGTGCTGGCAGGCGAATCCAATTGAGGGGCAAAAACGGGGGATTAGCATGCAAGAAACGGATGGTGTTGCCACCAGAATGGCGAGACGATTGGAAGATGTAAACATTGAGAGTCGCGTGGAGACCCAAGCTATGCCCGAAGTAAGCGAACCCTATATCCGCGAGCAGCTCGAAAGGCGACGCGGGGAGTTGCAAGCAACCATCTCGGCTGTTCCTTCGGCGGAGCAGACTGCCCCGTTTGTGGAGTTGCTGCAAGAAGTGGATTCCGCCATCCAGCATATTCACGACGGCACGTATGGCACCTGCGTGGTGTGCCAGGGGACCGTCGAGCAGGAGCGGCTCATTGCGAATCCGCTCGCGCGCGTCTGCCTGGACTGCCTTTCGACGGAGGAGAGGCGGGCGCTGGAGGGCGACCTCGAGCTTGCGTCGGTGGTGCAGCGGGGCTTGTTGCCGAAAAGGCGCACGCAATTTGGCGACTGGCTTATTCATTACGAGTACAAACCGGCGGGCGCGGTCAGCGGCGATTATTGCGACTTGATCTTGCCGCTTGAAAGCAACGGCCAGCTCGTGTTTTTGCTCGGCGATGTAGCGGGCAAAGGGATGGCTGCGGCGCTGTTAATGACTCATTTGCACGCCATGTTTCGAAGTCTCGCGAATGTAGGCTCCGAGTCGAAACAAAACGGTCCGTTGGATTTGGAAAAACTTCTGGGGACGGCGAACCGCGTGTTCTGCGAGAGTACGTTTGCCGGGCAATATGCGACGCTGATTTGCGGGCGCGCGGGCAAATCGGGCGAAGTAGAGATCGCCAGCGCGGGACATTTGCCGGCAGTGATCGTGACGCGCGAAGGCGTGAAACAGATTCACGCCGACCGGGTTGCCGCTGAAATGTTTGCAACCAGTCCATATACCGTGCAGCGAACGAAAATGGAACCAGGCGATTCGTTGCTTCTGTACACCGATGGAATCTCTGAGGCGCGTAACCCAAGCGGTGCCGAGTACGGAATGAAGCGGCTTGCGAGCGTCGCGGGGCGAAAGGCACGGATGGGTGCCGCAGGAATTACTGGCGGCTTGCATGAGGGACGTCACCGGGCATTGCTCCCGGGGGAGCGCACAGGGGTGACGACCGGACCCTGATGGTGATTCACCGCAGCGATTCAGCAAGCATTTCGCTGAACGACTAGAAGCGCGCCCGCGATAATCTGCGAGTTTCTCGCGGTGTTGCGTGAAAGTGTTTCCGGTGTGTGGCCTCGGAAGGCGCAGGAGCGGCGGGCCAGCCCACAGGCGCGGTCGATCTTGTCATAGGTTTCGCGAGTGGTGTTCTCAACCGACAGGCAGCGTTCCCTACGCACCGCAGGAAGATACCGCCAGACGTCGCTCTGAAATTGAAAATAGTTGGGGCGGCGAAAGCAGCGCCGTACGGGTTTTGTACTTGAGTTCGAGAATTCGCTGTACTGCCCGAAGAAACGCGCGGCATCCTCGGTGTTGTCCAGGGCGAGACGGAAGACAAGCGAAGTTTCTTTCGTCTTTGGATCCTCGAAGAGTGCGTAACGGTCCCCTGCCCAGGCTGCGGAGAGCGTATCAGCGCGATCCTGGCCGAGAAATTGTTTCAGAACTTCCTGCAATCCAAACTCACCGAGCACATTTTCTTCCAGCAGCTTCCAATCGGAGGGGAACCAGGCCTTTCCATTCGGGAAGCGTCACCGCGGCCGGCTTCACGTTCGTCAGATACATTTGAGGATGAAGAATCTGTTGCGTGGAAACCGGTGGATCCTTGAACAGCAGATCTAGATCCTTCCATCCGTCGTGCGCCTTCAGGAATTGTTGCGAAAAGCTTGTTCCCGCGAGATACGGGAAAAGCAATTCGTCGCGAATGTATCCGGGCGCCTTTGCGAGATTGGGATCCTTATCCATTTCTTCCACGGCACCGGAACGGATGAAGAGCGCGACGTCGGGTAAGTCGCGAACGCTCATTGTTGATCGCGAAAAGTGTAATCAACCATCGCAGCAAGCGCGGAGCCTTCGCTCACGGCTTCGCGAGCGAGTTCGGCATCGTCATTGGGGCGCGCGGCTTTGATCCACGGATCGATGTGGAAGGACTGATCCTCGAGCGCGTGCGTCAGTTCGTGAGACATCACGGCGCGCTGCTCGTCGGCGGGAATCCAATCGGCGATGTAGAATTCTTTGGCCTTCGGATCGTAAAGACCGGCAACCTGATCGGTCAAACGTCCAGCATAAAAGAATCGAGCGGGAAATCTTTCGGGATCAGGCCAAATGCCCGAGTGATTTCTGATCGGCGTAACGCTGGGCGTCGTTGCGATCGTCCTTTTCTTCGCGAATCAAATATTCCCGGATCTCCTGCTTGGAGCGCAGGCTCTTCTTCAGCGGCTCCTTGATCGGCAAGTCGAGAAGCTTGCTCATTTGAGCGAGCACCTCGTCGGCTGCTTTGACAAAATCGGCGGTGGTGGCAGGTCCCCCATGCGAGCCGGACGATCCCGCGATAGGAGGAGGAGGCGAGACCGATTGCTGCGCGCTCGCGGGAACCGCTGCAAGCGCGCAAAGACAGATGAGTTCGATAAAACGCTTCATTCGCTGGCTTCCCCCAGCAAAGTTGGATGAAGAATCAGGGTAACAGGTTTCTTGGAGATTCAGCGCCAGATGGCGAGGGCGAGTTGCGGAGAGTCGCAAGCGGTCTTCTCTATGCGGTGGCAGCTACTGCAGTTTGTTCGCGAACCAGACGGCCGAGGATGGCGCGAGTGTTCACCAGGAACAGATCACGCAAGTGCGGCGCAATGCCAAGGGGCACGAAGGAGCGAAAATGCTCAACTTCGAGCCAGCGGAAGGCCATGTCCGCGACGGGAGCATTCATTCGAGCAAAATGCGTCCGCAAATCCCATTCCTGCATGTCGAGAGGCATCCCGATCACTTTTTCGAAAAGTTCTTCGTGGCAATACAGCAGAGCTTGATGAACGGAAGATCCGGAATAAACCTCCTCGAGGGCGGGGTGGTGATAATGGCCGCTAGTCACATCGCGGAGCGTCGCCACGTCGGCAAGGCGGCCGAAGTCGCCGGGGATCGGAGCCAGCCATTGCGAAACGTATTCCTCAATAACGAGCTGGTTCTGGGCAAACCGTTCGAGGGATTCCACGCGCGCTCCCGAACACTGTGATTGATCGCCAAAGATGCTATGCCCTGTAACCTCTGAAGTCAACAGCCTTTCGGTAAACAGGGAGAATCGTAACTCGGCACTCTGATAAGTGAGTATCATGCGAGCAAGGAACGTCAGCGCTTCAATGGGGCAGGAGCTTCCGAGCGAAGTGTCTTGAGTACGGTTCCGCAAAACGAATCAATCGAGAAGGGTTTTTCCAGAATCGAGCAGCCGGAATTGCGCAATGTTCCGCTGATTTCTCCATCGCGCGCATTCGACACGGTGAAGACGATACGTCCGGCGAGTTCACTGCGATTTTCCTCAATCCAGCGATAAAGGCCCGTAGCAGAAAGTTCTCCGGGAATTTTCATATCCGCGACGATCGCGTCAACCGTCTCTCGCCTCAAAAGATCGAGGGCCTCCTGCACGGATCGGGCCGCGCGAACCGTCACTCCGCGCGCGCGTAGAATTTCCTGTTCAAGCTGCAACACCGCTTCTTCATGGTCCACAAGCAGGACCGTTCCAGCAACCGACGCCTTTGACGGTGAAGATGACTCCGTCTGGGGCGAGTCAGAAACGCTGAGAATAGGCAGGACGATTGCGAACGTGGCGCCACGGGGAGGCGAATTGCGCACCTGAATTTCGCCGCCATGTTCCTTCACGATTCCGTAGCAGATGCTCAATCCCAGCCCCGTTCCCTTCCCTACCGGCTTCGTGGTGTAGAACGGATCGAAGACGCGATGCGGGTCCTTCACTCCCGGCCCGTTGTCGGTGATTTCCACGCGCAAGCGATTTCCCGCAAGGGCCGTTCGAATCCAGATTTCGCCGTGTCCACCTTTTTCGACGACCGCATCGACGGCGTTGTTCACAATATTGAGAAAAACTTGCTGAAGCTGGTGAAAATCTCCCGCGGTAACGGGAAGATCGGGTTCGAATTCCCGATGGATGCGAATGCTGTTGAGTTTCATGTCGTATTCTCGAAGGATCAGCGTGTCTTCGAGAATCTGATTCAGGTCCACAGACTTTCGTTCCGGTTTGTGCTGGCGGGCGAAGCTGAGCAGGCTTTGCACGATGTGATGCGTGCGCTGCGCCTGTTTGTACAACTTTTCGATATAGTCCGCGCCGCGCGAATTGGTGAGTTCTTCGGCTTGCAGCAGTTGGCTGTAACCGAGAATCGCCGTAAGCGGATTATTGAGCTCGTGGGCGACGCCGGAGATAAGCTGGCCGACCGCTGCCATCTTCTCGCTTTGGAGAAGTTGTTCCTGGGCGAGCGCAAGGCTTTGATAAGCGTCCTGCGTTTCTTTCGAGAAGCAGCGCCTTGTCTATGGTGGTGGCGATTTGATTTCCCACAGCTGCCAGAAGATTCAGTTCCGCTGGCGAAAACTCGCGGTTCTCGCGGCATCCGATCACCAGGATTCCCATGATGCGGTCTTTTGACCAGAGCACCGAAATCTGCGATTCCTGAATTTCCTCTTTACGCACAAGCTCACGCAGAATCTCAGGAAGGATGACGGCTGAACCTGAGAGCAGAGTCGCTCGCGCCTGTTTCACCTGTTCGAGCAGTATGGGCGATATATCCACAGGGGGCAGATTCCGCGCGAATTCAGTCTCGTACCCAAAGGCCGCCATGCGCTTCAAAGTGTGCGAGGGCTCGTCGAGCAAATAAATTGAGCAAATCTCCACTTTGAACAGCTCCGCGACTTTGGGAGGAACACGATTCAAGATTTCGTCGATCTCTGCCGACTGGCTGAGCATGCCGCCAATCGCATTCAGCGCGAGAAGTTCCCGGTTGCGGCGGCGAATCTCCATTTCGGCCTGTTTGCGATCGGTCACGTCCAGCAGAAAGCCCTGGTAGGCGACCACACCTCCGGAATCGTCGCGCGTAACGAAGCTCGATTCGTGCAGCGATTCGAACCTCACCATCGTGGCGACGGAAATGGAATTCGAAATCGCTCACCTGGCCGTGTTCGCGAAGCAGCCGTTTCAGGCGATCCCTGTCCTCCGCGTGCAAATAGAACGTCGGGGTGATATCAACCGCCAGAAGCTCCTCTCGCTTTTCATAGCCGAGGATGCTCATCAGCGCTTTGTTGAAATCGAGAAAGCGGCCCTCCGGCGTCGAGATGAAAATGCCTTCCTGCACGTTTTCAAAAAGCATGCGGAACTTGTTTTCGGCCTGGCGGCGCTCGGTGAAATCCTTGAGCACGTGAATCGTCCCGAGCGGGACACCATTTGAATCATGAAAGGCGGAATTGGTGACCAGAAAATATCCGCCGAATGTCGGATCAATTTGTTCTGGATCTCCGGCGGCACCCTCGCAGTAGGGGCAAGTCGTCCACTGGACGTCCGCCTGCTGCAGGAGATTTCGAAGTTGCTGGCCTTCGAGTTCGCCGGGTTCAACACCCAGATGCCAGGCCAGAGTGCGATTCGCTCGCAGCACAGCACCGGTCGGCGAGTGCACTACGATCAAGTCGCCAATCGAATCGAAAGTGTCGAGCCATTGCCTGCGGGAATTCGCCGCAACCTCGAAAAGCGAGACGTTCTGAACAGTGAGGCCGAGAAGATTGGCGACATTGACCAGGAAATTTTCTTCGTCGGTGGCAAACGTACGCGCTGTGCTGGAACCGATTCCAAGAAACCCGAGGGGTTTCTCTTTCCCCGGAATTCGAACGAGGACGAGCGTCGATAGTTTCTCCTCGCGCATCCAGTCGCGAACGCCCGAATCCGTCGCCGCATCGAAGACAACAAAGGGAGTTTGTTGTTCAAGCACCGTCTGGGCCCAGAGTACACGTGGAGAGATCCGCGTGTAGCGACTCAAGAAGTCTTCGCTGAAGCCGACGCTCGCTCGTGCCAGAAGCGAACGGGCGTCCCCGGAACCTTCGAACAGGTACACCACGCCGTGACTGGCCCCGAGGCTTTCCACGAGATGGCGAACCACTCCTTCCAGCGTTTCGTGAACGCGGAATGACTGAGTGGCTTCCGCAGTGATGATCGCGAGGCGGCGCAGCTTTTCATTCAAATCCTCGGTACGAGCGCGGCCTGCTTCCAAAACGAGCACCGCCATCGCAATTCCCATAGCGATTCCGAACAGTCCGTGAAACGACATGCGGAACAATCCGAATTCTTCGCCGGACCATGCGGCTCGATCGAATCCGTGGAGGCCTCGTAGCATGAGTGCGCCGGCAAGCAGTTTCCATCCGACTCCCTGGTGGCGCGAGTTTGTCCGCCAGAGGAGCCAACCAGCCACTAGATAGAACCCGGATTCTGAGATGCGCTCAGCCCAGAGCGCTTCCGAGGGCATCTTGGCAATCGAGTGGGTTACATATATGGCTAGCGCGGCAATTGCGGCCAGCGGGGTGAGCCAACGAAGCCTGTCTGCTCGTCCCGTACATTCCAAAATCGCTACGAAGAATAAAGCCGATGAAACCAGCGAAAGGACGGCGCTGAATTGAAAGTTAGCATCGGGGCCTCCGCGCCAAATCGACAGCATACGCAAAGCGCCCCAAAGCACGTAAGTAGTCCAGCCAGCAATCCAGAAGCGGAAGAAACGGGCCGAAAAGCTGGGAACCAGCAGCGAATACAGAACAAGGATAATAAACGCCGCCGAGCCTTCAATGAAGGCCACCGCAAGAAAGCCCGGGTTAGAAACGAATGACATCGAGTCCTGTATCAGCGACGCCTAGTCGCCAGGAAAACTCGGCACAAATGAAATCGAGGATGTCGGGAAGCCACTTCGAAACCTAGCATGAGGGTTAGAAGTAGGGCAACGAGGCCAACGCCCCCCTGTGCCCTGCTTTATAATGGTGAGACTTCGGAGCCCACTCGTGGATAGAGAAAAGGTCCTGGTAGTAGATGACGAAGAAGCGATTCGAGAGGTCGTAACCACTCTTCTTGAGGCGCAGGGCTATTACTGCCTCGCCTGCGCGAACGGGCGCATTGCGCTCGACGCTTTCCGCAACGATACGTTCGATCTGGTGTTAAGCGACATCGTCATGCCGGAAATGGACGGGCTCAAGCTTCTCTCCGAGCTGCGCGTGGACGATCCCGACGTTCCTGTGATCATGGTCACAGCGATGCACGACATTGCTATCGCTCTCGAAGCGATCCGCGCGGGAGCTTACGACTACATTCTCAAGCCATTTGAAAAGGATCAGCTTTATTTGAGTGTGCGCCGTGCGCTGGAACACAGGCGCCTGGTGATTGAAAACCGAACTTACCAAAGCGATCTGGAACATCTGGTAGCCGAGCGCACTCAGCAGCTTTCGATCGCGCTGCAGGATCTCGAGCAATCGTACGACTACACGCTTGAAGCGTTGGGTGGAGCGCTGGACGCAAAAGATGCGGAGACCGAAGGACACTGCCAGCGCGTGACCGCGTTCACGATCACGATTGCAAAAGCGATGGGCGTAGACAAAGCCCTGCTGCGGCATATTGCGCGCGGTGCTTTTCTTCATGACATTGGCAAGATGGGGGTGCCGGACAGTATTTTGCGCAAGCCGGGTCCTCTGACCGCGGAAGAACGCGAAATCATGCGCCGCCATTGCGATATCGGCTACGCGGTGCTGGAACGAATTCCGTTTCTCAAGGAAGCTGCTGAAATCGTGCTGTCGCACCAGGAGTGCTACGACGGGTCTGGCTATCCTCGCGGGCTGCGGGGCGAGCAGATTCCGCTTGGCGCAAGAATATTCGCCGTGGCCGATACGCTGGACGCGATGATATCCGATCGTCCATATCGCAAAGCGCTGCCCATTTCCGCTGCGCGAGAAGAAATCAAGAGGTATGCGGGCAGGCAATTCGATCCGCGCGTGGTGGAAGTATTTCCTTTCGCATTCTGATAGCGTCTGGATCGCGCTGCACGAAAAGATTGGCGACCCGTTCCGCCTCGCACAACTCGAACCCGCATCGGCAGATTGACGCCGCGCATCTTCGCTTCGATCAGCGCTTCGATCAGCCCTGGATTATCGCCAACTTGCGAAACGATTCCGCGCGGGTAGTATCTCCAGTTCGGAGGAACGCTGAATGGCTTTGGTGCCCATCAAGACTGCGTCCATCACGGGCTACTGCGATTGCGTCTGCGGTTGCTATGAACTCGCGAGCCAGCGTGATGATGAGAACGGCAAAGGATATTGCCCGCGATGCGCCAAGGAACACCTCGAATTGAATCGCGGCGTTGGCATTCCTCAGCTGGCTCCGTCGAAAGTGCCCGAAGGTGATGCAACCGCTCCGCCTCTAGCCATGCCGGAAGCCGCTGACCCGCCGGGCGACTCAAGTAAACCGCACATTGCCCTTCCCTGCGATGGGCTGAATTCTTTTTCATCAGTAAATCGAAACCAGGCGCTTAATTCCTTCGGCAAACTCGTTCTCGCGCGCGATCAGGCTGACGATCAGATAACCGTCGGTCGGGAAATCGTAGAAATGGCCCGGGTGAACGTAAACGCCTTTTTTCTCGATCAAATCGAGTGCGACTTCTTCGTCAGTACGCGTCGCCGGCACGCGGAGCACGGCGTACCAGCCACCTTCGATTTCAAGACGGCTGCAAGCTTTCTGCGTTGCGAGCTGCCGGTCGAGTTCGGCTAGATTCCCTCGGACTCTTGACACCAGTTGCCGTTGAAATTCGTGGCGCTGCTCTAAGAATTGCGGGATGGCGTGCTGGATGGGCGCATTCATCGAGAGGTAGGTGTCGGCGATTACTTCAAGCCGGCCGAGAGCCTGCGTTTTCAGATCCTTCGGATCCGCTCACCGCGAGCCATGCGACTTTCATCTGCGGCAGGCCGCACATTTTCGAAAGTCCGCTCATCGTGAACGTGAGCGCCTCTGAGCTTGCTGCCCAACTGCTGCGAGGCTCGACGGAGAGCGCAAAATCCAGAAACACTTCGTCAGCGATCACGGCGATTTGACGGCCGGCAGAGATTCGATTGAGCCTCGAACGTTCATCGGCCTCGTGAAATGGCCGGTGGGATTATTAGGGTGAACCACGATGATCGCGCGGGTACGAGTGGTGAGTGCGGCTTCAAGCGCGTGAAAGTCAATCTGCCAGCCGTGGTCATAGATGAGCGGATAGCGCACGAGCCTGACATCTTGAATATCGGCGAGGAGATCGAATAGCGGATAACTCGGAGTGGGAATCAGAATTCGTCGCCGGAGTTGCACAGAGTGCGGAAGACGAACGAATAGGCCTCGCTCGTGCTCGTAGTGAGCAGCATATCGCTCGCAGGAACGCGGTCGCCGCGATCCAATAGTAGGCAACGACGGCCTCACGGGCGGCGAGCAGGCCCTTTGGTTCCGGCTCGTATGCAAGGCTCTGAGGGTTTGCTAGCGCGCTTAGAATCTTCTCGCGATCGTACATGAAGCCGCATTCGGTGGGATTCGAAGCGGTCAAGTCAATCAGCGGCTTGCCTGGCGGAACGATAACGCGCGAGCGCTTCGCTCAGGCGATTCGGCTCGAGATTCCAATTCGTGCGGTCTGCAAACAATTCGTTCACATCTCCATCGCCGCAAATGCGCATCAGCGTACAACAAACGCTATCCGAAATGGCGGCCCGTTCGTCAAAACCCGTGCTGGCAAACACCGAGCGAGTCTATAATGCTCGCCTGCTGCTTCATTCCAATTGATAAGGAGAAGCGCATGAAAGCGGATTGTCACGGCGATTGTACGCACTGGCCGGCGTCTTCTTGCTGCTCGGCCTCGGGGGACAAGTGGTCGCTCCGGTCACGGCCGCAGCGCAGGAAGAAGCCGTCGCCAAGACGAATTTGAAGGTGGGAGACGTTGCGCCCGATTTCTCTCTGCTCAGCGACAAATGGGAGCAGGTGAAGCTGAGCGATTATCGGGGCAAGAAAAATGTGATTCTCGCCTTCTACGTCCTGGCATTTACCGGCGGTTGAACGAAAGAACTTCAGGCCTATCAGGCTGATTTGGCCAAACTCGAAGCAAGCGACACCGTCGTCCTCGGAATCAGCATCGACAGTCCCGCCGCCAACGCCGCATTCGCCAAGCAAATCGGAGTCACCTTTCCGCTTCTCAGCGATATGAACAAGGAAGTGCTGACGTCTTATCAGATTTTGAAGCCCTACGACGTGAAGGGCGGCAAGTATCAATGGGCGCAGCGGACAACAATCGTGGTGGACAAGCAGGGAAAAATTCAGCACGTCGAGCAGGGTGACAGCGCCGTGGATCCCAACAGCGCAGTCTCCGTCTGCACCGGGCTGCACAAGCCAAAAGCCTAAGAGGATTTATCCCACACGCAACACCGCATTGCCAGATCAGTGGGGCCGCATATCCATCAGGCGAATGCTGTCCGGGTAGAACATTATGAGCATCATGCAGATGCAGAAGACCATGGCGGGGACGAGAATCAGGAACAGGCCGAGGCGCTCGAAGCGCAGGTGCATGAAGTAGGACATGATCAGCGCCGATTTAACGAGCGAGAGGCCGAGCAGGATCGTTATCATCAGGTGGACTTCGACGCGTTCGTAGGCGAGGAACACCTCGATCGCCGTCAGCAGCAGCAGCCAGACCCAAATCCAGGCGAACAGCTTCGTGCTGCCTACCGCGTGGTCGTCTTCCGCTTCCGTTCTCATGTATGCGGGTTCGGTCATCAAGTCGTTCGCTCCCTGACTTCAAGATTCGCGCACAAGAATAGCAGCGGCAGTCGCTGTGCTACTTCGGGTTGACGCTGAGCAAATAGACCAGCGGGAAAATAAACATCCAGACGAGATCGACGAAGTGCCAGTAAAGGCCGCTCACTTCGACGTGGTCGGCAGTCCACTTCCCCTTGCTATATCCCGCGCAGATGATTGCGAGATAGGCGACGCCGATCGTGACGTGCACCATGTGCAGCCCGGTGAGACCGAAGAATGTCCCGCCGAAGAGCGGCACGCCCCAGGGATTTGACCACGGCGTCACTCCCTCGTGAAACAGCGTGATCCATTCCGTGGCGTGAATCAGGACGAAGGCGGCGCCGCAGATCATCGTGAAAATTAAATAGCGGACGGCTTTCTTCACGTCGTGACGATGCGCCGCGGCAACGGCCAGCACCATCGTTAAGCTGCTCGACAGGAGCACGAACGTCATGAGCGACGATTTTGCGATGGCGGGCCAGATCTCGAATGGGCGTGGCCAGTTCGGCGTGGCGAGCCGAACGTATGCGTAGCTGACCAGCAGCGCCGAAAACGTCAGCGTGTCGGAGACGATGAATAGCCACATTCCCAGCTTCTTCGAATTGATGCCGAAGGGCGACGCACCGCCCGACCACGGCGTTGCGACTATGCCTTCGAATTCGGTATCACTCACGATTCACCGTCCCAAAAGGAAAAGTAGAAACAGGAAGACCCACAGACCGTCCATGAAATGCCAGTACATCGCTGCCACTTCTGTTGCCGTGCCCTGCGTCAGCCGGTGCGTAGGACGAAACAGAATCCACGTCAACGCCAGCACTCCGCCCAGCAGGTGCAAGCCGTGCGCAGCGGTAAAGACGTAGAAAAAGCTGCTGCTCGCATTCGTCGCGAGAAACAAGCCCGCAGCTCTGAGTTGCTGCCACGCGATAATTTGCCCCACGAGAAAAAACACGCCCAGAATCGTGGTGAAGCTCCACCAGTGGCGAAAGCCCTGCTGGTCGTTCGATTTGAAAAGTTTGCGGGCGTGGGCGAGCGTGAAGCTGCTCGCGATCAGCACGGCGGTGTTGAGCCACAGGATTCGTGGAACTGCGAGCGGGTGCCAGCCGCTATTGGGAATGTCCTTGCGAACGATGTATGCGCTGACCAGCGCCATAAAGAACATCAGGATGCCGCCGAGGCCAACGGTCATTCCCGTGACGTAAGTGCGCTGCGGAACGGAGCCGCTGCCGCCCGAGCCGCTTCCGTCGCCGCCACGGCCGCCCGAGCCATCGCCGCCATCGGAAGACGAACCGCCACGCCCGCCGCTCGGCGTGCGAACTTTTATGTCGATATCGTCAGTAACAATGCCTGGCATCTCAGAGTCCGGTGCTGACTATTCCTTCTCGCGCGCCACTTCCTGCGGCGTCAAGTTCTGCGGCACGAAGTCTTCCTTCACGCCGGGTACGCTGAAATCATACGGCCCGCGATAGACGCTGGGGAAGTGTCCCCCGAAATTGTCGTGGGGCGGCGGAGAATCGGTGATCCATTCGAGCGTCGTGGCGTTCCATGGATTCTTCGAAGCTTTCGGGCCACTCTTAAGGCTCCAGAAAAAATTGATCAGGAACAGAATCTGTGCGGTTGCCGTGATGAACGCGGCGATGCTCATGAATTGATGCACGGGCTGAAGCGCCTGCAAGTACTGAACAGCGCTCGCGTCGGCATAACGCCGGATGCCGCCTGCAATTCCCACCCAGTGCATGGGCATGAAGATGCAGTACGCGCCGACGAACGTGAACCAGAAATGAATTTTGCCCAGCGGCTCGTTCATCATGCGGCCAAACATTTTCGGGAACCAGAAATACGTGGCTGCGAAGATTCCGAAGATCGCGGCGACGCCCATCACCAGGTGAAAGTGCGCCACAACATAGTAGGTTGCGTGCAGCAGGTTATCCACCGCCGGTTGTGCGAGGAACAATCCCGAAAGGCCGCCGGAGACGAAGAGCGACACGAAGCCGATAGCGAAAAGCATCGGCGTGGTGAATTGAATCTTCCCGCCCCACAGTGTGCCGAGCCAGTTGAACGTCTTGATTGCGGATGGCACGCCGATGGACATGGTCAGCACCGAGAAAGCGAATCCCGAATAGGGGCTCATGCCGCTGACGAACATGTGATGGCCCCAAACCATGAAGCCGAGGAACCCGATCGCACACATCGCCATGGCCATCGCCCGATAGCCGAAGACCGGCTTGCGCGCAAACGTGGACAGCACGTGCGACGCGACTCCCATCCCCGGCAGAATCGCGATGTACACCTCGGGATGCCCGAAGAACCAGAACAGATGCTGCCAGAGCAGCG
This sequence comes from uncultured Acidobacteriota bacterium, assembly GCA_963790945.1. GTDB lineage: Bacteria > Acidobacteriota > Terriglobia > Acidiferrales > UBA7541 > Palsa-295. The sequence continues at coordinate 65,690 of CAWBRH010000007.1, forward strand.
GTGAGCCGCCCGAGTGAGGTTGGATTTGATCGTTCACCACGAGACCCGCGGGAAGGAAAAAGCTCGTACCCGCCGAGCGATCGAGCAGCAACAAGATTCCGCCGGCGAGCAGCACGCCGAACGCGAGCAAGCCAAGAATCGCGGTGACGAACCAGCCCCAGCACGTGAGCGGCATGCGGAAAAGGCTCATGCCGGGAGCGCGCATGTCGATGAGGGTAGCAATGAAATTCAGTGCGCCCAGGAGCGACGCCAGGCAGAAGAGCGAAATGCTGACGATCCACATCGTCTGTCCCCAACCTTCACCGGGGCCTGTCACTTCGCCGAGTCCGCTGAGCGGCGTATAGCCGGTCCAGCCGCTGATTGGTGCGCCGCCGGGAACTACGAACGCAGCGAGAATCGCGATGAACGCCAGAAACGTGACCCAGAACGACAGCATGTTGAGCCGCGGAAACGCCATATCCGGCGCGCCGATTTGAATGGGCAGGAAGTAATTGCCGAAGCCGCCCTGCGGCGCCGTGGTGAGCACGAAGAAAACCATGATCGTGCCGTGCATTGTGACGAGCGAGAGGTATTGCTCCTGCGTCATCAATCCGCCGGACACGAACGGCAAATGCATGTTGGGCCACACCAGGTGTAGCCGCATCAGCACGGAGAGCACGATGCCCACCAGCACCGCCGTCAGCGCCAGCAGGAAATACTGGATGCCGATCACCTTGTGGTCAACGCTGAAGATATATTTCCGGATGAAGCCCGTCGGCGCTTCCATCGCATGCGCGGCGTGGGCGCCATGGGCGTGCGAACTCATTCGTGGCCTCCTGAATTCTTGCTGCAGGTGATTCGCTCGATCATTTTCGTGTGATTCGCGTTGCCGCTCACAAAGCTTACTGGCCGCCAGACTTCAGGAACGCTTCATAGTCGGCGTCAGACACCACATTCAAATAGCTGTGCATGCGCGAATGCCCCAGCCCGCACAGCTGCGTGCAGACAATTTCGTACTGCCCGATTTTTTCCGCCGTGAAGTGGATGGGAACGATCAATCCCGGCACCGCATCCTGCTGCAAGCGCAGCTCGCGCACGAAGAAATTGTGAATCACATCCTGCGATGTGACGTGCAGCTCCACCTGATGATTCACCGGAACGGTGAGCGTGGGCACAACGATGTCGTCCTTCCCTGCCGGATCATTTGAATCGATGCCCAGAGGATTGCCCGTGGACGCGCTGATCTGCTTGGCATCGAGCTTGCCGAATTTTCCGTCGGGGCCGGGGTAGCGGAAGTTGAAGACGAACTGATTCTCCGTCACCTCCACTTGCACCGCATCGGCGGCAGGCGGCGTGAATCGCACTTCCGCCCAGGCGCGGCGCCCCAGGATGCCGAGGCCGAGGAAAAGAATGATCGTCGCGGTGGTCCAGATGAATTCCATCGTGTTGTTACCACGCGAAAAGTGGGCGCGCTGGCCATGGTCGCGGAAGCGCCACACGGCATATGCGATGCCCAGTTGCGAGAGGACGAACACCACCGCCGTAACCCACAGCGTCACGCTGTACTGCTCGTCAACCGCGCGGCCGATATCGGTAATCGGCGCCGGAGGGCTGTAAAGTTTCGCGGCGAAGATATACACCGTCACCACAACCATAATCACTTGCAGCAACGCCAGCAGCGCCGCTGATGTTGCCGAGCCGCTTTCGGACTTCCCTATTCGCATTCGCTTTCGCTCCCAAGGCACATTGAGGATAAGCGTTCACTCAGATTGCACAAACACGCCATCATATATAAGCCCAACCGAATTTCAAGGCCGATTGTGGGTAAGTAGCACAGGCAATCCTGCCTGTGCCGCAAGTGGCTACGTGCGTGGCGTCGTAAAGCGAGGAAACAGAAGAACGCGTTCTTTGATCTTGCAGGTGTAGCAGGAGCCTCAGTGTGTTTTTACTTTGGCACAGGCGTCATTTTCACGAGCCGCCTATCGGCGGCCACCTGTGTTACTGAAATTCCGTTGCGGGGCGCGTGAAACGGCGTATGCTGAGGATTAACACACAATCTTTCCGCCCTTCCCCTCCCTGGGGCGACGGCAACCTTGTGCACGGCCTGGCCACACGAGGAGCCTACGTGTCATCCGAACCCCTCGAACGCGCCGAAAAAGCGATCGCGCGCGGTGAAGCGGCGACGATCCGCTCTGTGATACTGAAGCTCGAAGTGGGCGTGGTGTATTGCCGCCTGGCTGCCGGCTCGCCGGACGAGCCCGCCGCGCAACGCATCCGCCTCCGCGCGCAGGCTGCGCTCGACTCGGCTGTCAGCGCCGCCGAACATCTCCTGCTCATCGGCAATGACCGCGCGGAGTTCGACGCCAAGGCCGAAAATCTGCGCGAGGCACTGCGCGAAACTTTCTGACTCGCTAAACAAGAACGCCGCGCATGGTGTGGACGCATCAGGTGAACGCGTTACGTGAACTTGCCTGAAAACCACGCGCGGATATTGACGCAGCACTGATATTGACGCAGCGCTGATATTGACGCCACAGCGAAACCCGCCGATAATCGGAGTCTCGCAAAAAGCCTCACCTCGAAAGAGGTGAGCTGCATTGGCACAAGCGGTCGTGGCGGAACTGGCAGACGCACCAGCTTGAGGGGCTGGCGGTAGCAATACCGTGGTGGTTCGAATCCACTCGACCGCACCAAAATTCGATTCGCAACGCAATCGCGACGCAAACAACAAGCCCCGGTGCTCACGCATCGGGGCTTTTGCTTTTCAGGTAGCACGGGCATTCCTGCCTGTGCCCCAAGTTGACAGTGGCTTCTTGTGTGCGAAACGAGGAAGCAAAAGAACGCGTTCTTTGATCTTGCAGGTGTGGCACGTTGGCACAGGCAGGAATGAATGCCTGTGCTACTGAAAGGCGTCGACAAATAAAAGCCCGCTGCCGAACGTTGGGGCTTTTCCCTTTTGGTGGGAGCCCCCGCATTCATGCGGGGGAGGAGCGCTTGAGCGCTCCGCAACGATCACGGCACCTTTGTCTCGCGCTTTAGCGCTGGGCCTTCAAAGGTCGATGGCTAAAGCCAGAAACTTTTCTCGCTATTTTGCGCCGGACTGAAGTCCAGCTTCCTCTGCTAAAGCAGAGGGCTTCCACCAGAGAGGCTCTCGATTATTTCTTGGGCGCTGGCGGGGGATTCTGCGCTGGAGCCGGAGCTGGATTCTGATTCTGACTTGGAGCTGGCGCTTGCGCTGGCGCCGGCAGCACGGGCACTTGCACAGGCGCGTTCGCGGGCGGCGTTGCGGGCTTGCCCGCAGGCGCAGGCTTTTGCGTCTGCTCGAGCACGGAGCCCGTGGTGGAGAGGGCGTCGGCAGGCGCGCGCTTCACGCTGAGCGTCAGCGACGTCATCATAAACACGATGGCGCACCACGTGGTAGCGCGCGAAAGAAACGACGCAGCGCCGCGCGGCCCGAACGCCGTCTGGCTGCCGGCGCCGCCGAATGCGCCCGCCAGATCAGCCGCGTTGCCGCTTTGCAGCATGATGACGATCACTAGCACGAAGCACACCAGCACGTGCAGCGTCGTCAGGACGAACATGTACCGCCATCCAATCGAAATCAGCGCCACGGCAATCAGCAGCGCCAGTCCCCACTTAGCCCACCAAGGCATTGCTATCTCCTAATTTCGCGTTACGCATCGCACTCGCGCTTACAGTAGGGGCACGGCATGCCGTGCCCGAACGCGCCACAAGCTTGCCTCGCGCCAACCAGCGAAAGTCTAACTACGAAGCTCCGTCTTTTGCGATCTCACGCCGCAAACCACACGAGCTATCGTTTCGATCGTGCCAAGTTCTTTCGCCGGGCACGGCATGCCGTGCCCCTACTGAAACCTCGCGCTAAAAATTCACGATCGACGCGAACGACTGCGCATCGAGGCTCGCTCCGCCCACCAGCGCACCATCAATCTCCACCTGCGCCATCAATCCCCGTATGTTGTCGGGTTTGACGCTACCACCGTAGAGAATCCGAAGCGCGGAAGCCCGTTCCGGCGTGAAGCGGTCGTCGGCCAATTCGCGGATGAAGCGATGCGCGTCCGCTGCGATTTCAGGCGTCGCCGTGCGCCCCGTGCCGATCGCCCAGCATGGCTCGTAAGCAACCAGAATACGCGAGAACTCAGCGCCGGTCAACGCGGCCACCGCGCCCTCAAATTGGCGCTTCAGCACGCCGTGAGTGAGATTCGCTTCGCGCTCGGCCAGCTGCTCGCCCACGCAAACGATGGGCGTGAGTCCCGCCTCGAGCGCGGCTTTCACTTTGCGATTCACCGATTCGTCCGTCTCGCCGTAATGCTGGCGGCGTTCGGAGTGGCCGATGATCACGCCGCGCGAGCCGGTGTCAAGAATCATGCGTGTGGAAATTTCGCCAGTGTAGGCCCCTTCGGAGTGCCAATCGCAATTCTGCGCTGCGATGGAAATGGCGCTGCCGCGCGCTGCTTCGACGGCTACGCCAAGCGAAGTGTAAGGCGGTGCGATGATAATGTCGCAATGCGTTGCATTCGCGACGAGCGGGTTGAACGCCTCGAAGAAAGCGCGCGTCTCCGCCTGCGTCTTGTACATCTTCCAGTTCCCGGCGATGACGGGCCGCCGCATCAGCCTCTCCGATCCTTCGTCGATTGTGCGTTATCCCCTATCCGCATAGAATGCCTCGATGCCCAGGATGCGAGTGGTTCAACAAGAAGACGATTCCGCAGAGTTCCTGGAACAGGTTAGGCTCTGCGTCGATTGGGTTACCCAGGTGCATCGGCCTCCCGAACTCTTTCTGATCAAGACCGACAACTGGTTTGGTTCCAACTGGCTTCGGTTCTCCGGAAAATCTCTCGGCGCCGTTGCGATCTGGAAAAATAGGCTAACGATTCCGCCCTTCGTCCCGCACCGCGTTCTCTGGGAAAGAAGATTCGTAGGCCCCAACTATCACCAGAAAGGCATCGAGAATATAGTCCACGTCAAGACCGAAAGCCAACATGCTCTACAGCGATATGTTGGCGATGTCGCTCCAAATGCCTCGCTCATTTGGTTTAGTGGAGCATCACAACGAAATCAGCGTGGTGCGCTTATGGCATATCTCCTGAGCGCCGATTCTTATTGGTCCTGGTACACGGGATGGCAAGAGCGGTCCGGATGGAAAATTGTCGAGGCACAGGGCATCACGCAGGAAGCATTTGACGATTTTCGGTCTGTCCGCAGCTGAGTTACCATTTTTTGCTACTTGGAGCTTAGCGCCTCGACACCCGGCAACTTGTCTCCCGCAAGAAATTCGAGCGACGCACCGCCGCCCGTCGAAATGTGCGAGATCTGCGATGCGACACCGGCCTGTTCCACCGCTGCCACCGAATCGCCGCCGCCGATGATCGAAGTAGCGCCACTGCGGGTAGCCGCTGCCACGGCGCGAGCGATGCCCAGCGTCCCCTGCGCGAATTGTGGCTTCTCGAACATGCCGAGCGGCCCATTCCACACGATGGTGTGCGCCTTGGCAATTTCGTCGCTGAATAGCTTCACCGTCTGCGGACCGATGTCGAGTCCCATCATGTTGTCGGGTGCGTGCGCGATGTCTGCAATCACAGTCGCAGTGGAATTCGGCGACTCCGCAAGCACATGGTCCACCGGCAGGAGCAGCGCGAATTTACGCTCGGCCGCTTCCAGCATCAATTCGCGCGCTAGGTCGAGCTTGTCATTTTCCACGAGCGACTTCCCTATCGGCAGCCCCTGCGCCTTGAGAAATGTGTAAGCCATCGCGCCGCCAATCAGCATTGCGTTGGCGAGCTTCATCAGGTTCCGCACCACTTCGATTTTGTCGGAGACTTTCGCGCCGCCCAGCACAGAGATAAACGGCCTATCAGGATTCGAGATGGCTTTGCCGAGATAGGTCAGCTCTTTCTCCATCAGCAAACCCGCCGCAGCCTGTCGCACGAACTTCGTGATGCCTACCACGGACGCATGCGCCCGATGCGCCGAGCCAAACGCGTCGCACACGAACATTCCATCGCACAGGTCAGCGAGCTGCTTCGCGAATCCGGGATCGTTGGCCTCTTCCTCCGGATGGAAGCGCACATTTTCGAGCAGCAGCACTTCGCCATCGCGCAGCGACTTCGATTTCGCTTCCGCTTCCGCACCCACGCAATCGCTGACAAACGCCACAGGCTTCCGAGCAATTCCTGCAACCGCGCAGCGACAGACGCAAGACTGTACTTCGCGTCCACTTTGCCTTTGGGACGCCCGAGATGCGAGGCGAGAATCAAGCGAGCGCCTCGGGTCATCGCGAGTTGCAGCGTCGGCAGCGTCTCGCGGATGCGCGTATCGTCACCCACTTTGCCGCCGTCCAGCGGCACGTTGAAATCCACGCGAATGAAAACGCGCTTGCCCTTCAGGTCGAGGTCGCGAATCGAAAGTTTGTTCATGGTGATGATTTGGCGCAGCGAAAGCGAGCGGCACGGCACAGCATGCAAGCATCCGCCGCCGGAAGCGCCTACAATTTCGCAGCGAAGAATTTAATCAAATCGCGGCAGCGGCTGGAGTAACCCCACTCGTTGTCATACCACGCGAGCACTTTCAGGCAGTTGTTTCCAACCACACGCGTGTACCCCGCGTCCACGATCGCGGAGTTGGGATTGCCCTTGAAATCGATAGACACCAATTCCTCTTCGCTATAGGCGAGAATGCCCTTCATCGGCCCTTCGGCAGCTTTCTTCATCGCCGCGTTCACCGCTTCCACGGTCACAGGCTTCTCTGTAATCACCGTAAGATCGACCACGCTCACGTTCGGCGTCGGCACTCGCATCGCATAGCCATCGAGCTTGCCTTTCAGCTCGGGTATCACAAGGTGCAACGCCTTCGCCGCGCCAGTCGATGTGGGGATCATCGAAATTGCCGCGGCACGCGCACGACGCAAATCCTTGTGCGGCAGATCGAGCAGCTTCTGGTCGTTGGTATAGGAGTGAATCGTGGTCATCGTGCCCACCACGATGCCAAAATTATCCTGAATTACCTTCGCCACCGGCGCCAGGCAATTCGTGGTGCACGACGCATTCGAAACAACGTGATGCTTCGACGGGTCATACGCCTTGTCGTTCACGCCCAGCACGATGGTGAAGTCGGGATCGGTGGCTGGAGCGGAGATAATCACCTTCTTCACCGGCCCGCGGATATGCTTGCGAGCATCCGCGCCCGCAGTGAAAAGGCCGGTGGACTCAACCACGATATCCGCTCCCACCGAAGCCCAGTCGAGAGCCGCAGGATCCTTCACGCGAAACACTTTGAAGCTCTTGCCGTCCACGGAGATCGTGTCGTCCGTGTGCGTCACTTTATTCGGAAGATTGCCAAGAATGGAGTCGTACTTCAGCAGGTAGGCCAGCGTTTTCGAGTCGGTGATGTCGTTCACCGCCACGATTTCGATTGCCGGATCGCCCAGCGCCGCCCGAAAGATATTGCGGCCGATGCGTCCGAAACCGTTGATTCCCACTTTCACTGGCATGGTTCCTCCGGGAGCTTGTTCGATGCGAACCGTCGGTACAACCGGCAGGCGTTTCTTCGACGAGAAATGCTAGGGCGCGAAGGGGAAAATGTCAACGCGGCTCAATCGTATTGTTTCACTTTCACGACGCGATCGCCGGAGAAGGTGACGAACAAAGTTTTTGCGGGAGGCGTCCCGTAAATCCAGTCCTCGGTCTGCTCGCCGCCAGGTTTCGTCTCGCGCACTTTGTGATCCGGCCGTCCCAGTGACGCGAGCACCATCTCATGGTCCATTCCTTCTACTGCCGTGTGATCCTTGATCGCCTGTTTGAATTGCGGCGGCAGGGATTCCACCCAGTCCACGGCCGCCGAATGCTCCTTCGAGAAATCGAGGAAGTAGTTCAGGTCATGCATCAGATCTTCGGCGCTCATGTCCGGCACCGAGCGCCCATACTCGAGAATTAATTCAGCACCCATTCCTGGCTGCAGACCTCCGCCCGGCGGCGGATTCGCTGGAGTCTGGGTAGAGGTGCCCGTGGGTATTGCAACCCCTCCAGCTCCAATCTGCAGGTGCTCGCCAAGATTGAATTTCTTGTGGCCTCCGCCATTCACTTGAATGACGATTTCTTTGGGATGAAACTCGATGCTCGTAATCTGCACGGTATCACCGGGGCGCGCGGCAATACCCTGAAACCGCAGAGCCGTCTGCAGAGTCTTGTCGTCAATCGGCTTCCCTACCGGCACCTTGTAGCCTTTCTTCCCCGCGGGCAGCGGTTTCACCACCTTCGCAAATTCTCCGGATACATAACGGATGATTTCGATTCGCGACTGAGGCTGCAAGTCGGCGTGTTGTGACGGTCGTTGGCCCACAGACATGTAAATCTCGGTGGCGGGTTCCGAAGCAGGAAGATCAGGCGCGGGACCGAGATCGGAAACGATGGGCAGCGCGCCTCGAGCGCGAGTCCCATCGGGCGCATTCACGCAGATGGCAAACAGCGCCGCGATAGCGATAGTGGTCCGGAAGTACATGGCTAGGCCTACCCGGCCCTATTTTACGGCTTTTCGACTTCTAGGTGAATAAGGATTCGTAAGGCAGGCGGTTGGTTGCAAGGCGGTGTCGGTTTGCGGCTGAAGTTGCGGCTAGCCGGTATAGTACCGGTTGTACGCTAATTTCTAGCAGGTGACCTCGTGCGTGACGAATCTTGGGGTGCGCTAATGTGTAGCGGCTCGCGCTCGGGAAGCGTCGGTGGAATTCTGCTTGTGTTGGGGCTTCGTGTCCGCCTCCTGCTGAATCCTTTCGTGTGCCAGCTGCGGCTCGAAGCAGCGGCGGCAGCGAGCCTCGTACATTCCGCCCGCGCCGACCACGATCAGCTCCTCGGACGCAACCAGCCGCTGCGTATGTACAGCCGGATTGCCACAGCGCATGCAAATCGCAAGCAACTTGGTGATTTCTTCCGCCACAGCCAGCAGCCGCGGAATCGGTTCAAACGGCCGCCCCATGAAATCCGTATCGAGGCCGGCAACGATCACACGCTTGCCGAGATCGGCGAGCTTCACGCAGGATTCCACCACCGACTCGCCCAGGAATTGCGCCTCATCAACGCCAACCACTTCCGTGCGCGCCTGCACCTTGTCGAGAATGTCGCTGCCGGTCTGCACCAGTTCGGAGGCGATTTCGAGGCCGGAGTGCGACACGATTCCATTCTTGGCATAGCGCTGGTCGATGAGCGGCTTGAAAATCTGCACGCGCTGCTTGCCGATTTCAGCCCGGCGCAGGCGCCGAATCAGCTCTTCGCTCTTACCGGAAAACATCGGCCCCACTACTACCTCGATCCAGCCCATGTTGCCCTTGACGATGTCCACTCGCTACCTCCTGCGGCTAGGCTAACACACCGCGAAGTGAATTATTCGCTGCACCGTATTAAGCACCCAAATTCAAGGTCAATTTAATTCTCGCTTGCGGATCAGCAGACGCGGAAACAATCACGGTGCCAACTACGGACTGGAAGCCATCGAGCGTCGCTTTGAAATCATACGTTCCAGCCGGCGCTTGCCGAATCCTGAACTGTCCCTTCTCGTCTGTTTTCGCTCTCCTGATTCGCGAGGACGACTTCAAGCGGATTTCAAAGATCGCGTTCTTCTCGGGATTACCATCTCTATCGCGCATCTCCCCTCGCACATCGCGGACTACGATAGGCTCATGCAGCTGCACAATAATGTGTTCGGGATGTGCCTCGGTAAATCCTTTAGACCGGTTGGCGTCGGACTGCAGCCGACTGGCAATAGGATGAGCGAACAAGAACGCAAGTAGTGCAGTCGAAGCGTAAGTCGTAAATGGCTTGCCGGTCTGCTTAGCTGAGTTAGGCCGTCGCATGAGCCTCGCGATTGAAAAATGGTGCGAATGCGCTGATCACTGCAACGCGGAAGGCATCCTGGCGCGTAATCAGATTGCGCGAGAGCACTCCCCAGGCACCCTGCGCGTCGCGAATCCCGCGCCCGCCCGCAAACGCGTCAATGGCTTCGGAAAGCTCGATGCCATCATCCACCACCACCTTGGCCAGAGCTTCGGGAACCAGCACGGCGCCTGAGCGTCCGAAAGCGCCTCGGCCCGTATCGTCCGCCACGTACGCCCAGCTTTCCAGAAACACCCAGCGCTTCGCGCCTTCGTGAATCACGTCAAGCCCGCCCTCGAGCCCCACGAAATATTTCCAGGGCACATTCGACTCGCGAGCGATGCGAACGAGGGCGTCAGCACGCTGTCGCGCTCCAGCCATCAAATCTTCGCGTGATAGGGGAGTATGGCGGACGCCGCTGGGCACTTCGACCGGCACGATTTCGAATTCGGCGGCGGAACCCAGAAAGGGGCCAACGACGGAGAGCGCGTCGCGAACAGCTTCCACTTTAGGTTTGCGCGCGCTGCCAACAGCGATAAGAATTTTTTCCATCAGTGAGCGAGTGATGCGAGCAGCGGGACTCTAGCATGCTGCGTGAAGCGCCGCAATCGAGCTTGCGTACCGGCCGGGTTTAACTCTGGGGGCGTAAATAAATATCGTGGTGCACGATTTCCATCTGCGATTGCGGCTTCTTCAACTCGGCGAATCCGAATTTCTCGTACAAGCCGTGAGCGTCGCGAGTGGCAAGGCTAAATCGGCGCAACCCTTGCAAGTCCGGATGGCTCATCACGCATTCCATCAGCCACACGCCAAGCCCCTTCCCGCGAAATTCTTCCAGCACGTACACGTCGCAAAGATATGCATACGTGGCGCGATCGGTAACCACTCGCGCCAGCCCAACCTGGTCGTCACCGTGAAATAACCCGAAGCATATGGAGTTCGCAATCGCCGTCTCCACGGTGGAGCGCGGAATTCCTTCCGACCAATATGCTCGCGAAAGGTAGGCGTGAATCGCAACCACATCGAGCTTCGACGGATCGGTGACTATCGCAAAATCACCTTTCTGGTAAGACAAAAATGGCAAGTCACCCTCCGATTCAATCCGGATTCAAGCGGACAATACAGCACGACAACAGGAAGTTCGGCGAGCACGACGAGAAGAATGGAGCGGGATGAGGGAATCGAACCCTCGCCTCGACCTTGGCAAGGTCGCGTACTACCACTATACGAATCCCGCAAAAACGAATTTACATTTATAGCATGCTGACCAAACCCGAACAAGCTCTCGTCAGCAGCTTCGTTGCCTCAAATTTTAAAAGGAATTAGGGAATTCGAGGTGGCCAAAATCATCGCGAGCCAATTGGGCGCGGCACGATGCCATGCGCAATCGGACAAACAAGCGCCTGCGCTCAGTCAACTTCCATGATGCGCGTGGACTTCACCACCGGAGAGCGCCTCTGGCGTTCCGCAAAGCGGGTAGCCCTCTCGCGGTCGATGTAGACGCGCGCAAACTTCTCGCCGTCTCTGTAATAGATCGTTACCTGCCAGTGGCGGTGCTTTCTGCGCCGGTCGCGCCGCATGCGGCTGGACTTGCCGGGACTTTTCGTTTTCGCCATAGCTCCTCTGATGGAACTTCTAGGACCCTGTGACAGGGACTATCGCAATTCCCCGGCGTGAGCGCAAGTAACAACTTGGGGGTTAACTTCCGCACTATGAACTACAAAATGGGTGCGACTTTGTGCCGCCACCTGCGTCCAATCCTTTGGATGAAATTTTCGAAATAAAGTCGCAATGCTGCAACATTTTCAGGCTGCCGGGCGTAACACTAAGAGAGCAGAGGGAGCCGAGGCTGGAGGGAGCCATGGTGACGTGCCAGAAGCGGGAAGTGCAGATCGAAGACCTAAGGAATCACGGGTTAGAAGCGGTAATGACTTTGAAGCGAGTGCTGTCGTGCGGCGCTAAAGTCACTCCCGATCCCAAGCGAGCCGGGTTTTACGAGGTGGAAAGCCGCTCGACCGTCTATTACATCTATGCGCCCCGATTGAACGGGAAAGTGACGCTGCTTGCGACTTGGCCGCGCGTAAGTGAGTTGGCGCATTCTAGCGCCGCAGCGTAGAACCTCAACGCGAAAGCGAATTCTCGATCGCAAACTCCGAAATCTTCGCATTCAAGTCGGCTAGAACGTTTTTATTGAGCTTGTACACGGTCGGCGCGTCGCTGGTCTTCGCGTAGACAAAATCCTCGATCACGGACGTAAAGCTCACGGTGATTTTTTTTCCGTCCTTGGCCGTCAGCGTTAATTGAACGAGCGGCTTCGCGAGTTTGCCCTGAATCTCTGCGCTCGGATGGTCAACGATTGATATGGCGCGAGCGTTGGCGATCGGAGGGAAAATCTTCCATGTCGCGATCGCCTTGCCCTTAATTTCCGGCGGCGCTTCCGCAATCCAATCCTGCTCCGACTTCGGAATGACAACGATCGTGCCGTTTTCGTTGTGCAGTTCGGCGCGGGTAACATCGCTTTGCGTCAAGTGGGTCAGTTTCTTGTCGCGCAGATCGCCGTAAGTTTCTGAAAGCTTCTTGTAGAGCGTTTCATTCACCTTGAAAATCGTGGGCCGCGAAGCGTCTTTCGCGTAGTAGTCGCTTCCCTCTTTCTTACCGACAAGCAGCGTCGCAGGTTTCCCGTTCTCCTCGGTGGCGGTCAAGGTGATTGCCGGAGCGGTAAGACCGTACTTGCCAAGGTTGTCAGGCGACTCAGCCACCACCGCCGTCATTTTCGCGCCTGTCACCGAGTTCAGCAGCGACGTGACGTCTGAATCGTCGGCCCGCTGCCCTGCATCCGGCTTCGCGAATGCCCATCCGGTTTTCTCCTTTTTCGCCTCAATCTGGCCTGCCGGATTCTTCAGCGAAAACGAGTTCACATTGCTCTCCGCGAAATGCAGCACATTGTGGTCGCGCAGAAAATCCACCGAAAGGTCGGTTTGCGTGCGCATAGCGCTGGGCACCAGAGCCGCGTCCTTACCATCAATCAGCGCGTACACGTAGGTGTTGGTGAAATCCTTGTTGCCAATCTTGAGCGTGTGCTGCGTTCCATTCTGAAGCTTGAATTCAACAGAAATCGCAGGCGGGTCGAGCCCATATGCTTTGAGCCGATCCGGAGTTCCAGGCTGGTCGGATTCGATGCGCGAGTTGCTGAGTGTCTCGATAATCCCTCCCACGAGACGCTGATCCGCCTCGGTCTTGAGCGGCTGCAGAATTTGCCAGGTGCCATTCTGCTTTTCGAGGTGAATCGGCGCCTCACCAGCCACGTAAGGGCGGGTGATCACGAGCGACACAATCTCAGAGCCAGCCGGAAGCGAGAATACAGGCTTCGTAGTGTACGCGGCCGATTTCTCCGCCTCCTTTTGGCCGCGCTTCCAATCAAAATAATAAACAGCCGCGCCCAGCGCGATGGCGCCGAGCAGAATGAACAAAGTGGATTTCTTTATCATCGTTGTGTTTCGATTCTACCGTTGGCCTGCCGAGCGGTGACGCCTACCGTCGTTTCCACCAGATATAAACTCCCGCGAGAATCACAGCACCGGGAAAGAAAACAACGTCGAGCCAGTGCAGCGCCGCTTCTTGTCCGGTCGTCATATTCACGCGCCGGTTCGCGGGCGACTTTGGCCGAATCGAGATCAGATTCTCGTCCTGCGCCAGCCAATTGACTGTGTTGTAGAAAAGATCGCCGTTGCGGTAGTCGTTGATGGCGCGATTGGAAGCGAAATCGGAGTCGCCAATCACCACGAGCCGCTGAGTTTTGTCACCGGATTTGCGATTAGCGGCAACGCCGAGCGATAGCGGACCGAGCGTATCCGTTTTCGGATTGTAGGCAATCTTCTTCTCTTTCAGATTCGGCGTCGTAAAGCTGCGCGCCGAGGTCTTCAGCAGCTCGACCGCTTCGGGATCAGTTTTCGACTTGTCGGCGATCGAAACGGTACGCGCGAGCGGAAAGTACGCCATACCGCCTGTGAATCCCTTGGTGATCGGGCTCGGCCCAAACGTAGTGACGAGAGGAATCCCCGGCCCCGCGCCGATCAATTGACCCATTCCGCTCGCGTCGATTACCACGTTGTCGCCAGCCTTTATATTCCACGCCTGAAAAGTATCCTGAAGCTTGGGATCGGTTTCGGGGTCTACCTCGATCAGCGCCTTGCCGCCTTCGGCGAGATATTTCGAAATCATTGTCGCTTCCGCCGGCACGAAAGACTGCGTAGGGCCAGGGACAACCAGGACATCACAATCCGAAGGCACTCCGTTATCAGAGATGAGGTTCACGGTTTTATCCGTGTACGACTCCTTCTTGAGACCTTGCTCGGCGGAACTGTAGCCGGCGTTCGAAGTGTCGCTCACAGATTTTTCGCCATGCCCGGTCAGGAAGCAGACCATCTTCGATTTCTCGCGCGTCATTTTAATCAGCGCGGTGGTGATGTCTTCTTCCCCCACCTGCCCGCGAACGCCGGGCTCAATACGTTCAGTGCGAGAGCCCGATGCGGCGATCAGATCGCCCATGTGCGTTGCACCGTATTGCTTCGCCACTTCCGGCTTTTGATCTGGATCAACCGATTGATACTTGACGTGCGAGCCGGCATTGACATATTCAGACATTAAGTCGTCGAGGCCCGGATCAGGCGATTTTGCGAAGTGGACGATCGTCACGTCGTTGGGGAGGCCGCTCACAATCTTCTTCGTCTGGTCGGAAAGCGTGTAGAGCTTTTCCGTGGTGAGGTCGAAACGCTTGTGGTGGCGAAAACCGACGAAATTGAGGAAGACGAGAATCGCGAGCACAGCAACCGTCAAGATCGCGGTATTCGTGCCGAGCCTCGAAGAGCGCTTCGAAAAGTATTGGATAAGGTAAGGGAAACCCACCACCAGCGCCGCAACGAAAACAACTCCGCCACCGATTAAAAGTATTTTGCTGAAACGCAGAAGTTCGCCCTGAATCGTGTAGCGCAGATAACCCGCGATCAGCAACGCCGCTGCGATCATCCAGAGAAATCGCGCCAGCTCTTTCCTGTCCAATTTCATCCTATGATTTCCTCCACTCCATCACGCAGGCCAAAAGATTGGCTCTCAAGCGCGCCGCCAGCGCATCGATTCGAGCGACCGCACCGTCAAGAACATGCATAGAAAAATAAAACTGCAGTAGTAGATCAGGGCCGACGTGTCCACCACGCCGCGGGTAAAGTCGTCGTAGTGCCGGACAAGAGACAAATAGCCGAACAGATCTCCCTTCCAGCCTTCTGCCCGTCGACCCGCGTCGATTACCCAAATCACCAAGCTGACTGCGAAGGTCAGGACGCCCGCAATCAGTTGATTCTCCGTGAACGACGAAATGAGCGAGCCGAGCGCCAGTAGCGAACCACCCAGCAGCAAAATTCCAGCGTAGCCGATCAGCAACATGCGCCACGGCAGATGCGGCTCGCTGCGGAAATTCATGAATCCGAGAAGGATGGCGGTGGGCAGGATCATAATCGCGTAAAGGGTGAGCGAAGCGAGGAATTTCCCAAGCACGATTTCGGCGTCAGTGATGGGCGACGTCATCAGCAACTCGATGGTTCCGCGTTTGCGCTCCTCGGCGTACACGCCCATGGCCAGCAGCGGGCTGATGAACAGTACCAGGGTGGACATCAGTCCTAGGAACGAGCGCAACACCGCCCCTGGAACGTCGAAATCCGCCGGTGCCCCAAATTGCATGCTCTGCATCTGGGCGGCAAATGCCGATTGAATCGCCGAGGCGAGAATGATGTTGAAAAAGAATCCTGCCACAATCAGGAACACGCCGATCAGGATATAGGCCACCGGAGAAACGAAATAGTGAGCCAGTTCTTTGCGATAGATGGCGTAGAGGTTTTGCATCGCGGTCATCGCTCCTTATTCATTCCGATTTGGCGGACGGCTGCGCGTGAGCGGCATCGTCAGTGGTGAGCTCGAGGAAAATATCCTCGAGGCTGAGGCTCACGCCTTTCAACTCGAAAAGCGGCCAGCCCTTCTCGACGATTCTTGCCGCAATCGCGCTGCGAATGTCCTTGCCCTCGGCAGCCTCAATCGTGGCCAGGACGTGGCCCGTTAGCGGTGCAGCCTCAATTTGTACATGGCTGGCACCCGGAACCTGCGCTAGTACTTCGCGCAGCGGCTGCTCGGATGCCTGCACCTCCACACGAATGCGTTGGCCACCCTTCAGTTGCGAGGTGAGATTTTGCGGAGTATCTACAGCTGCGATTTTTCCTTTGTTGATGATGACCACGCGATCGCACGTCATGCTCACTTCGGGCAGGATGTGCGTTGAGAGAATGATGGTGTGATTCCCGGCGAGATTCTTGATCAGGTGGCGGACTTCGATAATCTGTTTGGGATCGAGGCCCACGGTTGGTTCGTCGAGAATGATCACGTCGGGATCGTGTACAAGCGCTTGCGCTAACCCGACGCGTTGCTTATAGCCGCGTGAGAGGCGCTTGATCAGCTCATCGCGTTTATCTGTGATGTTCGTCTTTTCAAGCGCATCAGTAACGCGCTGCGCCCGCTTTTCCGACGGCACGCCTTTGATCCGCGCGACGAAATCGAGGTAACTTTCCACAGTCATATCCGGATAGACCGGCGGATTCTCGGGGAGATATCCGATGTGGCGGCGAACTTCGAGCGAATTGTCGAACACGTCGAAGCCCGCAATGCGCGCAGTGCCGGACGTGGCCGGCATGAAACTCGTCAGCATGCGCATCGTGGTCGTCTTGCCGGCGCCATTGGGACCGAGGAATCCCAGAATCTCGCCTTTATTTACGGCAAACGAGATGTGATCCACCGCGGTTCTTTCGCCGAATGTTTTCGTCAGGTCCTGAACTTCAATCAAGGCACTCCTCCGCGATTCGTTCACGCTTCCGTATCAATGGGAACCAGCAGGATTGCCGGGCTGCTACAGAGCCGACCTTTATACTAGAAATTCCCCAAGGTTGACAACAGGCGTGCCCAAAGTCAGAAGTAATATTTCCAATCCTTAAGATGCGCGAACCGTGCTGCGAAGTTGCCGAGCCTCCCGAATCACGCGGTTGACACTGGCGTCCGGGCAGCATAACGTTCGCCGCCAGCACAGCCGCTGCAAATGACTTCCCGCTCAACAACTCGTGGGCTCCTCTTTGCGCTGCTGGCAGTTCTTTTTGTCGCGGCTGCGGTGGGAGTCGCGCGCCATTCCGGCGTCGCAGGAATCTCATCTGGCGCGTTCGAAGCGGTCCGCTGGATCACGATCGCTCTGCTCGCTGCCTACGCGGTAACACAGCGTTCGCTCACCGCGTGGATTCTAGTTGGCCTTGCGGCTGGGGCTGAACTCGGCCACGACGCTCCCGCACTGGCGATGAAATTCCAGGTGCTTGGCACGGTTTTTCTCCGGCTGATCAAAGTAATTATCGCACCCCTGCTTTTCGGCACCCTCGTGGTGGGCATCGCGGGCCACGCGGACATCAAAAAAGTAGGCCGGATGGGAATCAAAGCCATCGTCTATTTCGAAATAGTGTCGACGATCGCGATTTTCATCGGCCTTGCCGCAATCAACATCAGCCGCGCCGGTGTGGGAATTCAGATGCCGGCCTTAGCGTCGGAAAATGTGCCGGCTGTGGTGCCGCACACGGCGAGCGATTTGATTCTCAACGTGTTTCCGGAAAACATCGCAAAGTCCGTGGCCGAGGGACAGGTGCTGCAAGTCGTAGTCTTCAGCATCCTTTTCGGAATTGCCCTCGCGATGGTGCCGGAAGCAAAGCGCAAGCCGCTCGTGGCTCTCGCCGAGAGCCTTTCCGAAACGATGTTCAAGTTCACCAATATCGTGATGCTGGCGGCGCCTGTGGGAGTCTTCGGCTCGATCGCTTACACCGTGGGCCATATGGGTCTTGGCGTTCTGCTGCCGCTGCTAAAGCTGCTGGCAACAATGTACGTTGCGCTCGTGGCGTTCGTTACATTCGTGCTGTGGCCCATCGCGTATTTCGCCAAGGTTCCTATTTTGCGATTCGCGCAAGCGGCGGCCGAGCCGGTAACGATCGCGTTTGCGACGGCGAGTTCCGAGGCGGCGCTGCCAAGAGCGATGGAAAACATGGAAGCGCTTGGAGTGCCACGCTCGGTCGTCGCGTTCGTGCTGCCCACCGGTTACAGCTTTAACCTGGATGGCTCAAGCCTCTATCAATCGCTCGCGCTGATATTCATGGCGCAGGCCGCCGGCCTGCACCTCACGCTCGGCCAGCAGGTCCTGATGATGCTCACGCTGCTGCTCAGCAGCAAAGGCACTGCCGGCGTGGCGCGTGCGTCACTTGTAATCGTGCTGGCCACCGCAACCCAATTCAATCTGCCGATTGAGCCGTTCTTTCTGCTCTTTGGAATCGATCAGCTGATGGACATGCCGCGAACCGCTGTGAATGTGTTGGGAAATTGTCTCGCAACTGTCGTCGTAGCTGGCTGGGAAGGCGAGTTCCCGCAGAAGCACGCCTAGAACGTCAACCGGAATCCTACTTGTGCCGCGAACGGAATCCCCACCGTGGTTCCCGGACCGAAAAAATCGCCGAGCGCGCCGGCAGGAACGCGAAGCTGATTGAGGCTCGTGATAGGCACGCTGCAAGCGGGTGTAGGGCACAGAGCAGTTGCATTGGCCAGATTGTTCACCGGAACTGGAAGCGCGGAAATATCGGTCACGTAGTTCGCTCCCGGATTATTGCGGTTGAAAAGGTTAAAGAACTCGATGAATGGCGTCGCGGTCCAGCGATCGCCAAAGTGGAACGGGCGGCTGACACGCAAATCGACCTGAATGTACGGCGTCCCTCGCACCTGATCGAGTGCCGTCTGCACGCCGTTCACGACTGCACGATCATCGGCCGAATCTCCGAAGCCGTTCACATCAACAGGAGTCGTCAAGGTAAGCGGTCGCGCGCTTTCGAATTGTGAAAGCGTGGTGAGCTCGAAGCCACCCGGAACATAAAGTGTTCCTGCAAGCACGAACCGGTGGCGAACGTCTTCGCCCGAAGGGCCGTAGTCGCCCCGGGCAAACGCATCATTCGGGTTGCAAACGCCGTTGACGTAATCGAACAGCTCACCGAGAACGCAACCCCAGGTTTTTGCGCTCGACAGCGTGTAGTTCGCGATCAGATTGAAGCGCCGCGAAACATTCCCCTGCAGGTGAATCAAAAGTGCGTTGTAGCTGGAGCGGTTGTCCGAGCGAAACTCTGAAATATCCGGCGCGTCCGGTGGTAGCGTAAAGTCGGCTACGTATTCGTATCGCCGGTAACCATGCACGCCCTGCTCGTGGTTGTAATCGGCGCTAACCATCCATTTCGAGTTGAAGGCGTGCTGAACGCCAGCCGTGATGTGAATCGCATACGGCGTGCGGTAGCGCGGGTCAATCAGCGCCCCTGCTCCGCCGGCCGGGACGCATCCCGGATCCGTTGCGACGACACATGGAAGCGGCGCAGCGTTCACGGCTTGAAACGCGTTCACCCAGCCATTCTGCGCAAGGTCACTATAGAAGAGGCCGAAACCTCCCCGGATTACGGTGGTTTGAGATCCCTCCGGCGAGTAAGCAAATCCCAACCTTGGCGCGAATTGTTTGCGGTAATCGTGCGGCACTCCGGAGACCAGCGGAATGCCCAGAGCGCGCAGAGTGAGCAGAGCGGGATTGTCCGACTGGGAACGCCCGGACGCATCGAATAAGCCAAACGTCGTGTCCCAGCGCAACCCGTAATTCAGTGTGAGATTCGGTCTGGCCCGCCATGAGTCTTGAACGTACAGACCCAGCCGCTGGACGTTTTGCGAGAATGAGCCGTCACCCGCTGGCGTAGCCGCGCAGGTTACATTGGCCGGAGTCGGCTTTGCACACGTGAGATCGGAATAGAATTGCGACGGGTTCGTCACATAGAAACTAGGGTCATTGGGATAGCTGATGAGTGTTTCCTGCGTACCGCTGAGCGCGCCGTCGAGAACGGGCTCGTGCATGAAATTCACGCCGAAGCTCGTGGCGTGACTTCCGGAAGTGTGCCGCACGTCGTAGCGGAACTGATACTTCTCCTGATTGCGCATGACAGGAAAATTGGTAATCGCGGTCATGAACTGATTGTCGCCAAAAGTCTCGAAGCCCGAGACGGTCTGCGACGTGGCACTGAACGGGAAAGCGAGCGCGTAGCCAAAATCAGAATTGCGCGCTTCCGTGTGATGAAGCCCCCCGGCATCAAATGTGAACGAGCCAAGCCAGGTGGGACTGAAGATAAATTGCTGGTTCAAAAGCAGATTCAAGTAATTCGAGTGCGAAGTAGCGCCGGTGGAAGGCAGAGTGGCCTGCTGCACGAGGTCGTTTTCCGTGGTGTAGTTATCGGCAGCAGCGCGTAGAAACCACTGGGAGCGCGCGGATTGCGACCAATCAAGGCGAGTCGTGGCGAGATAATCGCGAAATGGAATCGGCACGCTGTTCGGCACATCAATCGAGTTCACATTCGGAATCAAGCCCATCTGCGCCAGTTGCGCCAGCGCGCCAAATTGCGCCTGGCTCGCGGGACTGTAAGCAATACTGCCGTCTTCGTGAACGTATTCAAACGACGAAAAAAACCAGAGCTTGCCCGGCTTGATCGGACCACCGAGAGTGCCCACATAATTCTGGCGGGAGAAGGGCTGCTTGGGATCAGGCGCGGGATTTTCGATCGGATAACGCGCGTTGAGCGCAGCGGCCCGTTCGTAGAACGCTGCGTCGCCATGCCACATGTCCGTGCCGCGCTTGGTGCTGATCACAACCGAGCCTGCCGTAGTGCGCCCAGTGTCCGCGTCTTCCTGCGCAGTGCGAACGGCAAACTCCTGAATCGCATCCGGAGAAATATTTTGCAGGAACCCGCCAATGTAATCGTCGGAATTGTCGCCGCCATCCACGGAAAGTTCGACGTTGAGCCCCGAGCTGCCGCCAAAAGAGACTGCCGTGATGCGCGCCTTGGTGGGATCGGAAGGTTCCACCGGTTCAGTCCCCGGCGCCAGATAGGCGATATTCGCAAAGCTGCGGTGTGCGAGCGGAACGGTTTCGAGATCCTTCGCGGTGATAACGCTTTGCAAGGTGGCGCTGGCCGCGTCGATCGGCTCTGCGGTAATCGAAGAAACTTGCCGATTCACAGTCACGGTCTGACGAACGGGGGCCGGCAGTAAGATGATTTTCAATTCCCGCACCGAGCTAATCGTTACCGCAACGTCCGAGTGTGCCGGAGCAAACCCTGCGGAATTGGCGGTTATTTGATATTTGCCAGGCGGCAGCAGGTCGAACCGAAATTCGCCGCGTTGGTCAGCGGCAGCTTCGCGCACGAGCGAACGGTCGATCGCCCGAACTTCGATCGTAGCTCCGGCCACTCGTGCTCCGCTTGTGTCCTCGACGGTGCCTCGCAGGGCCCCGGTGGGATCCTGAGCAAGTGTGCGGGTCGGCTGACCAAGACAGAAGAGGACTGGAAGCAGCAAAACCCACTTAGCCGCAGGCAACGAGCGAATCATTCGACGCATCCAGATGGCTGAAACATGCCGGGCATTATCCCGACGGCAGCGGAAACTATCAAGCGGAGTGTCAAACGGGTGGATGGTCTGGAAGGTGGCGCTCGGAGATCTGCGTTGACACTCCCGAAGTGTTTTGTTATTCAACTTGTTTCGCTTATGCTGCGGGTTCGGCGGGGAGTCCTCTCATCCCAGCGCGGGCGTACCAGAAAAGTCATCCGAAAAGGTGATATGAGAACTTCGAAGACGTATGCCCGAATAACTGGCAATTCTGTAAGGCTTCTCCTCAGTCCTGCACTACTCGCACTGGCGTGCTTCGCAATAATATTTGCCGCCGGATGTGGGGGCAGCTCCAGCACCCAGATCACAGTCCAAATCATTCCCGGCACCACCCAAATGGTGGACACAGGGCAATCGCTCACGTTCATGGCGACAGTGGGGCAAGACACCTCCAATATGGGCGTCATGTGGCAATTCACGGGCACCGGTTGCTCCGGAGCCGGCTGCGGCACGCTTACCAATATGACGTCTAGTAGCGTCACGTACACCGCGCCAGTCGGCATTTCGGCCACTCTTCCGGTGTCTTTGGAAGCCGTGGCACTGGCCGATAAAGGCGCCACGGCCACGGTGACGATAGATGTTGTGATCGCACCAACATTTGGGACAACTCTCCCACCGAACGGTGCGAACGGCGTTCCCTACTCGTTTGCCGTTCCTGTCACCGGCGGAGTAGCGCCTTTGACACTCACGATCGGTTCAGGAAGCCTTCCTGCAGGCCTCACGATCAGCCAATCCGGCACGATCAATGGCAAACCCACAGGCTCAAACACGACCAATACATTCAGGGTGCAGGTCGCCGATAGCGGAAATCCGCCGATCAAAGTTCTTTCGCCCCAATACACGATCAACATCAGTGCGCCGCCGCCCCTTTCAATCACTTCGAGCGGTGCCCTCTTGGGCGCGACAATCAACACAGCCTATGCGA
Organism: uncultured Acidobacteriota bacterium; assembly: GCA_963790945.1. Classification (GTDB taxonomy): domain Bacteria; phylum Acidobacteriota; class Terriglobia; order Acidiferrales; family UBA7541; genus Palsa-295. The sequence continues at coordinate 88,049 of CAWBRH010000007.1, forward strand.
CCTCCATCGTCACTTCCGGCGGAGTGCCTCCCTTTACGTGGTCGAAAACTTCCGGCAATTTCCCTCCGGGGCTGACGTTTAACACCACGTCCGGTCAGCTCAGCGGGACGCCTACGATGGCGGGTGTATTTCAGTTCACGCTGCAAGTGGTCGATTCAGCGATTCCGCCGCAGACGGCATCCACACCGGCGCCACTTTCCATTACCGTGAACGGCGCGCCGCCCCTTGTAGTGACGCCTAGCGTACTGCCGGTAGGTTCAGTGGCGACGCCCTACTCAACATCCGTCCAGGCAACCGGCGGCGTGCAGCCTTATACGTGGAGTGTTGTTTCAGGGCAACTGCCGGCCGGGCTCAGCTTGAATCCCGGCTCGGGAGCAATTACCGGCACGCCGATCCTCGTAAGTGGCACGCCCGTGGGCTTCACCCTCGGCGTTAAGGATTCTCAAACGGTTCCAGCCACCGCTTCGAGAGCCTTCACCATTTCGATAAATGCGGGCACCGCGAATCCCAATTCCCTGCTTCGCGGCTCCTATGTCTTTTTCTTCAGTGGATTTGATACGCAGGGCGTTGTGCTCGCAACAGGACAATTCACGGCGGACGGTTCAGGCAACATAACCGGGGGTAGCGAGGATATGAACCGGGTATCCGGCACCTCACTCAGCGCGACCCTCGCCGGAAGCTATTCACTCGGAACCGATGGGCGCGGAACGTTGACTCTGACTGCTACCAATTCCGCCAACCAGAAGCTGACCGCGATCTACCAGTTGGTTCTGGATGCGAATGGGAATGCCCGCTTTTTCGAAAACGATACCAGCAATACGACGCCACCGCCGCTTCCGACTCGCGGCGAGGGAATCATCAAGCCGCAAGTGGGCAGCAATTTTTCCGCTGCGAACTTCAGCGGCAACTATGCGTTTGCTTTCACCGGGCAAGATCTCACGACGGCTCCCGCAACCTTGGTTGGCGTCGTACACGCGGACGGAACCTCATCGTTCTCTCCCGGAACAGTTGACTACAACGACGCGGGCCTTTACAGCGCCGCCATTCCGGCATCCGGTAATTTTTCCTCGAGCAGCACGGCTGGACGCGTGGTATCGAATTTGGTTTTCCAGATCCCCTCGTCGGCACAGGTGACCCTCAATTTCATCTGCTATTTCGTATCGCCATCGGATCTTTTTGCCATCGAGATCGACACCACCGACGCAACCCATCCCAAAATCGGCGGCGAGATGGTCCTTCAAAACCCTGCTGTGGTTTTTGATAACACGGCGTTGACGGGCGGCAGTGTGATCAGCGGAACCGGATTAGATAGCCCGAACGCGAGCGCCTTCGTTGGATTGCTCGCTTTGAACGGCTCCGGCAGTGGCACCGTGAATTTCAATCAAAACGATGCCGGTTCGATTTCACAAGGCGCATTGGTTCCCGGCACGTATCTTGTGACAACGAACGGGCGGGTAGAATTCACCGGGTTTGGAGCGTTAGGGTCGCGAATGGCGGCCGCCTATCTCACTGGAGTCAATCAGGGGTTCCTGGTCGGGTCAGATAAAACCGCGACCGTGGGCTTGCTGCAGAACCAAACGGGCGGACCCTTCAGCGCCGTGTCGGTGATGGGAAGCTATGCGTTGAGTGCTCCCTCGCCGGCGGACGATATGGTCAGCAACATCATCGGCCAAACAGCCGCGAACGGCACAGGAACAATGCAGGGAGTGCTGGACGAATTTGATTCCTCAGGACAGAACCCAGCCCAGTCCTTCGTGGGCAACTACACGGTGACCTCAACCGGGCAGGGTACGATGACGACGAATGCGCCCGTAGGAATTCCTACGAATCTGGCGATTTACGTGGTGTCACCGAGCGCGATTCGGGCGATCTCGACGGATACGATCGACAAACATCCGCAGGTGATTTTCTTCGACCATTAAAAGCGTCGCCCGGTAATCATGCCGAGCGCAGTGACGTCTCCGGCGGGAGGCGCTGCAGTCGCGCCTTATTTTTTGTCCTTTTCTTTCAGGTCGAGCGCGGCAGAATTAATGCAGAAGCGAAGTCCTGTCGGTTGCGGGCCGTCTTCAAAAACGTGGCCGAGATGCGCATCGCAACGGCTGCAAAGCACTTCCGTGCGCGCCATTCCATGAGACGAATCGCGCTCCAACTCCACATTTTCGGCTGCGATCGGCTGATAGTAGCTTGGCCATCCGGAACCTGAATGATATTTCGCGTCGGAGCTGAACAGGGGCTGGCCGCAACACACGCAAACGTACGTCCCTTCCGTTTCCGTATCCGCGAACTCGCCGCTGAAGGGAGGTTCAGTTCCCTTCTGGCGCGTGACGTGGTATTGCTCGTCAGTAAGTTTAGACTTCCACTCGGAATCCGGTTTCTTGATTTTGTCGCTCATGGTTTTATTTTACACCGAGTCTCTCGCGAGTTCACGGCTCGAAACTCCGAGCGCGCTGCACTCGACGGAGGCCAAGAACCGTTCAATAATCAGAGCCTAGCGAGATGAAATCCACGGACCCACTCTATTTGGGCGTAGACATCGGCGGCACGAAGGTAGCGGCAGGACTCGTAACGTCGCGAGGAGAAATTCTTTCGAAGGTCCTCGTACCAATGCCGAGTCGCGAGGACGCAGCCGCGGGATTGCGCGCCGTCGAAAAAGCAATCGATGCTGCATTCGCCACCGAACCCGTGGGTCACGCTTCTGTCGCTGGGATCGGAATCGTGAGTCCGGGGCCCGTCGATCCACTGCTCGGCTTAATCGTGAACCCCGGGAATTTGCCTTGCTGGCGCAATTATCCGCTGGTCGCCGAAATCAAAAAATCGCGTAGGCTTCCGACGATTCTAGATAACGACGCCAATGCGGCGGCGCTCGCGGAAGCGCGCTGGGGCGCCGGGGCTGGATACTCACACGTGTTTTACCTGACCATCGGCACGGGCATCGGTGTAGGAATCATACTCGACGGCACTATCTATCACGGCCGGACCGGTGCAGCGGGAGAAGGCGGCCACGTTTCAATCGACTACAACGGGCCCGCGTGTTCCTGTGGCAAGCGGGGCTGCATCGAAGCGCTGGCGGCGGGACCAGCCGTTGCACGCCGCACAAGGGAGAGACTCGAAGCTGGAGGCGCTGATGCCAAAACTTTGCTGGCTCTTGCCGGCGGCCATCCAGTAACTGTAACAGCCGAGATGGTGGCGAAAGCTTGGCGCGATGGCGATCCCCTTGCCACCACAATCCTGGAAGAAACCGCGGACCTGCTCGCGATCTGGCTTGGCAACATGATTGACCTGTTTGATCCTGACGTAATTGTCTTCGGTGGTGGAATGAGCGAACTAATTTGCGCGTGGCTCGGGCAAATCCGTCAGCAGATACCGAAATGGTCAGTCAATTCGCGGTGGAGCGAAATTCCCTTCCTGCGCGCACAGTATGGGGAGGATTCTGGAATAGCGGGCGGCGCGGCCTTGTGCGTTTCCATGCAGGCTGAATGACCATCCCATAGACTTCTGGTATTTTGACCTTGAATCCCCGGTTGACCGCAGGCGAGTGCTTTTGTGAGTATAGATGACAGTAAAAATCGAAAGGGCCATAACCGCTCCTAATGGAACAAAACTTAGATTCCTTTCCCCGCTTTCCTACTTTGCCGGAACGAATTCGAGGCCTCGAAAAGCTCGCCTATAACCTTTGGTGGAGCTGGCATCGCGCAGCCAGAGAAATGTTCCCCGCTCTGGATGTGCAGGCTTGGCGCGAGAGCGGTCACAACCCGCTGCGCATGCTGGCGATGCTTCCTGAAGAGACCCTGCAATCCGCTGCGCGCAATTCCGATTTTCTCGAGCGCTACGATGCGGTGATGGATGAATTTGAGGCGGAAGTCGGCACGCAAACCGGCTGGTTCACCAGCGAGCACGGGAAAGGCAATGCGCCTCTCGCGTATTTTTCTGCTGAATATGCCTTCCACGAATCGCTTCCTCTCTACGCGGGTGGATTGGGCGTGCTCGCAGGCGATTACATCAAAGAATGCAGCGACCTTGCCGTTTCAGTGGTCGCCATCGGCATGATCTATTCGAGAGGTTACGTCACACAAAATCTTCGCGATGACGGGTGGCAAGAGGACGAAGAGAAAAAACTCGACCGAACCTACGATCCGATCAAGCCCGTTCTGGACGCGAACAAGAACCAGCTTCGCGTGCGCGTGCCCTTATTCGATCCGCCCGTTGATGTGCTGGTGTGGCGCGCCGATATCGGCCGCGTTCCCGTGTATTTGATGGATACGGATATCGAGAGCAATCAGCCGTGGGACCGGGCGATCGCGAACCGTCTCTACACGAACGACCCTGAGCAGCGCCTGCGCCAGGAAATTGTGCTGGGGATGGGCGGGATGTGCGTCCTCGAAGCGCTCGGAATTCGGCCTGCTGCGACTCATATCAATGAAGGGCACGCGGCATTGGCAATTCTCGAACGCCTGCGAGTGCTGGTGGATGCGGGAACGAACTTCCAAGAAGCGCTTGAGCAAGTGCGAATGAGCTCTGTTTTTACGACACATACGCCGTTGCCGGCCGGGACTGACGTGTTTCCTTTTTCTCTCTTCGAAAAATATTTTGCCAATTTCTACAATCGCTTTGGAGCTGACCGGGACGCGCTATTGCAGCTCGGCGTGAACCCCTCCGACCCCGGCGCCGGTTTCAACATGACGGTGTTTGCTCTCCGCATGAGCAAGTTCTGCAATGCTGTCAGCAAGAAGCACGCCGAAGTGTCGCGAAAAATGTGGGCGAACGTCGCTTCGCAGAAAGGAAAATCCGCGGACGAGACCGGCATCGTTGCGATCACAAACGGCGTTCATTTGCTGACGTGGATGGACCCCATCTGGCTGCAGCCGCTGCTGGACCGGTATGTAGGGCCCAACTGGGTGAATGACCAGGATCGACCGGGAATCTGGGAACGTGTGGAGCGAATCCCCGATGTAGAGCTCTGGAGACTGCGGCGAAAATTGAAGGGACTCTTGATTTCGGAGGTTAACGACCGCGCGAGGCAGCGCTGGGAACGGAAGCGGTCTCGGGCGGAAAGCATCATTGCTTGCGGTGCTCTGCTCGATCCCGAAATTTTCACCGTTGGATTCGCGCGGCGTTTCACCGCTTATAAGCGCCCCGATCTCTTTTTGCACGATCTCGAACGCCTGAAGCACCTGCTGACGAATCGGTTGCGCCCAGCCCAGATTATTTTTGCGGGGAAGGCGCATCCTTCTGACGTGGAAGGCGAGAGGTTGATTCAGAAAATCTTTCAGCTGGCGCAAAACCCTGAATTCGGCGCGCGAATCGCGTTTGTCGAAAACTACGATCAGCGGCTCGCCCAGCGCATGGTGCGCGGCGTGGACGTGTGGCTCAATAATCCGATTCCGCCGCTCGAAGCCAGCGGAACCAGCGGAATGAAAGCCGGTGCAAATGGCGTTCCCAATCTGTCGATCCTGGATGGCTGGTGGATTGAAGGCTACAACGGGAAGGACGGATGGGCTTTTGGCGCGGGCGATATCTCGGGCGACCGGACGTCCACCGATGCGGATGCGGCCTATCGTCTGCTCGAGGATGAAGTGATTCCCATGTATTACCGCCGGGCCGACGACGAGATTCCGCACGATTTCGTTCAGGTGATGAAAGAATCGATCAAGCGTATTGCGCCGCAGTTCAGCACCCGGCGCATGGTAAAGGAATATGTGAACCGATTCTATGTCGAGGCCCTGGGTCTGAACGCCGTGAGATCCGCTTAGCGATTTTTGAATTTGCGATCGCTTCTGCTCGAAAAAGGCACCGCCCAAGCCGATGGCCACTCATGAAGGCCGGCCGGACCGAAGCAACGCTCGACAAAAACCAGCGCGCCCTTTCTATCGCGTTCTTGTTATCGCGCTTCTTGCGTTCCCGCTGTTCTTGCTTGCAATCAACCGTCTGCGCTACGAGCTACGAAGTTACGCCCTATTAACACATCTCGTCGATCCGCAGGCTAGCGCCCCACTCCTGCGATTTGAATCAAATGCGGTAACCGCGGAGGATGTCACGATCGGCACGAAAAATGGCCCAGTGCCGGCACGTTTGTACATTCCGATTGGAATCTCAAAACCGCACGGCATTGTCGTCTTGCCAGGAGTTCACCACCTTGGAATTTACGATCCGCGGTTCGTGAATTTTTCCCACGCCCTCGCCGCCAGCGGTTTCGCTGTCCTGACGCCTGTGCTCGCCTCTCTCGCCGACTATCATGTGGATGCCGCTTCGATACCTACGATCGGCGCATCGCCCGCATGGCTCGAACGGCGCCTCGGCACCGGACCCGTCACGGTGATTGCGCTCAGTTTTTCGGGCGGACTGGCCCTCTTGGCGGCCTGCGATCCACAGTACACTCCGCACATGCGGGCGCTCGTGCTCTTCGGCGGTTACGAAAACCTCGAGCGCGTCTCGCGTTTTCTCGCAACGGGGCAAGAAGAATTTCCCGACGGCCGCATTATCCCCGCCCCCGCACATGATTACGGCGCATCCGTCTTCGTCTACGCCCATCTTCCGCAATTCTTCGCGGCCCAGGACATCCCCGCCGCACACGAGGCGTTGAAATATTGGCTGTGGGAAGAACCGGAGAACGCTCAGCCTTGGCTCGAGAAGCTAAGCCCGCCAGCCCGGCAGCTTCTTGATGCACTCATGTCCCGCAGAATCGATTTGGTACGTCCGCAACTACTCGCCGCCATCCACGCCGACGCAACCGAACTCGCCTCCCTCTCGCCGGACGGGAAAATTGCGCAGCTTCGCATTCCAGTTTTCATACTTCATGGCGCCACAGACACCGTCATCCCGCCCGCCGAAAGCCTTTGGCTCGAAAAAGAGGTTCCGCGCCGGGATGTGCGCGCAGTATTGATCACGCCGGCTTTCACCCACGTGGACCTGCAGCACAAAGCGACTTGGGGGGATCAGCTTCGGCTCGTCGATTTCATCGCCACCGTACTCCAAGAAGCCAGCTAGCGAGATCCGTAACGTTCGTGTAAGCGGAGGAGTTCCGTCGAGGAAGTGGTGAGCCGGGCAGGACTTGAACCTGCAACCCGCTGATTAAGAGTCAGCTGCTCTACCATTGAGCTACCGGCCCACGAGCTAAAAATTGTAACACGCGCGAGAACGCCTTCCAACGAGCGTCGCTCGCGCGAGAATGAAATCACTGCCGCAGTTTGGCGGCAATCTCCTTAGCCACTTGACGCGCCCGTACTAAATCGCCCGGTCCAAACGAGATCGCAGCGACGCGCGCGTGTCCCCCGCCGCCATATTTCTCGCTGAGCGAAGCCAGATTCACCTCTGGGTCCGGCTCTTTCCATGGATTCGTGCCGACCGATACCTTCGAACGCGTGGGAGATGCGCTCACACCCACCGAATAGAGCGCGCTCGGGAACAGCAGGTAAGGAATAAATTTGTTGTAGCCTTCCAGGTCGAGATCGCTCACGTCGAAATAAATCACTCCGCCTCGTTGATCGGCACGCTCGCGCAAAATATCGATCGAGCGCCGGTGCCTTTCGAGGAGCGGCTGCAAGTGCTTCTTCACAATCGGCAGCTCGATCATTTCGGATAGCGAAAGCGTGGCGAGGTGCGGGATCAGTTGCGGCACAAGATCCGGCTCCGGCGCCGCCTCGATCACCAACGCCAACTGCATCGCCGGCTCTGCCAGCCCAACCGCCTCCTCCGCCGAGGAAAACTGCGCGCCGTCAATGATGTCTCCCCATTTGATCAACTCGGCGAGCGGCTTCGCGTCGAACCCGAATTTCTCCGCCGCGATCGTCGCCAGGAATTTCGTGCACGACTTGAAATTCGGATCGTAAAACTTCTTGCCCGAATGGTCCTGGCGGAACTGCTCGGCATCCTCGGGCTTCAAAAACGCGCTCTGGTGATGGTCGAACCACCAGGTCAACAGCGGCGAAGTGGAATACTTGAAATCGACCACCACATTCTCGTCGCCATCGAACACCCCGCCCTCGAACGGATGCGAAGCTTTATGGGTCATCCCGCGATAGAGAAATTCAGCGTCCGGATGGACGCGTTCGCGATAGAAGCGCGTGAAAATAGCCGCCGACGAAGCGCCGTCGAAGCATTTATCGTGGAAACAGACCCGAACCTTCAATTCCCTCTCCTGCCGCTTGCATCCGGACGAGCTTTCCCTGCGAGGAAAGTCAATAAAGATGGACGCTCCCTATCCGCTTGTCAAGAGGCAAGGATAAGAGGACACAATGGGAGCTCAAACGCTAAAGCGTTAGCCAGGACCCGCTTGCTTCTGAAACTGGCTAGGATTTTCCGAAGATTTTGTCCGCGATGTCTGCCGCCACTGGCACGCGGAAACGCTCCCCCTGGTACGCCTTGATCATGCAAACGATCCAGAGGATCAAACCGACGAGCTGCAACAAGTGATAGAGCGCGAAGCCGAGTGAGAACCCTGTCCAGCCTCCCGTCATCAGGCTGAGTCCAAAAGCCATCCCCACCACAACCCCGATCAGCTGCAGCCCTCCGAAAATCACGATCGATTGCTTCGCGTGAAACTGCACGAACGAGCGTTTGTCGATGAAGAAAAAAATGAGGCCCGTCACCCATCCCAGCACATAGCACAGCAAACCCGCCACGTTTTCTTTCATTCCCGTTTGCGTCATTGCGCTCGACGACGCCACACCGCCCGTTCCTGCCTGCGCCGCGCCACAACTCGGACAGAAACCCGCATTGTCCGCGACCATGGCCCCGCATTTTGTGCAATGTGGCATCGCGCCTCCTAGGAATTCAGCCCCAATTCAGCCCATTGGCCGCGAACCTAACAAAATACCCGGCAAGCGGCAAGGAGAAACGTGTCTTTCGTCAGCCTCGGCCCACCGAACGCCTCATTCTCAACCCGAGCCCTCGAGCGCCGCCACTCCTAACCACTCACTCAATCCCAACAGTAGGCGCAACAATCCTGCGCCTGTATAATCGCTGCATCGCCGATGCGGAAGTGGCGGAATTGGCAGACGCGCCAGCCTTAGGAGCTGGTGGCCGAAAGGCCGTAGGGGTTCGAGTCCCTTCTTCCGCAAATTTTTTCACGAGCCGGCCGTCGAGTTTTATGGGCTTGACAGCACAGCCACGTCGGTCTACGTTTAACGCCTCTCAGCCAGTTGACGCCGCGGGAGACGTGTCTTGTCTGATGACATCACGTACGACATTTTCAAGGACGACCCCGTAGGCAGTCCCCTGTGGATCGAAGCCGTTCAGGGCCTTGAACGCGCCATGAATCGAATGGAAGAACTCGCCGCTGCCGAAGACTGTGAATACTACTTGTTTTGCGCGCAGGTGGGAAAAATCGTCCGCCGCATGAAGCGCAAATCCCCGCGCCCGGACGAGAAGCCCAGCGATAAATCCCGGAAAATGGCCGGTTGATCCGCGTGATATCCTTGCCGCGATTTTTGGTCGCAGTTGACGTGCGCAGTAACTTTCCTTATACTGGTTGTTCCGTGGCGGTCGCGTCTGGCCGAACACTCCTGCCCTTTTCTTCCCCTGACACTGAACAGGCGAAAGGCAGAATTGGAAACAGGTTCGACAGCGTTTCTCTGTTCGATACCTCAATTTAATCTCGAGATTCCCCGAAAAATTCTAAATGGCTGAAGCAAACTGCAAGCGTGAGCTCGAGCTGGAAATTCCGGCTGACAACGTTCAAAAAGCAACTGAGAAGATCGCGAAAGACCTCGCGCGCGTGGCCCGCGTGCCGGGATTCCGTCCCGGTAAAGCGCCCGTCACGCTGATTCGCCGCCGGTTCGCCGACGATATTCAAGGCGAAGTGGTCCAATCCCTTGTTCCCGAATACCTTGAGAAAGCTCTCGGCGAAAAGAACCTGATTCCGGTCACTCGTCCAGAAGTGGACAAAGTGGAATTTAAGGAAGGCGAGCCCCTCCGCTTCCGCGCCATATTCGAAGTGCTTCCCGAATTCGATCTGGGCGATTACAAAGGCGTTGAGGTCCAAGTGGACGCGGTTGAGGCAGGCGACGCGCAAATCGACAAGACGCTCGAAGAGTTGCGTGAGCGCGCGGCCACGTATGTTCCGATCGAAGGCCGCGCCGCAAAAGATGGCGATTACGTCCTCATTAAGCTGAGCGGCATACCCGAAGGCGGCGGTGAGCCGATTCAGGCCGACAACATTCTTTGCCATCTCGGTGCCGAAGAGACGCTCGACAGCTTCAACGAGAACCTGCGGGGCGCATCGCCGGGCGAGACCAAGCAGTTCCGCTCGAAATACCCCGACGACTATCCCGACCAGAAGCTCGCCGGCAAGACTTTCGACTACACCGTAGAAGTGCAAGGCATCAAAGAAAAGAAACTCCCCGACCTGAACGATGAATTTGCAAAGGACGCCGTGGGCGAAGGCGGCGGAGTTTCAACGCTTGCGGACCTGCGCAAGAAAATTCACGAAAATCTGGAAGCGGCAAAGGATCAACAGCAACAATCGCAGGCGCGCGAGAAGATTCTAGAGACGCTCGTGAAGCGTCACGACTTCCCCGTACCCGAAGCGCTCGTCGAAGGACAGATGGATGTGCGCCTCGAGCGCGTGGTTCGCTCGCTCGCCGCGCAGGGCGTTGATCCCCGCGCTGTGAATGTGGATTGGGTGAGCCTGCGGCGGAATCAACGCGATCGCGCCGTGAACGACGTGAAGGCCGAACTGCTGCTCGATCGGATTGCGACGGCGGAAAACATCGAAGCGACGGATGAAGACGTCGAGAAAGAGATTGCAACGCTGGCGGAACGCAGTGGCGAATCAGCAACTGCGATTCGGGCTCGCTTGACAAAGCAGGGAGCGCTCGATAGGATGAAATCGAAGTTGCGTAGCGACAAAACAATCGAGTGGCTCTACAGCAATTCCCGAATCGAGACGACGGCCAAGAGTGAAACGTAAAAGCTGGTTCGGGGTCCTCAGCGCGCAAACAAATTCCAAATGAGACATACTGACGACGCAAGTCCGCGTGCCACAACGCTCGTACCGATGGTGGTTGAACAGACCAACCGCGGTGAACGAGCGTACGATATTTACTCCCGGCTGCTGAAAGACCACATCATTTTCATCGGCACGCCAATCGACGACCATGTCGCCAACCTTGTCACCGCTCAATTGCTGTTCCTCGAGTCCGAAGACCCGGAACGCGATATCTCGGTGTACATCAATTCGCCGGGCGGCTCGATTTCCGCGGGAATGGCGATTTACGACACGATGCAGTTCGTGCGGCCCGACGTGGTCACCTACTGCATCGGGCAGTCCGCCTCGATTGCGGCTCTGCTTCTCGTCTCGGGCACTCCGAAGAAGCGATATGCCCTGCCGAATTCCAGAGTTCTGATTCACCAACCATGGATGTCCGGTCTCTCTGGCCAGGCAACGGACATCGACATCCACGCTCGCGAGATTCTGCGTACCCGCGATTCTCTCAATAAGCTTCTTTCGTTCCACACGGGTCAGCCGCTTGAACGGATCGAAAAAGACGTGGAACGCGATTTCATCATGACCGCAGAGCAAGCCAAGGTCTACGGCATTGTCGATGAAATTATCGCGAAGCATCGCTAGTCGAAACCGATGCGAAGGGCGCGCGGACAGCGTTCCAAACGGTTAGTAGTCAGAGCGATGATTGCATCCGCGACGGTTGCGTTTCCGTCTTAGAATGGATTTAAGCATTACAATGGGTGTGGTGGTTCTCCCTGGGAGGGAGCAAATTCTGTGAAACGGTTCACACCAGAAGAGCCGTTGCGCTGTTCCTTCTGCCATAAAACGCAGGAGCAGGTGGAGAAGCTCATCAGCTCTCCTTCCGAGTATCCCCGCTCGTACATTTGCAACGAGTGCGTCGGCGTTTGCCAGCAGATCCTCGAAGATGAAAAGCGCGAACAGGCCAGCCCAGCGAATCGCCGATTGCCGCGCCCGCCCGAAATCAAGGCGTTCCTCGATGGGTATGTGATTGGTCAGGACAAGACGAAGAAGAAACTCGCGGTCGCGGTTTACAACCATTACAAGCGAATCTTCCTGAATCGCCAGCCCGGAGATGTCGAGCTTACGAAATCGAACATCATGCTGATTGGCCCCACGGGCACGGGCAAGACGCTTCTGGCGCAAACGCTGTCGCGAATGCTCGAAGTTCCCTTTGCGATCGTGGATGCCACCACGTTGACGGAAGCCGGCTACGTCGGTGAGGACGTTGAAAACATCATCCTGAAGCTGCTGCAAGCTGCAGATGGAGACGTCCAAAAGGCGCAACAGGGCATCATATACATCGACGAGATCGACAAGATTTCAAAGAAAGACGAGAACCCTTCGATCACCCGCGATGTTTCCGGGGAAGGCGTCCAGCAGGCGCTCCTGAAAATTTTGGAAGGCACCGTCGCCAACGTTCCTCCGCAGGGCGGCCGCAAGCATCCGCACCAGGAATTTACGCCGGTGGACACCACGAACATCTTGTTCATCTGCGGCGGCGCTTTCGTGGGGCTCGAAAAGACGATCGAGCGGCGCGTAGGTCAGAAATCGCTCGGCTTCCACGCTGATACGCAGCCGTCCACGGCCACACGGCGCAATATCGAAGTTCTCGAGCAGGTGCAGCCCACCGACCTGATTCGCTACGGCCTGATTCCGGAATTTGTCGGCCGCCTGCCGGTCGTAGGCGTGCTGAGCGATCTGGATAAGTCGGCGCTCGTGCGAATCCTTACCGAGCCGAAGAACGCGCTCGTGAAGCAATATCAGCGCCTCTTCGAATTCGAAAATGTCCGGCTGCGATTTACGGACGACGCGCTCGACACAGTCGCTGATCTCGCGCTGCAAAGAAAAGTGGGCGCGCGCGGTTTGCGCATGATTCTCGAGGATTTGATGCTCGAAATGATGTACCACCTGCCGGCGCAACGGAAACTTCGCGACTTTGTCGTGACCGCCGACATGGTGAAGGGACGCGAAATTAATTGGAGCCTGCTGGAAAAAGCGGGCTAAGGATTGAAACTGAGGCGAATTCAGGATGTTTAACCGGGAAAAAGGCGACACAAAGCGCGTTCCGATGATGCCCGTCCGGGATATGGTCATTTTCCCGGAGATGATGCATCCCTTTATCGTGGGGCGCGAAGCATCCGTGCGCGCTCTCGAAGACGCGCTGGCGGGCGACAAGAAGATTTTCCTCGTCACGCAGCATGACGCTTCCATCGACGATCCCAAGCCCGAAGAAATCTACCAGGTCGGAACGCTCGCCAATATCGTCCAGAGCGTAAAGCTTCCCGACGGCAACATCAAAGTTCTCGTCGAAGGCACCGAGCGCGCCAAGATCGTACAGGTGGCCAGCGAAGAAGGTTTTTTCCGCGCCACCATTCGCACCGTTACTGTGAAGGCTGAGCCTTCGCCCGAGCTCCACAGGCTTCGAGCCGCGTCATCGAATCTTTTCGAGCAGTACGTGAAGCTTTCGCAGAGCCTGAATTACGACACGATGATTGCCGCCGTCCGCGTGGAAGATGCGGGCAAGCTTTCCGACGCGATCGCCGCTAACCTTCAGATTCCCGTCGAGGAAAAGCAGGAGCTTCTCGAACTCTTCGAGCCCATGGAGCGCCTGAACCGTATCGGCGACATCCTCGAAGTCGAAATCGAAAAGCTCAACGTCGACCGCTCGATCAATACGCGCGTGAAGCGCCAGATGGAGCGCGCCCAGAAAGAGTACTACCTCAACGAAAAGCTCAAGGCTATCCAGAAGGAGCTAGGCCGCGGCGAAGCCAACGAAATCGAGCAGCTGAAGAAGAAAATCGAAACCTCCGGCATGCCCGAAGGCCCGCAGGAAAAGGCCATGCAGGAGCTGAAGCGGCTCGAGATGATGCCGCCGATGTCGGCCGAATCCACCGTCTCGCGCAATTATCTCGATTGGCTCCTGGCCGTGCCGTGGAAGAAGCGCTCGAAGGAAATTCGCGACATCAAGCGCGCCGAAGAAATCCTCTCGCAGGATCACTACGGCCTCGAAAAGATCAAAGACCGCATCCTCGAATATCTGGCCGTTCGCCAGCTCGTGAAGAATCCCAAGGGCTCGATTCTCTGTTTCCTCGGGCCTCCAGGCGTCGGCAAAACTTCTCTCGCCATGTCCATCGGCCGCGCCACCGGACGCAAATTCGTCCGCGTCTCGCTCGGCGGCGTTCGCGACGAAGCTGAAATTCGCGGCCATCGCCGCACCTATATCGGCGCCCTTCCCGGCCAGATCATCCAGATGATGCGCAAAGCCGGCACGGTCAATCCCGTCTTCGTTCTCGACGAAGTGGACAAAATGTCCATGGATTTCCGCGGCGATCCGTCAGCCGCTCTGATGGAAGTGCTCGATCCCGAGCTCAACCACTCCTTCACCGACCATTATCTCGACGTCGAATACGATCTCTCGAAAGTCATGTTCGTCTGTACCGCCAACGTGCTGCACACGATCCCGCAGCCGTTGCAGGACCGCATGGAAGTCCTGCGCATCCCCGGCTACACCGAGCAGGAAAAGCACCAGATCGCGCAGCGCTTCCTCGTCCCCAAGCAGCTCGAAGCCACCGGTCTGACGAAAAACAACCTGAAAATCACGGACGAGGCGATGACCCACGTCATCCGCCACTACACGCACGAAGCCGGCGTACGCAATCTAAATCGCGAAATCGCCAATGTCTGCCGCAAGGTCGCGCGCAAAGTCGTCGCCGAGTAAGAGCTTCGCGCTCGAAGTCACCCCCTCCAACGTGAACGACTACCTCGGCATCATCAAGTACCGCGACTTCTTCGCCGAGAAGAAAAACGAAATCGGCCTCACCACCGGCCTCGCCTGGACCGAAGTCGGCGGCGAAGTTCTTTCCACCGAAGCCACGCTGATGCAGGGCAAAGGCCGCCTCACGCTCACCGGAAAGCTAGGCGACGTGATGCAGGAATCCGCGCAAGCCGGCATGAGTTATGTCCGCTCGCGCAGCCATCTCTTCGGCCTGCCGAAAGATTTCTACCGCCATCTCGATATTCACGTGCACGTCCCCGAAGGCGCGATTCCCAAGGACGGCCCCTCGGCCGGCATCACGCTCTGCACCTCGATCGTCAGCGCACTGACGCGCATCCCGGTCCGTTGCGATATCGCCATGACCGGCGAAATCACACTTCGTGGTAAAGTGTTGCCTATCGGCGGCGTGAAGGAAAAGCTGCTTGCCGCGCATCGCCTCGGCCTGCGTACCGTGATTCTTCCGAAAGACAACGAAAAAGATCTGGCGGATATTCCGCCGGAAATCCAAGCGCAAATGTCCATCCATTTTGTGGAGACGATGGACGATGTCCTGCAGATCGCGCTGGAACAGCCCGCTGCCGATCCACCCGCCTATTGACGGTGTCGATTCCAAGTTCGGTACGGATGTCTCGCAGGACAATGAATTGACCAATTGAACTCCTTCGGTTCTCCCACAATCCGCTAAGCCAGGAGCGAGCTTGGCAAATTACACGAAGCAGATTTAGATGGCCTGAGAAACTACCTGGACAAAGTGGCTGGTTCGAGTCTGTGCCCGCCCGCGGTCCTAATTCTATGACAGTTAAAATCGTGCCCGAAGACGGGCTGAATAAGGAAAGAAACTCGATGAGTATTAGCCTTGCAGAACTGAAAGACAAAAACATCACCGATCTCGCGAAGATCGCCAAGGAGCTCAATATCCCCGGCTCCTCCGGCATGCGCAAGCAGGAATTGATCTTCCAGATCCTCCGCGCGCAAACCGAAAAGAACGGCCTCATTTTCTCCGAGGGCGTTCTCGAATGCCTGCCCGACGGTTTCGGCTTCCTCCGCGCGCCTGAATACAACTACCTCCCCGGCCCGGACGATATCTACGTCTCGCCGTCACAAATCCGCAAATTCGATCTCCGCACCGGTGACACTGTTTCCGGCCAGGTTCGCCCTCCGAAAGACGGCGAGCGATACTTTGCGCTGATTAAAGTCGAAGCGGTCAATTTCGAAGATCCCGAAGTCGCGCGCAACAAGATTTTCTTCGACAATCTCACGCCCCTCTATCCGCAGGAGCGCATTCGCCTCGAGACGACGAAAGAAAATCTCACTGGGCGCGTGCTCGACATGCTTTGCCCCATCGGCAAAGGCCAGCGCGGCCTCATCGTCGCGCCTCCGCGCACTGGTAAGACGATGATGCTGCAATCCATCGCCAATTCCGTCACCACCAACCACCCGGAAGTCGCTCTCATCGTTCTTCTCATCGACGAGCGCCCCGAAGAAGTCACGGACATGCAGCGCACCGTGAAGGGTGAAGTCATCAGCTCCACCTTCGATGAGCCGCCCCAGCGCCATATCCAAGTGGCTGAAATGGTTCTCGAGAAAGCCAAGCGCCTCGTCGAGCACAAGCGCGATGTCGTCATTCTTCTCGACTCGCTCACGCGTCTTGGCCGCGCGTACAACGCCGTCACGCCGCCCTCCGGCAAAGTCCTTTCCGGCGGTATTGACGCCAACGCTTTGCAGCGCCCCCGCCGCTTTTTTGCTGCCGCGAGGAATGTGGAAGAAGGCGGCTCGCTCACCATCATCGCCACTGCGCTCATCGATACCGGCAGCCGCATGGACGATGTAATCTTCGAAGAGTTCAAAGGCACCGGCAACATGGAAATCAATCTCGACCGCCGCTTGGTGGACAAGCGCGTTTTCCCCACGATCGATATCAACCGCTCCGGCACGCGTAAGGATGAACTCCTCCTTCCGCCCGACGAGCTCAACCGCATCTGGGTGCTTCGGAAAGTTCTCAGTCCTCTCTCCACAGTCGAAGCGATGGAATTGCTCCTCGGCCGCCTCTCGAAAACAAAGGCCAACGCGGAATTCCTCTCTTCGATGTCGAGTCCCGGCGTAAGAAGCAGCTTAAGAAATAGCTCTGGCAGTCTCGGCCCTTTCCCCTTCCGAGAACGTGAGCAACCTCCCAATCGGGAAGGAGAAAGTGTCCGTGGAAAAATTCCTCGCGCGTCAGCCTATTTTTAATTCCCGAGAGAGACGTCTATGGCTACGAGTTGCTCTTTCGCTCCGGCCCCGGAAATTTCTTCGATGGTTCGCATCCCGAAGCCGCCGCCGCTTCCGCCGTAGACAGCCTCTTTCTTTTTGGCATTGACCGGCCTCACGCACGGCCGTCGCGCGTTCATCAACTGCACGCGGGACTTTCTTCTTCGCGATTTTCCCTCGACGCTTCCTACCGACCGCGTCGTTCTGGAAGTTCTCGAGACGGTTGAGCCAGACGACGAAATCGTCGCCGCTTGCCGCCGACTGAAAAACATGGGCTATCTGATTGCCCTCGACGACTTTCAGGAATCCCCGGCGTGGCTGCCGCTCACGGAGCTTGCCGCATTCATAAAAGTCGATGTCCTGCTCTCCTCTGAACTCGAGCAGCAGCGGCTCTCCAGGACCTTCGCCAAAAAGCATCTGCGGCTCGTCGCCGAGAAAGTGGAAACTTACGACGACTTCCAGCGCACGCTCGGCTGGGGCTATTCCTTTTTCCAGGGATATTTTTTCAGCCGGCCGGAAATGCTCACGCGCCACGATATTCCATCCAACAAGCTCAATTACCTGCGCGTTCTTCAGGCTGTCAATCAGAAAGAGATGAACCTTCACGGCGTCAGCGACTGCATCAAATCCGAAGCCTCACTCGGCTATCGCCTGCTGCGCTATCTGAATTCGCCGGCATTTCCACTCACCGCGGAAGTCCATTCCATTCCCCACGCTCTCTCGCTCCTCGGCGAGCGTGGCGTGCGCCGCTGGGTTTCGCTCGTAGCCATCGCCTGCATGGGCGACAACAAGCCCGAAGAACTCATCATGCTCCCGCTGATCCGAGCCCATTTCTGCGAATCGCTTGCGCCGCTCGCCGGATTGAGCGGATCCGCCAACGATCTTTTTCTGCTCGGCCTGCTGTCTGCTGTAGACGCCATCCTCGACATGAAAATGCAGGACATGGTTCACGAAATTGCGATAGGCGAAGAAATCCGCGGAGCGCTTCTGGAGAGAAGAACAAGCTGCGCGATATTTTCGATCTGGCCGTAAAGTACGAAATGGGCTGCTGGGACGCCCTGGCCACTGATGCCAGGCGCCTGCGAATTCCAGAAAATTCTATTCCCGAGCTTTACGTCAAATCAGTCGAATGGGCCAGAAGCTTCTTATCCGTCACGTAAAATCCTAGCCATCCTTTAGAGTGGCAACCATATCTTGCTCGTTTTCGATCACGCACAGCGATGGCATTTCGCCGTTAGTGGCACAGGCACTCCTGCCTGTGCGCCGTTCTTAGAGCCCCGGATACGCCATACCGTGTTCCACGATATCGGAATTTCTTAAATAGCCGCGCCCGCCGACTTGCCCTTCGCCAGCATCACCACCAACCGCGCCACTTCCTCCGCTTCCATCGCCGTGCTGTCCACCACCACCGCATCCGGCGCGCGAACCAGCGGCGAGGTAGAACGCTCCCGGTCGCGCTGGTCGCGTTCGTAAATTTCATCCAGCGTCCGCGCCCGATCGATCGCATCGCCCTTCAGTTGGTGCTCGTGGTACCGGCGATCCGCGCGGACTTCCGGCGATGCCGTCAAAAAAATCTTCAAATCGGCGTCAGGAAACACCACGGTGCCGATATCCCGGCCCTCCATCACCACCCCTCCTCGCTGTCCAGCTCGCCGTTGCTCGGCCACCAGCACGCGGCGCACTCCCGAAACGACCGCAATCTTCGACGCCGCTTGCGATACCTCCGGCGTGCGGATCGCCATCGTCACGTCCTCGTGGTCCAGAAAAATCAGCTGTGTTCCGTCCGTTGCGCGCAAATCGATATGCGTGTCGCAGGCTAGCGTCTCGAGGTCTTCATCCCGGTCAAATGAAATTCCCTTTCGCAACGCTTTTAGAGCCAGTGCGCGGTACATAGCGCCCGTATCGACGTACACGTACGCCATCAGTTCGGCCACCCGCCGCGCCAGCGTGCTCTTCCCCGAACCCACCGGTCCGTCAATCGCAATGATCAGCTTTTTTAAAATTTTGGTTGTTCCCTATTTCGCGAAATCGATCCACGCTTGCAAACCAATCGCGCAGGCAGCAAAGATAAGGCTGAGGTTGTACAGCCTCCTGATATTCCTCCGCTCAGCAGCCTTCTCCGGAAATAAAATCTCGTGCCTCTTCCACGCACGCACCGGGTCCCAGCCCCAACGGCGATAGTGAGGCTGCAAAATGGGCGCTACTTCGTTAACCTCATCAATCAGCGTCCAACCTGCAAACACTCCACGCACGAAAAAGTAGCATGCAGGTATCCAAGCAAGGTATGAAACCGCTCGCCAGTATCCGAGTAGGTGCATTCCTTGTCTCCTTGCCTTTTTAAATCCGTTTGAAGGCGCGCTCGATTTCGCGCACCGAGTAGCGCAGCACCACAGGCCGGCCGTGCGGGCAGCTCATCGGATACTCGGTCTTGGCCAGCTCGCTGAGCAGCCATTCCATCTTCTTCGAGTCTAGCGGCGTATTCACCTTGATCGCCGCATGGCACGCTGTCGAAGCCGCAATCTTCGATTGCAACGAATCGATCGAGATGGCCTGATTCTCGCGCGCGATGCCGTCGAGAATTTCGAATAGCAATTTCTCGGCGTCGCTGCTCGCGATTCCGGCTGGCGCCGCCTGGATCGCCACTTCGCGCGCACCCATCAGCTCCGCCTCGAAACCGTTGGCGCGCAGCTCATCGCCAATCTGCTCGAACGTCACCAGTTGGCGCGGGTTCAGCTCCACAATCGAGAGGGACGAGCATGCGTTGCCCGCCCAGCTCGCCTTCGCGACGCGCGCGCAGGTGCTGTTCGAAAAGCACACGCTCGTGCGCCACGTGCTGGTCGATGATCCAGAGCCCCTCGCCGTTCACCGCAACGATGAAGCTGCTGTTCACCTGCCCGAGCGGCTTCAAATCCGCAATCGTTTCGGGCGATGGCAACGCGCCCCCAGATTCCGAGGCCGCTGCAGCCATTTGGTCCGCAATCCCCGCGCCGGCCTGCCCGGGAAACGGGAAATCAGTCCCTCCACCCGGCCAAACTGCAAACGCTGCGGCAGAGGACGGTCCGGCGCTCCGGTAAATTCGAGATCCTCCCGGCAAATCCAGCGCCGGGAGAAAATCCAACTGGAATCTCGGCTCGCGGTGGTCCCGCGAAACTCGCGCCGGCGCTCGCGCTCGCTGCATTCAGCGGCGCATCGCTTGTTCCTACGCCATTGCCAAAACTTGCGGTGCCGCCCAACGGAATCGGCGCGGCGGCTGCGGCGACGCGCCCAGCGGGAAACCCTGGAATTGGCCGCGCAAGCGAAAGAGCATGCCGCAGCGCGTCGCGCGTGAAATCGTGAACGAACTGCGGATGCCGAAAGCGCACTTCGATTTTTGCCGGATGCACGTTCACGTCCACTTCCTGATACGGCAGATCGAGAAACAGCAGCACCACCGGAAACACGCCGGGAGGAACGATGTTGCGATACGCCTCACCAATCGCGTGAAGCAGCAACCGGTCGCGCACCAGGCGCCGGTTCACGAAGATGTAGATGCCGTTGCGGTTCGTCCGCTGCACTTCAGGGCGCGACGTAAATCCCGTCACCCGCAACATCGCGGCCTGTTCGTCCGATTCAATCGCCGGCTCGGTGATTGCGCTGCGCATCGGCGCTTCGTTCGGCGGAATCTCCACGAGTTCCTCAAGCGCCTGACGCCCAAAAATCTGATACACACGCTCGGATAGCTTTTCGACCGGCGCACAGTTCAGGATTTCTTGCGTCGGCGTCTTCAATACGAACTGCGTTTCCGGATGCGCCAGCGCATAGTGCGTCACAAGCGAAGCAATGTGCCCCAGTTCGGTCGTCTCCGATTTCAGAAATTTACGTCGTGCCGGCACGCAATAAAAAATATCGGCCACGCTGATGGAGGTCCCGCTCGGCACGCCCGCCGGTTTGACACCCAGAAGTTTGCCGCCCGCGAACTCGACGCGAGTTCCCTCTCATCCTCGCCCGTGCGCGTCTCAAGAAGCAGCCGTGAAATCGCCGCAATCGTCGGCAGCGCCTCGCCTCGAAAGCCAAGCGTAGCGATTGAAAGCAGATCATCAGCCGTCCGCAATTTCGAAGTCGCGTGCCGCTCGAAAGCCAGCAGCGCATCGTCATGATTCATGCCACTGCCGTCGTCAATCACGCGAATCATGCGCTTCCCGCCCGATTCCACTTCAATTCGGATCGAGCGTGCACCAGCGTCCAGCGAATTCTCCAGCAGCTCCTTCACCACAGACGCAGGGCGCTCCACAACCTCCCCGGCCGCAATCTTATTCGCCACATTTTCAGCAAGGATGCGAATGCGGCTCATCGCGGGTCGCCGCTCCTGACAGCTGGATCCAAATCCGAATATCCGCCATCAAATGAATTATTCTTAGCTTCGCGGCGGACTCGGTCTTCCTCTTCCCTCTCTTCCTGTGCCAGGCTGCGCAGAAAGATTCGCGAGCCAAAGAGGCTTGCGACAAACACAACGGTGACCAGTGAAATTCCCAGCCACATCGGAAACGAAGCCATCTGCACCATCATCAGAAAAATAAAGCCGATCGAGACTCCGAGTCCCAAGAGAACCCCGAATTGCGCCCGCAAGGGAAGCTTGTGCATTGCGCGCGTGAGCAGAAAGACGCCCGCCGTAGCGCCAAGCGCAATCAGAATCATCAAAACCGTCACGAAGCCTCACCAGCCGCTTTCGGCTTCTTGATTGAAATACCGAGATTGTCGAGTTGATCGGTATCGACACTCGATGGCGAATCGGCCATCAAATCCTGCGCGGCGGTGGTCTTCGGAAACGCAATCACCTCGCGAATCGATTTCTCGCCCGCCAGCAGCATCACGATGCGATCTACGCCCAGCGCGATACCGCCATGCGGCGGCGTTCCATAGGTGAGTGCGTCGAGGAAGAATCCGAAGCGCTGGCGCGCTTGCTCGTCCGAGAGGCCGAGAGCTTTGAACATGCGAGCCTGCACATCCTGCCGATGAATTCGGATGCTGCCGGAACCAAGCTCGACTCCATTCAGCACAATGTCATAGCCCTTCGAGCGGCATTCCCACGGCGCGGTTTCGAGCTTATCGAAGTCCTCCTCGACGATTCCGGTGAACGGATGCTGCGCGCTCACCCACTGCTTTTCGCGCTCGCTCCATTCGAAGAGCGCGAAGCCCGTGATCCAGGCAAACTCCCATTTGCTGCGGTCAATCAGATTGAGCTTGTCGCCGAGATACAGACGAATCTGGCCGGCAACATTGAGCGACGTGTCGCGTGTGCGGAATCTGCTCCTTCGCCGCTGTCGCGACGATCAGGTCGCCCGCCTTCGCGCCGAGCTTTTCAGCCAGCTTCTTCAGTGCATCAGCACCGAGATTTTTCTCGAGCGGCGAGCTGATTCCTTCGGCGGTCACCTTCACCGTGTAAACGCCGCGAGCGCCCGCGGACTTTCGCGAATTCGCCAAGCTCGTCGAGCTGCTTGCGAGACCATGCCGCCGCGCCCGGCGCGACCAGCGCTTGCACGTTGCCTTCGAGGTGCATCGTCGCGCGCGCGGGCTCGAAGAACTCCGTGACGTTGTGGAGCTCCAGGCCGAAACGAAGATCCGGCTTGTCAGACCCGTAACGGCGCAACGCATCCTTGTAATCGAGATGACGAAACGGCCCTTTCGCTTCGACGCCCGCTACCGCGCAGACGCGCTCCATCACATTCTCGATCACGTGGAAAATATCTTCCTGGCGCGGGAACGACATCTCGACGTCAATCTGCGTGAACTCCGGCTGCCGGTCGGCGCGCAAATCCTCGTCGCGGAAGCAGTTGACGATCTGGAAGTAGCGATCCATTCCGGAGATCATCAGAATCTGCTTGAATATCTGCGGCGATTGCGGCAGCGCATAAAATTGCCCGTGATGAATGCGGCTGGGAACGAGATAGTCGCGCGCGCCCTCGGGGGTCGAGCGCGTGAGCATCGGCGTCTCGATCTCGAAGAAGCCCATTTCGTCCATCGTCTTGCGCATCTCGAGAATCACGCGATGGCGCAGCTCGAGATTGCGGTGCGGGCGCGGCCGCCGCAAATCGAGATAGCGGTAACGCAAGCGCGTCTCTTCACTCGCATTTACGTCGTCTTCCACCTGGAACGGCGGCGTCTTCGCATTGTTGAGAATGTGCAGGCGCGTCGCGATCACTTCCACTTCGCCGGTCTGAATTTCCGGATTCGACTTCTGGCGCCGCACGACCCGACCCTCCACCGCGACGACAAATTCCGAGCGCAACTCTTCAGCCTTCGCGTGCGCTTCGGGATGCAGCTCGTTGTTGAACACGATCTGCGCGATTCCCGCGCGATCGCGCAGGTCAATGAAAATCAGCTGGCCGAGATCGCGGCGGCGCTGAACCCATCCCATGAGGACGACTTCTTTATCGGCGTCCGAGGCGCGCAGCGCGCCGCAATAATTTGTGCGTTTCAGATTTCCGAGAGCTTCGAGCAATTTTGCCGTCCTTTAATTTCTTTGCCTTGTCGCTTCGCTTTTATTTCGCCTGGCACCTTTTAACCAGCCCTTTTACCGCCTATTAGAAAATTGCAAGTTGCAGATTGCACGCCACTTACACGGAGATTTAATCGCGCTACCGTGTGTTAAATTTATATCCTAGCGCCGCCGCTCGGATTCAAGGTACTCAGCAATTCACCTTCCGCTAGCTTCTTCTGGTCGCCGTCGGCGAGGCGTTTCAGGGTGAAGGTGCGCGACGCGACTTCGTCTTCGCCGATTATCAGAGCATAGCGCGCGCCCAGTTTATCCGCGAGGCCGAGCGATTTCTTGAATTTCATTTCCTCGGGCGGCAGCTCGACGGAGAGTCCGGCAGCGCGCAATTTTCTCGCGATGTTGACGGCTGTGGGATAGGACGCCTGTCCCATCCACGCAATGTAGACTGCGAGGCCGCCGAGGTTGGGCGCGTTGCCGCCTTCTTCGATCGAGAGAATCGAGCGATCCGTGCCGATGGCGAAGCCGATGCCTTTCGTCGGAGGGCCGCCGAGAAGTTCGACGAGGCCGTCGTAGCGGCCGCCGCCGCAGACGGCGTTTTGCGAGCCGAGTCCTTCAGCGGTGACTTCGAATGTGGTGCGCGTGTAATAGTCGAGGCCGCGGACGAGGCGCCAGTTTTCCTTGTATTCAATGCCACGCAGATTCAATTCTTCTTTGAGCTTGGCGAAATGGGCGCGGCAGTCGTCGCAGAGATGATCGGAGATGCGCGGCAGCATTTCGATGATGGGTTGCTCTTCGGGAATTTCGGAATCGAGAACGCGCAGCGGGTTGGTTTCGATTCGGCGCTGGGAGTCTTCTTTGAGCTTGTCTTTTACTTTGCGCAGCTCTTCGCGCAGCAGCTCGACGTATTGCGGGCGGCAGTTCTTGTCAGCCGATTGAATTTACGTAGAGCGTGGTGCGCGTCAGGCCGACGCGATTGAAAAATACGAGCAGCATTTCGAGGACTTCGGCGTCGATGGCGGGGGCGTCGGATTGCCCCAGGACTTCGGCGCCGATTTGGTAGAACTGGCGGTAGCGTCCTTTTTGGGGGCGCTCGCGGCGGAACATTGGGCCGATGTAGTAGAGCTTTTGGTTGCCGGGGAGGGCTTGCATGTTGTGTTCGATGTAGGCGCGGCAGACGGAGGCGGTGGCTTCGGGGCGAAGTGCGGCAGCCTCGCGAGAGAAACGCAACTCCATCGCAATCGCCTGTGCTTGCCGAATAAGATCGTGAATTTCAGGATGCGTCTTAGGGCGTTCCGTGGCCTCGGCTAACACCCGATCATCGGCGATTCGTTCATACAGTTCCTTATGCGCACTGTGCAGCTGATCAACCGCATTCCCGGACTCTCCGCCGAGACGATCGGATGCTCGTGCGGAGTCAATCGCCCGAAGAAACTGAAACGACGATCCGGTGAAGCGCAGTGGGCTCTCGACAGAGTCCGTCAGCCGGCCTCGCAGATCATAAATCTCCTGGTACGCTCGGAGCTCGAGCGTGAACATCTCCTTCGAGACGATGTCAGTATCGAACCCGACTGAGCGGGCAAAAAGCTCCACTTCCTCCAAAATCGGCAGGCGGATTTCGCCGAAATTGTAGGATTCGAAGACTTCGCGGGCGGTGTGCTCGAACCAGTTCCAGAGGGCGGAGTCCGGCGGGAGGATGTCGCGCGTGCCTTTGATGGCGCGAAATTGTTTTCGCTCGGACATTTGCCCCCGGCGGCTGAAGCCGCTTATCTATTCGCGAGTCTTGCGGCACGACTGAAGTCGTGCCCTGACGGTGAATCTTTAAATATATCAGGAATGGATGGCGTCGTGGTGGGGGCGGGGGCGGGTGCGAGCCTATAGTGCTCGCGGCAGCGGAGGGCTGCCCAGCGCTAAAGCGCATGGACGAGGCGGAGTTTCTATCGGAGCGCTTAAGCACTCCTCCCCCGCATGAATGCGGGGGCTCCCACCGAACGGCGCAAACCACTTCTGAAACCAAATAGCATCGAAGCACTGCTCTCCGCATGAATGCAGGGACTCCCACCGAACTGCACAAGCCACACCCAACCGAACGGCCGAAGAGAGAACATGCCCGCCTGGGGGCGGCCGCTACGAGGTCAAAAGAGCCGGCGGGACGCCGGCGTTACGGAAGGGCAGCTGGGGATAGAATGAAGTGCGAGGTCTCACTGTGCGGTGCGCTTCGATGGCGAGTTTTTCTTCGCATGAATGCGAGTGGCTCCCAGCGAACTGCAGAGTCACATCGAATCGAATGGCGACGAAGAGCTGAGTTGCGCGTTCGGGCACGGCATGCCGTGCCCCTACTGAAAAATCGCGGGCATCCGCCTCATGGATTACCCGATCACGAGTTACGAGTCACGAGTTGCGAGTTACGGGGTTTCCTGCTTGTAGGTTTCTTTGTATTCGACGTAGCGCTGGGCGTAGGCGTCGATGGAGTCCTGGTCGGCATCGGTTAGGGCGCGGCGGAATTTGCCTGGGTGGCCCATGAAGAGGCTGCCGGGGGGGACTTCGGTGCCTTCGGGGACGAGGGTGCCGGCGGCGACGATGGAGCCTGTGCCGATTTTTGCGCCATTCAGAATGATCGAGCCCATGCCGATGAGGCAGCGCGATTCGATTGTGCAGCCGTGGAGGACGACGCCGTGGCCGATGGTGACGTTGTCACCGAGGACGAGCGGATGCGTGTCGCGCATTACGTGGAGGACGGAGCCGTCTTGGACATTGGTGCGCGAGCCGATGCGGATGAAGTGGACGTCGCCACGCATGACGACGCAGGGCCAGACGCTGGAGTCGGCGGCGATGGCTACGTCACCGATGATGACGGCTTGCGGATCGATGTAGGCGGAATTCGGCGATGCGTGGGGCGCGGCCGCGGTAGGTGCGAAGCAATGTGGGCTCCTTTGCGGTGGAGACGCTAGCATAGGGGAAACGGATGTGACAATGCCGTCTCTTGCGTGTGCTTGATCGCAAAGTGACAAAAGCAAGGCCCTCGCTTCGCTCTGTTCTCGGTATGCGCTCCGCGCGATTTTATTTATGTCGCGGCTGAAGCCGCGACCTACAAGGCTTGAAGAATTCGTGGTTGGTGGATTCATATGCTTGCGGATTCAAGTATGAGTGGGCGCGGGGCTTCGAAATTCACAAGGCCTGAAGAAGTCGCCGTTGATGAGTTTGTGGGCTTGTTAAATCTTGGTGCGGATGTCTGCGAGGCTTCGAGAAAGGCGCACAGGCCCTTCGATTCTCAGGGTAAACCCTTCGTTCCTTAGGGCAGGCAAGAGTGCCTGTGCCACTTGAGGCGAAAGGCCGACGACGATTACAGCGTCGTCGTGGCTACCGGGCACTTGCTTGGTGACGAAGTGAATGGCGGAGATTTGCCAGCGCCGACGCGGGCGGGTCTTAGACCCGCCCCTACTTACGAGGATCAACGAGGAGGTGCTTGGGGGCTTTGCGGCTCCAGGCTACGCGGAGAGCCGCTTCGAGAATATCCGCGGGAACTTTTGAGAGGGTGACGCGGGTGGCGCCTTTTTCGCCCCAGCCGCCCGGGACTGGGGAGAAGACTTCGGGCGCGTCTTGGATCATGCCGGCTTGTTGATCGGGGGTGAGCAGGAGGACGCCGTAGCCTTGATGTTCAAGGGCGAGGGTGGCGAAGATTTTGCCGGCGATGCGGAAGTCGGCGTTGCTGAAATGGGAGCCTTCGGTGGCTTCGGGAAGCGAGAGTGCGATGCTTGCGAAATGTTGCTGGTTTCATGTGAGCTAAGCTAATCGTTGCTGAGCGGGCGAAATTTAGCAGCGTTTGCACTGCCTCGAAGCAATTTCAAGCTGCGCGGTTACTGGCTAGGAATCCTGCCTTAATATTACGATGGCGACTCGGCGCGGCTGCCTCCAAAAACCCGAGAAAGCGTGATAGGACGGATAGTGGCGAAAATTGACGAGCGAAGCTTGTTGTTACGCGGATTGCCACAGCTGCAGGAATCGCCTGTGCTACCGTCAAAGGCCCACGACGAGGACTGCGCTCGTCGTGCTTACAGAATCTGGACGACTGGAGAGGTGGCGTTGGCGTTGACGGTTTCTACACGCTGCATTACGTTGCGGGCCATGGCGTAGATGCTTTTGCCGCCTGGGGCGTCTTCGCCCATGGAGGCTACGGGCTTGCCGCTGTCGCCGCCGATGCGGATTTGCGGATCGATTTCGATTTCGCCGAGGAATGGGACGCCGAAGAGTTGGGCCATGCGGCGGCCTTCGCCGTGGCCGAATACGTCAATGCGGCCATCGCAATGCGGACAATTGAAGTAGCTCATGTTTTCGACGACGCCGAGAATTTCGACGTGGACCTGACGAAACATTTCGACGGCTTTGCGCACGTCGGCGAGCGAGACGATCGAGGGCGTGGTGACGACGACGGTACCTGTGATGGCGACGCTTTGAATCAGCGTGAGCTGGACGTCACCGGTGCCGGGCGGAAGATCGACGATGAGGTAATCGAGTTCGCCCCATTGCACGCTGCGGAGAAATTGCTGGATCACGCTGTGAAGCATCGGCCCGCGCCAGATGAGAGGCTTGTCGCCGGGATTCAGCAGGCCCATCGAGATCATTTTGATTCCGTAGGCTTCGACGGGAATGATGGTGCGCTCGTCGAGGGCGCGTGGCTGTTCGACGGTGCCGAGCATGACGGGGACGTTGGGGCCGTAGACGTCGGCATCGAGGAGGCCGACTTTTGCGCCGAGGGCTTTGAGGGCCAGCGCTAGATTCACGGCGACGGTCGTCTTGCCTACGCCGCCTTTGCCGCTGGCTACGGCGACGAGATTTTTGATGCCGGGGATCGGGGCTTTCTTTTCGGTCGGCTGTTGATTCGGGCCGATTCCTGGCATTTGTCCTGGTCCTTGTCCGGGTGCGGGAGGCATTGGATCCTTTCGAGATTTGAGAGCTGACGCGAACTTCAATCATAGACTGGTCGGCGATGGGGCGGCAAGGCAGGCGGATGAAAGTGCTAGAGGATAGAAGCTATAACCGTTCAGCAGCTACTAGGGTATATTATTCCTTCGGTATCTGGCTGCCTTGTGTCGGTCGCTCTCTTCGATGCTCAGACGCTCGATATGTAATCGGGCCTTGTGCAACTACATTTGGTGGGTAGTTGCGCCTCCTGACGGTCTGGATCTGTTTACACTGAGGGCCCCTTGCTGGTTATCTGCAGGCGCTGCGAGCCTTTGGTTAAAAGGTAGCTCGGGCATCCTCGCCTTCGAGTGTCGCTGAAGTGCCTAGCGTCAAAATGATTCTGAGTACGGTTGTTTTGCGCGAAATCACGCGAGCGGATAGAATAGTAAGCTGAGTTTTGCTGGGATTGAGTGGTTGTGCGCGTCGTCGCTTTGACGGATTGCGCTTCACGCCCTAGAGGCATCTAACTAAGGAAATATGGACGTCGAGAGAATAGTTGATAGCGTCGTCGCGCGGTTTATCGGGACGAAGCACGAGCGCGACATCAAGGTGATTCAGCCCGTGGTTAGCGAGATCAATGCGCTCGAGCCGGCGATGCAGAAGCTTACGGACGCGGAGCTGGCGGCGTACACGACGAAGCTGAAGGCCGAGGTGCAGGGGCGGCTGGAGGGCGTTGAAGATAACGATCCGGAGATCAAGCAGAAGCTGAAGGAAGCGGTGGAGCCGGCGATTGTTCGCGCGTTTGCGGCGGTGCGCGAAGCTGGGCGACGGACGCTGGGGATGCGGCATTTCGATGTGCAGTTGATCGGCGGCATCGTGCTGCATCAGGGCAAAATCGCGGAAATGAAAACTGGCGAAGGAAAAACGCTGGTTGCGACTTTGCCTGCATATCTGAACGCGCTGGCCGGGCGGGGCGTGCACATCGTGACCGTGAACGATTATTTGGCTCGTCGCGACGCGGAGTGGATGGGGCCGATTTACAAGATGCTGGGGATGACGGTGGGCGTGATCGTCCACGATCTGGAGGATCGGGCAGCGGCGCGCGGCGTATGGCGCGGATATCACCTACGGGACGAACAACGAATTCGGTTTCGATTACCTGCGCGACAACATGAAATACGATTTGAAAGATTGCGTGCAGCGCGGGCATCATTTCGCGATCGTTGACGAAGTGGACTCGATTTTGATCGACGAGGCGCGCACGCCGCTGATTATTTCCGGGCCCGCGGAAGAATCCACGGACAAGTACTACAAAATCGACAAGGTGATTCCAAAGCTCATCCAGGATATCGATTACACGCTGGATGAGAAGCACAAGACGGCGACGCTGACGGAAGAGGGCGTGTCGAAGGCGGAGAAGCTGCTGAGCCTCGGGAACCTCTACGATCCTGCGCACATGGACATCATTCATCACGTCTATCAAGGGTTGCGGGCGCATACGCTTTTCCAGCGCGACGTGGATTACGTGGTGAAAGACGGCGAAGTGATTATCGTGGACGAATTTACCGGCCGGCAGATGCCTGGGCGGCGATGGTCGGACGGATTGCACCAGGCGGTGGAAGCGAAAGAGAACGTGAAAATCGAGCGCGAGAATCAGACGCTGGCGACGATCACGTTTCAGAATTATTTTCGCATGTATAAGAAGCTGGCAGGCATGACGGGAACGGCGGAGACCGAGGCGCCTGAGTTTGACAAGATTTATAAATTGGAAGTGGTGGCGATTCCGACGAACAAGACGCTGATTCGCGTGGAGCATCCTGACGTGGTGTATCGCACGGAAGCAGAGAAATTCGAGGCGGCAGTGAACGGGATTTTGCAGGAAGACAACACGAAGGTGGGCGGTATCCGGCAGTATTACGAGAGTGGGCAGCCGGTGTTGGTGGGCAGTATCTCGATTGAGAAATCGGAAAAGATCGCGGAGCATTTGAAGAAGGCCGGGATTCCGCACCAGGTGTTGAACGCGAAGCAGCATGAGCGCGAGGCGAAAATTATTGCGCAGGCTGGGCGCAAGGGTGCGGTGACTGTGTCGACGAATATGGCCGGCCGCGGAACAGATATTTTGTTGGGCGGCAATCCGGAGGCGATGACACGCGAGTATGCGTTGAAGAACAAACTCGCGATGCCGTACATGCCGGCGGGTGCTGTGATCGGCGCGGCTGCGGGGACTGAAACTCCGGCTCAGGCGGATGCGGCGACGGCAGGAGCCAGCACGGCTCCGAATGCGAGTGCTGGGACCTCGGGCAATGGTGCGAGCGGCGCGAATAGCGCGCCGATGGTTTTGTTTCAACAAGAAGGCAAGATTTATCAGGTGCCGCTGGATCAGTGGAAGCCGATTTACGATCAGTTTGCGGAACAGTGCCGTGCGGAGCACGACGAAGTGGTGGCGATGGGCGGGCTGCACATTCTCGGCACGGAGCGTCATGAGGCCCGGCGCATTGACAATCAGTTGCGAGGGCGCGCGGGGCGGCAGGGCGATCCGGGGTCGTCGCGGTTCTTCCTTTCGCTCGAAGATGATTTGCTACGAATTTTCGGCGGCGAGCGCGTGAAAGCGCTGATGTACCGGCTGGGCATGACGGAGGGCATTCCGATCGAATCACGGCTGATCAGCAAGCGAATCGAGAATGCACAGAAAGCCGTCGAAGCACAGAACTTCGAAGCGCGAAAACATTTGCTTGAATACGACGACGTGATGAATAAGCAGCGCGAGACGATTTACTCCACGCGCCGCGCAATTCTCGA
Organism: uncultured Acidobacteriota bacterium; assembly: GCA_963790945.1. Classification (GTDB taxonomy): domain Bacteria; phylum Acidobacteriota; class Terriglobia; order Acidiferrales; family UBA7541; genus Palsa-295. The sequence goes on from CAWBRH010000007.1 coordinate 119,204, forward strand.
GGGCGCGGATCAGAAAGAGCTCGTACTGGAGAAGGCGGAAGAGATTGCGTATGAGCTGGTGGATATTTATTGCCCGCGCGACCAGCATCCCGATCAATGGAATGTGACGCAATTTTCAAACGAAGCCCTGAACCAGTTCGGATTTGAGCCTAAAGCGGCGGGAATCGATATCGCCACGTTGAATCACGATACGCTGGCCGACGCGCTGATTGAGAAGGTGAACGCGCGATACGAGGAAAAGGAAACGCTGTTTGGCGCGCAGGTGATGCGTTGGCTCGAGCGGCGCATCCTGCTCGATATCGTGGACGCGCAGTGGAAAGATCACCTGCTGAGCCTCGACCATTTGAAAGAAGGCATTGGGCTACGCGGATATGCGCAGAAGGATCCACTCGTCGAATTCAAAAAGGAAGCGTTCACGCTCTTTGACGATTTGATGGATCGCATCGATAAGGAATCGGTGCGGTTCCTGTTCCTTGTGCAGCCCGCGAAGCCGGAGGACGAAGCCAAACAAATCGAGCGGCGGCAAAGGCAGCAGCAACAGAATTTGCAGTTTCAGACGGGCGCTGCGCAGGCTGAGCCTCCCAAGCCGGTGCGGGCGGCCGCGAAAGTAGGTCGTAACGATCCGTGTCCCTGCGGGTCGGGCAAGAAATACAAGAAATGCCACGGTGTGGAATCCTAGACGGCTTGCGCTTTCCGGCTCGCTGGCCGTGTGGTTGTGGAAGCACCCACTGAAACAAGATTTGGATGCAACCGCCTCTTTGAAGTGAACTTTTCAATCCCACCTTTCGTATTCCATCTCAGATTGACGTGATTCCGACAGGAGGTATCGAAATGAGGGAGTGCTTGCGCGTTGCCGGTGTGTTCTTTGTTTTGACGATGGCCGCTGCGGTCGCCGCAGTACCTTCTGCATTTGCGGCGCAGGAGGGGCATTTTGATCGGACATTGAGCGTCATGGGCGCTGTGGACCTTTCGGTTCAAACGGGGTCAGGGAATATTGCCGTGAAGCCGGGAGATTCGAGCAAAGTGGAGATTCACGCGACCATTCGAGCCGATCATTCGTGGATGAGCGGGGACGTCACTGCTCGGATTCACGATATTGAGATGAATCCGCCGATCGAACAGAACGGTAACACAATTCGGATCGGCCACTTTGATGACCGGGGCCGAGAGCGCGGTATTTCGATCAGTTATGAAGTGATTGTGCCGGAACAGACGAAGCTGCATTCGGAATCGGGGTCGGGAAACGAGACTATCGGAGGAATTGCCGGGCCCGTGGACGTGACGAGCGGATCAGGCGATTTGAGAGTCGCGAACATCGGCGGCGAAGTGCACGCGCGAACGGGATCAGGCAGCGTGGAACTCGATTCGATCAAGGGTCCAGCGCGCGCGAGTTCCGGCAGCGGCGAGATCCGAGCGGCCGGAATCGCGGGCGGCTTGAATGCGTCCAGCGGCAGCGGCGAAGTGAAGCTGGAACAGACGGCGGCAGGCGACGTTGAGATCTCGACCGGCTCGGGTGACGTGGACATCAAAGGCGCAAAAGGAGCCGTGAGCGTCACGACCGGCAGCGGCGAGATCAAGGCGCAGGGCGTTCCGTCCGGCGACTGGAAATTGCGCACGGGCTCAGGCAGCGTGACGGTGGAGTTTCCGGAAGACGCTGCTTTCGAACTCTACGCGCAAACCAGTTCGGGCAATATCGAGACAAAGCACACAATTTCTGTGCAGGGAAACATCAGTACGCACGAGCTGCATGGAAAAGTCGGCAACGGCGGCGCCGTGCGAGTGGAATTGAGGACGAGCTCCGGCACGATTCGTATTTTATAAATCAGCTGCGCACGCGCGAACTTCCGCCACCAGAACGCAAAAACCATGGGAGGCGCACACAGCACGCGAATCCAGACGCTATTGCTGTTTTCGCGCAGCCCGGCATGCCTAACTCGAAAATATGCTAGTCTCTCTCGCACACGCCTTGCGGGAAACCCGCGAGGCCACGGGGTGGGAAATGACAGCCGCTGCCGCAGGTGGAAATTGCCAACGGCCCGGGTGTGCGAATCCCATCCCCAAAAGCCTTGCGGGCGAGCAGCTGTGCCTCGATCATTTTCTGGATGAAGCGTTTGTGCGCACCGACCATGCGATGCAAAGCTGCCGGGAAGGGCAGTTTGTCAATGCGAGCAGCCTGGAGTGGCTGCTTTCCGACGCGCTCGCGACGGTGAAAAACCTCGAAGAGGGTGCGGCGGACCCGAACCCGGAACAGCGCGATCGGATGCTGGAGTTGCTTTTAATCGTGGCGAACTTGCACGAGTATGTTGCGCACCATTCGGTGCGTCTGGCGCAGCGGCCTGCTTGAACTGCAGAGCGCGCGAAAGGTTCGATTCAGAAGCAGTTTGGCTTGCGTAAGGGTTAACACCTCTTCTTGTTGCTGCCTTGCGTTTTCGTCCCGCACGATTCAACCTTGATACTCCCTTCCGGAAACCCGGCAGCCGGAGACGGAATGAACAACAACCCATTCAAACCCTCGGACCCAAAGATACCTGGCGTGTCTGCCAGGGATGCATCTGTCCCCCAGGCTACTCTGCCTCCAGCGGAATCAAAACCCGAGGCAGCGCGATTCTCGATGTCACAAATGCCGCCCCGCTGGCTAATTCTTTCCGCAACTGGTGTGGTAGCGGTGTGCCTGATTGCGGTGTGGTGGATGCGGGGGACCTCCGCAAAGGAAGCGAACACCGTAAGCGAAACAACGGCGCCTCCAACGGCAGCAGCAGACAGCAAGCCTGCGCCAATTCCCGAACCGCTGCCTGTGGGGCCGGGTGAAATTGCGACAACAAGCGAACTGGCGAAGGATTGGTCAGCGAAGAAATTTATTTTTCGCGATCCACTCACCTCACGAGAAGGGCCGGCAATGGTGGTGCATCTGCCCGGTGGAGTGTACTGGGGATTTTCTCTCGTCGAGCCATACGGATCATGCGAGATGGAATTCGTAACAGACATGCAGAAGCTTCGCGCAGACTATGGATTTCGAGGCTCGCATCCGATGGTAGGCGATCCATGCAATCGCGCGGTGTTTGATCTAACGCGATACGGCAGCGGGCCGGCAGGGCTGGTTCGCGGAGAGATTGCGCATGGTGCCGCGGTACGTCCGCCGCTGGCGATTGAGATTGAGGTGCGTGGCAAACAGGTGCTGGCGAAGAAAATCGAGTAGCTTCTTCCAAATTCTTACATCATTTTCCAGTTCGAAAAACCCAAGTAACCCGACGGCGGCCCAGCCATTCACGTCCAGAGTCTTGCCTTCCACTCCATTCAACCTTTCTCTTAGGCCAGAGCACGCCGCAAAGGGCCAAAATAAAACCGCCGCCGTAGGGCTTGGGGGAGCTCAGCGGCGGCAGTTTAGGAATCAACCAACGTTTGATCGAGTGCTGCTAGTCGTTCAAGGCTTCTACCCTTCGGGCAACCATCACCGGTGTATTGTTCGCAGCCGGATTGATGAGGATAAATCCGACCACGCGCAAGTGAATTGGCTGGCTGCCGGTGAGAGCGGAGAGACCGCTCAGGTTGACGTAATTGGTAAAACTGGTGGACATCACGGTGAGCGGTTGAGGCAGCAACACGCCGGCAAGGTAGTTGTCATTCAAGCTGAATGTGCCGTTGTTGCCGTTCTGCACGTTGGTGCTTCCGACTACCCAGTTGCCCCGCTGTCCTTGACGTTCCAGAACAACTCGATGAACGGTAACGGTCGGCGGTGTACTGGTTGTATCGAGCTTGCCGCCGAAAAGGACCCGTTGTCCCGCGAGTTGGCTGGACGGACCGAAAAGAAGCGACGTGAGCGGGATGTGCAGATCCGCAATCATGTACTTTTCATTCCCGGTGAGAGGAATCGTGTCAATCTGTCCGAGCGGATAGCCGGCGAGATTGGGGAGCTCAGCGCGCGCGTAAATATTGAGACCGCTCGCCTGGCCGTCGGACGACTGCACGAATGTATCGAGACCTTCGAGGAAGAAGTGATCTTGGGAAACAACTTCCACTTCGGTAGCCGTGATGTCGCGCGTGACGCGATTGAGCGTGCCGGAAACTTCGACGATCGTGTTCGTATCGTAGCTCGAGGGCATCTCGTTGGAGTCAAAATTCGTGGAAGTGGTGGTGTCCACGGTGTATTGACGGCCGCGGGGCCCCTGAATCACGAACTGATTCCCTGCCGGGTTGACGCTCACCACTCCGGCGTAGAAGCAATCGATTTGCGCGTCGGCGTCATCCACGGAAAGACCCTTCACGTCGAATGTCGGCGTGAAGTTGCCGGTCACGTTGCCGTTCGCGTCGATCTCGATGGATTGCCTGAGATCAAGATCCATGAAGAAACCGACCAGATCATTGTCGGCCAGGACGAGGGGTGTCTTGAGGGCCTGGGTGACCGTCATCGGCGAAACCGTCGCGTTGATCGTGTTTAGTGCGGGCGGCGATTGCGTCGTATCGAGATATTGGATCATGACAGTGCCAACGGTAATGTTGGCCGAGGTGTAGGTGCCAGCTTGAACGTCTTCAAGATCGAGCAGGCTGCGCAAGCCGTTCAATTTTGCGAAATCAACGGTCTGTGGGCCGTTCAGAAGATTTACCGTGGTGGTACCATCGGTAAGCGTGATGCTCGTGATCTGGACTTGAACCGACACGACGCTTGGAAGCGTTGGGCTGTCCGTGCCGATCGTAAACATGCTGCCCATCTGCTGGCTGGGCTGCGTGCCGGAAGAACTTCCACCGCAACTGGATAGTGCTAATGTTGCGAGTAATGAAGCGAACACACCCATAGCTTTCGAAATGCGCATTGCAAATCTCCTTTTTAAACCGAAGATCGTTTTGAAGAAATTAGGGCCAACACCCGATTCAGCTTCTGGGAGAGTGAACACTGGGGCTCGCAGAAAGTTGCGCGACAACGCTGTGAATCTGGTCCTGCGGCGCGCGAAATTTTCGAGCTGGAATGTAACTGTTGAGACAGCACTTAGGGTACTAGGGGCATCGTAATAGGCTGAGCCTGCTGGCGGAGAGTGGCGGACCGATGCGCTTTTTCTTCGCTTTCCAGGGATCGCTGAAAGGGGTCGGTATGGGGCGTCGAGCGGTTCTTTCCGTGGCGATATTTGCGGCGATTCTTGCCGCGGGCTGCGCCAAAAAGACGGATGATGCGACGCTTGCAACGCAGATCAAGTCGCAGATGTTCTCGGAACCGCAGTTGAACGGCGCCAGCCTGGAAGTCACGTCGAAGGACGGGCAGGTGACATTAGCCGGCACGGTACCGAACGATGCGGCCCGCTACAAAGCATACAAAATTGCGAACGAGATGGCAGGCGTGACAAAAGTTAACGATCAGATGACGGTCGCGCCGGCGCCTGCACTTGAGCCCACTGTCCCTGACAACAATCCGGAATCTTCGTCTACTGCTCTAAATACTGTTTCGCCCACCCACGCCGCCAATAAGGTTCGCAAGGCACACTCGAAGAATTCTCCAGGCTCCGCTGACGATAGCCAGCTTGCCGAAAATACCGCTGCTCCACAGCAAGAGCCTCCACCCGAGCCGCCGGCCTCGCCGAGCTTGCAAGCTCAACCTGTCTCACCTGCAGCTGTTCAGCCGGTCCTACCGCCCACACCTACACCCCCGCCGCCGCAACCGAGACAGGTTGAAGTTCCAGCCACCTCCATACTGACGGTGCGAATGATCGACGGGGTGGATTCCTCGGTGAACAACGCCGGCGAGATCTTTCACGCGTCGCTCGAATCGCCGCTCGTCGTGGGCAACGACGTGGTGGTCCCGCGCGGCGCGGACATTTATGTACGGTTGGTGAGCGCGAGTTCAGCCGGACACATGAAAGGAAAAAGCGAACTGCATTTGGAATTGGTGAAGATGGAATTTCAGGGACGCTCCTACCCGCTCGTGAGCAACACGTATTCGATTACCGGAAGCTCCCGCGGCAAGAATACCGCGGCGAAGATGGGAGGCGGAGCGGCCTTCGGCGCGATCATCGGCGCAATTGCAGGCGGCGGAAAAGGCGCGGGAATTGGCGCCGGAGTGGGAGCGGCAGGCGGGGCGATTTATCAGGGAGCGACAAAAGGCAAGCAGGTAAAGATTCAGGCGGAGACCAGATTGGACTTTCAACTCGACCAGCCGGTGACGGTGACCGTTGTGCCTCGGCCATCCGATTCAGCCGTCGGCCAGCAATAGAATCAAAGCGGCAATAGCTATTTTGCGGGAAACGGAGTGGGGCCGTTTCCCGCATTTTTTTGAGATGCTATACGGATTTCGCAGCGATTGAGTTTCGCGCCTTGCGCGCTCACTGTGAGTTGTTTACGATGGCAGGTCGAATCGCATGATCGGACAAACAATATCGCACTATCGAATCATCGAACCGCTCGGAAGCGGCGGGATGGGGCAGGTGTATCGCGCCGAGGACACACGCCTCGGGCGGCAAGTCGCGTTGAAATTTCTGTCAGAAGAGTTGGCGCGCGACCCGGCGGCACTGGAACGCTTTCAGCGGGAAGCACGGGCAGCTTCTTCGCTGAACCATCCGGGCATTTGCACGATCTACGACGTGGGCGAGTACAACGGGCGCCCTTTTCTCGTCATGGAGGTTCTCGAGGGGCAAACGCTGCGCGAACGGATCGGCGGGCGTCCCGTGGCAACCGATTCTCTTCTCGAGTTTGGGGCGCAAATAGCGGATGCGCTTGACGCGGCGCATTCGCGCGGGATCATTCACCGCGATATCAAGCCGGCTAATATTTTTGTGACCGCGCGAGGCCAAGCAAAGATTCTCGATTTCGGACTTGCCAAGCAGGGAGCGTCACGCCGGATTGCTGAAGCTGTGGGCGCGAGCAATACGACCACTCAGCCGACAACCGACAATTTGATGCTGACGAGTCCGGGCTCGGCGCTTGGCACGGTGGCCTATATGTCCCCGGAACAGGCGCGAGGTGAGGAATTGGACGCGCGCACCGATCTTTTCAGCCTGGGCGCCGTACTCTACGAGATGGCCACAGGCCAGGCAGCGTTCAACGGAAACACTTCGGCTGTGATTTTCGATGCGATCTTGAATCGCACGCCGGCTGCGCCTTCCACTTTGAATCCGAATCTCCCGGCGAAACTCGAAGAAATTATCGGAAAGGCGATCGAGAAGGATCCTGATTTCCGCTACCAGACTGCGGCTGAGCTCCGCGGAGATCTGAAGCGGTTGAAGCGGGACACTGATTCCTCTCGCCCGGTAAGCGGCTCGTCGAGTCGGTGGCCTGCGGCGCCTGGCGCGACATCACCATCACTTGCGGCCATATCGACCATATCTGCGTCGTCGCAAACCCAGCCCGCCGCGGCAAGCTCTTCGATCGCCACTCGATTTCCATGGGGCGGATGGATCCGCCGTGCATCGGTGCTAGCGGCGCTGGCAGCTGCGGTGCTCCTGTTCATTCATGAACGCAACGGCCGGAAAGCACAAACCTCATTCGCGCAGATGACGATCACGCCGATATCGTCGTCCGGTCACACCTACGGCGCTGCAATTTCGCCCGACGGAAAATGGCTCGCCTATATTTCCGACGAAGAGGGAAAGTCCGGAATCTGGGTGCGACAGCTCGGCACCGGCAGCACCGCCCAGGTGGTGGCGCCGTCGATCGGAAACTTCAAGGGGCTGACATTTTCACCGGATGGAAACTATTTGTATTTCGTAAAAGGCGAAACTGGTACCGGGCTTTCAAAGCTCTATCAAGTTCCCTCGCTCGGTGGAACACCGCGCGAATTGATCGTCGACGTGGACAGCCCAGTAACATTCTCGCCGGACGGAAAGCAGATCGCTTTCGTGCGGCAATCGAGTACAGGAGGAACTTCGAGCTTGCTGGGAGCCAAGGCGGACGGCTCGGCGGAGCATCCCATTGCCGTACTGCGGCAGCCACTTTCATTTTCGGCAGAGGGCCCAGCATGGTCGCCGGACGGCCAACGGATTGCGATAGGAAAGTCGATCAACGCAGGCTTTCAACAATATGCTCTCGAAACAGTAGCGGTTGACACCGGCGCAGAAACCCGACTCGGAACTACAGATTGGGGCTATGTACGGCGGATGAGCTGGATGCCGGATGGGTCGGCCGTAGTGTTTGGATCGCCGATTAGCAAGCCTTCGCTTAACGCTCAGCTATGGATGGTAAGTTACCCCGGTGGTGAAGCGCGGCGAATCACGAATGATTTGAATTTCTATACCGGAGCGAGCGTCACCTCCGACGGCGCCACGCTCGCTACCGTGCAACTGACTCTTACCGGAAATCTGTGGTCGGCCGGTGTTGGAAGCGGCTCTTCATTTTCACCGCCAAAACAGATTACCTCGGGAATCAGCCGCGCGGATGGCGTGTTCGGTGTCTCATGGACGCCGCTGGATCAGATCCTCTACAGCTTCTATGCTTCCGGCACCACTAGATTAGCGACGACTTCTCCCTCTGGCACCGACGCACACGACCTTCCCGTTAGCGCGGGAGCGGCGATGTTCCCATCCGCATGCGGCGACGGGCAGCACGTGGTCTTTACAGTGAATCGGCCCGATCAGGGATTGTCTGTGTGGCGCGGCGATGCAAACGCCGGTGAAGTGAAACAGCTCACGAACGGGCCTGCGGATGCATGGCCGATCTGTTCGCCAGATGGGAAGACGGTCGTGTACGTGAATCTTTCCACGGATTTGCCCACCCTCATGAAGATCGCGATTGGCGGGGGAACAGCGGCCAGATTGGGCAAAGAATCGTTTCAGTTTCCGGCGATTTCGCCCGACAACCAACTCATCGCCGCGGCATACCATCCCGATCAAACCAAACCTGCGAAGCTGGCTATCGTTGCAATCGACAGCGGAGAAATTCGGAACGTCTATGACGTCCCCGCCGAGACCGTTTTTGGCGGCGAAGGTGGAAGTGACCTCGAGTGGACCAAGGACGGGCGTTCGGTGCTGTTTGTGGTAAACAAAAATTCGGTAGCGAGCCTTTGGGCCCAGCCGGTGGGCGCCGCGGGATCCGCTGCTATTTCTCCTAAGCCGATCATGAATTTCGGCTCGGGCTTTGTGTGGGCGTATGCGCTTTCGCCGGATGGAAAGCAGATTGTTTACTCGCGCGGAGTCCCGGCTACGGATGTGGTTCTAATTTCTCACTTTTAGTTGCAAGAAACCCGCTGCTCTGCTCGCGACATTTTACCGGAGGAAGCATGAAGGTATCGCGGCGTGAGCTGCTGAAGAACGCTTCTATCGCAGGAGCCGGTGCTGCCGCTGCCGCGAGAAGCGCATCGCTGGTGGATAGGGGACGCACACCGCAGAATTCTCAGGCCACACCTGGCGAATTGCCTCCTGCCTTCGATAAGTTACAGCCGTTGGGCGACCGGGTGAAGCCGATCCGCGTCGACGAACTGCAGGGGCGCATCGCGCACGCGCAAGAGCTGATGACCAATGCGAAGCCGCGATTTGATGCGCTCTACGTGACGCCGGGTACGACGCTCGCATACTACGTGGGCACCCCGTGGGGCTTGAGCGAACGTATCGTCGCCCTGATGATTCCCCGCGAAGGCCAGCCGCTGATGATCTGCCCGGCCTTCGAGGAAGGGCGCTTGCGAGAGCAGCTGCGGTGGCCCATCGAGCTGCGCGTCTGGCAGGAAGATGAGAGCCCGTATGCGTTGATCGCGAAATGGCTGGCCGAGCGAGGGATTCGCACCGGGCGAGTAGGCGTGGAAGAGACCACAAAGTACGTTTTCTACGACGGTCTTCGACAGGCGGCTTCCTCGCTCGACTACGGCAGCGGCAACCCGGTGACCGTGGGATGCCGCGCACAGAAAAGCGAGCACGAGCTGGAGCTGATGCGGCTGGCATGTTCGGTCACATTCGACGTTTACAAAGCTACGTTTGCTTCGTTGCGGGAAGGCATGACGCAACGTGAAGTGTCGGGCATGATATCCCGTGCCTACAAGAAAATGGGCCTCGAAGGATACGCGATTGTGCTGTTCGGCCCCGCGGCCGCTTTGCCGCACGGGACGCGTGAAGAACAGGTGCTGCGCGAGGGGATGGGCGTGCTGATTGACGGAGGAACGCGCGTCGAGGGCTATGAATCCGACGTGACACGAACGAGTGCATTGGGAAAACCGTCGCCCAAGCTGCAGCACGCCTTTGAAATCGTGCGAAGCGCGCAGGACGCGGCGCTCGCGGCTGCTGTGGCAGGGCGCGAATGCGGCTCGGTGGACGGCGCCGCCCGCAAGGTGATTACGGATGCGGGTTTCGGCCCCGGATACAAATACTTCACGCATCGCCTGGGCCACGGGATAGGGCTGGACGGACACGAGTCGCCCTATCTTGTGCAGGGCAACACCACAATCCTGAAGCCGGCAATGACCTTCTCAAATGAGCCAGGAATCTACGTTGTAGGAGACTACGGTCTGCGTTGCGAAGACGTCATGGCAATTGCAGAGTCGGGCGGTGCGAAGCTACTGACTCCCGGCTTCGCGCCCTCACTCGAAAACCCGATTGCGTAGGAAAGCGAAGAACCCCAGACGGATTCCGAGCCGTTCGTTGGTGCTTGCTACAGCGATTCTGCGCTATTTGGGCTGCTGCTTAGCAAGCGCAGCCTGAATCTTAGGGATGATGTCTCGAACCCCCGCAGCCAGCGGTCCATTTGGATCGAGCTTTAGATAGGTCTGAAACGCGTCCAAGGCACCAGGACCATCGCCCTTCTTTAGCAAAACATTTCCGAGCGGCACGTAGGCCGCAGCCAACTCCGGCTGCTTTGTGATAGCCTTCCTGAGGTGCACCTCGGCGTTCTGCCACTGCTGCTGCGCCATATAGGCCTTCGCAAGCTCATATTCAGCGGCTGCTGGGACGTCCGGATTTAGTTCAAGCCCTTTGGTGAGAGCTGTTACCGCCCCGGGATAGTCCTTCAAGATGTTCAGGACGGCACCGAGTTCCAGATATGCCCCAGCCGACTTGGGATCCAGCTCCACAGCCTTCTGCAGGCTACTTTGAGCATCCTTGTAGTTCTTCTGCTCAAGATAGGCCGCTCCCAGCAATGTGTACGCCTGAGGATATGATGGGTAGTCTTGAATCGCCTTTTTCAGATGCTCGACACCCTTATCAAGGTCATGGTCGTCGAGAGATTTTTGCCCCGCGGCAAACTCCTTGCGTGCACCCTCGGGAACCCCCAAATCGCTCGCAGAGGTAGTTCCCCCCGCTGCAGTTGGAGCGGGGTGGCGCGGATCTGCGTGCAACACCAGAAACGCCATGCCTGTCTGTGTGTTCTGCAAGTCCAACCTTGAAGTAGCGTCCAAATAGCCTGGTGCTCTGGCTCGAACAATGTAGATTGCCGGCGCCGTCGGAATGAAATGACACTTTCCCGAGCTATCTGTTTGGGACTGATCCAGGGGCACCGAGTTCTCGGCGAGGAGTTCGACCAAAATTCCCTGGGCTGCAGGCGAATTATCCGAGTTTCGAACTTGAACTATGATGGAAGCGTTGTTAAACGGATGCGGTGCTTGGCCGAAACAGATGGGCGACGAAGCCAAAACGAGAAAAACTAAGGCGATCTTACAAGCTTGTTTCATTGGCTTGACCTTCGGGCTGGTACTGTAGCGCAAAAATAGAAAAGGGGAGCAGAAATTCTGCCCCCCTTTCCCGCCTACGGTTGCTCTTAGAACTCAAGCCGGAAGAACACCCGGGCGTTGAACGGTGATTGAATACCATCGCCGATCACAGCCTGGTTATTTGGCTTGAGGAAGTCGAGGTTAGTGGTTCCTGTGCCGAGGTCGATATTCTGGTTAATGAACAGAATCCTCTTCGAATTGGTGATGTTGAACATGTCAACACCGAAACGAAGGTGGAGACGTTCGGTCACGTTCATCACATAGTCGCCGTGGATGTCAACGGTACCGGTGGTTGGCGTACGACCCTCGCTGCCGCGACCGCCGATCGGAACTTCACCGGCGTTCTCGTAAACGGGATGCGCTGCCAACTCATTCACTGGAGTACCGGTTTGAATCCGGACGCCAGTTCCCAACGTGAGGTTCTTCATTTTTCCGTGATCGAATACATAGCTGAAGTACCCGTTGGCAACCTGCTGGCGGTCGGTATTCAGCACACCCGGCTCAAACTGATCGCCGAGCAAGCCAAAACTACCGGGGGTGAAGTCGAACAGCGAGCTGATGCCAGGGTCCGACTGCCCGTTGTCATTGCGAAACGCGCCTTCGAAGTTGCCAAACAGCTTGGCAATCCGATAGTTGGCCCGCAACTGCCAGTTGTGTGAGAACGACTTGTTGACTTCGAACTCAACCGCCCAGTACTTGTGGATCGGATCCGAGAACCCGTCTGGAATACCATCCGCAGTAACGGAACCGGCCTGTTCGCCGTTTACGCCGATCGGAACTCCATCAGCGTTTTCGGAAAAGCACGCCGAGTCGTTGCCTTGGGCATCGAAAACCTGACCGCCGATGCTGTTTACGATTGGCGCGGCCAAGTTGAAATCACCTGCACCGCACGCCGCTGGCAAACCATTGGCGAGCACGTAGTCATGCTGAATCGGGTTCGTGAATATGTCGAGGCTCTTTGATGGGTTGGTGATTGAGAACTGTTGCGGAATACCCGCCAATGCGGCTTCCGGTGAGATACCACCAGTGTCTTCCACGATTCTCCGCAGGCTGCGGTGTGTGTAGCGAGCGGTTGCGACAATGCCGTGCGAAAATTCATGCTCGGCGCCGATCACATACTCATCCTCATAAGTCAGCCTGGTACCGGTGTGAATGTTCTCAAGGCTTTCGCCCGACGCAAACGGGGTAACAGCAATCCCGCCTGCTGCCAGGTTCACGGTGTGCGGCCCGTCAATGATCGGCGTGACCGAACCGTTGGAATTGACCGTAGCGATTCGATTTCCTGCTCCATCGGTCGTGAAGGCGGGCGCAAGGCGGAACGAGAAAAGATCCTTCTCGTTCGTCAGCGACCGTTCTGCGAGGTCGAGGGGCAGGTTATAGCTGTAGCGGCCGAAATTGAAGAAGATCTTGTTCTTGCGATCTCCAATCGGATCAACCGTTACGCCGATACGTGGCGACCAGTCATCGTTGAATACAAAGTGGCTATCCTGGCCGACCATCCGCTCCTGTTGCCAGCGGATGCCCGCATCGATGGTTATGAACTTGTTGATCGTCCATGTGTCGTTGAGGTAGCCGACATGCAAACGCCCGCTGGTATCGAAGTGCTTGAAACCATCGTCGCTGATGCCGAATTCGCTACGGAACATCCGGAGAACTACGCGCTCCATGCCGCCGGGGCCATCGCCGACGACGCCCGGAACGCTGAGATAGGGACACAGAGTGCAAGTTGTCGGAGCGGGCACAAGACGCCATAAATAGTTGGCAGTCTGGTCGGCCCATCCGAATTGTGGGTCTGTTGATCCGGGCAACAGCGTGCCGTCCGCATTGGTGGTCGGCGCCGGAAGGGCGGGACCGCTATTCGAACGAGCGCCATCGTAGTAGATGCGCGCATACTGCACACCCAGGTTGAATGAGTGTTGTCCCCAGAAGTTGACAATCTTCGTGGTATCAACGCTCAAGCTGTAGCTCTCATCCCGAGTATTTTCGACGAAACCTCGGCCTTGAGAAATGAACTGACCCTGCTGTCCTGGAAGTCCGGAAGTTTGGGTCTGGTCGAGGATTTCGGACTGACCGTTGTCGTATCCGCTCTCCGTGAACGCATTGTGCTGCCAGGCAATCGAAGCGTTCACGATCCAGGTTGGACTCAGAGTCCCGTTGTAGCGGGCCACCGTGTCGCGGTTACCGTAAGTTAGCTTGCTGAAGCTCGAATCATTCGGAAATCCATCCACACCTTCAATCAGAGAGAACCACGGAAATCGGTTTGTGTGCGAAGGATCGCCGAACACTGAACCTTCAAAGGTGTTCTTGTCATTTAATTTGAAAGTCAGCTTTGCTGCGTAGTTGTAGGTAACGGTTCGTCCCGTCAAGCCGCCGAATTCGAAGTTTCCGACGGTGTCCGGGGAACGACGGAGCGAGCCAGTCTCGGAGGGGTCCATCGATCCGAAGAAGAACAGCTTGTCCTTCAGGCCTAGAAGCGGTACCGGACCGCCGATTTCTCCTGAGATATCGGCAACGTTGTTGTGCAGCACGTCGCCAACCTGGTTCACCAATCCGAACGCATCGACGTTGAGACGCTTCGCCTCAAACTGGTTCGGCTGATAGTAACCTGCCAGCGCTCCGTGGAAGTTTGTCGAACCCGACTTCGTCACAATTTGAACGACGCCGCCAGTGGCGCCGCCATATTGCGGCTGGAAGGCACCGGTTTTCACCTGAACTTCTTTAATGAAAGCCAGGTTGATGCCTGTTCCGACCGAACCATAAACGCGTGAGTAGATGCCGAGGCCGCCGAATGCGGTGTCGGTGATGCTGACGCCGTCAGCAACGTACATGTTCTCGAGGCCCGTGGCGCCGCCGATCGAGGGATTCGAAGCACCCGTGCCGCCACCGCTCACAACGCCGGGAGCGAGATAGAACAATCCAGCGACGTTCCGCTGAACCGGAAGCTTCTGGTAAAAAGAGTCGTCCAGGTTGGTAGCGACGGCCGTCGTGCTGGTGTCAACTGTGACAGCAGACGAAACCACTTCCACCGTCTGGGTGACCGTACCGGGTTCCATTACGACGCGGATACCGGTAACGCTTCCAACGTTGACGATGACGCTAGAAACCTGCGATACCTTGAAGCCCTTCACTTCGACGCGGACTGCATAACTACCAGGAATCAAGTCCTGCGCGATGAAGAGGCCAGAATTTCCAGTGGTGTAATTTTTGCTGCCGACCGGACCCGTCACAGTCACTTGAGCGCCCGCGATCGAGCCCCCAGTCGAGTCCACGACGGTCCCGTTTATTGTTCCCTTGGCTGCCGATTCCTGCGCCGACAACCCAGGTGCCAAGCTAACGGCTAAGACAAACGCTAGAAACGTTGCAATCCAAATCCTTCTATTTCGCATTCAGGACACTCCTCGCACGGTTTGTGCTTGCCCCGGGATTCCCAGCAACTACAAGTATCCCCCTAGGACACCCGTTGCCTCCCTATAGAGCAATTTGCTGCCCGAAGGATGTGTCATGTAAAGCTTTTATTTACATAAAGATACGTAAATAAGGAGAAGCCTTTCCTACTGAATAACATATTCGCAGTTCGTATCAATACAGGTATTCATATCGAAAATATAGGGGAATCCGCGTAGTTTTCGCTATACGAAGGGCTACGGATGCTGGGTGGCTGCGAGTTCGTGTCCCTTTCGCTCGAGGTCGGCACCGGTCTGGGTATCTCCCAGTTGCCGATAATAGGAAGCAAGCGTTAGGTAGACAGGCGGGTTCGGGCTCTTCAGTTTGAGAGCAGATTGTAGAAGGCTAATCGCTTCTTTGGTACTCCCTGCCTTATCCAGTCCGCCGGCCATAAGAAGAATTGTTCGATCATCCGTACTGGCTGTTATCGGGTAGTCGCGAGCGATCTCGGCAAGCGCCGAGAAATTGTTCTGCTCAGATTCAATATTGACGAGCAAAGAGCGCGCATCTTCGCGAGTCGGACTCTTCGCTAGTGCTGCCCGGAAAGCGTTTCCTGCTTCGTCTTTCCTGCCAAAAGCCTGCAAGCAGAGACCTCGCTGATAATCCGTGAGGCCGGTTTGTACATCCTTGGATATTGCCTCCCCGTCAAACACGTCCCAGTCGGGATCCACTGGACTGGCCAAAAGCAGACGAAATGTCATCGTCGCAGAAGCTTTCTGTTGGTTATCCGGGCTATCGAGCGAAAGTGTCAGCAGGTAATTGCCCTGCGCCCAATCGCCGAGAGGGATCTTCTTGCCGGTGAGCAATGTACCGGTAGCATCGATTTGACCGGCTGCCACTTGGTCCGTGATGATTTTTGCTTCGCCCAGACCTCCGGGGCGGCCAAAGGCATAGCGTGCCTCGAGAACATTTCCGGCGGCTTCCGAACGCACACTATGTGCAGCCCAAATCTGGTAGAAAAACTGCAAATCGGTCGCCGCGCTGTAGTTCATCTCGCGAGCGAGAAGTGGTGAGAACCGGACGCCGGCGACACTGAAGGGGACTAACCCGGAAAGGCCTGGAGCCACGGCCTCGGCGGACGTAAAGGACACTAGCGGTGTTACGACGAATCCGCTCGACGGAATCTCTGGAACAACCAGATTCGACTCGGCCTGGTACGCGACTTTACCCACAGGATTGCCGAGCGAGAACTTCAAATGGTAGTGGCCGGGTGGTAGTGGAAGCCAGTCTTCGTAGCCGAGCACCTTGTGCTTCACCTGCTCGAGCTGCTCCGGGCTAATCGGACGCTTGAGATTACGTTCCTGCGTAAATATCGGTTTGTCGTCGGCGGTCAGTACTTCCACCCTTGTCTCCAGGGAAATGTAGTAACCCCCGTCCGCTGCCTTCGCCAAGACGAAATCCTCGGGTTTCATCAACCGCATAAGATAATGAACCTTGATGCTGCCATCAGAATCCCGCAGAGGAACCGTCAGAGTGCCCAAAGTTCCGCCACCGACTAATAGACGGGACGATACCGTCATCAGTGCTGCGCGACGTTGTAACGCGGCCACGTTATAAGATGTGTTTGCAAGGTCGTGAATCTGAGACATCATCACGTCTGATTGCATGCTCGGTCGGGGGGAATTCGTGTCGACCGGCTCGTCTGGAAGAAGTGTTAACGCAGTATGGGCCACTTCCTGCCCCAAGTCGCGATAGATTTCCTGAACGGCGTTCGTGTCCGTCATTCCCCGTTCTGTGATCAGTTCTTGCGGGCCGTCGAAATAGGGGCTGTAAGTAACAAAATCGCCGACGCTGTCTTTCTTATAGAAGACGACATGAAAATAGGGCGGTAACGCAGGCGAATTGGACTCGTAGAACCAAATCTGCATGGGCCGCACTCGGCTATAGCCGTTATAGTTGGCCATCTGCTTTGGAGCGCCCAGCGTTATGTAAATTCGCCCTCGAGCCGAGGTCCAACCCGGGACACGTTTACCGGTGCCAAAATGATCATCCGCGTAGGCGAGGCGTCGATAGTGTTCTTCTTTATAGCGGTTAGTCGGCGAGTCGGGGTCCGGGTTGCGTATGGCCCAGAACCAATCGATAAATTTGTCACGCTCGGCGTCTGATGTCAGCGACAGGAATTGAGTCTTTTCGCCTCGTGTAATGATGTAGGCGACGTCACGGTCGAGCCATTCGCGATACTGGGGAGGCAGCTTGCTCTCTTTGTCTTTCGCAAACACCGATGGATCCGCAACGCAAAACATCATAATAGCCATCAATGTGTAGAGCAGAAAACGCATAGAGCAGCGCACGACTTTCACCTCCAGGACACAATTTCACACTGGGACGTATGGATTATGAGAGGACAAATTCGCTCAAGCGGTTGTCTGCGATGAATTCGAGAGAATACAAGGCTATGAACAGCCACACGTCCCACGGTTAGGCATTCTAACGGCCTCGTTGATTCTGGTCAAGACACGTCGGTTGCGCGGGTTCGAATGGCCGGGTGTTCTGTAGCGATTTAGCGTACGGGGGCCGAGCGCTGCAAGCAGAATTCTACGACGCGGTTTTCAGCCCAGAAGCGCGCGTCGCCTCGTTCGTTCGAGATGAACGCGCAGTGCCCGCCATGCTTTGTGATGATGAGTTCGATGCAGGGATTGTCGCGGATCGTGGGATTGCTGAATGATGAGATCGGGACGAAGGGGTCGTCTAGTGAGGTGAGAATCATGCACGGCTTGCGAATCTGCGCGACTAATTGCAGCGCGCTTGAACGTTCGTAGTAATCATCGGCACCCGCGAAGCCGCAAAAGCGGGCTGTAATAAACTCATCAAATTCACGAACGCTTCGAATTTTCCGCATTCCATTTACCGGGAAAATATCGGGGAAGAGCCCTGTTTTCAGCCGCATACGCCGCTTCAGGCCTGACACAAAATGGCGTTGATAGACGAAATTTCGCGGCTCGCCGAGTGCGTCGGCACACGCCGCCAAATCGAGCGCCGGTGCTACAGCGATGAAACCTCGAATCTGTGGCGGCGCCGAGTCAGCTAATTCGCCGGCCATCTTTAACACCAGGTTGCCACCCATCGAGAATCTGACTGCGAAAATCTCCGGCAATCGGTCGCGCTCGATGAGTTCGAAAATCACAGAACTGAATCGCCGCTCAGCCCGGAGTGATAGAGCGTTTGCGTGAGCCGTTCAGTCCGCCGCAGTTGCGTTGATTCAACCGGACGACATTGAAGCCTGCGGAACCCTCGCTTTCTCCGCGATCCCCAGCATATAGCCGGATTCAGACGAGCCCTCGAGACCGTGTAAAAGAACGATCGTCGCATGGTCGCGCGGATTCTTTTGCCAGTGACATTCCGCGCGAACCTGTGTTCCCGGTTCAGGTTCGAAAAGGCGGGAAGTGCTTGCCGGAAGCCGGGAGTATTTTCTCCGCCAGAAAGCAGCCGCAATCGTCATTGCATGCGGATTGTGAAGCCACCGCGACGGAATGAATTCCTTCATCGTATCCATGGTAGGCAGTCTGCGCCGATCGCGCAACTGGACTGCCGGAGCGAGCTTCTTGATTTCGGCTCGCGATGCGCCTAGAATGGCTTTTTTAATCATGAGGGTAAGTTGCGACAATTGAATCGCGGTCTAGCCCAGCGAATCCGGCTGGGCTGAGTTGTTTATGGGCGCTTTTTCGCGCGACGCGAAACGCCGCGAAACTAGAGGAGAAATTGATGATTGAGGGCGCCATCCCGGAGGGGCTGACGTTTGACGACGTTCTACTGCTGCCCGGCAAGTCTTCGGTGCTGCCGACACAGGCAGACACACGCACCTGCCTGGCGCGCAACGTCCCACTGAATATTCCTATCGTGGCCGCTGCGATGGACACCGTGACCGACTCGCGTCTCGCGATTGCTATCGCACGCCAGGGTGGAATCGGATTTATTCACCGCAACATGAGCATCGAGCGGCAGGCCGAGAAGAGGAAGACCGCGTGAAGCGCTCGGAAAGCGGGATGATCGTTGATCCGGTGACGATTGCTCCCGAAATGTCCGTGCGGCAAGCGCTCGACATCATGACGAAGTACCGCGTTTCGGGATTGCCGGTAACGCGCGGGATGCGGGCTGGTTGGGAATCATGACGAACAGGGGATCTCCCGGTTCGAGCGAAACCTCGATCAACCTGTAAGCGCGGTGATGACGAAGGACAATCTCGTCACAGTTGCTGTCGGCACGACGCTCGACGAAGCGGAGCGCATCCTGCAGAAGCATCGGATCGAAAAGCTTCTGGTCGTCGATAAGCGAATTCAACCTGAAAGGGCTGATCACCGTAAAAGACATCCAAAAAAAATCGAGTTCCTGGAGCGCTCACAAAGGATGAACAAGGACGCCTGCGCGTGGGTGCCGCGATCGGGGCCACCGGTGACTATCTCGAGCGGGCTGAAGAACTTGCGCGGGAGAAGGTAGACGTGCTCGCTGATCGATACCGCTCACGGGCACACCTCGCGCGTGATGGAAGCAATTCGAGCTGTGAAGCGCAAGTTTCCTGAAATTCAGTTGATCGCCGGTAACGTCGCAACCGCCGAGGGCGCATGCGATCTGATCTCGCTTGGCGTTGACGGATTAAAAGTAGGCATTGGTCCCGGCTCGATCTGTACCACCCGAGTGGTAACCGGAGCCGGCGTGCCGCAAATCACTGCAATGATGGAATGCTCGCCGAGCAGCCAGAAATTCCGGCGTGCCGATTATTGCTGATGGCGGAATTAAATTTTCAGGCGACATCACCAAGGCGATCGCAGCGGGTGCGTCCACCGTGATGATCGGTGGCCTTTTTGCGGGCACCGAAGAATCTCCGGGCGAGAGATCCTTTATCAAGGGCGTACGTTCAAGTCGTACCGCGGCATGGGGTCGCTGGGCGCGATGGAGGCTGGGTGGCCGATCGTTATTCGCAAGAGCTCGCTGACCGTGGCAAATCTGTGCCCGAAGGAATCGAAGGACAAGTGCCTTACAAAGGCCCGCTCTCCGCGCTTGTGGATCAGCTCGTTGGCGGGGTGCGCAGCGGAATGGGCTACTGCGGGGCTGAGAATCTTAAAGAATTGCAAGAGAAGAGCCGCTTTATTCGTATTTCATCGGCAGGTCTGCGCGAAAGCCACGTCCACGACGTGATCATCACTCGAGAAGCCCCGAACTACCGGCTTGAATAACGCGCCACATCCGGGAAGTTGGCCCGTGCCGGTGTGCCGGGTGGGGGTGGCGCGAAGTGCGCTGGCTCAAGTACTGGTGGCCGGCGATTCTTTGGGCGATTCTTATCTCGTCGTTCTCAACTGAGACTTTCACCAGCGAAAATACCTCCCGAGTCATCATACCGGTACTCCGCTGGTTCCTTACGCATGCGATGCCCGAAACACTTTCTTTGATTCACCACGTCATAAGGAAGAGCGCTCACTTCACCGAGTATTTCATTTTGAGCCTGCTTTTGTTGCACGCACTGAGGGCCGGATCGCGGGACTTCGGCCTGCGTCGGGCCCTGATAGTGATTTTTATCGTCGCAGGCTATGCCGCACTCGATGA
Source organism: uncultured Acidobacteriota bacterium (assembly GCA_963790945.1). GTDB lineage: Bacteria > Acidobacteriota > Terriglobia > Acidiferrales > UBA7541 > Palsa-295. The sequence goes on from CAWBRH010000007.1 coordinate 139,791, forward strand.
GTTTCATCAGTCGTTTGTGCCGGGCCGTGTAGCTGCTGTAACCGACGTGATGCTTGACACCAGCGGTGGCGCAGCGGCTCAGTTGCTCGTCGCCTTGCTCGTGCTCTGGCGCGGCGTCCGCAAGCGACGGGCGGAAAAGCGGTACCGCCCAGAGTGGCGCCGGGTATCCGGCGCGAAGTTGAAAATCAATTCCCCAGGGAGGACGTGAGGATGCTCGGACGCATCGCAAAGGGATCCGCAACCCTGTTGCTGCTTTTAGCGTTCTATTTTTCGAGTGTTTCCGCTGCGGAGCCGCTGCATTACGAACTCGGCTTCGAGCATCCCAGCACGCATCTGATCTGGAACGTGACATCCACGCCTCAGGGCTTGAAGGAGCCACTGCGGACTTTGCGATGCCTGATTGGGCGCCCGGTTCCTACTACATTCAGAACTACGCGGTGAATGTGCAGCGCTTTCGAGCTACGGGGCCAGGAGGAAAAGAACTCAGCTGGCGAAAAACCGACAGCCAGACCTGGCACGTAGAACTCTCGGGGTGCGAACGCAGCGACGATTCAATATCAAGGTGTTCGGCGACACGCTTCGCAACAATCAGGCCGACTACGACAAGAAGCATGCGTTCATCGGAGGCCCTTCGGTATGGATGTATCTGGCCGGCGGCAAAGACCGTCCGATTGAACTCTCAATTGCGGTGCCCGCAGGCTGGAAGGTGGCGACGGGAATGGAGCATACGTCCGACCACACGTTTCATGCCGAGAATTACGACTGGTTTGCGGATGCGCCGCTGGAGATCTCTGACTTTGCCGAAAGGAAATTTCAGGTTATGGGGACCACTTATCACGTAATCGTCCATGACGTTGAGGGCGCTCAGGACTTTTCGAAATTTACGGCTGACACTCAGAAATTCGTGGAAAAATCGTCCCTATTCGCTTCCGTCGCGGGAACTACAGCCGCAGGCTGCTCCGTTCAAGGATTACTACTTCTTGTTTCACATCTGGCCGGGCACGGGCGGGTCTCGAGCACTTGAACTCGACGCAAATCAATTTTCAGAAGGATTGGAAGGACGAAAGCCCCGCAGAAAATTACGGCACGCAATACGAATTGAAACTATTTGTCGCGTCGCACGAATTCTTCCACGCCTGGAACGTAAAGCGCTTGCGGCCGCGTCCGCTCGGCCCGTTTGACTACACGCAAATGTCCACACGCCCTCTCTATGGATATCCGAGGGGTCGACAAGCTACTATGGCGCCCTTGCGCTAGTTCGTGCCGGTTTGATTACCCCGCAACACTACCTCGACGTGATTGGCAAACTTTTGACGAAATTTGATTCGGAGCCTGGGCGAAGCGAACGCAGCATTGAAGATACTAGCTGGGATACCTGGTTCCCTAATGCCGGCGTGGTTCAGCAGAAGACTAACCTTGCGAACACCTGGTATTCCTATTACGACGGCGGGCAGGTGATGGGCCACATTCTCGATTTTGCGATTCGTGAGAAGACGAACAATCAGAAATCGCTTGATGATTGGATGCGGCTGCTCTACTCGCGTTATGCGCTGCCGAAGCCTGGCTTCGAGCCGGAGAATCCGATTCGCGCGGCATCGGAAGTGGCCGGAGGGGATTTGAGCGATGTCTTCACCCGCTATATCAGCGGAAAAGGAATCGGTTCCGTACGAGAAATATTTCGCCTATGCGGGAATCGCGGTGACGTCAAAAGTGGATTCCAGCAAACCCTGGATCGGAATCGAATTCAAGAAGGGGGAGGAAGGCCGGTACAGCATACGAAATGTGATTCCCGGGAGCCCGGCGGAGAAAGCAGGATTCGACGTTGACGACGTCATTTTTGCAATCGATGATCGTGCCGTTGGGGCGGGAGGGCCTGCCGAGGTTGTGAGCGCGCACAAACCTGGAGACGTGGTTCACGTGCTGGTTATGCGTCTCGGACGCGTGCAGGACCTAACCGTGACGATCGGATCAAATCCTCATGCGACGTACACCCTCAAGCCTGTGGATCGCCCGACGCCGCAACAAAAGGCGATTTACAATTCCTGGCTGGGGATTAAAACGAAGTCATAGCGCCCGAGAAAAGAAAAGGCCCGCGTCGAACGAACCGGTGCGGGCCTTCCAATTCCCTTCAGAAGAACTACTTTTTGCTCGAGGCGACTTCCTTTTCTTTCTCTTTTTCGTTCGCTTCAGGCGATTCTTCTTCTTCGTCCTCTGCGCGGCTTCTTGTCTTTTTTCTTCAGCTCGGAGCCGAGCAATAGGAAACTGGAGCACGCGACATA
>CAWBRH010000008.1:0-60221 GCA_963790945.1 uncultured Acidobacteriota bacterium
TGTGGGAGATTACGTTCGCTGCGACACTTTCCCGTCCGTATCGGATGTCCTCGCAGATGCGACGAGACGATCCGGACATCTGCCATAAGAGGCTCAGGTCGATACCGGCCTGGGGCTTGCCGGAATGGGACCTGAACTACGGATCGAGGCAATGGTTGTATTTGAAATTTTTCGGCTGCGAGATCGAGTCAATGGCGCTCCACCCTTCGCCGAACCGAGCGAAGAGGCAAGGCGCATTTAGGAGATGACTTCGGCTACGGCTGGTAGCCGTCCGCCATCCATTTTGCGAATAGATCAATGCGAGATTGAGGCCAAGGACCTTCTCCTCTTGGCGGTGGCGGCGGCATTAACGCGCCATTGATTCCCCGGATGCGGTCGTAGATGGCGTCCGCGTGAGCTTTGACCTCATCATAGTTTGCCAGGTTGAATCCCTTTTTCATGCCTTCAATGTCTTGTTCCGTAAAAAGCGGACGGATGTCGGCTTGAAAGCTCGTCAGTTTCGTCATTGGCACACCACCCTATCTGAGCAATCCAGTTGCAGTTTCGCGTTCGTGTTCATCTGGCTTGTTCATCTCCCTTGTGGAATGAAACCCGGCACGCCGGTTTTCACCACTGTATTCAGTCGCTGTCTGGTTTGGATTCGATTGATTTCATCAAGCGCGTCTTGCGGAAGCGCCGAGATGTCGAAATTCTCTCTGGCGCGTGCCGCGCTCTTGGGTGTGGTGAGCAGAGCCGTGCCGCGCTGGACGGCCCAAGCCAGCAGCACTTGCGCGGGAGTCTTTCCGACACGCGCGGCGATAGCCACAATGACTGGATCTTCGAGCGGCCCCGGGCGCGTTCCATGTCCCAATGGTGCAAAAGCCAAAAATACAACGTCCGTCTCTTTGCAGAATTCCAATAGCTCCGTTTCCGGCAGATACGGATGTGATTCTACCTGGACCACGGCTGGCTTGATTCTCGCCGATTCATAGATGGGTTGCAGTTCGTTCAAGCTGACGTCCGAAAGGCCGATGGCGCGGCACTTGCCGTGATCGACGAGATTTTCCATCGCTTTCCAGGTGTCGAGTAGAGTCACGTCGTGATCGTAAATCACATTGCCGTTTTGATCCCGTGGATCCTGATTGTCCCCGGGTTGAAATGCATATGGAGTGTGAATGAGGTAGAGATCCAGATACTTGAGGCCGAGTCTTTCCAGACTGGCCTCGAAAGCTGGTTCGACGCGCTCGGGCCGGTGATTGGAGTTCCACAGCTTCGTTGTGACGAAAAGATCTTCGCGCGCGATTGCTCCCGCGGCAAGTGCTGCCTGCAATGCCTTGCCAACTTCGCGCTCGTTCCCGTATCGTTCCGCGCAATCCAGATGACGGAATCCGGCTTCGAGTGCGTCTCTGGTGGCAGTTATCGTTACGGCTGGGTCGGGAATTAAAGTGCCAAAGCCGAGTGCGGGGATATGGCCGGCTCCGTGGTTGAGCGGAAATTTCGTCATTCGCAGATCTGAGGATTCAATCATGGTTAATCCTCCAAGCTGTTTTACGTCTGACATTACCGTTCGGTTTCAAAAATCAGATGCGGGACGAGGCAGCTGGGTGCTGAATCCTGAAGACGTCTGCAAAGAGAGAGCCCTCCGCTACGGTCGGGATGACAGGCTTATGGCTTCGACGAAGAGGCACTTTCTGCCTCGCACGACTACTCGGGGATGTTGAAGTCGTAGACGCGGCCGCTGGCGGCGCCACCTGAGGAGGAGGAGACGCGACCTGAGGACATGTTGGACTGAGAGCCTGTGCCCATGAAGAACGCGTATTCGCCGGGCTTGAGGTCTTCGTTGAGGGTGATTTTGTACATTCTGATGCCGACGTGTTCGGAGGAGCAGGAAACTTCCTTGTCTTTTTTCACCCCGGATTTGCCACCGCCGATGCCGCCGAAAGAGCCTACCTGGAATTCGCGGCGGTCACCTTTTTTCTGGAGTTTGATCAGCGCATAGTCGGCGGCGCTCGAGCCATCGGGAACGTAGAAGTAAAAAATCGGGCGGCGATCTTTCACGTGATTTTTCGAGGTGGGGCCTTCGATGACGGCGTCCCAATGCTGGCCGCGAATGCCGTCGGTGGCGAAGCTGGCTGCGCGTCCGCCGGCTTTGGTGCGGGAGAGGGCGGCGCCTTCGATGAAGACGAAGGTTGGGCCGTCCTTCCAGTAGACGCCGACTTCTGGTGGCGGAAAATTTGGGTCGAGGGTCATGAGGGCGGCGGTTGTGACTACGGGAGGAGGAGGCGGAGCGGGATTGATCATCACTTTGATGACGGCATCGGAGACGTTGGCGGCTTTGAGGGCTTTGAGGCCGTCGACGGTGGTGTCGAATCTGGAGGCGTCGGCGCTGGTAGCGCTGCGGATTTTGGCGATGATGACGTCGTCTGAGAGGTTGAGGCTGGTCATTTCGATGATGTCTTGATTGGTGAGGCGCTTGGCGGGCGCGTCTTGGGGGAAAGCTGGGCGCACGACGAATGCGATTAGTACGAGTGCGAGGGGGCGGAGTATTCGCATGTGGGCTCCCGATGGGATGCCGGGTTTTGAGAACTTGTTGCTGGGAGTATACAACGGAGATCGAATCGGGCATGGGGTTCGCGTGGCGATGTTGTTACAGCGGGCACGGCGCGCTGTGCCCCTACTGCGGAGTTCGTGGATGGCGGCGAGATGTGGGTGACGCGGGCGGGTCTTCAGACCCGCCCTACTGGGGCTGGGTTTTCTGAGGCGATGAAGAAAAGAATAAAAAAGATCCAGTCGAGGCTGCCGAGGGCGAACATGCGCGGGGCGATGCGATTTTGGAGATGCAGGACGATCAGGGCGACGGGATAGCCTATTTTTTCGAGCATGGAAGGAATCATCATGGTGCGGTAATTGATCGGGTCAGTGGCGAGGATCAGGAATAGGATTCGCCAGACGATACCAAGTGCGAAGAAGCCGTAGAAAAATTCCGGATGGATGACGGGCGGCGGATAGTCGCGGCCGAATTTTGATTCGAGCAAGAGCGGCGGGAACGAGGACTACGATGCCGTACATTCCGGCTATCGTGAAGACGATTCTGGCGAAGCGCATGTTGTCGCCTCCTCACTTAAGTGATGTTCGCGGGGAGGCCGGCGATTCAAGCGGTGTGCTGCGTGGCAATCGTCCGGCCAGGGTAAAACGAAAGAACGATTACGTCCGGTTTGCAAGCATCGCGAGATGCGCTGTTGGCTAATCGGGACACAGGCACTTCGGTTCTCTGGGCAAAGAGGAATGCCGTACTACCGAAAAGAATGAACGCGCATTCAAGGCAAGTCGATTGTCTTGGTGGCGTTTTGCGGTGTTGGCGCAGGCTGAAGCCCACGCTGGTGAATTGAAAGAAGCCGCCAGCTTGCAAAGCTGGCGGCTGCGAAGCGTTTACTGAACTCCCCAGAACATGAACGTACCGTAGATATTGTCCTGGTAAACATCGAGTTCAGAAGGGGAGCCTGGCAACGCTGGAACGTATAGGGGATTGCAGGGTGGAGTCTGAGCGGGACAGGGGGGGCCGGTGATGGTCAGCATGCTCGTACTGTCAGCGATGTTATTGGTGGTGAGAAGAAACGAATGGGTCCATGTAAATGTGCTCGTTTGCATGAAATCGAACATCACGGATTGCCAGAAGAAACTCCCTGCGACTTTTTCCTCGACGCCGAATGCCTGCGTATATGTATAGGTACTGCCATTCGACACAGTTGTAGTAGTCGTGTTTTCATTTGTGTAGGCCTGCGTGAGACCCGAACCGTTGCCTGGCCCAGCTTGCTTATAGTCAAAACTCTGGGTGTTGGTTCCATTGACTGGCACGATCGTAAAGCGACCGTCGGTCGTGGTGGGCGGAGAAACGCCCGCCAAGATTACGCTATAGGAAGGATTTGCGCCCCAGGGGTCAGCTTTCGCTATTTTAGCGAGGTCCGCCGCGGTTAAGCCGGGGCCCTCTCCGGGAGGAAAAGTCTGAGGATTGGTTGTGTTTCTCGTCACCCAAGAACGCGCTAATACACTCGCATCCTGGGGATCAAGTGCTCCAAAATGACCGTTCAAATAGCCGAGGAGGACGGGCCAAATGTCCAGACCTGGCATGTCGGTGCCGTCAAACCCGAACCCATTCCATTGAATGTTACCGGGCGTGACGTAAGTGAAGCTGGCTATTGGATTCAGCCATAACCAAACTATGTCGTAGTCATGATTTATTGGAATGAAGTCATTTGGTGTTCCGCTGGTCGTGTTGAGGACGCTTGTCTTGTTGACGACGCTGACGGAAAGCGAGCTGTTCGATTGCTGGGTGTAGGAGGAGCTCTGGGTCCCCGTAACACAGACGCCAGCAAAAAATCCGAAAATGGGCCCGTCAATGCCCCCAGTGCATTCGCCGGTCATTCCGCCGATGCTCACGCTCTCCGTTAGACCATGGGCAAAAGAGCTGCTATTTGCTGTCGTGGTGCCGAGAGAAGTGCTGTGTCCATAGGCGACGGTGCTGAGATGACCAGGCGGCGCATAGGTGACGCCGACCACAATGTACTTGGGATTGACATGACCCGAGAACGCCTGCGCTCCATGGTAGAGCTCGGCGCTCGAGAGGTAACTTGAGTTGCGCCCACCGGCGATGAGAACCGTTCCGGCGTTTCCCAACAAGGGCACGGAAGGCATGAAGGGTTCGATGCGGGCGGTGTTCAGGTTGCCGGTGACAGCGAAGGCTTTCGTCACTGGGTTGTATATTTCTGCGCTCGCGAGGTAGGCTCCGTTATAGCCGCCGGCGACCAATACAGTTCCATCGTTCAAAAGTGCCGAACCATGCTCTTGTCGAGCGGTGTGCAAGCTACCGGTCGCAGTGAAGAGCCCAGTGGTCGAGTCGTAGAGCTCGGCAGTCGCGAGGTAATTGCTGCCGTTGCCCTGGTTTCCCCCCGCAATCAGTACCAACCCGTTGTTCAACAGAGTCGCGGTGTGATAAACGGTCGGCACGGTAGTGCTGCCGGTGTCGGTGAACATACCGAGGTTAGGGTCATACAGCTCGGCAATGGAACGGGTATTGCCGCTCGAAAAGCCCCCAACAAGCAGGATTTTTCCGTTTTGAAGCGTGGTCGCGGTGTGAAGGTATCGCGCATGGTTAATATTGCCCACGCCTGCGCAAGTTTTTGCCGCCGGATCGTAAAGCTCAACGCTAGCGAGTGTGCCGCCGCTTCCGTTTTGGCCAGCCACGAGAAGGACCTTCCCGCTAGTGAGGAGCGTTGCGGTGTGGTACACCCTCGCCGTAACCAAGCTCCCGGCTGCTGTGAACGCTCCCGTCGCAGGCGTGTAAATCTCATTGTCAGCGCGAACATTGCCGCTCGAGAATCCGCCAACAATCAGGACGGTTCCGTCACTCAAGAGCGTCGCAGTGTGGTAATAGCGGGCGTGAGCCAAGCTGCCGGTGACTGTGAAAGCTCCGGTCGCCGGGTTGTAGAGTTCTGCGCTGTTGAGGGTGCCACCGTCAAGGCCGCCTACGATCAGGATCATTCCGTTTTGAAGGAGCGTTTCCGTGTGTCCGGCGCGCATGGTGTGAAGACCCCCGGTCAATGTGAAGGTCTGTCCGCGAGATGGAGAGGGATTGCACAACATGAAGCAAATCAGGCAAATGGGCGCAAGTATCCGCAAACCGGAGCGTGTCATGAAGGGTCTCCTATGGCGACTGGTGTTCGCCGAATAAATAAAATACTTAAACAGTATTTAGTCTACTTCGTGTCTGCAGAAGGGCCCGTTACACTGCGATAGACTATGATGTGAGAATTCTGTCTGGGTTTAATCGAGAGCCTCAAGCCCAGGGTTGATGATTCCAATCGTGGTGCGTGGTGCCGGAGATGGTAGGGTTATCGTTTAAGAGCGATCCGTTAACGAAGTAATATATATATAGAACAAGTTATCCATGTCAAGTAAATAATAGGCATTACTGATTAAATGATTTCATCGGGTTCGCCCCAAGGTTGGCCGGCCGTCCCAGCACGGTGTACACGCGGTCTACGCGTGTGTATCCGGAGCGTGTGCAGGAGCCGAAGCACGCCAGCGCCCTGCAAGTGAGGCGCGTCCAGGAGCGGGCCAATTTCGCTGGAGGTCTCAGAGCGTATTTCTGAGCGAAACTCCCGGGATGAGGCAGGAGAAGGGGAAGCTTTCCCTTCCCTGCACCCCACGCCCTCCAAAGCCGGACGAAAAAGTCAGTAATGTCGCCGGTCTGAGGTGTCAGACATACCCCCGGCCGTATAGAGGTGCTATTCGAGCTGGAGGAGGCGATCGAGGAGTTTTTGGTGCTCAATGATTCGCTGGGCGAGAGTGGCTTTCAGTTCTTCGATGATTTTTGCGGGGGCTTTGCTTAAGAAGGTTTCGTCGGCTAGGCGCGCTTTCTTCGATTCGATGTCTTTCGCGAGGCGCTCGATTTCTTTTTTGAGGCGCGCGATTTCGGCTTGCTTGTCGATGATTCGCCGTAGGCGATGCGCAGATCGAATTGCGCAGTGGAGCGCATGGCGGCGCCGGCGGGATCGAGATGGCCAGATGAGATTTGGAGCGCGGAAAGGCGTCGCGAGCCGCAGGAGCGGATCAAGATTTTGCTTCGACTAGTTTGTGGATTGCGGATCGGCCGGTGGAAAAATCGGCGGCGACTTTTTCTTTTCGGTCGAGCTTCATTTCGGCGCGGATGTTGCGGGCGGCGATGATGATTTCCTGAAGCGTGGCCATGCCGTGTTCGGCTGCGGCGTCGGTCCATTGAGCGCGCGGCTCGGGAAATCTGTCGAGCGCGATGGAGCGCGCGCCTGCTGGCTGCGGCAGGCGGTGCCAGAGTTCTTCGGTGAGGAAGGGCATGATGGGATGCAGCAGGCGCAGGGCGGCGTCGAGCGCGGCGAAAATGTTGCGCCAGGCGGCGAGTTGCGATTTCGCGGTTCGTGTCGGCGAGCTGAGGCTTGACCCACTCGATGTACCAGTCGCAGAAATCTCCCCAGAAAAATTGGTAGATGGTCTGGCAGGCCTCGTGGAAGCGGAAATCTTCGAGGGCTTTGTTTGCTTGCGCGGCGACGGCGGAGAGGCGCGAAAAAATCCAGCGGTGGGCGAGATCGCTTTCGCTTTGTGACGGATAGGGGGCTTTGGCGCGGATTTCCGGCGCGGCCAGTTCTTCGAGCGTGACGCCCTGGGCTTCGATTTTTTCGAGATTGAAGAAGAGGAAGCGGGCGGCGTTCCAGATTTTGTTGGCGAAGGCGCGAGCGCCGAGGATGCGGTCTTCGCTGAGGATGATGTCGGTGCCGGGGGCGGACATGCTGGCGAGCATGTAGCGCAGGGCGTCGGTGCCGTATTGGTCGGTGAGTTGGAGGGGGTCGACGCCGGTGCCTTTTGTTTTTGACATTTTGGCGCCTTCGGCGGTGCGGACGAGGGAGTGGAGGTAGAGGCGGCGGAAGGGAATTATTCTTGGGAGTGCTCCCTCTGGAATCGGAACACCCAAGGTCGGACTCAGAACGGTGTACCGCTGAGGTGCAGGCCCATCATGATCATGCGGGCGTCCCAGAAGAACAGGATGTCGTAGCCGCTGATGAGCAGGCTCGTCGGGTAATAGGTGCGCAGGTCGGGCGTGTCGTCGGGCCAGCCGAGCGTGGAGAAGGGCCAGAGGCCGGAGCTGAACCAGGTGTCGAGGACGTCTTTGTCCTGGGTGAGCTTTGAGCCGCCGCACTTCGGGCATTTCGTGGGCGGGCTTGCTGCGCGGGCGTGGCCGTCGACGATTTCGACGCGCGAATCGAGCGCGGGGATCATTTCTTTGCAATCCGCGCAATGCCAGATGGGGATGCGGTGGCCCCACCAGAGCTGGCGCGAGATGCACCAGTCGCGAATATTCTCGAGCCAGTTGAGCAGGATGGTGCGCTGATTATCGGGGACGACTTCGATGAGGCCGTCGAGCACGACTTTTTTCGCGGGCTCGGCGAGCGGCTTCATTTTCATGAACCATTGTGTGGAGAGGCGCGGCTCGACGATGGCTTTGCAGCGGTCGCAGGTGCCGACGGAGTGAGTGTGCTCGGTGATGCGTTCGATGAGGCCGAGCTCTTCGAGGTCGGCGACGATGCGGGCGCGCGCGACGAAGCGTTCGAGGCCGGCATATTTTCCGGCGGCGTCGCTCATGTGGCCGTCGTCGGTCATCACGTCGATTTCGGCGAGATTGTGGCGCTTGCCGACTTCGAAGTCGTTGGGATCGTGCGCAGGCGTGATTTTCACGACGCCGGTGCCGAATTCGCGGTCGACGTAAGCGTCGGCGATGATGGGGATTTCGCGATTCATCAGCGGCAGCATTACTTTTTTGCCGATGAGGTGTTTGTAGCGATCGTCGTCGGGATGGACGGCGAGGGCGGTGTCGCCGAGCATGGTTTCGGGGCGCGTGGTGGCGACGACGAGGATGTCCGTTGGAGCCGACGAGCGGGTAGCGGATGTACCAGAGTTGGCCGGTGCGCTCGTTGTGGACGACTTCGAGGTCGCTGATGGCGGTCTGGCAGCGCGGGCACCAATTGACCATGTAGCGGCCGCGATAGATGAGGCCTTCGCGATAGAGGCGCAGGAAAGCTTCGAGAACGGCGCGGTAGAGCGCGGGCTCGAGCGTGAATTTTTCGCGCGTCCAATCGCAGGAGGCACCGAGGCGGATCATCTGCTCCTTGATCACGCCGCCGCTTTCCGCTTTCCACTGCCAGACGCGGCGCTCGAATTCCTCGCGGCCGAGATCCTGGCGCTTGATTCCTTCCTTGGCGAGCATGCGCTCGACCACGAATTGCGTGGCGATGCCGGCGTGGTCCATGCCCGGGAGCCAGAGGGTACGTTCGCCGCGCATGCGGTGCCAGCGGACGAGCATGTCGATCTGAGTGTGTTCGAGCATGTGGCCCATGTGGATGGAGCCGGTGACGTTGGGAGGCGGGAGGGCGATAGAGAATTTGGGACCGTCGGCCGCGAGTTTTCTGCGCGGAAGAGGTTTTCGTCAAACCACGTCTTGGCCCAGCGGGCTTCGATTTCCTGCGGCTCGTAGGCTTTGGGTATTTCGCGGGGCATTGGTTCCTTAGTGCACGTTGAATTTTGCGTGCAGAGGAAACAATTAATATAAGGGCGGCGAGTGGGGAGCGTCAAATCGAGTGAGTGCGTCGTCCGGGAAGAAGCCTCAGGTCAGTCGCGGCCGGTGGCCGCTACGGGACCTGAGCTACGTTGACTAGAAGAGCTTTGCTGATTGGAAGGGCAGCGACGGGCGCGCTGACCGAATCCGTTATCTATTGTCTTTTTTTGCCAGTTCGGCTTGGAGCATGTTCTCGACGAGAGGCTTCAGTAGATTCTTTGAGAGCAGCTCGTGAAGCTGAGGCTCGAGGCGCTCGAGGACTCTCTGGACGACTTCGTCAAGGTTCGCCTGGGGCGCTGCGGCTTCCGGCGCATTCACCTGTTCGAGAACCGCAGGCGAGGGAATCAAGAACGGGATGCCCGCGAGAGCTTCGCGATTGGGCGGAGGCACGGTCGGGATGCGTTCGCTGAAATCGGCGTGAGCGGGTTCGTCAGCGACTGACGCTTCAGGGGCCGCTGCAAAAATGGGCGCTTCTTCCTCGTGCGACGTCGCAGCTAGATCGGCGGCAGGTTCGCCATTCGTAGGCTCGGATTGGCCCGGGAACGGGAACGATTGAAGCGGCGCAGTGTGCTCGTGATGATCCTCGTAAGATGAAGGCGTGGGTTCATCGTGAACGAGCAAAGGTTCGGGCGTAACACGCGCTGCCGGTGGCATTTCGAGCGCAGGATCCTTGTGGGATGGCGCGCTGGCGGCGGGGGCATTGATGATTTCGGCGTCGGGTTTCCTTTCGAAACTCGGGCGCTCGCTGAAGGCCGACGATGTTTCGGCAGTCTCCGTTGCGCTGCTTTCCCGGACGCTGGATTCCCGGTGAAACTCTTCAGGGACTTGCTCGCGAACCGGTGCCACGAGCGAAGTGCTGACTACGGGCTCCGGCGCTAATTCGGACACAGGCTCAGATGCAGCATCGACGTGCGATGTGCTGATCGGTTGTTCAGGTTCGGCCGCAGTGGGCGGGTTGCCATGAACGACTTCGCGAACGGCTTCGATGGCATCGGCGAACCAGGATTTTTTGCGGGGCTTTGCCTCTTCCCGAGATTCGCTTTCGGCGCGATGCTCGGTTTCCGGCCGCGATTCCAGAGGCGAACGCCACGACGATTCCGAAGATGCAGGTTGCGTGATGGCAGGTTCCATGCGCCACGCAGGAGCGGAGGCGACTGGTTCTGGCTCACGCACGGGCTCGGTCTTCAAGCTTGGCTTGGGTTCAGAAACATGGGTCGCGGGAGCTGAGCTTGAATCCGTCATCCAGCTACCATCGGGATATTCCGAGGGCGGCGCGGTCAAATCTGTCCAGGGTGTGGCTGACTGGGAAACTTTGGCGACGACCGGCGCAGGCGAGGGTTGCTTCATCTCGACCACTGCGGGCGCTTCGTCCTTCTTCGCCGCAGCAGCGGGTGCCGCCGGTTCTTCCTCAAGCGTTGCGGGATTATTAGCCGCGGACTTGAATGCCGCACTCTCGTGCCAGGCCGAAGGAGCGTCCTGTTCGGAGGCAGACGGTTCGGCGGAAAGCCTCATGCCGTATGGGGCGAAAGACTGAGTTTCCTCCTCTTCAGTTGTGGGAGAGGATTCGGCAGGCTTTGAGGAGAGCTGCTGTCCGATCGGTGCCAACGGCGCGACAGGTTCGCGATCGAGTTCGTCGTCGCGCACGTGAATGCGTTTCGGCGGAACTTCTTTTTCGGACGGGAACGTGATCGGCGCCAGATCTTTGCCGTAGGAATATGCCGGATCGACGGCGGTGTTTTCGGGAATCTCGAAATCCATTCCGCCGGTGCGGCGCCAATCGGTCGCGGTGGCGGCTCCGTCAAAATCGTCTTCATCCTCGTCAGCGTCTTTTGTTTTCGCAACGGGCGCTTTCGGCGCTTTGCTTTCCTTTGTTTCGGTCTCGGGCTCGTCATCGAGCGAGCGAACGCCTTTGCCGAAGCCGTAGATAGCGGCAGCTTCTTCCGGCGAGGGCTCGGGAAAGTCGGGAAGCGGTTTCGGTTCGGCCTTTGCCGCAATTTCCATCACAGGCGGTGGAGGCGGTTCCGGCGGAGTTTCGCGCGCCTTGGCGAGTTCTGCTGCGACCTTGGGATTTTTTTCGAGCGCGGACATCACCATTGCGATCAGCGGATCAGGCGGAACGAAAGGCTTTTTCAAAACGCCATCGGCACCGACGCGGCGTGCTTCTTTTTCGTCGAGCGGATCAAAGGCGCCGACCAAGAGGATCACGGGAACATGAGCGAAGCGGGTATCTTTCTTCACGAATTCACAGACTTCATAGCCATTGCGCACGGGCATGAAGACATCGGCGAGCACTAGATCGGGATTCGCATCGGGAATGCGGCGCACCGCCGCTTCGCCGTTGCCGACGGCAATTACATCAACACCGCGCTCTTCAAACGCCAACACGACCATTTTCTGGATGTTGGTATTGTCGTCCGCGACCAGAATTCTGGGCACTTGAACCACCTCGCGGCGCACCCGCACAGCGACACGCCGACCCCTTTCGCTACCCTATTGCAGCACCCCTAAACGGGGGCGTCAACGGACACGAAGTACAGGCGTGCCTGAGATGTTAGTAGGCAGTTAACGGGGCTTTACCAGGGAATCAGCTTTCGAGCACCCTTTTTCTTCTTGCTGGTGGAGTCTTTGGAATCGTCGGATGAGCTGCTTGCGGCCGGCGCTGCGGTTTGGGTGCTGCTGGAAGAACTTGAAGAGTCAGCGGCGGATTGGCCTGTCTGAGAAGCCGCCTGCGTGCCCGCTGGCTGGTCATTAGAGCCCGCAGGCGCGCTGGATGCAGCCCCGGTGGGTGCTGCTGCAGGCGAAGGGGTGCCGCTAGAATCTGGGGCGTTTGCGGCAGGCTGCACCGGTGACGCCGCAGGAGCCGGCTGCTCGCTTCCCGCCGTTGGCGCGTTCGTGGATGTGTCCCCGGTGGGGATCTGAACGCCGAGGATAGTTCCGCCCCCGGGACCGCGCTCGACGGTTGTCTGAGAAGCAGGCGCATCCTCGTGCTTCGTCGTGTTTCCTGAACTGGTCGTTGTCGATGAATCTGCGGCACTGCCAGAGGATCCTGATCCAACAGACAAGCTGAAGCCGCCGCCCGAGTTTGGCTTGAGAACTTCGCTGGCGGCCACCGCGTCATCGGGAGGATTCAGATTCGGTTGGCCGATGTGAGCCGCGAGAGAAACGTCCGGCGCGCCGTGAAGCATATTCTTGGGGGTCTTCATTAACGCGCTTTCGTGGTGCTGCTTTTCGTAGTCGCGTTCCTTTTGCATCCGGATAACAGCATCGGGATTGGATGCCGGCACGGGGAGGCCCATTTGTTTCAGGCGTGCCTTGGCGTCCTGCGCGCGCGGCGAAAGCGGATACTGCTCGACGATTTGCGCGTAGACCTTGCCGGACAAAGCGTTCCAATAGTTGCGCTGATCTTCGTTTTTCACTTCCGCCCTAACGCGGGCATAAATGTCGCCGAGCATCCAGAGGGCTTCATCGCTCTGGCTGTATAGCGGGTAGCGAGTTACGACTTCCAGAATGCGAGCGGCAGAAGCGCGATAGTCCTGCTTGGTGTAGTAAAAGTGAGCGATCTTATACTCGCCGTCAGCGAGAACCTCTTGCACTTCGCGGAGACGCTGCTCCGCTTGCGGCGCGAAGGGACTCTGTGGGTATTTCAGGAGCATTGCCTGAAACTCGTCCTCGGCCATTTGAGCCTGCGAGTTGTCGCGGTCGGCCTTTTCCATCATTTTGTAATGCGCCATTCCGACCTGCATCTGCGCGTATGCGGCTTCCTCGAGGAACGGGAAAAAGGTGATGAAGTCTTTGTACTCCGCCACTGCTTGAGTGAGGTTCGACGTGCCGTTTTCCTTGAAATAGGAATCCGCAACGGCCAGCTTGGCTTTAGCGAGATATTCGCTATCGGGATAGGTGTTGATGAGCGTTTGGAGCGAGAGCCGGCCCTCGGTAAAGCGGCCGTGCTTGACATCTTCCTGCGCGCGATCGAATAGAAGCTTGTCGGGCTGAGCGGAGGAGTTGGGGTCCGTATCCGCCGCGGGCTTGGCGGGCTGTGTTTTCTTTCCTGGTTTCTTGATGAACTGCGCGTTGACGTTGGAATTGATTCCGCAAAAAATCGCTATTGCTAGAAGAGCTTTAAGAATTCGCTGCTTTTTCATTATCCCCCGCCGCTGTTTCGTCTGGGCCAGGCTATCCCCGCTCACGCCTTCTGGCTCAGAGCATTGTTTGCGAGCTGACGCAATTGACGCACGGAAGCCGATGGATCAGAGGTGTGGAATACAGATGTTCCGGCAACGAACGTATTGGCTCCGGCTTTTGCAAGCTCGGCTATGTTTTCCAGATCGACTCCCCCGTCCACTTCAATCCGGAACTTGCCATTATATCGCGCACGCCATTCACTCAGGTGGCGAATTTTCTCGAACGCCCCAGGGATGAATTTCTGGCCGCCGAATCCAGGATTCACGGACATCACCAGCACCGTATCCACCCTATCGAGGACTTCTGACAGCATCACCACGGGTGTGGCCGGATTGATTACCACTCCTGCTTCCGCTCCATGCTCTCGAATCATCGCGAGAGCGCGGTCCAAGTGAACAGTAGCTTCCTCGTGGACCAGAACCCGGTTGGCGCCCGCGCGCACGAACTCTTCGATGTATTCCTCGGGATTCTCGATCATGAGATGCACGTCGAGGGGCAGGCGGGTTGCTTTGCGTAAGGAAGCGACAACGGGGATTCCGATTGTGATGTTGGGGACGAAATGGCCGTCCATCACGTCCACGTGGAGAACGTCCGCGCCGCCCTCTTCGATCGTGCGAATTTCTTCGCCGAGCTTCGCGAAATTGGAGGCCAGGATGGAAGGGGCAATTTCTATGCGCGCATAGCTCATGACGCCAGCGGGAAGTTTAGCACAAGAGATTGCAGGCTATTGAGATAGCTGTAAGTCGATGGTGGTGCCTGCTTGTATGCGCGAGCCTCGCGGTAGAGGCTGCGTGATCACGACGCCGTGTTGAGCGCCCAAGGTGGGCACGAAGGTGAGCTTGCCGAGCTTGAGCCCCGTTGCCGACATTCTCGCCTCTGCCTCAGCAAGTGTGAGGCCGGCAAGTTCCGGCATTATGTACGACTCGGGACGCGGGCCACGTGAGACAAGAAGATTTACGTGGGGGCTGGTGATGTCCGTTTTCCCAGGCGCGGGATCCTGGCGGAGAACCGTTTCGTCGTTCGCGGTGCCGGGAAGATAGAGCGACGAAATCTCGCCGATCTGCATTCCGGTCCTCATTAGTTCTATTCGCGCGGCGCGGAGGCTACGTTCTTCGAGGAGCGGAATCGTCTCTTTTTGCGGGCCGAGGCTGAGCACCACGTGCGCGTATTGTCCGATTTTTACTTTCGAGCCCGCTGGGGGGCTCTGGCGCACTACTTCGTCGACCGGAAGCGGATTGTAGATATGATCTTCGATTTTGATGTTTATGCCGCGGCCCTGCAGCATCTGTTGGGCTTCGACGGCTTTTTTCCCTACAACGTCTGGCACTGCGACTTCGCGTCCCTGGATAGTGAAACGAACGGCGAGCAGCGCGCTGAGAAACGCCACGGAAGCCAGGATGAACAGCATCAGCGTCATGCGAAAAATCCATTCGATGCGCTCGCGGAAGGTCATTCGTCTGCCCGGCTCCAGACGATGAGCCTAGCGGGGAAAGCGAAAACTGGGAAGGGAAAATCGTGAGGAGCGTTACGGTTTTGTAGCGGCCGTCTTTTCCAGCACCGCGGCGAAAAAGCCGTCGGTGTGATGCGCGGCGGGCGACGTACGGAATTGGCCGTCGGCGTCGATTAGACTTTGCGGGTCGAGGCCGGGTGCGAGGCGTGGTGCAAGCGATTTGGCAATTTCATCCCGCCCTATAGGCTGAACAGATGCGGCGCTGGTTAACACCTCGGATACGACCTCCTCGTTCTCTTCTGGCTCCATCGAACACGTTGAATAAACGAGGCGACCTCCCGGTGCGAGCTGTTTGATCGCTGAGGTGAGAATTCCAACTTGCAGCTGGTGGAATTCAGAGAGCTGTTCGGAGCGAAGGCGCCAGCGAATTTCTGGGTGGCGGCCTAGGGTTCCTGTACCGGAACAGGGCGCGTCGACGAGAATGCGATCGAACTGGCGGCCGAATGGGAGATCGCGAGTGGCGTCGAGTTCGACGATTTGCACGCCGCCGAGACTTAACCTTTGAAATTGACTGCGCATGGCGTGGAGACGATGCGCGTGACGATCTGTCGCAACGACCAACCCGGTCCGGCCGGCGGCGCGGATGAGGGGCGGAGTCTTGCCGCCGGGAGCCGCGCATAGATCGAGTACGACATCCGCTGGATGCACCTCGAGCAGCAATGGAATGGCTTGCGAGGCTTCATCCTGAATTGAGATTGCACCCTGGCGGAACGATTCGGTGCGTGCTGGGCTGCCGCCGCGTGCTACAAATGCCGAATTGAGGAGTAGGCCGGGCTCGATACAAAGGCCTCTCTTTTTTAGCGTGGCTAAAGCCTCATCGCGATTCGCGGCCTCGTGGATCGCGCAGCTGAGGTTTGGTGCTCGGTTGTTCGCCTCGAGTAGCGACTCTGCGCTTGCCTCGCCAAGGTTTTTTAGCCAGCGCTCAACGAGCCATGTAGGGTGCGAATGCAGAATGCCGAGGCGATCGGCAACAGGCAAGTTTCTCGGAATCAGCTGATCGAATGATTCCCGCGTAGTGCTTGGCCGTTCACTTTGGTCAGCAGAGGCGCGGCGCAGGACTGCATTTACAAGGGAAGCTGCCGAGGATTTGCGCGCCCGCTTTACCAACTCCACAGATTCATTCACTGCCGCGCGCGGCGGAATGCGTTCGAGAAAGCGAATCTGGTAAAGGCCCATGCGGAGCGCAAGTGCCACGGGCAAATCCAGCTGTGCGATAGGTTTCTTGAGCTGGCGACCAAGCAGAAAATCGAGAAGCCTGCGCCATCGAAGCACGCCGAACGTGATCTCGGTAGCGAGCGCGGCGTTTTCGGGCGTTACACGAGAGCCAAGCTCGGCATGAAGCACATCGCTGGCATACGCACCCTCCGCTTCCACGCGGCGCAACACTTCAAATGCGATCGTTCGCGCTGGGCTAATGGGCACAGAAGTATGAAATCACATTCGCTACGAAGCGAGAAGAGACCAGGACAGGCATCAGACTCTAACTGCCGAAGTGCTCGCCGGGTTCGATGCGCGCGCCATTCATGAATTCGCGGTCGCTGATGCGATTGCGGCCTTCGATTTGGACTTGCTCCACGTGGAGCACTGTAGAGGCTCCGCAGATTACGAGCAGGCCGTCCTCTTGCGTCGGCAAAATGATTCCTGGCGTGCCGCCTGCTGCTGCCGGTTTTAACGGCTTGCCCCAGATACGGCACATTGCTCCTCGAAACGTGGTGAAAGCGCCGGGCCACGGTTGCAGTCCGCGGATGCGGTTGTAGATTTTCGGAGCCGGCAGAAACCAATCGATTCGGCCATCTTCTTTCTTTAGCGGCGGCGCGAGGGTGGTTTGTGAATTGTCCTGAGGCACGGGCGCAATTTCGCCTTGGTCAAGCTTCTTCAAAGTTTCAACTATCAGCGGGGCGCCCGCTTCTGCGAGTTGGGCGTAAAGGTCAAGCGCGGTTTCATCGGGGCCGATCCCGGTCTGATATTTCAATAGCATGGGGCCGGTGTCGAGTCCCGCATCGATTTGCATCGTGGTCAGGCCCGTCACTTTTTCGCCGTTAATGATCGCCCAGTTGATCGGAGCGGCGCCGCGATACTTCGGCAGCAGGGAACCGTGAAGGTTAATCCAGCCTAGGCGCGGGATTGCGATTAGCGAGGCAGGAATGATTTGCCCGTAGGCGATAATCACGACGACATCAGGCGCGAGGCGCTTGAAATAATCGAGCGACGATTCGGACTTGATTTTCTCAGGCTGATAAACAGGGATGCCAGCTTCGAGCGCGACGTCTTTTACGGGCGAACTCGCCGTTTTCTTGCCTCGGCCACGCGGGCGATCCGGTTGCGTGACGACAGCGGCGACCTGGAAGTACGAATCAGCGAGCAACGCGCGGAGGGAGGGAACTGCGAAGGCGGGCGTGCCGCAAAATACCAGCTTTAGCGGCACGGCGGCGCTACCACTCGCCCGCTTTTTTCATCTTGCGAATTTTGCGTTTGATCATATCGCGCTTCAGCATGCCGAGATGCATGATGAAAAGCGTCCCATTCAGATGATCGATCTCGTGGCAGAACGCCCGTGCGAGCAAGCCTTCGCCGCGCATTTCGAATTCAGTGCCGGAAGCGTCTTGCGCGCGCACCGTGACGTATTGAGGCCGCGCCACGTGGCCTCGGAATCCGGGTAGCGAGAGACAGCCTTCCTCTTCGCGCTGTTCGCCCTCGGCATGAATGATTTCCGGATTTGCGCACACGAGCTTGGCTTCAGGATTTTTTCCATTCGAGACATCAATCACGGCCATCCGAAGCCCGATTCCAATTTGAGGAGCGGCGAGACCCACGCCCGATGCTGCGTACATGGATTCGAACATGTCCGCGACGAGCTTTTGGATCTCTTCGTCGAATTTTTCGATTCGCTTTGTCGGCGTCTCGAGCACCGGGTCGCCGTATTTCACAATCGGATGAATCATCTCGAATAGTTCCTCAATTCCGCTCCGCGATTAGAAACCGTCAAGTTGATGTTCATAACCTTCGAAATTTCGCCGGGTTTCGTCTAACGAGTCGCCACCAAATTTCTCGAGGAATGCCGAAGCAAGCTCTAGCGCTATCATCGCTTCACCGGCCACTCCCGCCGCCGGCACCACGCAGACATCCGAGCGCTCATACGCCGCCTTTACCGCTTCTTTCGTGTTCATATCGGCGGTGAGCAGCGGGCGCCTTAGAGTTGAAATCGGTTTCAGGTACCCGCGAACCACTACATTCTCGCCATTCGTGATGCCGCCTTCAATCCCGCCGGCGCGATTTGATGATCGATCGAATCGTTTGCGCGAAGCCCCATAGCGAATTTCATCCTGCACTTCTGAGCCGTAACTACCGGCATTCGCTATGCCCGTGCCAATTTCGACGGCCTTCACCGCCTGAATGGACATCACCGCACGCGCGATCCGCGCATCGAGTTTCTCGTCCCATTGTGCATGGCTGCCGAGCCCGGGCGGAATCCCGCGGGCGACAACCTCAAAAACTCCACCCACCGAATCGCCTGCACGCAGCACATGGTCCACCTCGGCTTTCATCCGCGCTTCTGCCTCAGCATCAACGCAGCGGAACGGCGAATCCAGATTGTCGCAGGCCGTCTCAATTTCCGCCCACTCTACAGCGCGCTCAAGCCGCGCATGGCCCACCGCAATCGTGTGGCTTAGCACCGTCGCGCCAAATTGATGCAGAAACAGCTTTGCGAATGCGCCAGCCGCCACACGCGACGCGGTTTCCCGAGCCGAGGCGCGCTCGAGAATATAGCGTGCATCATGCAAATTAAACTTCAGCGCGCCCGCAAGATCGGCATGACCCGGCCGCGGTGCCGTGAGAGGACGTTGCGTGCCCTTTGCTCCAGCCGACGCTGAATCTGCGCCCTCCGTATCCTCCACCGGCAACGCTTTTTCCCAATTCGCCCAATCGCGATTCTCGATGCGAACTGCGATGGGAGCACCGATGGTCCTGCCGTGGCGAACGCCGGCGAGAATATCCGCCTGGTCCTTTTCGATCCGTTGCCGTCCGCCGCGTCCGTAGCCGAGCTGGCGCCGATGCAGTTCGCGCTGGATGAAATCGGTATCAACCGGCACGCCCAGCGGCAGACCGCTGATCCACGCGATCAGAGCCTGCCCGTGCGATTCCCCCGCGCTGACGAATCGAAGCATGCTCCCCGCATCTTGCCCGTCACGCCGGGCAAACTCGCAATTCTACCGGACGCGTTCACGCGCGTAAAGCAAAGCCGCAGCCGGTTTCAGTCGAGGGCGATGATTGCTTGACGCAACTCCTTTGCGACGCTACGCTTCGATGAGCCGCGGATGCGTCTGTTCGCGCGTCCAGACACGATGCTCGAAGCCAGTGAAACGCAGTCACTCTCCTCGATCATCGGGGACGCGATCAAGCGCCTAGTCTTCGCGGTGCAGGATTATTCGCTCCTCACCTTTCAGTCGATCACCAATATCCTCACGCCGCCGCATTATTGGTTCGATGCGCTCGAGCAAATGGATGTGATTGGCGTGGGATCGCTGCCGATCGTAGTGCTCACGGGCTTCTTTATCGGCGGCGTGATGGTGCTGCAAACCGCATCGCAATTCGAACGGTTCGGTGAGACGGCGCTCACAGGAGATGCCGTTTCGCTCGCTCTTGTCCGCGAACTCGGCCCGGCCATCACGGCTCTGCTTGTAGCGGGTCGCAACGCTTCCGGCATGGCATCTGAACTCGGTTCGATGGTCGTCACCGAGCAAGTGGACGCGATGCGCGCACTTGGCACCGATCCGATTCGCAAACTCATGACGCCGCGCGTGATTGCAACCGTCACCATGTTGCCGCTGCTCACTGCAATTTCCGATTTTGTGGGCCTGATCGGAGGCTTCATCGTCGCCTATTTCACACTGCGGCTCGGGCCTGTGCAGTTCTGGACACGCGCGATTGATGCGCTCGATTTTGGCGATTTGGTTCAGGGCTTTGCGAAGCCAGTGATGTTCGGTCTGATTATTGCGACGGTCGGATGCTACCAGGGTTTGCGGGTTCGCGGCGGGACGCAGGGCGTCGGCCGAGCTACGACATCGGCGGTCGTCATCTCATCGGTCCTCATCCTGGTGGGAGATTTCTTTTTGTCGCGATTGTTGTTATTCATGTTTCACAAATAGCGGGCCTGCGGAATCCCGTACTCCGAATCCACCCGATTTCCATCTATAATCTTCCCATGATCTTCGGGGTCCTTCCCGAGAACGTCTGCGCACGCAGCATTTTTGTCGTCGGCACCGCATCGTCTCTATCCATTTTTCAAGCGATGAACTGCGAACTCGGGTGTCCATCAGGATGGCGGCGATGACGGACCCGCGTCCGGGAGAACCGCTAATCATGTTCAAGGATGTGCGCGTCGGTTTCGATGAAGGGGACGTCCTCGACGGAATTTCATTTCAAGTATCGCCCGGCGAAACAAAGGTTTTGCTCGGCGAGAGCGGTTCGGGGAAGACGCTTATCATGAAGCTTGCAGCAGGCTTGATGCGCGCCGATTCAGGTCAGATTGTGGTTACCGGACAGGAAATAACCGGAATGACCGAGAATGAGCTTCTCGATTTTCGGCGCCGCATCGGATTCGTATTTCAGGAGAGCGCGCTCTTCGATTCGCTCACGGTCGAGGAGAATGTCGCTTTCCGGCTGCGCGAGGACAACGTCGCCGAAGAAGAGGTCGACAAGCGGGTCCGCGAAACGTTGCGGTTCGTAGAAATGGAAGATGCGATCGAAAAATATCCTGCGGAGCTTTCGGGCGGCATGCGCCGCCGAGTTTCGATAGCGCGCGCTCTTGTGGACCGGCCGCCGATCGTTTTTTACGACTCGCCCACCGCCGGTCTCGATCCCGTTACGTCGCAGACGATCATCACCCTGATCCTGCGCGATCGCGATACGCAAAATGTCACATCGCTTCTCGCCACGCATCGCGTGCAGGATGCCTTCGGTCTCGCGAATTTCCGATTTGACAAAGCGAACAATCGCGTGGAACGCCTCGGCGGCAATGGAACGCGCGCCCAATCGCTCGCAACCAACGTGATCGTGCTGCGCGATGGAAAAGTATATTTCGAAGGTCCGGCGGACGAGATGTTGAAGTCATCGGACGAGTACCTGAAAAAATATCTGGCATCGGCCGAATAGTTCGGCCAGCAGGACGCAACAACGGAGGAAAAGCAATGGTGCAACGGAAGCAACTCAGCTGGACAGAGCTTCGCGTGGGACTTTTTGTGCTCGCGGGTCTATTCATCCTCGCGATCGCGATCTTTTATGTCACCGGCGCGGGAATTCTCGGGCCGAAATATCGCGTGATCACCTATCTACCCGAAGTGGAAGGTCTGCAGGTGGGCGCGCCCGTCCGCCTCGACGGCGTCGACATCGGCAGCGTGCAGTCCATTCAGTTGACGCCGCAACCGCAGGACCACCAACACAACATCACGCTCGTCCTGCGAATCGAGAAAAAATTTCAGAAGGACGTCCGCACCGATTCAAGCGCCAGCCTCATCACCGAAGGTTTGCTCGGAAATCGCTACGTTACCGTGAAACGCGGTCTCACCGGCACGCAGATCCCGAACAACGGCATCCTGCCCGGCGGACAGCAGCCGCAGATGAGCGACCTGGTGCAAAAATTTGGCGATCTTTCCACGCAAGTCAGCACGATCCTCACCAAAGTGAATGACGGCCAAGGCACGCTCGGCAAACTCCTCAACGATCCCGGCGTCTACAATCATGCTAACGATACGATTGCGAAAGTAGATGACCTCATCGCGGGCATTCAGCGCGGAGAAGGCACTGCCGGAAAGCTTATGAAGTCAGATGAACTGTACAATCGCGTAAATGCTTCGATTGGCGATGCGCAAAATGTGATTGCAGCCGTCCGCGGCGGACAGGGCACGCTCGGCAAACTCGTCTACGATCCGGCGATGTACGACAACACGAAAAAGCTGATGGACAACGGAAACGCATTGCTGGCCGATGTTCGCGCCGGCAAAGGCACGCTCGGCAAGCTCACCACCGACGATGCGCTGTATACGAATCTGAAAGATGCGTCCGCGAACTTCCGCGAAGCGACCGCCAAGATGAATACAAACGAAGGCACGATCGGCAAATTCTTCGGCGACCCCGCGTTCTACGACAATTTCACCGGCCTCGCCGGCGATATGCGCCTGATGGTCAGCGATTTCCGCCAGAATCCGAAGAAGTTTCTGCACGTAAAGCTGGCAATTTTCTAGGACGCTTTTGTAGCGCCGGCTCGTACTGAGGTACGAAGGGTCTCAAGACCGGCAGGTTTTCCCGGATCAGGGCCACGACTTCGCAAGTATCCAAAAAATCGCGGCCCTGCCCGGTTCGCTGAGTGATAGGACGATTCAACGTTCGCCCTCCCCGTCGCGTTCGGCAGCTACCGCGTGGAAATCAGTTGCCGTTTCTTCGAGAGGCAGGATACACACCGCTCTCTCGCTCGCGATTTCCACGCGGTTGCGTTCACGCTTCGGCCTGTAGTCGGTGCATTCATGCACCCGGAAGAGAACTTCTCTCGCCGGGAACATGTAACCGCACGCGATCATCTCTTCGCCCATGCCATATCCGTGCACGATGTGCGCGTATGCGCAGTAGTTGCAGAGCGTATCCGGCTGCGTTTTTACAGGGCGCGCAATCGGAATCCGAAGGGCAATCATCGCAGGCTCCACTTCTCGTTGCGCAACCCACGCACGAATGCGGGGCACTGCGAACCGGATAACCCAGTAAATAACGGCTGCAACGATGATGAACATGGGCATCTCCTTTCCTCACTCCGATTCGTGCAAGATCAGTTTCGCAGGCGCACTTGGGCTGGCATAACCGGCGCAGAACTCCTCCGGTGCACGGCGAATGTCAAGACGCATAAAAAATACTTACGGTGCTGGCTGCTTGGAATGAATCAGATTCGAGGCGATCTGACTATCGTGAGGGACTGGATGCCATTCGGATGCAGTCCCAGACGAGCGTTAGAAACGCCGATCCAAGCAACGAGTTGTGTGTTCGTCTCTGCATACCGAAAAGTTCTCCAGCTACCACTACTTTATGTGCAAGTCGGGACGTTTCGCAATTTGAAGCAGGTGAGCGGTCGAATTTAGTTGCTGAACGGTCGCAAATACGAGTCGAACCGCGCATTTCGAGGGCGAACCGCCACGATACAACCTTACTTTTCGGCGGGGGACAAATCGACCGCCATCTCGTGCACGCGGCGCAGATCCAGTTTGCCGCTCCCGAGATGTGGCAACTCTTCGACGTGAAAGAACTGATTCGCGCGCGGCGTCCAGAGATTTGGCAGCCCAGTTTCGGGCATGCGATCGAGGAGGGCTTTCAGTTCATCCGGCGTTATCGTGTACAACACCACGAGCCGCTCGCCTTTCTTGCCATCGGGAACCCCTGTTACGACAAATTTCTGCTCGGTCGCGCCGGCAAGTTCCTGAAGTTTTTCTTCGATCTTGATGTGCGGCACCATTTCACCGCCGATCTTGCTGAAACGGCTCAGCCGGTCGGTGATCGTCAGGAAGCCGTCTTCATCCTCCGCCGCAATATCTCCCGTGATGTACCAGCCGTCTTGCAACACTTCCGCCGTTTTTTCCGGCTTGCCCAGATAGCCCTTCATCACATTCGGCCCGCGCACAAGTAAAAGACCCGCCGTGCCAACGGGCAACCGCTCGCGCGTCTCAGGATCGACGATCCGAACGCTGATGCCCGGCAAAGGATGGCCGATGTGCCCCCGCTTCGCTCCCACTTGCCGGAAACCGGGCGCCCGAAAATCCCGCGTGTTCACCGCAATCACCGGCGAGCATTCCGTCGCGCCGTACCCTTCGAGCGGCCGTATGCCGAAACGATCCTCGAACGCCAGCGCCAGCCGCTCCGGCAATTTCTCCGCGCCCACAACGACAAATTGCAAGCTTCCGAAATCCTCCGGCGAGCACGCGGCGAAGGTACGCTTGCAGAAATGTCGGAGTCGCCAGCAGGAACGTCACGCGATAGTCGCGAACCAGTTCGCTCACAGCAGTCAGGTCGAGCGGACTCGGATGATATGCAACGCCGCAACCGAGCACCGCGGGCAGCCAGAGCGTGACAGTGAATCCGAAAGAATGAAAAAATGGCAGCACGCCAAGCAG
This sequence comes from uncultured Acidobacteriota bacterium, assembly GCA_963790945.1. Taxonomy (GTDB): domain Bacteria; phylum Acidobacteriota; class Terriglobia; order Acidiferrales; family UBA7541; genus Palsa-295. The sequence continues at coordinate 23,960 of CAWBRH010000008.1, forward strand.
CACGTCCTTGTGCTCCAATGCGAACGTCTGGCCCATCTGTTCGATATTCGACGCGATGTTGTAATGCGTCAGCATCACGCCCTTCGGTTCGCCCGTGCTCCCGCTGGAAAATATCACAGTCGCAAGATCGTCAAGCGTCTTCGGTTTCGCGTGGCTGAGAATCCGCTCAAGCCAATATCCCGGCAGGAACCATAGCAGCAGCGCTGCGATTTTCTCGCCCAAGCGCGGCGCGGCCGCTGCTTCTTCCAGTAAAATTGTCTTCCCGGGCACCTTCAGGGGGATGCGTTCGAGCAGAAGTTTCGTCGTAATCACCGTCTCGAGCTTGCACTGCTGCGCGCATGATTCGAGCGTCTCGTTCGACGACGTATAGTTCAAATTGACTGGAATTTTCCCCGAGAGCACCGCCGCAAAATTCACCAGCGCGCCCGGCACCGACGGCGGCAGCAAAATCCCCACCATTTCCTGCCCCGCCCACGTACTGCGCAACCGTCGCGCCAGCAAAATCGCGCTCAGCAGCGCCATTCCCCAACTCATCCGCGCGCGCCGCTTGTCGCCCATCGCGAAGCGAAAAGGCGCAGCATGCGCTGTGCGAATGAACGCCCGCGGCAACGTGTGCATCCGCTTCTTGTGATGCTGGTACGCATCCGTCTGCAGTTGCTGCACTGCCTCGCGCACTTCAAATGGCGTCGAAGTGGCCGGCATCGGCTTTCCGAAACTCACCGTCACCGGATACGGAATCGACCGCGGCATCTTCCACAAGAATCGTCCGCGCTCGAAACTGAAAATGCTGCCCCACACGCCATCGAGATTCACCGGCACGATGGGCGCATCCACTCCCTTCATGATCCGTTCCATTCCGCGCCGGAAGGGAAGCAGCTGCCCGATGCGCGTAATTTGCCCTTCGGCAAAAATGCAAACCACTTCGCCCGAGCGGATCGCGTTGCTCGCCTCGCGCAACGATTGCAGCATCTCGCGCGGCCGCAGTTCCGACGAAATCGGAATCGCGCGAATCATCTTCGCGCCCGGCTTCACAAACGGCAGGTCGTAAATCCCCTTGTACATCAAAAACCGAATCGGCCGGTCGGTCGACGCCAGCAGCAGCAGCGCATCCACCAGCGACATATGATTCGCCACAAACAGCGCACCGCCTGTCTCCGGAATATTCTCGCGCCCCTCCACGCGAATCCGGTAAATCGAATGCGTCACCATCCACAGCACCAGCCGCAAAAGCGAATCCGGCAGCAGAGTAGACGCAATACACCGTCATGATGGCGGTAAGAACTGCGCCATCGAGGAAAATCCCACGCTGGCGTTTGATGAAGATTCGCTCGGAAAAAACATTGTAGGCGCCGGCAGCGAGAAAAATGCCCACAAAAGACAAGAAGTTAGCTGCCGCGATTACGCCGCCTTTGTCCTGTGGCCGAGGCCGATGCTGGATCAGCGCATTCACTGGAACTGCAAAAAAACCGCCGAAGAATCCGAGAAGGGAGAGATGAATGGCAGTGCTCAGCATTGTGTGTCCAGGAGTGATAGAGAAACGCTCCGAAGACCGTCATCCCTAACGCGCCCAACGGAATCAAGCCGTACTCGATTTTGCCTCCCGAAAGATAACCGGCCGCGAAGCTGCCAACGCCAATGCCTATTGCTACCGCGGCTTGTAGATAGCTGATATGCGCTTCGTCGACGTGCAAGACGTCGTGGCCATAGATCACGATCGTAAATTGCAGCAACGCGGCGAGAAAAAATAAATACGTGTTCGCAATCACGGCCCATGACAGCGTGCGATCGGCGACGATCGTCTTCATCTGGGTTCCGAGGTCGCCGATCGGATTCCATCGAATCTTCTTGCTCGGATCCGCAGCCGGGATGCGAGAAATTCCAAAGCTAGTCGCCAGCCCGAACAGAGTGCATCCGAGCAAAATGACGCCTGCTATGCCTTCACGTCCTCGAAAATGCTCCGAGAGAAATCCGGCGGCCATCACAGCCGTAATGCTTCCGATAAATGTGCCGAGTTCAATAATTCCGTTCGCCCACGAAAGCTTTCGCTCGGGAACAAGCTCCGGCAACAAACCATATTTCGAAGGGCCAAAGAGCGCCGATTGAGAACTGATCAGGAAAACTGCCGTGCACTCTATCGGCAAGCTGTGCATCGCAAGGCCTGCAATCGCCACACCCATCACAGCAATTTCCATCAGCTTCGTGCCAATCACCACGCTCCGCTTGCTGTATCGGTCGGCGAGATTTCCGCCGACCATCGAAAAGAAGATAAATGGCAGAGCGAACAGCGCACCGACGAGCCAAATCAAGTTCTCCCGCTCGTCTTTGGGAAAATTCATCGCCACAATAATGTAAATAACGAGGAATTTGATCGCGTTGTCGTTAAAGGCGTTCTGAAACTGCGTGATGATCAGCGCCCAAAAGCCGCGCTGCCAATTTGGAGGGGGAGAGGAAGAATGTATGTCGCGGGGCTGCGGCGAAACAGCCGACTCGGGCGTCGAGTTCGCCACAGCTTCAGTCATGGAGAGATGTAGTCTTTAATTTTTTCAGGCAATCACGCGAAGCGCAGGCGTTTTGCGCGCATCGTCCATCCCCGCCGCCACAGGCAGCGGCGTCTCCCGCCTGCGATACTTCGTGGAAACATAATCATCCACCAGCGCCTGAAACGCATTCGACAGCTCGTCGTAAGTCCCCTCAAGCGTAGTGAAATGCTGCCCATCGATATAAACCGGACACCGCGGCGCCTCGCCCGTCCCCGGCAAACTAATCCCAATATTCGACGCCTTTGATTCGCCAGGCCCATTCACGATGCAGCCCATCACCGCGAGCTTCAATTCCTCCACGCCCTCGCGCTCGCGCTTCCACTCCGGCATCTTGTCGCGAATGTAACCCTGAATGCTTTCCGCGAGCTCCTGAAAAGTTGTGCTCGTCGTCCGTCCGCATCCAGGACAAGCCGTCACGCTCGGCGCAAACGTCCGCAGCCCGAGCGACTGCAGCAACTCGCACGCCGCGTACACTTCCTCGCGCCGGTCGCCCCCCGGCCGAGGCGTCAGTGAAATGCGCACGGTGTCGCCAATTCCTTCGCCCAGCAAAATTCCCATCGACGCCGCCGACCACACCAGCCCCTTTGCCCCCATCCCCGCTTCCGTCAAACCAAGATGCAGCGGCTGCTCCGTCTTCCGCGCCAGGTCGCGATAAATTTCGATCAAATCGTGCGGTCGCGATACCTTGCACGAAATAATAATCTGGTCCTTGCGCAACCCGCATTCGAGCGCGAGCTCCGTCGATTGCAACGCCGAAAGCACCATGCACTCGTTGATAATGTCTTCAGACGTCTTGCCCAGGTCGTCGTCCGTATTCTCCTGCATCTTCTGCATCACAAGTTCTTGATTCAGCGACCCGCCATTCACGCCGATGCGCACCGGCTTGTTGTGATCGCGCGCCACTTTGCAAATCGTCGCAAACTGCTCGTCGCGCCTCTGCCCATGTCCCACGTTGCCGGGATTAATCCGGTATTTATCGAGCGCCGCCGCACAGTCCGGAAATTTCGTCAGCAGCACATGCCCGTTGTAATGAAAATCGCCGATGATCGGCACATTGCATCCAGCGTCGAGCAGCCGCTTCTTGATTTCGCCCACCGCCACCGCCGCTTCCGGCACGTTCACGGTAATCCGCACCAGCTCCGACCCTGCCTGCGCCAATTCAAAGCACTGCTGCGCCGTCAAAGCAATATCAGCCGTATCGGTATTCGTCATGGATTGCACCACAATCGGCGCGCCCCCACCCACCTGGACGTTACCCACCTTCACGCCCACAGTCTTATGCCGCTTCTGTGTCATATATTCTTAGTTTAACGAATTGCCGCGCACCGCGCCACTTGCTCCCCCGCCGGGCGTGCCTCCATCGACAGCACAGTTGGCGGTGATGCGATCCCGAAACCAGCTACTTTGCACCTTGCGCTGCAGCGGCACGCTGCTTCCCGATGGCGACAATCTCAGCGAAGCGCGGATCGCCATGGAGCGACCGCAAGTCCGCGTCCGATTCGATTTTCAAATCCTCCGAAGGCGCGAGGCCGTGCTCGACGGATTGACGCAGGTTCGCAAGCGCCTCCTCTCGCTTGCCCATAAGCGCCTGAAATGCCGCGAGATTGTAAGTCACTTGAGCGGTCGAAGGATCGTCAGGTCCGAGCACGCGGCGGTCGAAGTCCACGAGATCTCTGCCCATCTTCTCGGCATCCGCATAGTGATGTCCCAGGTATAAGCAGTAAACCAGCGTGTCCATCGAACCCATCGTCCTCGGATCATTCGGCCCCATCGCGTGCCGATAACCTTCCAATGTGCTTCGAGCCAGCGGTTCGGCCTCGCCCAACTTGCCTTCGTGTGCCAGAGCGAGAGCTAGATTGTTCATCGCGGCGAGCGTGAACGCATGCTCCGGCCCCAGGGCGCGCCGGTCGATCTCGATCGCCTCGCGCCCCATTTGTTCAGCCTCGGCGTAGTTCTTCTCTCGCGTCAAAATATCCGCCAGGTTAATCAGCAGCGAACCCGTTTCAGGATGCGTGGGCCCGAGCGCCCGCCGCGTGATAGCAAGCGCTTGCCGATCCATCGTCTCCGCCTCTTGGAGTTTTCCTTGGCGGGAATAATCACGCGCCAGATCCCTCATCGAGCCCAGCGTCGACTGATGTTCAGGACCCAATATTTTCGATCGCATGTCCAGGGTTTCGCGGTCGAGCTTCTCTGCTTCCGCGTATTTGCGTTCGCCGCGAAGATCGGTGGCCAGACTGTGCATGGTGTAGAGCGTGTCGGGATGCTCGGGACCGAGAACGCGCCGCCGGATCTCCAGCACCTTCCTGTGGAATGGCTCGGCCTCAGCGAAACGGTCTTGCCGGCCCAGTATGTCTCCCACCGTATTCATGGTCCGCAGGGTGTCAGGATTTTCAGCGCCTGCCGTCCGCTCGGAAAGCGAGAGCGCTTCGCGCGCAAGTTTTTCTGCCTCCGGGTATCGTCCTTCATTCTCCAGCGTAACGGCGAGCCCGGACATAGATCGAATCGTCTCGGCGCGCTCGGGACCGAGTACCCTCCGGTACACTTCCAAATTGTGCGCTTGCAGCTTTTCGGCCTCAGGGTAGCGGCCTTCACCCCCCAAGGTAATCGCCAGATTGTGGATCGAGGCAAGTGTGTGCGGATCTTCAGGACCAGCGCTATGAGCCCAAATGTCAGCGGAGCCCTCAAAAAGGTGATGCGCGCTGGAATAGAGTCCAAGGTTTCTGTAAACCTCTCCCATCGCATCCATCATTTGCGCTTGAAGTTCAGGATCCTTCGCCAGCCCGCTATCGATTTCCTTCGACGCTTTATCGAGAATCTCGCGTGCGGTAATGCTGTTGCCGCGCGCTTCGCTCGGGTCGGACACCTTGAACATGCTGGTCATGAAGTCCGTCACATGGCTCGCGCGGTCGCGTTCCCGCGTGATGCGGCGCAGCTGCATGGCCTGAATCGCACCGAATGAAATCAGCAACGCAGCAATCACGGCCGCTGCGCCCACGGCAAGCCGATGGCGGCGCACATATTTCTGCAGTCGATAGCTCCCGCTCGCAGGTCGCGCCAGCACGGGTTCATGATTCAGGTAATGGCGAAGGTCCGCCTCAAACTCGCCAACCGATCCATATCGGCGAGCTTGGTCCTTTTCCACCGCCGTCATCGTGATCCAATCGAGATCGCCCCGAAGCTGGCTCACAAGCTGTTTCGGTTCGACGCCGCGCGCGGCCGCAGCTACGCTGCACGTTTCATGCGACGCGCTGAGCTTCGTGCTCGGAGTCGCCACATCTTCCTCGCGCAACCTCCGCAGCGCTTCGTGCAGCGGCAGTTTTTTCCACGCGCTCGCGTCAAACGGCTCGCAGCCCGCCAGTAGAACGTAAAGGACAACTCCCAGCGAATAGACATCCGTTCGCGTGTCGATGTCCTGCACCCCCGGATCAGACTGCTCCGGACTCATGTATCCGGGCGTGCCCATGAAACCGCCCCCTTGCGTAAAAAATGTTTCGCCTTCGATTTTTCCGCTCACCGCCTTCGCCAGCCCGAAGTCGATGATCCGCGGCATCGGCTTGCCATTCACTTCCACCACCAGAATGTTGGCGGGTTTCAGGTCGCGATGAATGATCGCTTTCCGGTGCGCATGCTGTACGCCCTCGCACACCTCGATAAAGAGTTCAATCCGTTCCCGGATGTTCAGCTTTTTCTGGTCGCAATATTCGGTGATCGGAAGGCCAGCAACATACTCCATCACGAAATATGGCTGGCCCGCCTCGGTCGTCCCGGCGTCGAAAACTTTCGCAATCGCCGGATGATCCATGATTGCCAGCGACTGCCGCTCAGCCTGGAATCGCTGCAGCAGCGCCCGATCGTAGATTCCGCCGCGAATCAACTTCAGCGCCACACGCCTGCGGACGGGCGCGCTCTGTTCCGCCAGCCACACTTGTCCCATCCCGCCTTCACCCAGTTTTTCCAGCAGATGATAAGGACCAATGAATTGCGGCGCCATTGCGTCCAGCACAGCGGCAGCCCAGGGAGACTGTGATAACTCGGGAGATTTCTCGTAGGCGGACAGCAGCGACTCGATTTCCACGCGCAACGATTCGTTTGATCCGCACGCGTCCTTCAGGAACTCGCTCCTCCGCTCAGGTGCAACTTCCAGAGCAGCTCCAAAAAGATCCTTCACACTGTTCCAGTGCTTAGGCAGCTCCTGCTTTTCCACGAATGTGCCTCAGTTCTTGCGAATCACGTGCTTGGATATTCGAACTACGATCATTTCGTGTTTTGTATCGCGGCCGCGCGGTTTCGAGCCTCCAACACAATCGCCGCAAAGCGCGGGTCTTTGTAAACCGGCTTGAGTTCAGGATCCGTCTCAAGCGCCATGGCTTGTTGAGGCGTGAATCCGTGTTCCACAGCGCTGCGAAATAAATCGATTGCTTCATCGCGGTGGCCACGGTGAAGCGCGATGCATCCAAGACTATAGCGAATGCTCGCGAGCTCGGGATGGTTGGCTCCGAACACCCTCACCACCGTCGCAAGATTGCCGCGAAGAATTTGTTCGGCCTCTTCGTCATGCCTCTCGTATACAAGTGTTTCGGCGAGATCGTCCGAACCAACGATCGTTTTCAGATTCTCCGGCCCCAGCACGCGTCGTTCGACCCGGTATGCCTCTCGCTGCAATTTCTCGGCATCCGCAAACTTGCCCTGATTGCCCAACATGGCCGCGAGGTTGTCCATATTGGCGAGCGTGCTCGTGTCTTCCGGCCCCAACACGCGCCGCTGTGCAGCAAGCGTCTCCCGAGCCAGTTTTTCGGCTTCCTCGTGCCGGCCCTCCTGATCGAGAGTTACTGCCAGTCCCATTTTTGTGCCCAGCGTGGTCGGATTGTCCGCGCCTAATTTCTGTTCTTCGATCTGCAGCGCTCCTCGTTGTAATTTCTCTGCTTCCGGAATTTTGCCTATTTGATTTAGGGTCCACGCGAGATCGGTCATTGCGTTAAGCGTCTCCGCATTGGATGGGCCAAAACTGCGACGGTCCACCTCGACAGCCTGCTCGAGCAGCGACTCCGCTCGATCGTTCACTCCCAGGTTCTTGTATGCGTTTCCCATCACGCGCATCAATTGCCCTTGCATCTCCGGATCGCCCGAAAGGCTCGTCTCGATATCCTTTGCCGCCTTGTCCAGAACGTCTCGCGTCGAGACGTTGCTCGCGTGTACTTCGGTCGGATCCGAGAGCTTGAACATGTTGGTCATAAACGCGGAAACACGATTCGCGCGATCGCGTTCTCGCGTGATTCTCCGCAATTGCATCGCTTGGACTACAGCGAATGACACCAGCAACGCCCCGATGACGACCGTAAAAGCTAGGGCCACCCGGTGTCGCTGCACATATTTCTGCAGCCGATAGCCTGCGCTGGCGGCCCGCGCCACCACCGGTTCGTTTTCCAGGTATCGCCGAAGATCAGCGGCCAGCTCTGTGGGAGTGCCGTAGCGGCGGTTCCGATCCTTCTCCACCGCTTTCATCGTGATCCAGTCGAGATCGCCTCGCAGCTGATTCGCGAGTTGCCGCAGCTCAGTGCCGCGACAGCTTGCGGCAGGTTCGGATACCTCGCGCGACGAACTTACCCTCGTGCTCGGTGTCGGCGTGTCTTCTTCACGCAGCCGTCGCAGCACTTCATGGATCGGCAGCTTCTTCCACGCCCCCGCATCAAACGGTTCGCAACCAGTCAGCAATACATAGAGCACCACGCCGAGCGAATAAACATCCGTTCGCGTGTCAATGTCCTGCACTCCCGGATCGGCTTGTTCAGGGCTCATGTAGCCCGGAGTCCCTAGAAAAGCGCCGGCTTGTGTGAAGAGAGTCTCTCCGGATACCCGCGCAGTGACGGCTTTCGCTAAGCCAAAATCAATGATGCTGGGCCTCGCTTTACCATCCACTTCGACAACGAGAATGTTCGCGGGCTTAATATCGCGGTGAATAATCGCCTTCTGATGCGCGTGCTGAACTCCCTCGCACACCTGAATAAAGAGCTCGATGCGCTGCCGGATGCTCAATTTCTTACTATCGCAATATTCAGTGATCGGCAGGCCCGGCACGTACTCCATCACGAAGTAAGGCTGTCCCGTTTCCGTCGTGCCGGCGTCGAAAACTTTCGCAATCGCCGGATGATCCATGATCGCCAGAGACTGCCGCTCCGCTTGGAATCGCTGCAGCAAAGCGTTGTCGTATATCCCGGTGCGAATTAATTTCAGCGCCACGCGGCGACGTACTGGGGCACTCTGCTCCGCGAGCCACACCTGACCCATCCCGCCTTCGCCAAGTTTTTCCAGCAGGCGATAAGGGCCGATGAACTGCGGTGCCGCCGCTTCGGCAGCCTCCGCCAGCCATGGGAATTGCGATAGTTCGGACGAATTTTCGTAAGCAGAAAGAAGGGACTCGAGCTCGGAGCGCAACTCTATGTCAGAACCGCAAGCCTGCCGCAAAAATTCGCTTCGCCGCTCCGGCTCGCATTCAAGAACCGCGCCAAACAGTTCCTTAAGGTTCTTCCACTGCTCGCGTTTTCCCCGACTCTCCACGGACGCCTCTCTGCATCTCGCGCGCCAGCCACGCCCTGGCCATGCTCCAGTCGCGTTTCACGGTGGCCGGAGAAATCTTCAGCACTTCTGCGGTTTCTTCGATCGTCAGCCCGCCGAAGTACCGCATCTCGACGATTTGCGCCTGTTGCTCGTCTCGTTCTGAAAGATTCTTCAGCGCGTCGTCGAGCGCGACGATGTCCGCTCCCTGCTTCGGCGACATCGCTGCGGGATCACCGGCCAGTTCCACGTCCACGCGCAGACTCGCACCGCGTTTCTGTGCGCCGCGAGAACGCGCGTAGTCGATCAGAATCTGCCGCATCAGCCGCGCCGCCACCGCGACAAAATGCGCGCGGTTCTGCGTTGCCGGCGCGCCCTGATCCATCAGGCGCAGATACGCCTCGTGAACCAGCGCCGTGCTTTGTAGGGTGTGGCCTGAACGCTCGCGCCGAAGTTGGCGATGCGCGATATCGCGAAGTTCCCTATAAACCAGGGGAAGGAGTGCCTGCAGCGCTTCCTGATCTCCGCCTCTCCACTTGACCAGTAGCTCCGTCACCGGCTGTGATGGAAGTTGGACCACGCCCAGGGCCTCAACACCGATCTCAACACAGATTTAAAATCAAACCATCGACAACAAATTTCCCAGCAGAATAAGCCGTTCTTCGATTTAGAGTCAATGTAACTATCGGACATTTACAAAATATCGAGCAATGCCGCCGCAATTTTATTGAGCCGTTTCGGAGGTAATTTCCGCATTTCCCATTAGAAGCAGTGTGCGGGCTAATTCGGAATCAGGCCCGCGCCGAATCTCGTCCCCCAGGTGAACAAAACATGAACGCATTGAAGCTTTCCCGCATTTCGATCGTCATGTTCGGTCCGGCCTCGCGTGCATCACGGCGCGACCCTGCCGGGCCCAGGCGGAAATTAATCCTGACCACTACGACGAAGCTCCGTCCTCCTACTCCACAGTCCGTCCTGCAACAGTTACCCAACCCGTCGCCGCCAACCCAAGCGGCGCCGCCGTAAAAGCGAGCACGTGTGCTCAAGCGCAAGCGGTAGCCGGCGCGAAGCGGTCCGGCTGCAACGTCACCCAGGCTCGCTATGTTCACGCGTCTCGCGCAGTCGTTCCTGCACGAGGCATCACTCTACCGGCAAGGGAAAAAGGCAAAACGATCCAACTGGCATCCGCTCGCAACTCCGGATGACGGCAAGCTAGCACCAAAACGCAGCACACAGGCAGCGTGGTTCATGCCCCCTTAAAAATGCGTGAGCCACTCCGCCTGCGCTTTCCGCATTAACAGGTAAGCGGAAGCTCTCGGTGTGGGTTTCCAATCGGCTCTCGAAAATTTGCCGCAAGCGAGATGCCGCGCAGCCTAAGCGATGAGAGGTGCTACTTGATTCCCAGCCCCGTCTTGAAGTTTGCTGCAAAAATCGGCAAGCGAAAGTGGATCGTAATCGCCGTATTTCTCTCGCTCGCCGGCGCTCTTTCCGCCACAGTAATCCCGAATCTCTTCCCGTTCCTCGATCCCACCGGCGTCGTCTCCACCTACAACACCAACGGCCCGATCCGCCAAGACGGCCCCTTCTTCCAAAGCCTCGGCACCAACGGCCGCTCCTGCGGTACCTGCCACCAGGCCAGCGATGCCATGGGCCTCGGCGTTCAAAACATCCGCGCCCGTTTTGTCCAGACGCGCGGCAAGGATCCGCTGTTCGCTGCGGTCGATGGCGCGAATTGCCCAACGGGTTCGCCGAGCAATCCCGCCGACCACAGCCTGCTCCTCAAGAGCGGCGTGATTCGCATCTTCCTCCCGGTTCCGGCCAACGCGCAGTTCACCATCAAAGCTGTTCACGATCCATACGGCTGCGCCATCGTCACCGATGCCACCACCGGCGTGCGGACCGTTTCCATCTACCGCCGCCCGCTGCCCACCGCCAACCTGCGCTTCCTCAGCACCATCATGTTCGACGGTCGCGAATCCGGCACCAACCCGCTCAATAGCGAAGCTACCTTCATGGCCAATCTCACCGCCGACCTAATGCAGCAATCGATCGACGCCACTAACATTCACGCGCAAGCAGCCGAGCCGCCCACGCTCTCGCAGCAGCAGGGAATCGTGAATTTCGAACTCGGCCTCTTCAGCGCCCAAGCCGCGGATTTCCAGGCGGGTTTGCTCAATGTCGACGGAGCGCAAGCCGGCGCCTACAACCTCTCGCAACAAGCCTACTACCCCGGAACCAACGATTCGCTCGGCAAAGATCCCGACGGTGGCGCCTTCAATCCCACCGCGCTCACCATGTTCCAAGCCTGGGCGAATCTGCAGCACTCCTACAATCCCTTCGAGCAATTCCGCATTGCAGCCCGCAAAAAAATCGCCGCCGGTGAAACACTCTTCAACACCCGCGCGCTCACCATCTCCAATGTCCGCGGCCTCAACGACAACTCCGCGCTCGGCGCCGTCCCCATCGCCCCGTTCCAGGGCACCTGCACCACCTGTCACGACGCGCCCAACGTCGGCGACCACTCTCTCCCGCTCCCCCTCGATATCGGCACCGGCCACGACGCCTCCAACGAACCCGATCCCTCATCGCCAACGCTCTTTCGCAGCTCAATTTCCCCGACGTTCCCGTCTACGAAATCACCGGCTGCCCGAATCCCTTCGCCACCTCGCCCTCCGCCGCCCCTTACGTCATCTACACCACCGATCCCGGCAAAGGCCTCATCTCCGGCCAGTGCAGCGACATGAACCGCATCAAAGGCCCCATCCTGCGAGGCCTCGCCGCACGCGCCCCCTATTTTCACAACGGCGCCGCCCAGAACCTCACCGAGCTCGTGAATTTTTACAACCAGCGTTTCCAGATGAACCTGACCAAGAAGAAATGTCCGACCTGATCGCATTCCTGAATTCGCTGTAGGAATTCAGGTGTGCATCTGTAGCGCCGGCTTTCGGGTTTTTCGCGTCCCGATGCTTCTTCGGGGAGACCCGCAGCCGTTGACTTGCCTTCGCGAGAAAATGCCGGATTCGCCCCAGCTCGTTCTACTGAGCGAGGCCCACGTGGCGAAGAATCGCTGCAAAACGAGGGTCTGAGCGCAACGAGTCGTAAATCGGATCCACTTTCAGGGCAGCCACGCTTGGCGAGCGGTTGACAACAGCCCTATTAAGCCAGACGAACGCCTGATCTTTGTCCTTGAGGCCGATGTAGCCGAGTGCAATCGGAAGTGGATCGAAAGGCGGACTGGCCGACATTTTCTTCGCGCGTTCGAGTTCGCGCCGGGCATCCGCCTCCCGGCCCGCGCCGGCCATATACGTAGGCCAGCAAGGCCCGGCTCCACTCGTTATCGTCCCTGCGCCGCCATTCTCCTGCATCGGCGATCGCTTCTGCGAATTTTCCTTGTTCGACATAAGCGGACATCACCATGTGAGCGCGTGAAAAACCCGGCTCCATGTCCAGAACCGCGCGAAACTGCGCGATAGCGCGCTCATATTGCCGCGAATAATATAGAAATACCCCATTGTCGGTCGCCACAATCAGCGAAAGTGGGTCGAGTTTTCGCGCGCGGTCCATTTCGGAAAACGCTTCGTCGAAGCGGCCTTGCAACGCAAGATTCTCAGCATACCAATGGTGCGCGGTCGCGTAATTCGGATCCAGTTCGATTGCTCGCCGATATTCCTTTTCGGCCGTCTGCCAGTCCCAATCATAATTTTGCGCGATAACAGCAAGCGAAACGTGGGCTTCGGCGAGTTGCTCGTCGAGCTGCAAAGCCTTCAGCGCGGCAGCCCGCGCCCTCGGTATGAATTCAGCGGGGGGAGCAAGAGTGTACCCGCTCGTCAACGCGTACGTGTCCGCTAGGCCGGCGTAAGCGAGCGCATATTGTGGATCCTTCGCGATCGCCTCATTGAAACATTCGGCTGCCCGCTCGAAGCCGTCTGCGCTTCGCTTGTTCCAGAAAAAAAGGCCCTTCAGATAAAGGTCGTAAGCTTCGTAGGATTTCGCTGAGGGAGCCGCCGAAGCATGCACCGTGTCGGCAACGTTGTGCTCACCCAACGTCTGCTGAATGGCGTCGGAAATCTCCTGCGCGATCTCGCCCTGAAGCGAAAGCAGGCTGTTCGGCGTGCGGTCGTATTGATGTGACCATACGTGCGATTGATCCTTCGTCTGAATCAGCTGCGCGGTAATCCGCATCTTGTCGGCATCGCGCCGGACGCTCCCTTCGAGCAGATACTGCGCGCCCAGCTCGCGGCCAATCTCGGCCATTTGCTCCCGCGTGTTCTTGTAGCGCATCACCGATGTGCGCGCGATTACTCCGAGATGCTGCGGATCCGTATGGCCTAGCTGCGCGATCATTTCCTCGGTAAGACCGTCGCTGAAATACTCCTGCGCTGGATCACCGGTGAGATTTTCGAACGGAAGCACGGCCACCATCGCACGGTCGCTACTCGCGGTTCGCGGCCCGCCAGGAGAGCGCGACGATCGAATGCCCACTACGATGCAGACGACCAAGAACAGCGAGAGAGCGACGAAAGCAGTACCGCGCGCGGATGCAAGTGGCGGCACCGTTTGCGAAGGTTTTGGCACGGCGATGCCTTCAGCCCCGGCTCGCGATGCGTCATGTGGCTCTGGGTTGGACACATCGGCAGCTGTCCGCTTCTCCACTTCAACTGCTGCCACGAAGCGATAGCCTAAACGGGGCAGCGTTTCTATATAACGCGGCTCGCTAGCAGAATCGCCCAGCACCGCGCGCAGTTCCTTCACCGAATTATTCAACCCGTGCTCGAAATCGACGAATGTCTCTGACGGCCACAGCTGCCGGTGAAGTTCTTCGCGGCTCACCACGTCGCCGGCGCGGCTCAGCAGGAGGTTCAACACTTGCCACGGCTGCGGCCGAATCTTCAGCCGCAAGCCATGTTTATAGAGTTCGCGCGTTCGGATGCGCGATTCGTAGGGTCCGAATCGAAAGGTGGTAGGCTGGAATTCTGGCACTGTGGTTCACCGCGGGGCGAGTCGCCATTCTGCTCCGTATTGCGCAACTCCCGCAACAATAAAGTTTCCCGAATAAGTGGTTTGCACCCTTACCTCGAGGTTATCGGGATCTTACCTGCCGCGCATTGACCCCTTTGCGCGTTCAGCCTACAAGCTTGGCCAATAGGAAAAGACTAGTTGCCGGCCGCCTACCGTTCAACCCCAAGGCTGTCTGCATCGGCTGCTCTACGGAGGAATTCAATGAAGAACTGTCGTCAGATTCCGCATTCATCAGTTTTGACACTGAGGACGACAGAGCCTTGGCTGGCAAGTGCCGCCCTCGTCCTCCGTCTGAGCATCCTCGCCCTGCTCGTCTGTTGCATCACACCAGCGCCCGCCCACGCCCAGACGGACACAGGCACGCAGCTTCCTTGCCCCGTGATGACCGCCGTCAACCTCACCGGTGACTACCGCAACAACGTGCGCTGCAATGTTAATGCCACCGTGCAGGTCTCCACCTCTGGCACATTCTTGAACCAGGATTCTGGGCTCATGCTGGTGGGCGACGACCACCAGCCACCCTCGTTTTTCGGCGCCCTGGTCAACGACGGCAAGTTCCTCAACAGGGGCATCATTACTGTCGAGCCTACCGTAGGCGTGTTCGACAACGCCGGTTCATTCACAAGTTACATTGGGGACATGATCAACTTCAACACCGCCATCAACGGCGGTACGTTCAACAACCAAGGCGGATCCCTTCTCGATAACCGCGCTGGCGCCACGTTTAGCAATTTCGCTACTTTGACCAACTCAGATCCAGTAAGCAATCCCGGTGCCACCATTGGGAATGCCGGCACGATGACCAACGAAGCCGGCGGCACACTGACGAATCTTAGGGGCGGCTTCGTTGAGAATCATATCGGCGGAGTGTTTAACAACAACGGCATGATGAACAACAACCTTAACGCCTCACTCCTCAACGAAATGGGTGCCACATTCAATAATCACAACGACCTTGAAAATTCCGGCACGATCAACAACGCCGCTGGCGCCATGCTCAACAACACCTTCATCCTGAATAATAACGGCGGTGCCACGCTGGTGAATAACGGCACCTTCACGAATGCCGGCTTGTTCGTCAACTACTCCACGGTCACCAACGCCGGAAACCTGTCAAACCAAACCACCGCCACCGTCATTAATTTGGGCACGCTCAACAATTCCGGTGGCCTTTCAAATTTCGGCGGCTTTCAGATTGGCAATGGCGGCGTCCTCAACAACACGGGCGCAATCGGCAATGCGCTCGGCGGCGGATTCGCTGTTCTGAACGGCGGCACCTTCAATAATTCCGGCTCGTTGCTCAACGATTTCCTCTCCACTTTCAGCACTGCTGCCGGCAGCTCCGTCGTCAACACCGGCACGATGTCGCTCGCCGGCCCCTCCGTCAATATCGGCGGCAATCTTCGCAACGACGGCTCGATCATCCTGGTGCCCGGGCCCCCGTTCGGCGACCCGCCCATCTTTACTCCAGCGCCCAATCTGCTCGTCACGTCCACCGGCACCCTCAGCGGCACCGGCTCAGTAACTGGCGTCGTCGAGAACCAGGGCACCATGCGTGCCGGAGATTCGCCAGGAACGTTTACGATCAACGGCACCTACCTGCAGGATGCTCAGGGCACACTCGACATTCTTCTCGGCGGCACAGGAGCAGGCCAGTTCGGCCAGCTAATCGTCAACGGCGACGCTGTGCTCGACGGCACTCTCGACGTCGAACTGTTCGGCGGTTTTGATCCCGAGTCTGGCAATATCTTCGAAATCCTCAGCGGAAACATCAGCGGCGCATTCGCGAATGTCCTCTTCCCAATGCTCTCCGACGGCCTCTTCTTCAAACTCGACCAGGAAAAGAACGCCGTATTTCTAGACGTGCTCTCCGGCACCGGCGGCGGTGGCGGCACTTCAATGCCCGAGCCCGCCAGCCTAATGCTCTTAGCCCTCGGCTTCGCGGGACTGTTCGCGTATCGCGGCCGCACCAGTCGCGCACACCGAATTTGCTGAACCAGCTGTCAACTTGCCTTCGGCCTTCTCCCCCGTACCGCTGGCTCGTCCTGAGGCACGAAGGGCCTCCGGCCGGCGTCGTTGCCTTTCGCTCTCGCCCTCTGTAGCGCGGGTCTTCAAACCCGCAGCCGTAGACTTGGCTTCCGCCTTCGCCTTCGTACCGCTGGCCTCCGGCCGGCGCCGTTGCCTTTCGCCGTCGCCTTTCGTCCCGCCAACCGCCGCCGTCATCCCGCCTGTCCTGAGAAACGAAGGGAGCGCAGTCGAGGGATCTCTCTTTCCCGCGCACGCATCTCGATGGTCGCCGAGTATGCCAAATGGCACCCTTGTCTCCTTTCACTTTCGCTTGGCCTTTCACAGGCACCGCGCGATTGCCAGATTCAGCGCCGGAGGTGCGGCAGAAGTTAGCCCACTCCGCAAGGAGTGGGTCCGCGATATATAAATTCCCCAAGCGCCGTAGGCGCGACACATGCCTAAGGCCGCGCGATTTTCTGGCGTCAGCGCCGGAGGTGCGGCAGAAGTTAGCCCACTCCGTAAGGAGTGGGTCCGTGATATATAAATCTCCCCGAGCGCCGGAGGCGCGACACATGTCTGTGAAATTCCTGAAGTAGACGTTATCCAATTTGATAATTCAGCTCAATTGTATGCGCCCTAAGCCCCGGAAATGCGTAAGATTGTGCCGCAACTAGACTTGGGGTACGACTACCGAACGGCAAAGGCGGCCGGATGGGTTTAAGCATCGAAAAGGCAATATCGGACTTTGGTGACGCAGCAAAGCGGAAACTCGCGAATCCAGCGGCGACAGGGCAGCCGGAAGATCAGCTCAGAGCACCATTTGAAAGATTGCTTCAAGATGTCGCGGCAATTTGCAGTTTTCGAGACGGGGCTGTCGTCCCAGTCGGCGAGACGTCTCAGAGAGATTTGAAAACACGTCCCGACTACTCGGTGACTGTCAATAAGGCGCTCGTCGGCTTCGTTGAGCTGAAGGCACCGGGAAAGGGAGCCAATCCGCTTCACTTCAAGGATCCCCATGATAAAGAGCAATGGGAGCGACTGCGTTTGCTACCGAACTTGCTCTACACCGACGGAAATTCGTTTGGCCTGTGGCGAGACGGCAAGGCAGTCGGTCCTGTTAACACACTCGCAGGGAACATCGAGACGGCCGGCGCAAAACTAGCGCCGCCAACCGGCCTGCTCCTTATGTTCGAAGATTTCCTGCACTGGAAGCCCGTTCCACCACGCAGTGCTCGCGAATTAGCCCACACCAGCGCCCGCCTGTGTCGCTTACTTCGCGATGAAGTGACTGAACAGCTTGGTCTGAAGAGTGAAGCATTAACCGACCTCGCAACGGATTGGCGCAAGCTTCTCTTCCCCGATGCCACCGATGAGCGATTTGCGGACGGCTATGCGCAGGCCGTGACTTTCGGAATGCTTATGGCGCGCGCAAAGGGGATTCGGCTCAGCGATGGACTGCATAAGGTCGCGGAGGAACTAAGGCGTAGTAGCACGTTAATCGGCGCAGCCCTGCGCCTCTTGACTGATAACGCCGAGAACCAGGAAACACTCAAAACCGCTCTTGGCACGCTCACTCGGGTGCTCGACGTGGTCGACTGGAGGATGCTCACAAAAGGTGAGCCAGAAGCGTGGTTATACTTCTATGAAGAGTTCTTGGGCGTCTACGACAATGAGCTCCGCAAGGAAACGGGTTCTTACTACACGCCGCCCCAAGTGGTAGAAGCGATGGTCGCGCTCGTAAATGAGGCCCTTCAAAGTAAGCGTTTCGCAGTTTTACGCTGGTCTAGCATCGCCTTCCGTCACACTCGCCGATCCCGCAATGGGCACGGGAACATTTCTCCTGGGTGTACTCCGCAGCATCGCCGACACGGTAAGGACCAATGAGGGTCCCGGGGCGGTTCCGGGTGCAATTCAAGCAGTTCTCTCTCGGCTCATCGGTTTCGAGATTCAACTGGGGCCATTTGCGGTGGCGCAGTTGCGCCTACTTGCGGAGGTTGTCGATCTAACCGATTCCGGCGTCTGACGCTCCTTTGCGTATCTTTGTGACGAACACGCTTGGCGATCCCTTTGAGAAGGAAGATTACTTTCCTAGCATGCTCGCTGCTCTTGGGAAATCACGCCGCGATGCAAATAAGATAAAGCGCGAGGAACCCATTACTGTGGTCCTCGGGAATCCGCCCTATAAGGAAAAAGCGATGGGGCGCGGCGGCTGGATCGAGCGACCGGTCCGATAGAAAAGATCCGCCGCCACTGCAAGCTTGGATGCCCCTCGGGAATGGCACGCTGGAGCCCACAGCAAGCACCTTCGCAATCTGTATATTTACTTTTGGCGGCGGGCAACATGGAAGGTTTTTGATCAACAGCCCGAACACGACACAGGAATCGTTTGTTTCATTACTGTGGCGGGGTTTCTTGCAGGGCCCGGTTTCCAGAAGATGCGAGACTACATGCGAAGCACGTGCGACGACATTTGGGTCATCGACTGCTCGCCTGAAGGCCATCAGCCTGAAGTGAACACGCGCATATTTCAGGGCGTTCAGCAACCAGTTTGCATCGTGATGGCCTCACGCTCGAGATCGAAGAAGTCCAATAGCCAAGCAATCGTTCATTTTCGCGAATTGCCTGTGGGTAAACGGGATCTCAAATTTGAAGCCCTGCGAAGGATGCGTTTGAGTGATGACGCCTGGGTGACCGGGCCGTCTGAAGGGCGCTCACCGTTGTTACCCGCCTCAAAGGGCGCTTGGGCTGAATATCCGAAACTCGAAGAACTCTTCATCTACAACGGATCCGGCGTGCAACCGAAACGCACATGGGTGATCGCTCCAGATTAAAAAGTTTAGAAGAGAGGTGGGACTCTCTCATACGAGCTGACGAGTCAAACAAGGAAGAACTCTTCCACGCTACGCTTCGCGATGGCCTTCCCGCCGACCGACACATCCGATCTGTTGTGAAGGAAGGCATCCCCGGGTTTGACGCTAACCCGAAGCCCATTCTTGAAGGAGTCCGCTTCAGTGATTCCGCCGGTCCGCTATGGGTTTCGGTCATTCAACCGCCAATGGATAATTCCCGACGCCCGAGTTATAACGCAGCCCAACGCTGAACTGTGGAATGCGCGTTCGGATTCAACATATTCCTGATGCGCTAACCCGAACGGCTTCGAAAAATGGGCCCGCGATAACTTTCACGGCTTACGTTCCGGATCTCGACCACTATAGGGGCTCGTTTGGCGGTCGAGTGTTTCCGCTTTGGCGAGATATCCAGGCAACGACGAGCAATTTCTCTTTGCAACTGCTGGCAACGCTTTCAGAACAACTCGGTCTACCCGTCGTGCCAGAAGATCTTTTCTCCTACATCGCTGCCATCGCGGCGAATCCCGCCTACACAGCGCGGTTTCAGGAAGACTTGTCGACACCTGGTCTCCGCATCCCAATCACTCGAACTCCCGCGTTCTTTCAAGAGGCCTCGCAAATCGGGCGGCGTGTCCTTTGGCTGCATACCTTTGGAGAACGTATGTCGGATGTTGCGCAGGGCCGGCCGGAAGGGCCGCCACGTCTTCCCGCGGGACGCGCGCCAGTAGTGCCGAAGGACGGCATAATCTCCTCTAAGCCAGCTGAGATGCCCGACGCGCTCAGTTACGACGCAGCGCGGAATCGCTTGATGGTAGGGAGTGGTTTTGTAGAGAACGTTATTCCAGCGGTGTGGAAGTATGAAGTTTCAGGCAAACATGTCCTTCTACAGTGGTTCAGCTACCGAAAGCGGCACCGCGATCGCCCCATGATTGGCGACCGTAGGACGCCCTCGAGACTCGGTGACATTCAGCCTGACCATTGGCTTCCGGAGTACACCACCGAACTCCTTAGCGTCTTAAACGTCCTAACGATGCTCGTTGAGTTAGAACCGGACCAGGCCGCACTTTTGGATCGAATCTGCAAAGGTGCATTGATCTCCGAGGATGATTTGAGAGTCGCAGGCGCTTTCGCATCTGAAACTGCCGCAAAGCGGAGCAAGCCCAAGAAACCCGACAATCGCGTGTTGTTCGAGTAGATTAAAAGGCCACGCGAAAGTAAAGGGAGACAAGGGCGGGCGATTTGGAAGCTCATCAATCACATCCTCGTACTTCATCGTGATCAGCGCCAGCTGGACTTAGTTCTTCGGTTTACACCCGCCCAAATCCGTGCTACCATTGCCCGTTTTTATATGATGACGCGAACGTCACTATCGGCGGCCACCAGGGCTCAAAGGGACGAATCCGCCCGGAACTCCAGCTTCCAGCCTCAACCTCTTGTTTACCCTGAAGCACGAAGGGCGCTGATTCACCCGCGCAATCCTTTTCCCGCCACTAGCCACCCGCTTGTCCTGAGGACGGCGGAAGCCAACGAAGGGCCACTAGCCACCGAGGTTCCAAGCGCAAATGCCGATGCGTCCAGCATCGGCATCCTGAGCGACCAGCGGGAGTCGAAGGGTCTGGAATTAGAATTTCACCTAACTGTGCCAAGTGAACTCATGCCGCTCACGCCGCCTCGCCCGCGAAAACCTGCGGCGCCGCCCCTAAATACATACGAGCCTCCGTCTTATCAACTACCGCTTGCGCAGTATCACCCGCGCAGACTTTTCGTCGATCAGTCGTCAAAGTCAAACGCTGATCGGGCTTGTCCCTTACCTATTGCGCAGACACACCCGCGCAAGCTTTTCGGTGTTTGCCTCACTCCAAACAAAAGCGCGCCCTCGGCGCGCCCATTACCGCTTGCGCTGATCCACCCGCGCAAACTTTTCGTCGATCAGTCGTCAACGTCAAACGCTGATCGGGCTTGTCCCTTACCTATTGCGCAGACCACCCGCGCAAGCTTTTCGGTGTTTGCCTCACTCCAAACAAAAGCGCGTCCTCGGCGCGCCCATTACCGCTTGCGCAGATCCACCCGCGCAGCTCTCCGAACGCGCGAGCGCGTTCGGAGGAAAAGTCAAAACTTTTAATCTACGGTTCCGCGATTAAAACTCCGCGCAAACCATTTGAAAACAGCAACTTGCGAAATTTTAATCGGCGGTAAAGGGGGGTCCAAGGGATGGGTGAATTACAGACCTGTCGACACTACGGGGAGGCCGACGCGCGTGAGCAAGTCCTGGAAACGGGGTTCGTTGCGCAAGTCGTCCATGACGGGATCTATGTGGAGGTAGATGAGCCAGTGGGAGTGCTCCTCGAAGGATTTTTCCAGGTAATCGAGGGCGCGGTCGTTTTCCCCCAGGCCGACGTGGATTCCGGCGAAGAAATGGGGCGCGACGTATTTGCATTTGGAGAGGCTGGTGAGGTCGTCGAGGATTTGCTGAGCTTCCTGTTTTCGTCCAGCTTTGCCGTAGGAATGCGCGAGAGCTGCGCGCATCAGCGGGCTGCCGCCTGAGAGGCGCACTCCCTTTTCGCCTTCGGCGATGGCCGTTGCGTTGCGTCCCATCGTTCGGTGGACCATGCCTAGAATCCAGTAGGTGACTGGGTAATTGGGGTCGAGCTCGACGGTTTGCTTGAGCTGTGCAAGGGCTTCGTCGTAGCGGCGGGCGGTGTAGTAGGCCCAGCCAATGGCGACGTTGATGATGAGAGAGAGGGGATCGAGCGCCTGGCTTTCTTTCATTTGGGCGATGGCTTCTGCGTGGCGGCCCATGGTCATCGCGTATTCGGCGTGCCAGTGATTGGCGGTGGGGTAGGTGGGATTGAGTTCGAGGCTGCGCTTGAATTCTTTCGCAGCTTCTGGCCAGTACCAATCGTAAAGCCAGAGCACTGCTGCGAGCGGCGTGTGAGCTTCGCCGAGCTCAGGATCGAATTGGAGAGCCGTTAACGCGGCGGCTTTGGCTTTAGGGAAGGCGTCCTTGGGAGCGAGGTAGCTATTCCAACCGAGGAGCACGTAGGAATCGGCCACGCCCGCGTGAGCGAGGGCGTAGGCTGGGTCCTTCTCGATCGCCTGCTGAAAATATTCGATCGCTTTGTAAAAACCTTCTTCGGTCCAGCGGTTCCAGTGATGGCGGCCTTTTAGATAGATGCGGTAGGCTTCGGGATCTTCGGTGTGGTGCCTGGTGAGCTTTTTTTTCTGCGCGTGAGTGAGCTGCAGCTTCAATTTTTCCGATATCTCGTTGGAAATATCGTCCTGGATTGCGAAGATGTCGCCCGACTTGCGGTCGTATTGGGCGCCCCACAAGCGAGAGCCTGTAGCTACGTCAACTAACTCGGCACCGATGCGCAATGAGCCGGCGCTTTGCATCACTTGTCCTGTGAGGACGGCGCGCACATTCAGATCGCGACCGGCAGCTTGCGGATCGATGGCGCCGCCCTTGAAACGAAATACGGTGCTCTGCGCCATGACGCGGAGTTTTGGGACCGTGGCGAGGATATTAATTAGGCTGGCGGTGATGCCGTCGCTGAGGTAGTCGTACTCGGGGTCGCGACTGGCGTTGTCGAAGGGCAAGACTGCCAGCGAGTCGATGGTTTTTGACGCACGGCGTGCGCGGAGTGCGCGTGTGTCGTCTGTGGATGTGCGTGAGATGTGCTCGCCGCTCGAAGATAGAGGGCTTGGGCTTGATACTGCTGCTGATTGTGGGATTTCGCCCGCGGCTCGGCTGCCCGAATCTAATTCACGTTTCAAGTGCAGCAGCTCAGCGCACAGGTCGGAGACGTGTTGGTAACGCTGGTCTCTATCCTTGTGCAGCGCTTTGTCGATGATTTCTTCGAGCCTGGGGGGAATCGCGGGATTGATACTTCGCACCGGAGCCGGAGGGCGCGTCAGAACCGCTTCGATAATCATGCCGCCTGTGCCACCGCCGAATGCCTGACGTCCCGTTGCCATTTCGTAAAGCACAAGACCGAGCGAGAAGATATCGGTGCGCGAATCGAGGCCGTCTCCTCGAACCTGCTCGGGCGACATGTAGGAAGGAGTGCCGCTTATGATTCCAACGATGGAATTGGAATCCGATAGATCGGCTTCGGAGTCTGCGCCTGTAGTGATGCCTTTGGGAACAAGCTTGGCGAGGCCAAAATCTAAAACCTTGGCGCGTCCGCGCTTGGTGACGAAAATATTCGCGGGCTTGATGTCGCGGTGAATGATTCCTTCGGCATGAGCGGCTTCTAGAGCTTCCGCGATCTCGACGCCCAGTTCGAGCAGTTCGTCGAGCGGAAGCGGCTTCCCGTGGATGTGAGCGCGAAGCGTTTCGCCGTCGATGAATTCCATAGCGATGAATGGGTGGCCGTCCTGCTCGCCGATGTCGTAGATGGTGCAAATGCCTGGATGGTTCAGAGCGGATGCGGCGCGCGCTTCGCGACGGAAGCGGTCGAGCGCCTGAGGTGATTGTGCCAGCTTTTCCGGCAGGAATTTCAGCGCCACTGCTCGTTCCAGGCGATTATCTTGAGCCTTGAACACGACGCCCATGCCACCGGCGCCGAGTTGCTCGACGATGCGGTAGTGCGAGATCGTTTGACCAATCATTGTCTGGGAAACCGTTGTGTCTGACCGATCATGGACAGGCAAGGTTTCTGGCGAGCCGAGAATTTTAAGGCTACAACGTTGGATCGTCGGGGCCGGCTTCGGCGAACGATCTCTTTCTTTCCGTTTTGGGTGGTTTGGGCGATGCAATCAGGCTCAGAACGCTCGAGCCTTCTCCGAACGTATCCGCGGCCGCGAGAGGTTCCTGTTCGAGCGTGATGTTCTTGTTGCATTGCGTGCAAACGAGGGCTGCGTAAGTGCCGCCATCCGCCTGCCGGAACATATTGCAGCGCATGGCGCGTCCGCAACATACGGGAACCCAGATTGTGGAAGCTTTGTCGGCAGCCATTAGCGTCTCGCGGGGTGCGAATGCGGGGGGATTATACACTGGAATACGGTCGCGCTAGAGCAGAAGGCGGTACTTGTAATGGGCTATAGCTTACGTAGTGCTTGGTGGCAGAGCACTGGCAAACGAATGGGTGCGCGCCTGCTTACGTGCACGGCTTTGACGATGAGATGAGAGCTAACGAGGTGGCGTTTCCACGGGCGCTGAGGTTGGCGGAGACGGCGGTGAATGGATGGAGCGGTGGTGAGCAAGGAATAGCAGAAGAGCAAGGAGAGCGAGCGCAATGACAGCTGGCTTGCGGCCGGAGGCTAGCTGCGGAGACGGATGTGGCGTGGTAGCTCGCGAGGTGTTGGCCGAAGGCTCCGGAGGAAGTGTCATTGCCGACTACAGCTTGCGCAGTGCTGGCGGTAGAGCACCTGCGAGCGAGTAAGCGCCTGCGCCTGTTATGAGCAGAGCTATGGCGATGAGCAGTTGCGTGAGGGCGTATTCGATGCCGCCGGCGCTGATGTTGAAGCCGTGTTGCATATGGACGAGGAAGATTGCGCCGAGCATTACGATGCTGACGCAGACGGCGCCGACGCGAATCAGGACGCCCGTGAGAATGGCGATGCCGCCCGCGACTTGAGCGAGTCCGACCAGGTAGCCGACGATATCGGGGGCGTGCATGTAGGCGGCGAAGCCGTGCGGGCCGGGACCGCCGAATGCGCCGAAGAGGATGGCGCTGCCGTGGTAGAGGAAAGCGAGCGCGGCGGCGATGCGGATGAGGAGCAGGGCAAGGTTCGTTTGGTCGGCGGTCGGGGTGGTGGATGAAGGAAGTGCGGGCATGGCGTCGGCCTCCTAGGATTGTGTGTAGCAGAGTTGGGCCGTGGGGCCAAATGATTTCGTACCGCGCGACGGCGGAAAGATGGAGAGATCCCTCGACTTCGCTCGGGATGACAGGCAAATGCGAAAGAGCCAGTGGGATGCTCTTCGGGGGTGACAGACAAGGAAGACAGCGAGGCAAACGCTGCCGGTCTGAAGACCCGCGCTACAAATTCAAATGCAGAGGCCAATTCAAAAAAGCCGGCAAGATGCCGGCGCTACAAGGGAATATGCCGGCAGCGTCTGGCGATTGCAGCCGAACGCGAGACGACGCGTGCTACGCGAGGGATAGATTCGGCTCGGCGTTTAGGGTGGCGTCGGCGAAGTCGGCGTTGAGGTAACGGGGGTGGGCGGCGGCGGCGATCATGGCGGCGTTGTCGGTGGAGAGGGCGCGGCTGGGGAAATAGACATCGATGCCGCGGTGGCTGGCTTCGGATTCGAAGGTGACGCGGAGTTCGCGATTGGCGGCGACGCCTCCGGAGACGAGGACGGTGCGCGCATTGTGCTGTTCGGCGGCGGCTAGCGTGCGGGTGGTGAGATCGTTGACAACGGCTCGCTGGAAACTGGCAATGAGATCAAGTGTGGCGCGGCTCGAAAGCTGGTGGAGCGCGTCGGCGGTGCGTTCGCCGCGAGCGAGGGCTTGCTGGCGGGCGTCGATTTCGGGCTGTAGCTCGGGATGGCGGCGGAGGTGGTAGAGCATGGCCGTCTTGATGCCGCTGAAGCTGAAATCGTAGGGATTGCTTTTCATTTTCGGTTCGCCGAAGCGAACGGCTTTGGGATCGCCGTGCAGCGGCGAGTTGGTCGAGAATCGGGCCGCCGGGGTAGCCGAGAGCGAGCATGCGGGCGACTTTGTCGTAGGCTTCGCCGGCGGCGTCGTCGCGAGTGCCGCCGATGCGGGCGTAGGAAAATTTGGCGCGGCTCGCGTCGCCGCTCGATGAGGCGGAGGTGACATGGTAGAGAACTGTGTGGCCGCCGGAGACGATGAGGCAGACGGCGGGCATTTGCGGATGGCGCGCGGCGAGGTGCGCTTCGAGAATCACGGCATGGACGTGGCCTTCGAGGTGATTCACGGCGATGAGCGGCTTGTTGAGTGCCATGGCGAGAACTTTGCCGTAGGTCATGCCGACGAGGAGCGCGCCGGTGAGGCCGGGGCCCTGAGTGACGGCGACGGCGTCGAGATCGGTGAGCGCGATCTTTGCCTGGTCGAGCGCTTCGCGTACGACTGGCACGATTTTGCGGAGATGTTCGCGCGAGGCGAGTTCGGGGACAACGCCGCCGTATTTTCGGTGGATGTCGATCTGCGAGGAGACGATGCTGGAGAGGATGCGGCGGCCGTCGGCGACGACTGCGGCGGCGGTTTCGTCGCAGGAGGATTCGATGCCGAGAATCAGTTTTTCGGGCGCGTCCACTGAAGTTCCTTCCTCCGAAGCCGCCAGCTCATTATCGTAACATACAGGATTCCGCCGCTTTCGCAGCCGCGCGAGCTTCGGTAAGATGGAGCGTCGAAACTGAAACGCGCGTCCCTATTTCGTAGCCATCGGCGCGTTGGATTCTTCCCAAGCCAATCAAAAAGGAACTGAATGATGACGGGAAAGCCGAAGCGAGTACGCAAGGCGGTGCTGCCGGTGGCGGGGCTGGGTACGCGATTTCTGCCCGCGACGAAGGCGATGCCGAAAGAGATGCTACCGGTGGTGGACAAGCCGCTCATTCAGTACGCGGTGGAGGAATGCATCGAATCGGGAATCGAAAATATTATTTTCGTGACGGGGCGGCGCAAGTACGCAATTGAAGATCACTTTGACTCGGTGCCCGAACTGGAGCAATTCCTTGAGGAGCGCGGGAAGGCGAAACAGGCGAAGATGGTTCGCGAGATCAGCGGCGGCCTGCATTTCAGCTATACGCGGCAGCGCGAGGCTCTGGGATTGGGGCACGCGGTGCTGACGGCGCGCGAGCTGGTGGGCGATGAGCCTTTTGCGGTGCTGCTGGGCGACGTGATTATGGACGGGAAGGTTCCGGCGACGCGGTCGCTTGTCGAGATTTATGAAGAGACGGGCGTGGGCGCCATTGCAGTGGAGGAAGTGCCGCGCGAACGATTGCATTTTTATGGGATCGTGGATGCGGCGCCGGAAAGGAAGAAGCAAAATCGCTGGGGCGAGCGGTTGCTGCGGATCAAGGATCTGGTCGAGAAGCCGGAGCCGGAAAAGGCGCCGTCAAATCTGGGCGTGACAGGGCGCTATGTGTTGCCACCTGAAATTTTTGACTATCTGGAGAAGACCGAGCCGGGTGCAGGGGGCGAGATCCAGTTGACGGATGGATTGCGGAAGCTGGCGAGAAAAAAGCAGCAGGGGCTCTACGCGTGGGTCTACGACGGAAAAACTCATGACGCGGGAGACAAGCTGGGATTTTTGAAAGCGACCGTGGAAATTGCGTTGAAGAATGACCAGTTTGGGGCGGAATTTCGTGCGTATTTGCAGGGATTAAAGCTATAGCGACCGCGTGGCGCGCAGGTCGCTACTTTTTGTCCTTTTTGGGAGAGGATTTTTCGCTCGAGGATTTCTCGGACGATTTGGTCTCGCTCGATTTTGTCTCCGATTTTTCCGACTTGCCGGGTTTTTCCGACTTATCTGACTTCGATGAGGCGCCGTCACCTTCGCTCGATGATGCTGACGAACCTTTGCCTGCGTAGTCCGTGACGTACCAGCCGGAGCCTTTGAACTGGATTCCGGCGGCGGAGATCTGGCGTGGCGCGTTGGCTCCGCATTTGGGGCACTTCTTAATTTCCGAGGCCGAATGCTTCTCGATTTTCTCGAAGCGGTGGCCGCACTTGTCGCACTTGTACTCGTATAAAGGCAAAGCGGAGTTCCTCCCCCGAGCTTCAGCTAATCCAAAATTTTAGCACGATACCGCAGCCTGTGCGGCGGGTAGCGGCTTGCAAGATGGTGCGGGTGAGCATAGTCTCGTGAGACGGACAAAATGGCAAAAACGGTAAAAAGCGACGAGCCGGGGGTGGGTTGTCTCTATTTGGTGGCGACGCCTATCGGAAACCTCGAGGACATAACGCTGCGCGCCCTTCGCATCCTGAAAGAAGTGGATCTGATTGCGTGCGAGGACACGCGGGAGACGATGAAACTGTTGTCGCACTTCGATATTCAAAAGCGGCTGGTGAGTTATCACGAGCACAATGAGATTACGCGGGCGGCAGAGATCGTGATTGATCTGGAGCAGGGCGCGAAAGTGGCGCTGGTGAGCGATGCGGGAACGCCGGTGGTTTCTGATCCGGGGCACCATCTGGTGAGTCTGTGCTTACGGCATGGGATTCAGGTGGTGCCGGTGCCGGGGGCTTCGGCATTTGTGGCGGCGCTGGCCGCGTCAGGGATGCCGATTGAGGAGTTTGCGTTTATCGGATTTTTGCCGTCGAAGCAGACCGAGCGGCGACGATCGTTGCGGGAATTGGCGAGTGGGCTGCGAACGCTGGTGCTGTATGAAGCGCCACACCGGTTGCTCGACACGCTGGAAGATGCGCTGGAAATTCTAGGGAACCGGCAAGTGGTGGTGGCGCGCGAAGTGACGAAGCTGTACGAGGAATTCATGCGTGGGCGGATCGAGACGTTGCTGGAGGATTTGAGAAAGAAAGCGCCGCGGGGGGAGATCACGCTGCTGATTGCGCCTCCGGATGAGGAAGCTTCACATGCGGAAGGCGGGGTGGGGAATTCGGCTTCGGCGGTGCCGCTGGCGAGGCGCGTGGAGGAAATAGCGTTGGAGCGTGGGGTGGACACGAAGTCGGCGTTGAAGGTGGCGGCGCGGGAGCGCGGGTTAACGCGCCGCGAGGCTTACAAGCAGCTTTTGATCACGCGAGATGAAGCGTAGAAGCGAATTTTGAGTTTGGTTCGACGGACGGCACTAAAAACCTGAGATGCCGCAGATTCCTCCAGCGGAGTTTTTGGCGCTGCCGCTTCGCGTGCATACGTTCCTTGCCGACATTCCGCTGCACGACGTCTGGGTAGTTGACCTACCTGCGTACCGCAACAGCGTCACTCTTGGTGAATTTCTTCGCCGATCACATGGAAACAGATCAGACAAGGCCAAAGCTGAGATCAGTAGATTCCCTCTCGTGGCACGAGCACTTTTCGGGCTTCGGTTTTTTCTGGGTCGCGTTTTTGGGCTTGAGACTCAACCGACGGATGCCTCGGCAGTATCGTTTGGAAACCGGCTGACGGTGGAGGATCGTGCTCGTTCTCTTGTCGAACCGGGAATGCTGGAAGGGCTGTTTCGGTTTGTCTATCGCTTCGAAAACGAACAGCTGGTTGAAATACAGAATCGCACTGTCCATGCTGCTGCGCTGAGCGCGCTCGCGGAGAAAGCTGATGGTTATCGATTCTACTTTGCGGTTTATGTGCGACCGCGGACTTGGATTACGCCGTTGTACATGGGCTTAATCGATCCGTTTCGAAGATGGATAATTTATCCGGCTTTGTTGAAAAAAATCCGCGCGGACTGGGAACGGAATATCTGTCCAAGTTGATCGGGGGCGCCCTCTAGTCGGCAGAAGACGCGGTGAGGTTTGCGAAGAAGGCGTCTACACGATCCAGGATTTCGGGGGCGGATTGGGCGTGGTGGACGGAGTGGCGGAGTTCGGAGCCGTTGCGAACGCCATGGGTGAAGAGGCTGGCGAACTGCTTCATTTTGCCGACAGCGTCGGGCATTTCGGCTGCGATGAGGCTGCGGAAATATCCGGAAAGCAAATGGTAACGGTCGAGTTCGGTGGGCTCGTCGTAGCGCTGCGTCGCAATGTATTGCGCGATCTGGCGGAAGATCCACGGGTTCGATGACGCGGAGCGGCCGATCATGACGGCGTCGCATCCTGCTTCGGCGATCATGCGAACGGCATCTTGCGGCGTGCGGATGTCACCATTGCCGATGACGGGGATGCGCACCGCCTGCTTCACATCGCGGATTACGCTCCAGTCCGCTGAGCCGCTGTAGCCTTGCATGCGAGTGCGCGGATGAATGGCGATTGCTTCGATTCCGGTTTGTTCGGCCATGCGTGCTACGTCAACGGCGACGATATTGTTCTCGTCCCAGCCAGAGCGAATCTTGATTGTGAGAGGAATGCGGACGGCGGCGCGAATGGCGCGGAAAAGAACTTCGAGATGCGGCAGATCGCGCAGCAGGCCAGAGCCTCCGCATTTCACGACTTTTTTCACCGGACAGCCGAGATTGATGTCCACATGGTCAAAGCCGAGATCCTCGGTGAGGGCGGCAGCGGAGGCCATGACCTTTGGATCGGAGCCAAAGATTTGCGCGGCGATGGGATGTTCGTCGTCGTCGAAATAAAGATAGTGCAGGGTACGGGCGGAATTGCGCGTGAGGCCTTCAGCGCTGGTGAATTCGGTCATGATAAGGCCGCAGCCGCCGAGACCGCGAATCACGCGCCGGAAGACGGTGTCTGTGACGCCGGCCATAGGCGCGAGGATCGTGGCGGGGCGAATGGCGCGATCGCGAATTGTGAATTCTGGCGGAAACATGGCTAGAGAAGAGTGTCGTCTATTGGTTCGCTATCCGGTGCGCTGACGGAGCGGACGCGGCGTGCCGCTGGCCGGTGTGTGGAGTCCTGGACGGCGGAACGCGGAGTTGCTGCGGAGACCGCGATTGCATCCGCCGAGACATTTCCACTGAGCGAAGCCGCGGCAGCTGCACGCGCGCGTGGGCCGCGGGGTACGCGGGTTCGACGCGCGCGGCCGGCAAGACTCCATTGAGTTGAGCGATCAGCGCTTCTTTTGAGCCGCCAAAAAAATTATCCACTACTTGCCCTAACGCTTGGGCGCGAGCTTCATCGGCCGTCACATTGGCGCGATACGTGTAAGCGCGGCCAACCTTTCTGCGTTCGACCACACCTTTGCGAGCGAGTCTGTCCATGATGGTCATGATCGTGGTGTAGGCGCGCGGGCGACGCTCAGCGAGGCGATCGCGAATTTCGCGCACCGTGCCTTCGCCCATGGGCCATAGCGTATTCATGCAATCGAGCTCGAGGGGCGCGAGGTCGAGAACTGAACGGCGCGGAGAATGAGTTTTCGGAACGGCGTCAGTCACAGGTAGTCGCTTTTCGTGATCAAGTTTTCTTGGCTGCGTCGTCAACGGTAACAAAATTTGCGATTCTCTTGCCTAAATACTTTGCTCCGTGAAGCAATGCACGACGGAGTGAAGGATTACGCCCGGTCCACTCGTCATCGCCCGACAGAGAATCGATCGTCGCTCCCATAGCCGCCATTTTAGAGTCGAGGTCGTCGATGAAATTGAGCGCAACAGCTTCGCGCGTTTGCGGCAGTGCGGGAGAACCGAATTCATGCGTGCCGTGGTGGCTGAGGATCAGATGCTCCACGAGGACGGCAGGGCTGCCGGAAATCCGGGAATTGCTTTGATTCTGTCGCGGACCATTCCTGCGCCGATCATGATGTGGCCGAGCAGGCGGCCTTCGGTGGAATATTCAATGCCGCGCGCGTAACGCAATTCTTCGATTTTACCGATGTCGTGAAGGACGACGCCTGTGAGAAGCAGATCGGCGTCGAGTTCGGGGTAATGTTCGGAAACGGCTCGCGCGAGGCCGGTGAGGCTAACGACGTGCTCGAGCAGGCCACCGATGAACGCGTGATGCATGGTCATGGCAGCGGGAGCGCGCTTCAGCTTAGGAACGATTGCGGGATCCTCGATGAACCTGTTGAGGAGTTGCTGCAGGTAAGGATTTTTCATCTGCGCGACTGCGGCGCACAGTTCGGAATAAAGCATTTCCACGTCGTACTTCGTGTGCGGAAGAAAATCAGCGAGCTCGTAGTCCTGTTCAGCGGACGGGATCACGGCTTCGAGGGTGAGCTCTTTTTGGCCGTTATAAAGTTTCACGCGGCCGCGAATCTGCACCACGTCGTCGCGTTCAAACGTGCTTACGATCGGGGTGAAGTTCTCCCACATCTTTGCGGAGATGGTTCCCGTGCGATCGCACAGTTCGAGCTGGAGCCAGGATGAACCGGTGCGAGGAGAAGTGCGAATTTCCTTTTCGCGCACGAGGAAAAGGGAAGTGACGGCCTGTCCATCCTGAAGGCTGGATACGTAGAGGGTCTTCATCAGCTATTCAGCTTCGGCTTCAACTTCTTTTTACCATTGGTTTTCTGCTGAGCGTCTGGAGTAGGCGCAACCTCCTGGATTACGCTTGCTCCAGGGACGGCGGCGGAGTCAGTGAACCCAGGTTTTACTGTGACATAACTCTCTTCACGAAGTTGCGCGAGATATTCGCGCATTTGCGGTTGCATTTTCTGCAGATAGATCCGGTTCATGATCTCGTTTTCTACTTTGCTCACGGGCTGCAAACCGGCTTTGAAGTGATCCACCACTTTGAGAATTTCGAAGCCGGTTTTGGTCTGGATGACTTCGGTAATCTGACCTTTATCCATTTTAAAGACGATGTCTTCGAGCTGCTTCGACAGTTGACCAGGCTCGAAAGTCCCGAGCGTGCCGCCTTTATCCTTTGTGCTGCCTTCGGAGTAACGCTTGGCGATTTCGCTGAACTCTTCCCCTTTCAAAACGCGATTGCGATAGTCGTTGGCCTTTTGCTCGATAGCGTCGATTTCCTGCGGGGACTTGTCTTTTGTGTCCAGGAAAATCTCAGCAAGCTCCACCTGTTCCGGCTTTACGAAGTCTTTTTGGTGCGCGTCATAGTATTGCTGCACCTCGTCGTGCCCGATGATGATGCGGCTTCCCATTTCGCGGTGAATCACTTCCTGGGTGAGAAGGCGATTGCGAAACTGCGACTTGTAGTCGTCCCAGGAGAGGCCTTCGCTTTCGACGGCCTTTTCCAGATCGTCCAACGAAGCCAGATTATTTTGCTTGCGGACTTCGTCCAGCTGCTTGATTACATCGGCCTCCACGCTGATGCCCTCATCTTTGCCGCGCTGGATCAGGAGTTGCTGGTCGATCAAGTCGCGCAGCAAGTCCTTTTGCTTATCTCTGTACATTGTTTCGACGCGCTCGGGCGGGCAACCCTGGCATTCTTCCGTGACATCGTGGCGAAGCGCTTGTTCCGCTTTTGCATAATCGCTGAGGGTAATGATGTCGTTGTTCACACGCGCTACGATTTCTTCCGCGACCACTCCGTGATGAACGGGAGCTGCGGGTGCCGCGGCAGCCGGAGCCGAAGCCGGCGTGGGAGCGGCGGTGGCTTGATGACCGTAGACGGCTGTTGTTGAGCGAAAACTGCGAACGGCAGAGCGGGCGCGAGAATCGTAAGCGCGAGAAGTTGCAAAAACTGTGAAGTGCGAGCTCTCATTTTGTTCCTTATAAGCAAAAGTGTAGACCTACGATTGTAGTTGTTGCAATACGTTTCTGGCTGCGGCCATCGGACCACCTGCGTCGCCTTTCCAATCGAACCAAAGGACACCCGTGGGATCGAGACGCATTCCGCGACGTTTTCGCACCAATTTCACGAGGCGTTCCGGTCCGAGCGGCGTGTCGTCGTAGAACTTGATCGCGATCTGATCTTGCTTGCGGTCAATTGTGGCGACCAGCATTTTCTCCGCGAGCGCTTTCAGCACGGCATATTCGAGCAAGTTTTCGACAGCGGGCGGCGGAGGCCCGAAACGATCTGCAAGCTCACGGCGCACTTCCACGCGCTCGGCATCGGAAGTAACCCGGCAATTCGCTTGTAGATGCGCAGCCGCAAATTCTCGCTCTCGATATACTCAGGTGGGATGCGGATTTCTTGCCCAAGGTTGAGTGTGGCGCGGCGTTCCGGGGGAAGCGCTTCACCTTTCCGCTCGGCAACGGCGCGTTCCATCATCTGGCAGTACATGTCGAAGCCGACCGCTTCGATGTGGCCGTGCTGCTCGCTGCCGAGGAGATTGCCTGCGCCGCGTAGCTCAAGATCGAGCGCTGCGATGCGGAAGCCTGCGCCGAGGTCACTGAATTCCTTGAGCGCGGCGAGGCGCTGGCGAGCGATGGATGTGAGCGCGGTTTCCGTTGGGATCAGCAGATACGCATAGGCGCGCTGATTGGAGCGGCCGACGCGCCCGCGCAACTGGTAGAGCTCGGAGAGGCCAAAGCGGTCAGCGCGATTGATGATGATGGTGTTGGCGCGGGGGATGTCGAGGCCGTTCTCGATAATGGTGGTGGAGAGGAGGACGTCCGCCTCGCCGCGGATGAATTTCAGCATCACTTTTTCGAGCTCGTTTTCGCGCATCTGGCCGTGGCCGATCACGACGCGAGCTTTCGGAACCAGGCGCGTGATCATGGCGGCGAGAGATTCGATGGATTCGACGCGGTTGTGTACGAAGAAAATCTGTCCATCGCGGGCGAGTTCTTCCTGAACGACGCGCTGGACGAGCGTTTCGCTGAACGGAGCGACGGTGGTCTGGATGGCGAGGCGGTCTTTCGGCGGAGTTTCGATCACGCTCATGTCGCGCAAGCCGACGAGCGACATGTGCAGCGTGCGAGGAATTGGGGTGGCGGACATCGTAAGGACGTCGACATTCTTGCGCATTTCCTTCAGGCGCTCTTTGTGAGCCACGCCGAAGCGCTGCTCTTCGTCGACGACCAGCAGGCCGAGATCCTGAAATTTTACATCTTTCGAAAGAAGGCGGTGAGTGCCGATGACGATGTCGACTTTGCCTGCTCGACTTCTTCGAGCACCTTCTTTTGTTCCTTCTCGGTGCGAAAGCGGCTGAGCATTTCGATTCGGACGGGAAATGCTGCGAAGCGGCGGCGGAAAGTTTCGTAATGCTGAAAGGCGAGCACAGTGGTGGGGGCGAGGATGGCGGCCTGTTTCGAGTCGGCGACGGCTTTGAAGGTGGCGCGCATGGCGACTTCCGTCTTGCCGTAACCGACGTCGCCGCAGAGGAGGCGATCCATCGGGAAGCGTGGATTCCATGTCGCGCTTCACGTCGTCGATGGCCTTCTGCTGGTCGGTGGTTTCTTCGAACTCAAAGGCGTCTTCAAATTCGCGCTGCCAATTCGAATCCGGCGGGAAGGCGTGGCCGGCGGCGAATTTGCGTTCGGCGTAGAGTTCGAGGAGTTTTTCGGCCATGTCGCTGACGGACTTGCGGACGCGCGTCTTACGTGCTTCCCAGATCGTGGTGCCGAGACGGTCAAGGGTGGGGTGGCGCCGCCGAGCGACTGTATTTCTGGATGAGGTCGAGCCGCGCGAGCGGGACGTACAGCTTGGCGTCGTCCGGCGTAGTGGAGCAGCATGAATTCGCCGTTGGCGCCTTCGACAGCTACCTGGCGAAGGCCGTCGAACTGGCCGATGCCATGATCCACGTGGACGACAAAATCTCCCGGCTTGAGATCGGAGAAATCGCTGAAGAAGCTGGCGGATTTTGGGCGGGAGCGGGCGCGCTGGGAGGGCGGAGGGAGCGTTTCGAAGAGATCGGTGTTGCCGTAGATAGTGAGATTTACTTCGGGAATCACTGCGCCTTCGCTGATGGGCGCTTTGATCAGGATCATGCCGGGAACATTGCCGCCGTGCGCCTCTTCAGCGAGGCGGCTGACCGTGGCATTTTCTTCGACTCGCCCAGACGATAGGGAACTTCGTACTCGTGGCAGATATCAGCGAGGCGTTCGAGTTCGCCAGTGGTAGCAGCCGAAACCATCACCTGTTCGCCGGTGGAAAGCTTTTCGCGGACTTCGGACATGAACGCGGCCACGTTTCCGTGGTAGCGCGTAGTCGGCTGAGTTTGCAGTGTCCGTTGCGGACGCCGACCTCAGTTGACGACGCCGAGATGTTCTACTCCGAGGCGCGGGGCGAGTTGCATCGCGAGCGACCATTCTTCCTCATCGAAAATGAAGCGATTAGGCGGCTCGCTGATGGGCTTTCGAATGCTTCAAAGGATTCGCGCAAGTTTGTCGCGAAATTGCTCGATGGCGCCTTCAAGAGGGAAGGCTCGTCCTCGATCACGAGCGGATCGTTGGCGAGATCGAAGAGAGTGGATTTGCGATCTTCGAGCGGGATCTCCTGAAATTCCCAGCCGGGATAAAAGCCTGCCGGAGCTTCGTCGTCTTCGCGGCCGGAGGCGCCGGAACGCGCAGGCGCTGCAACACTTCAGCGCGGCGGGGAAATTCTGTGAGCGGCAGCAACGTGGCGCGTTCCATCGGATTCGTTGAGCGCTGCGTATTGGGATCGAAAGCGCGAATCGATTCGATCGTGTCGCCGAGAAGCTCGACGCGAACTGGCTGAGGTGCTTCAGGTGAGAAGACGTCAATGATGCCGCCGCGGACGGAAAACTGGCCGGGCATTTCGCAGGTGGTTTGCTTTTCGTAGCCGGCGCTCGAGAGAAAATCGAGAAGCTCGCGATGGGGAATTTCCTGGTCGCGCTCGATGGTACGGGCGAGATGGCGGTAGAACTCGCGCCTCACGCATGCGCCAGAGCGCTGCCTGTACGGGCGTGATCATCAGGTCGGCATCGCCGTTGGCAAATCGCCAGAGCGCGACGGCACGATCT
>CAWBRH010000009.1:0-209627 GCA_963790945.1 uncultured Acidobacteriota bacterium
TGGCAAAACGGTTTGGCCATGCAAGACAGTCGCGGCTACGACCCTTACAAGATGGGGGTTGTGGGCGCCAGCGACTCGCACAGCACAGCCGCGGCCTACACCCAATCCGATTATTTTGGCGGCCATGCCCTTTTTGACGCCACTCCCGAAGCGCGCTTAAGCGGGAAGAAGGAGGTTGGCCTAACCGCGAGTTTGATCAGTACGGGCGGGCTGGGGGGGGGTGTGGGCAGAGGAGAACACACGCGAATCCATCTTCGCGGCCATGCAGCGCAAGGAAACCTTCGGCACCAGCGGCGTGCGGATCAAGGTTCGGCTCTTCGGCGGCTGGGATTTCCATCCTGACGTACTGAACCAAAAGGATTGGGTGAAGACCGGGTATGCAAACGGCGTGCCGATGGGCGGTGACCTTCCGAAGAAGGAAGGCAAGGAACCTACCTTTATCGTGTGGGCGGTGAAAGACCCCGATGACGGCAACTTGGACCGCATCCAAATTGTCAAAGGCTGGACCAAGGGCGGTCAAATCTTCGAAAAAATCTATGACGTAGCTTGGTCTGGCAGTCGCAAGCCCGATCCGGTTACTGGCAAAGTGCCGCCAGTGGGAAACACCGTGGACGTGAAGAACGCCACCTACACCAATAGCATCGGTGACGTGGAACTGAAGAAGGTGTGGAGGGATCCCGATTTCGATCCGAGCCTCCATGCCTTCTACTATGCCCGCGTTTTGCAAATTCCGACCCCACGATGGACCACTTACGACGCCAAGAAGCTGGGCGTCCCGCCGCCGAACTACGTGGCATCAACGGTTCAGGAGCGCGCATGGACCTCTCCTATCTGGTACTCGCCATCTGAAGAGGCAGGGAGAGGCGAGAAGAAGGGTATGACCGTCGCCGAACTGCAGAGCAAGGGCGCGGTAGCTCTCGATGATGCGCAACTAACGGCCTTGATCGTCGGTAAAACCGTTACCATACGAAATCGGGTTACGGGCGATCGGTTCGACATCCTCTATGGGAAAGACGGTCGCCGGATCATCACCAGCGTGAACGGAAAACAGCCCGAACCCGGAGAGGTCTGGGATGTCGAGCACGGCGGCGCAATGGGCTCGCCGGCAGAGTACGAGATCAGCGGCGGACGGCTCGTTACGACGCTGGACATGACACCTTTCGCAGTGACCGTCTACAAGCTCGGCGAGAAGTATGTGGCGGCGCGCAGCAATGAGTTCGGCTACGCGAATTATGAAGTTGAGGAAGTTAAATAAAATGAGCCAACTTGAAGAAAGCGCAGTACGGCCGTCGAGCCTCGTGGCGATTCCGGCCGACTCAATTCCTCACGCGGTCGAGGGTGACAAGTCCGCGTTACCGATCCGGTGGTTGCGCGAGCCGCTCGCACACTTCCTTCTCATCGGCGCCGTGCTGTTTCTTGCGCATGGAGCTTTGAATCGCGGCACCGCCCAATCAGAGAGGTCCTACCAGATCGCGCTGACGACTGATGATCTGCGCCAACTGCAAAACACGTTCACGGCTCAGTGGCAGCGCGCTCCTTCGCCTGAGGAGATGCACGGTCTCGTCGAACAGAAAATCCGAGATGAAATTCTGTACCGGCAGGGGTTGCAGCTCGGCTTAGATCGAGACGACGTTATCATCAAGCGGCGCCTGGCGCAGAAGATGCAGTTCCTCGCCGAGGATGTTAGCGCTACGCACCAGCCAACAACCGCGGAACTAAAGGCCTGGTACGTAGAGAACAGCACCAGATTCGGCTTACCGAGCCGATTCAGCTTCCGGCATCTCTACTTCTCGCCTGACCTGCGCGGCCAGCATGCTCATGACGACGCGTTGAAAGCACTGGGTAAGATCCGAGCAGAGCCCGAAGAGTCGAAGGCAGCACCAGCGCTGGCTGATCGATTCATGTTCCAGGATTATTACGCAGACCGCACGCCAGAAGAGTTGGAGAAGGAATTCGGGGCGCGATTTGCTTCAGAGGTGCCCAAGCTTAAGCCTGGGTCCTGGCAGGGGCCCGTCGAGTCCGGTTATGGCTGGCATCTCGTATTTGTGGATTCTGTGATTCCCGGCCGCGTTCCAGTTTTCGAAGAAGTCGAGTCCGACGTTAAGACCGCCTGGTTGGGTGATCAAAAGCAACAGGCCTGGCAAAAGGCATACGAAGATATGCGCTCCAAGTACACTATTCTCCTGCCCGGTCCTGTAAAGCCTCAGTCTGCTAACGTTCCTCCGAAAACGCCCCCAATGCCGGCTCCGTCAGGCGAAGGCGCCCAGTGAGCGGTCGAGCTACATGTTTCATTTGGCTTCTCGTCTGCGTGCTTCTTGCGGCTTCGACAGCGGCGGCGCATGAGACGCGACCGGCCTACCTTGAAATCAAAGAGACCTCTCCGGGACAGTTTCTCGTCCTGTGGCGCACGCCACTCATGGCGGGGATGCGTCTGCCTGTAGTGCTGAAACTGCCTGACGATGTGCGGGATTTGCGAGAGCCGAGCGTACAGGAACTGTCGGATTCGCTCGTCGAACGCCGCTGGGTCGACGCCGGAACCGACGGTCTGGCGGGCAAGCGCATTGAGTTCAGCGGTCTTCAGATGACCATCACCGACGTGCTTATTCGTGTCGAACGTCTCGACGGCTCGACTCAGGTTACGCGGGTTACCTCTTCCTCGCCTTCGTTCATTGTGGAAGCGACGCCTCGTCCCTTTGAGGTTGTCCGCACTTACCTCGTGCTTGGCATTGAGCACATCCTCACAGGTATCGATCATCTCCTGTTTGTTTCGGGACTTTTACTGCTGGTCAACGGCACAAGGCGCCTGCTCCTGACGGTCAGTGCCTTTACACTCTCGCACACTGTTACGCTAACGCTCGCAACCCTCGGATTTGTTCACGTGCCTCCCGCCCCTGTCGAAGCGGTCATCGCGCTTAGCATCCTGTTTGTCGCCTATGAGGCGCTTCGAAAAAAGGAAAATCCTAACGGGATTGCACAGCGGAAACCGTGGCTGGTCGCGTTCACGTTCGGGCTGCTGCATGGGCTTGGCTTTGCCGGCGGCCTAAGCGCGGCGGGCTTGCCCGCTGGGCACATTCCGCTGGCGCTGGCATTTTTTAGCGCAGGAGTCGAAGTCGGACACTTCTCCTTCGTTGCTACGGCCGTGGTGTCAATCGCTGCAGCCCGAAAGTGGCTTGAGAACTTGCCCGCATGGTCTTGGCGGGTTCCGCCTTATGCGATCGGAAGCGTGGCGTCTTACTGGCTTATTGCCCGACTCGCTGCTTTTTGAAAGACCCACGAAAAGCGCTTCCCAGTTCGCAATTGCACTTTCAGCATAGATTCGTACAGATTTTGCTGATGAGTCTTCGTTAGGCAGCCCGAGTTGTGCCGGCCCGTTAGATGTTGCGAAATCCTCTTCCCACCAACTATCTCAGAGTGAGATAGGTAGTGATAAGCCCTGTTCTCGACACCTACCTGGAGGGGCTACTCCCTGGACTCGTAGCGACGCAAGACTACACCCTGTACATATTGACAATACCGTCCCGGCGTCACTTCCCCTTAATCTACGTGCCCTGATTGAAAAACTCTGATGGGAGAACACATGGCAAGGACACAGTGGAGTACCCTGGCTTTCGTCGTCTCAGCGTGCCTTTTCATCTCGGGATGCGGCAGTTCATCGAAGGTTGCACAGGACGCTAAAGAAGTTGAGTCATTTGAAACCGCCAAAGATGCGTATGTCTACGCCTACCCTTTGATGACGATGGAAATGACCCGGCGAGTGTCTACCAATTTTGTAAAGCCCGAAGGAACGTTCGCGCCGATGGGCCACTTGGCCAAGCTGCGAGAATATCCAAACGCGTCTTTCAACGCCGTGACCGCCCCGAACGCCGACACGTTATATACAATAGCGTGGCTAGACGTCTCCAAGGAACCGTGGATTGTCAGCCTCCCGGACATGAAGGGCCGCTACTTCTTATTCCCGATGCTGGACGGATGGACGAATGTATTCCAAGATCCTGGCAAAAGAACCACTGGAACCAAGGCACAGAAATTTGCGATTACGGGACCCGGTTGGAGCGGAACGCTTCCTGCAGGTGTAACGGAATACAAATCGCCTACTGGCATCGTCTGGCTGCTTGGGCGCATTTATTGCACTGGCACCCCAGAAGACTACAAAGCCGTCCATGCGCTTCAGGACCAGATCGGCCTCGTTCCTCTTTCCTCTTACGGCAAGCCATATACGCCCGCCCCCGGAACAGTTGATGCTTCTGTCGACGGCAAAACTGCCGTTCGCGAACAGTTGAATGCAATGGATGGCGCTTCATATTTCAAACTCTTCGCCGAACTATTGAGAACAAATCCGCCCGCAGGCGAAGATGCGCCGATGGTTACAAAATTGGCGAAAATCGGAATCGTGCCCGGTCAGAGTTTCGATCCGACAAAGCTGGAACCCGCAGTGTCAAGCGGAGTAGCCAAAGCTCCCAAGCCCGCACAGGAAAAGATTGCTGCATGGATGAAGGAAAGCCTCCTTGCGCATGATGCATCGCTCGAAAATGGTTGGACGTTCAGCACTAAGGTGGGGACGTATGGCACCAACTACATTCAACGAGCTATGGTCGCGTGGTACGGCTTGGGGGCGAACCTCCCGAAGGATGCCGTCTACCCGACTTCCGAAGGCCCCGAAATCGTTACGAAGTACAATGGAGCCAACAAATACGTGATGCATTTCAACAAGGGTGAAATGCCGCCAGTGGATGGCTTCTGGTCTCTCACGATGTACAATGCAAAATACTTCTTCGTAGACAATCCGCTCAATCGATATACGCTGAGCCAACGCAATAGCCTCAAGACAAATTCCGACGGCTCGACAGACTTGTACATTCAAGCCGATTCGCCTGGAAAAGACAAAGAATCGAACTGGCTCCCTGCACCAAAAGACGACTTCGTTTTGATGATGCGATTGTACTGGCCCAAGGAAAAAGACCCGACCATACTGAACGGTTCGTGGAAGCCTCCTGCGGTGAAGAAGGTGGGATAGAAGAGAGTTGGAGGGGCGCTCCAAGCGGCTCCCTTAGTGACTCCCGATTACTCGGGCCTGTTCAGGGTTCGACGCAACGCTCGACCTCGGTTTGCAGTGCCCTAAAGCTAGAATCGTTCGCAAGCGTTGATTCACACGGAAACATTACCTGGGTTGGGTTCTGGTCAGATGAGCGATCCTATTGACGATCGGCGTTCTTTGTCCCTGCTACTGTCGCTTCTTCTAATAATTTTACTCTCTCCCTTTCTCGAAACTCATCGCGCCGGCGAATTCTTTCTCCTCATTGCGCTCTTTGCGACGCTGATCATCGCCATACTGGAACTCCACGGGAAACGGACCCTTCGATGGCTGGCTATTATTGTCGCCGCTCCGATCGTCGTGGTTGAGCTGGCTGGCGTCTTTTATTCATCTCGTTGGTTAATGATCTTGGATTATGCCCTGTTGATGGCCTTCTTTGGGTTTGCCTCACTTGGCCTCTTCACATATCTAGGCAAGCCGGGGGCGATTTCAAGCGGGCGCATCTATGCGTCAGTGAGTCTCTATCTGATGTTGGCGACGTTCTGGTTCGCTCTCTACAACTTGATGGAAGCGATTTATCCCGCCTCCTTTGTGCAAGCTAGTGCACCTACAACCGCGCGGATTCCTCGCGCGGCCTTACTCTATTTCAGCCTGATTACGCTGACCACGGTGGGATATGGAGACATCGTCCCTGTCACCCGCGCAGCGCGGGTGTTTGCGGCCCTGGAGGGAGCAGCCGGTGTACTGTACATCGCAATTACGGTGGCACGTCTCGTCGCTGCCTATCAGAGTGCCGCAAGAGAATGACTACAGCTTCGATTTAGGGCCACGCTGTCAGAGGCCAGACGGGGCAGCTCAACGTTCGGCTTCGTGAGGTCACGGCTGATCGAGGGGCGTTGCGGCACAGGGTCAGGCATTGTCACTTTTGACCGTCCGCTGAATAGATGCTCAACCGGGGGCGGCTTAGAAATCTTGCGGATAGGTGTCGAGAAATCCGCTTCCCACCAGCTATCTCAAAGTGATACGAAACGAGCCCGAACAAGAGGACCTAACTCAAGCGACGATGTAGATATTTTGATGACCGATGACCTGCATCTCTACAAGGGAGCGGCAAGGCATCTCCGCATGCAGAACAAGCACAAAACCATTCGCCACAGTTACGGAATATACGTCCAAGGCGATGTTCATACCAATACCTGCTGAAGCGCGGTGTTCTCGGAACATGGCATCGAATTAGTGCTAAGCATCTCCAATCCTATTGTGACGAAATGTGTTTTCGATTCAATAACCGTAAAAACCCCTATCTTTTCCGCGATACTATTCTGAAATTGATTGCATCTTCTAATTTGGAATACAAGGTGCTTACCTCAACCCACGAAAATGCAGCCTGAAAAATTATCCGGGGCAGTAGCTACCAGGATATTCGACAGCCTGCTTTGACCATCTCATCTGCCCCTCAACTGGCTTCGCCACAAATCGAAATTCCTTTATCTTACTTATGCCCAGTTGTGTTTGAAGCTGATAGCCGATAAAAACTCTTACATCAACACATGCCCTAGTTGACGCTCCAGTTGACGGCGCTACTTCGCTAACCAGAGGCCTGATGCACTGACGTGTTTCTCCGTCGCCACCCTTACTGAGCGGCACGTTCTCCATAAAATCGTCCAAACTAAGCGGTTGTCCTGGAGGAGGAATATATAGAATAAAAGTCCCGTCTTGTTTGGAAATCTCGCC
This sequence comes from uncultured Acidobacteriota bacterium, assembly GCA_963790945.1. Taxonomy (GTDB): domain Bacteria; phylum Acidobacteriota; class Terriglobia; order Acidiferrales; family UBA7541; genus Palsa-295. Next base: position 6,767 of record CAWBRH010000009.1, read on the forward strand.
CAAGCCTTTGTAGCTTACTAACCCCTGTTCTGCGCTGACGAGATAGCACTCCGTAACGTATCGGCCAATTTCCCAAGACCCGCCATTCGTAGTGGTAACCTCAGAAGCATAGACATTGCCGTTGGGAGGAATGTACATGGCCGCCTGCAGGTGTAAAAAGGTGTCTTCTTGTTGATCTTCCAATGTGGAGCGCAAGAACCAGAACATCAAGACCATTGCGACACAAAATAAAACGCAAGATAAAGAACAAAACATCATCGCTTTTTTCGGCAAGCCCCAGTCTCTGCCTGCGATAGAAATCCCTGCCTCAAAACACAAAGCTAGGGCACAAATCATTAGGGCTATGCTCCTTACCATCATTGCTGAATGCCCAGTAATGGCAATTCCCGCAGATATAGCGATTGGGAAAAACCAATGCGCTGGTATGCGCTGAAGGAACTTACGCACGGATGGTTTTCCAAGCGCGGACGCACCGAATATAGACTTAGCGATAAAATGAGACCTTCGGATGACGTGAGGGTCGGAGCGTCGCGCGAAGGGCAGGAAATAACCCTTTTTAACTTTACGCATGTTGCGAGACCATACCCTATTTTTGCGTGAAAGGTATAATCCTGTTATTCAAACTCAGCGTTCATCCCGTCGGCCCCTGTGAACAATATAGCTAGGCAGCGCCCCCTCATAAGGAAAGAGCCATTTCCTTGTTTCTGAACCGAAGTAGGCAAAGCCGCGAGGGTGAAGTAGGGTATATCCGCGCGGTGCGCACGCAGCTCGGGCAAGTAGCTAGGGTCCATAGTCATTTCGAGGCGAAGGCTCGTAGCTCCACAAACATGACTGGAAAGTGAAACGATGTATGATCCGTTTTCTTCCTTCACGTCCTTGAGTAAGCCGGAGAGTAACAGTGGTTTCCCGTTAGCCCGATCCAACAGTTCCTGAAGATCAGTGGTGAGAAGCTGAGAGTTGAGACGCCCCGCACATAAGGAGCTTTTCCAATCGTCTATCGCTTGATTCGAAGCGGTCAAAGCGACTATGGCGTCACGCAGCTGCTGTCGGCGCATAGCTTCGTGGGTTTCTAAGTCTCGCTGTTCTCTTCTTGAAGTCAATATTCGCTCAACGATCCAGCAGCCGCCACTAGCTACGAGACCTACGAGAAGAACCGCAATCACCACCCGCTGGGCCGTAGGCCATCTGGCGAGCAGTCTTCGCACCAGGGCAATAATCCCACTGATGACGACAACGCAGACAAACGTTAACGCCATCACTTTTAGGGTGGTTAATTCCATGACAGTTTTCAGCAGTTCGTTGAACACTTATAGTGTGTAGACTCATGGTGGTCAAGCGCCAATCATGGCGCAGTGCCGCCTCTTGACCCCCGCAGAGCATTCGGTAATCGCGTTCGCGAGCTGCGGCTCAAGCGCAAACTCTCACAGGAAAAATTGGCGGAGTTAGCTGATCTACACCGCAATTACGTGGGTGGCATCGAGCGTGGTGAGCGGAACGTCGGCTTGATCAACATCGTCAAGCTTGCTCGGGCTCTGTCCGTGAGGCCGGCCAGTCTTTTGGAACACCTTCATTAGCTCTCTGCCGCTACATCCTCGGCAACATCACCGACGATCAATATCGCAACGTTACAGAAACACCAATGCTTGCCGTCGTTTAGAAGCACGTTTCTACGAACTCGCCTACAAGACGATTCATCGGTGATGACTTTCGGAAGTATTTTAGAAGTTGATTCCGTTGCCCCTTGGTATGGACACGGGCACCTACGGCGGCAGTCCAAGCAAGCCAATCAGATCGTCCAGATCTAAGATGTTGGTCGCGAAGATCACTTAGGCCGAATCGCTTATCGGGAATCTCTAATATCTTTGCTCGACTGATGTCAGTAGCGTTTGGATGCTCATAGAGCGCTATTAGAAGTGCACCGGCACTGGAGGTCTTGAGAAGATAATCTTCGACCATCATCCCGAACCAGAATAGCTGGTACTCAGTAACCTGTTTCTCGGTAGCGAGATATTTGAGAATGGCTGACGAAATCTCATTCTTATCGATGATGTGCGCGCAAAAGTAGTATAGCCTTTTGGCTAAACCAGGAAATTCGCTGATCAATAAGGGTATAAATTCCAATACATCGCTAGAATGCTCCCGCATCAGCGTTAGCACCAGTTCGGCATCTTCTTCCTGAATGTTTTCCCTCTTCAGCAGGGAGAGCAGGTATTTCTGCTCATCGTCCGTAAGCTCTTCAAGCTCCTCACCCTCGGACTCATCTTCGCTCGCATCCGCATACTCGCCTCCCTCAGCTAACTCTTCTCGTCTCCTTCGCAACAATTGGATCTTCATTTGATTAAGGTCAGGGGGCATATCCGCGCTGGGATCGTGCCCTTCAAGAATTCTGGATTTTTCTTCGTTCACAGAGAGTCCCCGGTCACTGAGGAGAGATTGGGCCACAAGAAAATCAGCCACTAGTGTTTCGGGTTCATTGTCAAAAAGCCACATATCGTCCATCAGCCGAGCAGATTGCGCAGACCGAATTCGACTCGACCCTTCTAAAAACCCCAAGAACGCATTGCCTATTATCTTCGATGGATATATGCCTTGGGGGGAGGCAGTCAATGGAGCGCCCGCTGGAAGTCTCTCTCAGGAATTTTCCGAACACCCGTGAATCATCTTCATCAGCGCCGGCATCCTCACACCATCGGACCAAGTCATGATGATATATTCGGTTGAAGTACGCAGACACATCGAAGTACACGTAGTTGTGATAAATGCCTCTGTTTTTCGCCACTGCTTTTTTGAAATTTGAATATGACCTCAAAATTGGAATGGGTTCACCGCCTACAATTCGGAATCCAAAAATCGTGCGCTTATCATTCGGTGACTTACGGAACAGATGTCGGTGTCGGTAAACAAAATCATAGAAGAAGAATTCGGCCACTGGATCGAGTTTGACGGTCGGTCGAAGAAACCACCCTCGCTTTGTAGCGAAAACTCGACGCTGGCTTTGAAAACCCGAGTTGGTGGTCAGTTGCTCTTCTTGGACGAAGCCGAGTAATTCCTTCGAGTACTGTTCCACCATCAAGCGATTTATCCTCAGAGGAAAAAGAGTGCTGTCATAATCCCAAAGGAAGAACTGCTTCGAAGTCGTAACACTAGAAGTCACGCGCCTACAATATTGTGATTGGACCTAATGGTCAACCGACGATGAAAACCGTCTCGGCTTTTGCAACAGTTTTTTCGATGAGCTGGAAAAGCTCGAACGCGTCCAAGGGGATCGTGCGATAAAAGATTTCATTAGGCGTAGCCATCGGGTCGGGATTGATGTGGTAGCAGAGATCGGGAAAGGCAGGGCAGCAAAGGAAGTGATCGATGATGTCCGGAACCTGGAGTCGCCCAACCCTAAGTGACCTCGGCTATAGCTCGCAAATTACTCCCATCAATGCAGTGGAAGCGCCTCGGCAGTCCGCGAAGTCGCGAATTTGTCGATTGAAGAGTCGTCAGCCCTCGCTAATCCCCTCGAAACAAACGATGACAGGTGTTTGCTCTCCGGCATTGTGTGCTCCTATTGTCAGCGTAGAGTGGTGTTGCAACTCGATGTCGAAATGGCCTAAATAGGGCCTAACTGATTGGGCCTACGACCCTTGAGGTGTATACCGGGGTATCGATGCAACTCGCAAAGCCCGGTTTTCGGCCTCCGCGAACTCGCTCTGGACTGTCCTTTGCGGGTTTTTCTTACTCCGCCGAAACCGGCGACAGTGCCGGACCGAAAGGCGGTTCCCGCCGAAACGTCAATAGAAGGAAGGTGAACTTGCTTGATACAAGGGACGTACGGCGGCAGCCTCCGCCTGAGGCTACGGCTGCGACCGTAGCAGCCCCCGCAGGGGGCGTTGGCGCTCCAAGCGCCGCGGAGGTCGCAGATTCTGGCCCAGGCCCTTACGTAGAGCGGCGGTTCGAGACGGAAGCTGGATGTGGGTCCGTATAGGGGGTACAACTTATGCAACCTTGCATATCTTGGACCCGGGGCTCGACGCTTCGAAGATCGCGTATCTTTTACCCTCCCACTGGTCCCTAACCGCGCGGACACGTAAGAAAGCTCGCCCAAGGAGCGTCGGCGCTGGCCGTCGGGTGCAATCTTAAAGGTAATGTTGTGACCCACGCGGCCCTCCAGGAGATATTGGCGTTGCTCTGCTAGCATCGCATCCGCAATCCTGTCTTCAACCCCGAAACGCCGTGCGCATTCCTCCAGGACCTGCTGGCGAGTTTTCTCGCCGGATTCAAGAATGGCAATAACCGGGGGCAGCGGAGTCAGGCGAAAACCATCGCTATCGAACCAGGCCTCAATCGGGGCGGGTTTCCTCCCGTAGCGGAGCTTTCCCACGTCAAGACTTACTTCGTGCGTCCGTTTGTCGGTCCGCTGGATGGATAGGATGGCTTCCGGATCTTCTTTCCATTCGGCTGAACCGCGAATCAGCTCGTTCGAGTGACTGTCTGAATCAATGTCTTTCTTTTTTCGATCATGACGGACGAGCACGGTCGCTGACAGAGGGAGGTTGCGTAGTAGATCGAAGAATTTCCCAACGGATCGTTCGTCCGAAGGATTCTCTTGACCTCGGAAGAAGTCGTTGGCCGTATCGATCATCAATACCTGTATACGGTTCCCCGTGAGCCAGTGCTGGATTATTTCAAATTTTCCTTCGAGATTCTCTCGACGCCATTCTTTCAGCGGGTCCTCGGATAAGAAAAGCAAGTTATCGGGCGGGTCGTTCCCCGGAAACATTTTGTTTAGGCGGTCACCAAGCATAGCCGGGTGCATCTCCGTCTCGATAATCCCGACCCTTTGGCGCGTTTTAATGGGCCATTGGCGCAAAAGAGGACGTCCCAAGGATATGGCCTCTGCAATCTGAAGCACGAAAATAGACTTGAAGCTCTCTTCAGGGGCGTGAAGTAACAGAATATCCTTCTCGTACAAAAGCCCGTCGATTATTGCGACTGGAGGCTTGTCTTTTGCAAGCGTTATCAAGTCCATTGCGGAATACGCAAGGACTCCGGACTCGTACCGATGAGCGCGGGCATTTTCCTCAGTGACATGCTTGTTCACCTCTTCCTGCGTGGGATCCTGTACTTCAAGAGTTGCGTCTATCATTGGTTGTTCTCCTTTGAGTTGTTAGTGCTAAGTCTCCTCCGGTTTTAGCGTCGGCGATAAATCGGTTAAGTTCTTGTTCTTCGAGCCGGACAAGCCGCCCGATCCGAACGGGTCGCAACTTCCCCTGGCGGATGTAGGCCCGAATGGTCCATGGGCTCACCGCGAGTAGTTCAGCCGCGTCCTTTACGTCGTATAGCGCTTTCATTGGTGTTTTCCTCCCATAAAAAAAGGCGAATGAGAGTAGTTCTCTCACCCGCCAAAGACATCTAGTCCGAATTGTTAATGAGCCTGCCTAGCTCACTACTAGGAAAAACCGCCCTATATAGGAGCGCAAACACACTCCTCCCTTGGATCCCATCGCCTCCGATGAAATCGTGCCGCTGACAGCTTCTCTCGAAGCCCGATCCGAGAGCGGGTCTAGCTGCCTTCGACCAAATCCAAACGGAGCGTTGACTTCTAAACCGGCCTGCGTGATACTTGCCGAGTCTCAAGATACTACATGGTATTAGTTCTTGTCAAGGGGAAGTTTTGGAGACGACGATGTCCAATCACGTGCCCGAAATATTTGTAACGGCCCAGATCTCAAAGCTACTTCGAGTACCCGAGTGGCGGATCATCAAATTCGTTGGCGGCAAGGAATATGGGATCACGCGGCACTAGCCCAAGCCGCTGGGACCGGCACAAGGCGCTTGTATGACCTGGAAAACGTATGCGAACTTGCGCTCGCGTGGTGGCTCTTTCAAGCTGGCTTACGTTTGGATGTCGTGGGTTGGATCTTACGTCAAATTCGTGAAGAGCAAGAACCGCTCAAGAAACTACTCGAACTAGATGAAGACCAGGGAAACGCGCTTCATTTGGCAATCACCCGTGCAGAGCGAAAGGGCCACTTCTTAGCGCCACGTCAGCGCGTGGATTTCCTCCGATCCATCGATGACATTGCGCACTTGTTGGATATGTCTAAGGACAATTCCAGTTTTGTTTTGATTCCCGTTGGCAGAAACTACTTCGATTTGCAACGCAGGCTCAAGAAATTGTAGGGGCTCTTTAGAGCGAGGGAGTCGCCGAAATATGAGTATCTACAAGCGCGGAAAGACTTGGTGGACGGATTTCAGCGTGAATGGCCAACGTTTTCGAGAAAGTCTCGATACAACTGATTGGCGCGAGGCGCAGACCCGGCAGAAGGAACTCATCGGGAAAGCAAATGCGGGCCGGCTCGCGCATTCGGGCGAGCGCTTTGCGAGGCTTGCTTTCGGTGATGCTGCCGATCGCTATTTACAACGCCGTCGGTTGGAACTTTCTGTAGGAAGCTTGAAAAAGGAACGCCATCTTCTCGTTCATCCGCGCCGATTCTTCGGAGCCACCCAGCTGTTTCGAATATCATCCGAAGATTTACAAGCCTACCGAGAGCGACGGGCCGAAAACGGTGCAGCTCCGTCATACATCAACATGGAGATGGGGACAATCTGCCGCATCTTGAAATACGCGAAGCGATGGCACCTTGTCGCAGCCGATATTAAACCGCTGCGAGAGCGTCGAGATGTTGGTCGTGCGATGTCACACGACGAGAAATTGAGGTTGCTTGGCGTCGCAGCTTGCCGTGCCGAATGGCAAATAGCACGCTGCGCGACAGTTCTGGCTCTCAATACAACGATGCGGGGCGGCGAGCTGAAAGGTCTGCGTTGGCGTGATGTAAACATGCTAGACCGCGTGCTTACTGTGTGGCGTAGCAAGACCGAGGCGGGCGAGCGCGTCATCCCACTCAATGATCAGGCGATGGCTGTGATTCTAGAACTGTACAAACGCGCTCAAGCTATGGGGGGTACCGACCTCGCCCACTATGTATTCCCCGCGTGTGAAAATGGCAGGATCGATCCCACGAGACCTCAAACGACTTGGCGGACAGCGTGGCGAAAGTTGACTCGTGTCGTCGAGTGTCCCGCGTGTGGCGTGCTTCAGAATCCTGCCGAGCAATGCGGCAATGAGAAATGCAGAGCAGATATTCATGAGGTCAAGAGTTCGTTAGAAGGACTGCGGTTCCACGATCTGCGCCACCATGCGATCACTGAACTCGCTGAGTCTGAGGCTTCGGAGCAAACAATCATGTCCATCGCGGGGCACGTCTCACCCAAGATGCTGAAGCACTACTCGCATGTCAGACTCAACGCCAAGCGAAAGGCACTCGATGCGCTGAGTGATAGGAGCGCCCTTGAGAGTTATGACACAAACCACGACACAAACGCCCCTCCATCGCTGAAACCAGGACCGCAAGTTGTTGAAGGAAATGGTAGGCCCGTGCGGGCTCGAACCGCAGACCTCTACCGTGTCAAGGTAGCGCTCTAGCCAACTGAGCTACGGGCCTATAAACGCTAGTAATCTTAGCATACAGCGACTGATGCGCGGTGTCGCCAACAGCGCGCCGCCATTCCGCCCGCTGCGCTCCTACCGCCCGGCCAGCCGAATTTAATCCAATATCAATATTCCTCTCGCTGCCGGCTCATGTAAACTTGCCGTCCACATTCGCGTCACATGAGGCTTGATGGATAAGAAAAATTTCCTTTTTGTCTCGCTTACCGGACTGATCAGCGACATCGCCTGGCAAGTTTCCAAAGAAGGCCACGAAGTCCGCTACTTCATCGCAGATAAGAAAGAGCGCGATATCGCCGATGGCTTCGTCGCCAAATCGAAGGACTGGGAAAAGGACAAAGAATGGGCGGACATCATCGTCTTCGACGACACGCTTGGCCAGGGCGAGAAAGCGGAGGCGCTGCGCAAGGAAGGCAAGCCTGTGATCGGCGGCACCGCCTACGGCGACAAGCTCGAAGACGACCGCTCATTCGGCCAGGAAGAGCTGAAGAAAGCCGGCGTCAACATCATTCCTTACGCCGAATTCGAATCTTTCGACAACGCTGTCGACCACGTGACGCAGAATCCCGGACGCTACGTCATCAAGCCCAGCGGCGAAGCGCAGAACGTAAAGCGCCGGCTGTTTGTCGGCGAGGAAGAGGACGGGCAAGACGTAATTCGAATGCTCGAAGCCTACAAGCGGGCCTTCTCCGATGAAATTAAAGTTTTTCAGCTCCAGCGCCGGATGATCGGCGTGGAAGTTGCCGTAGGCGCTTTCTTCAACGGCAAGAATTTCATCAGTCCGATCAATATCAACTTCGAGCATAAGAAACTATTCCCTGGCGATATCGGTCCGCCGACGGGTGAAATGGGCACGTCAATGTTCTGGAGCGGCCCCAATCATCTTTTCAATCAGACGCTCCTCAAGATGGAGCCCAAGCTCGCAGAAGAAGGATACGTGGGCTACATCGATTTGAATTGCATCGTCAACAACAACGGCATCTATCCGCTCGAATTTACCGCGCGCTTCGGATATCCGACGATCAGCATTCAACAAGCCGGCATGATTACGCCCATCGGCCAGTTTTTCTGGGATCTGGCCAACGGCGCGGATCCAAAACTCAAAGTGCGCAGCGGCTTTCAGATCGGCGTGCGAATCGTCGTGCCGCCGTTTCCGTTCGACGATGACGAGACCTTCGACTCGTTCTCAAAAAATTCCGCCATCATCTTCAAGAAACCGCCCGCAGACGAAATTCACATTGAAGACGTGAAGCAGATCAACGGCCAGTGGCTCATCGCCGGAACTTCAGGCGTGATATTGATCGTAATCGGCACGGGCCAAACCATGAAGCAAGCCCAGGCGCAGGTCTACTCGCGCATCAAGAACGTGCTGATTCCCAACATGTATTACCGCACTGACATCGGCGATCGCTGGGAGGAAGATAGCGATCGCCTGCACAATTGGGGCTATTTGCGGTAGGTTTTTGATCCCAAGCGGCTCAAGGCTTCAGATGTCCAATCGCTCCATGGCCGTTTCCGTTTCCGTTCCCATTCGGCGTGTGCACCGCGAACGGTTGCGAAACGAGTTCCAGGTCGCGCGTAACGGAATGTTTGCGCGCAGCCGCCGCAATGGCGTCTTCCTCGCTCTTCGGCATGAATCCGCCATTCGCTCGCATCGTGAGCATCGAAAGGAATTGCTTCCGCGAATCATTTTCCAGCAGCGCCAGTATTTTCACTTTCAGTTGCGAAAACACGCTGCGAGCATCCGCTGAAGCGTCTACGGTCTCAAATTTAAATTCCTCGCTCAGCCGGTCGAACTCCGCCAGTAGCGCCGCCTGATAATTGCAGAAGCTCTCGTACATATCCTGTCCCGGATAAAGATCCATTCCCGATTCCCAATAGTCGAACCCTCTGGAAAAAATCACACGCGGCACAAGCTGCTCCACCCCCAATCGCAGATAAAACACCGCGTCCGGCTTCAGCGCCACGCTATAGATGCTGCGAATCCATTGCGCGTCCGCTCCGCGCACGATTGCGCGCGCCATCAGCGAATACACGTAACGGTCGGTGAGCACGATGAATCCCGCGCGTAGCGCCGGTACGATTTCATTCTCGAACCGGTCCACAAAATCAGTCGCGTAGAAGAGGTTCTGAGTCACGCGTCCCAGATTCACTCCCTCCTTCGCGCGCCGGATTCCGTCTCCTGCCAGCGTCGACCGCGTCATGCCCGTGTCGAGCACCGCATGCCCCAGCTCTTCGAGCCACGGTTTTAAAAGCTCGATCTGCGTCGTGCGTCCCGCGCCGTCGGTTCCTTCGATTACGATCAACTTTCCGTTGACGTGCGAAAGATCCATCCCCGGCAGGGTTTTTCCATACGTCTCTCTCATGGCTGCATCCTCAATTCCGCCCCATTAGCGATGTGCGATTTCACGATCTGTCTCACGCGCGTCTGCTGAATCTCAATCGGTAGAGTTGCGTCGATCACCGTCAGCCCGAATTCAGGAATCATCTTTTCGTACTCATCGATGATGCGCCCCTGAAACAGCCGGAAGCTTTCTTCCGCATCGTCGCTGAGCCCCAGGTCCATGCCCGCTTCGTAGAATTTGAATCCGTCGCGCGCGTCGAGCAGCCGTCCAATGGCCGTCTCCAGCGGAACGCGAAAGTAGAACGCCACCGTCGGCTCCACCGCGAATCCGTAAAGATCGCGCACCCATTCGCGGTCCATCCCTCGCGCGACGTCCCGCGCAAACGCCGTGTACATGTATCGGTCGCACAGCACCACCGCTCCCGCCTTCAGCAGCGGCAGAATGCTGCGCTCCGTTCGGTCGGCAAAATCTGTGGAATGGATCAGCGAGAAAGTCGCAGGTGTGAGCAGCTTTTTCTTTTTGCCCAGCTTTGTCGTGTCCTTCACCAGCGGAGACGAATTCCACTCGCTGAACACGACGCCATAGCCTCTCGACTGCAGCCACTTGTGCAGCAAGCTCAGTTGCGTCGATTTTCCCGAGCCGTCGATTCCTTCCACCACAAAAAGCTTCCCCGGCAGTTCATGCTCGCCGCTTTTTTTTATGCTAGACGCTGCCGCCCTCATTGCTGCGCCGGTTTCAAATCCTCCGCTTGCCATGCCCGGAGAAATCCCCATTCGTGTCCCTTCCGCGCGAAGCAATTCGCGTCGCTTCGCAGAAAAAATCCAATTTGTCGTTGTGCCGACCTTTGAGTTCCGGCTCGCGACCCAATAAGGTGTTTCATATTGGCAAACTTGTCAGCAAGGTTCAGGCGCTTGTGTATCGAAATGCAAACGAGGAGGTACTAGTCCTATGTCCTAAGGAGGAGACTTAATCGTAAGAAAAGAAGCTATTTAGTGCGCCGCGTTCGCCGCCCACCACTCGCGCCAGTCGGTCGGATTAGTTCCATAACGGGCACCGGTAATCTCGCGCAGCGCCTGATACGTCCAATTTCGTGTGTTGGAATCGAGCGAAGGATCTTCGCCCAGACTCATCAGAGCAGGCACAGCAGCGAGCCGCTGCTGCTTCGTCAACATCCCCGACTGAGCCAGTGCAGACCCTGCCCTCTCGCGCACCTCGATCGAAGGATCGTTGCGGAAAATATCAATCAGCGCCGGAATTGTCGCATCGGTTCCCAGCAGCGACATTCCCTCCGCAGCCCAGAATCGCGTTTTCTCATCCGCATCGTGCGAATACTGAATCAGGGTTCGAAGCGCCTGCTCCGGCTCAATGCCGCGATTTCCAATCGCCCCCAGCATCCATAGAGCCCAGGAACGCCCCGCCGGATCGTTCGCAATCCGCTCGATCAAAAGGTCCGAACTCTCTCGCGTTTTTGGAAGATCGTAGGCGACTAACTCCATCTCGATGGCCGCGGCCCGCACGCGCAAATCAGGCGAGTTCAGCCCGGAATCGAGCAGGCTCGTCAGCTGCGGGGTCATCGTCAATTCCCCGCGCCAGCCTTCCATCTGCGACAGGAGTTTCCCACCGCCGGCCTCGTAGTCATTCACAGTTTCTTTGAGAAGAAACACGGCTTGCGCTTGTGGCGGCAGAGTCGCCAAATTCACGTTCATCGTCGCGGGAATTTTCGCAGCGCCGCCCATTCTGCCGGTGCCCTTGAACTCAATCATCCGGGCAAACTGTTCCCAAACAACGCGGGCAGACGTTGGTTTCAAAGCCATGAAAAAAGCCAGCGGCAGCACAAGCACCGACGAAAAAATCGCCAGCCGCAGGCCGTGGCTCATCCGCCGCCGCCCCACGTAAATCGTCGTCGGATGGTCGCTTCGATCCATCCCGGTTCGTCCGTTGTCGATATTCTCGTTCATCTTCCGCCTGAAATGCATCTTCAAGCCTACCCGTGTAGGGGTCACGAGGCAAGGCTCGGGCGGCTAAATCGAACTTATATTGCTCTCAAAGTTAGCTTGTACCAAAGGACGGGCTGGGTGCAGGTCTCAAATCGGGGAAAACAATCACCATCAATCTATTTCACAATAGCCTTTAAAAACGTCAAAGTACGTTTCCACGCATCCGCAGCAGCGTCCGGCCGGTAGGCGTCCGCATTGTTTGGATTCTCAAATCCATGCCCCGCGTTGTCGTAGATTTTCAGGCTCACGAATTTCTGAAGTTTTGTCATGGACACCTGAAATGCTTTCACATCGTCCGGTGTGATGCCCTTGTCCAGCGCCCCGAAATTTCCCAACACCGCCGCGCCGATATTCTGCAGGTCGCCCGGATCGGTCGGCAGCGCTCCATAATTCACCACGCACGCTTTCAACCTTGGCTCGTGCGCCGCCAGTCGCATCCCCCACGCCCCGCCAGTGCCCCACCCGATCACGCCAATATTGTCCGGCCTCACGTCCGGCCGCGCCGCAAGATAGTCAAACGCCGCTTTCAGGTCCTTGGTTGCACCCTCTTGTATTACCGCGCGTATCAGTTCGTGGGCCTCCGCCGCATCGGCCGGTGTCTTGCCCCGGTACAAATCCACCGCCAGCGACACGTAGCCTTGCTCAGCTAGTTTTTCCGTCTGCTGCTTCACCCAGTCGTTCAGTCCCCACGACTCGTGAATCACCATCATTGCCGGATGCTTTCCATCTTGGCCAGGCAACGCCAGAAATCCACTGAGCGTCTGGTCTCCGCTCTTGAACTCTACCGTCGAGGTTTTCGGCTTTTCAGTCGCGATAGTGCCGGAGCAGGCCAATAGGCTCACCAACACCACTCCCAAAAGAATCCTGCTCCGATTCGTTACTCGCGCTCGCGTCCCCAACTTACGCGCGACTTCCAGCAACTTCATCCACGCCTCCCGGCTACAATCTGCACTGCGCCCAATCCTCCATTCTATTCCGCTCGCCGAACCTGCGCCATCATTCATGCTGGCTGCACTTGCACCGCCGACCCGTACGCCAACACCTCCGTCACGCCTTGCATCACCTCGGTCGCGTCGTACCGCACCCCAATCACCGCGTTCGCTCCCCGCTCGATCGCGTGCTGCATCATCAACTCCAGCGCTTCTTCCCGCGTCTTCTCGCACATGTCCTCAAACAAAGTTATATTCCCACCCACCAGGGTCTCGAGCGACGCTCCAATCGTCCCGAAAATACTCCTCGATCGCACCGTCACCCCGCGCACCAGCCCCAAATTTTTCACCACCCGATACCCCGGCAATTCAAACGCCGTCGTCACCATATTGATGTTCACGCTCACGTTCATCACCCCTCCCTTCGGCCGCGTGCTTTTCGCTTGTCATTCTGAGCGAAGCGCGCTTTATGCGTCCCGCATCCTGTAGCGCGGCGAAGAATCCCAGCTTCAGATGCTTGGCCCAGCCTGTCTCTGTTTGCACCCGAAACGTAGCTTGTCATTCTGAGCGAAGCGAAGAATCTCAACCTAAAATGCTTGGCTTCGCCATATCCACGGCATCACTTCGCGCGCTCCGCCGTCTACTTCACCACCACCGGAATCTCCACATTCGACGGATACTCCACTGTCCTCCAAATCCTCTGCGTCGCCTTCTGATAATCCTCCGCCGTCGCCTCAAAAATATTCGGCACAAACTTCTGGGGATTGCGGTCGATCACCGGAAACCACGTGCTCTGCACCTGCACCATAATCCGATGCCCCTTTTGAAACACGTGGTCGTTCGTATGCAGGTCGATCGTAAACGGCGTCACTTCCCCCGCCACAATCGCTTCCGGTTTCTCGAAACTCTTCCGGAATCGCCCGCGAAACACCTCGTCCGCAATCATCAGCTCGTAGCCGCCCATCTTGTGCTCCGGGTCGTAACGCTCGGGGTAGACGTCAATCAATTTCACAATCCAATCGCTGTCCGTTCCCGTCGTCGACGCAAATAAATGCGCCACGATATCTCCCGCCACCGTCACATTTTCCGCCAGCGGCTCCGTCTCCCACGAAAGCGTGTCCGGACGCTGCTGCACGAACCGCTGATCCTCGAGCAGCCAGGTGAACCAGCGGCTCCCCTCCGAATACGTTTCCTCCACTGGACGCGCCCGGTAAGGCACCGGATTTGCCGGGTCAGAAACATAGGAGTCGAACGCCTCGTGTTGTTCGGCAGGCGCCTCAAATGAAAGTCTCTCATCACCGTGAAAATAAAGTTTGCGGCGCGTCACGCCGTCGCGCGGCGGCCACGCCTCCCACGTCTTCCACTCGTTCGCCCCGGTCTCAAACGTCATCGCTTCCTTCACAGGTTGAGTTCCCTTGTCCTTCAACCAGTACGCAAACCACGGCGCCTGAATGTTCTTCCGGAAATACGCGCTCGTATTGCTTCCAAAATCGATGTTGCCAAGTTTTGTCCCGTCCGAGCGCGCCCACCCGCCGTGATTCCAAGGCCCCACCGCCAGATAGTTGTTGTGCTTCGTATCGTTCTTCTCCAGCAGCTCATACACTTTCATCGGACCAAAGAAATCTTCCTGGTCCCACCATCCCGCCACGTTCAAATTCGGCACCGTCAGCGTCAAATCCTTGAAGTACGGCGCAAACGCCTGCTTCTGCCAGAACTCGTCATAATTAGGATGCGCCACGAAGTCGTTCCACGTCGGCAGCGTCCCATGAAAATACAATTTATTCGCATTCGACAGCGGACCGAGCGCCAGATACCACTCAAACGTGTCGTACTTATCGAACTCAAATTGAAAATTGGTCTTCCCCGTCTCCATCATCGCCGCGTATTCGAATCCGTAGCTCAAACGGAAAGCGCCGTTGTGATGAAAGTCGTCTCCGAGGAACATGTCCGCCGGCGTCGCCTGTTCAGACACCGCCTTCAGCGCCGGATGCGGCTCGATCAGCGACATCGCCGTCAGCCATCCGCCATACGAAATTCCCGCCTCGCCCGCGCGCCCGTTGTTGTTCGGCACGTTTTTCAGCAGCCATTCAATCGTGTCGTAGGTGTCCGTTCCTTCATCAATCGACTTCGAATCCTTGCGGTCCCGCGGCGCTCGTGCCATCACGAATTTCCCCTCTGAGAGGTAACGCCCGCGAATATCCTGCATCACGAAAATATAGCCGTCCGCAAACATCTCCCGATAAAGGTCCAGCAGCCGCGAGTAACCGGCTTCGTCATCTACAGTTCCGTACGGCGTCCGCGTTATGAACAGCGGCAATTTTTCCGCCGCATTTTTCGGCGCATAGATTTCCGTGTGCAGCTTCACCCCGTCGCGCATCGGAATCATCGCGTCAGTCTTCACGAAGATCGCGCTGAACGCTTCCTTCTCGGCGGCTTGCCCCTGCGCTGAAACTTTGCTACCACGCCCCACCGCGCAAATCGCAAAAGTCGCCAAGCTCGCAACAATCAAGACCAAACCAATCCTCTCCGCATCTCGTAGCTTCATCGCGCGCCTTTTCCTTGCACTGATTCCTATACGCCTTGAAAGCGCGGCGAGAATATCACAATGCCTTCACCCCAAAGCCTTTGAACATCGCGACTTTATCCCCACCTCGCAATGCGAAATCTCAGCGTCAAAGTCGTCGGATAGCCACGACGACGCCCTTCCCCTCGTGGGCCCTTCGCGGAGCCATTCTCAAGATCCACTCGTTCGTAAGCCACCAATTCACCCCTGATTGTGGTAAAATGCCTTCGCGGTTGTTGCTCCTGAAAATTGGCAGGACTTATGCCGGGGCTGCAGGGTCGCACATGCAGCCCTTTTTCTTTGGCCGGGCGCAACCCGCAAAGAGGCGCGATTTCTAATCGCAAATCTGGAATTAGAAATCGCTGTAAGTTGAACAAAATAAAGGGTGGCGAGTAGTTCTAATCGCAAATAAAATGCGATTTTTTACCTCAATTTTCATCCACAATTCAGGCCAACGGCCGAGGGTGGGCTCATGACCGCCCCGATCCGCAATATCGCCATTATCGCCCACGTCGACCACGGCAAGACCACCCTTGTCGACGCCATGCTCCGCCAGAGCGGCATCTTCCGCGCCAACCAGGAACTCGTCGAGCGGGTGATGGACTCGAATGATCTCGAGCGCGAACGCGGGATCACGATTCTCGCCAAGAACACCGCGCTCACCTATCACGACACGAAAATCAACATCGTTGACACGCCGGGCCACAGCGATTTCGGCGGCGAAGTGGAACGCGCTCTGCGCATGGTGGATGGCGTCCTCGTTCTCGTGGACGCGAGCGAAGGTCCGCTGCCGCAGACGCGCTACGTGCTGCAGAAAGCGCTCGCCGCGAAGCTTCCCCCGATTATCGTCCTGAATAAAATCGACCGGCCTGATGCGCGTCCTGCTGAAGTGCTCGATGAAATCTACGATCTCTTCATCGATCTCGACGCCACCGAAGACCAGCTCGATTTCCCGATCATCTACACGAACGCGAAGACCGGCGTCGCGCACCGCAAGCTCGGCGATTCATCCACGAACCTCCAGCCGTTGTTCGATGAAATCGTCGCTTCGATTCCAACGCCGTCGGGCGATCCCGCCGCCACGCTGCAGATCCAGGTCACCAATCTCGACTACAGCGATTTTCTCGGCCGCATCGCCATCGCCCGCGTTTTCCAGGGAACTCTCGTTCGCGGCACCGAAGTTGGCATTGCGAAACTCGACGGAAAAATCCTGCCCACAAAGATCACCAAGCTTTTCACCTTTCGGGGCCTCGACCGCGATGAAGCGGAGGAAGTGAAAGCCGGTGACATCGTTGCCATTGCCGGCGTCGAAGGAATTCAAATCGGCGAGACGATCACGGACCTCGCCAATCCCGCGCCGCTCGAACCGCTCACGATTGACGAGCCTACTCTCACGATGGTTTTCACCATCAATACCTCGCCATTCGCAGGTCGAGAAGGCCAATACGTCACCTCGCGCGATCTCCGCTCACGCCTCGACCGTGAATTGCTCACCAACGTCTCGCTGCGCGTAGAAGACATGGGCGCCACAGACGCTTTTCGCGTTCTGGGCCGCGGCGAATTGCAACTCGCCATCTTGATCGAGACGATGCGCCGCGAAGGCTACGAGGTGATGGTCGGCAAGCCGGAAATCGTCGTGCGCACCGAAAACGGCCGCCGCGTCGAGCCGCTCGAGCTGCTCGTCATCGACTGCCCGGAAAATTTCATCGGCATCGTAATGGAACTCCTCGGTTCACGCCGCGGCGAAATGAAAAAAATGGTGAACCATCATTCCGGCCGCGTGCGCATGGAGTTCAGCATCCCGTCGCGCGGCTTGATCGGATTGCGCGGCCAGCTTCTCACCGACACCCGTGGCACCGCTCTGATCCATTCCATCCTCGAAGGCTGGACGGACTACGTGGGCGACATGGCCATGCGTCCCACGGGCGCCCTCGTCGCCGACCGTCCGGGCGTTTCCGTGGCGTATGCGCTGTGGGGTATTCAAGAGCGCGGTGAAATGTTCGTCGGGCCAGGGATCGAAGTTTACGAAGGCATGATCCTCGGCGAAAATGCGCGCGAAGACGACATGAACGTCAACGTCACCAAAGAAAAGAAGCAGACTAACATGCGCTCGTCTTCCGCTGACGAAGCCATTCGCCTGATTCCCCCGCGCGAAATGACGCTAGAAAAAGCCATCGAGTTTATCGCCGACGATGAGTTCGTTGAAGTAACTCCGAAATCGATTCGTCTCCGCAAGAAAGTTCTCGACGCCAAGCGGCGCCCCAAGCGCTGGCAGGAAATCAAGGCGAGCGCCGAAGCCGCTTCTTAGCCATGTCCAAAGCGGCTTTCCTGAGCCTGGCCGATTGTTCGGTCATGGGACGAACGATTCCCAACTCCGGGCAAAATGGGCCTTTGCTGAGCCTTCGAATCACCCGTAACAATATAAATATAAGCCACTTATCGCAGCGCTCGCGCCGGAATTTGAGTTGCGATACATATATGCGAGGTTGTCTCCCGTGGACATAGCACGCCCCGAAGCCAAACGACAAAAGCGCATCCGCCGGACGATTTATATCGCCGTCGCCGTGGTACTGATACCGCTCGTCACCTACGCTCTCTCGAAGTTGAAACCCGCCGCGCCGAGTGTGGATCGCGCGACGGTTTGGACCGACACAGTGAAACGGGGCCCGATGCTGCGCGAAGTTCGAGGTCTCGGAACGCTGGTCCCTGTAACGATTCGCCTGATTCCCGCCATCACCGATGGAACAGTCGAGACGCGCTATCTGCTTCCCGGCACGCTCGTTAAAGCCGACACGGTGCTTTTCGATATGCGCAATCCGGAGTTGCAACAAGCGGCGCTCGATGCGGAATACCAGCTGCGCGGCGCGGAAGCCTCGTTAAACAATATGAAGGCGCAGCTTCAGAATCAGCTCATGGATAAGCGCGCGCAGGCAGCGGCGATTCGTTCCGCCTATCACACAGCCGCCCTGCAAAAAGCCAACAACGAAAAACTTTTCGCGCTCGGACTGGTGGCAGACGTCATCGTGAAGACCTCGGAAGTGCAGGCGGAAGAGCTCGAGAAGCAAAACGAAATTGCCGAGAAGCAGGTGGAGACATTCTCTGATTCGATTGCCGCGCAGATTGCTGTTCAACAAGCCAATGTCGACGAAAAGCGCGCGATGTACGACCTGAAAAAATCGCAGGTTGACCAACTGAGAGTCCGGCCGGGAATTGACGGTGTGCTGCAGGAACTCGACGTGGAAGTCGGGCAGAAAGTGACACAGGGAACTGTGCTCGCGCGCGTCGCGCAGCCCACGCACCTGAAAGCCGCGCTGAAAATCGCAGAGACACAGGCAAAAGACATTCAAATCGGGCAGAAGGCTTCCGTGGATACGCACAATGGCATAATCGCCGGCCACGTGATGCGCATCGATCCGGCTGTGGTCAACGGTACCGTGACTGTGGACGTCGCTCTCGATGGCGAGTTGCCCACAGGCGCGCGCCCTGACCTGAGCGTCGAAGGCACGGTCGAAATCGAACGCCTTACAGATGTGTTGTACGTCGGCCGTCCCGTACACGGCGAAGCGAATAGCACCGTGGGCCTTTTCAAAGTAATCGACGGCGCGGATGCCGCGCGTGTGCAGGTGGAATTGGGCCGCACGTCGGTGAATACGGTGGAGATTAAAAAGGGCTTGCAGGTTGGCGACACGGTGATTCTCTCCGACATGTCTGCCTGGGACAATTTCGACCGGGTGCAGTTGAAATAAGCGGGGAACATTTCGGGCCTGTTGTTCGTAGTTTGATAGCGAAGGAGCACAGAATGAATAGCGACGCGCAATCCCTGATTCGCCTCGAAGGCGTAACAAAAGTTTTCTACACCGACGAGGTGGAGACCCATGCCCTCGGCGGCGTGCACCTCGATATCAAGAACGGCGAATTTCTCTCCATCGCCGGACCATCGGGCTGCGGCAAATCCACTTTGCTTTCGATTCTCGGCTTGCTCGATTCGCCGAGCGACGGCAACTACTGGATCAACAAGCAGGCGGTGGCGAATCTCTCGCTCTCCGACCGCACCCGCATCCGCAATCGCGAAATCGGTTTCATTTTCCAGGCGTTCAACCTGATTGGCGACCTCACGGTTTTCGAGAACGTCGAGCTGCCGCTCACCTATCGCAGCATGGCGTCGGCGGAACGCAAGAAGCGCGTACAGGAAGTGCTCGAGCGCGTTGGAATGGCGCACCGCATGAAGCACTATCCTTCGCAGCTTTCAGGCGGTCAGCAACAGCGTGTCGCCGTGGCGCGCGCCTTGGTCGGCCAGCCTTCGATCCTGCTGGCGGACGAGCCGACCGGTAACTTGGACTCGAAGAACAGCGAAGCCGTGGTGGACTTGCTGCGGCAACTGCATCGCGAAGGCGCGACGATCTGCATGGTGACGCACGATCCGCGCTACGCGAGCATCGCGGACCGCACGATTCACCTGTTCGACGGCCGCATCGTGGAAGAAACAATCGGCACACGGACGGCGACCGTCTAGCGGCGCGATTTCATAAATTTCCCCAGCACAAAGCCAAAGAATTTATTCGGCGCTTGTGCAGGGGTGTGTTTGAAATCTCAGATTCGAAATTGCGGCAGCAGAAGTTGCAAGGGGCGAAATGGAAACACTGCTGCAGGACATTCGTTACGGAATCCGGATGCTGGCGAAGAATCCGGGCTTCACAGCTGTGGCAGTTCTCTCGCTCGCGCTCGGCATCGGCGGGAACGCAACTGTTTACAGCTGGCTCGAAGCTGTGCTTCTTCATCCGCTCTCGCTCGTCCAAAATTCCGAGCAGCTCGTCGCCGTCGAAAGCGTGATGCCCGACGGTTCCTATCACACGAGTTCTTACCCTGATTACAAAGACTACCGCGATCACAATCACGTTTTTTCGGGGATGATCGGCTTCGAGCTGATCGGCACGAATCTGAAACTCGAGAAGGAACAGCAGCCGCAGCGCGACTGGGGCTTGATCGTCACGGAGAACTATTTCGATCTGCTCGGCGTCAAAGCCGCGCGCGGCCGGACGTTTCATCCTGACGACGCGCACGGGCCGAACTCGGACCCGTACATAGTCTTGAGCGACGGTTTGTGGCGCCGGAGGTTTGGCGCCGATCCAAAAGTGGTCGGGAAATCCGTCGAGATCAACCAACACCCATTCACAGTAATCGGCATAGCTCCGCGCGGATTCAACGGCACCATCGTGGGCATCGCCGCCGAATATTTTGTGCCGATGATGATGCAGCCGCAGGCGCTGCCGGGTGAAGACCTCGAGATTCGCAATCCAACCTTCATTCACATGATGGGTCGTCTGAGGCCGGGCGTGACGCTCGCGCAGGCGCGCGCCGAAATGAGCACGATGGCGCGGCAACTCGAGCAGCAATATCCGGACACGACTAAGGACGTCGGCTCATACGTTTGCCCCGTGTGGCAGGCGCATTACGGTTTGCAGTCGTTCCTGTTGCCCGTGCTCGCGTTTCTCATGGTGGTGGTGATTCTCGTCCTGCTGATTGCCTGTGCGAACGTGGCGAATCTGCTTCTCGCGCGAGCCACGGTGCGCGAGAAGGAAATAGCGATTCGTTCGGCACTGGGTGCGGATCGCGCGCGGCTCATTCGTCAGCTGCTCATCGAGAGCCTGCTGCTTGCCGGAATGGGAGGCGCAGCGGGAATTCTGATCAGTTTGTGGACCACAAATTTCCTGATGGTCTTTACGCCGCCGGCGCATCTTCCGATCGGTTTGCCGATCGGCGTGGATGGCCGGGTTCTCGCCTTCACCATGGCGCTCTCGATTTTCACTGCGATGATTTTTGGCCTCGCACCAGCGTTGCAAATCACGCGACCAAACGGAAACGCGTCACTCAAGGATGGCGGCCGCACTTCGTCAAGCAGCGCCGGCCAGCATCGATTGCGGAATCTTCTCGTAGTCACAGAAACGGTTCTCGCGGTTGTGTTGCTCGCGGGCGCGGGTTTGCTGGTGCGCAGCCTGAGCGCGGCGACGAAGTCGAGTCCAGGATTCAGCGCAGGTGGTTTGCTGCTCACGGCTTTCGATCTTCGCGGCAATGGCTACTCCGACGATAAGGCAGCGGCCTTCTTCGAGCAGTTGACCGACCAGCTGAAGGCAGTTCCGGGAGTGGAGGAGGCAAGCCTCGAACAATTTGTTCCAATGTGGTTTACGGGGCGCCGCTATACGATTCCCGAGCTCGAAGGCTACACGCCGAAGCCGGGCGAGCAGAACCTGATCGACCTGAACGTGGTGGGCCCGAATTATTTCTCGCTGATGCGCATCCCGATTCTTTCGGGCCGCGAATTTACCGCGCAGGACCGCAAAGATGCTCCGCTCGTCTGCCTCATCAACCAGACGATGGCCGAGCGTTTCTGGCCCGGACAAAATCCGGTCGGCCGGCACGTCGGCACGTGGAAACACCAGTGGACGATTACAGGCGTGGTGAAAGACATCAAATATCACAGCCTGAGCGAATCACCCGAACCTTTCCTCTATTTTCCTTTTTTGCAGGACACCGCCGCCGATGCCAACATCCTGATCCGAACCACGGGCGATCCACTGAAGTTCCTGCCGCAGGTCCGCGAACAGGTTCGCGCGCTCGATCCGGGAGTCGCTGTTCTCGAAAGCGATTCCGTGGCGAATCTCCTGTCCGTTTCGCTTTTCGCCTACCGCACAGCGGCAACGCTCGCTGCCGTGCTCGGTGGACTCGGACTGCTGCTTGCGGCCATCGGAATCTATGGCGTGCTTTCCTATTCAGTGAGCCAGCGCTCGCATGAAATCGGCATTCGCATGGCGCTGGGCGCGGATCAGCGGAATGTGTTGGGCCTGGTAGTGGGACAAGGAATGCGGCTCACGCTGATGGGAGTGGGCCTTGGACTAATCGCAGCGCTCGCGACGATGCATTTGCTGGGCACCTTGCTATACGGCGTGACGGCAAATGATCCAATCACTTTCGCCGTGGTGATGGTGACGCTTTGTGCGGTCGCGCTGGTGGCCTGTTTCATCCCGGCGCGAAGGGCGATGGCAGTAGATCCAATTGTGGCCTTGCGCCACGAATGAAAACGGATTCAATCGGGGAAACGGGGAAAATGGGAAATCTGATTCAAGACATTCGATACGCGATCCGG
Organism: uncultured Acidobacteriota bacterium; assembly: GCA_963790945.1. GTDB lineage: Bacteria > Acidobacteriota > Terriglobia > Acidiferrales > UBA7541 > Palsa-295. Next base: position 29,240 of record CAWBRH010000009.1, read on the forward strand.
ATGCTGGCGAAAAATCCGGGTTTCACGATCATCGCGGTGCTCACGCTGGCGCTTGGAATTGGCGCGAACACGGCGATTTTCAGCGTGGTGAACGGCGTGATGCTGAATCCGCTGCCGTATCCGCAGCCGACCAGGGTCGTTTCGATGTACCGCAAAGTGTTCGGCTTCGAGCAAGCCTCAGTTCCGTACCTCAGCTTTCAGGATTGGCAACAACAGAATCGCACCATCGAGTCGATGGCTGCCTATCGCGAAGACAATTACAACCTGACGGGAATGGGCGATGCCGAGCGAGTGCCCGTGGGGCAAGTGTCCGCAGATTTCTTCAAGGTGCTCGGTGAAAATCCGATGATGGGCCGGTTCTTCAGCACCGATGAGGACCGCTTGGGCGCTGCTCCGGTGATCGTGCTGGGAGAAGGATTCTGGAAGCGGAAATTCGGCGGCACGCCCGATGTGTTGGGCAAAACGATCCTGCTGAACGGAACCGATTACACGGTGGTCGGCATCGTCCGCGACAACTTCAAAATTTTCACTGACGGCCAGGTATACGTGCCAATCGGCCAATGGAACGATCCCACCTTTCGCGATCGCACGATCGCGATGGGAACGGATGTGGTGGCGCGGCTGCGTCCGGGCGTGACGGTGGAACAGGCGCGCGCGGATATGGATTCCGTGGCGCGGCAGCAGGCCATCGACTATCCGAAATCGAATGGGGGCATGGGCGTCTCGACGATTCCGCTTCTGCAGGATCTGGTTGGCAATCGGAAGCCGATCCTTTTGATTCTTCTCGGCGCGGTGGGATTCGTGTTGCTGATTGCGTGTGTGAACGTGGCGAATCTGCTTCTTGCGCGGGCCACCGGTCGCGCGCGGGAGCTGGCTATCCGCCTAGCGCTCGGTGCGACGCAAGGACGAATCATCCGCCAGTTGCTGACGGAAAGCATTCTCGTCGCGCTAGCCGGAGGCGCACTCGGCCTGGTGATAGCGGCGTGGGGCACCGGAGCGATGTTGAAATTGTTGCCTGCGGCGCTTCCGCGAATGGATGAGATCGGCGTGGACGGGCGAGTGCTGGCGTTCACGTTCGGAGCATCGCTACTCGCGGGAATCCTTTTCGGTCTGGCTCCGGCGCTGAAGATTGCGCGGTCGGACGTGCAAGCGTCGCTGAAAGAAGGCGGACGCAGCGTAGTGCGCACGCGTAATCGCGCGCACGGCGTGCTGGTGGTGGCGGAGATGGCGATGGCGCTGGTGCTGCTGGTGGGCGCCGGGCTCATGATTCGCAGCGTGTGGCAACTCTTGCACGTGAAACCGGGATTCGATCCGCACAACACAGTGGAGTTCAGCATCGCGCTCGCGCCCGACAAAACTTCCGAACCGCAAAAAGTCCGAGCCACGTACCGGCAGCTTCTCGAGGGACTCGAGTCGACTCCGGGCGTTGAGTCAGTAGCGCTGATGGCCGGTTCGCCGCCCTTGAGAGGCGGCGATTCGGACTTTCCGTTTTGGCTCGAAGGGCAGCCAAAACCAGCAATCGAAAGCCAGATGAGCATCGCGCTCTGGTATGCGACAACGGCGAACTATCTGAAAGCGATGGGAATCCCGCTGCTGCGCGGGCGCTATCTCACCGACCAGGACAATGAAAAGGCGGCGCCGGTGATGGTGATCGACGAGCAGTTCGCCAATCAATATTTCGGCGGCGCCGATCCGATCGGGAAACACATCAACATCGACATGGTGGACGTGAGTCCGGAAATCGTCGGTGTGGTGGGCCACGTGAAGCACTGGAACCTTGACGAGAGCACACGGCCGTTTCGCGCGGAAATGTATACCCCGTTCATGCAGATCGGCGACAAATTTCTTCCTTTGGCGACGAGTAGTGCGACAGTGATCGTTCGGACGAAAGGCGGGCCGGCAGCGGCGCTGGGAGCGATTCGAGAAGAAGTGTCGAAGCTGGATAGCCGGCAGGTGATGTACGACGCGATGACGCTGGATGAGATCGTGACGCGTTCGGTGCGCGCGCAGCGTTTTTCGATGATTCTGCTCGGTGGATTCGCTCTGCTGGCGTTGCTGCTCGCGTCGATTGGAATTTACGGCGTGATTTCCTACCTGGTTGGCCAGCGGGTGAATGAAATCGGGATTCGCATCGCGCTGGGCGCGCAGCGAAAAGATATTCTGCGAATGATCGTCGGCGAAGGAGCGCGGCTCGCGGCTATTGGCGCAGGCATCGGCATACTTGCAGCGCTTGCCCTCACGCGGCTGATGGCCAGCCAGCTCTACGGTGTAAGCGTCACAGATCCGCTCACGTTCACCGGCGTCGCGCTCATTTTGGTGGGAGTGGCGCTTTTTGCCTGCTACATCCCGGCGCGGCGCGCGATGCGCGTGGATCCGATGGTGGCGTTGCGGTACGAGTGAGGGATTAATGGGAGCTCTTCTACAGGACATTCGCTACGGATTGAGAACCCTGGCGCGCAACCCAGCATTCAGCGCCATCGCAGTGCTGACGCTGGCGCTCGGAATCGGCGCGAACACCGCGATATTTTCGCTTACCGATCAGATTTTATTGCGGCGCCTGCCGGTGCGAAACCCGGAACAACTTGTCTCGCTGCGGACAACCGGTTCGAATCAGGGGCACGTGTGGAGCGACAGCACCGACGATTCGGGGATGTTTTCCTACCCTGTATACAAGGACCTGCGCGACCGGAATCAGGCTTTTTCCAATTTGCTGGCACGATTCCCAACTTCGGTGAGCGTGTCCGGCCAAGGCTCGACAGAGTTGGTGCAGGCCGAACTTGTTTCCGGAAATTACTTCGAGATGCTCGGAGTGCAGCCGGCGCTGGGGCGCGTCTTCAGCTCGAGCGATGAAACCGCGCCGGGGTCGAACGCGCTGGCGGTGCTGAGTTACGGCTACTGGGCGCGCCACTTCGGAAGCGATCCCGACATTCTCAACAAGCGGATTGTGGTGAATGGCACTTCTCTGACGGTCGTAGGCGTCGCGCGCGCGGGCTTCACCGGAATTCAAATCGGGCAGCTCCCCGACCTTTTCATTCCGATCACGATGAAGGCGCAGATGACGCCGGGCTGGAACGGGCTCGACGATCGCAAAGATTATTGGATCGCGATTCTTGGGCGGCTGAAGCCGGGATTCAACCGGGCCAAGGCGCAGGTGGCGCTGGCTCCCACTTACCACGCGATTCTCGAGTCGGATGTTCATTTAATCCAGGGAACGGAAAAGGGCCGGCAGAAATTTCTCGATAAGAAGCTGCTGGTTGATTCTGCGTCGAACGGCAGGCAAATCGTGCAGCAGGGTACGGGAAAGCCGCTGCTGATCCTTACGGCGATGGTCGCGCTCGTTCTGTTGATTGCATGCGTAAACCTGGCCAGCTTGCTGGTGGCGCGCGGCGAAGCGAGGCAGCGCGAAATCGCGGTGCGGCTCACGATGGGGGCGAGCCGCTGGCGCCTGGTGAAGCAGCTTCTCACCGAAAGCCTGATGCTCTCGATCGCCGGAGGAGCGGCGGGACTGGCGCTCGCCGCCTGGACTTTGAGCGCGCTCGTCGGCTCGATTCCAAAGAGCGAAGGAATTTTTGGACTCGAAGCGAATCTCGACTATCGCGTGCTGGGCTTTGCAATAGCGCTGACGATCGTGACGGGGGTGCTGTTCGGCCTGGCGCCTGCATTGCGCGCTACTCACACCGATTTGCAGAGCACGCTGAAGGATCAAGGAGCGAATGTTTCAGGAGGCACGGCGAATGTGCGGCTGAGGAAGTGGCTGCTCGTCTCGCAGGTGGCGTTGACGGTGATTCTGCTGGCTGGCGCGGGATTTTTCACGAAGAGCCTGGTGAATCTGAAAAATCAGGATCTGGGGTTGCGCACTGACCACGTGCTGCAGTTCGCCGTATCGCCGGACCTGAATTTGTATACGCCGGCGCAAACTGCTGCACTTGTGAAAAAGATTCGCGATCAGGTAGCGGTGTTGCCGGGCGTTCGCTCGGTGAGCGTTTCCAGGATGGCGGTTCTTGCCGGGAACAGCGCGGGTTCGGACATGGCGGCGGAAGGTTACGTGGTGCAGGAATCGGAAGACACGCACGTCAACGAGGACTGGATCGGCGAAGGCTATTTCTCGACGATGGGAATTCCGTTGCTTTCCGGGCGCGAATTCACTGCCGGCGACACGGCGACGAGTCCGAAGGTGGCGATCGTCAGCGAAGGAATTGCGCGGCGATTTTTCGGCGGCCGTAATCCGGTTGGCATGCACATCGCAATCGGGCCAAGACAGAACAAAGAGCATCCGGACATTGAGATCGTAGGGTTCGTGAAGAACAGCAAGACTGCGGATGTGCACGAGAAGCTTCGCCCCATGGTTTATTTGCCGTACACGCAGGATCCGGCTCTCGGCAGCGTGACGTTCTTCGCGCGCACGGGACAGGATCCCGACGCGCTGGCCAATCCCGTCAGGGCGGTGGTTGCCGGGTTTGATTCGAATCTGCCGGTGTTCGATATGAGGGCGCTCGCGACACAAGTGGCTGACACAGAGTTTGACGATCGTTTGCTGATGTTTTTCTCGGCCTGCCTGGGCTCGCTCGCTGCGTTGCTGGCAGCGGTGGGACTCTACGGCGTGATGGCCTACGTAGTGGTGCGGCGCACGCGCGAAATCGGCATCCGGATGGCGCTGGGCGCGACTCGGGAAAATGTCGGCTGGCTGATTTTGCGCGAAGTGGTGCTGATGTCTGGGATCGGGCTCGCGATCGGTTTGCCGTTGGCGTATGGCGTGGGCAGGCTCGTCGAATCGCAGTTGTTCGGAGTGAAGGCGAGCGACCCGTTGTTTTCGTTGCCGCAGCGGCTGCGCTTGCGAGCGTCGCGATGCTTGCTGGATGGCTGCCGGCGCGCAAAGCGGCCAGCGTCGATCCGATGGTCGCGCTGCGATACGAGTGAAATTCTGTCGCGCCTGTTCGGTTCAGGATTGGCTCTCAAGATTTGAAGCGGAAGGAGCAGAAAAATGGGATCACTGCTGCAGGACATTCAGTACGGCTTGCGGACGCTGCGAAAAAATCCAGGATTCACCGCCGTTGCGATCTTGACGCTGGCGCTCGGCATCGGCGCGAACACCGCAATTTTCAGTCTTGTGGATGCTTTTCTTCTCCGTCCCTTGCCTGTGAAAGACCCGCAGCAGATCACCACGCTTGCCTATCAACTGAAGGGCGGCCAATTGCTCAACATTTTTTCCGTGCCCGACTATCGCGACATCCGCGAGCAAACCGGCAACGTGTTCTCCGGAGTGATCACATACCAGATCGGCCTCGACGGCCTTAGCGTGAACGGAAAAGCGAGCCGGATCGTAACCAGCTATGTTGCGGGCGATTTTTTCTCGACGCTCGGAATCAAACCGGCGCTCGGGCGATTTATTTTGCCATCCGAAGAGGAAACGAATCCCGCTCCCGTGCTTGTTCTCGGCTATTCGTACTGGATGACTCGTTTCGGCGGCGATCCGGCGATTGTCGGCACAAAAGTTTTGATTAACGGCCACCCCATGACAGTGGTTGGAGTGGCGCCCGAGGGGTTCCACGGATTATTTCCTCTGGGCGAAATTCAGGGATATTTGCCGCTGGGTTTGGGAGCGGCGGTCGCGGGCAATCCGAGCGACTTCACGACAAATCGAGGACTCCGCAACTATTACGTGCTCGCGCGGCTGCGGCCCGGCGTAAGCATCAAGCAGGCGCAAGCTTCGCTCGACGTGGTGGCGCAACGGCTCTCGCAGGAAAATCCCAAAGATGACAAGGACTTGAGCCTTCAGGTTTTTCCCGAGCTGCGCTCGCGGCCGAATCCTGATCCGAAGAACACCCTTATTGTGATTTCCACTCTCTTTTTGGGACTTTCTTCTCTTGTGCTGCTGCTCGCGTGCGTCAACGTGGGAAATATTTTGCTGGTGCGGGCCACCGTGCGCGAACGCGAAATGGCAATTCGAGCGGCGCTGGGCGCCGGGCGCACCCGGTTGATCCGGCAGTTGCTCACGGAAAGCGTCTTGCTGGCGGTGTGCGGAGGTTTGGCGGGAGTAGCCCTTGGTTACTGGGGGAGTTCGTCGCTGGCGCATATGAATCTCGGGACCGATTTGCCGGTGCGCTTGGACTTTGGATTTGACTGGCGGGTGTTTGGGTTCGCATTCGCGGCGGCGCTGCTGACAGGAATTGTTGTGGGAATCGTTCCGGCTCTCCGCGCATCACGCGGAAATCTTGCGCAAATTCTGCATGAAGGCGGGCGCGGTCTGGTAGGAGGTCGGCACCGAGTGCGCAATGCGTTGGTAGTGGCGCAAGTGGCCGGTTCGCTGATGTTGCTGATCATCGCAGGGCTTTTCACGCGGAGCCTGGCCGAAGCGCAGAAAACGAATCTGGGCTTCGATCCGAATCATGTTGTGAATTTCGTGATGGATCCCAATGAGATTGGTTACAACGAGGCGCAGGGCCGCGAATTCTACAAGAACCTGCTGGCCCGTGTGCGCGCGCTTCCGGGCGTGGTCTCGGCGAGCACCGCGAATTCCACTCCGTTGGGCTACTACAACAACGGCGACACTTTGCTGGTGGAAGGTTACGAAATTCCAGCGGGCCAGTCGCACGCCGGTTTCTTTCTACAACGCGATTTCCTCCGACTATTTCAAGACGATGGATATTCCGATGCTGCAGGGGCGCTTGTTCACCGACGCCGACGATCAGAACACGCAGTTTGTCGGCATCGTGAACCAGGCGATGGCGAAAAAATACTGGCCGAATCAGGACCCAATCGGGAGGCATTTCAAAATCGGCGCAGATCCCAGTCACTCCATTGTAGTGGTTGGCGTCGCCAAAGATTCCCGTTACGCAGGGATGACCGGCGAGATCCAGCCATATTTCTATGTGCCGATCTTGCAGCACTATGCTGCCAACACGCTGGCAGCCCTGCAGGTTCGCACTGCAGCTGCGCCAGAGTCCATGATTCCCGAAGTTGAACGAGTGATTCAGTCGATGGCGCCGGATATGCCGGTGTTCGATGTGAAGACCATGACGGAAGCTCTCGATACGCTGAATGGGCTTCTGATTTTTCAGATTGGCGCGGTACTCGCGGCTGCGTTGGGAATCCTCGGATTGATCCTCGCGCTCGTGGGCGTCTACGGCGTGATCTCATTTGCAGCCAGCCAGAAAACACACGAAATCGGAGTTCGCATGGCGCTGGGAGCGCAGCGCTGGGACGTGCTGAAAATGATTTTTGGCCAGGGGCTCGTCATTGTGGGCATCGGCTTGGCGCTCGGGCTTGCGGCTGTGCTGGCAGCTTCGCGGGTGATGGGTCAATTCCTCATCGTGAGCGCGACAGATCCGCTCACCTACATCACCGTGTCCGCGCTATTGGCCCTGGTCGCCCTGCTCGCGTGCTACATCCCCGCACGGCGAGCAATGAACGTGGATCCGATGGTAGCGCTGCGCTACGAATGATCCAGGAGGCTTGATGCAATCCCTGTTGCAGGATATTCGTTACGGCGTGCGCATGCTCACGAAGAACGCTGGCTTTACCGTCATAGCGGTGCTCACGCTCGCCCTCGGAATCGGCGCGAACACGGCGATTTTCTCGGTGGTGAACGCCGAACTGCTTCGTCCCCTCCCATTCCACGATCCGGGCAAGCTTGTGAGCGTCGACGTCACCAACTCGCGCACCGGCCTGAAATCCGGCCATGCTGATTACCCCGATTTTGATGACTGGCGCTCGCAGAATCAGGTCTTCGAAAAAATCGCTGCCTATTACGACGACAAACTCACGCTGACCGGCGTCGAAAGCCCGGCTCACCTCGAAGCTGAGGTTGTTTCCGCCGATCTTTTCACGCTTCTGGGCGTCACTCCCAAACTCGGCAGGACATTTTTACCGGTCGAAGATGAAGCAGGCCACAATGTCGCAATACTGGAGCACGAGTTCTGGAAGCAGCAGTTTGGCGGCGATCTGGCAATCATCGGACGCGCGATTACGCTCAACAACAGGGCGTACACCGTTGTAGGAGTGATGCCGGCCAGCTTCGCATTCCCCCTGCAACGCAAGCCCGTCTCCTTGTGGACCACGTTTTCGGCTGACCAGTCATCAGATGACAACATCCCGCCGCTCACGAAACAGAGGGGTGCCCACTGGCTTAAAGTAATTGCGCGTTTGAAACCCGGAGTTTCGATCGCGCAGGCGCAGGCGGCGATGGACGTCATCAGCAACGGCCTTGCAAGGCAATTCCCGGATACCGATAAATACTTCGGAGTGCAGCTGGAATTCGAACGCGAGAAAATTACCAGCGCCATCCGTCCTGCTCTGCTGATACTCATGGCTGCGGTGGGGCTGGTTTTGCTCATCGCCTGCGTGAATGTTGCGAATCTTCTTCTCGCGCGAGCCACCACTCGCGGACGCGAAATTGCGATTCGGTCGGCTCTAGGCGCGGGACGTAAGCGTGTGGTGCGCCAACTTTTAACCGAGAGCATGCTGCTGGCCGGGCTTGCCGGTGTTTTCGGCGTGCTGATTGCCGCATGGGGCAGCGACCTGCTCGTGCGCTTGAGCCCTCAGGATCTCCCTCGTTCCGGCGAAATTCATACGGACGGCTGGGTACTCGCGTTTACTGTGGGGATTTCGCTGCTCACTGGCCTGGTCTTCGGTTTGGCGCCGGCGCTCCAGATCTCGCGCTCGAACTTGGTGGACGCATTGAAGGAAGGGTCGCTCAGCACCACCGCGGGCAGCCTGCGCCACCACTTGAGAAGTTTGCTCGTGGTTGTCGAAATGGCGGTTGCGCTCGTTCTGCTGGTAAGTTCGGGCCTTTTGATCCGGAGCCTGACGCGGCTGCAAAACGTGAATCCCGGGTTCGATGCGCACAATGTTCTGGCGGCAGACGTTGACTTGCCGGACCAGAAATATACGAACGCGAAGCAGGATCAATTCGCGCGTGAGTTGATGCGGAAGCTGGAGGCGCTTCCGGGCGCGGAATCGGTGGCCGGAGTCTTCCCTCTGCCCATGGCCGGCTCGGAAATGCAAACCAACGTTACGATTGAAGGTCGCTCAGTGGCCGAAAGCGAAGAGCCACACTCCAACCTTTTCTCGGTAACTCCGGATTATTTTCGCACCATGAAAATAGCCTTGTTGCAGGGCCGCGATTTCACGCCTCAGGACGGGCCCGACACCGCTCCGGTCGTCATCGTCAACGAATCGCTCGCGCGCCAGTTTTTCCCCGGCGAAAATGCGATCGGCAAGCGCATCCGCCCGGGCATTTCCGTGGACGATAAGGGTTCACGCATGCGCGAAATTGTCGGCGTCGTGGCCGACGTGAAAATTAAAAATCTCACCTCAGAATGGGTGCCCACATCCTATGTTCCGCAGGCGCAGATTCCGATCGGCCGTCTCACCGTCGTCATTCGCTCCGCGGGGAATCCTGATGCTCTGGCTCGCCCGCTGGCAGAAACTGTGCGTTCCATCGATTCCGATCTCCCAACCTATAACGTCAAGACGGTCGAGGAATATCTTGACGGAACGATCGCCATTCCGCGCTTCAATACCCTGCTGCTCGGAATTTTTGCGGGCCTCGCGCTCGTCCTCACGGCCATCGGGCTCTATGGCGTGATCTCTTACTCCGTCGCGCAGCGAACGCACGAGATCGGCATTCGCATGGCTCTGGGAGCGCAACCCGGCGAAATGATGCGCCTCGTCGTCGGGCAGGGAGTTCGGCTGGCGCTGCTTGGGGTGGGGCTCGGGCTAATCGCGGCATTCGCGTTCACGCGTTTTCTCTCGAGCCTGTTGTTCGGAGTCACGGCTACGGACCCCCTTTCCTTCGCCATCGTAGTTGTAGCCCTCCTTGCGGTGGTCCTCGTCGCGTGCTACGTTCCCGCCCGACGCGCGATGAGCGTAGACCCAATGGTGGGGTTGAGGTATGAATAGTAATTAGCGAGCGGAGACGCGCCACTGCCGGCTGAATCTCGGGTGTCCGAATTCGCGACAGACATTCCCGCAACTGGTCAAGATGCGCGTCGACGCGGCTCTAAACCGCTTGTAATTGTATGAATCTAATAGGCTTATAATACTTTACGGCTGGAAGCTGACCTGCCCATATTTGGGAGACTCCGATTCGATGTGACCTCGAGTTTGAGGCCGGGAGTCGCGACCCATGGCTACGATGGCGCTTGAACTCAATAACGGGACCGATGTGCGGCTGCCGCGAATTCTGATCGCCGACGACCAGCCGGACGTGCTCGAGGCGTTGCGGCTTCTCCTGAAAGGCCACGGTTACACCACCGAATCCGTCACATCGCCTTCCGCCCTGATCGAATCCCTCGCCAAGAAAGAATTCGACCTCATCCTCATGGATTTGAACTACGCGCGCGACACTACGTCCGGTCGCGAAGGGCTCGATCTGCTCACGCAGCTGCAGGCGAATGAAGGCACGCCTCCGATTGTGGTGATGACGGGGTGGGCCAGCGTGGGGCTTGCCGTCGAGGCGATGCAGCGCGGCGTCGGCGACTTCGTCGAAAAACCGTGGGCCAATGTGCGCCTGCTGGAAATCCTGAAAAAGCAGATTGAAGCCGGCGAGAAGAAGCGGCTGGAAAAAAAGCGCGCGCTGGAAAAAAGCCACGCGCTCGACGAAACCGCGCTCAAACTGCAGCGGAGCGAACGCGAGGTGGAAGAAGCCCGCGCGATTCAGCAGGGATTTTTGCCGCAGGAAATTCCGCAGCTTCCCGGTTATCAGATTTCGGGAGCCTGGCAGCCGGCGCGAATTGTCGGAGGAGACTACTACGACGTTTTGCCGTTTGACGACGACTCGGCCGGGCTATGCATCGCGGATGTTGCGGGAAAAGGAATGCCGGCGGCGATGCTGATGTCGAATTTTCAGGCCAGCGTTCGAGGCTTTTCGTCGCCTTCGCTCGCGCCCCACGCGCTCTGTGAAAAATTGAACGCGCTTGTCTGCCGCAACATCGCAGCGGATCGATTCATAACGTTCTTCTACGCCCATCTTCATGGGCCATCGCGCCGCCTTTCCTACACGAACGCCGGTCACAACGCCCCAATCGTGCTTCATCGTGACGGCTCACATGTGCGGCTCGATGCAGGCGGCGGCGTCCTGGGCATTTTCAAGCAGCAATTCTTCGAGTCAGGAAGCATAGAACTCGCGCCCGGCGATCGCATCGTGCTTTTCACTGACGGCGTCACGGAAGCACACGACGGCGAGGGCACGGAGTTCGGCGATTCGCGCCTGATCAATCTTTTGCAAGATTGCCGCGAGGCCGATTCGCAGGCTACACAGGAGAAAATATTCAGCACAGTCGGGCAATTCTGTGGCGGCAATTGGGAAGACGATGCGACGCTGATCGTGCTCAGCGTGGAATAGCGGCGCGCGAGGCTGGATTCAAAGAGAGCGAGGCAATGTGATCAAGCTTGCGAATGTGGAAAAGGTTTACGAATCCGGCGCGGGAAAGACGTGGGTGCTCCGCCGCATCAATCTCGATATTGCCGAGGGCGACTTCATCACCATCATGGGCCCATCGGGCGCGGGCAAGTCGACGCTCATGGGCATCGTGGGAATGCTCGATGGCGCCTGGAAAGGCGAATATTACCTACTTGAAAATCCCGTCCACAAACTCGACAATCGCCGCCGGGTCGAGCTGCACAAAAAATATATCGGCTTTGTCTTCCAGCAGTATCACCTGCTCGATAATCTCACCGTGGCGGAAAACCTCGACCTGCCGCTTTCCTATCGCGACATCAAGAAAGCCGAGCGCGAAGGAATGGTGGCCGATATTCTCGACCGCTTCCAGATCGTCGGCAAAAAATCTCTCTATCCGAATCAACTTTCCGGCGGGCAGCAGCAACTCGTCGCCGTCGCCCGGGCCGTGATCGGCAAGCCCAAGCTGATTCTCGCCGACGAGCCCACCGGCAGCCTCCATTCGAGCCAGGGAAAAATGATCATGGACTTGCTAAAGCGCCTCAACGACGACGGCACCACAATCATTCAAGTGACGCACAACGACGCCTGGGCGGCGTACGGCAATCGTATCATTCAGTTGGCTGATGGCTGGATCGTCGACGGGCAAACGCAAGCGGGCGCAGCGTAATTGCACTCTTGGACAGAGTCGATGTCGAGTTTCTCGTTCTGCGTCAAACGCACCGAGCCTCGTGCATTCGCAGCGCGGAAGTCCGTCGAGTCGCTGCTTTCGGGAGAAGTACGAAAAATAGTAGCTGTTGAACTGGACGCGCCGTTGTCGCTGCATTCGCGTCTAAGTTTTCGAGACTCACGGGGATGTGTCCAAGCGCGGGGCAGAGGCAGCAGCTCAGGCGCTCGTCAGCTTTCGCAAAACTCACCGGCGCGGAGCTTCGACTTCGCGGTCAATCAGCAACGGCAACAAAGGCAGCAAGCGCAGCAAGGGGCACTGGTGGTACGAAAAATGAAGGAGTCCAACCGGCCTGCCGAAGAACCGGTTCCAGCCGGAGTGCCGGCGCTCGCTGAAGAAATCGATGAGCGGCTTTCGAGTCTCGCCGGCGGTGCGGCCACAGCCGAGTTGCGCGAAGTCCGGCGCGAATTCACGCATCGGCTGAAAGATGCCGCCCCGCACGTCGTGCTTGAGCTCGCCAATCTTCTGATCGATGTGCCGCAAACGTCCTACCGCTTCATCGCCTACGAACTGATCCATCATCATCCCGCCGCGCTTTCTCACCTGAATGCCTGGCAGCTCGAACAGCTAGGCCGCGGCATCGCCAGCTGGGGCGCGGTGGATTGTTTCGCGGTTTTCCTCTCCGGCCCTGTGTGGCGCGACCGGCACGTTCCCAATAGCTTGATTCACGGGTGGGCCCGCTCGGCCGATCGCTGGTGGCGGCGCGCGGCGCTCGTCAGCACGGTTCCGCTCAACAGCAAATCGCAAGGCGGCACAGGCGATACCTATCGCACCCTGCAAGTTTGCCGGCTGCTCGAGCGCGACCGCGATCCGATGGTTACGAAAGCGATGTCCTTGGCCCTGCGCGAACTTGCCAAACGCGACCCACGCGCTGTGCGCGATTATCTCGCGGCTCGCAAAGACGCGCTGCCCGCAATCGTGTTGCGCGAAGTGACGAACAAGCTCAAGACCGGCGTAAAAAATCCTAAGCCAAAAGCGGCGGCCGCGATTTAGTTTTGCGGCGCATTGACGAGAACGGGCACGACAAGAAAATGTTGAGCGCATTCTTTCAAGACGTTCGTTACGGCGTCCGCATGCTCGCGAAAAATCCCGGCTTCGCGATCGTCGCCATTCTCACGCTCGCCCTCGGCATCGGCGCCAATACCGCGATTTTCAGCGTCGTGCAGCGCGTCTTGCTTCGTTTGCCGCCCTACCAGCAGCCTGAATCTCTCGTGCAAGTCTTCAACACATATTTCCCCGCGTGGCCGCAGCTCGGGCTCTCGCCAGGAGATTTCCAGGATTTCCAGCGTCAGGCGCAGAGCTTTTCAGAAATGGCCGCGTACATTGACATCCCGCAGGGCTTCAACTTGACAGGGCTAGGCGACCCGGAGCGCGTTCAGGCCGCCTACGCCGATTCCAATCTGTTTCCGATGCTCGGCATTCTCCCGATCGCGGGCCGCACGTTCGCACCCGAGCATGACAAGCCAGGCAGCGCCCCCGCAGCGCTTCTCACCCATCGCTTCTGGCAAAGCCATTTCGGCTCCGACCCCGCAATGGTCGGACGCACCATCACGCTCGACGGCGCCGGCTACACAATCCTCGGCGTTCTTCCGGCCAACGTCGAACTCTCCCCCTGGGCTGACCTGTGGCTCCCGGTCGGCCAATATCAAGACGATTTAGGCGGCCACATTCATCATCCGTATAGCGTGCTCGCGCGACTGAAACCCGGTGTTACGCTGGCGCGAGCAAGCGCGGATCTGGCAGCGCTGAATCACCAGGAAGAGCAAGCCTTCCCCGACACGCACAAAAATTGGGGCGTAGCAATTCAACATATGCAGGACCCCGCCGCGGCCAAGCTGCGTGTCGCGCTGTTCGTGCTATTCGCAGCGGTGGGACTGGTTCTCCTGATCGCCTGCGCGAATATCGTCAACCTGCTTCTCGCCCGCAACGCCGCTCGCCAGAAAGAAATCGCCCTTCGCATCGCGCTCGGCGCCAGCCGCTCGCGTCTCATCGCGCAATTGCTCACGGAAAGCGTTCTACTTTCGCTCCTCGGCGGCGCCGCAGGAATTTTGCTCGCCAGCGCTGGACTCAGCGCGCTCAATGCTCTCGCTCCGCCGGAGCTCGCGATCGTAAAGTCACTGGGCCTCAACGTCCAGGTCCTCGCATTCACGATCGCCGTCTGTTTCCTCTCCGGCATCATCTGCGGTCTCGCCCCTGCGATTCAAACATTGAATCAAGATATTCACGCGGTGCTGAAAGAAGGCGGCCGCACCTCCGCCAATTCCAGCGGCAATAATTTACGCAGCGCTCTCGTCGTCTCCCAGATCGCGCTCGCTCTCATCCCGCTCGTAGGCGCAGGCCTGCTGATGCGCAGCTTCCATCGCCTGCTGAGCGTCGATCCAGGTTTCCGCCCGGATCACATCCTCGCCATGGAAGTTCAGCTACCCGCGATCCCCCTCGCTGAACTGAACAAGCTCTCGAACGATCAGCAGACCGCGCTGGCTCAAAAACAATCGCTGCAATTCCAGCAAATGGCCGATCGCATCCAGAGCCTCCCCGGCGTGAAAGCCGTCGGCGGCATCAACGTCCTCCCCCTCGCCACCGCGCTTCATGCCGCATCGCGCTTCCTCATCGAAGGCCAGCCCGTTCCGGAGGCCGGCGCGCGTCCCGCAGCACAAACGCGCAACACAAACCTCGGCTACTTCGAAGCCATGGCCATCCCGCTCGTCAAAGGCCGCCTCTTCACGCCCGCCGACCTCGGCGGCTCCAACATAATCGTCAATGACGCGCTCGCGAAACGATTCTGGCCCGGCGCCGATCCCATCGGCAAACGCATCAACCTCTGTTCGCTCAATCCGCAGCCGTGCTGGTTGCCGGTCGTCGGTGTCGTCCGCAGCATTCATCAGTTTGGCCTCGACGCAGCTCCCACATTTGACGTCTACGCCGCCGGCGGCTGGACGCCCAACTTCGTAATCCGCACCAGTTCCGATCCCGCTTCGATCGCCCATGCAGCCGCGGATGAAATTCACGAGAGCGATCCCAATCTTCCAGTCGTGCATGTCACCACTCTCGACGGCTTGCTCGACGAAACGGTCGCCCCGCGCCGCTTCTCCACCATCCTGCTCGGCGCTTTCGCTCTTCTCGCGCTCATACTTGCTGCCGTCGGAATTTACGGCGTGATGAGCTACGTTGTCAGCCTGCGCATCAACGAAATCGGCATTCGCATGGCTCTCGGCGCGCAACCGCGCGATATCTGGCGCCTCATCGTAGGCAGCGGAGCCCGGCTCGCGCTTGCCGGCATCGCGATTGGACTGGCCGGCGCTCTGGCGCTCACCCGCCTGCTTTCAAGTTTGCTATTCGAAGTGCGCGCCACGGACCCAATCACTTTTGCCACTGTCGCGTTGCTTCTGGCAGCCGTTGCGCTGCTGGCGTGTTACGTACCGGCAAGGCGTGCCATGCGCGCCGACCCGATGTTTGCATTGCGTTACGAATAATTCCTGAGCGCTGGACACGAGGCAGTTAGGCAGTAATATAGCTGCTCTTCCTACCATCCCTCAGGGGCGAATCTATGGGAACCATTTGGCACGACCTGCAATACGGTTGGCGCATGCTACGGCGAAGCCCCGGCTTCTCGCTGGTCGCCATCCTCACGCTCGCCATCGGCATCGGTGCGAACGCTGCGATGTTTAGCGTGATTAATACCGTCCTGCTGCGGCCGCTTCCATTTCCCGACGCGCAGAGAATCGTTTTCATCTGGAATACCGATCCGAACCGCAACGTCCCGCGCGGCGTCGCTTCACCCGCCGAATTTCTCGACTGGCGCGACCAGAACCGCTCCTTCGAAGAGCTTTCCGCCTGGCGCACCTGGTTCTACAACCTAACTGGCACCAATGAACCCGAGCAGATCTTCGGCGTCCATGCTTCGGCGAATTTCCTTCACCTGCTCGGCGTTAAGCCTATCCTCGGCCGCGACTTCATCCCCGAAGAAGACCAGATTGGCCACGATCAGGTCGCGATTATCACCTACGGTTTGTGGCAACGCCGCTTCGGCGGCGATCCCACAATCGTCGGCAAAAATATTTTGCTCGACGAGAAACCGTTCACTGTGGTCGGCGTTCTTCCTCGCGGCTTTTCGCTCTTCGGCACCAGCCGCCAGTTCGACGTCTGGATGCCAATGGCTCTCGATCGCGCCCAGCTCCACCGCGAAGATCATTCCGTGATTGTCTTCGGACGCCTCCGCAAGGGCGTCACGCTTGCTCAAGCGCAGGCGGAAATGGAAACGATCAAAGCGCGCCTGAAGCAGCAGTATCCCGGCATCGATCAGCAGGACGGCGTCCGCGTCGTCGCTTTTCGCGAAGACCTTGCGCGCAACATCAAGCCTGGCCTGCTCGTGTTACTTGGCGCCGTAGTTCTCGTCCTCCTGATTGCCTGCGTCAACGTCGCCAATCTCGTCCTTGCTCGCGCCGCTGCCCGCGAACGTGAAATCACTCTCCGTGCAACCCTCGGCGCAGGCCGCGGCCGCATCATCCGCCAGTTGCTCACCGAAAGCGCGCTTCTCGCGCTCATTGGCGGCGCGCTCGGCGTCATCCTCGCCTATGGCGGACTTCATCTCCTCCGCCTCGCTCTCCCATCCGAAGGAGGCTACGGCGAAATTCCGCATTCCGAATGGCTCGGAATCGACGGCATGGTTCTGATGTTCACATTGGTTGTTTCCGTTCTCACCGGAATGCTCTTCGGCCTCGCTCCCGCCATTCAAATCTCGCGCGCTGAACTTTACGAATCCTTGAAAGAAGGCAGCCACGGTTCGATCGGCGGACGCCGCAGCCAATTCACCCGCTCCGCGCTCGTGATCGCTGAAGTGGCCTTCTCGCTGCTCCTGCTCGTTTGCTCCGGCCTGTTGATTCGCAGCTTTTATCTACTGATGTCCGAAAATCTCGGCATCGATCCCGACAACGTGCTCACCGCTCAAATCTGGCTGCCCGAATCGCATTACGCCGCCGGCGCGCCGGTGATGAATTTCTATCAACAAGCGATCGATCGCGTTGCCGCTTTGCCCGGTGTGAAATCCGCAAGCGCTGTCAATTTCCTTCCCCTCAGCGGCTGGGGCGATTACTGCAATTTCGATATCGCCGGCCGTCCCGTCGCTCCCGCCGATAAGCCCGACACCGCGCAATATCGCGTCGCCGATTGGCGCTACCTTCACACCATGGGCATCAACGTGAAATCCGGCCGCGATTTCGCCGCTTCGGACGGGCCCGACGCCCAAGGCGTCGTCATCTTGAACGAAGCGCTCGCCCATCGTTACTGGCCGGACCAAAACCCCATCGGCCAGCAAATTCACCTCAAATTTCCGCCTACAAATACTCCCTGGCGGCCCGTCGCCCGCGATTCGATGCTTACCGTCGTCGGCGTCGTGGCCGATGTTCGTGAATGGGAGTGGGGCGAAGAAAAAGTCGGCCAGCTCTATCTGCCTTACGCGCAGAATCCCTCGCGCATCATGCGTCTTGTTGTCCGTACCACGGGAGATCCCGCCGCGATCGCTCCGGCCGTTCGCCACGCCGTGGAAACCATCGACCCAAGCCAGCCCATCACGGAAATTCACACGATGGATCAACTGCTCGCGCAGGCCGTCTCGCAGCGCCGCCTCAATATGCTCTTGCTCGCTGTTTTCGCCGCCATCGCCACGATTCTCGCCGCCATCGGAATTTACGGCGTGATGGCTTACGGCGTCACGCAGCGCTTTCACGAAATCGGAGTGCGCATGGCTCTCGGCGCCGAACCCTCGGACGTTCTCAAAATGGTCGTCGCCGACGGAATGAAACTCGCCGTCATCGGGCTTCTCCTCGGAATCGTGGGCGCGGCGCTTCTATCGCGCTATCTCGAGAGTCAGCTCTACGGCATCAAGACCACCGATCCGTTCACGTATGCCGGAGTAGCTCTGGGCCTCGCAGCCGTCGCCGCTGCAGCCTGCTATTTTCCAGCGCGACGCGCTACCAAGGTCGATCCGATTTCAGCGCTAAGGCACGATTAGTGGATGTTGATGAACGGGGCGGGAAAGGCACAAAGTGGATAGCTTCTTGCACGATCTGAAATACGGCCTCCGGATGCTGCTGAAGAATCCGGGCTTTACGATTGTCGCGGTGCTGACGCTCGCTCTCGGCATTGGCGCGAACACTGCGATCTTTACTGTCGTCAACGGCGTGTTGCTTCGCCCGCTCGCCTATCGCGATCCCTCTCACATCATGCTGGTCGTCGAACGCAACTCCATGTTCGCCACGATCACCACCTCTTACCAGAACTATAAAGACTGGCGCGACCAGAGCCGCTCCTTCGAATCGATGGAAGCCTCCTGCTTCACAAATCTCACGCTCACCGGCCGCGGCGAGCCGGAGAGATTCAAAGGCAGGTACGTCACTTCCGGGCTTCTCCCGCTCTTGGGTGTCACGCCAGTTATCGGCCGCGCATTTCTTCCCGAGGAAGACCGAGTCGGCGGCCCGCCCGTGGCCATGATCAGCTATTCGCTCTGGCAGAGCCGCTTTGGCGGTTCCCGGGATTGGATCGGCAAGACCATCGCACTCGATTCGCAACCCTACACGCTCATCGGCGTTCTGCCTTCGGGCTTTCAGTTCCTTCAGGCTGCCGATATTTTCGTTCCTTTTGAGCCGTGGGCCCACACGCTTCCAGACGATCGTGATTGGCATCCTGGAATAATCGCTACCGCGCGCTTGAAACCAGGCGTGACGCTCGACCAGGGGCGCGCTGAAATGAAAACAATCACAGCGCGACTCGCCAAGCAATATCCCGAGGCGGATGCGTCCGTCAGCGCCGATGTGGTTCACCTTCAGGATCAGGTTGTGCAGAACGTTCGTCCCGCGCTGATCGTTCTCCTCTGCGCGGTGGGTTTCATCCTTCTCATTGCCTGCGCCAACGTTGCGAATCTCTTGCTCTCTCGTGCCGCTTCGCGCTCGAAGGAAATCGCGGTGCGCACAGCTCTCGGCGCCTCGCGCACGCGCGTGATTCGCCAGCTTCTCACCGAAAGTGTTGTTATCGCCCTGCTCGGCGGCGCGCTGGGACTTCTTCTCGCAAATCTCTCCATACCTCCGCTTCTGCGGCTCGCGGCTGGCACCGTCCCGGATGTAGGAGTCGTGCGCATCGATCGTTGGGTCCTTTTCTTTACGATTGCTGCTTCTCTGCTCACAGGAATTCTGTTTGGACTGGTCCCAGCGCTTCGCACCGCCAGACTCGACCTGCGCGAGACGCTCAATGAATCCGGTCGCGGCTCCACAGGTGGCGCCTCGAGCCACCGTCTTCGCTCGATTCTGGTCGTCACCGAAATCGCGCTTGCGATGTTGCTGCTCGTCGGCGCGGGATTACTGCTTCGGAGTTTTGAACGCATGCAGTCTGTTGCGCCCGGCTTCCAGACCGGATCATCTTCTCGCGGCGGATATTCCTCTCTCGCAGACCGAATATCCCAAGCCCGAGCAGCGCTTCCAATTTTTCGACCAATTGCTCGAACGCACTCGCACTCTTCCGGGTGTCCGCTCCGCTGGCGCCGCTTCGTTCCTGCCGATGAATGGCAACGGCGGACTCATCCGCTTCAATATCATGGATCGCCCACCCAAAAATGCGAGCGAGTATGCCGCGGTCGGCTTTCGCTTCATCACTCCAAAATATCTGGAGACGATTGGCGTCCCACTCATTGCCGGACGCATGTTCACGGAGAACGATCGCGAGAAAGCGCCGGACGTCGTCATCGTCAACCAAACGATGGCCAAGCAATATTTCCCGGATCGCTCCCCGATCGGAAAGCGCATGCAGATCGGCTCGCCGCCTGATCCGCAAATTCCATGGATGGAAATCGTCGGCGTTGTGGGCGATGTTCGCCCCGGCCTCGGCACCGAGCCACAAGCCGAAATGTACATCCCCTATCGCCAGATGGACGCGCTTCTGCCTGTCTTTCAGCTTTCCGTGATTTTGCGCACCACGCTCGATCCCAAGAGCGAAACATCCGCGCTGCGCGGCGCACTCAACGAAATCAATAAGAATCAGCCGCTGGTCAACGTCCGCACCATGGAAGACAGCATGGCCACGTCCGTCGCGCAGCCGCGCTTTCGCACCTGGCTGCTCGGCCTTTTCGCGGTGCTCGCGCTGCTGCTTTCGACGATTGGAATCTACGGCGTGATGTCTTATTCCGTCACGCAGCGCGTACATGAAATGGGAATCCGCATCGCGCTCGGCGCGCAGCCGCGCCAGGTCTTCCAGCTTGTCACGGGGCAAGGACTGCGCCTCGCACTGCTCGGAGTCGGCATCGGCTGTGTCGCTTCGCTCGCGCTCACTCGCGTCCTCCGCAGTTTTCTCTATAACGTGAGTGCGCTCGACCCGATCACCTATTTTTCCGTTGCAGTTGTACTCGTGTCCGTCGGCCTGCTGGCTTCCTATTTGCCTGCGCGCCGCGCCACGAAAGTCGATCCGTTGATTGCACTACGTTACGAATAGCGAGTAAAACCATGAACAACACACCCGAAACGCTTCGCGACAATAATGGCGGTAAAATGACTGGAGACGCTCCGCGCATCATGACAAGCCCACATTCCAACCGAACACGAATTTTGGTCGCCGACGATCAGCCCGACATCCGCGAAGCTTTGCGTTTGCTTCTGAAAGGCGAAGGATTTGACGTGGAAACCGTCGCATCTCCCGCCGCGGTACTTTCAGCGCTCGAAGCCCGCGAATTTGACGGGCTGCTGATGGATTTGAACTACGCGCGCGACACCACGTCCGGTCAGGAAGGCCTGGACCTGCTGTCGAACATCCGATCGAAAGACAGCACGCTGCCCATCATCGTCATGACGGCGTGGGGCAGCCTCGAGCTCGCCGTCGAAGCGATGCGTCGCGGCGCCAAGGATTTCATCCAGAAGCCCTGGGAGAACGCACGCCTGCTCGCGATCCTGAAAACTCAGATCGAGCTTTCGCAAGCTCTGCGTAAGGGCCAGCGCCTCGAAGCCGAGAATCGTCTCCTGCGCGCCGATGGACGACCAACGCTGATCGCCGAATCCGCCGCGATGCGTCCGTGCTGGACTTGATCGCGCGCGTAGGCCCGTCTGACGCCAACGTCCTCATCACCGGCGAGCACGGCACCGGAAAAGAAGTGATCGCGCGCACGCTCTACGCTCTCTCGCCACGAGTTGGACGTCCTCTTGTCACCGTGAACGCCGGCGGCTTGCCCGAAGGCGTTTTCGAGAGCGAACTGTTCGGCCACGTGAAAGGCGCGTTCACGGATGCGAAGTCCGATCGTGTCGGGCGCTTCGAGCTGGCCGATGGCGGCACGCTCTTCCTCGACGAAATCGCCAATGTCCCGATGAATCTCCAGGCCAAGCTTCTGCGCGCGCTCGAAACGGGCGAGCTCGAACGCGTCGGATCGTCAACCACGCGCCGCGTGGATGCGCGGATTCTTTCCGCGACCAACGCCGACGTGCAGGCCGAAGTGACCGGCGGACGTTTCCGCGAAGATTTGCTATTCCGCCTGAACACGATCGAGATTCATCTGCCGCCGCTGCGCGAGCGCAAGGAAGATATTTCACTTCTCGCGCACCATTTCCTGCGGCAATCGGCGCAACGCTATCGCAAACAGCTCGAAGGTTTCGAGCCGGTCGCGCTGCAGCTTCTTCTCGATCATCCCTGGCCGGGCAACGTTCGCGAACTCGATCATTCGATCGAGCGCGCCGTGCTGATGGCGGAGGGATCGCAAGTTCGCGCGAGCGATCTCGGTTTGCGTCCTGCGCGCGAGGCCGCGATCAAACTGGATGAAATGAGCATCGAAGACGTGGAGCGCGTGCTGATTCAAAAAGCGCTCGCGCGTTTCGGTGGTAACGTGAGCCATGCAAGCAAAGCGCTGGGCCTGAGCCGCAGCGCTCTCTATCGCCGTCTCCAAAAATACAGCCTTTGAAACCGCTCCTGTACGAACGCCGCATTCTGCTCCTGGCCCTCTGCGCCGGGCTGGCTAGCACGGTCGTCGCTTTAATTCTGCTTTGGTCCGGCGGCTATTCGTCGAAGCTGCAGTGGACGCTCACCGTGCTGATGATTCTCACGTGGCTCAGCTTTGCGTTTACCGCGCAGAGCCGCGTGGTGTTTCCGCTTCGCACGCTTTCGAATCTTCTCGCTGCATTGCGCGAAGGCGATTTTTCGATTCGCGCGCGCGGCGCCAATGAAGGCGATGCACTCGGCGAAGTGCTGCGCGAAGTGAACGCGCTCGGCGAGACGCTTCGCCAGCAGCGCCTCGGCGCTCTCGAAGCTACCGCGCTTCTTCGCAAAGTGATGGAGGAAGTGGACGTCGCCGTTTTCGCGATTGACGGCAACGGCGCGTTTGCGGCTCGTGAATCGCGCCGGCGAGCGCATTTTGAATCAGCCGGAAGAGCGGCTTCTGGGAGGAAACGCGGCCGAGCTTGGCCTTGCCGAATACCTTACCGGCGACACGCCGCGCATCGAGCAGATTGCTTTTCCCGGAAAATCCGGCCGCTGGGAAATTCATCGCGGAAATTTTCGCGAAGCCGGACTCGCTCATCAACTGCTCGTCATCACCGATTTGAGCCGCGCGCTGCGCGACGAAGAGCGCCAGGCATGGCAGCGCCTGATTCGCGTGCTCGGCCACGAGCTGAACAACTCGCTCGCGCCGATCAAATCCGTCGCCGAAAATCTTGGCAGCATGCTTGCCCGCAAAGACCGCGATCCCGACTGGGCGGACGACATGCGCAGCGGCCTGAACATCATCGCCGCTCGCACCGACGGCCTCGCGCGTTTCATGAGCGCGTACGCGCGCCTCGCGAAATTGCCGCCGCCCACTTTTCAGGGCGTCGACGTGGGTGTGTGGATTCGCCGCGTCACCGGACTCGAGTCGCGCCTGCAAGTGAAGGTGCAAGCCGGCCCCGAAGTGCGAATCCAGGCCGATCCCGATCAACTCGATCAGCTTCTCATCAATCTGCTGCGCAATGCGGTGGACGCGTCGCTTGAAACCGGGCGGTGGCGTGCAGGTTGGTTGGAATCGCGAAGATGGCTACATTGACGTGTGGGTGCAGGACGACGGCCCGGGCATCCCGAATCCGACGAACCTGTTTGTGCCGTTCTTCACGACGAAACCTGGCGGATCGGGGATCGGGCTGGTGCTGAGCCGGCAGATTGCCGAGGCGCACGGCGGCACTTTGACGCTCGAGAACCGCGAAATCGAGCGCGGGTGCGAAGCGCGGCTGCGTCTGCCGATGAACAACTAGCCTCGAATGCAACTTCTTATACCCCCGTTTACCGCCTATTAGAAAATTGTAAGTAATTGAATTGGCATGACTTGCCGATGACTTTTAATCGCGGAACCGTAGATTAAAAGGCCGTGGGTTATTCTCGCGCTGCCGTCCTCAGTCATAAAAAATCCGCCTCCCGAAAACGATCCATGGTAGCGCGAAGGTCGGGAGATAAATCAGTCGTAAGAAGTACGTAGGAACTCTCAGGACTGCATAGAACGAATCAGCAATCGAGCGCTTTTAACGCGACGCTCCAGCTCTTGAGTGATGTTTTCGGGGGTTTCCGTTTCTGCGAAGGTGACTGGGGTGCCTACTGTTACGCGGATGTGGCCGGGGCTGGTCCAATGTTTGTTGGCTTCGCGTAGATCGTAGAGGCCTTCGAGGCGCATGGGGATTACGGGGATGCGCAGGCGGGTAACGAGGAGGCCGATTCCTGTGCGGAACGGGGCCGATTGCGCCATCGGGAGTGAGATCGCCTTCGGGGAAAACCAGGACGCTCCAGCCGCGGTCCACGAGCTCGCCGGCGAATTCGAAACTTTTGCGGAATCCGGAGCGCACGGGCAGCGGGAACACATGAAACAAGGCAATCGTCAGCGGATATTGAATGCGTCCGAGGATCGCGCGGAAGAAATTTGTGCCTGGGGGAGGAACTCGCAAATCGGTGAGCGTTTCTCCGCCCATTGCTACCGCCGTGCGCCAACGCAGGCGCGCCGGCAGCGCGTGCAGCACGAATCCTGGGTCGATGTAGGAAGCGTGGTTCGAGACGATCAGCGCCGGGCCTTTTACGCCGCGGAGATTTTCGCGCCCGCGTACGCGCGGCCAGCCGAGCAGAAGCAGGGCGGGGCGAACGAGGCAATAAAATGCGAGCGCGCGAATCCATCGCACCGGCCGCCAGCGCGGCCAGCGCGAGTAGCGAAAGACCGGCGCACGGCTGCCGGAATCGGTGATCGGCTGTCCCCGTTCTGCTTTTTGCACCAGCTTTTCGAGGTCGGCGACGGAGGTAGCGTTCGAAAAATCCACCTCGCCTAAATCCACTTGATAGCGGTCTTCGAGGGCGCTGATTAATTCCACTCGTTCGATCGAGCTGAGTCGGAGATCCGCGCCGTTTGGCGATGCGGGACCGCTCGCGATTCTTGGAGAACGCCAGCGACGGTTGAGTGCGCGGCGGATTGCGTGCTTGGGCCTGAGGAAGCGTGTCCCGCGAGCTCCGCGAGAGCGCCTTCGCGGATGCGGGCGAGAATTGGTTTCTGCGTGGGCGTGCGCGGAAAATCGGGATCGGGCCAGACGACCCAGGAACGTATGCGTTGAAATTCGGCGAGGCGGGAATTGGCGCTCTCGATGATTTTAGAAGGGCTTTCGGAATCGCGCAGGAGGAGCACGGCGCATGGCTCTGCGTTGCCGTCGCGGTCAAGTCCGATGACGACGCAATCGCGGACGCCCGGTTCTTTGCGCAGCTCTGCTTCGAGATCTTCGGGGTAAATGTTCAAGCCCGCCGGGGTGACGATTACGTTTTTTTGGCGACCTTTGAAATAGAGGTTGCCGTTGGCGTCGCGCTCGCCTAGATCGCCGGTGTGAAACCAGCCGTCCGCGTCGAGCACGGGGGCGACGCCTGAATCCTTCCAGTAGCCGGACGAGACATTTTCTCCGCGCACCAGAATTTCTCCTGTTTCGGAGAGTTTCACTTCGAGGCCCGGCAAAGTTTTGCCGATGGAGCCCTCGCCGAGCTTGAAGGGGTGATTCACGCTGACGAGCGAGGTGGTTTCGGTGAGGCCGTAGCCTTGCACGGCGGCGTAGCCTAGGCGTCCCCAGAATTTCTCGGTGGCAGCGGGAAGCGCGGCGCCTCCGGAAATTACGGCCCAGAATTTCCAGCCGAAGCGGCGGTGAATGGCGCGGAAGCGCCACCAGCGGCGGAGGAAATGTTCGCCTTCGGCCATTTTGAAATCGCGCTGAAATTCTTCGAGCTGGCCGGTGGCGGCGAGATCGCGCTCGATCAGGTATTGGAGCGATTCGACGAGGCGCGGGACGGTGACGAGCACGGACACACGCTCGTCGTGAATCGCGCGGATTACTTCCGCGGGATTGAGCGTATCGAGAAACACGGATGTGCCGCCGAGAATCTGCGGGAGGAAAATTCCGAGAAGCTGGCCGAACACATGGCTGAGCGGAAGGAGATCGAGAAAGCGCAAGGGATGAAAGAAGCGTTCCCAGCGGCGGTAGCGGTTGATTTCCTTTTCGAGGGCTTCGAGGTTGGCGAGCAGGTTGCCATGGGTGATGACGACGCCGCGGGGTTCGGAGGTGGTGCCGGAGGTGAAGACAATTTCGACGGGATCGGTGCGCTGAATTGGCGGGGAGGAGAAATTCAGGCGGGTGCTTCCTGTGCGTGCGCGGGGTGCAGGGTTTCGAGTTCAATGATGGGGACGCCGAGATCGGTCGCGGCTTTCGCTGGCGAGTTCGCGGCTGACTGCGGCTGCACGCAC
Source organism: uncultured Acidobacteriota bacterium (assembly GCA_963790945.1). Taxonomy (GTDB): domain Bacteria; phylum Acidobacteriota; class Terriglobia; order Acidiferrales; family UBA7541; genus Palsa-295. The sequence continues at coordinate 55,109 of CAWBRH010000009.1, forward strand.
ACCGGCCTGGCGTGCGACGCGGGCTGGCAAATTTCGGGTCGGCGATGGCGTCCATCGGGACGGCTACCGCGCCTGCGAACAGGCAGCCGAGGAATGCGGCGAGCCATTCGCCGGAATTTTCGCCCCAGATTAGGATGCGGTCGCCTTTCGCGATGCCTTGGGAGGCAAGGTCTTTCGTGAATTGATGGGCGGTTTGCAGGAGTTCGGAGTAGGTCCAGCGGATGGTGCGGTAGCCTCGGCGCCAGGCGACTGCGATTTCGCCGGGTGGGCGCGAATCGGGTCTGGAAATATTCGAGGAGGGATTGGCGGGGCATGGCGCGTTTAGTGTCGCTTATTCGTGGACGGTTTGGGAATGGTGCTGGGATACAATCGCTGGCTTTGGGAGTCTAAGGGGTGGGCGAGCGGTGCGTCGCGGGGGCGCACGCCGAAAAAGAACGAAGTCGCGATTTGAGCCAAGCAATTGCGATCGCGATCGTTGATGCGGAGGCACAGGCAGGAATGCCTGCGCTACTTGAACGCGAAGAACGCAATCGTGTGCGAGAAGAATGCTGATGGCGGTTGCTGGGTTGTTACGCGGGCGGCTCTTAGAGCCGCCCCTACTGATTGGCGCTAATTCGAAATGAGGAGATTCTATTGAGCAGAAATGATGACGTCTGCAAACCGAATGAGTTGAGCCGGAGGAAAATTATTGAGAATGGCGTGGCTGGGGTGGCGCTTGGGGCGGCGTCGCTGGCGGTTCCGGGGCTGTTGGCTGCTGGGCTGCGAGGGGCTGGCGGCGCAGGAAGGGAAGGCGTTTGAGCTGGACGAAATAACTGTGGCTGAATTGCAGGAGGGGATGAAGGATGGGAAATTTACGGCGCGGGCGATCGTGCAGAAATATCTCGAGCGGATTGCGGCGATTGATAAGGGCGGGCCGGCGTTGAATTCGGTGATCGAGCTGAATCCGGATGCGCTGGCGATTGCGGATTCGATGGATGCGGAGCGCAAGGCGAAGGGGCCGCGCGGGCCGATGCACGGCGTGCCGGTGCTGATCAAGGACAACATCGGCACGGCGGATCGGATGATGACGACGGCTGGTTCGCTCGCGCTTCTTGGGTTTACGCCGGCGAAGGATTCGGGCGTGGCGCAGCGGCTGCGCGAATCGGGAGCCGTGATTCTGGGCAAGACGAATCTGAGCGAGTGGGCGAATTTCCGGTCGAGCCATTCGTCGAGCGGATGGAGCGGCCGCGGCGGGCAGACGCGCAGCCCCTATTCACTCGATCGCAATCCGTGCGGATCGAGTTCGGGGTCGGGCGCGGCGGTGGCTGCGAATCTTTGCGCGGTGACGGTGGGGTCGGAGACGGACGGCTCGATTGTGTGTCCTGCGTCGGCGAACGGAGTGGTGGGCATCAAGCCGACGCTGGGGCTGGTGAGCCGGTCGGGAATTATTCCCATCGCGCACAGCCAGGATACCGCGGGGCCGATCTGCCGCACGGTGGCGGACGCAGCGATTCTGTTGACCGCGATGGCGGGAATCGATCCAGCCGATTCTGCGACGGAAGCAGCGCGAGGGAAAGCGCAGGCGGATTACGCGAAATTTCTCGATCGGGGAGGCTTGCGCGGGGCGCGCATCGGAGTGATGCGGAAATTTTTCGATTTCAACGATGCGATCCGGCCGATGATGGAGTCGCTTATCGATGTGATGAAACGCGAAGGCGCGGTGATCGTGGATCCGGTGGAGATTGCGTCCGTCGGAAAATTCGACAAATCAGAAAATGAAGTGCTGCAATACGAGTTCAAAGCGGATCTGGATGCGTATCTTGCGGCGGCGGGCTCGAAAGCGCCAGTGCACTCGCTGAAAGAGATTATCGAATTCAACGAGCGCAATCGCGAAAAGGAAATGCCGTTCTTCGGGCAGGACATCATGATCAAGTCCGAGGCGAAGGGACCGCTGACGGAGCAGGCGTATCGCGATGCGCTGGAATTGAATCACCGATTGGCGCGGGCGGAGGGGATTGATGGCGCGATGGATGAGCACAAGCTTGACGCGCTGCTGGCGCCGACGGCGGGCCCGGCGTGGCTGACGGACCATGTAACGGGGGATCATGATACGGGAGGGAGTTCGTCGCTTGCGGCGGTGGCGGGATATCCGAATATCAACGTGCCGGCGGGATTTGTTTTCGGGATGCCGGTGGGGGTTTCGTTTTTTGGGCGGGCCTGGAGCGAGCCGACGTTGATCAAGATTGCTTATGCGTTTGAGCAGGCGACGCGGGCGCGGAAGGGGCCGAGGTTTTTGGCGAGGGTGGACATGTAACGTTCGGAGCGCGACGCCGGCTGGAGCGGGGCGGAGACGGGTGCCAATTGGTAAGCTGAGATCCTTCGACTGCGAATCGGCCGTCCCGCGCGGAGCGGGACGAAAGGCAACTGCGGCCGACTCTCCGCTCAGGATGACATGTGGTTTTGTTTTGTGAGAAAACGTGCGAAAAGAAAAAGCCCGGCGGGAGGGAGTCCATCGCCGGGCTTTCTATTTGAAGCAAAATTCTCGAAGCGAAGCTTATTGCTGTTGCCGCTGTTCTTGAAACTTACTGTTGCTGCTGTTGTTGTTGGCGCTGCTGATCCTGCTGTTTTGCCATGTCCGCTTTGGCCGCATCCGCCGTCACGCCCGCACCTGGCTTCTGGTAGCGAGTGAGGTAGGGCATGAAAGGCGTGACTTCGAACGGCATCTTTTCGCGAGCGGAGAGTAGCGGGATTGCTTTGGCCTTGAGCAGTTCGACGTGATCGCTCCAGGGATCGAGCTTCACGCGGGCTCCAATGGGGAGCGCCGAGATCTGATCGATCTTCGAAGGATCAAGATTCGGAGCCGAACTCATCAACTGCGAGGCGAGGAACACTTTGTTTCCCAGCCGCGGGTTGATCAGGGCCGGGAGGTTCTTCGACTGCGCGTCCATCTGCTTCAGGAAGAGTCCGGCGTTGCCGAGCTTGTCCTTGTAAGGCGAATTCTTAAGCAGCTCGAGCGCTTTGTCGCTGGCCATCTTCACTTGTTCCGGGCTGTCTTTGAAGGTGAAGTGGCTTAGCGCTTCGACGGTCGAGACGTTGGTCATATCGTTGAAGCCCCACTGATCGGTGGAAGGCTTCGTGACGATGATGTCCGCGAGTTCCTGGGCGAGCATCGTGGCGAGGCTGGCTTCGTCGGGCAGCACGTCGAGAAGGCCGCGGCTCAGCACGATGGTGTGGCCGATGGAGAACATTTCGAGAGTGCCGGTGGTGAGCACACGGCAGTGCACTTCAGGCTGAACGTCGAGATTGTTGGTGACTTCGAGGTTGTTGACGACGGTTTCGAGAACCTTGTCGATATCTCCCGGAGGCGAGAGAAGGCCAACGCGCTGCAGGCGGTCGAGAACGTTGGTCTCGGCCTGATGCTGCCATTCGCGCTCGGCTTCGATCGGGGAGCGATCTTGCGACTGCGCTACCTGATCTTGCACGGCATTGGGAGATTCAATCGTCAACTCGCTGAATTCTTCCTGGCGGCCGACGTTCTTGAGGTTGTAGCCCCAGAGGCGCGTCTGCGATTTGAATCGCACGTGGCTGCCGAGGAAATCTTTCAGGTCCGATTCCTGGCTGAAGACATAAGCGGGGAGCCAGAGGCCGGGCTGAACGTTCAAGCGCCAGCTGTCGAAGTGGAGGTTGAAGCCATTGATTCCGGCGACGGGGGTGTACACGCCGTTGAAACGCACGATCGTGTAGCCCTGGTCTTCCGCCCAGACGCGGCCTTTGAAGCGGCCCTTGCCTGATTTCGGAAGCGGCGTGAGATCGAAGACGAGGCAGCGGACTTCGCCGAGGAATTCGCGGCGCACGTAGTCGATCTGGTAGTGCTGGCGGTCGAAGCCGTTGGCGTCGATGTAAATCATCTGCAGGAAGCCCTCGGGAATATATGAGGACGTGAACCAGCCGCCCATGTGCGCGAGAGGATTCAGGCTGTCGAATTTTCCCTTCCTCTTGGCGAGCATGGAATTGTCGACGACGCCCTTGGCGAGATCGGCCTGGCCGAGGTAGTAATGGTCGCGAACGGGAATCGCGCCCATCTTGTCGTCGGGCTTCATATCCTGCACGTAGGTTTCGATGATCGGATTGTAGCGGCGAATGGTGGCCATCTCGTCGTGTTCGCGCGCAATCACACGGTCGATCGCCTGATCCACGGTGGTGACCGGACCTGCCGTCGTAGCGCCGGCTTGTGGACGAGTCTGATCGGCGGTCTGCGTAGGTGCTTGTGCCGAGACCGCGCTTACCACCGCGCCCATGAGCAGTGTTGCCAGGATGAACTTCTTGGACGTGCGCATTGCCTTCCCCCCTCTTCCTTCTCAGTAAGCCAATGCAAAAGTGATGTGAACGATAGCCGGAAAATCTACCGCTTGACCCTCTTGCTGAGCCGGCTTGAAGCGAATCTGCTTCGCTGCAGCCTGAGCCGAATCATCCAGACCGTAACCGAGTCCCTGAACGATGCGCTGGATTTGAACGTTACCGCCAGCGGTGAACACAACCTGCAAGAGAACGTCACCTTCGATTTTCTTGTTCTTGGCTTCGTCGGTATAGACCGGCTTCGGCTTGAACAAGATTTCCACAGGAGTCGTCTTCGCTGTGGTTGACGCTACCGGCTTTGCCTTGGGCGTCGGCGCAGCCGTAGCTTCGTCTGCGAAGCCCGACGACTGAACACGACCGTGATTGCCGCCCCCGCCTGATCCGGTTGCAACTCCGTTACCAAAACCAGAGCTGGCGACTACTCCCTTGGAGCCCTTCGCGCCGCCGGTGCCGTTTCCGTAACCAGGGCCGGTGGGCATATCGTAAGCGCCCTTGGCGGCGATGTTGGGTGCGCGGCTGGTGTTTCCATTGGCTGGAACGCCATTGGGATCGCCGAATCCGCCGGTCTGAACTTCCTCGCGCGGCTTCCGGATGGTAGGAATTGCAGAGCTGCCCATGGACGGAATGGTCTGATCCGGGTAAGCCTTGGCCACATCCGGAGTATCAGGAGCCTTTGTGTTCTTTTTGGCCGTAGCCGGCTTCGCAACTGGCGAAGAGAAAACCGGATTGATGATCTTGGGCTTTGGAGCCTCGACCGGAACTGGGTCGGGCTTGGGTTCAACCTTCGCAACCTTCACAGGGGCCGGTTTTATCACCGGCTTCTCCACAGGCTTCGGTTGCGGCTTCCAGGGCTCTACGACAGGTGCTTCAATAGGTGTAGTCCAATAGCGCTGGACCATCTCCAACTTCTGGGGCATGAGGAGAGGTATCACCAGGATGATCGTCAACGCCAGGCATTCGATGCCGAAGCCGGCACCAAAAGAACCCCAGCGCGCTTCGCCGTCAGGGAGTAGGGACTCATTGAAAACTGCTCGATGTGTGACCCGCGCCATAACTTTCTCCGGATGCCTTTCCTCAGTTTAGGATGCGCCGAGACAGAAGAACGGCGTCTATACTTTAGTACTAGACTACGGGGCTGGGCGGAATGGGACTGAAGTACCATTCTATCCCCAGTCGTGCTGAAAGCGATAACCCAATGGATGGGGCTTGCGTACTGGTAAGCCCCGCCCGTCTCAGATTGGGAATTAGCATGATCTTGCCAAGCTCCTCGGAAGCCACGGTTAACCTGGGCTAGGTAAACCCGGGCTAGGGCGATTGGTTGCAAAGGATGCCTGACGGTGAAGGTGATGAAGTTCGGGAAGACGAAGTGGTGGCATAGCATGAGCTTCGCATGATGCTGTAATCGGCCTGCTGTCGGAATACATGAAACCACCCAGAACCGAGTTGGAAAACCACCAGCGCCAAGGGGGCCGGGGAGCTGGTATTACTAGAGCGATTTGAGAAAATAATCCGGGGGCGCGGCTGAGATAGGCAGCCATGCCCCCGGAAGTGTGATGTAAGACCTCGTTATTGCGTTGGCTCGACCACGATGAAGTTTGTGCGGCCACCGTGGTTGACGAGCAGAAGCACCGGCTTTTTGCCAAAGCTCGAGATCGCCTGGTTATATTCATCCACGTTGTGCACAGGCTTGTGATTCACTTCCTGAATCACATCGCCGCCGGCTGAGGCCGGTGGTAGCTGCCGGACTCGAGGGATCGACGTCCGTCACGACCACGCCCTGTGTGCCGGTGGGCAGATTCAACTGTTGCGCGATATCCGGAGTGACATTCTCGACGTTCACTCCTTCGAGCGCAGTGTTGCCCTTGGCTTCCTCGCCTTCTTCTTTTGCGGACTTCTCCGGCAATTCACCCAGCGTGATCTTCACGTCCCGCGACTTGCCATCGCGCCAGATGGTGAGATTCACCGGTGTTCCCGGCGGTGTTTGTGAAACGCGCAACGTGAGCTGGTTGCGTGAATCCACCGGCTCGCCGTTGAGTTTCAGAATCACATCACCCTTCTTCAATCCCGCACGGGCAGCCGGCGTGTCCGACGAAACGTCACCGACCAGTGCGCCACCCGCCTGCTCGAGACCGAAGGCTCGTGCCAGTTGCGGCGTTACATCCTCAATGTAGACGCCCAGATAACCACGCACCACTTTGCCGTGCGTCATGATCTGGTCCATCACATTCTTCGCCAGGCTGATCGGAATTGCGAAGCCGACGCCCTGATTTCCGCCGCCCCCGCCCGTGAGAATGGCGGTATTGATTCCCACCAGATTTCCGTGGAGGTCGATCATCGCGCCGCCGGAATTTCCCGGGTTGATCGAAGCGTCGGTCTGGATGAAGTCTTCATAGTTCTCGATGCCCAATCCGCCGCGTCCTGTGGCGCTGACGATTCCCATGGTGGCCGTTTCGCCGATTCCGAATGGGTCGCCAATCGCAAACACCAGATCGCCCACATGGAGAGTGGTCGAGTCGCCGAGCGGAAGCGTCGGCAAACCGCTGGCGTTGATCTTCAACACGGCTACGTCCGTCTTCGGATCGGTGCCAACCAGCTTGGCCTGGAATTCGCGCTTGTCACTCAGCTGCACTTTGATGTCGGAGGCTCCGTCAATTACGTGATTGTTCGTCAGAATCGTCCCGTCCGGCGTAAGAATCACGCCCGACCCGAGGCTCTGTTCGCGTTCCGGCCGCGGCTGTGCTTGTCCGAACTGATCGCCAAAAAATTGGCGGAAAAATGGATCGTTGCCGAAGGGATTCATTCCCTGCTTCTGCTTCACGACTTTGGATGTGTGAATGTTCACCACCGCGGGAAGCGCGGGCTTCAGCACGGAAGAAAATCCGTTCGTAAAACTACCAAGACTGATCGGCAGAGCTTCTTTGGCCATCGGCACTGTCGCTGGCGCGGCGCCCACCACTGCGTGGCCCGTCCAGTTCTTGAGCGATGATGCCAGGAGCCCTCCGCCTATCAGTGCCGCGAGAACAATTACCGTTGCGGCCCACCGGCGAATTTGAATTGTGTCGTTCTTCATGGCTATCTCTTCCTTCTCCTTTATCTCTGCTGTGAGTTCCTCTCGCTCCGGGCTGTCTCCCGATTTCGCGCGCGAGTGGGTATTTTACCTCGCTACTGTGAAATTAGACGCAGCTCAGAGTAATTTGTTATTCATGTCCGCGCGAGGCGCGGAAATTATTAATTAGAATGATTCCAAACGCACGAATACGAGGCGAAACCCGAATTGCGAATTGCCGCGCTTCTCCTTTTGAGATAGGCGAGCGAATTGGAGTTCTTGCTTCGTACGGATGCCCCGGAGTCGAACCGCTTCAGGTTCGCTGACTTCCAACACCCTCAGATAATATGATGCGGGCGCGCGATTTCGAGTTACCTCGCAGCCCTGCTGCTGCGTGGCTCGCGTGGTGAAACTGGCCCTAACTATTCTTGTTTCAGTGCGTCAAAGAAATTCTTGGGCCCTATCTGAAACCGTCCTATTCTCTCCATCCGGGATATAGCAGTTTGTGAAAGGAGCTGTTTCGAATGATTCGAAAAATGATTGCGCTTGCCGGTATGAGCGCGTTTCTCTTTTTTGCCGCGCGACCCGCTGTCTCTGCCACGGGCTCAACGGATGTCTCGTCACCCGCCACCGACGGCACGCTCAAAGCGCTTACGGCGGTGGCCGGCGCCGGCACCATGGATACGCATACGTATCAATATCTCGAGGAATTGAGCGACGACATCGGCGCGCGCGTGACCGGCTCGCCGGAAGCGGGCCGCGCGATCGAATGGGGCGTTGAAAAGATGAAAGCCATTGGCCTTGAAAACGTTCACACGGAGCCATGGGAACTCTCACGCGGCTGGACGCGCATTTCCGCCGACGCGGAAATCGAGTCGCCGATTCATCGCCGCGTGATGATTGACGCGATGGGCTGGGTGGGTTCAACAGCAGCAGGCGGGGCGGAAGCGGACGTGGTGGAGGTGAACGGCTATCAGCTCGAGCAGGAGATGAAAGATAACGCAGGAAAATGGCGCGGGAAAGTTCTGCTGATGGTTCAGAAGGGTGACAAGCCGAAGAGCGGAATGTCAATGTTCGCAAAATTCGGCGACTTCTTGAAAACGGCTCATCAAGCAGGCGCGATAGCCGTGATTGGAGGGCAAGGCGGCCGAAAATCCGAGGGAATGCACCTTACCCATACCGGCGCGCTCGGATTCAACACCTACTACGACATTCCCGTGGTCAGCATGGCCGCCGAAGATGAGGAACAAATTGAGCGCTACATCGATCGCGGCAAAACGGTACGGCTGAAAATCAACGTGCAGAATCGCGTCAGCGATGGGCCTGTGCCTTCCGCCAACGTGGTCGGCGAAATTCGTGGCACGCAGAATCCGGAGCAAATCGTTGTGGTTGGCGGCCATCTCGATTCCTGGGATCTGGCATCGGGTTCAACGGATAACGGCTGCGGATCCTCCACGACGCTCGGCGCTGCCGAGGCCATCATGAAATCCGGATTCAAGCCGCGCCGCACGATTCGTTTCGTTCTTTTTACAGGCGAAGAAGAAGGGCTGCTCGGTTCGCTTGCGTACACAAAAGCTCACCAGAGCGAGATGGTCAATCACATTGCGGCGGTGGTTCTGGATTTCGGCCAGGGCCCTGTGACCGGCTTTCAGATGGGCGGCCACGACGATTTAATTCCCGAGATGCAGAAATTCGCGGGAGCGCTGCAGGCGTTTGGAAATTTGGAGGTGGACGACGAGGCCGAGTTTGGAACCGACACGGGCCCGTTCATCATGGAGGGCCTGCCCGGCATCAACCTGAATCAGGATTCGCCGGATTACAAATACACGCACCATTCTGCTGTCGACACGTTCGACAAGGTGAAAGCCGATGTGCTCGACCGCAATGCGACCGTGATGGCGCTCACCGGTTTCTGGATTGCCGACCGGCCCGACCGCTTTGCGAGCCCGTGGCCCAAGGCGCGGACGGCGCGCATGCTCACCGAGAAGCACGATGATGTGTTCCTGAAGCTTTTCGGCCTGTGGCCTTTCGGCAATCTGGGAAGCGACGCGGAGAACCCGAACTAACCGAGGGAGTGCGGGAGTTTGATGGGCGCTCGGCTGCTAACCCGCGGCAGCGGAGCGATGAGGAACGTTCAGTCCGAGACGACAAGAATATCGATATCGGGCGATTCACTCCCGTTTTCGAAATGCAGGGCAACAGCTTCCTTAATATTCAGGAAAAGCTCGTCCGCTGTATCAGCTTGCGTGAAAATATCTTCGCCGATGCCGCGGGCGCACCAAGTATCCCCATCCTGGTAAACTTCCATCTTCACGAGCATTCTGAGGACCTCGACAAACATCCTACGACGATTCTGATTGCCTTGGTAACTGGTTTCTTAAGTTCGTTCGCATTCGTCAGGGTTTCAGAGTTCTCTCGAGACGGTTCAACGCTTCAAACCAGTACGTTTTCATCTTCGCGCATTCTTTCGAGTCGGAAAGTTTTTCGTGGTCCACGGCCACCTGAGTCTTCTCCGGTCCTTTGCTCAAAAAGCCCACGCTTAGCCGGGAATCGCCATTCCATTTCGCGCGCACATATTTACCGGGGGTCGCCGAGGTGATCTCCATCTCTGCGTCCGGCAGCCAGCGCTTCCTCACTTTCTCGTTGGTCCACGCCGCATAAGCCTTCGCCATCGGCGCCGCCATCGTCCTGCTGCCCGACGCGCTGAATTGCCCGTCGCACTTCTGGAATTTTTGGCGAATGCCGCGCTCATGTTCGTAGCCCACCGCAACCATCTGGCACCACCAGGGGCCGACTTTGTGTTTCTCGCGGAGATAGGCGGAAATTTCTTTATGCGGCCATTTCTTGGCGCCGGCCTTGTCGAGAATCTTGAACCACTCCGCCCACACTTTTCCGGTCTTGGCTCTTACCGCTTCATCGCTCGATCGTTTCGTTTCTCTAGGTTTTTTGGGGGCCATCGTCGCGGGACCTCACGCGGCGATTCTACTCCCCAAACCCAGAAAATTCTCGCGCCGCCATTCGTCGACGATTTGATCCAGCGCCTCGCGGTAACTGGGGAATCGCGGTTGCCAGTCGAAATCACGGCGGCACCGCACGTTCGACGTTCGTGTGGACGCCGTCATCATATTCACTATCACCGGCCCCGCCAGAATTCTTGCGAGCCATGCTGGAACGTGCCGTGGAGCGGGCGCACCCAGCCGCTGTGCAAATCCTGCCAAGTACGCGCCGGCGCTCACCGGCTGATCGTCTGTCACGTGCCACAGGCCTCCCCGCCCGGACTCCGCCGCCGTCACAAAAGCGCTGGCCGCGTCGTCCACATGAATCCATTGCCACATCGCATCGCCCTTGCCGATGATCGGAAGCTTGCGCGCCAGAAGCTGCGCGCCGAAGTAACGGGTGTGCGCAGCGTCAGGCGCGTGAAACCATCCGCAGCGCAAAATCGCCGCCTTGAATCCTTCCTTGTTGGCTGTGTCTCGCGCGATCGTTTCCATCTCCACCGTCGAGCGCGTAATGAAATCCGTGTGCGGCGGAGAATCCTCGTCGAACGCCGACTGATTTTCCGGGCGCGCCACCCAGGTGATGCTTTGCACCAGAAACTGTCTTGCTCCAATTCGCCCCGCCGCTTGCGCCAGCGCTCGCGTGCCATCGCGCCGGATGCGGTCGTTGGTTTTCCAATCTTCCGGCCGGGGCTTCGTGGCGGTTGGGATCGCGGTCGCCGCGTGCACGATCACGTCGGCGCCTTCGGCCGCACGCGCCAGCGAATCTGCGTCAAACAGGTCCGCGCGCCGGCTCTCTCCTCCAAACTTGCGAATCGTGTCCTCGTTCTTGGCGCTGCGCGCCATCCCGATCACGCTATGGCCCCGCTCGCGAAACTGCTGTATCAGACTCCTGCCCAGAACTCCTGTTGCGCCGGCGATAAAGACTTTCACGGATGGTTCTCCCCAGGTTTGGAAATGGGCGGGTACTTATAGGATGAAGGATTTGCGGTCAGGATTTCAAAAAAATTCTAACGCCCGCCAGCACCCCAAGGCATTCGAAAAGAGCAAGAAGCACCGCAGACACGTCGAAAATGTCCCGCACATCCAATGAAATAGGCATGTTGATATGCGTCACGTGGTCGGGGCCCAGCAGAATGAAATGGTAATAGACGCCGAAAACCAGCGCGCCTGCCATCGAAAGAGCCAGCAGCGCTCCCCCTGTGCGCAAATTGCCCTTCCAAATCAGATAAGCCGCGTAGAGCGGCGCAACAACGATCACCGCTGCGACAAAGATCTTCTGAAAGGCATTGAGCTCAATCTCCAGATGCTTGTGTGCCATACCATGAGCCAAATTGATCGCGAAATGAATCACCACAATGCCAATCGCGAATCCAACGAGCGCGCTTCTGCGACTCGGAGTCGTGTTCATTCGAGGATTGATGGCAGGCATTCTATTTCTGTTCCTGCGCCGTAGTCCAATTCACGGCGGTTCCGTACCCATATACCAACTGGGCGCCGCGATCGGCGCCAATTGTCATAAGCACTGCGAGAACGGCCAATCCCAGCAGCATCAATTTGCGCAGTTGCACTGTGAAATTCTTCCGCGCAAGAAATGCGAAAATACACAGCGCTAGGGCCAAACTCGTCGAAACGAGCATCAGTGTTTCGTGGATTCCCACCGCCCGCATCGCGTCGCCCGGAGGCACGGAATTCTCCGCCGCAAGCCCGGTGAGCACGGTCACGATCGCCCCAAGCGTCCCGAGGTACAACATCCACGCCGCAGCACGCTGCATCTCGTCGCTTGCCCGCCACAACGCGAGCGCCTGGAACAAGAGCGCCGCAAGCCACAGCACAATCGGGAAATGCACGAACATCGGATGGTAGTTGAGCGCAGCTCTTAGGCCAGGAAGCATCTATGATTCTCCTCGCCGGCCCCTGCCAGCGTGTGATGTAGCGTGTGTCGTTTTGTAGCGCCGGTCTTCAGACCGGCAGGGGTTGATGTTGCGCCGCGTCACCTACGGCGGGATGCTGATCGCAAAAGGTCGCACGCCTCGTTCTCGTCATGCGCCCGCGCCGCATTATCTGCCAACCCCTCGCCGCCGTAAACTGCGATAGAATCCGCGCCACCATCGAAGTGTGAGCCGTGGGAGCCATCATGAAATGGATTCTCCGCATCCTTGGAATTGTTGTTGCGATCGCACTCCTCGTCGTTGGGGTCGGCGCGCTTCTTCCGAAGCAGCACGTGGTCTCGCGCCAGGCTACCTATCACCAGCCACCTGAAGCAATCTGGCAAGCAATTATGGACTACGAAAAATTCCCCACGTGGATCAAAGGCGTCGCGCGCGTGGAACCCTTCCAATCACTCAACGGCTATCCCGGCTGGACGGAAATTGAATCAAACGGTATGAAGATTCCGTTGCAGGTGACCGAAGCCATCCCGCCGCGTCGCCTGGTCACGCGCATCGCCGATCCAAACCTACCGTGGGGCGGCACTTGGACCACCGAAATCACGCCCGCGCCAGGCGGTTCCGTAATGCGTATCACGGAAGATGGCTACGTCAACAACCCGCTATTCCGCTTCATGGCCCGTTTCGTTTTTGGCTACACCAGCACTCTCGATTCCTACATGAAATCCCTTGGCGAAAAGTTCGGCGAGCAAGTCACACTTCAAAACTAAGAACAGCAAACCGCCGGCTGCTCGAATCTTTACAATTCACTCCGCAAAATTTCGCCACGGAACACGCACGCATCTTATGATGTTGCTATGGTGACCGCGATAGCGACGAGACTCGACATTCGTGGACTCACGGTGGAACTGCCAACCGAAACCGGGTGGGTCCGCCCCGTGAATGATGTTTCGTTTTCGCTTGCCGAAGGCGAGACGCTTGGAATCGTGGGCGAATCCGGGTCGGGCAAGACGATGCTTTCGCTGGCGCTTATGGGCCTCGAGCCACCGGGCGCGCGTCGGAGCGGCGAAGCCTGGGTAGAGGCGCGAGATGCCGGACGCACAAATCTTGTGACCGCTGCCAGCGAACAACTTCGCAAAATGCGTGGCCGCGATATCGCCATGATTTTCCAGGAGCCGATGACGGCTCTCGACCCCGTGATGCGTATAGGCTCACAAGTAGAAGAGGCAATTCGCATCCATGACTCCTCAGCCAGCGCCACCGAAAGCCACCGAAGGGCGATCGAGGCGCTGAAGCGCGCGGCTGTGCCGGAGCCGGAGCGGCGTGCGCGCCAGTATCCGCATCAGCTTTCGGGGGGCTTGCGGCAACGCGTGATGATCGCGATGGCGCTCGCACCTGGTCCTCGGATTCTAATTGCGGACGAGCCCACTACGGCGCTCGACGTTACCGTGCAGAAGCAAATTCTGGAGCTGCTCGCGCAATTGCGGCGCGAGTTGCAGCTTTCGATGCTGTTCATCACACATGATCTCGGCGTCGTGGCGCAAATTGCCGATCGCACCATGGTGATGTATGCGGGGCGCATCGTGGAGGAGGGTCCGACGGCGGAAGTGTTGCGCCATCCGCGGCATCCGTATACCGAGGGATTGTTGCGCGCGGCGCCGCGACTCGAACGCGGCAAACTAACTCCGATTCGCGGCACAGTCCCCGCACTCAATGCGTTGCCGTCCGGTTGCTCGTTCGGCCCGCGTTGTGACCTTCATGTATCCGAGTGCGATTCGGCAGTGCCTGCGCTTCGAGAAGTGGGGGCGCGTGACCATCGGGCGCGGTGTATTCTTGCTCAGCAACGGGCGGGAATTTGAATGGTCATGAATTCGACGAAGCGAAAATGAGGCGAAGAAAAAGAGACGTTAAAACGGTCAACTACCTTGACCTAGAGGCCGTTCAGAATCCAGGCTAAAACGGGTTTTTGTGAGACCCGGGGCACATTGAATGACAGATTTGAACCAAGAGCAACAGCGAGAGCTGGTACGCGACCGATTTACGCGCACAGCGGAGGTTTTCGGCAGTGCGGTGATGCAGACGCGCACTGTGGAAGCGGAAATCCTGGCTGAAATGGTCGCAGCGAAGAAAAGCGACTGCGCGGTGGACCTCGCCAGCGGCACAGGAGCACTTGCGCTGGCGTTCGCGCAGCATGTCCGCTGGATTATCGGGCTGGATTTAACGCCGGCGATGCTCGCTGTGGCGCAACGATCTGCGCGTGAGGCAAATGCGCGCAACATCGAGTTTGCAATCGGCAACGCGCAGGGTATTCCGTTTCCGGACGAGTCGCTCGACCTCGCGCTCTCGAGCTACGCCCTGCACCACGTGCCGGAACCGGGACGGGTGATCGGCGAAATGTCGCGCGTGCTGAAACGCGGCGGCAGGGCCGGCATCATCGACATTTTCGTGCAGGAAGATCGTCGAAGCGCCGAAATGCACGACCGTATCGAGCGCGTCCGCGATCCTTCGCATGTGCGAACGCTGGCGCGGAGCGAGTTCGCGTCGCTCTTCGCCGCGCATCAGCTCCGCATCACGGGGACGCACGTGGAAGAGCATCCGGCAACGTTCGACCAATGGATGCACAACGCTGGCTGGGAAGCGAGCGATCCCGAGTACATCGAGACGCGGCGGCTGATGGAACAGACGATTCCTGATGATCTGGCGGCGTTCCATCCGCGCTACAGCGTCACGAATGTGGGCGGAAGTAACGAGGTCTCCGGAATCGAGATGGTCAATGCCGTCGTGTTTTTCGCCGCCGAGAAAATCGCATGACGCCAACCGTTCCTTCGTTCGAAGTAAAAACTCTCCTCGAAGCCCGCAAACTGCGAAAACTGTATCCGATGGCCAGCGGCGCGTTCCTGCAATCTTCGCATCGCGCAGTGGCAGTGGATGGTGTGAGTTTTTCAGTGGCGCGCGGCGAGACGCTGGGAATCGTGGGCGAATCTGGCTGCGGCAAGACGACGCTTGCGCGCATGTTGTTGCGGCTGATCGAACCAGACGCGGGCGAGATGCGTTTCCGCGGTGAAGATTGGCTGGCCGCGAGCGGCGCCACATTGCGAGCATTGCGCCGCCGCATGCAGATGGTGTTTCAGGATCCGGTCGCATCATTGAATCCGCGGATGCGGGTGGGAGAAATTGTCGGCGAGCCGCTGGCGATCCATGAGCCGGGTTCAACGCGAGCGAAGCGCCGGGAGAGCGCGATTGAAATTTTGCGGGCTGTGGGGATCGGTTCGGATGCGTTTGACCGCTACCCTCACGAATTTTCGGGCGGCCAGCGGCAGCGAATCGGGATCGCGCGCGCGCTGATTCTGCGTCCCGAACTGGTGATCGCGGACGAACCGGTGTCGGCGCTGGACGTTTCCGTGGGCGCGCAGATCCTGGAGCTGCTGGCGAGGCTGCAGCGCGAATTTTCGCTGACGCTCATCTTGATTTCCCATAGTTTGCCGGTAGTAGCGCAACTGGCGACGCGAGTGGCCGTGATGCAGGCGGGGAAGTTCGTCGAGGTAGGCGCAGCTGAGAAAATTCTTACGACACCGGAGCATCCTTACACGGTAGCGCTGCTGGCGGCGGTGCCGGAAATTCCGGCGTAGCCTCCGTGAAAGACGCACAGGCAGGAGTGCCTGTGCCACTGAAACCGTACGGAAGAGCTGTTAGGGGCTGTGCTGGAAATTCCTGGGTAGCCACAGCTAGCGATTATGTGAATGCATGATGGGAAGACTTCTCGACCAATCCTAGAGCCACCCGAGCCCTGGGGCGTTTCGGGACATCTGGGATAGAATCGGTGGCACTTCGGGTGAAATGCAGCTCAAGCTACAACACGCGCGAAACGGAAACATTGCGGTTTTACGATGCGACGGCCGTATCGTCGCGGGCGACGAAGTGATGGCCCTGCAAGTGGAGGTCGAGAAAGTCACGCTCGACACCAAGCAAGTGGTGCTGAATCTGGAGCAGGTGAATTTCCTCGACAGCGCCGGCTTGGGCGCCCTGGTTCGCTTGACTCGTGTGCTTCGCCGCCAACACGGTGACATGGTGCTCTGCCACCTGACTCCTTTCCTTCTTCGTGCGCTCGAATCGACGACTTTGCTCAGTTTCTTTCAGGCCTGCCCGTCGGAGACGGAGGCAGTAAAGTCATTCTCTTTGCGATCTCCGGTTGCTGGGGAGGCGATACCAGAAACCCTGGCGCGGGTGGTGTGCGCGCACGGATCCACGGATGTGCTGGCGTTCATGAGTGCTGTCCTGAGGCACGCAGGATTTGAAGTGTTCACTGCCACAACGCTTGCCGAAGCCCGCACATTGGTGGTGGCTATGCATCCAAGTGTTTTCGTACATGGGGCGGAAATGAGCTCTAACGAGATATCGCTCGACAGGATTCGGCAGATTGATCCGCAACGCCCCTTCCTGCGGTTACCCGCTGATTTTTCTTCCGCTGACGCGACCGAGGCGGGCGGGCAACTGGTGGATCGTATTCGTTCGCTCCTCCAGCCGTAAGGAACGCGAGAGTTAGGATCCAAAATGCCGCCTTCGATATCATGATCATGGAAAATATGCGTTTCAATGTTGAAGACGCGGGCGAGGTGCAGGCGATTCTGTTGCGGCCGAAGAATGCAGAATGTGTTTTGGCGTTGGCGCACGGCGCGGGTGCGGGGATGAATCATCCCTTCATGGCTGCGCTGGCTGCCAAGCTGGCGGACGCTGGAGTGGCGACGTTTCGATTTCAGTTCCCTTACATGGAACAACGGCGCAGAGTTCCCGACCGCGCGCCCGTGCTCACCGCAACCGTTCAAGCGGCGTTGCAGGCTGCCTCGAAAGCAGCTCCGGAGCTGCCGCTGTTTGCCGGAGGAAAGTCGCTGGGAGGACGAATGAGTTCGCTCGCGGCTGCGGAAGGGCGCTTGGGCAACGTTCGGGGGTTGGTGTTTTTTGGATTTCCACTTCATCCACCGAATCGGCCGGGAACGAAACGCGCGGAGCACTTACGCGAGGTGAAATTGCCAATGCTTTTCTTGCAGGGAACGCGCGACACTTTGGCCGATCTGCAGCTTTTGCGGCCGATATGCGCCGAACTCGGATCGCAAGCAACCTTGCACATTATCGAAGGCGCCGATCACTCGTTCCACGTGCTGAAAAGTTCGGGCAAGACCGATGAGGGCGTTCTAGAGGAACTGGCTCGATCCGCAGCCGCGTGGTTTAAGAAATTGACGGGACAATAGCATTCACTTTCCGAGCATTCACTTCCCGCCTGAAGAAATCTTTGAGGTTTCATTCCCGCGAGGCTCCACGGTGATAGTGCCCATCATTCCGCCGTCTTCGTGCTCCAGAAGATGGCAATGGTAAACAAAGGTGCCGACGATTCGAGGATTCCTGAAATCCATCCGCAGCTTGACGGTGGGATACGTGGCACTGCGGCCATCCCAAAAAGGAACGTTCACGATATCTCGAAGGAACGGGTCGTCCACAGGAACGCCGTTCAATTCTTTCAGGAGAAAATGGATCTGATGAATGTGAAACGCGTGCAATTCCTGGCTGCGGTTCTCGATAATCCAGTCCTCTACGTCTCCTTGCCGCACGGTCATATTGGGCGCGGTGGAACGGGGATCATATGGGACCGGTTTCTGTCCGTCGATCGTGAGCATGAAAACCGTGGGGCTGTTCGCATTATTGGGATCCGATGGCCGCTCTGAGAAATAGAGCTTGCGCTCGCGGACTGGCTTGATGTTTCCGAGCCATGTAGAGGATTGCGGCGCAGGCGGAGCATTTGAAGCAGGCAACGCAGAACGCGGATCGGGCGCCCCAGCCTTCGCAAAAATATTCGCCAGCGGGCGTACGGGATCATTTTCACCCGCGGGACCCGTATCGACAGCTTGGGTGATCAGGTTGCCGTAAACCCCTTCGGGCGGCCCCTCAAAGATGAAATCCGCTCGAGCTCCGGGCGGGAGGTCAATGTGGTTCTGCGAGATGACCTGGTTCTTGTCGGCGCCGTGGTTATGTCCGCTGCCATCGCCTGAAGAGCCCTTCACGGATGAATGAATCGGAACGCCATCGACGGAAACCACTCCCAGGAATTGCGGCACTCCATTGAAGAGGATGCGCAGGTCGAGATATGTGATCGCCGAAGCGTTCAAGACTCGCCAAAGCTGGCGCTCAGACGGCTTCATTAGGATCAGGGCAGGAGAATAGTCCGGATAAGGGACGGCCACAAAGTTGATGGAAAGATCTTTTGATGGCTTTCCGGCACCGGTGCCAGTGTTAAGGATGTCGCCATCCGGATCGCGGAGCACGGGCATCTCCGGCATCACGAGGGTGGCGTTGGGAATAGCGTTCGGAGT
This sequence comes from uncultured Acidobacteriota bacterium, assembly GCA_963790945.1. Taxonomy (GTDB): domain Bacteria; phylum Acidobacteriota; class Terriglobia; order Acidiferrales; family UBA7541; genus Palsa-295. The sequence continues at coordinate 73,737 of CAWBRH010000009.1, forward strand.
CACCAACTCCTGATCGCGAATCACGAAGACTCGCTCCGGTAAATTGGCCACCAATGAATTTGCGCGTTCGATTCCCTCGACGATGAGAGCCCCGGAAGCACCGCCTTGCACCTGGAGATTGCTAAAGCCGTGGACATGCGGGTGATACCAGTAGAGACCAGGCGGTTGATCCTGCGGAATCTGCAAACGATATTCAAACGGAGGATCGGAGGGAGAAACGAAAGTGTTCAAGACGTCGTCCTGATGGCAAACCGGCGGAACGTATAGCCCGTGAAAATGAAGGTTCGTGGAGAAAGCGTCCATCCTACCGCTGCCGCACCGCTCAGCCGCGCCCGCAGGGGTATGTTCGCCGTGATCTTGAGCTGCGCTCGAGGGGATGCGGAGCTTGTTCTTCAGCGTGACGATGAGCCAATCACCGGGATGTAGCCGCAAGTTCGGAGCCTGGTTTCCGTTCGAGTCGCGATAGCAGTAGTGCATTTGCCCGCGCGCATCGCGAAAGTTCACATACGTCAATTCAACTTTCAGCACGCCATTTTCACTTCGCAGGTCTTCGGGCTCAGGGACGAAGCCGCCAATTGCCGGGCGCGGACAAACGTCTTTGTCGTTATCCTGTGCGACCGCCACGGATGGAATGAGAAACGGCGCAAGCAAAAAAAGGAAGATCGACCCGCAGACACACTTCATCGAAGGCTTCCAGCGAGACAGTATCTGGAGTTGGGCCCGCAAACTTGAGCAGATCAGATCAAAACCACCCATTCGGCCAATTGCATGAAGCCGCCGAAAACACGGGAAAGGCAGAGAGGGCGCTCAGAGCCCTCTCCTCCTTTCGGTGCCAGCCCGTTATGCCGGCTATATTTTCGCGCTGACCTGCGCGAGGAGGTGAACGTAAGCCACCAGAAGAAGTGCTTCTACGATCAGTGGCCTTGCCTCCAGGTTGTTGACTGGTTTGCCGTTGAATTCTGCGTCTTCGAGCATTGTAAGCATTCGGCCGGCAATCGCGTCGCGAGCGATGGTGATGCTGGCGAGCTGGTTTTCCAGCCGAGTGTAAGTTACATCTTTGGGGTCGTTGCCATTCAGCGCCACAGTCGAGATCTTAAGACTGTCCTTGCCTATGTCGCCAAAAGGCGCATTGATTTGTTTGAGGGCCGCGGCAAGTTCGACGAACGTAGTCGGATTCTCGCGCACGCCGATGGGAAGAGCCCAGGGCTCGATCTCTTCGGCGAGCACCCGTCCTTCGTGCTGATATTCGTCGGTGAGGCCGAGCAACGCCAGCATCGTGGGGCGATAGTCGGTCTCGTCGGCGAAGGTGACGCGGTCCATGCCCCGATTGCTCACACCAGGGCCAACGAAGCCAACCCAGACAGTGCTGATCTCCGGCTGAATTCCGCCGTGGTTATAGGCGAATGCGGGCGACTCGACAACAGCGGGCGAGCCGGTGGTTTGGAAGAAGTAGTCGGGATCGCCGAACATCACGAACGATGGATTTCGTTGTGGATCGGCGGTAAGCATGTGGAGCAATTTCATTTCCGTCAGATCGGCCATCGCTACGGTCAAGTGATCCACCGCACCGGTGATTGGGCTGGTGGCGGTGAGCTTTCCGGTGGCGCGCTCATATTCTCGAGTAATGGGCGCATTTTGCGGCGGGTCGCCCGAGATGTAAAAAACAGGCGCCATATCGAAGTGGATATCGAAGGGAGTGTTTGCCAGGTTCGGATCTTCTGCGTCCAGCAAGGTGGTGGTGTTCACGTCCACTTCGCCCAGCTTCGCGTACGTACACGGGATGGTGACGCCGTCGCAGTTGGACGGAGTGGGTGGACCGCCGGCGAAATGGTCCTGCTCCTCGCAGCAGATCACGAAGAGCGTGTTCGACGGGGTGATGCCGTCATTCTTGAGCCGTGTGAAGAACGTATTGAAAGCCTCATCATAGGCTGCGGCCAGCGCGTTGTGGCAAACGTCACCGGGTCCCAGGCCACCCGTCTCCGGATCCGTCTTGCACGCCGCTGGGGCGTTGTGGTTCACCTTCGATGGATTGTCGTGGACGTCAGAAATGTAGGCAAACGTGACGGGCACACCGTTTTCCTGCATCTTCGCGATGTAGGAGAGCGTCTGCGCGGCGTCGATTCCCGAAAAGCCCGGGAATCCGACGTTCGGCGGCGTGCTGGCATCGGTAATAACGTTGCCGTCGAGATCGTTGAGATTAGGGCTTCCTCCGTTGATAGCGGGCACCGCGTATTTGTGGCCGTATAGGGCATTGAAACCGGTATAGCCGCCTGGCTCCTGTGGAAGCACGTCCGGGCCGCCGCCATTCTCAGCCGAGCACAGAGCGTTGCCTTGCGCGCAGTGGATGGCGATGCCTTCGAAATCGGCTACAGCCTGGGCCTTGAGAGCCGGCGTCGTGGCGTTCTTGGCCTCCATGTTCTGAGGCGAAGTGGGATCGGGGAAGACATTGAAAATGTCACTCGTAATGTTCTCGAACTCCATGTTGGCGATGGAAACGGCGCCGAAGTTGCAGCCCGCCCTCGTGTAAGCCACCCAGGGTGCCGGCGCATTCTCGCCATTCGCCGCCAGCATGATTGGCAGCGGATCGGCGGAAGGAGTTGCGCTGCTGACAGGATCGGTCCAGTAGGTAAAGGTGCTGTCAAAGTTGTCCGGGAACGAGCTGGTTCCGGGCAGCGGGTAGTAGCCGAAGCTGTTACCTATGGGAGCGCCATGACGATCTCCGTATACGCCTGTCAGTGAGGTCAGGATGTCGACGGAGGTGTGGGAAATCAGAGGCGTGTGGCTATTCGTCATCAGGGTGCCGTTGGAAGTCAGGAAGTTCATAAGGTGGGGCATCTGCTCGAGGTCGGAGGGGACGTTGGGATTATCGCGCTCGAAGTGCACGTTATCGAACTGAATGTAAATCACGTGGTTGACGTTTCCCTGAGGGCCTCGCAGGTTGCAGCCGTTACTAGCGCTGCTGCTGGAGCCACCCTTGGTTATCGCGAAACGAGAACTGTGCCGTCCGTGGCTTAAAGCATTGTTTTTTGCGTTCGCAGAATTAGGGCGGGCGGTGGAAGCTGCCGCAAGGGAAGGAGAGAAAGCGACAGCGAACGATAAAGACAACGCTACTGCTTGCCGAATTGAGCCAGCGAGGCCGGATTTCGCGCGGACGAAATTCAAAGGCACAACACTACCCTTAAATCTCCTCATTTTTATTTATCTCCTAGCGGGTTAGACTTTTACGCAGGAACTCTGCAACGGATCGAAATAGCAGCCAGCACTCTAAGGCACATGCGCTGCCTTCAGTGTGAAGGCTCAAAGAACCTTATATTAAAACCAAGTAAAAACCGCCAGAAAAAAGTTCGCGAAAAACAATCCTTCTTCCGGCCCCCGCCGTCGGACGGGGCAGCAAGCACGAACGATAGGGACTTCAGCGGCTTGCAGGCGGGACGATTCCATTCATACGAAGATATTCGACCATTTGCCCGTAGTGGTTGGACGAGTGTGCCACAGCGTCAATTAAGAGCCACATGCGGGTTCGGCCGCCTTTTGTGGCGATCGGATCGTTCATGTTTTTCTCGTTGATCGCGGCGGCACCCCGATGAAGGCAGGCGAACGATCCTTTCAGGTACTCCATGATTTCAGCTTTCGTCCGGACGGAAGGCGGCGCTGACTCGTGCTGCGTCCCAGCGGGTGGATCTTCGCCGAGAGCAGCCGCCCCCAACTGATAATTCGCTGCGGCCAGATGCTTTACCTGCTCGGCGAAGGTGCGAACGCCTTTGAACTCGCCGTTGGCCGGCGCGAATGAGTATTTAGCTTCCGGCATTGCCTCAACCGCCGGAATCACCAGGCGCTCCGTGTCGCTGATCCAGAATTCGAGCACCTGGCTGACGGTCTTAGGCTGATCCGGCACCTGCTTCTGAGCCGCTGTGGATGTGGCTAAAATCAGAATCAACAGCGTTGCGTGAATCAGGCCACGCCTTCTCATGTTTTAGCTCCTCTATGGCTACGATTACTTGTGCTGATGTCAGCGAATGCGGAATTCGCTGCGCATGAACGCCTTCACTCCTTCTTTTCCCCGCAGCTTCAGCCACAACGGCCCGTTATCCGCCTGCTGCTCGATTTCAAAATCAAAAAACGGGCAGCATTTTCGTTCTGCCGAAATCCATTCCGCCAGTTCTGCAAGCGAAACCGTGCCGTTTTGAAAGCGAAACGCAAAACCGTTGGCCATCTCAATCGTTTCAATCTTGGCCCGCTCGATTTCGTAGGTCAGCTGCATGTTGCGTGCTCGTTCTTTGAAACTAAGAGTCTTCAAGTTGCAAAAGAAACCCGATGTCTCGGTGATCGCTTGCTCGCCCGTTGCCGCCTGCACTGAGTTGGTTTTCTGCAATTGGCGTGCCGTCAACGCAAGCGCCGCGACTAGAACAAAAGCCGTCAACAGGATTAATGCCGCGGAGTTTGTATGCCCAAGGCGTCTATCCATGATTTTCTCCTGATTTCACTGGCTTCCCTGCAGACCTCATGCTAGAAGTTAAAGTTAACTTTAAGTCAAGCACTTATTGAAGGAGTTCACGATGATCATCGGAGAGGTGGCTGCGAAAGCGACGATTGCAACGTCGGCGATCCGCTACTACGAAAGGACAGGGCTGCTGGAGCAGCCGTTGCGCAAGAACGGGCGGCGCGTCTATTCAGAAGGTGTATTGCACCAGCTCGTCATCATCGAGTTCGCTAAGGAGACCGGCTTCACACTTTCGGAGATTCGGCTGCTGCTTCATGGTTTTCCGGAAGACATGCCTGCGTCCGCTCGTTGGAAGAAAATGGCTCGTGAGAAAATCCGCGAACTGGATATCCTGCTGGCAAAAACGAAGGCAATGCGAGACATGCTGGAAGCAATGACGTCGTGCCGTTGCCGCAAGCTGGAGCAATGCGCCGAAGGCCTGGAACGGAACCGCAAACGCTGGAATTGGAGCGCCAAGGCAAAACCGCGCGCGAAGGCGCGATGAATCTGTTGACGGCTAAAACGGCGCCGAGTTCTACGTTAGCGTGCTCAGATCGAGCGGGAGCGACCGCAGCCGCTTGCCCGTGCTCGCGGCAATTGCGTTCGCTATTGCAGGTGCCAGCGGCGGCACGCCCGGCTCGCCGATGCCGGTAGGTCTCTCGGTGGATTTCACAATGTGCACTTCGACTTTCGGCATCTCCCGCATGCGCGTCGGTTCGTAGTCGTCGAAGTTGCTCTGCTCTACCATTCCGTCTTTGAACGTCAGCTGATTTCGCAGCGCGATAGACAAAGCGAAACCGATCGCTCCCTCAATTTGCGCGGTGACTACGTCGGGATCGATCGCCACTCCGCAATCAACCGCCGCCACAATGCGTTCGACTTTCAGCTTCGCCGCTTTCGTCGAAACATCGGCCACCATGGCGACGCTCGTATTGAACGAATGATGAAACGCAAATCCTTGCCCCCTCCCATCGCCCACAGGCTTTCCCCAACCGCCCTTTTCCGCCGCGAGACGCACAACTTCGGCGTGGCGAGGCTGTTTCGTGAGCAAGCTGAGCCGCAATGCGACCGGATCTTTTCCCGCGAGATGGGCAAGCTCGTCCATCATCGTCTCCATCACGTAAGCCGTATGCGTGTTTCCCACAGAGCGGAACCACAACACCGTCACCGGCGTTTCGATGTAGCGTATGTCAACCGCCAGATTCCCGATCCCATATGGCGTGTCCACGATTCCCTCGACCATGCTGTTGTCCACTTCGCCCTTCATGGCCATCGCTTCGAGACCAGTCCCCTTGAAGATTGATTTGCTGACGACCGTGTGTTGCCAGCCAGAAATCTGGCCGCTGCCGTCAACGCCCGCCTTCACGCGATGCATCACCATCGGCCGGTAATAGCCACCTCGAATGTCATCTTCCCGTGTCCATACCACGTGAACTGGAGCGCGTCCGTTGATCGCTTTCACCACTTGCGCCATCTCTGCAGTCCAGTCCGCTGAAGTGCTGGCTCGCCGCCCAAAACTGCCACCGCCCAGAAGCGTGTTGATTTTGATCCGCTCGGGTTTCATGCTCAGAAACTTCGCAGCCACCATTTGGTCGAGGGTCTGCAATTGCGACCCTGACCATATTTCCGCGCCGTCGCTATGAAGTTCAATCACGCCATTCATCGGTTCCATCGGCGCGTGCGCGAGAAACGGAAATGCATACTCGGCTTCGACCGTCTTTGCCGCCCGCGTCAGACCTGCCGCGGCATCTCCGCGACCTTCCGCAGAAATTCCTGGCTGCTTCATCAACTGGCGATATTGTTCGAGCATCTCAGCCGTGGAACGCTTTTCCGCCGCGGAATTGTCCCAGGTAACTTTCAATACTTCTCGTCCGCGTATCGCGGACCATGTGTCCTTGGCAAGAACCGCGACGCCGGCCGGTACCTGCACCACTTCGACCACGCCATCGACTTTTTTCGCATCCGTTGCGTCGAAGGAAGCCACTTTCCCGCCAAAGCGATCCGGCCGTTTGATAACAGCAGTTAGCATTCCGGGACGAGTGATATCCAGCGCGAAAACCGCTTTGCCCGTGGTTTTTCCGGGCGTGTCGAGCCTCGGGAGTTTCGTTCCGATGAGATTCCAATCTTTCGCGGGTTTAAGCGTCACGTCTTTCGGCACCGGCATATGCATCGCGTCCGCGGCCAATTCTCCCAGGTTTGCTTTCTTTCCCGAGCGCGAATGGGTTACCACGCTTTTCTCGACGACGATTTCTCCGCCCGGCACATTCCACTTTTGCGCCGCTGCCGCGATAAACATCATGCGCGCCGCCGCGCCCACCTTGCGCATCTGTTCCCAGGATTCGGCCATCGAACTCGAGCCGCCGGTGCCCATCAGAGGGCCAAACAGGAGATTGTTGTAAATCCGCGCGTCAGCTGGCGCAAATTCGAATCGCACCGTGGACCAGTCGGCGCCCAACTCTTCCGCCACCATAGTGGAGAGGCCGGTGGTCACGCCCTGTCCCATCTCGAAATGCTTGCTGAGCACCGTGACGATATTGTCCGAGCCGATTTTCAGGAACAGATTTGGATCGTAAGGGCCTTGCGGAGCGCCACCCTGCGCGCTGGTAATTTCAGGAAATGCAACATAGGTTCCCAGAATGAACGCACCCGCGGCGAGCGCTGCCGACTTCAGAAAATCGCGGCGCGAAGCCTCAAAGTGTGCGGGGGCTGCAGGATTCGCAAGATTCGATGTGCTCATGGCTGTAGCCTCCTAGGCCAGCGATTTTGCCGCTTCGTGAATCGCGTGGCGAATTCGAACGTACGTTCCGCAGCGGCAAATGTTGCCTTCCATGCTCAGGTCAATGTCTTCGTCGCTCGGCGCTTTGTTACCATTGAGCAAGACGATCGCGGACATGATCTGCCCCGACTGGCAGTATCCGCACTGCACCACGTCGAGCCGCTGCCACGCCTGCGTCACCGCCTCGGCCACTTTTCCTGAGACTGCTTCAATCGTCGTGATCGTTTTTCCCGCCGCTTCGCCTACCATGATCGAGCATGACCGCGCCGCTTGTCCGTCGATATGAACCGTACACGCGCCGCACATCGCCTTGCCGCAGCCGAATTTCGTGCCGGTCAAATGGAGCCTGTCCCGCAAAGCCCAGAGCAATGGCATTTCCGGGCTCACATCCAATTCGTGCGATTCGCCATTAACCTTCAGGGTGATCATCTGATTCCCTCCCGCTAGGCGCGCAATTAGGCGCGGTCCAATGAATCTTGAAAGCTCGCAATCAGTTCGGGCAGGCCATTCCGCCCGCCACCCAAATCTTCATGTCTTCCACAACCTTCTCGTGCGGAACCGGCACCGGTTCGCGACCCTTACCCGGATCCCAGCCGTACAGCACGAGCGGTTCATCTTCCATGTGTTTGATCAGGGCCGCGCCATCGCGATTGCCGTTGTGCTTTGGGTCCTTCACCGTGCGGCACAAATCTCCGCTCGACAGTCCCTGCCACAGCATCGACACGGGCGCGAGTTGCCAATGCAATCCGCCCGGAGTTCCCGACGTCGGATTATTCCCCATGTTGTTGTGGCAATTCTGGCAGCGCATCGCGCCCACGCCCTGATTGTCCTTCCCGCGCACGACATGAGGAATGTGAACCCGGCGCGAATCGCCTTGCAGGGGTGAATTCAGTTGATGGCAGTTGAGGCAGCGCGGATTTTGAAGTACAGACGCGATTTCATCCCACGCCGCAAGACTGGCGGACTGGTCAGTGGCGGGCGGTTCAGTTGCCCCTGCGCCCGTCGATAAGCGGACGATGCCGATCATGGCGAGAACGAAAGCTACTGCGAAGGTGATATTTCGCAAGGGGGATTCTGAAATTCGCATCGGCGCCTCCGCCTATATGGTACAACGCGAGACTCATCGCGTGACAAGACCTTGTCTCGCAGTTGGATGCCCGGAATAAATCAAAGATTCCACAGATGTCGCCGAAGTGAGTGAGGCGGAGCGATTAAAAAGAACATGCTATTTGCTTTTTTCTCCACTATTCGAAGATCTCAGGGCTCCCTTCTGTGTTGCCCAGTCTACAAATCCAGGGGGCGCATTCTTTACGCCTTCGATCGTCGCATTCTTGGCGCTCGCGATTTCATGCCAGCGAAGCCCTTCCAGGTTAGCGCCGCTTAAGTCCGCATCGTCCAGATTGGCGCCGGTCAAATTCGCTTCTACCAGATCCGCTTCTCCAAGATCGCTGCCGCTGAGATCGGCGCGAAGAAAATTCGCTTTGCTCAGGTTACTTCCACGGAAGTTCGCCGACTTTAGGTCAGCATCGGTGAAATCAGCGAGACGGAAATCGCTGTCGCGCAAATCTGCAGAATTGAAATTTGAGCGCAACAGGCGCGCCTTCGCCAGATTAATTCCTTGCAGAAACGCGCCGGAAACATCGACACCCACCAGAGGAATACGATCGGTGTTGAGTTCCTGCAAGGCTTCGATCCTGCCTCCGCTGCCGCCTTTTCCTTGCGCGGTGTTGATCACCTGCCAGGCTTGATAGTGCTTCTGCTTGAGACGGTCACCCGATTCCGAGAAATAAAAAAGAACAGCGAAGAGAATGCTCAGGCTGCTCATGTATTCCAAAACTTCGAGAAACTTCCAGTGGCTCAGGAAATAGGCGAGCCATTCCCAGCCCCGCTCCAGCTTAACGAAGGGCAGCGTCCAGGATTGCGTGATGCGCTTGCGACGAGAGGCCCAGGGTTCAGGACGCGGGCTGGGCGAGAAAACTCTCATGCCGGTTTTACTGCTTCCATCAGGCCGAAGAGCCCTTCGGCAAGGGTTGGATGAATGTAAACGGCGCCCTTCAGTAATGTGTATGGATTATCGGCCAGCATCATCACGCCCAAAATCTGTACAGTTTCGCCGCCTTCCACTCCGAGTATCGAGGCGCCGAGGATGCGGTCCGTCTCGCCGTCGATGATGATTTTCATGAAGCCGGTTATTTCGTCGCGCTCGATGGCACGGGACACGCTCGACATCGGGTACGTTCCGATTTTGAGCTTGCGGCCGCTGGCGCGCGCTTCCTTTTCCGTGATGCCGACGCGACCGAGCTGTGGATCGGTGAAAAGAGAATACGGAACGTAGCGATTCACGGTCGTGAGATTCTTGCCCTCGATGAGATTGCCGTAAACGATCTGGTAATCGTTGTAGGAAATATGCGTGAACGCAGGACCGCCCGTCACGTCGCCGAGCGCCCAGATTCCCGGCACGCTGGTCTCCAGCTTTTCGTTCACTTTGATGTAGCCGCGCGAATCGATCGCAATTCCGGCTTTGTCGATGCCGAGATCGTCCGTGTTCGGAGCGCGTCCGGTAGCGGCGAGAAGGTGGGAACCGCGAAAGGTTTGCGAGCCGGTTGCCGTATCCGCGGTGAGAGCAATTTCGCCGTTCTGCTTTTCTACTTTCTTTGAACTGGCATTCAGTTGGAACTCGAGGCCTTCAGCTTCGAGAGCTTTCTGAAGCGCGACCGCGACGTCAGCGTCTTCCCGGGCCAGGATTTGGCCGCTGCGGTGAACAATCGTCACGCGGCTTCCGAACCGGCGGAACATCTGCCCGAATTCAAGCCCGATATAGCCGGCACCAAGGACAATTAGGTGTTCGGGAATTTCCTGCAGTTCCATCAGTGACTCGTTCGTGAGATAGCCGGCCGATTCGATGCCTGCGATGCGCGGCGGAGCGGGCCGCGTGCCCGTGTCGATAAAAATTCTATCGCTCTCGAGGATTTCATCTCCCACCTGAACTTGCTTCGGCGAGAGAAAACGCGCCACATCCCGGTATAGCCGCAGCTTTGCATGCTTATCCACGCGGCGCGCCTGACCATCGCGAAAATGCTGCACCACTGCATCCTTGCGCGCCGCAATCGCCGGAAGGTCCACGCTCACGCCGCTCGCATTCACTCCCCATTTCTTACCCATGCGCGCGTAGTGCGCCACCTGCGCCGAAGCGATCATGGTCTTCGTCGGCGTGCAGCCGGTATTGATGCACGTGCCGCCGAGATACGATTTTTCGATGAGTGCGACGCTCCAGCCGTGCTCGGTGAGCGCGGATGAAAGAGGATTCCCAGCCTGCCCCGAACCAATAATAATGGCGTCGTATTTCAAGTTTTCATCCTTGTTGTTTTTTGTCCACGCGAGCGAAATCAGCGGCGCTTCTTCTTGGATGAGCTTCTGCGTTTTGGCTTGCTGTTTTTATCGGGTTTCGTCTCGGGGGCAAGGTTTGGATTGAGCGCGAGCTCGTGAATCACTTTCGGCCCATATTTTTTCAGATCGCGGGCCAGCCCTTCGTCGGAAAGATCAATCGGGCGCGAATGCTTCCAATCGTGATCGATCACGCGCCCCAGCCGGCGCACGATCTTGCGGTCGTCCACTTCAATGGCCAGTTCGCGCCGTTCATCGAAACTTCCCGGAGCCAGATTCACCGAGCCAACAATGGCACGCTCGCCATCCGCCATCACCAGCTTTGCATGCAGTTTCATGTGATGCAGCTTATGAACCTTAATCCCCACATCGTCGAGCACTCGCATTCCCTCGACGCCCTCCAGCAGCTTCTTTTCTTTTAACGTGTGCGGAGCCCGCGCCATCACGCGCACATCAACGCCGCGCATTTTCGCCCGCACCAGGCGCTCCAGAATCACCGGGTCCTGATAGCGCTCGTGTTGCAGGCTCAGCGAGTGCTTCGCTCCGTCAATGAGTCTCGCAATCCTCTCGCGCGCGTTGCCAACCGCCCAGATCATGTGCGCGCCTTCGCCCGGGTCGAAGTGATGCCGGTGCCAATCCGCCTCGAAACCGTGGATTACCTCCTCCACCTCGTGCGCATGCTTCGTGCGGATAGAGTAGTCGCGGGTTTCCTCCAGGTTCTCGGTATCCCAGTTCAGCGAATTGATGAATGCGATTCTCGAATCCACCACCATGGACTTCTCGTGCGTCACAGGAAACTTCGGGTTGCTGTCCATCACCTCCACGCCCGCCGCCAGGAGCGCCGCTCTCGTCGCTTTGTTCTCGCCCGTGCCATCGCGCCGCACGGGATTCAGCATCACGCGCACTTTTACGCCGCGTTTGTGCGCTGCGATCACCGCTTTGCGCATAGCAGGATCGGAAAAAATAAACATCTTGATCCGCAGCGACTCCTTCGCCTTGGCGATGGCTTTCAAGAATTCTTTTGGCGAATCATCAGGCAGGACAATCAAATGTCGCGACATTTCCGAACAGTCTCCCTTAGCCGGCGGCCGGCGCGGTTTGAAGCGCGGCCTGCCCGCGCGCCAGGCGCGGGCATTCACGCAACGATGAATCGTTGAACTGTGTTCTGTGCATCTCCGCGTACAAACCATTCATCGCCATCAACTCGGCGTGCGTGCCCTGCTCCGCAACCACGCCGTCCTTCAGCGCCAGAATTTTGTCAGCGTCGCGAATCGTCGACAAACGGTGTGCGATCATGATCACTGTCCGATTTTTCATCAGCTTCTCGAGCGCTCGAATCACTGTTCGCTCCGATTCGCTGTCGAGCGCGGCCGTCGGTTCGTCCAGCAGAAGGATCGAGCTGTTCCGCACGAACACGCGCGCAATCCCGATTCTTTGCCGCTGCCCGCCGGAAAGCGCCTGTGCCCCTTCGCCCACCATCGTGTCGTATGCAGCCGACATTTTCTCGATGAACTCATCCGCGTTCGCAGCTCTCGCCGCCGCAATCACTTCTTCGCGAGTGGCGCCCGGCCGGCCGAATGCAATATTGTCGGCCACGGTCCCGCGAAACAGAACGGTATCCTGCAGCACATAGCCAACCTGATTTCGAAACGGCTGCAGCTTCAGGTTTGCCACGTCCGTGCCGTCAATCCGAATCGTGCCGTTCGTCGGATCGTAGAAACGCGGAATCAGGCTCATCACCGTTGATTTTCCGCTGCCCGTCGGCCCCACGATGCCCACCATCTCGCCGGCTTTTATGCTGAACGAAACGTCTTTCAACACGGGCTGGTCGGGCTGGTAATGAAACGCGACGTGCTCGAATGTGAGCCCTTCATTCAATGGTGGCGGGTCCACCGCGTCTTCGCGCTCAGGAGTAATCACGTCCGTTTCCAAAAGCGACTGCACTCTTTCGACGCCCACTGCCGCCTGGGCCATCGTGTTCGACATCTTCGCCAGATCCTCAACCGGCTTAAAAAAGCGGCTCAGGTAAGCGAGAAACACAGTCAGGTCGCCAATCGACATCGCGCCGCGCATGATCAACGCCGCGCCACGCGCGAGCACGATCGCGGTGCATCCAGCCACCGCCACATTCACCACTGGCGATAGCGACGACTTGATGCGCCGCGCCCGCAATGCTGCCTGCACCGATGCTTTGCTCACCACCTCAAGCTGCTGCTGCTCGAGCGCCTCCTGGCCGAACGCCTGTACCACTCGCATTGATTCGAGTCCCTGCTGCACTGCTGACACGATGTTGCTCTGCTTCTTGCGGACTTCGTGCGTGGCCTGCTTCACGGCGCGTTTGAATCGCGAGACGAACAGCAGCAGAAATGGCGTCAGCCCGAGAGCGATCAGCGCAAAATCCCAGTTGAGCCAGAACATCAGCCCTACCATGCACACAATCGTCAGCAGATCGACGGCGATTCCCAGCGTCGAAGAACTCGCGAATTGCTGAATCGTGTCAACGTCGTCCGTGATCGTGCTCAGCATCGCGCCGGTCTGATGGCTGTCGTAATAGCTCAACGATAGCTTTTGCAAATGATGGTACGTGCGCATGCGCAGGTCGTGCGCAATCCATTGCCCCGCGCTTTCCGTGTAGTAGTTCTGAATGTACGACGCGATGGCCCCGATGAGCGCGATGGCCACGAGCGCGAGAGCCGCCAAAGTTGCGAGCCTCATCTGCGGCTCATTCATCATCAGGGGCTCGATGAGGTGCGCCAGCCATTTCGGCAGTGGACGATGGCTGACCACGGAATCCAGGATCACTTTCAGCGGCCACGGAGCCGCCAGAGCCGCAGCCGTCTGCACCAGCATCGCCACCAACACTACGCCCAACGCAGCGCGATACGGGCGAACCAGTTCGCGAATCAATCCGAACAAAGCGGCTTCCTCCCAGGGCGTCTCGAAAGCCAGGGGTTGAGCGTACCCAAACAGGCAGCGAAGAATCCAGCGGAGAATCTCACCCGGCGGCGGTTCCCGACCGAACAGCACGGGGCGGAGCCTGCGCATGGCGGCGTCAATGTCCATGAACCGCCGAAATGATTGACGGCACAGCACACAGCGCGAAGAAACCGCAAGGCTCTCGCCCGCGAAAGAAGATGATCCGCCGTCGGCCAAATTGATTCGGGGTAGCTGGTTTGCTAACGTCGTCGTCATGTCTGAACGTTCCACCGAGCAGATACGCGAATTGCTCGACTCGCTTTATCGCGTGGATTCGAGGCGGATCCTCGCAACTCTGATCCGCTTGCTCGGTGATTTTGATCTTGCCGAGGAGGCGATGCACGAAGCCTTTGCGGCTGCCCTGAGCCTGTGGCCGAGAAGTGGAGTACCCGGCAACCCGCGGCCATGGTTGATTTCGACGGCCCGATTCAAAGCTATTGACACTCTGCGGCGACGGGCAAGATTTGATGCGTCTCAAGACGAACTCGTGCGGTATCTGGAAGCGCAGTCGAGTGCGGCGGAAAGTTCCAATGAAGCGGACAGGCTTAAGGATGATGGCCTTGAGGATGAAGGCCTTGAAGACGACCGGCTGCGCCTGATTTTCACGTGCTGCCATCCATCGCTCGCGCCGGAAGCGCGCGTTGCACTCACTTTGCGGGAGGTTTGCGGGCTGACCACCGAGGAGATCGCGAAGGCCTTCCTCACCACTCCGGCTACGCTGGCGCAGCGCATTGTGCGCGCCAAGGCAAAGATTCGAGAGACACGGATTCCCTATGAAGTGCCGACGCCGCAGGAATTGCCGCAGCGACTGGACGCGGTGCTGCAAGTGGTCTATCTCGTCTTCAACGAGGGCTATTCCGCTGCGGCCGGAACGGAAGTGACGCGGGCCGAGCTCACCGGAGAGGCGATTCGACTGGGCCGCTTGCTGGCCGAACTTCGACCAAAATCGGACGTTGAGCCGAAAGTCGAGCCGCAAGTTGAACCGGAAGTGATCGGGCTGCTTGCCCTGATGTTGCTGCAGGAATCCCGCCACGCTGCGAGAAAATCGCCGTCTGGAGAGATGATCTTGCTGGAGCACCAGGATCGCTCGCTCTGGAACCGGGAGCAGATCGCGGAGGGAGTGGCCCTGCTGGAGAAAGCGCTGAAGTCCCGCCGCTTCGGCGCCTACACTCTGCAAGCTGCGATTGCGGCCGTGCATGCGGAGGCGGAATCAGTCGCGGCCACCGACTGGCGGCAGATTGTCGCGCTTTACGACCAATTGGCACGAATTCAGCCTTCGCCGGTTGTGCAGTTAAATCGTGCCGTGGCCATTGCCATGCGCGATGGTCCAGAGAGCGGTCTGGCGCATATCGACGCGGTGCTGGAACATGGCGAATTGGCGGATTATTACCTGGCGCATTCAGCCCGTGCGGATATGTGCCGCAGGCTCGGCAGGACCGCCGAAGCTCGGTCCGCCTATGAGAAAGCTCTCGCCCTCACCCAACAGGAACCTGAGCGGCAATTCCTGCAAGAGCGGATTCGGCAGTTGAAATAAAGAAAGACTGGTCGGAAGCCGAATGGGGATATTGGTCAGTTTCGATAAGTGCGTTAACCAGGATTTGATACCGACTGCCGGTCGTGTAGTGCCTTGCGTGGCTATCGTTTTTGGCGAATTACCCAACGGACCAGCAAATATACGAGGTATACGAAGACCCCAATCAACGAAACAGCAATGAGAAAATCTGCTGGTACGCTGAACAGATCGGCCCCAATAAACAAAATCCCACCGAGATAATACGTTGCGACCGACCACCAATACTCCTTCGGTTCTTCGGAACGGTAGACCCAACCTTGAAAGCGGTTATACGATTTGCCGATACATGTATAAACCGCACCCAAGAACAATAAGAAGACCCCAAACACGAACCAACCATGCCGCATCGGCTTCGTGAACCAAGACCAATCTTGAGGAGTCATCATTAAGGATTCCAACCTCTTTAGATTCTGTAGCCAAGCAGCTCAGGATAATCTATAACTCGAAATTGAGATGGCCATGCGCAAAATATAGTTCTAGCGGAAGAAGTAAAATTTCTTGGAAGGGGTGTCGATTTTCCGTCTCCTCAACGACTATAGGACGAGAGAACGATGAGCTACGGCTCCTGCGTGAACAGGGAACGAGTCATCAGGAACAAACCACAGAAACCAAGGAGAAAAAGTGATGCCACAATATCTGGTTGCCAGTTACCTCCCCGACAACTTCGACCCGTCCAGCGTAACGGAAGCGATGGTCGAAGAGATCCACGCAGTCAACCGTGAACTGATTGCTGCCGGCGTCAGGAAGTTCGCCTGCGGCATTGCCCCGCCCGGCAGCGCGAAGACGCTGCGGAGGAAGCCCGACGGCAAGGTGCTCGTCACCGACGGGCCGTACACCGAGACCAAGGAGCACATGGGCGGATTTTGGATATTGGAAGTGCGCCAATATGGACGAGGCACTCGCGTGGGCGCGCAAGGGTGCCATCTCCTGCGATGCGGTGGGCGAGGTGCGCGAGCTTCTATTCTTCCCGGCTCCGGAACAAGAACCCGGCGGAAGCAAGTAAACAGCCCTGGGCGATAGGCTACGCGAAAAATCTGCAACTCGCATGTCGATTCCCCATCCCCCGTGCGACGAGTAAGTAGAGCCGCACCGCGCATCCGGCTACTCGCAACTTTCCAGGCCAAGTGCGGTTCAAGCTCTTATATAAAAGTAGCGGCCCTGATACGGTGTCCGCACAACACTAAACCCAAGGAGAACACCATGCGCTTCATGATGATCATGTTTCCAAAAGAATACGAAACCGCAAAAGCCGGCTGGGTACCCAACATGAAAGACATGGAGGCAATGGGCGCGTACAACGAGGAACTGGGGAAAGCCGGCGTGCTGCTCGCGCTCGACGGGCTGACCCCGCCCGCGACGATGAGCGCGCGCGTCACCTTCAAAAACGGAAAATCGAAAGTTACCAACGGCCCGTTTCCCGAAACGAAAGAAGTGATCGGCGGCTACTGGATCATCGAGGTGAAGTCGCGTGAAGAGGCGCTCGAATGGGCCTCGCGCATCCCCGGCCGGGATAACGAAATGGTCGAAGTTCGCCGGATGTTTGACATGACCGACTTCGATCCCGAGACCCAAAAGAAGATCAACGAAAAGGTTCGGCGAAGACGCCTTGAAATAAAAAACAACCCGCGCCTTGTCGATATCGCGATGCCTCGCGCGTACGACGTCTAATAGCCGTCACCAGGAGAATGGAGAACTCATGAGCCAGTATTTAGTTGCGATTCACCGCCCGAACAACTACGGCTCGTCCGTGGAGGGGGAAACGATGCAACGCGAGTCGCCTTCTACTCAAATGAGAAATCAACTCACTCGTCGCGACTTCGCTATCCGCACCGCCGGCTTTGGTCTGGCTTTGGGACTCGCGCCTGCGGCTGCGCTGGCGGAGGCTGAGCAAGCCTCGCGCTCAGAAACTTCACCGGCAGTCGCGGATCCATATTCCCTCGTCGATCCGGAACTTCTTCCTACGCTCAAGCAGTTCCCCGCCTTTGACATCTCAGCAGAGATGGTCAGCAAGTTCCGGCAAATGCCCGGCATGCCCCCGTTACCTGCTCCCGCGCCGCAGCCCATGGAGCGGCATATCCCCGGGCCGCCAGGAGCACCCGAGGTCCGTCTTTGGGTCGTTGATCCTGCGCCGTCGGAGAAGGCCAAGCCGTTATTGCTTTTTATACATGGCGGAGGCTTCATGATGCCTGATCCCGTGTTGATGCCCCGGATCCAGGAGATCGCGACGGATTGCCGTTGCGTCGTCGTCGCGGTTGACTACCGGCTGGCTCCGGAGACGCGCTATCCCGGCGCGCTTGAGGACAACTACGCCGCGCTCAAATGGGCCCATGCCCATGCGGCGGAGCTCGGCATCGATCGCTCCAGGATTGCCGTGGGCGGCCAGAGCGCGGGCGGCTGCCACGCAGCGAGCCTTGCGATTCACGCGCGCGACCGCAACGAAGTCCCCATCGTCTTCCAGTTGCTCATCTACCCCCAGCTAGACGACCGAACGGGCAGCTCCCACCCAGTCCCGCCCGCCATCGGCCGATTTATGTGGACTGCGAGCGCCAATCGTTTTGCCTGGAGCTCGCTGCTCGGTGTTCCAGCGGGTTCGTCCAAGGTGCCGGTAGCTGCCGTACCCGCCCGGGTAGCCAGCGTCGCCGGCCTGCCGCCTGCCTGGATCGGCGTCGGTTCTATCGACCTGTTCGTCGAAGAAGACATGGAGTATGCGCGGCGGCTCGTCCATGCCGGAGTCGCCACCGAACTCTTGGTCGTGCGTGGTGCCTTTCATGGATTTGACATCCTCGTGCCGGATGCCGAAGTCTCCCGACAATTCAGCACGAGTTGGAAGTCTGCGCTGCGCAAAGCTTTCGCCACGGGAACTAACGAAAGATCAAGTCGCGGCAGAATTCGGGGCAGTGACAAAAGTTTGACCTCTCACCCCCCTCCTCCTTTTATGAGGAGGGAACCCCCCCCCAAACCCATATTTATTCCATTCCCCCCCCCCCGTCCACCGGCCCTCAAAAAAACTAAAAATAGCCCCGTCCCCCTTTTCCCTGCGCCCCCCCGCCCCCCCCCCACCCCCGTTTTGCGGTTCTTGGAGGACCCAATGAAATACATCTGTTGGGCTATCTCGAGCCCGGCAAGTTCGAAAACATGTCGGAGAGCGAGCGCAACACCGTGCTGGACGAGTGTTTTAGCTATAACGACGAACTGCGGAAGAGTGGACATTTGCTCGCTGAGGAACCTCTTCAGCCCGCCAACACGGCCGTGACCGTGGTTGGAAGGACGGAAAAGTTGCGGTGACAGACGGTCCGTACGCGGAAACGAAGGAGCAACTGGGTGGAATTCAGGTGCTTGAAGCGCGCGATCTGAATCACGCAATTCAGCTCATTTCCCAATGTCCGGGAGTGAAGTTGCAGTGTGGAACAATCGAGATACGGCCAGCGGCGGATATCAGCGAAATGATGAGGGAGAGCGAGCAGCGACGGCGAAAGGATACCTCGCGATGAGGGCGTTCACGAGAGCCGCGAACGGCACGATTCTGTTCATCCTCGCAAGCTTGACCTAGAGATTTTCGAACCTGAAGAGCTTTTACCTGGTTGGCAAACCGTAGGAAATGGCTCCCCGGGCTAGATTCGAACTAGCAACCCTTCGGTTAACAGCCGAATGCTCTACCGTTGAGCTACCGGGGAACCGTGTGTGCGTGCGGTGGTAACAATCTTACGATAGCGCTGATTCTTCCGCAATCGCGCGCCGCTGATTGGCCGGCTGGTTTTTCGTTGCGACGCACTGACGAAACGCGCTGGCGCATATAGACTGGAGTGAATGGGAATCGAGCTCCAGCGGCGCGCGAGCGGCGTGCTGCCAATTTCCTACCGTCATCTTGTCGCGGCGCTGCTCTGCGGGTTTGCGCTGCGGCTGTATTTCATCGCGCATTTTCCGTTTTATTCGGGCGACACAAAATTCTACGAAGAGCTGGCGCGCAATTGGCTCGATCACGGCGTCTACGGACTGTTCGTCAACGGCGCAATTGATGCCAGTCGATCAGCGGATGCCAGGATATCCCGCATTTCTCGCCGTCGATTTATTCGATTTTGGCCGCACTCGGATCGCGGTGATGCTTGTGCAGGCGTGCGATCGATCTGGTCACTTGTGTTTTCGCGGCGCTGATTGCATGGCGAATTGCGCCGGCTTCGAACAGGAAACATCGCGCCGCAACAGATTGCGCTGTGGCTGGCGGCGCTGTGCCCTTTCACCGCGAGTTACACCGCGGCGATATCACGGAAACTCTCGCGGCATTTTTCACTACGCTCGCTCTCTTCGTGCTCGTTTGGATTTTCACGGAGCCCGAGATTCGAAATTCCGGCCGGGACGCGATCGGCGCGCTATGCACGGCGTCTGGTTCGAACGACAGCTCGCTCGAAGGCTGCTGATGCGAACGTTCCTGCTCGCGGGATTCTTCGCGGGCCTCGGAACATCTGGTGCGCCCGGAAACGCCGCTCGTGCTGGCCGCCGCCGGACGTTGTGATTTGCATTCGCTGGCGCCGCCTGGCTGATTGGCCAAAGCTCGCGCTCGCCGGCGCGTGGATGGCGGTGGGTTTGCTCGTTGCGCTCACGCCATGGGCGGCGCGAAATGCGCGAACGATGGGTCGCATTCGAGTTTCTTTCGCCGCATTATGCGGAGTCTGCGGGAGATTACATGCCGCGAGGATTTTACGCGTGGACGCGAACGTGGATGGTGCGCAACCGCGATGCGTACACCGTGACGTGGGCGCTCGGAAAGAAACCGATCCGATGCGAGCAATCCCTGACGCTGCGTTTGATTCGGCGGCGGAACGGGCTCGCGTGGCGGAATTTCTCGCACGTTACAACAGCGATTTGAAAATGACGCCATGCACTCGATCGTAGGTTCGAAGTGCTGGCGCGCGAGCGGGCTGCTGCGCATCCGATTCGCACTTTTGCTTTTATCCCGATCGAGCGCGCGTTCGCGATCTGGTTTACGCCGCGCGTGGACGTGCTGCGATATTCCGGAAAACTGTGGCCGATCGGGCGAACAGTGGCGTGCGAACCCGAAGGAAATTCGACGCCGCGGTGTTTTTTGCGATTCTTGAATTTTGTGTACATTGGCGCTCGCAGCTGTTGGCGCATGGCGTTATCGACTCGAATCCTGGATGCGCCGTGCTCGTTCTTTATTTATTGATTCGCACGGCGCTGTTCACGCAGTTGTCGACCGTCGAACCGCGGTACGTCGTCGTCTGTTTTCCAGCTGTGGCGGCGCTTGGCGCGCTGGCGCTTCGTGAAATCGAAGCAGCGATCCGTCGTCGGCTGCGCGCGAAGATTCCTTCGAGGCGAGCGCTGCCTGCGATTCGCTGACGAGCTTAGGCGACAAAGCGGTAGCCCACTCCGCGCACCGTCAGAAGATGGCGCGGCTTTGCCGGATTTTTTTCGATGTATTTGCGCAGGCGAACGATGAAATTGTCGATGGCGCGCGTGTCAGTGTCTTCGGAAAGTCCCCAAACATCTTCGAGAATGGATTTGCGCGAGACGTTGCGGCCTTTGTTGCGAATCAGGTGACGAAGCAGCTTTGCTTCCATCAGCGTTAACCGAATCGTGTTGCGCTCGGTGCGAAGCTCGAGCGTGCCGAAGTCGATTGTCTTGCCTTCGAATGAAACTGTTTCGCGCTCGTTCGCAGAGTTTGACTGCGGCTTCTTTCGTGGTTCGCGGCGCACGGCGCTTTGCTGCTGCGAAGCCATTCGTTGCGGCGCAGAAGTCCTTGAAGGCGGGCGAGAAAAATCGGCAACTCGAAAGGTTTGGAAAGATAGTCGTCAGCGCCGGCGCCGAAACCTTCGAGCACGTCTTCGGGGCGGCCGCGCGCGGTGAGAATCAGAACGGGAATGAAATTCTTGGCTTTGCGCAGTGCGGAGACGACTTCGAAACCGTCGATGCCGGGCAGCATCACGTCGAGCACGACGGCGTCGAAGCGTCCGTTCGATTCGAGCAGGCGCTTTGAGCGCAGACTCGCCGTCGCCGGTGAGTTCGACGGCGTAGCCTTCGGCTTGGAGATTGAAGCGGAGGCCTTCGGCGAGGTGGGCTTCGTCTTCGACGATCAGCACTTTCGTCATGCGCGGCTCCTCGGAAGTTCCAGCGTCACCGTGGTGCCGCGTCCTTCGCCTGCGCTTTCTGCGAAGACTTTGCCGCCATGCGTTTTTGCAATGGAGCGAACGATGAAGAGCCCGAGCCCCGTTCCTTTCACTCGGGCGGATGCGCGGCCGCGCACACGATAGAAGCGGCGGAAAATTCGTTTCAATTCATCGGTCGGAATGCCCACGCCGCGATCGCGAACCTTCAGTTCGACGTGTTTTTCGTCCGGCGTATCGAGGCTAACGGAAACATCCACGTTGCCGACGGAATATTTGATGGCGTTGTCGAGAAGATTCGAGACCGCGGTGCGAAGCTCTTCGGGATCGCCCTGGACTTTGATTCCGGCGCCGTTCGATTGCGAGCTTCCCTCGCCTGAGCCATTCGCGCCCGGCTCGTAGCGCAATCCGGCAGCATCGAGATGGTGGCGCGAGCGCGCGAGGTCCATGCATTCGCGGACGAGATTTTCGAGATCAATGTCCGTGCGATACACCGCGGAAGATTTGTGGCCGCTTTGTCCCGCGGCGAGCACCTGCTCGACTGTGCCGAGCAGCCGGTCGGAATCGAGCAGCATCAGCCGATAAAATTTCTGGCGCTGCTCTTCGTCGAGCTTCGCGGCGCTGGAGCGTTTCGAGATACAGGCGGATCGAGGCGATCGGCGTTTTCAGTTCGTGCGTGACGGCATTGATAAAACTGTCGTGCTGTTCGTTGCGGCGGATTTCGCGGACGAGGAAGCTGGTGTTGACGATCATGCCGCCGATGATCGCCGCGAAAAAAATCACGCCGAAGAAAAGCAGGACGGCTTCGCGGCGATTGAGAATGATCCAGCCGACGTTGAGCGCGACGGCGATCGCGACGAGGCACACGCCCAGCGCGACGAAAAACGCGATTGTCTTCCGGCGGCTAGCGATAGGCATGGGGCCTCGCGGGGATTGTACTGCGGAATGCGGCGCGGGTCGTAGTGCGTGAGTCGTGATTGGTGACTCGTACTTCGTGGCTCGCGATTCGTGAATAAGAAAATACGAAACATGCATTTTTGCTGCGGTTGGAACCGTGCTGATGGATGGCGCTTGGGGTGCGATGGCGATCGCCAGCGTGGCCGAGCGGCGAGGAGAGTTTCCTGGGCTCGCCGACCGGCAGGCTTGGACACGGATGAAAAACTGCGATTTTTTTGCGATTAGAAAAAGTTAGTAAGCTGTGTTTTGTGTGACTTGCGAGGAATTCTAATTCCAGATTTGCGATTAGAAATCTCGCGCGCGCTGGCTTGAGCAGTAGGAAAGAGAGACCCTTCGACTCCCGTTGGTCGCTCAGGATGACAATCCTTGTCGGATTGTCATTTGCGACTCGAAGTTTTAAGCGAAGCGTTTGCAGTTGGGGAGTGTTACTGGGCGGGAGAGGCGGGCGTTGCGCTGTGAAAGTGAGAGCAAGCTCTCGCGCTCCAAATTTCCTGTGGCGGGCCTCTGCCGATCTTTGCGCGTCAGTTGGCGGCGCGATTTGAAGTTCGATTTTGTTGTCGTATGGCACAGGTCACGGTAGCACGGAGGGGAAGGGAAATTCGACTGGCCATTGGACGAGTTCAGAGACAGTTAGTCCTAGGACTGTACTTTTTGAGCGAGAAAGATTGGCTCAGAGGCTGTGCGACTTCAGCAACCGCACGGCGTTTTTGTTGCCTTTCTCGGCTGCGCGTTCTAACCAAATGCGAGCGAGCCTGTGGTTCTTCGGCAAGCCATCGCCTTCGAAATAGGCGAGACCTAAATTGAATTGTCCCTTTGAATCCCGCTTGGTTGCGGCTTTCTTCGTCCAGCGAATGTATTGTGCGAGATTTTTGGGCGTGCCGAGACCGTCGTGGTACGCGATGGCAAGATTTACTTGCGCTTCTCGATCGCCTTCCAACGCACCACGCTTGTAGAGCGCGAACGCCTTTCTCAGGTTTCGTCTGACGCCGTGACCGCGATCGTACATGAGCGCCAAATTGAAGAGCGCGCCGATGTGACCACGCTTGCCAGCCCGCTCGTACCATTTGCTGGCTTGCTTTAGATCTCGTTTCACGCCCAAGCCATGCGCGAGCGCATAGCCAGCAAGATATTGCCAGTGGACGCGTCCTCCTTCGGCTGCCTGGAGCAGCAGAGGAAAGGCTTTTCGGCAATTGCGCTTTCGTCGTATGCCGTAAAAAAGTGCTCGACCGAGTTCGGCCTGATCGACCATGGCATCACCCTGCGAAATAACAGTCTAGAGAGAATCGGTTGTTCGCTAGTTCGTCAGCCGCAGAAGCGTCCGCCCCAAAAAACCAAATGCAGATCCCTCACTTCGTTCGGGATGACAGCGTGGTGCGGGGGCCGATGCGCAATGCGACGATGCCGAAATGCGATCGTACAAAAGCACGATTGGTGGGTCGCAGTGTGCCAAGTGTCACGTCCGGGCACGGCATGCCGTGCCCCTACTGAAACCTAACGGCGCGTCACCCATGAGCAATTAGCCGTTGGCGGATTTGGCGTTGGTGCTTGCTGGTAGCGGTGGGACGGCGCCGATTTGCTGGAGCATGGCGAATTTGTCCCATTGGTCCCAGGCTTCGACTAGCTGGCCGTTGGCGATTCTGGCTAGGCTCATGCCGCCGATGGCTACGGGTTTGTTGGTGGCGGGGATGCCGAGGCCGTCGCCGGAGTGGCGCATGGTGGCGGACCAGCGGATGAGGACTTTGTCGCCGTCGGCGATGGCGTCTTCGACTTTCAGTTTCATGTCGGGGAAGGCGTTGAGGAAGCGTTCGTAGAAAGTGATGAATGCCGGCGGGGCCGATGATGTCGGAGCCGTCTTCTGCGACGCCGTGGGAGACGCCGTTGGGGGCGAAAAGTTCGGTGATGGTGGCGGTGCGGCGCTGGTTCCAGACTTCTTCGAACCAGCGTTTTGCGATGGCGATGTTGGATTCGGGCATGGGTGCTCCTTATTTCGGTTCCGGCGGAATGTGAGGATGGTATCACTCGGGGTAGATGACGGAGAAGTTTATTTGGGGTTGGATGGTAGCGCGGGGGCGTCGCGTCACGTTGCACAAGAGCAAGGCAAAGGCTCGCGGGAAATGCGCCGCGAAAGGTGGGGCGCTGCGCGCTTATTTTTTCCCAGGGCTTCCGCGCTGGGCTAAGTTTGTGCCGCGCCTACGGCGCTGGTGGTTTGCAGGATGGCGGGCCACGAGTGTGTGAACGGAGTGTTCTGGGTGGGTGTGCAATTTCAAATTGAAAATTGAAAATTTGAAATGAAGGCGACGAGAATCCCCCAGCGGCCAAAAGCCGCGAGCCGCTCTAGTTTACTGGCGTGTCGACACGACTGTTTTTTTGCGCAATGCGATTGATGGGCAACGTTGTGCCAAGCATCGCGTTCGGGCACGGCATGCCGTGCCCCTACTGAGGAAATTTTAATTTGCGCGCGATGAGCTTATTTCTGTTTAGGGATTGGGCGGCGAGGGCGTTGCTTGCGGGAGATGGATTTGATGATGAGTTGGCGGCGGGCTTTTGGGTTAATGGGGGCTTTGGCGTGGTAGAGAGCTGTGTTGATGAGGTCGAGGATTTCGGGATCGTCGAGAACTG
Source organism: uncultured Acidobacteriota bacterium (assembly GCA_963790945.1). Taxonomy (GTDB): domain Bacteria; phylum Acidobacteriota; class Terriglobia; order Acidiferrales; family UBA7541; genus Palsa-295. The sequence goes on from CAWBRH010000009.1 coordinate 98,621, forward strand.
TGGGTGGAATGAGGCGGACGTGGCGGACGAGGTTGCCGCTGCCATTTAGGCGGCGATTGGGATCGGGTAGGCTGGCGCCTTGGAGGAAGCAGAGGGTGACGTGGTCGGGCATGAGCAGGATGGAGAAGAATTGCTAGCGAGGGCTTTTCGGTGGGGCCGAAGCCGATTACGAGGCCGTTGTAATTGTCATAGACCATTTCGGTGGAGCCGGGGAGGAGCTTGCGCATTTTGGCGAGTGCGCGACGGCCTTGCGCGGCGATTTTTGGCGTGTACTTGGCGAGGAAGCGGGAGAGCTGTTGGGATGGAGTGGAGGGGCGCGGCATTTCGGCGGGATGATAGCACTGCTGGTTGGTGCGACGTGAGCGGATGGTGCAACAGAACGATGCCGCGAGGGAGGCTAGCATTGGTGGTTGTGGAGTGTTTTGGAGTTGGCACAGGCAGGAATGCCTGTGCTACTGAAAGGCCAAAGGAACGATGTGGCGTCGGGGGCAAGCATTGATGATTGTGCTGCGTTTTGGAGGTGGCGCAGGCTGAAGCCTACGCTACTGGGCGAGGTGCGGGCTGCGCGGGCGGCTCTTAGAGCCGCCCCTACTGGCGAAATTGGCGCGCTGAGATTTTTCTAGGCGGAGACGAGTTTGGATTCTGAGGCGGCTACGGCGATTGCGGCTGAGGCTGCTGGTCGCGACCGCGGGTGCGTTGGCTTCCTCGTGAGTGGGCGCGGTGTACGTTTTCAGCGCGGAGAGCTTGACGCGGTAGATGTCGCGGGCGAGCCCCAATTTGTTCATGAGCCAGATGCCGTACCAATTGAAATCGACTTCGTACCAGCGGAGGCCGTGGCGCGCGGAGACTGGATGCGCGTGATGATTATTGTGCCAGCCTTCGCCCCAGCTGAGGATGGCGACCCACCAGCTGTTGGTGGAAAGATCGCGCGTGGTGAAGCGGCGCGTGCCCCAGGAGTGAGTGGCAGAATTGACGAGCCAGGTGAAATGCAGGCCGGCAACGGTGCGCGCGAAAATCCCCCAGAGGACGAATGGAATTCCGCCGATGGCGAGAAGAATTACGCCGAGGACGCTGATTGGAACGTAGTGGTATTTCGTGATCCAGACGTGAAATTTATCTTTGGCCAGGTCGGGGACGTAGCGCGAGAGCGTGGTCGTGTCGTGGTGCATGGATTTGCCGACGAGAATCCAGCCCATGTGAGCCCACCATTTTCCGTCGATGGGGGAGTGCGGGTCGCCATCCTGGTCGGAGTGCTGGTGGTGGATGCGGTGCGTGGCTACCCAGAAAATCGGGCCGCCTTCGAGGGCGAGCGTGGCGCAGACCGTCATCGTGTATTCGAGCCACTTGGGAACTTTATAGCCGCGATGGGTGAGCAAGCGGTGGTAGCACATGCCGATGCCAACGCTGGTGGCGAGCCACCAGAAAAACGCGGCGACGAAAAAGGCTTTCCAGGTGAAGAAGAACAAGGCTGCGATGGCGCCGAGATGGAAAAGCGTCATGAACGAAGCAGTGATCCAATTGACTTCGTTGTCGGCTGCCTGCTTCTTTTTTAGGTCTTCGAGTTGAATCGCCACGCGCTTCTCCTGTCGCTTCAATTGCCCCGGTGCCGAATTAGAGTAGCAGGGAGGGGCGGAGGTGTTTGTAATAGTTCTGTAATACCGGATGGGAGCGCTGTGAATCGGTAATGAAGACGAAAATGGGCGATGGCGGCGGACGATTTTGGGCATTTTGGGCGCGGGTTGCAGATTGGGCCATGGCGCTGACGGCAAGAGAGATCCCTCGACTGCGGCTCGCGCCACCGCTGCGCGGTGGAAAGAAAAGAGCGCGAGCCTCCGCTCGGGATGACAGCGCGGATACTGTTTATCTCAGGGCGAAGGCAAAGTCTGTGGTGCGCTGAAACTATTGCAGGCGTTGCGTGGTGGAATCGTGGCAGAGCAGATTTTCGAAAATGGCGAGGACGTGCTGGCGATATTGAACGACGCGTTCCAGAACAGAACGAAGCTCGGGTTGGCGTTCAGATTCGCGATCCCACTTGGCGAGCACCGCGGCGGGGACGCGAATGTCGCGGCGGAGTTCGTCGGCGGAATGGCCGCGCAGAAAGAGGCCATAGAAAAACGCGGCTTCGCGCTGCGGGAACTGGAAGTCCTGCAGAGCCTCGTCGAGCGGGTTGGGCATGGTCGCCATGGGCGAAATCGCAGTTTACAGATTTCAATGTCGGCGTCAAGTGGGACGGGTGCGTAAGATGAAATATTGATTGGTAGGAGGCGAAAATTTAACGTGCGCGGTGGTATGAAAGTTGCTGTGCGGCGGGTTGGGGCGAGGGTGATGCGGGAGCGCTCCCTGCTACCTTTTCTGTCGGGCGAGCCTTCGATTCCAGGTGCAACTTTTGGGGGCGGCTAGGGTTAGATGATTGTAACGGGCCCGGCGCGCGATGGGACTCGCCTCGGGCTGATAGATGTAGGCGTACCCCGCTGCATCTGCTGGAGGCTCGTCCGCACAACGGGCCTCCTTTTTTATTGGGGGCGGCGCGATGGGGCAGGAAAACCTGCCGGTCTCCCCGATGCAATCATCGGGACGCAAAAATCGCGGAAGACCGGCGCTACAACACCGTTGGCTGGCGTTTCGCCGCGGTCGAAGCAGGATCGAGAGGTGAGCGACGCAAAAGTCTTTCGCTGTTTCAATTGAGCAATCGCTTGTGCGGAACTGAAACTTTGGGATTGGCAAAACGTATTTATAGGCAGGAGATTTCTTATGCTTAATAAAACGAGGATAAAAACCGTACTCATTGCAGGGGCACTACTGATTGCAACGGCAGCGGGAGCACAGGAACAAAGCCAGAAGAGTCGCGATCAGGACAGGATGGCCGGGATGGATATGGGCGATGCGCAGAAACAGGCGGCGAGTCCGGAAGGGCGCGCGGCGAATGATGCGATGTCGGGCAACATGTCTGACCACGACATGGACATGGGCGCGCACATGTTCATGACGGATTTGCGTCCTGCGAATGCGGCGGACCAGAAACGTGCGGCGGAGATTTTGGCTGAGCTGCGGCCGGCGATTGAGAAATACCGCGATTACAAAGTGGCGTTGGCGGAGGGTTTTCAGATCTTCTTTCCGAACGTCCCGCAGCAGCATTATCACTTCACGAACTACCGATATGGGTTCGAGGCGCAGTTTGGCTTCAATGCGGAGCATCCGACGTCGCTGCTCTACAAAAAGGTGGGCGACGGTTATCAACTCGAAGGCGCAATGTATACGGCGCCGAAACGGGCCACGGAAGAAGAGCTGAATGAGCGCGTGCCGTTAAGCGTGGCCCGCTGGCACAAGCATGTGAATTTCTGCATGCCGCAAAAAGGAACGGAATGGCAGCAGGTGAATTGGAAACAATTTGGGATGCGCGGAACGATTTCAACGGAAGCCGCGTGCGAGCAGGCGGGCGGCGTGTGGCGGGCGCAAGTTTTCGGGTGGATGGTGCACGTGTATCCGTTTGAGAGCGATCCGGCGAGGATTTGGGCGCACTAGCATGAAGCGCGGCGGCTTCGAATTCGTGCGGTGCTGAATCCTACGCTGGGATTCTTCGACTATCCTGATCGGATAGTCTCAGAATGACAATCGCACAACCCCGCGAGGCGATCAGTGTGGTGCTGAATCGTGCGCTGGAATTCTTCGATTGTGACAATCGAATCCCGCAGTGCTTAGTTCGCCGGGTGGGCTTGCTCTTCGGGTGACGGGACGGCACGTGCGCCGAAGCCGCTGACGATCGCGGCGCCTAGAGCGAACAGCAATCCAATCACAAAAACGAAAAATCCGAGCAGAGGAATCACTTCGAGCATCGAGAGAGCAAAAATTCCCGCGAGCGTCCCGGGCACCGCTTTGAAGCCGGGGAAGGCGACTCCTGCGACCAGCCGTCCGAGCCCGGTGGCGCCCGCCGAACCGAGCACGCCAAGAATCAGAACGAGCAGAGTGTTCGCGGGAACTTCCGCGCGCCCTAAGTGCTCGCCCAAAGTTTCGAACCCCCAGGCGATAAACAGCGCGACGACACCGGTGACCAAGACCATGTTGGTGCGATTCCAGATCGTCCAGCCGGTGTTGTTGACGCGTTTTTCGCGCAACAGCAAACAAGCTAGTCCGACGCAAACGAGATTTGTGACCATAAGAAAAGCGATGCCAAGAGCGGTGGGACGATATTGTCCCGGGACGATTGCGTAGGGAGTCGAAACGGACTCGCGGTCGATTTTGCCGCCGGTTTGCGTCACGTAACCGCCCACGGCTGCGGCGTGTCCTCGGAGCTCGCCTCCCGCTTGCGATTCGATATGGCCGCCTACTGCCAGCGCGTTTCCGTCAACCAAGCCGGAAATATAAATACTGCCGCCGATCGTGAGAACGTCGCCGGTGACATGCCCGCGAATGTGCACGTTGCAGCCAAAACATTGCACCACGTTCGCGGTGCCGTTGGGGCCTATATTGATATCATGGAAGAATTGCGCTCGATCTTCGGGATTTCTTTCTGGTCGCTGCGCTGCGAGTGGAAAAGCGCAGAGGAACAAGAGCGGAATTAAAAGGATTCGCTTCCCGTGCAAACGTGGCTCCTTTTGGTGTGCCGCAGATAATGACAGACTCGCGCGAGCACATCCATAGTGAAGCCAGACCCGCCCCGGCGAAATCACCGGGGCGAATCCGCGATAGCAAATCGAGGGACTGGCTTCGTGAGAGCTACTTTTTGGCGTGGGCGAAGTTTTCGGCTACTTGCGGCCAGTTGATCGTATTCCACCAGGCCTCGATATATTCAGGCCGGCGGTTTTGATATTTCAGGTAGTAGGCGTGCTCCCATACGTCGAGACCGAAAAACGCCTTGCCGCCGTCCATGATGGGATTGTCCTGGTTGGCGGAAGATTCGATTACAAGTTTGCCGTCGCGGAAAAGCAGCCAGGCCCAACCGGAACCGAACCGAGTGGTGGCAGCTTGATTGAGTTTCGTTTTGAAATCCGCGAAGCTGCCGAAGGCTGAAGTGATCGCGTTGGCCAAATCGCCAGTCGGCTCGCCTCCGCCGCCTTTCTTCATAATTTTCCAGAACATGGAATGGTTCATGTGCCCGCCGCCGTTGTTGCGGACGGCTGTGCGGATGTTTTCGGGCACTTTGTTGATCTGAGCGAGCAATTCCTCAACAGAAAGCTTCTGAAGATCCGCCTGCCCTTCGAGAGCTTTGTTGAGATTGGTAACGTACGCACCGTGATGCTTGTCGTGGTGAATCTCCATCGTTTTTGCGTCGATGTACGGCTCGAGCGCGTCAAAAGCGTACGGCAAAGGCGGCAACGTGAAAGTCATCTGGGGAGCAGCTCCTTGTCCAGAAGTGGTGGTCATTGAAACTACCTCCTGATTTTCCTATCCTGCCTCATAATTATACGCGCCTCGGCGGGCGCAACGGTATACGTCCTCATATTTAATCTTGAAGCGATTTAGCGGGTGTTTGGGGTCCAAGCGATTTCAGGCAGCGCATTTCAAATCGGCTAAGCGAAGGAGCGAAATTTGCCGGCCACTGAACATGTAGAGAAACATTTCACCGCCACGGCTGCGGTGCGCGACATCGTGATTGGAATGTCGGACGGGCTTACGGTGCCATTCGCGCTCGCCGCAGGGCTTACGGGTGCGGCGGCGGTTTTGGCGAAAGGCACGGGAATTATCGTCACGGCAGGGCTTGCTGAGATTGCGGCGGGTTCGATAGCGATGGGATTGGGCGGGTACCTCGCGGCGAAAACCGATTCGGAGCACTACGCGTCCGAGCTCGATCGCGAATATCGCGAGACGGTGGAGCTGCCTGAAATCGAGACGGAAGAAGTGGCGAAAGTTTTTCGCGAATACGGATTATCGCAAGCGCAGATGGCGCCCGTGGTGGATGCGATCATTTCGAATCAAAAGCGCTGGGTGGATTTTATGATGCGCTTCGAATTGGGCCTCGAAGCGCCGGACCCGGCGCGCGCGGCGCGAAGCGCGGGCACAATTGCGGCGTCGTATATCGTCGGCGGGTTAGTGCCGCTTGCGCCCTACATATTAATGAAGCAAGTGATGCCGGCGCTGTGGGTGAGCGTTGTGGTGACGCTCGTGGCGCTTTTCGTTTTCGGCGCGATCAAAGGACACTTTACCGGAGTGAAGCCTCTGCGTGGTGGATTGCAGACGGTGATTGTTGGAGGATTGGCGGCAGCGGCGGCGTTTCTGATTGCACGTCTGATTAGCTAGACCAGGCAATCTGCTTTGCGAGGACACATTTCCGAATTTCGATTCAAATCGGTGCTGATTTTCGTATTGCATCAATTGATCGCTGTACTGGGTGTCGGTTTCCTGGCCGGTACAGCTACGTTTTTCATATTCGGTCTGCTGCGGCCAGCGAGTCCTCAGTTCTTTACGGAGCACAACGTACATCGAGTCTTGACACAACTACCCTATTTCCCAGTTCAGATCCTCGAAGGTTTATGGTGTGGATGGGCCCTTAGCCGGCGACTAAGGCAACGAGAAATGTTGTGGGTTTGGGTGCTCCCAGCACTGATTTTGTGCTATGCGATGATTGCCGAACCAAACATTTCTCCTGTTTTCACGTCCGCAATTGTTCTAGCTGGCAGAAACAAGTCCGTTTGGTCACATTTCTTAGGATCGGGATGCCGCGCGGATCTTAGCGATCGCTGTAGCGACCAACTCATGTTCACGATGCCCTTTTATGCTTCGGCTGCGTACTCGCTCGGAGCATTACTTGCGCGAAAACTGAAAACGAAGGAAGACGCGGAGATTGTGAAAAGCTAGCACACTACTCAAGTTGGGAAATCTCCGTGCAAGGAGTGCAATTGCGACTGCATGCATGATTGGAAGGATTGCGGGCGCAAAATCGCACAGGCAAGAGTGCCTTTGCCACTGAAAGCGGCAGCACCCCACAGTCTTACTTCTTAGTCCTCAATGGAGTTCGGTTCCCTAGGGTGACTTTGTCGGTGTGGTTCTTGGCGTCCAGTACGCCGGATCCTCGGCGGTGAAATTTCTCGGCATGTGGCTTAGGTGCGGATTGACGGCGTAGATGTTCGTTTCGATCGAGTCGTAGGCCGAGCGCGCGATTTCCTGCAGGCGCTGCTGCATAGCTGCTCCGGCGGCTTCCATAGCGGGGGCGCGGCGTGCTGCTGCATCATCTTCGTCCTTCAATGAGCTGAGCGTCGTGAGCATCAAGTAACACGGCACCGGAGCGCCTGAGTGCACCGCATAGAGCGCCCACGCGGGGCTGCCCGCGATTTTCTCGTAAGCCGATGCGATGCTCTTCGCGGCTTCTGCGAACTCGCCTTCGTGGCCCGGGCGAATGTGGAAGACTGTCACCTGAAGCATGCGCATTTTCGCGAAGTTGATCGTGGCGGCGCGGGAACTGAGTGCATCCACTCGCTCGGCGAGCAAGTTCGAGACGTTCGAAACATTCTCTGCGAGCAAACGATCTTGCAGACCGGCAAGCTCGGGATGGACTGCAACACCCGCCGCCATGCCGGCCCCCATTTTTTCAAGATCGCCGAATGAGTCGCCAAAATTCAAGGAGAAGCTTTCGTCGGGGCCCGTGATCGACTTCATCTCGATCCAGTAGGCGGGAATGTTGAATCGCTCGTAATCGTCGCGAATGTTCGACAACATGCCGTCGTAGGCTGCGTCTCGACCGGGCTTAAGCCTTTCGTGAACGACGTTGATGTATTGCGGCGGCGAACCAGCCGAATGAGCGGAGGGCGGATTTTCCTGCGCGCGAGTTTGTGCGCGAGGCGAAAAACAAAAAGCCAGCACAGCGATGAGTGCTGTACCGGCTGGAAGAAATCTGCTCGTTTTCATCGGTGACTCGTCTGAAAGCAAAACGAGATTTCGGGACCGCAATGCTATTTAGTAATCGTTGGCGGAGCCTTCGAGGAAGGCGCGAAGTTTGCGCGAGCGAGACGGGTGGCGCAGCTTGCGCAGGGCTTTGGCTTCGATTTGGCGGATACGTTCGCGTGTGACGGCGAAGGACTGGCCGACTTCTTCGAGCGTGTGCTCGCTGCCATCGTCCAAGCCAAAGCGCATCTTGATGACTTTTTCTTCGCGCGGCGTGAGAGTTTTCAGCACGGAGGAGGTTTGTTCCTTCAGGCTGAGATTGATTACCGCGTCGGACGGCGAGACGACGGCCTTGTCCTCGATGAAATCGCCGAGATGCGAATCTTCTTCTTCGCCGATGGGAGTTTCGAGCGAGATCGGCTCCTGCGCGATTTTCAGAATCTTCCGGACCTTCGCGACCGGAATATCCATGCGCTTGGCGATTTCTTCCGAAGTAGGTTCGCGACCGAGTTCCTGCACAAGCTGGCGCTGGGTACGGACGAGCTTGTTGATCGTCTCGATCATGTGCACCGGAATGCGGATGGTGCGAGCCTGATCAGCGATGGCGCGGGTGATGGCCTGGCGAATCCACCACGTGGCGTACGTGGAGAATTTATAGCCGCGGCGCCATTCGAATTTGTCGACGGCCTTCATCAGGCCGATATTGCCTTCCTGGATCAAGTCGAGGAACTGCAAGCCGCGGTTCGTGTATTTTTTCGCGATGGAAACGACGAGGCGGAGGTTCGCTTCGATTAATTCTTTCTTGGCTTGCTCGGCTTCGGCTTCGCCACGAAGAATCACCTGAAGGGCGCGCTTCAGCTCGGTGGGGCTCACCTCACTGGCAATTTCGATTTCGCCGAGTTCCTGGCGGCGGGCGCGGAGATCTTTGCGCGCTTCGGCCTGGACGTCGGCTTTCGACGCCTCGACGCGGCGTTCGAGTTTGACGATTTCGCGTTCGAGGAAATGAACGCGCTCGACGGTCTGGCGAATTTTGTCGATGAGGCGCTTCTTTTCGAGCGGATTGAAATCGAGCTCGCGGAAGCGGCGGGACATCTCGACGCGGGTGCGGCCCAGCGCATAGCGCGCGCGCAGATAGGGTCGCTTCTTCGAACGCGGAACTTTCTCGAGTTTTTGCGCTTGCTTCATCGCCATGAGGTAGAGCTTGGCGACTTTGTCGATCTGCTTCAGGGTTTCTTTTGTTTTTGCTTCGATCTTTTCTTCGGTGAGCTCTTCGTCGTCGAACTGAACGATTTCCTTGATGGAGCGCGAGCCGGTGCGGAGATCTTCGCCGACCTGGAGCAGCTCTTTCAGAATCAGCGGAGCGCGCGTGATGGTTTTCAGGACGAGGAGCTGGCCGCGCTCGATGCGCTTGGCGATGGCAACTTCACCTTCGCGCGTAAGAAGCGGAACCGTACCCATTTCGCGCAGGTACATGCGAACGGGGTCGTTCGTTTTTTCGAGCGTGCCGGGGGTGAGGTCGAGTTCGCCGTCTTCAGAAGCGGCGGCTTCTTTTTCTACTACGACTCCGACTTCAGGTCCGTCAGCACCATCAGCGGCGGCCAGAGCGGCCTTTGCGCTCGTCAGGTCTTCGTAGACGTCAATGCCGTAACGCTCGAAAGTGGAGAGCAGATCGTCAATTTCTTCCGAGGAATGCACCTCGGCCGGAAGGATATCGTTCACTTCATCGTAGAGCAGGTAACCGCGTTCCTTGCCCATCGCGATGAGCTGTCGTACCTGATCGTATTTTTCTTCAAGAGCCAGACTCACACTTCCTCCATTGCGAGGTGAAACGGCGGCGCGCAGGCGGCGGCCAAAGAAATACGCGCGCGGAGTTAGACACCCCGACGCGACTTGTCAAATAACGACATTTAAACGGATAATTAAGACGGTACTGCGAACCCGTTGCCACCCTATGCCCGCGCCAACCACGCTCGCGCTCACTGCACCAGTTATTTGATGCAGGAGACGCGCCGCCCGTTTCCTCCAAAACCTTAGGAGAATACAATAGTTATGGTACCTGCGTCAATTCGATGGGCTCTTGTGCGCCTAACTCCTTCGCGACGATTATCATAGCGGGAGCTAATGGTTTACGACCGCAACCGCTTCGACCTCAATCAGCCACTCCGGACGAACCAGCCTGTGAACAACCACGAACGTGCTTGTGGGAGGGTTTTGAGTGTTGACGTACTTGTCGCGGACTTCCCTGACTACCGGGAATCTGCGAGGGGTCGACGCTATCGACACAGTAAAAATTGAGCTTGATGATGTCGTGAAAGTTGCCTCTGGCCGCTTCGACGGCGGCTTTTAGATTCTTGAAGGCCTGTTCGACCTGGGTCCGGAAATCATCTTTTCCTACAAAATTGCCTGATGCATCGAGCGCGACTTGGCCGGCGATGTAAACCAGATTTCCGCCGGTAACTAGAGCCACCTGCGAATAGCCGGCGGTTGGTTTGGCCATCGTGTCGGGATTGAATATTCGAAAATTTGTAGCCTGCGGCATGGAGTGCTCCTTTTCGTACCTGCTGTGAGTTTTGGGCTTTGCTTGAGTAGATGAGTGAACGAGTGTGCGGATTCAAAATGCGGCTGCGAAGAGATGGCGCGGGCTAGTTGGTGGCGAGTTGTTTCTGGAGTTCGAGACGGCGGGTGAGGAGGCCGCGCAGTTCGTCGGTGCTCGGCTTGGCTTCGATCTTCTTTTGAAGCGCGGCGAGTTCTTCTTCCACGCGGCGATTACGGAGCACGTTCAGGCAATTCTCGGCGTCGTCCCAGGTAGGTTCGGGGACGGGTTCGAAGAGGACTTCGAAGAGCAAGCGGCGTTCTCTTTCTTCGAGAGCCGCGGCCAGTGTGGCGGGATCGGGATGTTCGCCGACCTTTGAGATGAGGAGGTCGAGGAGGCGCTCGCATTCGAGGCCGCGGTGGAGCGAGTCGTGCGCTAATTCGCCGGCGAGCTTTTCGCGGAAGCCGTCCGCTTCGACGAGCATTCGAATGATCTGGCGCTCGGCGGGCTTCACGGCGGGACCGAGCAGGCTTGCATTTGGTTTCACTTCGCTGCGGCGCTCGGCGGCGGCGCGTCGGAGGGCTTCGCGAAGGACGGGCTCGTCGACGCGCAATTCGGAGGCGATGCGAGTGGCCCATTCCGAGCGCAGGAGGCGATTGGGGAGGCGCTGCACGTAGGGCATCAGGAAATTCAGCGCGGCAACTTTTCCTGCCGCGGTGGTGCGATCCATCTGGCGAGCGCGAGCGATCAGGTAATCGAGATAGGGTGGCGATTGCGCGAGAAGCGCGCGATAGGCGTCGACACCTTGTTCTTTCAGGAATTTATCGGGATCGGCTTTTCCAGGGAGGGCGAGGACGCGAACGTCAAATTCGCTTTCGAGGAGAAGCGAGATGGAGCGTTCAGTAGCGGCCTGGCCGGCGGTGTCGGGGTCATAGTTCACGATCACGCGGCGAGTGAAGCGGCCCAGCAATTTGATTTGGGGCTCGGCGAGGCTGGTGCCGCAGCTGGCGACGACATTGGCGATTCCGGCTCGGGCGACGGCGATAGCGTCCATGTAACCTTCGACGAGAACGGCGAAATCGCTTTGGCGCAGGGCTTCTTTGGCGCGATCGAGATGATAGAGGACGGTGCTTTTCGTGTAGATCGGGGTTTCGGGCGAGTTCATGTATTTCGGAGTGTCGTCGCCCATGGCGCGACCACCGAATGCGATCACTTTGGCGGATTCATTGCTGATCGGGAACATGATGCGGCGTCGGAAGCGATCATAGGCGCGGCCGCTTTGGTCGCGAGAGATCAGGCCGGAGACGTCGAGAAGTTTTTCGGGATATTTCTGTTTCAGGAAGCGCAGGAGCGCGTCGCCGGAGGATGGCGCGTAACCGAGGCCGAAACGCTTCATTGCTTCGCGATCGAGGCCGCGGTCTTCGAGATACGCTGCGGCGACTTTGCCTTCGGAGCTGTCGTGCAATGCGCGGGAAAAGAAGGCGGCAGCCTCGCGATGCATTTCGACGAGGGCGGAGCGCTGTTGATTTTCGCGGCGCTCTTCTGGCGAGCGCTCGCGCGGCTTGGGAATAGCGATGCCGCATTTTTCGGCGACGGTGCGAATCGCTTCGGGAAATGGCGATTTCTCCATTTCCATCACGAATTTGAAGACGTCGCCGCCTGCCCCGCAGCCAAAACAGTGATAAATCTGTTTTACAGGGTGAACGGCGAATGAAGGTGTTTTTTCCTGGTGGAAGGGGCAGAGGCCGGTGAAATTCGCGCCAGATTTTTTTAGCCGAACGTATTCGCCGATTACGCGGACGATATCCGCCTGCTGCTTTACGCGCTCCGCGAAACTACCCGCTTCCGCCAAATCTCATTCTCCGTAGTTCTACGGAAGGATATGAAACCCCAAACCAGCCTGCGTGAAATGCGAATCTGCAGTTAAGATTTTTGTTACATTCAACTCGGTCATGATAACCATCGACGTAAGGTCTGTGAACGATATTTTTGGCTTGTCGTAAAACCTCTGACGAAGAGAGAAAGCCTGCCGAAATCGTGCATCGCTCACCAGTTCCACTCGAATCTTCGGCGACGCGAGCAAACCTTTGAGGAAGCGAACTGCTTCGCTAAAGGGGCGATGCCGAAAGAGCCTCGTAATTGTTTCGTCGAGAACGAAGTTCGATGTGAGGATCTGGCCTGCTTGGCCAATCGTCTCGTTATAGCAGCGTGCTGCGTCCTCATGCGATTTCTCGAGACGGTCTTCGAGAGCCAGCCATCCCCACGTATCGACGAAAAGCTTCAAGCCGAGTCATCCCCATACAGGTCCGAGTCGATATCGCGAGTCAGATTCCCGTCGGATCCAATTCCGATTACTTCGAGAAAAGGATCGCCCTTCTCTCCCAGAATGTTGCGAAAACGTCCAAGCGCGGATTCCGAAAACACTCCGTTTTCGACGGCGCTGCGAAATAGCTCGACGAAATTTTCTTCCTCGATCACGAGGTGGACGCGGTTGTGACGTCCATTCTTGTTCTTGCAAAATCGAAGGGCTTCCCAACTGCGACCGTTTAAAACACACAGATTCCGTTCAATCCGCGCCTGCTCGGTTCCGTTCCAATCAAACGTCCCCGCAGCACGCTGCTCGACGGTAACCATTTTGGGCTTTAGCTTGCTCATCACAACTCCAGTAGGACACTACTAGACTACTACTGGTAGTCTACTGGCCTTATGAGTTAAACACAAATACTTAATTCCTAAGCTCGGCGACTGTGATCGCCGTCCCGCCGCGATCTTCTGCCTCCGCGCGAATCCTTTCGACCAATGGATGCGCGATGAGAAATTCGGCTAAGCCACGGCGGAGGGCGCCTGTGCCGTGGCCGTGGATGATGCGGACGGCGCGCTTGCCGGCCAGGGCGGCTTGGTCGATGAATTTGTCGACGCGGCGGGTGGCCTCCTCGACCGTCGTTCCGATCACGTTGATTTCTTCGGCGGCGGGCTCGTCGCTTGGCTGGGCGTGGACGGTGACGCCGCGGGGGCGTGTGACGTCGCCAGGGATGCTTTTCGTGGGCGCGGCGCTGATATCAATTCCGACGACGTCTGACAATGGAACCTTCATGCGCATCGGGCCGGCTTCGACTTCGGCGGAGCGGCCGTCGTGGCGGCGGAACAGGAGCGGCTGCTTGAATCCCTTTACGACGACGCGCTGACCCGCGGAAAGAAGGCTGGGTTCGACCGGTTGCGCAGGGCGTTGTGCTTGAACACCCAGGTCGGATTGCGAGGCGGCGAGCGTGTCTACAACCGCTGCGTCGGCTTCGGCGCGAGCTTCACCGGCAATCTTGCCGACGCGGCGGCCGGATTGCTTTTCGATTTGAGCGCGCAGAGTGCGGTCCTTTATATCTGCCGCAAGTCGGGCGATCTCGGCTTCGAGACGCTTCTGGGTGGCGTCGAAATTCTTTTCGAGTTCGGCGATGCGTTTTTTCTGGCGCTCGACCCACTCGGTCTGAAGCGAGCGACGCTCGGCTTCCAGTTGCGTGAGCTCTTCGCGAGCCTGGCGCTTGATTTCGTCCATTTCATCGCGGCTGCGATGCAGATAGGCGATTAAATCGCGCGCCTCGCGCGATTCGGGAGAAAGGCTGGCGCGCGCGTGGTCCACGACGCGAGGCGGCAATCCCAGGCGGCGTGCGATTTCGAGTCCGCTCGAAGTGCCGGGTACCCCCACGAGCAGGCGATACGTGGGCCGCAGATTCTCTTCGTCAAATTCCATCGCGGCGTTCACGATTCCGGGCGTGGTGGAAGCGTAGGCCTTCAGGCGATCGTGGTGCGTCGTGGCGATCGTCAATGCGCGCAGAGCGCGGAATTCTTCGAGCAGCGCGACTGCAAGTGCCGCACCTTCTTCGGGCGCCGTGCCCGTGCCCATTTCGTCAACGAGAATCAGCGAACGATCCGTTGCGATCTCGAGCATCGATTTCAGATTCAGCATATGCGCCGAAAACGTGGAGAGGTCGGCGGCAATGGACTGTTCGTCGCCGATATCGGCGAGCACATGATCGAACAGGGGTAACTCGGCGCGCTCCGCTGCAATGGGAATCGCTGATTGCGCTGCGAGAGCGGCGAGGCCGACATTTTTAAGCGCAACCGTTTTGCCGCCAGTGTTGGGCCCGCTGATGACCATCACGGTTTCCGAACCGCCGAGCGCGAGGGTCAAAGGGACGGCTTTGCGGTCTTGCGGGCGGAGCGTGTGTTCAAGAACCGGATTACGCGCCGATTCAAGGCGCAGGGAATTGCCGGTGGAAAAGTCCGGCATGGTGCAATCGAACTCACGGGCAAATCGCGCACGGGCAAAAACAGAATCGAGATGGGCGATTCCCGCGGAGGCGGATTCGAGCGGTCCGCGATAGGAACGGACTTGTTCGGTGAGCTCGGCGAGAATGCGAGCGATTTCCGCGATTTCTTCTTCGGAAAGCTGAACGAGGCGATTATTGAGATCGATAGCTTCGAGCGGCTCGACGAAAACAGTTTGTCCCGTGGCGCTGGCAGCGTGGACGACGCCCGGAACGGCGCGGCGATCGCCGGCGCGAACCGGAATCACGAAGCGATCGTTGCGCAGCGTGATGTAGTCCTCACCGGTGGGCTCGCCACGGGCTCGAAGGATGCTTTCGAGCGACTTCTGAATTTTGTCGCGCGCCTGTCCGATGCCGGTGCGAATGCGACGCAATTGTGGAGAAGCATCGTCGCTGATTTCACCATCGGGGAGAATAGCGCGGCGGATGGCAGTGAGGAGGTGGCGAAAATCGGCGAACGCTGCCGCGTTTTCCGTGAGGCGCGGATATTTCGCAGTTTCTCCTTTGAATGTCTGCCTCACGCCATTGGCTGTGTCCATCAAGGAGGCGACATCCAGCAGATCGGCGCTCGAAAGCACCGATGCTGGCATAGCCAGTTGTGCGAGCCACGACTCGGGATCTGGGAGCGAGCCGAAACCAAGTTCCGCGCCGGGGCGGAGATAGGCCACCGCCTCACGGATCAGAGTGAATTCAGAATTCAGGGCGGAGACGTCCAGCTGGGGATTCAGGGAGAGAATGGCGCGGCGTCCCGGCGCGCAGGTGGTGAAACCGCTGACGATTTCTTTTAGCTTGTCGAATTCGAGGAGTTTTTCTGCGTGACGGGACACGGATGCCTCAAAACTAGAATTGTAGCTTGATTGAGTGTGGAAAAGAGAATCGAGCGAAACTTGGAAGGTGCAGGCTGACGCGAAATGGCGTCAGCCCGACACGCGATAGCGTGGCTGCAGACTTCCTTGCAGCCGCAAGTCGCCGCTTGGTTTTTCGGAAGGGAGCGCCTTACTTTCGCTCGATGTCAAAATAGATGCGCGTCGTAACTCGGTACTCGGTGATTTTCTTCCCGTCCAGTTGCATTTCGAAATCCGCCACACGCGCCCACCTCAAACCGCGAACGGTCTTGGCGGCTTCGGCCACGGCGTTCTCAGCTGCTTTGGCAAAGCTTTCCTTGGAAGCACCAACGATGTCGATAACTTTTTGTGCCATTTTCGGCTCCTTGAAGGCCCTCAGGTCAATTCTGGTCAATCTCAAGACTGAATGGGCCTGAGCTACAGAGCGATTATATCGAAATGCAAAGCTGTGGCGGGGCCATCGAGCATTCAAGCTCGGTGCATCGCCCTATTTGCGTGAGGGAACGCCGAGGGTTTCGACCATCGCGAGGGCGATCCCATCAATCGCGGCGATTGCATCGCGCCCTTTTTCGGGGTCGTTGTTTACGAAGATTGAAAAAACGAGATACTCGCCGCCCAGCGTTGTCGCATAGCCGGAAAGAGCGTGGACGTGCTCGAGGCCGCCTGTTTTTGCTTGAATCAAGCCGACTGCGGGAGTGTTCTTCATGCGATCTTCGAGCGTGCCATCCACTCCGGCAATCGGCAACGTGGCCATGAAATCGGGACCCCAGGGCTGATGAATTGCGTATTGCAGCAAGGCGGCCACCGCGCGCGAGGTTACGAGATTGTTCGTCGAGAGGCCAGAGCCGTCAGTAAGGACAGCATCGCCGTCTGCGACGCCCAGTGACTTCAAGAAGTCCTGTTCGAGTTTCAATCCAATTTCCGTGGAGCCGATTCCCGTTTTTTCGCGTGCTACTGTCCGGAGAAATAGTTCAGCGTGGAGATTCTGGCTCACTTTATTCAGCACGCGCACACTTTCCAGAAGCGGCGGCGAGACATGTTCGGCTAGGACGCGCGTATTTGTTGCTGCATTGTCGTCAGTGTTCTTCAATTCAGGTGACAGCAGCACGGGCGCTCCGCCGGGCTTCAGCGCTTGCGGTGCTGGCGCTTCTTCCACGCGAATAGTGCCCTTGATATTGACGCCCCGGGCTTCGAGCAGATGCCGCAGCGTGCGCGCGGTCGTTTCTGCTGGATCGGTTATCGCCAGGTCGAGTTTGACGGGCGCGTGGCCAAGCGGCACGGATCCGCGGAGGAGCAGAAAGTTCGGTCCGGGCTGGCGAACGACAGCAAGTTGAGGATCGGTTCCGAGCGCACTGGTGGTTATCTGTTGGATGAATCCTATTGCTGCTTCCGCCGGATCGGTGACAACTACCGCGGGATCGCCGGCGTGAGAACCGGGAGACATCGTAATCGTGACGGAATTGTCGTTGAAGGTTATCGCAGAAACCGGAGCGCCGAAGGTGAAGAACAGATCGCCTACGCTCCAACCGGCTGGGTAGGGATCGAAGGGGATGTAGCGATCGTCGGCGACGATGTCGCCATCCACCTCTCTCAAGCCGTTTGCAACGGCCGCATCTGCCAATTCGGCGAGAATTTTCTCCGTCGGGCCAGCGTGTTCAACTTTTCCCAGGAATGGAAATTTGCGATTCGAAAGATCGGGATCGCCCCGCCCAACGAAGAGCAAATCTCCTGAGAGCTTGCCGTCGCTGCCGAGCGGAGTAGTTGTTTCCAGAGTGGTGTGGAAGCGATAGGCGGTGCCGAGAGTTGCGAGCGCGAAGACGGAGGTAAAGAGTTTGGCGTTCGAAGCGGGCGTGAAATAGCGGTCGGCGTTCCAATCGAAGAGCGTCTCGCCGGTGTCGCGATTCGCGATGAGGATGCCCCAATCCGCTTTTCGAGCGTGCGCCTCGCTCAACAGTGCTTCCAAGCGCGTGCGAAACCGTTCGACGTCTGGACGCAGCCTGGCCGTGATAATCGGGTTCGATTGTTGGTCCGGTTTCGCATCGCAGCACGGTTTCTGTGCGGTAAGCGGCGGAGCCATCGCGAGCCAACTGGCGATTGAGAATGTGATCGCGCGGCTGCGAAATTTTGCGCGACAAAGAAATGATGACGAAAAGTTCATTTGGCTTCGACCAGCCCTAAAGGCGGCCAATTATATTCCAATCCCGATATTCCAGCCTTCGCGGTTCCGCCCTCGTTTGATATAGTCTTCCTGTTAGCAGCGGCCCGGATTCAACCAACCCGCCCCACCTGAGGAGGAAGTTAGATGAGAAAAGCGTGGCACCTTTGTATTGCGGCAGCGCTCGTAGGACTGCTCTCTTTCGTGATTCCAGCGCCGCTTCGCGCTGCTGACGACGACACGAAAGAAGCGGACCGTGTCCGGAATGCCGGCAAGGTTGCAAAAGAGATTATGGACATCCCGGATGACATTCCGCAGGATTTGATCAACAAAGCAGATTGCGTGATCGTCCTGCCGTCCGTTCTGAAGGCGGCGTTTATAGTGGGCGCAAGTTATGGCCGGGGCGTGATGACGTGCCGCAGCGGCGAAAACTTCCGCGGTCCCTGGAGCGCGCCGTCGATGATGGCACTTGAAGGCGGCAGTTTCGGATTTCAGATCGGCGGACAAGCTACTGACTTCGTGCTGCTGATCATGAACGAGCGCGGCGCAAGCGCGATCTTGAGCAGCAAAGTGAAACTGGGCGCTGATGCCTCTGCAGCCGCAGGGCCGGTGGGACGAACTGCGGCGGCTGCCACGGATGTAACGATGCGCGCCGAAGTCCTTACGTATTCGCGTTCGCGCGGGTTGTTCGCCGGCGTATCGCTCGAAGGTTCCACTTTGCGCCCGGACAATGATGCGAACGAACGTCTTTACGGCAAGAAGGTGGAAGCGAAAGCAATCGTGTTCCGCAAGGCTGTGCCAATTCCCCCTTCGGCGAAGCTATTGATTGCGACGCTCACGAAGCACTCACCGCACCACGCGAAGTAGCGTTTCGCTAAACACACCCGCGCCGGAGCCAGAGTGCTTCGGCGCGGGTCCTTTTCAGCCAGCCGCAAGTTCCCAGCCGAAAGTCACGTCGCCGCCATCCCCGATTGACTTTTACTCATTACTGACTTAAAGTCATGTACAGGTATTTGCAATGATCAAACCTCGTACGCAATCTGCTGTGCGCCATCGACGCAATATGCCCGGAGTGCATCCGCCCTCCGATCGCCGCGAACGCCGCCGCCTTGAGACGCGAGAAAGACTCTATCGTTGCGCGCTGGAACTCTTTGCCGAGCGCGGATACCTGGAAACGACGGTCGAAGACATTACCGAAGCGGCCGACGTGGGAAAGGGAACGTTCTTCAACTACTTTCCAACGAAGGAGCATGTGCTTGCGGCGTACGGCGGCGAACGCATTGCCGCCGTCGAGCGCGCACTCGACAAGGCCCGCGCGATGAGGGGCCCGGTTCTCGATGTGCTCGGGGAGCTTGCCGCTGATTCGGCCGGGCAGTCCCACGAAAATCCGGCGGTGCTTCGCGCAATTTACGCAGCGCATGCGTCATGTGCGCCGGTGCGCGCGGAATTGCAGAAACGGATGCGCGTGAGCCGCAAAATGCTCGCTGAAATTATTTCTTTGGCGCAGAAGCGTGGAGAAATCCGGTCAGACGCTGCGCCGATTGAGCTGGCGCGTCTGATCCAGACGGTGGTGATCGGTTTCACGATGGCCTGGGCACTGAATCCGGAAACAAACTTCCAGGCAACGGCGAGGAAGATGTGGGACCTCATCTCTCCCAGTTTGCGGGCCGATACGATTTGGAGGGGTACAAGGCACAGGAGAGGCTGAGTTTTGCAGGGGCTCGATCGCCATTTCGGAGTCTCGCTGAGTCTTTCGAAGTCCGATTTCATCAATTACTGTAAGGAATTAGGAGGAGGGCACCACGTGGAAAGTCGTTTTCTCAGGTTGTTCCTCGCCCTGGCCTTTTTATTGTTTGGTTCAACAAGCATAGCACTCGCTCAGTTGGCGCAACCCGGATTGCCAAGCCCGCAGGCTGGGCCATCCGCCACGCAATCGGGTTCGTCGAGCAGTTCTTCAGGTGGCGGTGCGACACAATCTCCGGCGGCGCCGCAAGCGCAGAGTAATTTTTCCGGCAGCGTGCCGGGCAAATTTGTACCGGGCGTTTTGCCGGTCACGCTCGAGGATGCGATCGAGCGCGGCCTGAAACAAAACCTCGGGGCGCTGCTTTCGAATCAGGACGTGCAGGCGGCGCATGGGACGCGATGGCAGCAATTGAGCGCGCTGCTGCCGCACGTGACCGCGAGTCCGCTGATAGACGTTTCGCAGGTGAACCTGAAAGAATTTGGCTTCACCTTCAATATTCCGGGACAGAACATTCCAAGCATCGTGGGCCCTTTTGCATACTTTGACGCACGGGCTTTCTTGAACCAGCAACTATTCGATTGGAAAGCGATCAATAAAACGCGTTCCGCCAACCAGAGCGTGAAATCTGCGGAGTATAGCTATAAGGATGCGCGAGATCTCGTGGTGCTCGCGGTGGGGTTCAATTACTTGCAGGCAATCGCAGACGAAGCTCGAATCGAAACAGCCGCCGCGCAGGTGAAGACGGCGCAGGCTCTCTACGATCAGGCGAACGATCGCTTCAACGCGGGAACATCACCGGCGATCGATGCGTTGCGCGCAAAAGTGGAATTGCAGACGCGGCAGCAGCAATTGATTCAAGCGCGAAATGATCTCGCGATTCAGAAGTTGACGGTCGCAAGAGTGATCGGACTCGCGCCGGGGCAGCAATTCGATTTGACAGATAAGTCGCCGTACGCGCCGCTCGATGGAATCACAGTGGATGAAGCGCTGGCGCGGGCGCTCGCGAATCGGTCTGATTACCAGGCGGCGCTTTCGGACGTGAAGGCTATGGAATTTTCACGCAAAGCGGCGGTGGCGGGCTACTACCCGTCTTTGTCATTCGCGGCGGATTACGGCGTCGCGGGGCAGCATGCATCGTCGAATCACGGCGTTTTTGACGTCCGTGGGACTCTGAATATTCCGATCTTTCAGGGCGGCAGCGTTCACGGAGACGTGCTGCGGGCCGACGCCGACCTTCAGCAAAGCCGCGACCGCGCAGAAAATCTGCGAGGGCAAATCGATGCGGACGTGCGCACAGCAATCTTCAATTTGCAGTCTTCGGCCGAACTGGTGGCGGTGGCGCGAAGCAACATCGACCTGGCCGCTGAGACGCTGACGCAATCGATCGATCGCTTCGCGGCCGGCGTTACGGATACGGTGGAAGTGGTGCAGTCGCAGGAAGCGGTGGCCAGCGCGAATGAGCAGTACATTTCGAGCCTCTACAATTATAACTACGCCAAGATTTCTCTCGCCCGAGCCGTCGGACAGGCGGAACTGGGCGTGAAAGAATACTTCAAAGGAAAATAACCATGGCACAGCGCACGGACGTGGAAGTTTCGCCAAATCCTCCAGCCACTCAAGAGCCGAATGGCTCGACCGCGCCGCCACAGTCCGAGACGCACTCGGCTGCGCCTCCGCCTTCTGGCTCCGCGCGAAATAGGTTTCGCAGAAACCCCGCGACGCGATGGCTGATTATTGGCGCCGTGCTCGTGCTGTTGATCGGCGGCTTCTTCGCATGGCGCTATTTCGCGAGCTACGAAAGCACCGACGACGCACAAGTGGATGGTCACCTGATGCCGCTGAGCACGCGCATTTCCGGTTACATTCAAAAAGTAAATGTGGACGACAACCAGTTCGTGAAGGCCGGGACGGTGCTGGCGGAAATCGATCCGCGGGACTATCAGGTGGCAGCGGACCAGGCGCGTGCGAATCTAGCGGATGCTGAAGCTCAGGCCGCCTCGCTGGGTATCAACGTTCCGATCACTTCGATCAGTACCACGAGCCAAACCTCCGCCAGCGAAGCGGACGTCGAAAACGCGAAGGCAGGCGTGGCGGGCGCGCAGCAGCAGTTTGACGCGGCGAAAGCTCAGCTCGTGCAAGCCCAGGCAAACGACGTGAAAGCGCAGGACGATCTCGTTCGATACAAACAACTCGTCGATAAGCAGGAAGTTTCGCAACAGCAATACGATCAGGCATTGGCCGCGGCGCGGGCAAGCACCGCGACGGTTGCGTCCGCGGCGGCGTCCGCTTCGGCCGCCGAGCAGCAAATCCATCAGGCTCGCGCGCGAGTCCTGCAAGCGGAAGCCAACTGGCGCTCTTCGCAGACCGGCCCGCAACAGGTGGCAGCGTCGCAAGCCCGGGCGCGCTCAGCGATCGCCACCGTCGCGCAAAAGCAGGCGGCCCTCGAGCAGGCGGAATTAAACCTGCAGTACACGAAGCTTATGGCGCCAGTGGATGGCGTGGTGATGAAAAATGCCGAAGTCGGAATGAACGTCCAGCCAGGACAGCAGCTGTTCACGATCGTGCCACTCAATGAAGTTTGGTTCACCGCGAATTTCAAAGAGACACAGCTGAAGTATATGAAGCCCGGGCAGGCGGTGAAAATTCAAGTGGATGCCAACGGCCGCGAATATAGAGGGCATGTGGACAGCATCGCCGGCTCAAGCGGCGCGCGCACCAGCTTGCTTCCGCCGGAAAACGCCACGGGCAACTACGTGAAAGTGGTGCAGCGCGTGCCGGTTAAAATCGTGCTCGACCCGGGCGAAAACAGCGACCACTACTTGCGGCTGGGCATGTCGGTTGAGCCGAAGGTTTACGTGAAATGAGCATCAGCGCGGCCATTTCGGCACCGCGCGAGTTTGAGCGGCCCGCAGTAAACCCCTGGATCATCGCGCTCACCGTTACGCTGGCGACGTTCATGGAAGTGCTCGACACGAGCGTCGCGAACGTGGCGTTGCCGCACATTGCCGGCGGCCTTTCCGCCGGGCAGGATGAAGCCACCTGGGTTCTCACTTCCTACCTTGTCTCGAACGCAATCGTGCTGCCGATGAGCGGTTGGTTTTCCGCGCTGATTGGCCGCAAACGCTTTTACATGTCGTGCGTCGCGCTGTTCACGATCAGCTCGTGTCTCTGCGGTTTCGCGCCTTCTCTCGGTGCGCTGATTTTCTTCCGTGTGCTGCAGGGTGTTGGCGGCGGCGGACTGCAGCCGAGCGAGCAGGCGATTCTCGCCGATACGTTTTCCCCCAAGCAGCGCGGCATGGCGTTCGCCGTTTACGGAATGGCTGTAGTGTTCGCGCCCGCGATCGGGCCCACGCTTGGCGGATGGATCACCGACAATTTCTCGTGGCGCTGGATTTTCTTCATCAATATTCCTGTAGGCCTCATTTCGATGTTCCTCACGAATCGTTTGATCTCCGATCCGCCCTACATGAAACGCGAGAAAAAATCCGGATTCCGGATCGACTACATCGGCTTGAGCCTTCTCGCGCTCGGACTCGGCACGCTGCAAGTGGTGCTTGATAAGGGCCAGCGCGATGACTGGTTCGGTTCGCATTTCATTACCTCGATGACGATCATCAGCGTGGTTGCACTGATCGCCGTAATCGTCTGGGAATGGCGGCACAAGGACCCGATTATCGATCTTCACCTGTTCCGCGATCGTTCGTTCGCCATCGGAAACATGCTGATGTTTATGGTTGGCTTTGCCCTGCTGTCGAGCACGGTGCTGATTCCGCTATTTCTGCAAACCATCATGGGCTACACGGCGCAGCAGGCCGGTCTCGCACTGATGCCCGGCGGATTTGCCATCATTCTGGCGATGCCGCTTGTGGGATATCTGCTCGGCCACTATGACGCGCGGATCATGTTGCTGTTTGGCCTCACAGTCGTCGGCTTGTCGCTTTTTCACATGACGAGCTTCGACGTGTCCATCGATTTTAGGACGGTTGCAATCGCCCGCGGATACCAGGCGCTTGGCCTGGCGTTCCTCTTCGTTCCAATCAACACCGTTGCATACGCCTTTCTGCCGAAAGACAAAAACAACGCGGCCTCCGGCCTGATCAATCTTTCGCGAAACATAGGCGGCAGCGTGGGAATCTCGCTCGTCACGACGATGCTCGAGCGGCGCGCTCAATTCCATCAGAACCAGTTAGTGGACCACGTGAATTACGGAAGCGGACGGCTGCACACGATGATTAATGCCATGACGCACCTGTTCGTCTCGCGCGGGTCGAGCAGCTACGAAGCCACGCATCAGGCATACGGGATGGTGTCCAATCTCGTGAATCAACAGGCGACCATGCTCGCTTATATCGACAACTTCAAAATGCTGGGCGTCGCCGTTCTCGCGATGATTCCGTTTGTGTTCCTGATGAAAAAAGTGAAGCCCGGCGGGCCGATGGCGGTACACTAATCTGCAGGGCAGGCCAGCATGCAGATCCGAATCGTCACCCTCGAACGAGAATACGGCAGCGGCGGAGCCAATATCGCGAAGACTCTCGCGGCCCGACTTGGCTGGAAAGCGTGGGACGAAGAGCTGACCGCGGAAATCGCGCGCGTCGCCAAGGTGGACCATCGAGCGGCGCTCCGTTGCGACGAGCGCTGCGATTCCCTCCTTCATCGGCTTTTCAAAGTGTATGCCCGCGGGAGCTACGAGCGCACTCTACCGCTCGAAGGCGAGTCGCAGATGTTTGACGCCGACCGGATGGTCGCCGTGTTGCATAAGGTGGTCGAGGATGTCGCTTCACGCGGCAAATCCGTCATCGTGGGACGCGGTGCCCCGTATATCCTGCGCAATCGGCCGGATGTCTTTCACGTTTTTATTTACGCGCCGGTCGAGGAAAAGATTCGCCGCATCATGAGCCTCGGAAAATCCGAAAAAGAGGCGGCGCAGCTTGTCGAAGAGGTCGATTCTGAACGAGCAGCGTTCATTCGCCATTACTTTGGCAAGGACTGGCCTCTGCGCTCCCTTTACAACTTGATGATTAATTCGAAATTCGGCGACGAGCACACCGTGGAAACAATAGCCCAGGAAATTGCGCTGCTCGATGCGCGCGCCGTGCCGCAGGCAGCGAGCAGGTAAGGCTGGTCTTGGTCCATAAGAATTCCATATTTATGAATCGCAGGTTCTGGATAGCGATTCCTTGTATGGCAGCGAGTGCGTCTGCGCTTAACCGGTGGTTTGTTCTCGGCCTCACCGCAAGCAAATGGATTGGTCTGCCGCGATATGCCTCTGCAATGCAAAATCTTAATACCGAATCGAATCGTTGGGGGATTGCCGCTATTGCGCTGCAGTGCGTTGCCATCCTGCTGATTCTCCCGCGGAAACCCGAGCAAGCCGCATTTGTTTTTTCGACCGACCGTTTGCCGGGCGAGCCCTTCGACGCCCATGTGTGGATTGAGTATCTCGGACACTGTTTGCTTCGAACTGCGCTGTGTTGTTTCATCACAGTTCTCCTCGTGGTCGTTCCTATCTTCTTATTTTCGGCAATCCACCGGTTTATAGCTTGAGGTAGTCAGGGAGCTGCGATTGAGCTGCGGGATTTGTGAAAAGCGTCCGCCGAAGCGATTCTGCCCCGCAAAGGGCGAAAAGATCTGCGCCATTTGCTGCGGCGAAGGACGCGAAGTGACGATTGATTGCCCGATTGACTGCGCGTATTTGATCGCCGCTCACCGCTACGAAGCCGAGCACCGCAAGCCGACTCCGCGCGACGAGTTTCCTTATCCGGATGTTCAATTCCCGGTGGATTTCGTCTACGAAAAGTGGCCGGTTGTGGCAGGCGTCGGCGGGACAATTCATCGTTTTCAAATCGAGAACAAGGAATTAAATGATGCGGCAATCCTCGCGGCCCTCCAAGCGCTAGCAGAAACGTATCGCACGCTCGGCACTGGAATCTATTACGAGCGGCCGCCCGATGCTCCGGTCGCACGCGCCCTGTATGGACAGCTCGCGGCATTCCTGCAGGAGTTTAAGAAAGAAGAATCCGCGCGCGCGGGCTTCTCGACGCTGAAGGATTCAGAGATTTTTCAGCTGCTGGTGTTTTTGTTGCGCGTGGGAAAGCAGGAAACCAATGGTCGGCCGCGCTCTCGCGCGTTTCTGGGATTTCTGGGTGCCCGATTTCCATTGCCTGACGAGGCGAAATCCGCCCAAGAAGCTTCTCGCATCATCATTCCGTAGTCTTGCCGCGAATTATACCGACAACTCCAGCGCCAGCTGCGGTGAACGCCATTGTTTGCTCGCGCTGTAGCGCTCCGGGCGCGAGTTGAGACCGTATTTTCGGCGCAACTGCTCGAAGCGTGCGGAGATTTCCTTGCGATACTCCTCTGGGGCATAGCCTTTGTGTTGGTACCATTCGCGATAGCGCTTGGCTAGCTTTGGAAATTTCGCGTCGATGAACGGCATGAATTGTTTCAGCGATGACGGCATCAGAAACAGCACGCTGGCAGCAATCCACTGCGCACCGGCGTCGCGGGCGGCACGCGCCAACGCATCGAGGTCTTCTTCGCGGTCGGTCAACCCGGGCAGCACCGGCATGGCGTTCACGCCCGCATTGATTCCAGCGTCGCGCAATTGCCGCAATGCGGCTAGCCGCAAATCCGGACGCGGCGCTCGTGGTTCGAGCATGCGTGCGAGGCGTGTGCGCATCGTCGTGACCGTCATGTGGATCGTGATCGACGAGCGCTCGGAAATCCGCTTGATCACATCAATATCGCGAACCACCTGGTTCGATTTCGTGGTGATGGATAGGCTCAGTCCTTCGCGCTCGGCCATTCTTTCGAGGATTGCTCGCGTAGCGCCAAATTCCTTTTCGGCCGGCTGGTAGGGATCGGTCGCGGTACCAATAGCGATGTGCTCGCCCCAGATTTTCTCGTTAGCGAGGTCGCGCTCGGCAAGTGGGCCGACGTTCTGCTTCACGTAAATCTTCGATTCGAAATCGCCGCCGTCCAGCTCCATATACTCGTGGGTATAGCGCGCGTAGCAATATTTGCAGCCGAACTCGCATCCTCGATAGGGATTCACCGTCCAGGCGAACGGCACCCGCTCGGAATCGCAGTGGTTCAGGATCGAGCGAACGGGCAGCAGGAAATATTCCGTCCCGCGCTTGGCATCCGCGCAGGGGGAGGAAGCAGCGAGGCGTGCGATGCCGACCAGTTCCGTAGCAGGCTTCGTTCTCCGGTCGGGGACCGAAGTGGGCGCGGAAGCACTGCCAGGTGACTCACTATCGCCGTGGCGAGCGGCTGTGGGGAAAAGGGTGAGACTGGTCTGATTCGGCCGGGACCGGCGACGCGGGAGCATCGTTGGTTCGACTCGAAGTATGGGAAGAGTGGCCATTGCAAGCCTCGCTGCACGGGCAGGATGATATTCGCTTTTTGTTCGCTTTGTCAAGCATAATATTTCGCTTTTATTTCGCCTGTCCGTAAAGACAGGATTCCCTCTGGGCACGCCCTCAGGCGAATCAAAATTACCGCTCCGGCGACCGGCTTATACTCGACGGATTGGCCGATAGGCATAAATAGGAATAGAAGACGATCCGAGGTCCCTCAACCGTGGCCGAAGTCGGAATCCTGATCATCGATGACGACGTCGTGAGCCAGCGCGCGCTCAAAAACGTCCTCGACTCAGAGGGTTGGCGTGTGCGAGTCGTTCCGCTGGCCTCTCACGCCATGGCGGAAATCGCCAGCGGCGTCTGGAGCCTGGTGATCGTAAATGTGGCGCTTACGGACGTCCGTGGCCCCATTTTCACCACCCTGAAAGAACTGGCGCAAGGCCAAGCCGACGCCCCTCATGACGCCGAAATCGATGCCGCCAGACCGAAACGCATTCGCGTACTTTTCCTGGTGCCCGTCCTCGCCGCGAAGGAAACCCAACCCGTGCTTGAGCGGGAAGCGCTCCCCTACTCACTCAAGCCCTACCACCTGAACGAATTTCTCGAGAAAGTAGGCGATCTGCTGGTGGAAGCCGGAGCGATCGAAGCCCCCATCCGCAGCATGGACTTCACCATCCGCCGGCGCCGCCACGGCTCCCGTTCCGCGCGCGACAAGCGCTCGGGCGCGATGTTCGCCTCCCGCGAGGACTACCAGATGACCGAAGAAGAGATGGTCGAGTTCGAGCACCAGGAAGAAGAAGACCGCAAGAAGCGCGAGAAGCAGCAGAAAGACCGCGAACACCTCTAGATTTAGCCGCCGTTACCAGCTAAGCCCGCCCCCCTGATTCCCCTCAAAAAATCGTGCAAGGAAATCGCCCCCGCTCGTTCTCATCACCGAAGGCCGCGAAGTGGCTCCAGGCGGGGAGACCGGCCGAGGGGGACTCGTCATGGCACCCAGACCCAAAAGCGGTAACGTCTTCGGAATTCTCGCACTCTCCGTTCTCGCCCTCGCGGCGGGAGTAATTCTCATGACCAATGTGGATTCGAATGTTCGAGCAGCTTCTGGCGGTGATGGCGGCGATGAAAAATCCGCGCGAGGCTGGCGGCTCGGCGAAGCTGTCACCTATGAAAACCTCACCGTGTTTCCCGTTTACGCGTCGCAGCAAGCCGATACGAGCGCCTTCGCCACGCTTGATGAGGCGCTCGCTTCAGGCGACGCCGTTGTCACCGAGCAAGGCAGCTACATGCGGCGCACTCGAGACGACGGCGGCGGCTCAGCTTCCTACGGTAGCGCCCAAGTGAATCAACTGGTGCTCATAAACCGCGGCAAGCGTCCGTTGCTGCTACTTGCAGGCGAAGTAGTTTCCGGTGGCAAACAGGATCGGATTATCGGCAAAGACCGCATCGTTCCGATTGGCGCCGAGCCGCTTCCTCTCAGCGTCTTTTGCGTCGAGCACGGGCGTTGGACCGGCGGCTCCGACAAATTCCAGGCCTCCGGCACGATCGTGCACCCGAGCGTACGCGAAAAAGCGGCTGTCGATCAAAGTCAGGCGCAGGTGTGGGCCGCCGTGCGCGGAGCTGCGCCGATGACGAGCGCTCGCAACGGCGCCGCAGCGGGGGGCAGAACAACCGGCGCGCCCTCGGCGGCGCGAGCACCAGCACCAGCGATTTCCGAAAGCGAAGTTAACTCGGTGATCGCTTCAAATGCTCCCACGATGTCGTACAAACAGATCTACGAATCACCCCGCGTAGGAAGATCCGTCGAGGAACTCGCAGGCCAATTGCAAAAGCGGTTCGAGCGGTCGACAAAAGATCACGATGTAGTCGGCGTGGTAGTGGCATTCGGCGGCGAAGTGGCTTGGAGCGACATTTTCGCTTCGTCGTCTCTATTCGAAACCTACTGGCCAAAACTCTTGCGGAGCTATGCCGTAGAAGCTCTCTCGCGGCCGGCTACCAGCGAAACTGCTTCGCTCGATGACGCGCGCGACTTCCTGCGTCCAGCCTCCGGCCACGTGCGCGAAGAGACAGAGCCCGGTGTTTACCGCTGGCGCGAGCGCACAGAGGGACCGGCAGCCGAAATCGAAATCGAGGCGCTCGAACCCAAGCCGGTCACATTGCATTGGCTGAAGGTGCTGCGAGCGAGCTAATGAACACCAGCCTTCATTTCGGATCCGGAATTTCTGCGGCGGCGTCTCTTAGTGACCGAGGATTCTCGCAATCGTCTCGAGTTCGCCTTTGGCCAGGTCCAGGTAGATTTTCGCTTTCTGAACATCGGCGGCCTTCAAAGCAGAATCGGCCTGGTTCAAGTCGTTCTGGAATCGCTGCTGCGAAAAGGCGAGATCTTCGCGCGGCGCCGTCTGCTGTCTCTGGGTCGCTTCGATACGATCCTTCATCGTTCGAGCTCGGTCGAAGAGACGGTCGAGGTCTTCGCGTTCCAGCGCCACAAGGTGGGCGGTCGCGTCTTCCGTCGCGCGCAGATTCTCCTCGCTTTTGCGCGCGCGCTCTCCCGACCGCGACGGTTGCGTGGCATCTCGCCGTTCGGCCGCAGCCTGAGTATCGGCAGATGGGGATGCATGCGAATCCGCGCTGGAAGGGGCAGAGGATTTGCGCGCAGCGGCAGAGTGTTTTTTCGCAGGTCCGCCGATGTCATGGATCTCGGTGGGCCCCGAATCAATTCCTGGCTTTATTGACGGCGCCGGGCGGGAAGCGGCACTCGATGGACCTGGTGCGGGGTCGTTCGATGAAAAGAACGAGCCGCTTTCACCCGGGCCAGGATGCAGCCATCGCGGAATCGCGTACTCCGCGGAAGCGAGAAGCACGATGACGCCAAGCGCCACAAGGACGCTCAGCATAGGAGTGCTCACTCTTCCCGTTTGTGTGCAGCCGCGTGACATTTTTCGCACCATGGTCGCGCACCAACCCCTACCGTCGGCGCCCTTGGTTATCCCAAATGATAACCGACGCAAAAACCCGAGGCAACGCGCCGGGCGCTCCGACAATCTGACTTGGATGCAGAAAGTCGGCCTCCTGGCAAGGAATCAGAACGCTCATTTGCGACAGTCTGGAACCTAGGATTTTCTGGATCTTTTCGGATCAGGCGTGACAGGAAAAGTCCGGAAAATACGCAATGCGAAGTGAGCGCTGTTTCAATTTAGCAGCGTTATTGAATTGGAAGGCATAAGCGCCGAGGCTCGCAGGACAGGATTGTTCGAAAAACGACAGTGCGGCTGCTCGAAACAGCGCCGCAACGGGAGTTGACATGCGAGTTACTCTGACCTATTGTTTGCTCAAGATTCCGCGAAATGGCAGGAATCCTTCGAGTTTTTTGCCTTCTTTTTCGGATGAAGCCGCTTTCATCTTGGGCATTTCCGGTGACGGCTTCAGGATGTGAATCGCTCCGGCTTGGCGCGTAACCGCGTAATCGGGGCGCGGTGAAATTGAGTTTCGGGGACGCTGCAAATTCATAGCAGTAAAGCGGAGAAAAAGTTCGGATGAATCAGGAGGCAGTGAAAATGAGTCTGGCCCATTTGAATCGTAAGCTTATTCAGTTGTCTGTTGTGTTGGTCGCTCTCATCCTTGTTCCAGGCATTGCTCGCGCTCAGCATCACAGTGGTGGCGGCGGAGGCGGCGGGTCGGCGCCGAAATCCGCACCCGCTGCGCACCCGTCATCGGGTGGAGGCGGTGGAAGCCATCCTAGTACATCAGGCGGTGGCGCCGGTCACACCACCACAAACACCGGTGGTCACACCACGACTAACACCGGTGGCCACACTACAACCACGAACACCGGCCACACCACCACTTCGACGGCCGGCCATACGACCACCACGACGACCGGCCACACGACCACCGCAACCGGCGGCAAGACTACGACCACCACCGGTAGCAAGACCACCACTACGGCGGGAGGTAAGACCACTACCACCGCCGGCGGCAAGACGACGACTACGGCTGGCGGGAAGACAACAACAACAGCTGGCGGCAAAACCACTACCGCAGCCGGCAGCAAGACTACCGCAACCAATACGAAAGCAACCGGCGCAGCTGCTGGCAAAGGTGGCACTACGGGCGCAGCTGGCGGCAAAGGCGGCGGCGCATCTGGCGGTAAGTCGGGCGGCACAAATAACGCTAATGGCGGTGGTGCTAGCGGTAAGGCGCAGCTCCGAAGACTGTCAGCACCAAGAGTGGCGCAACGGCTCGCGTCAATTCCAACGGACACGTGAGCCAGGTCCACACCTCCAAGGGTGCAACAATCAATCGCAACGCCCACGGCGGCCGCACGATTTCTTCCGAGCACGTGAACGCGCAAGGGCGAGCACGTTCGCACGGTGAACACCGGCCGAGGCCGTGGATATGTGGATCACCGCTATTCACGCGGCGGCCACGACTACTCGCGCCGCAGTTACTATGATCACGGCCATCGCTACGCCTACGGCTACCGCGGTTACTGCTACCATGGCTATTGCTGCTACTACGGCTACGCTCCTGCCTACTACTATGGCCCTGCATTTTACGGATGGGCATATAACCCGTGGGCGGCGCCAGTGGCTTACTCATGGGGATGGGGCGGAGCGCCGTGGTACGGAGCCTATGGCTACTACTTCAATCCGTATCCGGCATACGCCAGCGCAGCCTTGTGGATGACCGACTATGTGATCAGCCAGAATTTGCAGGCTGCCTATGCGGCGCAAGCTCAGGCCAATGCGAATGCAGCAGCAGCAGCTAACGCTCAGGCGATGGGTGACTACGCGGGCGGCGGACAGCAGGCGGAAAACGCCGGAGGCGGCGACAGCAGTGGACCTGCTCTTACTCCCGAAGTGAAACAGGCAATCGCTGACGAAGTGCGCGCGCAGCTCGAAGCCGAAAAAGCGGCTGCTGCCGCTCCTCAACAACCGGCTCCGCCTCTGGCGGGGCAGCCGCCGGCGACCAGCAGAGTGCGTCGGCAGGGAGGGGATGCGGCGCAGCAAGAGGAAGTGCCTGCCGCGCTCGATCCGAATCACCGCACGTTTATCGTTGCGACGATTCTTACCGAGCAGGCCCCGACGGTTCCGATTGTTCTCTGTCTCCCGGCGATGTCGTCACGCGAATTGATGACACCCCGGACGACGAAAAAGAACGTCAAGGTTCTCGTCAGCAGCAGCCAGAAGGGTGATTGCAACTCTGGTTCGCAAGTGGCGATGGCCGTGGACGATCTGCAGGAAATGCACAACCACTTCCGCGAGCAGCTCGATCAGGGTCTCAAGACTCTTGCCGAGAACCAGGGCAAGAATGGTATCCCGGCAGGCCCCAAGCCAGGCGGCCGCGCGAATCCGGAGGGAGAAGCGCAGCCTGACCTCGACGTGGAAGCACAGTTGAACGATCAGCAGAAGGATGCCGACGCGGCCGAATCCGAAGTGCAGCAAACGCAGCAGGGCGGCGCACAAGGCGGCAAATAACGCGGTTGATTGAACGCGGAGTGCCGGACGCAGTACGTCCGGCACCCCGCCACTCCGCTTCAAAATTAACGTAGACCCTAACGATTCCGGACGGTTGACACGTTGCAAGAAATTCTTATAAGCGAGGTAGCTATGGGTTCGCGGAGAGCAATCGAATCAATCACTGTCGTGGCAATCTTATTTTCGTGTCTCGGTGCAAGTCCCTGCCGGGCTGACCAGTCGGCCGGACTCCAAAAACAGTTGGAAACGAAGTACGCAATCACAAAGACCACCGCTGACAGAACCGACATCGTCACCGCCGGCGCCGTTCTCATTCTGGAGAAGGATAGGTTGTTGATGTACGCCACGACCACGGGCGCTCCTCCGCAGAATACCTACAAGGACGGCAAGCTCTCTGCCGGCGCTTTTGCGGCACATGAGAAGGCGCAGAGTTTCGGGACCTTCATCGGACATCCCCCTCCGAAGAGCGTAACGACGCGCTACTACGTGACCGGAGAGAAGTTCTGGGTCACGAGAATCGATACGCTGGCCGATGGCGTGGTTTTCACGCTGTTCACCGACGCCGTAGACGACATCCGCTACTATTGCACACTGAAATTTGTTTATCCGCATGGCGCCACGCCCTCGGCCGATCAGGTGTTGAGCACGGTCGGCGAAGTCCTCAAAGTTCAGCAGGACGATTCGGCACAGGGGGGCGATCAACAGCAGGCGGCAGCAGGCGGCCAGGATCAGGGTCAGCAACAACAAGCCGCGCAGCAAGAGGCACAACCGGCTCAGCCGCCCCCGACGATTCAATTGGGCCAGACCGAGGATGAGGTGGTCGGCATGATCGGGCAGCCCGAAAAGAAAATCGCACTCGGGTCCAAAGAGATCTTCGTTTACAAAGACATCAAAGTGACTTTCATCGGTGGCAAAGTAGCAGACGTCCAGTAAACCTCAGGAGACTTTCAGAATCGCGGGCACGCACAATATGCCCGCGATTTTTTTTGGTGTCTTTGGTAGCACAGGCATTCCTGTTTACCCTGAGAACCGAAGGGCCTGTGCCCCAAGTTGGCCAGGCCGTCCGTGAGCGGAACGAAGGAAAAGAAAGAACGCGTTGGGTTAGGTACCGCCGGCTTGTCCTGAGGCACGAAGGGCCTCCGGCCGGCGCTTTTGAATTTGTTTGTGCTCGAACGGCAAAACCGAAAATCAGCAGGATGCTGACAATAAAGCACGATAACCAGTTTCTACTGGCCTCTCACTGAACGTCTCACTGAACATCCGCGACCTTACCGCTAATAAAGATCACCTTCATGTCCGGATAGAAGTAGATTTCCTTGGTCCCCAGATTCACCTTTTTCTGCGGCGCCCCTAGAATCCCCACCACTTCATCTTCCGTCTGGCCCAGGGCGATGGTCTTTGTCGCTGTCGCTGGCGCTTGTCCACTGGACGCCTGCGCTGGCGGCGCAGCGGAATCTGCGGGCGCAGCTTCCTCAGTGGCACTGTCATCCGTCACCACCTCAGCGATCGTCTTCATCATATTATCCGCCGGTGGGAACGCTCCCTTTGAAACCGGAAATTTCAGCTGGCCAAAGTAACGGACGTTGTCAAACGGGTCGCTGTAAAATAGCAAATAGACCCCGTCCTCTTTCACCTGGTAATCGGCCAGCCAAATTTTTTCACCGCCAACAAATTTGCGCTGCGGAGTATTGGCAACTTGCTGGCCCACCGAACTCAACGCCATGCTCCACGACATCGTGGCGCCCAGCCCCATGGAGATCGACCCATTCTTATAAGTGTTCGTCGGTGAGGCATGTGCGTCCATGCTGCACATCAGCAGATTATCCTTGTGCAGCGTAAGAACCGTGCCCGCCTTGGCCACATCCGACCGGTCGGCCGTCAGCGTAGTTCGCTTAAACGTTGAGCTCAATCTCTTCTGAATTTCCGCTTTCTGATCCTGGCCATAAAGCGAAAAAGACGCACCCGCCAACACCAAAATCAGCATAAAGAGAATTCTTAGTCGCATGAAGTCGTCCCTCCATCGAACTAGGGTTATTATGACCCGCAGGCAGCCCGATAACGTACACCGTCCAGCCGCCAGATTTCAATTCTTCATCGGGTTCTCAAGACCACGCCGCCTTTTAACATTCCATTCTCATCAGCCCGCATCTTTTTCTGATCCGCGTTCGTAGTTGGCTGTATTTTTGCCCGGCCACTTCCTCACCTCACTCCGATCCGCCGTCGCTTCAAGCATCTCCGCAATCGTCATCATCGCGACGGGATGGTTCGCCTCCCCCGCAATCTCCGCCAGCGGCACAAGCACAAATTTCCGCTCCGCCATTCGCGGATGCGGAATCTCAAGCCCCGGCCCCCTCACGATATCCGACCCATACAGCAGAATATCCATGTCAATAAGCCGAGGTCCCTTCGGCACCACTCTCTCGCGTCCCATCTCGCGCTCGATCTCCAGCAGCACTTCCATCAATCGCTCAGCCGAAAGCTCCGTCTCCGCCGCCACGGCGCAATTCAGGAACCAGGGCTGCTCCCTAATCTCCAGAGGTTCGGTCTCGTACAACGACGACTCCAGCGTCACGCGAACTCCGCGCTGGCCGAGCGCCGCAATCGCCCGCGCGATATTCTCCGCGCGATCCCCCATATTCGATCCCAGCGATAAGTAAACGGTCGTCATCTAACCGGCGGCTTCGGATTACTCAACGAGCCGAACGCCCCATCATACCCGCACAATTCCGCCCAGAACCATTTGCTCCACCGGCGAAGCCTCGTCGCGTATACTCTTTCAGAGACACGTACTCCCTTCCTGAGGTGATTCATGCGCTGGACTCCTGGTGGCGTCAGCGGCGACATCGAAGATCGTCGCGACAGCAGTGGTGGCGGATTGGATTCGGAGGCGGCGGCGTTCCATTCGGCATCGGCGGCCTTCTTGTTCTGCTCGTCCTCAGTTTCGTTTTCAAACGAGACTTGATCTCACCTTTTCTCCACACCAGCTCCCCAGGTGTTTCACCAGGCGTCAGCCGGCCGGTTGACCCCGCGCGCAAAGCGGCCGAGTCGCGCGAAGTGCAGTTCGTTTCGTTTGTGCTCGACGACGTCCAATCCGATTGGGACAAACTCGTTCCGAACTACCGCCACGCCAAGCTGGTTCTTTTTCGTGACGAAACAAACTCGCCCTGCGGCCAGGCCGGCACAGCCACCGGCCCGTTCTACTGTCCCGGCGACGAAAAGGTCTATCTCGACCTCGGATTTTTCGACGAACTCCGCAATCGCTTCGGCGCCTCTGGCGAATTCGCGCAGGCCTACGTGATCTCCCACGAAATCGGCCACCACGTTCAAAAAATTCTCGGCATCGAACGCACCGTCCGCGCCGAACAGCAACGCAATCCCGGCGCCGCCAATCAACTCTCCGTGCTCCTCGAACTGCAAGCCGATTGCCTCGCCGGCGTCTGGGGCAATTCCACCGAGCAGCGCAACTTGATCGACCAGAGCGACATCGCCTCCGCAATAAATGCCGCAGCAGCGGTCGGCGACGATCGCCTCCAAAAACAGGCCACCGGCCGCGTGATGCCCGATAAATTCACGCATGGCACTTCAGCCCAGCGCGCGCAGTGGTTCAAGACCGGCCTCACCTCCGGCAGCATCAAATCCTGCAACACATTTTCTTCGGGCCCATAGGAGACAAAAACTCCGACCGCCGTCTAACCGGCAGCTTCGCTCAAAACACCCGGATGACTCGTCCGCTATGAATCGCTCGCAAATTAACAACTCCGGCTCTCGATGAACGCCCTCATTCGCGATCTCCGTTACGCACTCCGAGCCCTCGCCAAAAATCCCGGCTTCTCCATCGCCGCAATCCTCTCTCTCGCCATCGGCATCGGCGCGAACACTTCCATCTTCAGCATCACCAGCGCCCTTCTCCTGCGCCCGCTCCCCTACAAAGACGCCACCCAGCTCGTCATCCTCTGGAATCGCTCGCCCGGCCTCGGCATCACTCAAGACTGGTTTTCCACGGCGCAATATTTCGACATCAAGAATGGCCACTCCGGCTTCGAAGACGCCGCCATCGCCTTCGGCACCAATGACAATCTCACCGGCAATGGCGACCCCGAACGCATCGGCACAATTCGCATCTCCTCAAATCTTCTCCCGATGCTCGGTTATCGCGCCGCGATAGGCCGCCTGTTTCTACCCGACGAAGATCTCGCCGGCCACAATCCCACCGCGATTCTCAGCTACGGCACCTGGACGCGCCGCTTCGGCTCCGACCCGCAAATCCTCGGCAAAAAAATCGCCATCAACGGCACGCCGCGCGAAGTGGTCGGCGTTCTCCCGAAATCCTTTTCACTGCCTCGCGAAGTGATGCCCACGCTCTACGGCGCCGAAAATCAGGCGGAAATTCTGCTGCCCTTTCCAATGCAGCCCAATGCCGCGCAAGATCGCGACCACGAAGACTACAACATCATCGGCAAGCTCAAGCGCGGCGTCACCGTCGCGCAAGCGCAAGCCGAAATGAACACGCTCACCGCCCGCCTCCGCCAGGATCATCCCAAGGAATATCCGCCCAATGGCGGCCTCACCTTCGGAATCGTGCCGCTCCAGGAACAAGTCGTCGGCGACGCCCGACGCACCTTGATAATTTTGCTCGGCGCCGTCGCGTTCGTCCTCTTGATCGCCTGTGCCAACGTTGCAAATCTCCTGCTCTCTCGCGCCGTTGCTCGCCGCAAAGAAATTGCCGTGCGTACGGCTTTAGGCGCCAGCGCTCGCCGCATCATTCGCCAGTTGCTCACGGAAAGTATCCTGCTCGCGCTTTGCGGCGGCGCGCTGGGAATTGTCTTCGCGATTCTCAGCGTTCACTGGATTCATGTGCTCGGCCCGAAAAGCGTTCCGCGCTTGAGCGACATTGGCGTCGACCGCCAGGCTCTGCTCTTTACGCTATCGCTCTCTATTTTTTCCGGAATTCTCTTCGGCCTCGCTCCAGCTCTGCGCATCGCGCGCCTCGATATGCACGCCATACTGAGCGACGGCACGCGCGGCTCAGCCGGCACCGGCGCCGTTTGGGGACGCGGCAACAATCTTCGCCGCCTCCTCGTCGTCTCCGAACTCGCGCTTTCGGTGGTGCTTCTGATCGGCGCTGGCCTGCTGATTCGCAGCTTCGCAAGTCTCGAGAACGTCGCACCCGGTTTCAATCCGCACAACGTCCTCACCCTCGAACTCACCACCAACGGCCTGCGCTACAAAGATCGCCCGACCGTCCTCGCCACCTACCGCCAGCTCAACGATCGCCTCGAGCGCATCCCCGGCGTCTCAGCCGCAGGCGCCGTCACATCGCTTCCCCTCAGCGAAATGTTTGCCTGGGGTCCCATCACCATCGAAGGACGCACGCCGCCTCCCGGCGAAAATTTCATCAACGCCGACGAACGCATTGTCAGCGGCCATTATTTCGAAGCGATGCAAATCCCGTCGCGCCAGGGCCGGTTCTTCAACGACCTCGACACGCCCACCACGCAGAAAATCGCCATCATCGACGAATACTTCGCCCAGCAATACTGGCCGCACGAAGATCCCCTGGGCAAACGAATCCGCACAGGCGGCCTCGATTCCAAAGAACCGTGGATCACGATCGTCGGCGTCGTTGGCCGCGTGAAGCAGGACGCGCTCGATTCCGATTCGCGCATCGCTTTCTATTTTCCGCATTCGCAGTACACCACGCCGGCGATGAACGTCGTCCTGCGAAGCAACGTCGCGCCCGCCGCCCTCACCTCAGCCATAAAAAAAGAAATTCGCGAGCTCGACCCCGATCTTCCCATCTACAACGTGCGCACCATGGACGACCGCGTCCAGCAATCCCTCGCCCGCCGCCGCTTCTCAATGGTGATGTTGGGTCTTTTCGCCGCCCTCGCCTTGGCGCTCGCGACGATCGGCATCTACGGTGTGATGGCCTACATGGTGAATCAAGGCACGCGCGAAATCGGAATCCGTCTCGCGCTGGGAGCAACACAGAAGAACATCCTCAATCTCATCGTCCGCCAGGGAATGATTCTCGCGCTAACGGGCGTGGCCATCGGCCTCGCCGGCGCTTTCGCTCTCACGCGCCTGATGCGCAGCCTGCTTTTCGGCGTGCGTTCCACAGACCCGCTGACATTCGTCGCAATCGCCGCCCTACTCACCCTAATCGCGCTTCTCGCCAGTTACATCCCAGCCCGCCGCGCAGCCCGCATCGACCCAATGGTCTCCCTGCGCTGCGAATAATCGCCTCGAGTGGCACAGGCACTCCTGCCTGTGCGTTGTTCCTGGCAGCACCCGCTAAAAATCTCCGAGCACGCCCCCTCGCAAAAGCCACCACTCAGGCAATCCCGATTTTCTTCTACCCCACCACCCCACGAAATCACAACCCCGCCTTCCCCCCCGACAATTTATCCACCCGCCCCGAAAACTCCCCCACCTTGAAAATCGGCGGCGAACAAGCCCGCCCCGTGCAAACAAACGCCGCCGCCCGGCTCAACTGCGGATACTGCACATCCGGATTCGGCAATCGCCCTTCCCGCGCGTCCCACCATTCCACGCGCTTGTAACTCGAGGGATACCGCAGTGCCGCCTGAAAAAGATTCTGCGCCACCGGATCATCCTTCTTCCCCGCAATCGTCAAATGCAGCGGCGTGCTTCCTAACTCAAGATCGGCCAGCAACGGGCTGACGCCGGCAGTCTGTAAACAACCGGCACCGCCGCAAGATATCGCATGGCCTGCTTCGCCAAATCCTCATACGCCGCATCCCCGGAATAATACGAAAGCAAATTCGCCGTCCGCGCCACCATTACGTTTTCATCGCGCTGAGGGTGCGGCGTATAACTCTTGTCCGTCGGCGTCTTCGAAGAAAGAAACCCCGCGCCCTGCGCGTCGCGAAATATTCTTGCCGATGAATTTCATCGCAGCTTCCGCGTGCGCAAGCCACTCGCGGTCACCGGTCGCGCCGTAAAGCGCAAGAAACGCGCGCGCCATCGCCACCGAATCCCCCAAATAAGGCCCCGCCGCATCCTTACTCGTATGCCGGAAGCCGCCTCCAGGTAAGGCCCGGTTCGCAAGCACCCATCGCGCGCTGCGCGTCGCGTCTTTCAGCACCTCGGTGTCGCCCGTCGCATCATAGAGCGTCACAAGCCCCGCAATCGCCCAGCCGTTTTCGCGCGCATACTCGTGCTTATCCACGCGCGGCACGCCCTGCTTTCGCCGCCCAGCATCGCCCAACGCAAAATACTCCACGCTGTGATGGCCTTCGATCAGGTCCGCGTCTTGGCTCGTGTAGAACGCGCCCTCCGGCGAGGTGAGAAACGTTTTCAGATAACGGCGAATTTCCTGCGCCGCGTACAAATAGGAAGGATCGCCCCATTGCGCGTAAGCCAGCGAATAGATCCGCAGATTCTCCGCCTGCATCTGCATGATTTTTTCGAAGTGCGGAGAATTCCAGATCGCTTCCATCGAATACTGGTACACGCCGCCCCACGCCGGATCGAGCAGATGAAGCTGTTCCGTCAAAGTCTGCCGCGCCATATGCTCGGCCTGTGCGTCGCCGGTCAGGCGCGCAAGCGTCATCGAATATTCCACCGAATCCCAATCGAGATATTTCTGATTGGTGCCCCAGCTCCCCTGCGCAGCGTCGTAACCGGCGAGATAATTTTTCTTCAATTCCGTACGAAGCGCATCTGTGAGCAGCGGGCTCGAAGGCGATTGAAGTTTCGCTTCCGCCTCCACCGAAGGCCCCGGCGTGGGATCGTCAATGATCGCCTGCAGCATCGACGCCATTTCGTCTGGCGCCAGATATCCTTGCCGCTTCACGATTTCGTGGCCCTCCGCATCGAACACCACCGTTGCCGGCCAGCCGTAGTCTTCGTAACGATTCGAAAGGTCCGGCCGCGAATCCTGATCCGCTTTCACTGTTATGTAGCGCGACTCGAGCAGCTTGATCACCGCAGGATCGGAGTACGTGTTCGCGTCCATCACATGGCACCAATGGCACCACACCGCTTCGAGGTCGAGCAGCACAAAACGCTTCTCGCGCTTCGCATCGGCAAATACGGCGTCCGACCACGGCCGCCATTTCAATCGCTCCGCGTGCTGTGAGTCCTGCTTTTTGGAGCGATCTGCGGTTTGGGCGAATGCCGCATTCGCAAAAAATGCCGTACACAAGCAAGCGGTGAGGATCGTTTTCATAGGTACTCGAAATAGGTACGCATCATGCCCCGTTTCGGATTCCGCTAACGGCGGGCGATTCAGGTTAGTTTGTCATTCTGCCTGCCCTGAGGAACGAAGGGAGCGCAGCGCGTTTTGTGCGTCCCGATCGCCGTAAAGGGGCGAAGAATCTCAGCCGCTATTTTTTGGCACACTTCGAGCGTCATCCAACCGCAGCGGACGCTCGGAGAAATCCGACATCCCAGAAGCGTCCGAATTTCCGCCCCGCTTCGCTGAACACCGCGACCTGCTTGAATCCGAATCGCTCATGCAGCGCTAGCGTGGCCGCATTCGGAAGCGTGTAGCCGCCAATGATCCGGTGAATATCCTCGCCGGCGATCGCCTCAAAAAGTGCCGCGTAAAGACGCCTGCCGACGCCGCGGCCGACCACATCATGACTACAGTAAACCGTGGTCTCGACGCTCGTCTCATACGCCGCTTTATTGCGAAAGCGCGTGGTGCCCGCATAACCGACTACGATGCTGTTTTCTTCAGCCACCAGAAGACGAACGGCCGGTAGCGGCAAACTGCTCAAACCAGGGCACACGCGCCTCCACCGCATGCGGCGCGAGATCAAATGTGATCGGCGTATGGATTACGTAGTGGTTGTAAATCTCGGTAAGTCGCGGAAGGTCGCTCCGAAGACCAGAACGAATGTGAAAGTCGCGCATAACGGATGGTAGCTGCCATTAAAAATGCCGGTAGAGCCAAAGTGGACTGGCGGTCCTGCTTGCTCGGGGCTAATTCGTTGACAGCCGCGGTGCAGCCAACGTAGCCTCAACACTAATCAGCGAATATGAAAAAAGACTCGCAAAAAACAATTCGAAGCCGCTCAAAACGAACTTTCGCAGGGTTACCGTTGGTCGATGTCGCCCTCGGACCGGATCCGGATCTCGACGAACCTCACGGCAAAGCCCACGGCATCATCGCCATTGGTGACGAAGCGCGCGGCTGGCTCGCGATGGGCGGCTCTGCTCGCGGATACATCGCTCTGGGCGGTAGCGCTCGCGGCATCCTGGCCCTCGGCGGCAAAGCAATGGGAGTTGTCGCATTGGGTGGAATCTCGCTGGGTCTGATCGCGATGGGCGGCTTGGCGCTGGGCGCGATCGCAATGGGCGGCCTGGCAGCAGGCGGAATTGCCGTCGGCGGCCTCTCAGCAGGCGCGTTTCCATTGACGGCCGTCAAGGCCGAAAGAAAATCTGAAAACCGTTCGCCGTGAAAGTAACTACTTGGAGTGCGGCAATGTCCTGAGCGGAGCCGAAGCGTTTCCGTCTTGTCAACAAAGCAATCTAATCGGTCGCGGAAGTCAGGACCAGCGAACCGGCGCGTGCGAGGTTTCGGGAGGAGCACTGGCAGGAGCCCGCAGCGAACGCGCATATTCTCGAGCTTCAGCGTTGCGCGCGCGGTCGCTGCGTAAGAGCGCGAATGCTCATCCGGCTGAGATCAAAAACTCCGTAAATAATATTGCCGCGCAGCACGTCGCCGCGGAACGAAAGCACCTGCATCCGAAAATAACGCGCAAATTTCGACCGCGGCCGCGCCTGCAAATTTGTCTCGGTCTCTGCCTGCGCAAAATCCGGCCGTTCGCAGTTTTTCAGCTTCACCACACTCACGCCGCCATCGGTGTGCATGTCGTCTCTCGTGGCATTTTCAAGCGATCGCGAAGCGCCCGGCCGTGCTGCTACGAAAACCTCATCCACGCAGCCGGCCACCGAAAGGTCGCGCACGATCTTGTCGCGTTCCTCATCAATATTTGCTTCCACACGATGAATTAGTTTTTTCTGGCGAAGGGAGAGCACCGCGTCCGTATCCCGCGTTCCCGCCGCCACCCACGCCGGCTGCCCGTCCCAGCGTTCGCCCGTGCTCCACACCCTCGAATGATCTCGCTTCGCATAGCTGTTCAGGCTTTTCTGCCGCGTCATGTCCGACGCGCGCCCCTCGAAGAATTGCCGCGACATCGGTTCGGTAGGATAGTTCTTCAACGCCAAAAATGCGTGAAACTGGCGGAACGACGCCCGCTTGGATGAAGGATCGCTGCCCTGCCAGCCCGCCGCCGCGAAAGAATTTTCCACCTGCTCTCGAGATCCCAGAAAAACAAGATTGATTGCGTCCGCTTCTTGGCCTTTTCGCGTGAACGTACGCTCCGGAAACGACTGCACCATCATGCTCAGCTCGTCCTTTTCGGACTGGTCGAACTCGCTCACCATTGATTCCGCCGGCGACCGGCTGACCACGGGCATTGGCGACGTTAATTCCAGACGCATGTCCGTGCCGGCCGGAAAATAAATCTCCGGCTCGGGGAAAATTGGAAAAGTTGCCCGGTAAGCGAGCAGAAACCAATCAGAATAGGGATTGATCGTCGGCAGATATTTCAGCCGGCTGGTGATGCGTCCCTGCGGCGTTTGCGTTCCAAGTACGCCTTGAATCACGCCCTTCTTCACGTTTTCGCGGGCGTTGTCCACGTCCACCACTTGCGACTGCATTTCCGACGATTCGCCGTTGCCAATGGAAAACCGGTTGAATACCACGTGAAGCGCAGCAGTCTCATGGCGGATTCCCATGCCCACACGATGAACGGACTGGATATATCCTTCCACGATCGTGCCAATCGGAAAAACGGCTGACCCATCGCACTGCGGAGATTCAACCAGAAGAGCGCGAACGCTGGTATTGGGTTTTGAACTGTACGACGCGAGCGGCTGCAAAAGCCTGATCTCGAACGTCTGGCCCGCAGGAATCTGATCGCACGCGCTCACTCCCGCAGCAGCAGGAAACGCTGCGGCCGCTGCCAGGATAATCGGTCGCCAATCCCCAGCCCTCCACTTCCAGCTTCTCTTCACTCTCACGCCGACACCACACCCCGAGCAGTTGTCTTCGTACCGGTACTTCGATGTTGCCACACTTCCAAGGGGATGCCATGAAACTTTACAGTCTGCTTTGTGGAGATTGGCAACATCCAACCACGGGCTGGATCTCTCGCCACGAAGCTACCGGCTAAGCTAGCCAAGCATCTAAAGATGCAGTGCTGTATTCAGTAGGGGTCACGGCATGCCGTGCCCGAACGCGCGAACAGCAAGGCCGCGCCAGTCGGGGTTACGGACCTCAGTTTTAATACACGGTAGCGCGATTAAAACTCACGGCAAGCCGCCGCGAATCAGCAATTTACGAAATTCTAATAGGCGGTAAAAGGGGGGACAGCGCAAGTGCCAATTGGCTGGCTAGCTGAAAAGCGCAGGCTGCCGGCGTGGCTCATCAAAGCCGAAATGCTTGTAAGCCAGCGCCGTCGCAACGCGGCCGCGCGGCGTGCGGTCGAGCAGCCCAAGCTGCATCAAGTAAGGCTCGTAGATTTCTTCGATGGCGTCTTCTTCCTCGCTCAGCGAAGCGGCGATCGTGTTCAGCCCCACCGGGCCGCCTGAATACTTCTGAATAATAGTCAGCATCAGGTTGCGGTCCACTTCGTCGAGGCCGT
Source organism: uncultured Acidobacteriota bacterium (assembly GCA_963790945.1). Taxonomy (GTDB): domain Bacteria; phylum Acidobacteriota; class Terriglobia; order Acidiferrales; family UBA7541; genus Palsa-295. The sequence continues at coordinate 142,551 of CAWBRH010000009.1, forward strand.
GCTCGTCGACGCCGAGCATTGCGAGCGCATCGCGGGCGACGCCTAGCGTGATGTCGCCATTCGCGCGCACTTCAGCGAAATCGCGCACGCGGCGCAGCAAACGATTCGCGACGCGCGGAGTGCCGCGACTGCGGCGCGCGATTTCGGCGGCGCCTTCGCGGTCCATCGTGATGCCGAGAATTTTTGCGGAGCGCTCCACGATGCGCTGCAAATCTTCCGGCGAATAAAATTCCAGGCGATGAACGATGCCGAAACGCGAGCGCAGCGGCGCCATGATCAGGCCCGCGCGCGTGGTGGCGCCAATCAGCGTGAAGCGATTCAGCTGATACGGATGAACGCGCGCGCCGGGGCCCTGGCCGATGATCAGGTCAATGCGGAAATCCTCCATCGCGGGATAGAGAATTTCTTCCATCGCCGGCTGCAGGCGGTGAATTTCGTCGAGAAAGAAAAAATCACGCGCGTCGAGAGAAGTGAGGACGGCGGTGAGGTCGCCCTTCTTTTCCAGGAGCGGGCCCGAGCTGATTTTGATGGCCGAGCCCATTTCGTTGGCGAGAATCTGCGCGAGCGTGGTCTTGCCGAGTCCGGGCGGGCCGTAGAGCAGCACGTGATCGAGCGCTTCGCCGCGATTGCGCGCGGCGTCCACGGCGATTTTCAGGTTTTCTTTTACGCGCGACTGGCCGATGAAGTCTTCGATCTTCTGCGGACGCACGGTGGCGTCAATGCGCGCGTCTTCTTCGAGGGCTTTGCCGGAAATGATGCGGCTGCGATTGTCGGTCATTCGTCGCGACCTGCGCGGGCGGATTTTTGCATCGCAGAGCTGCCGAGAATCTGGAGCGATGACCGCAGCAATTTTTCGAAATCGCCGCCGCTCGCTGCGCGCGATTTTTCAACGGCATGCTCGACCGACTTCGTATCGTAGCCAAGATTCATAAGAGCAGATGCCACGTCGTCCTCGAGCTGAGAGCGCGTGCTCGGCTTGCCCGCTTCCGGAACGTCAATTACGACGAGCTTGTCGCGCAGCTCTACCACAATTCGTTCCGCAGTCTTGCGGCCCACGCCCGGAATTTTTACGAGCTGCGCAAGATCGCTTTTTCGGATTGCGGGAACCAGCTCTTCGATGCTCATCCCCGACAAAATCTTCAGCGCGAGCGAAGGGCCCACGCCGGACGCAGAGATCAGCAGCTCAAAACACTGCTTTTCGCGTGCCGTCGCAAAACCGTACAGCGTGAGCTGGTCTTCGCGCACGTGCGTGTGAATCAGCAGGTTCGTTTCGGCGTGGAGCGCAGCGAGGCTCGCGAACGTGGAGAGCGGAATCTGCACTTGGTAGCCCACGCCATTCACATCAACGAGGAGCTGGTTAGGGCGTTTCTCAATGAGCTTGCCGCGAAGCGAACCGATCATGTCGAGCGATTATTCCTGAGCGTGGTCAGGGTGTCAATGTGAGCCCGGCGGACCACAAAAAGCCTGTGCACCAAAAAGGTGCAGTCAAATCCACGGCAAAAATCCGAATTTACGAAGATTGTTAATTTTCTATCACGCCGGAACTATTCGACACGGCGCGCGTATTACAGAAAGAGCACGGCAAAAACTGCTTCGCAGCGTTCGGCGATCTCCGAAAATTCGGAGAGTGTTGATTTTTTACTCATTTGTATTTGCGGAGGCCCGAATGGGCTGTTCGCTTTCGCACGCACGGTGTCCGCATGCGGAGCGATTTAGTTGTAACGATTGCTGCAAGGCTTTTTCTATGAATCTTTTGAAATGGTGCTCGCGGTGCAGAAGTCACAGCGTCTAAGAGTTTGCAAGGGGCGAGTGAGAACAAGGAGAAATAAAATGGAACATCGTCGAATGAATTTTGTAGTGACAATCCTGGCGGCGCTTGCTCTGGTGATTCCAATCGCAGCTCGCGCCGACGATTCAAGAACAGTGAAGCCCGTCTCCCGAGTTGCTGTGGATCTGCATAGCGCAGTGACTTTGGGCGGAAAAGATCTGAAGCCTGGGACCTATCAAGTGTCCGCAGACGGATCGAAAATGACGATCTCGCGCGACGGAAAAGTGGTGGCGGAAGCTCCGATCGAGTGGAAAGACGGGCAGGGCAAGGCTTCCTACACATCCGTTGTGACTGACGGCAACCAGATCACCGAGGTGCATTTTGACGGCAAGGCAAAATACATTTCAGTGACGAGCGGCACGGTTGCGGGAAAGTAACGAACTGACGGAGCCGGGGATTTGTTCGGTGGTCGCGGAATGGGCAGCGTTCGATGCAGCGAGCGCTGCCTTTTTTTGGTGAATTGTTTCGGAGCAATCAAATAACAGGTCTCGGAACACTTCGACACGGCGTGCTGTATCAGGAAAGTCGCATGTGGGTGGCGCTTTGGTGTGGGCTGCGCGGGCGGGTCTGAGACCCGCCCCTACTGGGATGACCGTTACGTCACGCCATCGATCAGCGTTACTTCATCGATTATGCCGATTACGGCGGTGTCGATAGGGGAGTTGGGTCGGCCGACGGCGGTCATTGCGCAAAAGCCTTCGGCGGAAAGTAGCACGCGCTCACCGATTCCGGCATCCACGGCATCGAGGGCGGCAATAGCTTCGCCGCGATCGGAGCCGTCGAGGTTCAGCGGCTGCACGAGCAGGATTTTTCGGGCGTGATGCGACGGATCTTTTTGAGTGGCGACTATGTCACCGACGACTCGCGCGATCAGCATTCAGGAATTTCCGGATTCCGCAGGGACGTTGATTTCGTCGACGATGCCTACAATTGTCGCGTCGGTGGGCGGTTCGACGGGAAGAAACGGGAAGCTGGCTTCTTTTCCCCGGCACCAGTAAACGGTTTCACCCGCTCCGGCGCCCACCGAATCGAGCGCGACAATCGCTTTACCCTTATCACGGCCATGACGGTCGATTGGCTGCACGATGAGCAGGCGCTGGCCGACGAGTGTGTCATTTTTCATGGTGGCAACGACTTTGCCGATGACGCGACCGAGAATCATTGATTCCGTCCGTCGCAAGACGAGTGCAAATTGCATTGAGAGGCGGACGAAGCGCTGAGATCCTTCGCGGTGTTCAGGATGACAGTGGCTCGCTGGTTAGTCATTTTTTTCGGGCGGCGGCGAGCTTCGGCTTCGTGGTGGGCGTCTAGCTGGATCGTGTCGACGATGCCGATGATGGCGGCGTCGACGGGGCGGTCCTTGCATTCGGCGGCCAGGCGGGCGGAGCTGCCGGAGACGACGAGGACGGTTTCGCGGAAGCCGGCGTCAACGGTGTCGACGGCGATCAGGTAGCCGGATTCATCGCCGCCTTCGGGATTGATGGGTTTTACGATGAGGAGCTTTTTGCCTTCGAGTCGCGGGTCTTTGCGAGTGGAAACGACGGTGCCGACGATGCGAGCGAGAAGCATGAGATTGATTTGTCTTGGTGAAGCTTTTTACGTCCCGATTCAGCTTGCAGCTAGCGTCAAAGGCCTCAGGTCAATTCCGGCGCAGTGCGGCCGGAATGGGACCTGAGCTACGAAACTGGCTACGGGCGTGAATTTGTGGCCTTATCGGGTTCGAGTTTGTGATCATTTCTGAAGCGTACTTCCCGGGGCTAAAGCCCCTTGTTCTTGGGCCCTTTTTCCGCCGGACTGAAGTCCAGCTCCCCCTTGCTAAAGCAGGGGGCTCCCACCGAAAACCAACTGAACCGCTTTGCGACAGCTACTTGGCGGCTACCATCGGGGTCTTGCCGATGGGCAACACGTCCTCGAGCGACTGATGCGGCCGCGGGATGACATGGACGGCGATCAGTTCGCCCACGCGGCGCGCAGCGGCGGCGCCGGCATCGGTGGCCGCTTTCACGGCGGCCACATCGCCGCGGACCATCGCGGTCACGTAGCCGGAACCGATCTTCTCCCAGCCGACGAGCGTGACCTTGGCCGCTTTCACCATCGCGTCCGAGGCCTCGATCATCGCAACCATGCCGCGCGTTTCGATCATACCGAGTGCTTCGCCCATTCTGGATCCTCCGGCAACCACTTCTGAACGTTGTCTGGTGTCCGTCTGAAACAGGCCTGATGTACTTCAGAGGCTAAAGCCCCCCTAAGGTCCGGCGAAATTGGCGCGGTTAAAACCGCGGCCTACAAAGCTTTTCGAAAAATTCGAAGACGGCCTGTTGCGCTATCGGCGCGAGCGCTCTTTCTGTACGGCTTCGTCTACGAGCGCTTCGAGTTCGCGACGCGTCAGGGTGATTCGCTCGGAATCGGCGGCATCGGCTGTGACTGGACAGTCAGGGCCGATGGAGGAAGCTGTTTGAACGCCGTAACGGGCGCGCGCCGCGAGCAATTTTTCCACATCTCCGCTGGAAAGCAAGACTTGTTTGCCGATTAATTCGGTGACGAGGGAGACGCGGGCGAAGTGTTCGGTGGTCTCCATGCGGAAAAAAGCGGAGAGGAGATCCTGCCCGTAGCAGACCACGCCGTGATTGGCCATCAGGATTGCTTCGTAGCTTTGGACGAGCGGTTCGAGTGCTTCGGTGAGTTCGTTGGTTCCGGGAGTGCCGTAGCGGGCGACCGGAATGCAGCCGAGGGAGAGAACGAGTTCGCACAGAATTGCTTTATTAAGCGGAATGCCGGCGGCGGCGTAACCAGTGGCGGCCGGCGGATGCGCGTGGCAGACGGCATTGATGTCGGGGCGGCGGCTGTAAATCAGGAGATGCATGCCGAGTTCGGAGCTGGCATTGCGGCGGCCGCTCATCTTGTGGCCCTGAAGATCGGTGACGACGAGATCGTCGGGCGTCATCATGCCTTTGCTGATGCCGGTGGGCGAGGTGAGAATGCGGCGAGGGTCCAGGCGAAGCGAGATGTTGCCGTCGGTGGAGGCGACGTAGCCGCGGTCGTGAATCCAGCGGCCGACGGCGCAGATGTCGCGGCGGTGTTCGTCCTCCGTCTTCAGAGCGCCCGGCGAAATGGCTTCAGGATACAGACTTGCCTCCATTACGAGATCGAGAGTGCGCGCAGCTGAGATCCTTCATGCATCTTGGACGGATGCGTTCAGGATGACAGGCCGCCTTATCAAATCACGCGTAGATGCCGCGCAATTTCAGGGCGCGGGCCACGCGATCAATCGCCACAATATACGCGGCGATACGATTATTCACCCCGTGGGTTTCTGCGTAAAGCACAACTTGATCGAAACTTTGCTCCATCACGTCCTGCAAGCGCTCATTTACTTCGCTCTCGCGCCAGAAAAAGCCCTGGCGATCCTGCACCCATTCGAAATAACTCACAGTGACCCCGCCCGCATTTCCGAGAATGTCCGGGATGATGAAGATTCCCTTTTTCTCGATGATTGGGTCGGCGTGTGATGTGGTGGGGCCGTTGGCGCCCTCGCACAGGATTTTGCAATCGACGCGATGAGCGTTTTTCGTGGTGATCTGATTTTCGGTGGCCGCAGGGACGAGAATCTCGCAGGGATGGAAAAGGACTTCCTGCGCGCTCATTTTTTCGCCGCCGGCCGGGAAATCAGGAAGCGGTTTGCGCTGGCCGTAGACCCATTCGATCAGCTTCGGGATGTCGAAGCCGGCTTCGTTGTATAGACCGCCATGGATGTCTGCAACGCCGATGATTTTGTAGCCCGCCTTGTGCATCAGGTCGGCGGCTTGCGAGCCTACGTTGCCAAAGCCTTGAATGATGACGCGAGCGCCGCGACGCTGCATTCCGAGTTTCTGAATGGCCTTGTCGCAACAGATCATCAAGCCGCGGCCGGTAGCTTCCGTGCGGCCTTGCGAGCCGCCGAGTTCGAGCGGCTTACCGGTGACGACGGCGGTAGTGGCCTGGCGTACGTGCATGGCGTAGGTGTCCATCACCCAGGCCATGGTTTGCGCGTTGGTGCCAATATCAGGGGCAGGAACGTCACGCTCGGGCCCAAACCATTCGCTCAGCTCGGCGGTGTAGCGGCGGGTGATGCGCTCGATTTCGGTCTTCGAGAGCTTGCTCGGGTCGCAGATGACGCCGCCCTTCGCGCCACCGAAGGGAATGTTGACGACGGCGCATTTCCAGGTCATCCAGGCTGCGAGGGCGCGAACTTCGTCGAGGCTGACGTCGGGAGCGAAACGGATACCGCCCTTACCTGGGCCTCGGATCGTGGAATGCAGGACGCGATAGCCGGTAAAGACTTCGAGTTTGCCATTGTCGAGCGGGACGGGAATGTAAACCGTGATTTCCTTGCTGGGGTACTTCAGATAGCGATAAAGGCCATCTTCCAAGTTCAGCTTATGCGCGGCGATTTCGAAGCGCGCCTCCGCAGACTGATAAACGTTTAATTCATCCTGCGCAGCCGCAGACATGACACCTCCTGGAGGAATCTGACGAGCATGAATGAGAGCCTTCGGAATTCGACGTTGTTATAGGCAGTCACAAATTACGCCAATATGGCTTATAAACAGCGCGGGCAAGTATACGAACACGGTGAACGCGGCGCAAGAAAAGGCTTTTTGGGAGCGCTGCCAGACTGGCGCAAAACGGAACACTGGTTAGTGGTTGAATCGGTAGCTCAATCAGAGGCTGAATCAGTGACTGGAATGCTTGGCGACGTATTCGCGGAGGAGAAGCTTGGCGAGGCGGCCGGTATCGTGGCGGATCTTGCCGCGCTGTTGCAGCAGGTCGGCGGTGAGGTAGGGGAGTCCCATTCGCTTGAGCTCACCGAATGAGGGCCTGACAATCTCGGCGCCCTGTTTGCGATAGCGGCTCAACATTTGCGCGGAAGCGGGAGTGCGGTTGATCACCGCCGAGTGGAATATGGGAACGCGGGTGTGTTCGTAGATGGCGCGGACGTGATCGGCGACGGAGTAGTGCTCGGTCTCGCCGGGTTGCGTCATGAGATTGGCAATGTAAACGCACCTGGCGCTCGAGCGGGTGATCGCTTTTATGACGCCTTCGACCAGGAGATTGGGAATGATGCTGGTGTAGAGGGAGCCGGGGCCGACGAGAATCAAGTCTGCGGAGTGAAGCGCGGCGAGCACTTCGGAGAGCGGTCGGACGCGGCGCGGGACGAGACGAATGCGGCGGATTCGCTGCTTCGAGCGGGAAATTCTTGTTTCGCCGGCGACGATGGAACCATCTTCGAGTTCGGCTTCGAGGGTGACGTTCTGGGCAGTGGAAGGAAAGATCCGCCCGCGAATCGCAAGTACTTGCGAAGAGAGATGCACTGCTTCCGGGAAATCGCCGGTGATGTGGGTGAGGGCGGTGAGAAAAAGATTGCCGAAGCTGTGGCCGGCGAGGCCGCGACCGCCGGAGAAACGGTATTGAAATAATTTGCCGAGAAGGTCCTCGTCCTTCGAAAGCGCGACCATGCAATTGCGAATGTCGCCCGGTGGGAGGACGCGATAATCGCGGCGAAGGCGGCCGGAACTTCCGCCGTCGTCGGTGACGGTGACGACTGCGGCGAGATCCGAGATGGGCCGCTCTATCCCGCGTTTGGGATCGCCGATATGTTGTTTGAGGCCGCGAAGGACTGTGGAGAGACCTGTGCCGCCGCCGAGTGCCACGATGCGAACTGGGCGGACGCGAGGGTGCGAACTATTTTTCACGGAGAAAAATCGAGGCTAGGCGCTCGAACCGTCTCGCTCGGGGTAGAGCAGTTCGGTGAATCGAGGGTCTTCCTGCAAGAATGCGAAGTCCTCGTCATTGCGGGCGTGGTAGCGATTTTCGGGACGAAGCTGGATGGCGATTTTTAGATTCTGCATGGCGGAGTCAGCTTCGCCGGTGAGGCAATCGAGCGCGGCCATGGCGTACACGATGTGGTCAGCTTTGGGAGCGGATTTGCGGGCGCGGTCGAGATGTTCGCGCGCTTCGTCCCAGCGGCCGAGATTCATGAGCGCGACGCCCTGCGTGTAATGATCTTCCGCGGATTTAGGCGCAGCGGCCGGCAGGCGCGAGATGCGCTGTTCGCAGATGCGGACATGAACTTGCGCGCGATCGCGAAGTTCTCTGCTGGGGCCTTCCAGGGCGCGTTCCAGGGACTGCTTAGCGCGTTGAAACTTTTGCTGCTGAAAATACTTAAGAGCCTCTTCGTAGAATTTGAGCTGGGCGAGCTTGGCGCCTGCCTCGGGGTCCGGAGGCATGGCTTTCGCCTTGGCGCTCACTTTCAAGCTCTTTGTTTTCAGCATCTTCTGGCTACTTCTCGGGGATCGAGAGGTGCGGGCTGCGCGATGCTTCACGTGGTGGCTCCGTATTACTGTCGAGGAAACATAGCAAAGTCGGGCACCTGCGTCAATGCAGGGCTAAAGGTAGGCGGCGGGGCGATTTTTGGCGAATTGGACACAGAATGTCAGTCGGCGGGTGAATTCCTGCTAACTGGCAGTGCGGTGGAGAGTTGTCAATTGCGAAGCATGGCGTGGCGGTCGCGTTGGCGGTGGTGCGAGCCTGTGCTATAAGTAACCTCGGCTGCAAAACTGAGGAAATTGTGCCGTTTATTAATTTTCCCGCGCGCGAAATTAACTGCAAGCTTGTCTACTATGGCCCCGGCCTCGGCGGGAAGACCGCGAACCTGCAGTGGATCTACGAGCACACGGGATCGAATCAAAAGGGAAAGATGGTGTCGCTCGCGACCGAGACGGATCGCACTCTTTTCTTCGATTTTCTTCCGCTCGACCTGGGGACTGTGCGCGGATTTCGGACTCGCTTTCATTTGTATACCGTTCCGGGGCAGGTGTTTTACGAGGCGAGCCGGCGGTTGATTTTGAAGGGCGCGGATGGAGTGGTGTTTGTGGCAGATTCGCAGGAAGAGCGGCTGGATGCGAACCTGGAGACGCTCGACAATCTGCGGGAGCATCTGAAGGATCACAATTTGAATTTCGATACGATTCCTTACGTGTTGCAGTTGAACAAGCGAGATCTGCCGAACGTGTTGCCCGTCGACGAATTGCAGAAGCAGCTTAGCGTGAAGGGCGAGCCTTCGATGGAGGCTGTCGCGGTGACCGGGCAGGGTGTTTTTGATACGCTGAAGGAAGTTGCGAAGCTCGTGCTTGCGGACCTGAAGAAGAACGCGTAGGCGGAATTTACTTCAAAGCTTAAATACGACTTCGATCTGAGTCACGACTTCTATCTGGCGTCCCATCTGCTGATGTTGCCGGCCTGATAGGTCCAAGACTGAACCGCCTCGATAGCCTTTTCAGTCAGCCGATGGGATATCGGCTTGAGAATGTCTATCTGGCGCGCACGTCCGTCTAGCCCAATAAGCGCAATCAGCGAAACAGTTCCCTCAATGTGATGCTCCACGGCTGCTTGAGAAAACTGGGGAGACGGGCAGTGAAGGCAAGCGGGTGGCATCGTCTCTTTGCGAACCGACGCTATGAGGCTTGTCAAATTCTATTCTTTCAGCTACAGGAATGGCCATGCGAGCTTTCATTCCGTCGGAGATCGGTGCCGGTACAGAGAATGTGGCGATTGATTTGCCATCTTTCGTGGCAACGGCGCCAATTTCAATTTCCAGCTTATCCCCATCGAGCGATAGATTGCCAAGCATAAACGCGTCCACCTTCAATTGTGTGGCTAGCCACCATGCAATTTCTGTATCGCGAACTATATCTGTCGGGACGCGGTTTGTTTCGATGAGTTTCTTCACGTCAGCGCGATCCACCACCGGAAGCTCGGAAGAGCTCTTTTGCAAAGTCGTACTGAATTTGTCGGCGAGATCCTGACCAAGCGCGTTTAGCTCGTCCTTAGGCCCAATAAAATCAAAAACCAGAACGCTGTGAATTTTGGCTTTTTGAAGCGCCTCCGCCATTTGTGTGCCAAGGTCCTGTGCCCCCGCCTGCCCTGGAGCGGCAAGATCAAGAAAGAAGCAATACCAAAGGCGAAAGAAATATATTATACTCGCAAAATTGGTTTTAGCGAGGTCAGTTGCAAGGAATATCGCACAACTCGATCTAGGCCGTGGCGACGCCGCCGCGGAAGCTGGCGACGGCTTTGGCTTCGTCGGTGTAGGTGGGGATGGATTGGATGAGGCGGGTGAGTTCGAGGACTTCGCGGACGTGGCCGGTGGGATTCAGGAGCTTGAGGCTGCCGGCGTTGCGCTCGAGCGTGACGAAGGAGCGAACCAGAGTGCTGATGCCGGAGCTATCGACCTGCTGAACGCCGGCGAGATTGACGAGGACGTCGCAGGGGGCGATTTCGGCGAGGCGGCGCAATTCGGCACCGAGTGCGTCATTGCTGTTGCCGATCGTGATGCGGCCCTGCAGATCGAGGATGGTGACGTTTCCGGCTTTACGCGCGGCAATTTGCAGGCCCATGTCCCCTCCGCCACATACTGGCGCAATACTGGTGGCTGCCGAGTGCGCATTATAACCCCGCAAGTGCTTGAGTAAGCAAGCGATCGCGAGACGGTACGCGGTCGGCGCAGCAATCCGCTGAGAAATCAGCGGGCACAAAAAAGGGAGGTGAAAGCCAAGCGGCATTCCACCTCCCGGGGTGGGTGGGCTCGTTGCGGGATCGTCCTTTGGGTGGTACTTCCGCGTCTGACGATCCAGCAACCCGGCAAGAAGCCGGTGTCCACGGATTAATTCTGAAATACCACGAGGGAAGAAATGGTGTCAACGCTAATCGTGATGAACTGAGGCGGGCTGCGGCGAGTCACATGGCTTCTCTTGCGCAACGGGGACACGTGGTTGATCCAGGGTATCGCGAACCTTACGCGCTAAGTTGCGCGGCGAGTAGGGCTTTTGAAGGATCGGCAGGCCTTTTTGCAGTTCTTTTTGAAGCGAAGCCATGTCGGCACTGTAACCCGTTGCAAAAATCACCAAGACATCGGGTTTGATTTCGCAGATGCGCGAGTAAATGTGCGGCCCGCTCAGTTTGGGCAGAACAACATCCAGAAGAAGAAGATTGATTTGGTCGCGGCGGATTTCAAACTCATGCAGGCCCTGCTCGCCGTCGGAAGCGAGAATCACTTTGTAGCCGAGGTTGGTGAGCGTTTCGAAAGCGAGCTCGCGCAGGCCGGGATGATCTTCGACAACAAGAATCGTCTCGACGCCGCCGCGAACGGGTCGCGTGTCTTCGACCGTTTCGACAGATTTGGTCGCGAGCGGGGCGGCCGGAAAATATGTACGAAATGTGGTTCCGACACCCAATTCGCTATACACATGAGTGAATCCGCCGTGTTGCCTGACGATGCCGTAAACCGTGGCGAGGCCGAGACCGGTGCCCTTGCCGAGTTCCTTGGTGGTGAAGAACGGCTCGAAAATACGATCGACGGTGGCCGCGTCCATGCCAGTTCCCGTGTCGGTGACGGAAAGCATCACGTAGTCGCCGGGGCGCGCGAACGGCTGGTGAGCGCAGTATTCCGCATCGAAGATGACAAGCGCGGTCTCGATGAGCAAGGAGCCGCCGTCGGGCATGGCATCGCGAGCGTTGATGCAGAGATTCATCAGCACCTGCTCGACCTGGGTGGGATCGGCGCGAACCAGGGAGAGAGCTGGGCGCGAGGATCGTTTTGATTTCAATATTGCTGCCGATTACTTTTTCGAGAAGGTTGAGAGTTTCAGTGACGCTCTGGTTCAGGTCGATATTGCGCGGCTCGAGAATTTGGCGGCGCGCAAAAGCCAGGAGCTGGCGAGTGAGTGCGGCGGCGCGTTCAGCCTGCTGATGGATTTTTTGAAAATGGCGGCGGAGGCGGGCGCCTTCTTCTGTCTCTTCCATACCGATATCGGACCAGCCCATGATGGCGCCGATCATGTTGTTGAAATCGTGGGCGATTCCGCCGGCGAGCTGGCCGATAGCTTCGAACTTTTGCGCTTGCAAGAGCTGCTTCTCAAGGGCCAAGCGTTCCGTGACATCCTCGACGATGACTTCCGCGCACTCGCCGTTTTGTTCAGGGTCGATGACGCGGCGGCCGCTGAGACGGACGGTGATAATTTTGGAATCTTTGCGTTTCCATTCGACCGAAGCATCAACTTGTCCGCTTGCCTTGTACCTTTCGCGGAGTTTGGCTGCAACAGAGGGATCGCGGTAAAGCGCCGTGGTATTGCCGATGGCCAGAACTTCTTCGGTGGAATCGTATCCAAGCATGCGGATAAAGGCAGGATTCACGGCTAGGATATTCCCGTCGGCGGTGACCCAGAGCATTCCGTACGTTGCGTTTTGGACCAAACCACGATAACGACTTTCGCTGGCGCGGAGGGCCTCCATGGCGCGGGTTTCCGCGTCGCGCAATTCCTTCTCTTCGCGCGCTCGAATCAAGGCAGCGGGAAGGCGCGCTAGCTGGTCTTTTAAAACGTAATCGGTGATCCCCTCCTTGATGCACTCCACCGCGAGACGATCACCCAGCGTACCGGTAACAAGAATCAAGGGAATATTGAGGCCTCGCTGCTTGATTTCGGCTAGTGCGTCCATTCCGGTCCAGCCGGGCAGGCGATAGTCGGCGATGACGACGTCGAACGGTTTCTCGGATAATTTTTGAACGTATGCCTCTCTGGTGGCGACAGTGTCGACTTCAAAGTGAAGCCCGGACTTCTTCAGCTCGCGTAGGCAGAGTTCTATATCGTCGGCCTCGTGCTCCACCTGGAGCAGACGAAGCGGCGATTTCGCGCGAAGAGCTTCTTTTTCCGACGAGATCTCAGACATCGAGTGGAGACTCCTAAGAAAAGGCGAAAGCAGGCGGCTTGCTATTGACGATCAACCAATACATGCCCAGCTGCCTCACGACATCCTGAAACTCCGCAAAATTGACCGGCTTTTGGATGTAACTGTTCACGCCGAGCTTGTAACTTGTGGCCACATCACGCTCTTCTTTGGAGGAAGTAAGGAGAATGACTGGTATGGCCTTGGTTCGCGTGTCGCTTTTTATTTGTTCCAGAACGCCGATTCCGTCGATCTTCGGTAATTTCAGATCGAGCAAAATCAGCCGGGGAGGAGCCTCGAACTTCGCGCATGGAATAGTCGCCGCGGCAGAACAGGAAATCGAGAGCCTCGGCGCCGTCCTGCAGATGGCGAATATGATTGACCAGCTTGCTTTTCTGGAGTGCGTGGATAGTCAACTCTGCATCGGCAGGATTATCTTCGACCAATAAGATTTCAATGGCCTCAGGCACGACTTACCTCCACAGGCTGGGGCACTGAGTGAAGTGGCTGGCCGTGGCGCCAAATGAGAAAAAGAATGTGGCGCCGCGATCCACTTCGGATTCGGCCCAGACTTCGCCTCCGTGTTTGCGAATGATTCGCTGCACGGTGGCCAAGCCGACGCCGGTGCCCTCGAAATCCTCCTGGCGATGAAGGCGCTGGAAGACTCCGAAAAGTTTATCGGCATACTTGGGATCGAAGCCCACGCCATTGTCGCGGACAAAAATCGTGGTGGGGCCGGCGGAATCGCTCGTGCCGATCTCGATTACGGCAGGCTGGCGGCTGCGGGTAAATTTGAGAGCGTTGCCAAGCAGGTTGTTGAAAACCAATTTGAGCAGGCCGGGGTCGCAGTCCACTTCAGGCAAAGGCTCGACGCGCCACTCCACGCTTCGATTTTCTGTTTCCGGCAAATCGGCGAGTGTCTCGCGAACGAGGATGTCTAGTTTCGTTCTTTGGCGGGCCAGCTCTCTTCGGCCGATTTTGGCGAGATTCAGAAGGTCATCTACAAGGTGGCCCATGTGATTCGCGCCATGGAGCACGCGGTCTAGATATCTTTGGGCTTCTTCGGACAGCTCTGCGGCGTGCTCTTCTTTCAAGATGCGGGCGAATCCGTCAATGTGGCGTAGCGGGGCGCGGAGATCGTGAGAGACAGAATAGCTGAAGGCCTCCAGTTCCTGATTCGCGGCGGCCAGATCGGTGTTCGAACGGGCCAATTCCTGACGATGGAGCTCAATTTGATGTTCCGCTTGCTTGCGTGCGGTGGTATCGGAAACAACTCCCATCATGCGCACCGGCTTGTCATTCCCGTCTCGATAGACGCGTCCTTGAGCGAAGGCCCAATGGACGGTGTGGTCTTGTGCTCCCCTGACGCGGAATTCTGTGGAAAAGATATTGGTGGCGAGTGCTTGGGCGAAACTCGATTGAAATTGTTCGCGATCTTCAGGAACTATGTGTTTTATTGCGATCTGTATGCCCCACTCGGGCTGGAGCGAATCGTAGCCGAAGATCTGATCGTGGCGAAGAGAGCGGAATGCACGATCGTTGATCAGGTCCAAATCCCACACGCCCAATTGCGCCGCTTCGAGAGCCAACTGCAATCGTTCTTCGCTGGCCTTGAGGGCTTCGGCTGCTTGCGCGCGTTCGCTGACATCGCGGATGGCACTGGAGATGAGCTTGCCCTCCCCGGTTTCGAGCGGGCTTAGACTGATTTCGACGGGAAACTCGGAGCCGTCCTTGCGGCGGCCGAAGAGTTCCAAATCGGCTCCCATCGCGCGTGGGCGGGGAGAATGAGAATAGTTCTGGCGATGCCCGGCGTGTTCTCCATGGAATCGGTGAGGCACGAGGATCTCGACAGGCTGGTCCAGCAATTCTTGGCGTGGATAGCCAAACAGCTTCTCTGTCTGAGCGTTGGTCAGAACGATGCGGCCCTGTTCGTTCACAATTACGATTGCGTCGGGCGCTGATTCGAGAAGATCACGGAATTTTTGCTCTTCGTGCTTGCGATGGCTGATGTCGCGATTGCTTTCGAGAATCGACACCGGCTTTCCGGCGGCATCCACGCGCAAAGCCCAGCGGCTGGAGACTGTGATCAGCGCCCCATCCCGCCGCGTGTGTACCAGCTCACCTTCCCAGTAGCCTTTCTCGACTACTTCCGCCTGAATTTCAGGCAGGGGTTTTGGGAAGACGGTGTGAAGAAGATCATGGGTAATTTTTCCGCGAGCCTCTTCCTTTTGCCAGCCATAGAGCTTCTCGGCAGCGCGATTCCAATAGAGAATTTTTTTCTCGAGACTGCGGACAAAAATAGCGTCGTGGGTTAGTTCGAGAAGCTCGGCCTGTTCGCGGTACATGGACTCGCTGATACGGAGATTCAGCTCGAGCTCGCGGCGGTCTTGAACTTCTTTTTGAAGCGCGGCGTTGGCAAAGAGCCATTGCTGGGGGCTGGGAAGGTCGAGGGCCTGTGGCACAAGCCGAATCAGAAGGAGAGCAGTGACAATCGAGGCGGCAGCGGTAACCGCCTTGATGACGCCGGCCAGCCAGTAGTTCGCATGCCAGAGATTCCATATCTCCATTACATGGGTGGCGCCGCAGGCAACAATAAATACTCCGAAGCAGACAAAGATCCAGCTGAAGGGAAGATCGCGCCGTTTGCGGATGAACCAGACGAGCGTGACGGGTATCGTAAAATATGCCAGCGCAATTACCAGATCTGAAATGGCATGCAGCCAGACCAGCCGGGCGTTCCAGAGGTAGCAGTAGCCGTGTGGCTGGAAGTCACCCGAGCCGAAAAGTTGCCTCAGGAAATCCAAGGGTCCCCCGCAACGACACCTGTGACAAAGGCGCCTTGAATGTCGTATCGGCAGCTAGGAGGGAATAGATGAGCCAATACGCATCAGTGGAGAAATTTCAAAATGGAACACCGGATTTGGCAGATATGAAACGGACCGCCAAGACGGCGTCGCTATTTGGCGGCCTGTGATGGTGTGGGTGGATGCTCGGTGAAGTACTGACCCATTTCCGAGGTGAGCTGCTGCATGCCCGGCGCGCACGTTCTTGTCGAGCGCTTCGACAACAGCCGTAACGGTCTTGCTTCCCACCGGTTCATCATGGGAGTAATCGCCGCTCCAGACAGTGGCACCCTGTTTCGGGTCGTATAGATCGATATGGATGGCGAAGCGGGCTACAAAATCCGGTGAGTCAATCTCGGCGAGCGATCGCAGATAAGAGCGGACGATGTATTCGCCCCTCGCATTACTGCCGGGGCGGAGAACGGAGCGATATTGTTTGGAGGCGCGCAAGTAGCTGACCAGCAGATCCTGCATCATGTCGGCGGGAGATTGAGCCCAGCGTTCGAACTCATAAGTGCCCAGTTCCACCGGACCGGCGCCGAAAACGATGCGATCGTCCCGGTAGAGGTGCGAGGTGACGGGCCTGGCGACGAGCAGGGAGACAGGATACGCCGTGGAGGACTGAGTGGTGGGCGGGGCGGGAACGTCGAGCACGTAGTATTTGGTGGGACGCGTGCCGCCACACCCCGACAGAACTCCTATAAGTACCGCCACTAGCACAGCAGAGTTCGCGCGACGCATTAATGTTCCTTTCAAAGCTGCCGTCTTTTCAACTTACTTCGGCGCCTGACCCGTTGCATGCGGCTTCGGGCTCGAGGTGCGAATCAAAGTGTACGGACGAGTCTTAATGGTTTCCGTGAATTCGCGCATGTTGTTGGAGACGGCGCGCAGGTTGTCGATAATCTCGTCGAGGTTCTCGGAATTGGCATCCATCAGGTTGTTCAGCCGGGTGGTCAATTCGTTAGCTTGCGTTAAGGTTTGCTTCAACTTATCGATCGATTCCTTTACGTTGGGGTCGGTGATGACGCCGTCCATGTGAGCGATCAGCTCGTTGGCTTTATCGGAGAGGGTATTGAATTTGTCGAGGAGAGGGCTGAGCTTTGCGCTCGCATCGTTTATGTGATTCAGCGAGGAACGGATGGCGGGGCGATTCTCGGCCAGCATACCTTTGATGTTGCCGATGGTGGCTTTGATATTGGCGCGATTCTCGTCATCGAGCACATCATTCACGCGGGCCAGCGTGACTTTCATTTCCATTACGCGATCATTCAAATGGCCGATCAGCTCTTGAGCGGAAGGGCCGAGGCCGGAGAGCATGTCACCGAGGTCTGCAAAGCTGACATATTCTTTGGAGGGAAGCGCGGAACCCGGGGGCGCGTGCGGGGCCGGGAGGGGTTCCCGGGAGAATGCCGAGAAAATTTTCTCCCAGTGGACTGGTGCTGGCGACGGTCGCTTTGCTGTCGGTCTTAACCGGAACGCTGGGCTCGATCTCGAAATCGATCTCCATGCGCGTGGGGTCTTTCGGGTCCGGGGCGACCTTGGTGACACGCCCTATTTTCGGACCGCCGGCATAGCGAACCTCGGTACCAGGAATCATTCCGCCCGCGTTCTTGAAATAGGTGTGATACGGAACGAGTCCGCGGCTGAGGCTGCCGGAGAGATATAAGACGGTGGCGATCAGCAATGCTGACGCCACGACGACGAAGAGACCGACGAGTGCCTGTTCTCGCTTCGATTCCATTGGCTTCCTTAATATCCCGCCCGATGTTTCGGGAAGGTCCCCCTCAGGCGCGCGGAGTATAGCACGAGCTCCGCGCCCTCTATCACCGCCGCTATCATCGCCGCAACGGCGGAATCTCTCCCGTCAACATCTGCAGATAATCCAGCTCCGTTGAAATTTCCGGCTCGGGAACGCGATCGAGAAATTGGCGCACGCGCGGCTGCAGGCTCTTCTGCAGCTCGGCCGTAGTTCCATTGGCGACGATGACGCCTTTATCGAGGAGGATCATTCGATCGGCGATTAAATAGGCGCTGGCGAGTTCGTGGGTGACGACGACGATCGTCATGCGAAACGCCTTTTTTAATTTCAGGATGAGTTCGTCGATGCCGGCGGCGATGATGGGATCGAGGCCGGCGGAGGGTTCGTCGAAGAACAGAATCTCCGGATCCATGGCCAAGGCGCGCGCGATGGCGGCGCGCTTTTTCATTCCTCCGCTCAGCTGTGCTGGCATGTAGTTTTCAAACCCTGAGAGACCCACCTGGTCGAGTTTCAGGCGGACCATGATTTCAATGGTGGAGTCGTCGAGCGGCGTGTGCTCGCGAAGGGGGAGAGCGACATTGTCGCCGACGGTCATGGAGCCGAACAGGGCGCCGCCCTGAAACGACATGCCCATTTTCTTGAGGAGGTCATCGCGGCTGGAATCCGTTAACGCCGCGAAATTCTTTCCGCGAATCCAGATTTCGCCGCCGCTGGGTTTTTCGAGGCCTACCAGCGTGCGAAGCAAGGTGCTTTTGCCCGAGCCCGAGCCGCCGAGGATCACGAGCGTTTCGCCGGGATTGATGTCGAAGCTGATGGTGTGCAGGATTTCGCGTTCGCCGTAATTCACGCGCAAATTGCGCACGGAGATTGCGGCGCCACCGTCGGCGCGGCTCTCTTGCGGTTTAACAATAGACTCAGGCGACATATTCACGTTCAGTCCGGCATCGCGAAATAAAAAATGGCCGTAAAAATGACGTCTACAAAAATGACCATGAAAATTGATTTAACGACCGCCGAAGTTGTGGAGCGGCCTACCTGCTCGGAACCGAGGCCGGTAGAAAATCCCTCCATACAGCCGACGGCGGTGATCACGACGCCGAACATGACGCTCTTGACCAACCCGGTGAGAATGTCGCGCCTCACCAGCGCGTCTAGCGTGGCCTGGAAATAGGAATGCCAAGTGAAGGGGCCGCTGGTGACGCCGAATACTCCTCCGCCCACGACCCCCATGAAATCAGCCCAGGTGGTGAGACAGGGCAGCATGAGCATCATCGCGATCAATTTAGGAGCGACCAGGAAACGGACTGGCTCGAGCGCCATCGTTTCCATGGCATCGATTTCTTCATTGACCTTCATCGTGCCGATTTCAGCAGCGAAAGATGAACCCGAGCGGCCGATTACCATAACCGCCGTCATCAAGGGGCCAAGCTCGCGCGTGATTGCGATGGCGACTGCCGCGGCAACGAATTGGAGGGCGCCAAGTTTGCGAAGTTGGTAGGCGCTTTGAAGCGCAAAAATCAATCCGATGAAGAAAGAAATGAGCGAAACGATGGGAATGGCTTCCACGCCGACAGCCATCGCTTGATGAATCGAGCGACTGAGGAGCTTTCCAACGCGACCGGGTTCGACGAAGAGGGCCTTGGCGGCGCCCCCCGTGATGCGAGCCAAGCCACCAACGTAGGCCAGGCCGTTAATTGTCGCTGCGCCGACTGATTCAGTAAATGCCATTGGTGAAACCCGGCGGATGGCGGCATCCCCGAAAATTGCCCGCCGAATCCGACCGGAAATTACCTCGCGGGAGCGGCTGGTGCGCCGCCACCCTGCAGAGCTTCTTGTTCGTTGTTATAGACTTCAAAAACCTTTATCAGGCGCGTGAGCTCGAGTACCTCTCGAGCCGTGCGGCTGAGACCAAAAAGCGCAAATGTGCTCTTCAGATCCCTTGCAATTTTTAGACCTTCTACCAGAGAAGCAACGCCCGCGCTATCAATATATTTCACGTTGAGCATATTCACGATCACGCGAGGTTTGCGTTGCGTCTTCAGCAGATCGATAAGCATTTTGCGCATGTCCGGCGAGTTATAGAGCGTAATGTCGCCGACCACGTCAACAATCGTGGCTGTGCCGGAATCACGTGTAGATAGTTCCATTTACAGAGGCCCCCTGCAGGCGTGCAGGGTGTTTTGCCAGAGATTAGGCCCGAATGCAATCACTTTTCGGAAAAAACCGATGGACGGAGGCTCCTCCGGAATGAGTCAAAGTGGGACGGGCAGAAGGAGTTTTCAGCCGCGGTCGTCGAGTGGAACATATCCGCGCAAATCGCTTCCCAGATAGATCTGGCGCGGACGGGAAATCTTTTGCTCAGGGTCAAGCAACATCTCTTCCCATTGTGCGATCCAGCCCGAAGTGCGTGGAATCGCAAAAAGGACCGGGAACATCGTCACGGGGAAGCCCATCGATTGGTAAATCAGGCCGGTGTAGAAGTCCACATTCGGATACAGGCGGCGGGTCACGAAGTACTCGTCTTCGAGCGCAATGCGCTCGCATTCGAGAGCAATCTCTATGAGAGGGTTGCGGCCCATCACGTCGAAAACTTCGTACGCGATGTGTTTTACGATCCTGGCTCGCGGATCGTAGTTCTTGTACACGCGATGGCCGAAGCCCATCAGAAGCTTTTCGCCGGCTTTCACGCTCTTGATGTACGCCGGGACATTCTTTACCGAGCCGATTTCGAGAAGCATGCGGAGCACTTGCTCATTCGCGCCGCCATGGAGCGGGCCGTAAAGCGCCGCGGTGGCCGCCGCAGTTGCCGAGTAAGGATCGACGTGGGAACTGCCTACGCCCCGCATGGCGCTCGAGGAGCAATTCTGCTCGTGATCGGCGTGAAGAATAAAAAGAATGTCCAGGGCGCGCTCGAGAGTGGGATTCGGCCGGTATTTCAGTTCCGTGGTGCGGAAGAGCATGTTCAGAAAATTGCCGGAATAGCTGAGATCGTTATCGGGATAGGCGAAGGGCATGCCCAAGCTGTGGCGATAGGCAAACGCCGCAAGGGTGGGCATCTTTCCGACCAGGCGATAGGTTTGCTTGAGTCGCGAGTCGGGATTGAAGATATCTTTCGCGTCGGGATAAAAAGTGGAGAGCGCGGCGACGGTGGAAATCAGCATACCCATCGGGTGGGCGTCGTAATGAAATCCGTCAAGAAATTTTTTGATGCTCTCGTGAATGAAGGTGTGATGTGTGACGTGATAGGACCAATCGGCAAGCTGCGATTTGGTGGGTAGCTCGCCGCGAAGCAGCAGGTAAGCCGTTTCGAGGTAGGTGCTCTTTTCGGAAAGTTCCTCGATCGAGTAGCCGCGGTAGCGAAGGATTCCCTTATCGCCGTCAATAAACGTAATCTTGCTGATGCACGAGGCCGTATTGGAATAGGCCGGATCGTAGCTCATCATTCCGAAATCGGAGGGATCGATCTTGATTGGGCGCAGGTCGATAGCGCGAATCGTATCGTGCTTGATGGGAACTTCGTATTGGCGGCCGTTGCGGTTGTCGGTGATTGTCAGCGAATCGCGGCGGCCGGTAGCCGCAGGATTTGCGCTAACCGCAGATTCTGACTTGGTAGGATTCATCGCTCAATCCCTTCGCGCCCCACATACAAGGCTGTCCGCGCGTACAGACGCTGTGTGTCTAGGCTAAATGTATACCAAATCCGTTCGCCCACAAAACCGGAATCGGCCCGACGCTACCAGATGTTAATGCCGCCGTCACCATACGCTACCGTATGTCAATTAAGGTGCCCTGATTAAGCCACTTCCGGGGATGCTCCCTTAACCTTCCGGTTCGCCAACGCTTCTGCGGTGACATTGTGCCGATAGCGAAATAGTCTCCGCAACTTCTTGTCCACGAACCAGCCTCCCAGAAGGCTGCCAATGAGTCCAAGAGGCAATTCGTACTCGACGCGGTCTTCGAGACGGCAGGAGTTAGGACCTTCCGGCATCATCCGGTGCGTGTGATCCCAGCGTCGAAATGGGCCTCGAATCTGGACATCGCGAAATTGACGTCCCTCAACATAATCGCGGTGCTCGAATTCCCAGAGGACGCGAAACGGGCCGACTTTCACTCGCAGCATTCCGCGGTCGCCGTTGCGTATACCAGGCGCCGGCTGCAGCACTTCCAGAGGCTCCCAGGGCGGCGTCAAACGCTCGAGCGCACCGGTCTCGGCGTGCCAGCGAAAAACTTCTTCCGCCGGCGCATTAATTATTGACTGCGCGACGAAGACTTTCTTGCGCCCCATATTTTTTGAGATAGGCTCCCAGCCGGAATTTGCGAGCCGTGTTTTCTGAACTCATGTAACGCACAGAGCCAAAAATCGGCCGTTCCGGGCCCCAGGGGCGATCATAGCGTCCGAGGCACCAGAAGATTCCGCTGTAAGAATTCGGGTCACGTCCGTCGAGTGCGTAGCGATTATTCAGCTCAATCATGATTTCGAGCGCGTCTTCCGGCTTTCGCGTCCACTCCAGGATTTTCTTGCCCCAAAGCATCCGGAGGTAGTTGTGAATGCGGCCCTCGGCGACAAGCTCGCGCTGCGCCGCATTCCAGAGGGGATCGTGGGTGCGGGCTGATCCGAACTCGTCTAACGAATAAATATACTCGCGTTCGTCGCGCGTGTGTTTCGCCAGGGTTCGCTTTGACCAATCGGGCAAAGAGCTGTAGTGTGCGTCGTCATTGCGGTGGCTCGAGAAATTCAACCCCAGCTCCCGCCAGGTGACGACCTGATCCAGGAATGCTTCTGCGCTCAAGCTTACACCCCACCAGCCCTGGCGACTTCCGTTCGGCCGAATCGCGAGTTTTGGCTTCCGACCAACTTTCTTGCTGCGACAACTCGCGAAAAATCTGATGTGCAGAGATGTGTCCGAAGTGCAGGTAAGGTGAAAGCCCGCTCGTCGCCTCCGCTTCGGGCTCGTTTCGGCGCTCCGGGTATTGATCCAGGCTTACGGACAGGAATTTTCGAAGCGCGGTTTGTGCCGGCGCTTCACCGCCCCGCAGTTCGACGCCCTCGATATCGTGACGAACAGGAACACGCGACAGAAAGCAGCTGTCGTTTAGGTCCTCTACCAGATTTGGCCGCCATCTTTCGATAATTTCACCGGGCAAAGGCTTGAGCCCGGGCAATTCCACCCGCGCGAGCGAATTTCTTTTCGGCTGTTGCGCAAGATGTGGCGCTAAATTCTTTTGCAGGAAACGCCGAAAAGAAAATGCCGTCGGAAACGCTTTGTCCGCGGCGCGAAGCGGAAGAAGACCATTCGAATCGACCGCTTCAAGCCGGCATTGAACTTGTCGCGCAGCGCTTTCCATCATATGGGGTAAGAAGAACGTCGGATAATCGTCTGTCACGATGACGCAGGCCAGTCTGCTCAGCGCGCGAAGAAGTCCTTTCCCTTTACCTGCCGCCGTTTCGACGTACGGATAATAGAAAACACCGTTACGATCGGCTCTGAGCCGGCGTGCCTTTTCGCTCATTCCATCCAGAACGAAACGATGAAAGCGGTCACTGGCCCAGGGATAATTGCAGCGAAGCGCCTCCAAAATTACCAGAGACTTCTTCAGTTGGCGCGCCCATTCGATCGAGCGATCGAGAGCAAAATTCCAATTCAGTCGCCGGAACGCCGTCATCCAGTAAAGAACGAGCCCACCTGCTGGATTCAACGGGGTTTGATTAAGAATCCTGATTCGAATTTCTGGGACGGGTGGCATTGTCGTTTTGCTTCTTGTCGAAGGACGTCCTACTGAATCATTTTCCTTCGTGTCTCGACGGGATGCAATGTCGCACGGGCCGGCCCGTCGAGTGACCGGCCGACCATTGAGGCTGTTCACAGCGATTCAGCTTTGATGGCATCATTCGCAACCGGCAGTTGCTCGGCCGAGGCCACATCAATATCGTCGGGAGGGACTGCGAGTTCCACCCGATTACGCCCCGCCTGTTTCGCGCGATAGAGCGCTTCGTCTGCCATCTGCAAGAGCGACTCCGCATCGAAGGTGTTCCGTGCTCCACTTGCGGCGATCCCGAGGCTCACGGTAATCGCGATCTTGTCACGCTCGGTGACGAAGGGTTCCGATTCGAATGCTTCTCGAATTCTTTCCGCGACGCAGGCGGCGCCGGGTCCGTCGGCGGTAGGCAGAACGAGCAAGAATTCCTCGCCGCCATAGCGTCCTAAGGTGTCGTAGGGGCGAATGCAGCTCTTGATTCGCTGCGCTGCCTCGGTAAGTACGGCGTCTCCGGCGAGGTGGCCGTACGTGTCGTTGACATATTTGAAATGATCGATATCGAGCAGCATGATGGAGAAGAAACCGCTTTCTCGCGTTTGACGAGAGCGCTCACGGCGAAGAGCGTCAAGACTCACGCCGCGATTCGAAATTCCGGTAAGCGCGTCGTGAGTGGCCTGGTAGAGCAATTTTTCGCGGGCGGCAATCAAATTGTCCTGCAATTCCAGGATTCGCTTCCCCACGTGCAGGCGCGCTCGCAATTCCTGTGCGTCGAAGGGCTTCGTCAGATAATCGTCGGCGCCTGACTCGAGTCCACGCACGAGATCGTCCTTCTGGCTGCGGGCGGTGAGCAGAAGCAGGTACATGTAGGGTCGCGTAGTGTCCTGGCGAATTCGCTGGCAGACCTGAACACCCTCCAAGCCGGGCATCATCCAGTCCAGAACGGCTAGTCGTGGAGCCTCGCGGCTCTCGAGCAGGCGCACTGCTTCCAAACCGTCATTTGCGACCACGATCTCGTGTCCCCATTTCTTGAGCAGGGTTTCGAGCACGCGTCGCGAAACAGGATCATCCTCGGCAATAAGGATTCGCTCTTTGTTTTCTTTTTGATCCATCATCATCGTACCCTCTCTGGATGGTTTGGCTGGAGCGCATTCAAGTGCTCCGCGGCCAGTAATCCGAATTTTGCTGTAAACATAAACGTGCTGCCCTTTCCGGGCTCGCTTTCCACCGAGATCTGGCCTCCCATCAACTTGATGAGGCTGGTTGATATTGCGAGGCCGAGCCCCGTGCCGCCGAATCTTCGCGTGGTGGAACTATCCGCCTGGGTGAAGGCGTCGAAAATCAAAGCCTGCTTTTCGAAAGGGATTCCAATCCCCGTGTCGCGCACCCGGAACACAACCTCGAGACGTTGGCCTTCGCGACGACCGCATGCGATATCCACATCGATGCCGCCGCGCTCTGTAAACTTGATCGCGTTTCCCACCAGATTGATCAGTACCTGCCGCAACCTTACCGGGTCGCCAATCAAAATTGGCGGAACGTCGGCTGCTATCCGCCATTCAAACGTGAGAGCTTTCTGCCGGGCTCGAAATCGCATCAGTTTCAAAGCTTCATCCAGGTTCTCCTGAACCGCGAACTCCACCGGGTCCAAGTCCATTTTTCCGGCTTCGATTTTGGAGAAATCGAGAATATCGTTCAGAAGCGCCAATAATGAATCGGCAGAAAACTTCACAAGCTCCATATATTCGCGCTGATCGGCCGTTAAATCGGTATCCAGCGCCAGTTCCGTCATTCCGATAATCCCGTTCATCGGAGTGCGTATTTCGTGGCTCATATTGGCGACGAATTCGCTTTTCGCGCGGCTTGCGGCTTCGGCGGCATCGCGGGCGCTGCGCAACTCTTGTTCGGCACGTTTGAGAGCGGTGATGTCGCGCGCCGTCATGCAAACCGTTTTAGGCGCGTCTCCCGCCGTTGGAATCGCCGTCACACGACCCAGGAACCAGCGCTCGCCGGAAGGAAACGGAACGGGGTATTCAACGCTCTCGCCGCGGCCGGTACGCAGCACGCGCTGAAAAATGGGAGGAAATGGGCGCGAGATCTCTTCGTCGTAGAAAAGCGGTGACCGGTTGCCCAATCAATTCAGCTTTCGGTCGCACGAGCAGCGTTTCGTCATTGGTCCAGACGTTCTTGTATTTATTATCGGCATCAAATTCAAACACCAGTTCATCAATGGATTTCACGAGCGCCTCAAGCCGCGCCTCGCCTTCCCTGGACTCCTGCTCGGCCAGTTCGCGCTCGGAAATCACGGTTCCGACAGAGAGTCCCGTGAGCGAGACGATCAGCATCAGAATCTGCAAGAGGGTGAGCCGCTGCGGGTCCGAAGAATAAATGCGGAGCATCAGCATCGCTCCCGAATTGAGAAGCACGACGGCGGTAGTTGCGCCTCGCAATCCCCGGCGCACCGCAATCCATAGAATCGGCAGGAAGAAAAGGTAGAAAAGGTCATAGCTCTTCACTAGGTTCCAACCGAACACAAACCACAAGGAAAGAAGGATGCTGGCGCCTTGCGCGCAAGTTTCAATCGCGCGGGTGACATGAGAGCCGATGACTGCTCGAATGGATGGCGGCGAAGCGGTTTGTGAAAATACCGAATCGTTGGGAAAAGCTCGCCGCTTGAGCCAGGGAGTGAAATGAATGAGCAAGAAAGGCGTCAGGCAAATCAGGGCGACCGCGTCGCCGACCCACCAATTCAACACCGCTCTGGGATAATCGGCTCGCCGAAGCGTTCCAGCCCAAACAAAGGCTGCCGAACCGCTGGCCGCGACACAGAATGAAGCCGCCAGTGTCACCATCACAAACAGATTCACATCCCTGAGGGAACGGAAAGCGATGTTGACGCGGAGACGACGCAAGACGTAAGCAGCGCCCGTGTATCCGATCGCGACGACGAAATTGACAGCCCAAAATCCCGCCGAAAAATCCGATAAAGGATAGTTAACGCGCGCAGCGATCATTCCCGCGATCAAGAGCAGCGGCGCATAGGCGAGGTCGAGCCCCAGGAGAAGCGCCAGGGCAAGTCCAGCGGGAGGATACCAGGCGCTGATTCCCTCCCACATCTGGAAGAAAACGACGGAGCGATCCAGCACGACGTAGAGGATCGTGAATCCGATCGCAATCGCCAAACGATACGGGATCGCCTCGCTGAAGGAAGCGGAAGATTTTCCGCGGAGCGAGTCCAGCGGGGATTTCCGTCCGAAAATAGAAAGCGATATCAAGTCGCCACCTTTCGCGAGAAGGCTTCGAGTTCGCGCAGGAGTTTTTCCACTTCGCTTTCAAGCGCTTCGAACTGCTCGCGAGAGCGTGAAGAATCGCCGGACCGCGCGGATTCTTCCAGTTCCGCGGCAGCCTGGGTTACGCCGGTGGCGCAGAGGTTGGACGCTGAACCTTTCAGGGAATGGGCGGCCCGCTCGAGGACGGAGAGGTCAGCGGCGCGAATCGCATTCTGAATTTCGTACATTGTTTTTGGGCATTGATCCGCAAGAATTCGGACGATTTCATCGAGCAAGTCGCGATCTCCTTCGACGTGCCTGAGGGCTGCATCGATGTCAAAAGCGCTTGTCCCTGGCGGATTCGTTATTGCGGGTGCTTCAGGAGCAGCATCTGTATTGGTGTTTCTCAACCGCTCCACCGCTGCGAAAAGGTCCGCTGTGCGAATCGGCTTGGTCAGGTAATCGTCCGTGCCGGCAGCCAGGCACTTCTCGCGGTCTCCTTTCATTGCGTGCGCGGTGAGCGCGATGATGGGCAAGTGATGGCCCGTCTTTTTCTCTTTTTCGCGAATCGCAGCCGTGGCTTCCAGGCCGTCCATCTCCGGCATCTGCACGTCCATCAACACCAAATCGACAGGTTCGCGTTCGAGTGCGTCGAGGGCTTGGCGGCCGTTTTCGACCACGACGACGGTGTGACCGTGTTTCTGAAGCAGGCGAGTGGCAAGCGTTCGATTGACCGCGTTATCTTCCGCAAGTAAGACTTTCATTCCCTGCCTCCAATTGCTTTGTGGCAACACTTCCTGCGTCTCGTCCCGCGTCTTGTCGTGCGCCTCGCTCGGCTCACTTGCATGCAGCGACAGAGCGCTCAGAATCGCATCAAGAAGCTCCGACGGCTGGATTGGCTTGGCCAAATACGCTGAAATGCCGAGTTTTCGGCAACGTTCGTGCTCAACCTGCTGGGCGCTTGAACTGAGCATGAGCACTGGAATTCGACCGAACTGAACACTTTTGCGAATGTTTTCAACGAATTCGAAGCCATCCATATCCGGCATTTGCAAATCGGAGATGACGGCGGAGAAGTGAGGCTCTCGGTTTCCACTGCGCGCAAGGATTTCGAGAGCTTCTCCGGCACCCTTCGCAGTAGCTACCTGCATTCCCCATCTTCCGAGCATCTCAACGAGGATGATTCGGTTTGTCTCGTTGTCATCGACGACGAGAATTGAGGCGTGTGACAGAATTTTGGGATCGGGATAGTCAGAAGCTGGCTGGGCCGATGCTACTTCGAATCGAATCGTAAAATGAAACGCGCTGCCGACACCCGGCTCGCTTTTCAACCACAACTTCCCGCCCATCAAATCGACGAGACGCCTTGTAATCGCCAATCCAAGTCCGGTCCCGCCATACTTTCTCGTCGTAGAGCTATCGGCTTGGGTAAATGCCCCGAAGATCATGTCCTGTTTCTGTTTTGCGATTCCGATTCCCGTGTCGCGCACGCAGAAGTGAAGAACGACCATCGCCTGAGTGGATTGCGGATCGCGCTCGATTTCGACGACAATTTCCCCTCGGTCTGTGAACTTCACCGCATTTCCAACCAGATTTACGAGTACCTGCCGCACGCGACTGGCATCGCCCGCCAGATAATCCGGTACGTCCGGCGCCACGCGCCAGGCGAGTTCGAGGCCCTTCTGGTGCGCGCGGAATCCGAGGGCCTTCAACGTCTCGCCGATACTCTGCCGCAGTGAAAAATCGCTCACATCCAGGTCGAGCTTTCCTGCTTCGATCTTGGAGAAATCGAGGATGTCGTTAATCAGTGTCAGTAGCGAGGCGCCGGAGGTCCTTACCATATTGAGGTATTCGCGTTGTTCGATCGTCAACTGAGTGTCGAGGGCTAGTTCCGTCATTCCGATGATTCCGTTCATCGGAGTGCGAATTTCGTGGCTCATGTTGGCCAGAAACTCGCTCTTCGCGCGGCTGGCGCCTTCGGCAGCATCCTTGGCGGCTCGCAATTCCTCTTCAATTCGTTTGAGCCCTGTAATGTCCATTCGGATTACGATGAACTGCTTGGGCTTGCCAAGGCCATCACGGAAGGGAACGATGGTGGAGTCAACCCAGTAAAAGCTACCGTCTTTCGCTCGGTTCTTGATTTCTCCTTTCCAGACCTCACCCGATTTGATCGCCTTCCAAAGCCCGGCGAAGAATTCCTTGCTGTGATAATTGGAATTTACGATCCGATGGTCCTGCCCGAGCAGTTCCTCGCGGGTGAATTGGGAGACGGAGCAGAACTTGTCGTTGGCAAAGGTGATAATTCCACGCTCGTCTGTTCTAGCGACGATGGCGTGCTGGTCCAGGGCGAATTTCAGATCCTCCAGTTCCTTAAGTGAGTGTTGAAGCTTCTCTTGGGCGGCTGTCTTCTGAACGATTTCTTTTTTCAGGTCGAGAGTGCGTTCCTGAACCCGCACCTCCAGGCTCTCTCGCGCCTGCTGGAGGGCGATGTCACGTTCCTGGATCTGGCCCAGCATTTCGTTGAAGCGGTCAAACAGGAAACCAATTTCGTCATCGTTCCGCTTCTTGGCGCGGAGTGAATAATCTCTTTCCGACGAAACGGCGAAGGCCGTGCGGGCTAAATCCAAAATCGGATCGGAAATGAGCCGCTGCAATCTCGCCGCGGAGAAATATACGGAGACGAACGAAAGAAGGATCACTCCGAGAATCGTCCATGCGAATTGGACCGTTCGGGCGTCCAGCTCCTTAAGATCGGACTTCACATAAATCACACCGACTACGTCATTCTTCAACCGAATCTCACGAAAGACTTCCATGAACCCAGAGACCGAACGCACTCCGTCGGGAGAAAGCGGCGGGGGCGAGAAATCCGCTCTGGATGCGGCGCTGCTATATTCCGCAAATACGCTTCCGTCAGGCTTATAAATACACGCTTCGACGATGTGTGGTTTAGAACTCAGCGAACTGAGAATTTCACTGGCAGATTCTGCGTCGTCGAACGAAAGAGCAGCGGTGCTGTTGGATCCTGTGATCTGCGCGACAGTCGTGAGGTCACGCGCCAGGGCAGCTCGGGAGCTCACGATGTCGTAGACCGCAAAAACGCCACAGGCCACCAGCACTGCCACAGCACAGGTAACCAGAACCAGTTCCGTGATCTTTCGCCGGATTGAATACCCGCTGGATAGCATCATTTCAGCGCACTCCCGGCAACGGACCGGTTCGGATCGCGTACGATTTTGGCCAGGGCTAGAAGCTTTGAACTTATCTTCAGGCCAGCTCGATCCGCCGCGTCTGGATTGATGGCGAAATGGACGCGGTTATCTTCAATCGTGAACTGAATGGTGCCCCCGGCGGCTGCGAAGCCTTCGCTTTCGCCCACGAGTAGGACCGCGCGGCCTTTCAACCGATTGGCCAAGTCCGCCGCGGATTCGTGCGCCGAGGCGCCCACGAAAACCACGTGGCAACCCGCAAGGTCCTGGAATTGCGTGGCCCGGCCGATGCCGACGCGGCGCTCACCTATTGACTTTCCCAGCAGCGCGTCTTCCAGTGCGGTCCCGAATGGGTCTCGGCCATAGACACAAATGTCGAGAGGTTGCTTTGCATCGGCAAAAGCGGATGGCGGCCAATCAACAAATTTTGCGAAATTGTAGAGGAATGCCGCCTTCACCTGATATTCGTTAGCCGACTTCGTTTGTGCAAGCAGGCCTGACGAATCCAGGATCGAAATCAGAGTGAAGAAGGCCAGGGCGAAACCCAAGCGCATCGCAGGGACACCCGGCGCTGCAGCGCCAGATTGCTTGCAGGAAGATCCCATGGCTTGTCCGCGCCTCAATCGGGTTCACTCCTCTCTAAAACCGCCAAGTAAATTTGGCGTAGACGCTGCGCGCCACCTGCGAGGAATTCACGCTCTGGAGCGGATCGTTGAACTCCACGTGATGATCGCGGAGCAGGTTTTGACCGACTACGCTCACGTTCACGGATTCCGCGATTCGCCAGCTCAGTTGCGTATCTACGCGGGTATAAGCGGCAATCTGCGGATCGGGGAGACGATCCACGAAATACGCGGCCGCATCCCAGGAGAGGCCGTGGAACATCTCGACGTGAGACCGAAGCTGGGCCTGATTAACAGGATTCGTGCCTTGAATGTCGGAGATACTTGTCGTGTCCTGGCTGTTCCGCGCGGCGTGAAGATGCATTTCCAGAAAAGCGTATCCGGGGCTGAGAGTCCATCGATCCGTGACTTTCCAACTCGCAAATAGCTCGACGCCTTCGGTTCCGCCGTACAGGCCATTGCCGAAAGTCTGCCGATGTATCAGGAGAGGAGGATTGGGTTGAACGATGTCAGGGAGTGGCTCGACGCTTTCAAGAGAAGTGTAGCTATTGTAAAAAATCGTCCCGTCGACCGAGAGACGGGCAAGCGGCTGGGCGCGGTAGCCGGCTTCGTAAGCTATAACATGTTCCGCTTGGAAGTCCGTATCGCCCAGCAGCACAACCTCGGCTGGTCCGGGCAAAGCCGCGAGAACTGCATCGAGTCCTCTGTCACGACGAGTCGGAGTGCGAGCCGCGCGTGAAACGGCGGCCCAGAAAGTATGTTGTCCGCTGGGAGTCCAAGCGACGCGAGCGGTGGGCTCTGGGTCAAATCCCGTGAAATACTCATTCTCCAGCTTGGTTCCAATTGTCAAAAACACGCGATCGGGTTTTAGGGTGATTTGATCTTGAACGAAGAAGTCGAATAGTTCGCCGGCAAAGTCCGGGGGAACAAATGACTGGTCGATCGTGCCCACGGTTTGATCCGAGGTGTGACGGTAACCGAAGCCCCAAATCAAATCCTGGCGCGAGCCCCACGCGAAATGATGATGAAAATCGAGGTCAACTGTATTGCGCTCCTCGCGCGATTCGGGTCCGGAGCGGGTGTAGCGGTCGAAATAGACTTGAAGTGTAGAGTCAGACCCGTTCGAAAACGTGTGCTCCCAGCGGCTCAGGATGTTCCCGCCCGAAAGCCCGGTGAGGTGGGCGACGTTCACATTAGTTGGAGGGTCGAATTCGCTATGGACGATGATCGCTCCTTCGCTCCCGCTGTACAGATCTCCTTCCGTTGTTAAAGAGTCTTTCGGGGAAAGACTCGAATCCATACGGAATCCGCCGTGCAACAAATGCCAGCCGTCCCGAGCGTCCTGGCCGTTCAAATCCAGAAAACGATCGTAGTTCTGATATTTCACAAAGAACCGATAGTCCGTGTTCTTGGCTGCATCCCCTCCATATTGAGCGGTCCCAAAATCCTGATAGACGTTCCCTCCCCCCGCTACCACCATCCCGCCGCGAGTATCTGCTGCCTTTTTCGTAATGATGTTGATGACCCCATTCACTGCATTTGCGCCCCAAACAGTTCCTCCCGGACCACGAATTATCTCGATTCGCGCGATGTCTTCCAGAGGTACGTCCTGAGTGTCCCAGTTAACGCCTCCGAAAAGCGGCGAATAAACCGCTCGGCCATCGATGAGCACGAGCAGTTTGTTTGCGAACTGAAGGTTGAATCCCCGAGAACTGATAGCCCAAGTGTTGCCATTGATCTGCGCCACATCCAGTCCCGGCACCATGCGAAGCAAGTCGGGGATGTTGGTCGCGCCTGAACGGCGGATATCCTCCTGCGTAATCACGAAAATGGCTGCCGCTACCTGAGATATCTGTTGCTCTTTCTTGGAAACCGACGTGACCTGAACGTTCATCAAGTCTTCGAGGCTGGAATCCACAAGATCAGAGGGCTTTTGCTGCGACCTTGCTGGCAATGCGAGAAGGACGCAAGCCGCTACACAGAGCGCGGCTTGGCAGATTCCTTTTGAGCGCCCTTTGACGCGGCTGGCTAAGAACTCCAACATTTTTCCCCCTGGAGGTTTGGGCATTGCCGGTCGGAAGGGTCATGAGTGGCCCGGATCCCCCGCGAGAACGGCAGGGCCCTTAGCGTGTGGGCCGGACCGGCAGCCGCTCGGCGACAGCCAGTCCTGGCTCGGCCGATATTGCCCGGCCTCCCGAATTAGCAACGGCGGCCTCGTTTATCTTTTGCAGAGCCGGAAGAGGGATCAAAGCGCCTTCGGCTTCTTTCAGGAAGACAAGGCTGTCTGCCTCGACGCAATCCACCGAAATCATGTCTCCCAGGCGCACCTGCTCGGTTGAGAGCAAATTCGCGATTGGGTAAACGAGTCGGCGCTCAATGGCGCGTTTCAAATGACGCGCTCCGTATTTCAGGTCCGTGCCTTCGCGAAGCAGAAATTGCCTCGCGGCTGGCATCACGCGAAACAGGAAACGTCCCTTGGCCGTCTCGAGCACGCGCTGTTGCACCATTCCCAGTTCGATCTCGAGAATCTGCTCCAGCTGCTCTGAGCGCAGCGGATGGAACACGATCGTC
The DNA here is from genome assembly GCA_963790945.1 of uncultured Acidobacteriota bacterium. Taxonomy (GTDB): domain Bacteria; phylum Acidobacteriota; class Terriglobia; order Acidiferrales; family UBA7541; genus Palsa-295. Next base: position 175,168 of record CAWBRH010000009.1, read on the forward strand.
TTGTCGATCCGGTTCATGAACTCCGGCGCGAATTTCCGCTTCGCCGCTTCCGATGCCGTCTTTTCCACCTTCTCGTCCAGGCGTGGCTTCGAGTCCGCCGGTACCGTCGGCGCGAATCCCATTCCGCCCGTCATCAGTTCCGTGATTTCGCCGCCGCCCAAGTTCGACGTCATGAAAATCATCGTCTGCGACAAGTCCACTCGCCGGTTGTCTCCCAGCGTCAGCGTGGCCTTGTCCAGAATCCCCAGCAGCAGTTGCCAGAGCGAGTCCGACGCTTTCTCGATTTCGTCGAACAGCAAAAACGAAATCTTCAGTTTCTCCGTGTGGTACTGCGCGAGCGCTTCCTGCGTGATCAGCGGATGCGTCTCCCGGTGCCCTAAATACCCCGGAGGCGACCCAATCAATTTCGCGATTTCGTGCGAGTGCTGAAACTCGGCACAATCCACTTTGATTACCGCTCGCGGATCGCCGAACAGCACTTCGGCCGTGGCTTCCACCACGCGCGTCTTGCCGGCTCCCGTCGGTCCAAGGAACAGCAGGTTCCCCACCGGCCGCCCAGGCGAATTCAGGCCGGCACGAAACACCTGATACAGGTCTACGACGGCCTGCACCGCTTCGTCCTGCCCCACAATCTTCCGCCGCAGCCCTCCCTCGAAGCCCATCGACTCAGGGCTTTTCCGCCCCGGGTCCAGTCGCTTTCCAGCGCAAGCGTTCATAAACGCCTCCCCTGCACCTGTTATCGGCAGGTTGGCGACTCCGCATCGCGCTGCTTCGATGGATTTCGGGCGCTTCTGGGAGGTGGGAAGGGACCTGGTAGAGCGCGGAAATGCGCCACGAATTCGCTGCTGCTCGCCTGCGCCGAAATGGGAAGGCTTGGGGATATTTTTAAGTGCTTGCTGAGCGGGAATGAAACAGAAGCCGATGGACGGCTCTTAACAATCCGTTAATCAGAAGATGTTACAAGCGTCAGCTTGCTTCGGGGGCGGTGTTTCCCGTATGTTGAGGGCATCCAAAGAGAGAAAACTATGAAGCGCATTCTGGTTGTTGAAGACGACAAAGACATTATCGAGCTGGTTCGGTACAACCTGGAAAAGGATGGGTACCAGGTGGGCGCAACCGGCGATGGGGCCACAGGGCTAGCTCAGCTTCGCAAGACTCCGCCCGATCTTCTGATTCTCGACCTGATGCTACCGAAGCTGTCGGGTTTGGAGATCTGCAAAGAGGTTCGCAAGGACGTGAGCTTAAATCGGCTTCCGATCCTGATTTTGACAGCCAAGGGCGAAGAGGCAGATCGCGTCGTGGGCCTCGAATTGGGCGCCGACGATTACGTCACGAAGCCTTTCAGCCCCCGCGAGCTAGCCGCGCGGGTGAAAGCGCTGCTTCGGCGCGCCGATCCGGGAACGCCTTCTGAGAAAGCGCTCGAAATCGGAACTCTACGGATTGATCCCGCTGCCTATCGTGTTACGCGTGCGGGAAAACCTGTTCCGATGAGCACGCTGGAATTCCGTCTACTCTATTTTCTTGCGGCCCGGCCTAACCGCGTCTTCACGCGAGACCAATTGCTGGATGGTGTGTGGGGCACGGAACGATTTGTTACGCCGCGGAGCGTAGACGTATATGTGCGGCGTCTCCGAGAAAAGATCGAAGCCGATCCCCAACACCCGGCTTACATGAAAACGATTCGCGGCGCCGGGTATTTATTCGAGACCCGTGCGAGCTAGGATTTTCTGGAAGATTGGGCTGACGTATCTGGCCCTCTTGGTTGGAGTTCTGCTGGCGGTGGATTTTTACTCCGCAGAAGTGCTGCGCCGCGAATACATTCGCAAAACCAACGAAGAACTCACTGCGCTTCTAAATCTCGGGCGCGCGCGTCCGCCCGCAGTCGATGATCTTTCGCAGCTTCGCGCCTGGGTCGAGTGGATGTCGCAATCAGGGGCTCGCGTAACCGTGATCGACGGCATCGGCAAGGTACTCGCCGATTCCTCGCAAGACCCCGATACAATGGAAAACCATTCCGATAGGCCGGAGATTCAGCAGGCCTTCGCGAACGGTCAAGGACAATCCCTTCGGTTCAGCACAACTTCCAGGCGTCAGATGGTCTATCAAGCTGTCCGTTACCAACCGCCCGGCGGCTTGCCCGTAGTGATTCGCACGGCGAAGCCGTTAACCAGCCTTGATGTCGCGCTGAGCGAATTGCGTCAACGGCTACTAATTGCTTCGCTGGTGATATTTCTAATTGGATTTATCTTGTCCCTCATGATTTCGCGAATGTTTTCAGCTCGAGTGGAACGCCTGACGGAATTCTCAAAGCGCGTGGCAGAGGGAGATTTCCGGCCGCTGTCCGGCGACAACTCAAGCGATGAGCTTGCGGAGCTGGGAGCATCGCTCAACGAAACGGCGCGGCGCCTGGAGTCCGAGATCCGTTTGCTGAGCGGCGAACGCAATCGTTCGAGCGCGATCCTTCGAAGCATGGTGGAAGGCGTGGCGGTGATTGACGCTCAGGAGCGGCTCGTCTTTAGCAATCGAGCGTTTTCGGAAATTCTGAATATAGATTCGAAGAGCAGCGAAGGCCGCCCGCTCATCGAGGTAGTTCGCAATTCGGAATTGACCGGGCTGATACGCAAGGCCCTGGACGGTGAGGAAGGGCTGCAGAGCGATATCGTAACCGGAATTGTTTTACAGCAAAGTTTCTCGGTGACGGCTGCTCCTGTGAAGGCGCTCGAACCTACGGCTGGTGTGCCGAACGCGAGCGGGCTTTCGGCGGCAATATTCCCCGCACCAAAACCATCGGGCGCGGTGGTTGTGCTTCACGACGTCACGGAGTTGCGGCGGCTCGAACGCGTGCGGCAGGATTTCGTTGCCAACGTCTCGCATGAATTCAAAACTCCCCTCACAGCGATCCAAGGTTTTGCGGAGACTCTGCTTGGCGGCGCGCTCGAAGATCCAAAAAACAACCGGCGATTCCTTGAAATCATGCGCGATCACGCCAATCGGTTGGCGCGATTGACGGACGATCTCTTGAAGCTCGCGCGCATCGAAGCAGGAAAGCTCGAACTGGAATTCTCACCGGTCGGTGTGATCGAGTTTATTGAGCGCTGTGCGGAAACAGCTCTGATGAAAGCTAGCCGCAAACAGATAACCCTCGACATAGAGATCCCGCCGGGACTTCCACCGGTCCGCGGCGACGCCAGCTTGCTGCGTGACGTTCTGCAGAATCTGGTCGATAACGCAATTCAGTACACGCCGCCGGGCGGGCGCATCCGGGTAAGCGCGCGCGTCAATTCCAACGAAATGGTGATCGAAGTTATGGATACCGGAATCGGGATTCCACTCATTGATCAAGAGCGGATTTTCGAGCGCTTTTACCGCGTGGACGCGGCACGTTCGCGGGAAGCAGGCGGCACAGGTTTGGGCCTATCCATCGCGAAGCATATTATTGACGCGCACGATGGACGTCTGTGGGTCGAAAGCACCGTCGGCGAAGGCTCGCGATTCTCCTTTTCGATTCCTATGGCGAATTAGCTCTCCCTTTCTCGCCAGTCTTGAAACATTCACGGTGGATTCAACCACTTGCAACATCCACCCCCAATGATGTAGTTGCTGGAAAAAGATATGGCTCGGCGCATAACCATAGGGGCCCTGGGAGGAACGCAACGTGGCAGGAACAAAGGCCAATTCGGAAGCAATTTTTCAGAACGTGCTGGTGAACTATCTGATTTCACAGGCGCGAACCGTGGAGTCTTCGCTGAATCGCGCTCTGTGGGCGCTGATGGAGCGCAATGAGCGACTCGCCAGCGAAGTGTTCCTGACCGAGCCACGGATTAACGAAATGGAGATTTTGATCGACGAACATGCCATACGCATGCTGCGGCAGCCGAACCTCCTCGAAACCGACGTCCGCTTGATCGTGGCCACGCTCAAAATAAATAACGATCTCGAGCGAATGGGCGACCTGGCCGTCAATTTAAGCGAACGCGCTATCTCATTAGCTGGGATGGGCAAGATTGAAACACCTTCCGAACTCGAGCCAATGACAACGGCTGTTCGTGCGATGGTTTCGAAATGTCTTGGCGCCCTGATCTACCAGAATGTGGATCTGGCAACGCAGGTCCTTGAGAGCGATGACGTCGTGGACCAATATCGCGACCAGGTATTCGAGGCACTTCTTGCTGGCATGACAAAAGACTCATCGCTCGCCGCGCCGAACCTTCATTTCGTTTTGGCCTCGCGACATCTGGAGCGAATCGCCGATCACGCAACTAATATTGCGGAAGATGTCTTGTTCTGGGTCCGCGGTCTTGAAGTAAGGCATGGCCGAGCGCGTCTCGATGGACACCCAGGAAGACGCCAAGGCTTCGTAACAATTTTTTCACGTATCGGTCATCCGGCAGTGAACAGGGACGCCTACCCTGCGTCATCCATTTTGTAGCCGGACGGATGCTGCGGACATGATTCCCGCTGCAAGCGGTCGTTGGGTTCGGCTGGACAAGTTCTGGCGCGACAGCACTTTGCGCTAGAAAACGCAGTCTACGACCTGCGCCCACCAAGGAGGCGCGGCCTGGACAACCCCCGGGGCCACGCCTCCTCCATTTTTTTGAGAGGGCTTTCCTATTTCACTTCGAATTGTTCCGTATGTAACGCGGCTGTAACAATTCCGACAAAAAATACGCATCTAAGGAGAGTACTGCCACCATGAAGAAGACCTCACTCGTTGTGTCGATCCTGTTGGTTCTGGCGATTGCGGTCGCCGCCCAACCGGCAGGCACGATATTGCTCAATGCTGCAGGCGCGACCTTTCCGTATCCCATCTACTCCAAGTGGTTTGACGTGTATCACCAGAAGGACCCTAATGTTCAGATCAACTATCAGTCGATCGGCTCGGGCGGCGGAATCCGCCAGCTTCTGGCCGGCACGGTAGACTTCGGCGCCTCCGATGGGCCGATGAGTGATGACCAGCTGAAAGAAGCAAAGTTCAAAATTCTGCATTTCCCCACGGTGCTCGGCGCAGTGATTCCGATCTACAACGTCTCCGGCGTATCGGGCGAGTTGAACTTCACCCAGAAAGCTATTGCAGGTATCTATCTCGGGACAATCACAAAATGGAATGACCCGGAAATTGCCGATGCGAATTCGGGAGTGAAATTTACCGGCCGCCGATATCGTCGTTGTTCACCGTGCGGATGGCAGCGGTACGTCCTACATCTTGACGGATTTCCTTTCGAAGGTCAGCGACGATTGGAAGAACAAAGTCGGTAAGGGCACATCCGTGCAGTGGCCGGTCGGGCTGGGCGGCAAGGGAAATGAGGGCGTATCCGGCCTAGTAAAGCAAACGCCTGGTTCGATCGGATATGTGGAGCTGATCTACGCCGTTCAGAATGCCATTACTTTCGGGAAGGTGCAGAACGCTTCCGGGAAGTTCGTAAAGGCGGATTTGGCGGGAGTTACTGCGGCAGCAGCCGCGGCGGCGAAAGACATACCCGATGATTTCCGCGTGTCGATCACGAACCAGTCCGGCCCGACCGTGTATCCCATCTCTAGCTTCACCTGGCTCTTGATCCCGGCGCAAATTTCGGATGCCACGAAACGCGATGCGATCAAAGGCTTCCTGAAGTGGATGTTAACCGATGGGCAGGGATACAATGAAGGTCTCGCTTACGCTCGCCTTCCCAAACCGGTAGTTGAAAAGGAACTGAAGGCCATTTCGCTCATCCAGTAGCATGACATCAACGGCCACCACAATTCCGCACGCGGCTCCTCCCTATTCGGGGCCGCGTGCGTTCGTGCGCCGATTCCAGCACGGCGATGAAATGGCTCACCTCATTACGCTCACTTTCGCCGCTGCTATTCTTCTTATTACCTCCATGTTGGTTTGGGAACTGTGGGTGAACTCCCATCTTTCCCGCGCGAAATTCGGTTGGAACTTTTTTTGGACGCAAACGTGGGATCCGATCTTCGACAATTTCGGAGCCGCTCCGTTTATCTATGGAACGCTTATAACGTCCGTAGTTGCGCTCGTGCTTGCGGTCCCGCTCGGGCTCGCAAGCGCGATCTTTCTCTCCGAGCTTGCGCCGCGAAAAATCAGCGACGCTGTTTCGTTTTTGATTGACCTGCTCGCTGCCGTTCCCAGCGTTATTTACGGCTTGCTTGGCATTTTCGTAGTCGTTCCACTGATGCGCTCATGGCTCGGTCCTCTTCTCATCAACACTCTTGGAAACTTCCAGGAATCGGAAAGCTATTCGCGGGGCCGAACTACGGAGTGGGATTCTTTACGGCGGGAATTGTGCTGGCCATTATGGTGGTCCCGTTCATTATTTCCGTATCACGCGAAGTGTTGCTCACGGTTCCGCGCGAGCAGCGCGAAGCAGCCCTCGCACTGGGCGCCACGCGGTGGGAATCCACATGGAAGGTGGTGGTTCCGTGGGCTCGGACGGGAATCATGGGCTCGATATTTCTCGCTCTGGCGCGCGCGCTGGGCGAAACGATGGCCGTCACGATGGTCATCGGCAACGACCCGAAGATCAGCGCCTCGCTTCTGCGTCCGGGTTACACAATCGCCGCAGTAATCGCCAATGAATTCACGGAAGCTACCGGGGATCTCTACCTGAGCGCGCTGATCGAACTCGGTCTCGTCCTGTTCCTGATGACGTTCATCCTGAATGGTCTCGCTCGAATTCTGATCGTGGCAACTGAGCGCGGCGGAGGACGTCCCGCATGAACCGCGCGCTCTTAATGTGGCGGAAATCCCTCAACGTCATAATGCTAACCCTTACGGGTGTGGCGGCCTTATCGGTCGTCTCCGTCTTGTTCCTGATTCTCGGCTATTTGATCTGGCACGGCGGTGCATCACTCAACTGGAATTTCTTCACGCAGTTGCCAAAGCCAGTCGGTGAGACGGGCGGAGGAATGGCTAACGCCATCGTCGGTAGCCTGAAGCTCTTGCTGCTGGCTGCCGTGATTGGTCTGCCGGTCGGGCTGATGGCTGGCGTGTACCTCGCGGAGTTTGGTGGCCAGACTTTTTCTTTCGTGATTCGCTACACCACAGACTTGCTCAACGGTGTGCCGTCTATCGTCATCGGCATATTCGCGTACTCACTGGTTGTGCTTCCCGTGAAGCATTTCTCAACTCTCGCCGGCGGTTTCGCTTTGGGAATGATGGTGATCCCGATTACGGTCCGCAGCACGGAAGAGTTTCTGCGAGCGATTCCGGGGACTCTGCGCGAAGGGGCAATGGCTCTGGGCGCCAGCAAGTGGAAGACAATCGCCACCGTGGTGCTGCCCGCTGCGAGTGGCGGAATTCTTACCGGTATGCTGCTGGCTTTGGCGCGCGTCGCTGGAGAGACAGCTCCTTTGCTGTTCACCGCTTTCAGCAATCGCTATTGGAGTCCGGGATGGTCACAGCCAATCGCTTCGCTTCCGGTGATGATTTACACCTATGCGATTGCACCTTATGATGATTGGCACCGCCAAGCTTGGGCTGCAGGTCTGGTGCTCCTGGGACTCGTCCTCCTCGCAAATCTTGGTTGCCGTCTTGTCTTGAATCGCGGTGGCAATGTTCGGAGCGTATGACATGGCATCAGCAACTCAAGGAAAGAATCCCGCCGCTGAGCGGATTGCGACGGAGGTCCGGATGACCGAGCCGACACCAACGGGTTCCGAAAAAAGCTCACCGTTGCGTTTCAAGATTTCGAACCTCGACGTCTTCTATGGACCCAAACAAGCGGTATTCGGGCTTAATCTGAATATTCCCACCAATAAAATCACAGCACTGATTGGACCGTCGGGATGCGGGAAATCAACTTTTCTGCGCACTTTGAACCGCATGAACGAAACGATCCGCAACACTCGCGTGCAGGGCGAAATTCTCCTCGACCAGCAGGATATTCACGGAATAGATGTGGTGGGCTTGCGCCGCCGGGTGGGGATGGTGTTCCAACGGCCGAATCCGTTTCCCAAGTCTATCTACGAAAATGTGGCCTACGGCTTGCGGGTGAATGGATTCAAAGGACGCCTCGACGATCTTGTGGAGAAAAGCTTGCGCCGCGCTGCCCTGTGGGAAGAGGTGAAGGACTATCTCAAGAAGTCAGCATTCGCGCTCTCCGGCGGGCAGCAGCAGCGCCTTTGCATCGCGCGGGCTCTCGCTGTCGACCCGGAAGTTCTTTTGCTCGACGAGCCGTGCTCCGCTCTCGATCCCGTCACGACTGCGAAGATCGAAGAACTGATGTTCCAGCTCAAAGACAGCTGCACGATGGCCATCGTGACGCACAACATGCAGCAGGCAGCGCGCGCCAGCGATTTCACCGCGTTCATGCTCGACGGAAAACTGATCGAGCACAGCGAGACTTCGAAGCTGTTCACAACGCCAACCGATCCGCGCACAGAGGCGTACATCACCGGCCGTTTCGGATGATTCTCGGTACAGCTTTGGGCCCGAGTTTCAGCTTTCGAATGAAGGGGACTGAGATTACATGGAACGCCATTTTGAACGCGACCTCGAGGAACTGAAGCAGCGTCTGCTCTGGATGGGAAGTCTGGCGGAACGCGCCGTGCATCAGGCTGTGCACGCCGTGTTGGACGCCGAAGAACACCTGGCTGAAATTGTGCTCAGCGAAGAAGATGCTATCAATGAAATGCAGATCGAAATTGACGAGCGCGTGCAGCGGTTGCTCGCATTGCAGCAGCCGATGGCCGCAGATCTTCGTTTTCTCCTGGCCGTCTCGCGAATCAATGGCGATCTCGAACGGATCGGCGACCAGGCCGTCAACATCGCCCAGTCCGCGATGCGCGTTCTGCGCCATCCGCAGGTAAAGCCTTACGTCGATCTCCCGCGCATGAGCGAACTTGCGGAAGGCATGGTGCGGGATAGCTTGAATTCGCTGGTCCGCGGCGATATCGATCTTGCCCGCAGCGTGCTTCAGCGCGACGACCAGGTGGATCGTTTGCGGGACCAGCTTTTTCGCGAGCTGCTTACTTACATGATGGAAAATTCTGCGGTCGTGTTTGCGGCTTTCGAGCTGATTCTTGTCGCCAAGAATCTCGAGCGCATTGGCGACCACGCCACGAACATCGCCGAGGACGTTATTTACTTCGTTGCTGGCCGCGACGTCCGCCATCCTGCTCTCGACCGCCGCTAGCGGCGCGGCTTCGGCCCTAAGCTAAGGTCGAAATACCAACACGCACACCAGAAAAATAATCACCGCTTCGATCGCGCCCAGCGCTACATCCAGGAAGTAATGGTAGCGGCCGAGAAACGCTCCGATCGCGATGCTCACTGCAACGACGAGGAATATTGCGCCGGTCATCGGCAAGAATCGCGTCAGCACCAGCGCTACCGCCATTGTTGAGGCCACGTGCGCGCTCGGAAACGTGATGGCCTGAATGCTGCCGCGATTCAGGACTTCTAAATTCAGCTTGCGAACCTCATTCGCAGCGACTTTGAATTCCGCAGCCCGCCGGAACCAAGCGAGGCGGCAAGGCTGGAACAAAAATCGTAATGGCAAAGCAGATGTCGCTCGCTAAGACGACGACAATCCAGTAGAAATCGGCTGCTGCACGGTGATGTCCCAGATACAGAGCCGCCAGCCCGATCGGCACGAGCGGATAGCACATCAGGTAGGCTGTTTCAAAATATCTGGCCCATCCCCGATTCTCGCTGCTTCCGATGATCCGCCGGAACACGCGCAACACTTTCTCGTCTGTTTGCGCGAGCCGTTTCTGAATTCGTTCGTCGGGGCCGGTAAAAAATTGCCCCGCTTGCCAGTAGGGAATGAGCAACAGCGCAGCTGGGAGCCAATCGCGCACTACGGAGCCCGCGAATCCGTGAAATGCAAATCGCGCCATTAAGATCGCGGCCGGCACGATGACGGCAAGCAGCGCAATGCGCAATCGCCGCCGCATTTCCAGGGCCGCATCCACGCCAGCAAACCAATCCCAATTGCAAAGGCGATTTGGATCCATTCGGAAGCACGCATCTCGGCTGGAACTATAGGACAAACAGGAGGGAACGCGAATTGTTCAATCTCAGGCGGGTGAGGCTCGATCAAAAGCGAAAGCTAAATGCGCGTTAGCGCTGTGGCTTCGTCTTCCGAAAGGTCCAGTATCGAATCCAGGCGCACCATTTTCAGCAGCATCATCACGCGTTTACTCGGCGCGAAAAACGTGCATTTTCCTCCCGCGCGCTTCAACATCGTGAAAGAACGAACGAGAGCGCCAATTCCCGAGCTATCAAGCTCGGTGACACCAGCCAGATTCACTGCAATGCGTGTCGAGCCCGCTTCCATCAGCTGCTGAATCTGACCGCGGAATGCTTCTTCCGCCTCACCAAGCTTGAGCGGGCCTTCAAGGTCCAGGATCGTGGCCTGGCCAGCTTTGCGAATACCAATATTCACAGGTACCTCACAGCGAGTTGCAAAGCTAACTGAATTGCGCTCCGCAATCAAGGGTTTGCACTCTCGTATGTCCTGTTTATCGGGGTCATTACGGGACAGTTCCTTGACGCGCTACAGCCCCTTTTGTTAGGCTCCGCGCGTTCTCTTTCCCCCGGTCTCCGGGCTCGGCGCGGGAGCGGGTGTGAGAACGCCCCTCCAGGGAGAGCAATGGAAACATCTTCGGCGCTCTTCGAACTCGCCAGCGTGTCTCTGGCGTGTCGCGATCAGGACACGCTTTTGAAGACGTTCGCGGCTCGCGTTGGCTCCACACTTGGAGCGCGCGCGGTATTTGTGTGGCTTCACGATTCTGAATCGGAAGGGCTCGTATGCCGAACGCGCTGGACCGAGACGGGCGAGCGAATTGTGCCCTCCAGCGAGCCGGTCACTGAAGGTCCTCTAGCCATCGTGTTTGAGTCGGCAAGCACGAGCCGCCTCACCGCGCAGGATCTGTCGCTGGATGATCTCGAGCATCTGGAAGAGACGAGCCGGGTCCGCGTCAAATCCGCAATGTTTGCCTCTCTTCCCGGCGTTGAAAGTCCTGAAGGGGTGGTCGAAGTCCTGAACAAGAGGAGCCGGAAACTTTACAGAGCAAGACGCGCATTTTCTCGAAGAAGCGGCGCGGCTCGCAGGCCAGGCACTCACGAATCTCGAAGCCATCGAAGGCGAGCGCCACGCCCAGCTGGCCACCCTCGAACGCCTCACCGCACTTTACGACCTCGGCCGCACGTTCACATCCACGCTCGAGCTGGAAGTGCTGCTGCCCATCGTCGCCGGGAAAATCAAAGACATTCTCGGAGCTGGGGCCTGCAATCTCTGGCTCGCGGCGGGTGACGAACTTCGGCTGGCCAACACCGCAGGAGTGGATCCGACAGTAGAACAAGGTGCGAGCGTTTCCGCGAGTGAAGGGCTGCTCGGTGAAATTGCTCAGGCGGGAAATCCGAAGCTCCTTGAAACGCCATCGGAAGAGCCTGGACTCGAAGACCGCATCAAGTCTGGCGGCGAATTCGAGATCGAGTCGTGGATGGCGGCGCCGCTGCGAAAAGAAAACGAAGTTCTCGGCATCGTCGAGCTGGTGAACAAGGCAGACGGCACTCCCTTTAACGAAGAAGATCTTTTTTTCCTCGAAAGCATCAGCGAGCAGGCCGCCGTCGCCTTGCACAATGCGAATCTCCTCGAGTCGGAACGCAAGGTTCACGCCCTCGACGCTCTTCTGAAAATTTCGCAGGAAATCACATCCACGCTGGACCTCGATCACGTTCTTTCCACGGTCGCCCAGCAAGCCGCTTCCGTCGTTCCCTTCGACAAATTAGTCATCGGCTTTTTCGACCGGCGCAAATTCGTTCTGGGCGCCGTCTCGGGCGAAGCGGAGGTTCCAAAAACGCGCGAGATGAGCGAACTGCGCGACCGGCTTGAATGGGTATCCCAGCAGGAAGGCCCCGTGGCCGTCGATAAATACGACGATGGCTGGCACGCCGATCCGGAAGACGCGCGCGCGCAGCTCGTTTCGTACCTCGAAGCCTACGAGCTCAACGGCGTGTATGCCTTGCCGCTGCGCGACGATCAGGGCGTTCTTGGCGCGATGATACTTCTCAGCAGCGACGCAGACTTCCTTACCGACGCCAACAAAGAGACTGTCTCGATTCTCGCCAACCAGACTACTGTTGCAATCCGCAATGCGCAGCTCTACCAGCAGGTTCCGCTCGCGAATATTTTCCAGCCATTTGCCGAGCAGAAAAAGCGCCTGGCTGCTGCGATGCCGAAGGAGCGCTGGCGCTTATATGCTGAACGCGTCGCCATCGTTGCTGCAATTCTCATTCTTGTCCCTTGGCCATGCGCGTGCGCACCGACGCTACCGTGCGTCCCCGCGGAGCGCCGCATCGTTAGCTCGATGGAGGGCGGAGTCGTGCGGCACGTTTTCGTGCACGAAGGCGAAACTGTGCAGCCAGGCCAATCTCTCGCCCAACTTGACGACAGCGAGGATCGCATCAAGCTTGCCCAGGCCGAAGCCGCTCTCGGGCAGGCTCGCCGTGAAATTGCGGAAGCAGAATTTCGTAACGATCCATCGGCTGCAGGACAGGCCAAAATGCGCGCCGATCTTCATGCTGCCGAAGTGAAGCTCGAACAGCAACGCGTCGCTGCTGCGGATCTTCGTGCTCCAATCGCTGGCGTGGTAGTGACTCCGAAAATTGAAGAAAAAACTGGTGTGATGGTCAAGGCAGGCGATCCCTTCGCCGAGATCGTCGACCAGGAACGAATGGCCGCCGAAATGAGCGTGCCTGAAACGGATTTGGCCCTCGTCCGCCCCGGCAAGGATGTCGCGCTTAAGCTCAATGCCTTTCCGACGGCGACATTCCTCGGGACCGTCGATCGCATCGGCGCTCAAACTCATTCCGATGCTGGAGAACAATACTTTCTAGTTCGCGCTCTCTTTTCGAATTCCGGCGGGCGTGCTCGCGACGGAATGGTTGGCCGCGTTCGCATCCGCGCAGCCGGAGGATGGTTTGGCAGCGGGTGGTATCCGGTGGGCTACGCGCTGTTTCGCGATCCATTTCGCTGGATTTGGCAGAAGGTCTGGAGCTGGCTTCCGTAAGCTGAAGGGGCAGGAACATGATGAGACGTTCAACGTATCTTCCAATCGTAACTTTGGCGCTCGCACTGGCGGGCTGTGGCGATTCTTCTCACGCGCCGGATTCCACTTCCGCCGCTCCGCCTCCATCTTCGGCAATCCCGTCGCGGCCGCCGCAACCGTCTGAACCAACCGCTGCCGCGAAGCCGCATGAGCCAAACGATGTTCTCAGCGTGCTGTCTGTGGAGCACCAGGTAGATCTCTCTGCCGAGCGCGACGGTGTGGTCACCTCCCTCGCAAAAGACGAAGGCAGCGCGGTCAAAGCTGGGGAGATCCTGGGCCAACTGGATGACCGCAGCCTGCAGATGGAGCTTAACAAAGCCCGGAACGATCTCACCGTCGCAGAGAATAACGTGAAATTCAAGGAGGCGGAGCTAAAGGCCAAAGCCGCGGCTTTGAGACGCCAACACCAGTTGCGCGAATATGGGCTTTCAAGCGAAGCCGACCTGGAAGCCGCCGAGTTTGAAGCAAAAGGCGCCGAATACGATATGCATGGATGGCAAGCCATGGTCGAAAGTAGCCATTCGGAAATTCATCGCCTCGAAATTCAATTGGACCAAACTCGCCTGCGCGCCCCATTCAATGGCGTCATCGTGCGCCGCTATATTCGTGAAGGCCAGACCGTAGCCAAGAATGACAAATGTTTTCGGATCAGCCAGCTTTCACCCCTCCAGGTCCAATTCCAAGTTTCTGAAACGTCTCTGAAGCGTCCCGAGCGAGGCGCGCCAGTCGATCTCTCGCTTGCCGACAATTCCGGCCGCGCGTTTTCAGCCCGCGTGGTGAAGGTTAGCCCCACCGTCGATCCCGCGAGCGACAGCTACGACGTCACGGCGCAGCTTATCGGCAACGGAATTGCCGATTTGCGTCCCGGCATGGCTGTGCATGTAATTTGGCCGGGCACTGCAAGAGCGAAACCGTAGGGACCGCGACACATGCGCTTTGGCCCCACCAGTATTCAGGTCTCAAGCGTCCTTTCCAAAGGACTGCGCCGCCCCAAGCTTCGCTCCGATCTGCGCATCAGCGAACAGACCGTGAACGGCGAAAAAAGCTACGTCATCAAAAACCACGAGACCAATTCCTATAATCGTTACGGCGAATTTGAATACCAGTTGCTTCAACTGTGTGACGGCACACGCACGCCGGCCGAAATATCAGAGGCGATTGCCGAACAAGACCCCGATTCTGCAATCGCGGAATCCGAAGTTCTCGAATTTCTCGATTCGATCGAGCCGGCCATGTGGGAACGCTCCCTCGGCGAAAAGAATCTCGCCGTTCTCGAACGCATCCGCGACGAGCGCAAAGGCCGCGTGGACCAGTCCAGCATGCTGTACATCGCTTTCAAAGCCTGGGACCCAAACAAAACTCTCGATAAGCTCGACCCAATCCTGAGCTGGATGTTCACCGCCCAGTTCGTATTTGTTTCCGTGCTCTTATTTATTACCGCTATGTATTTTGTCGCGGGGGATTGGACGCGAGTTCAACACGATACGGCTTCGCTCTATTCGTTTGCCGACAAGAGCGCTTATGACGTCTGGTCCTTCTGGTTGCTGCTTCTCCTGCTGGGCGCGATTCACGAATTCGGCCACGGGCTTACTTGCAAGCACTTTGGTGGCGACGTTCACCAGATGGGCTTCCTGCTGATTTATCTCACTCCGGCGTTTTATACGGATACCACCGACATTCTCTTATTCGATCGCACGTCCCGCCGCCAATGGGTGATTTTCGCCGGCATCTGGATCGAGTTGCTCGTTTGCAGCTTGTCGGCCGTTGCGTGGCACTTCACCCCGCCCGGCTCAACCGTGAACGATCTGGCCTACAAGATGATGCTTTTAAGCGGGGTTCAGGGTGCTCTGTTGAATCTGAATCCCTTGATCAAGGCGGACGGCTATTACGCTCTTTCGCAGTTTCTCGACATCGATAATTTGCGCGAAGATTCCTTCGCATTCCTGCGTGTCTGGGCGGAAAAATATATTCTCCGCCGCAACATTGACTTGCCTGCATCCAGCCGCCGCCAGCGCCGTATCTACTTTATCTTTGGAGTCGCCGCGCTTGCTTACAGCGTCGGTCTTATCGCCATCGTGCTTTTGTTCGCGAAAAATATCCTCCTGACGAAGTTCGGCGATTGGGGCTACATTCTTTTCGCCGGAGTGATTTATTTCTTCGCGCGCAAGGGCATCAAGTCCTCACTGCCCCTTGTTCGTACCTGGATTCGAAAACAGCGGGAGTCTTATATGACTTGGAAATTGACCCGCGCCCAGTCGTTCGGCGCTCTCGGCCTTGCACTCCTCTTATTCTTGCCTCCGATTCCTTCGAGTGTCTCCACAGATCTGGTGCTTGAGCCCGGCCGCGATGCCCATATTCGGACGCAGGTCGCCGGGAAAGTCGCTCGCGTGTTTGTTCGTCAGGGCGAAGAAGTGAAAGCCGGTCAGCTCATCGCCACTCTCGAGAACCCTGAAATTGAAGCCGAGGCTCAGGTGGCTTCCGCTGAACTCACGCTCGCCAGCAGCAATCTGCGCTCGAATCAAGATGACCCCGGGTCCGGCAAGTCCGCCCAAGCGGTCCGCGAACGTATTCGTCTTCAGAAGCAGCTAGGTATTGCGACTCAAAATCTCGAAGAACTACAAATTCGCGCGCCTTTCGACGGGATTGTAACCACACCAGAAATCCATCAGCGCGCCGGGGAATATCTTGCGGCCGGTGACGAGTTCTGCCGCGTATCGGACCGGCACACGATGAAAGCGAGAATTCTGGTCCCTGATCGCGATTTCGCCGACGTCCGACCTGGCGCCTTAGTGAAAGTGAAGGTTCTTCCGTATCCCTTTCACACTTATGTGGGGCGCGTCGACCAGATTCTTCCAGCGGCGGCGGCCGACATACCAGTTTCGCAAACGCAGAGGTTAACGCGCCTTGGACAGGAACTTACCAATCACATCGCTGTGATCATGGAATTTCCCAATCCAGATAATTCTTTAAGTGGGGGCATGACGGGGACTGCGAAGATCAAAACCGGAACCCGGCCAATTGCGTGGCAGGCGGGTCGCGCCGCTTGGCATTGGTTGCGATCTCAGGTCTGGTGGTGATCAGGATTGCGATTTTCACACGCAAAAAGAAAGGGCCGCCGTTCCTGGGACGGCGGCCCTTCGGGGTTGCTGCTACTTCAAACTCCCGGCCTAGCGGAGCGCAAGGTCGGAAGATCGTTAGAATTTCGATCGAAGCTCATCGCTTACCACTTCACCGTCAAGCTGCGCACGGACATCAACGGCGTCTTGCGCTCGAGTTTTTTCCCCGGCTCGGCTTTCTTGCTCTTCTTCACTGGTTTCGCGGTCGGATTCATCGCTCTTCCTCGTCGGCTGATTTGAGCTACCGAAGCTCTGATCAGAGTAGTGCAATTCGTCGTCCAAAGAAGCGAAGCCTCGTTTCATCAGAAAATAAGACACTTGCGCGGGAGCTTGATTGTTCCGATTCAGTATTTTCACGTCCGCTGTTGAATTTTCCGAAGGCTCGGTTGAATTATTCAACTATCGGCGGTTGGCTCGCGTCATTTCTGCCTCCCGAAACATTCGTCTTACTGGTATAAACGTCCAGTCCCGGAGGCCTTGCCTTGGCCCAGAACCCCAACAGCACGAGCTCCGAACATCGGAAACCGTACTGGCTTGTGAGCCGCTTCTACGATGAACTTTGGCCTAGTCGTTCGAAAGCTTGGAGGGCAGCTCGCCGGCGCCTCCTCGATCCCGTTTTAAGGCAGTCCCAGACGATTTGTGAGCTTGGTTGCGGTACGGGGACGAACTCGATTGAGTTTGCCCGTCGAGGTCTGAAGGTCTACGCGGTTGATCTTTCCGAGGGCATGTGCCGGGTCGCGCGTGAAAAAGCGCAGAGGAAACGGGTGAGACTCGAAGTAATACAGGCTGACATGCGCTCGTTTCGCTTGCCGGAACCCGTCGATTGTATCGCATCGGAATGGGGCCCTATTAACCACCTGCGTCGCAAGGCCGATTTGCTGAAGGTCACGAAGTCCGTTGCGCGGGCTCTTCGGCCCGAGAGGATACTTCTATTTCGATCTTCACCAGCGCCGCTTCTTTGAAGGTTGGGCGGAATCAGTGGTTTTTGAGAGCAAGAGGTTTCTGCTGGCAAAACAGGGTGGCTACTTACCGGGATTGGGCCAAGGTTGGGCGGAATTTACGTTCTTTATCCCCAGCACTCGGCAGAATTGGACACGCCATACCGACCTGTTCCTCCAGGTCCATTGGAGCCACAGAGAAGTTGTGAAAGCGCTTCGTCAAGCCGGATTTAACTCCATACGGCTCTTCGATTTCCAGGATCTTGACGCAACTCCCAGCGCCCGCCCAAGTAAGCGCAGCCTTCGCACTATGTATCTGGCCCGGAAGCCTGTAACCACGGAGAGCTGAGGGTGAGGGAGGGACTGCTACTTATTCGGGGTTAGCCAAGGAGCGCGAGACAGAGGCTTCGTCTCTTCAAGCTTCTTTGGTTTTCTTAGCGTGTTTTTGGTCTTCTTCGCTTTCATTTCAATCTTGATTTGACCATGGAGTGACTAGCTTCGCAATAATCGGATTGCCCTAAAAGGAATAGGGCCGCCTTGCTTCAAGACGGCCCCCGATTCCAAGTCAATCAGGCGCGCCAATCTGAAGCGCGCCGCTCAAAACTAAATGGGGCCGCCTCCCCGCAGGGTCTTGGCCGACTGGAGCTTCTTGGACTTCTTCAAGGTTTTCTTTGCCATGTTTTTGTTCTCCCTCTCAATTTGCCCCTCTGGGGCGATGCTTTCTTACATGCAATCGACCCGCCATTGTTCTACCGTCTCGACGCTCGCCGTAAGTGTTGTGAAATGTGCGCGCGTTCATTGTTACGACGTGAACCTCCCGCTCGCGGCGCGGCACCGGCCATTGATTTACTCAACACAGCTGAATTTCTCAACGCTTTAGAGGTCATACTTGCGGCACAGGTAGTTCAAGCGGTTACGATCAACCCCCAGCAGACGCGCTGCTTCCGCTTTCACCTGTTTGGCTTGCTCCAGCGCCTCATTCACCCAGCGTCGCTCAAACGCCTCCAGTTCCTTATCGAGATTAATTCCCGCTTCGCCAGCCTTTTGGCCTGCCCCGATCCCTTCCGGTCGCCTGAACGATGTCCGGCGGAAGGTCTTTCAGCCCGATGGTTTCGTCGTCCGTCATGATCACCAGCCGCTGAATCGCGTTTTCGAGCTCCCGTACATTCCCCGGCCACGGGTACTTTTTCAGTGCCAGCATTGCGTCGTCGCCGATTCGCTTTGCCGGGAAGCTATTGGCCGCGCAATAGACGCTGACGAAATACTCGGCAAGCACCGGTATATCTTCCACGCGTTCGCGCAACGCCGGCACGAAAATCGGTACCACGTGTATCCGGTAATACAGGTCCTCGCGGAAGCGGTTGTCCCGCACCATCTCTTCCAGGTCCTCGTTCGTCGCGCTGATCAGCCGGAAATCCACCTTGATCTGCTTCTTTCCGCCCAACCTCGTCAGCGACCGGTCCTCCAGCACCCGCAGCAGCTTGCTCTGCAGTGGCGGCGTCAGCGTCGCAATCTCATCTAGGAAAAGCGTTCCCTGGTGGGCCAATTCGACACGGCCTTCCTTCGTCCCTACCGCTCCCGTGAACGCGCCCTTCTCATAGCCGAACAGCTCGGCCTCCATCAGTCCTTCGGGCAGCGCCGCGCAGTTCACGCTTACGAACGCCCGGTTGCGCCGGGGACTTTGTTCATGCAGCGCCCGTGCCACCAGCTCCTTGCCGACGCCGCTTTCGCCGCGAATGATCACGTTCGTCGTCGCCCGCGCCATCCGCTTGATCGAGTCGAATACATGCCGCATCGAGTCCGTCGTTCCGATCAGATCGCCGAGCGCGTTCTTCCGGCTGATTTCCTCGCGCAGCAGCCGGTTCTCGCGCTGGATATGCAGCTTCTCGACTGCCCGCTCGAGCAGGTGCCGGAGCACGTCCGTATCGATTGGCTTGATGAAGTAATCGTAGGAACCCGCGTCTATCACCTTCAGCGCGGTGGATTTCTTTTCGTCGGAACTCAACACGATCACCAGCGTGTCGATGTTGCTGCCGTCCAGCCTTGACAGCAGTTCCGTGCACTCCCGCACGCCGCCAGACGCGATGGGCAACCCCAGCAGCAACACATCCAGCTCTCGCTCTTCCAGCAGCTTTACCGCTGCGTCGTAATCCTCGCCCTCGAGAACTTCAAAATCTGAACGCAGAGCCGACGCAATCTTCGCGCGCAATGCCGCGTCGTCGTCCACGATCGCTATTTTGGGCTTACCCGGACCGGGCGTGATGGCAGTCTCCGCTACGTGCGGCTCGGCGAGAATCGAACTTGTCTCGAATCAGAGCCTAGCCTGTGCGATTTAGGCCGCGATTCTAGGTGCGACGCGCCCACATGTCAACGCGCCCGGATGTCAACGGACGGGTGGGCTGCGCCTTCGCCTACGACGAAAGTTCGCGCCGCGTAGCTAAAGGCCCTTAAAATTTGGAGGTTTGATTATTCGGGTGAGTCGAATACGGAGCTCGGCCCCGTCCAGAAACTAGAGCAGATGACGGTCCGAATTTTTCTGCGGTTATGCGCCGGCCGCTGACTCGGCTGCTTCGTCGGACTCGCCCGCGTCCGCAGAAGACCGCACCAAAATTTCGACACCGTGTTTCTGCATGTCGAAATTCTGTTTTCGATCCGTCTTATCGAGAATCTCGCGGACGCCTTTTCCGATTGCCGCCGCCATAGTGCCGGCCGTAACGATGGCTTTCCCCGCCACGGTTCCCGGCCCCTTCTCGCGATCCTCAAACTTGATTTCCACTTCGAATGTCTTAGCCACCGATTTCCTCCGATTTCCTATTAACAAAAGGCGATTCGCTAGGTTCCAGAGTACTTTGCTCCTGTGCCGCTTCGCAATACACTCTTCAGTTTTTTTTGGCTGCTGCCCGTGTTGCCGGGCCTTTCACCAGCAATGTGGCAGGAAAAAGTAAGCCTTTCACTGTATCGACGGACGGGGAGGACGCTCGATAGGATTCCAATGTTCGACTCAGGAGGCTCTCCCGCGAGAGAGCCCGCATGCGAAGTTGTGGAACCTTGAAAGCCGCTGTTAGTCTGTTCAACGATTGACCGATGCCCACAAAAATCAAACCACGCGGCGTTCTCGCCGACCCGACACGCCTTGCGCCATTCGATAAAGACTTCCAAAATCGGATCCAAGTGATCATCGAAACTCCCAAAGGCAGCCGGAACAAATTCGCGTTTGACCCGGAACAGGAAGTGTTCGCGCTCGCGAAGGTGCTGCCTGCCGGCATGACCTTTCCATACGACTTCGGCTTTATTCCCTCCACAAAAGCAGAGGACGGCGATCCCACAGACGTCCTGGTGCTGATGGACGAGCCGGCTTTTCCGGGCGTGCTTGTGAAATGCCGAGTGATCGGCGTGATAGAAGGCGAGCAGGGCAAGAAAAAGAAAGGGCAACGCAATGACCGGATCGTCGGCGTCGAGGAAGAAAATCACAACTACGCTCATGTCAAGCACGTCCGCGATCTAGGCAAGAAGTTCGTGGAGGAACTGGAAGAGTTCTTCGTCAATTACCACAGGCATCTGGGGAAGAAGTATCGAATCCTCGACGTAAAGGGTCCCGCAGAAGCATGGCGTCGAATCGAAGACGGCCGAAAAGCAGCGCGGCGCAAGCCCCGTAAGGGTTAATCATTCTTTGGACGAAACAGTAGCGTGCGATGTTGCGCTAAAGGGGCCTTTGCGCAGAAAGAGACGGTGCCTGCGCAGACGCCAGATCAGAATCGAAATCGCGGTCCACACCACCAAACCCGCGAAGAGCGCGAGTGCAGGGTTCCGAACCGGTGCTAGCTTCCATACTGTGAAAGCGAATCCGATCAGGCCAATGCTACCGATGGCCGCGCCACGCGCGTCCAATGCGGCGGCCTCTCGCCCCCGAGCCGTTTCAGCTATTCCCGCTTTTTGTTTTTTTTCTCGCTCGTGTTTCTCTAGCAGTGTAGTGCTGGCAGGAAAAATCGCGGGGAAAGCGAGGAACAGCCCACCGAAGACGGGTCCGTAGCGGCTTGCGAGCGCTCCGGCAATAACTGTAATGGTGCCGCCAAAAAGAAAGCGCAGCGCGAACTCATACCATTTCGTATCTTTCAAATCCGAAATGTCGAATTGAACTCTCATTCGCAGTTATCGCAACAGTACGTACCAGGTGCCTATCGCGCAGGCCATCCACACCGCAACAGCTGAGATGGCCGCTGGGGCCGCACCCAATTTGTACTTCATCATCAGCCGCATCGCGGCGATCGAGTAACAGCACATAGCAATCGCACCGAAGATCATCGACCTCGCTTCCGCCGCCGCAAATAGTTTTCCTTCTTTCATGATTGTCAAACCAAGTGTGGCCATCGCCACCGAAGGGGCCGCCCCAAATAGGCCGGCAAAACTCTTGGGCTTTACCGCATTGGCAAATGCGGCGAACAGCGATACAACAAGACCACCAACGATGAATCGAAAGAGGATTTGCATCAGTCGATTGCCCGGCAAAATTACGAGCTGTGGCAAATGTTACGGCAACATTACAACGCAGCGCCCGGCACATTGAAATCAGCACTTCCCAGTATCCGGCGCTTTCTCACCCGCCGACCCATAACGAAAAGGCCCTTCCCGCAAAAGCGTCCGGGATGCAAACAACGCATTTTGTCCCGATTAGAAATTTGCAAGTGTATGTTTTTAAGCGTGATACGGAGATTTTTAATCGCGGTGTCTCGATTAGAAATTTGCGCCTAATCGCGACAATTGGCCTGCCGCTACCGACCATTCAATGGGGTTCGTTTAGTGAACCTTGGCCGGCAGATACTTCTTGTCAATCTTCGCGATGATCACGTAGTTCGGGTCCACCATCTCGGTAACGTGAATCTTCGCCACCTTTGAGAGCAGCTCGTACGCGTCCAACTCCGAAAGCCCGTAATCGGCATGAATCCAGGCGATCAACTGCGTGAACGCGATGCGCAGCGAATCGTCGAGCGGGCGGTAGATTCCGGCGGCCATGATTTCGTCGCTATTTTCGAAGCGCGGCCAATCGATTTTCTTACCTTTAATTACAGAAACCCGCATCCGGACTCGCAGCGGAACCTCAACTGCTGTGCCTGCCACTTCGCCATCGCCCATCGCAGCGTGCCCGTCACCCATGTAGAGCAGCGCGCCGCGAACATTCACGGGAAGATAGAGTGTATTGCCCACGCTCGCTTCAGGCGCGTCCATGTTGCCCCCAAACTCTGCCGGTACCACCGAGCTGCGCGCCTCGCCGCCCGCTGGGGCCACTCCAATGCAGCCTAAGAACGGATGCAGCGGGAACTTCACGGAAAAATTTGAGTCGAGAGCGTGAAACGTGGTGGTGCCCGCCGCGTTGTCGATCGGATAGAACCAAATGCGCTCGGGGAGCGGAGGATGGACCATCGGCGTGTAGAAAGTCTCGTTGAGGGCTCCGAACCCCGGAGCGAACGCGCCAACGCCTTGCGAGGAGTCCACATCCATCTTCAGAAATCCGATCGCGAGTGTGTCGCCGGGTTCGGCAGTCTCCACATAGAATGGGCCGCTCAGTGGGTTGTCGCCTTTTACGAGGGCGAGCGTGTCGCCCGGTTTTTGAATCGCGTTTCCGAAAGCGTCCACCGTGTTCGTTTCGAGAATGTCCCCAGGAGCTAGCTTTGCGACCGGCGCCGACGTGCTGTTGTACGTGTACTTCACGTCGTCCATCGTCGTGTGGTACTTCACCACATTTTGAGCGCAAGCGAGCGGTGCGCAAAACAGCGCCAGCGCGAATCCCACTACGGTCCGATTCATCATTCAACGGCTCCTTTGCAATCACGAGCTCCCGATTATGATCCCCACAGCGAACACCAGACCGCCTCCCACCACGACCTGCAGCGAAGACGCGATGAGGGGCGTATCCATGTAGCGATGCCGGACATAACTGATAATCGCCAGCTCGATCGCCACGACGACCATGGCCGCGACGAGTGCTGCATGAAAATTCGTGATGAGAAATGGCAGCGTGTGTCCAATTCCCCCCGCCGCCGTCATGAGACCAGTCACAAGGCCGCGCACGACAGGCCGCCCTCGTCCAGTGAGCGAGCCATCATCTGAAAGCGCCTCGGCGAAAGCCATCGAAATACCGGCGCCAAGCGACGCCGCCAGCCCGACGCGAAATGCGTCCCAACTGCTATGTGTCGCGAGCGCAGCCGCAAAGATCGGCGCCAGAGTGGAAACCGAGCCGTCCATCAAGCCCGCAAGCCCCGGCTGAATAATCTGGAGCATGAACATTCGCCGGCCGGCCTTTTGTTCCTCGTCATGGGCGCCGGTGGTGACCTGATCCTCTTTGAGCGACTCCGCCTTGGCGTAATGTTGCCGCTCGACCTCCGCCAGGTCGCCCAGAAGCTTGCGAATCGAGGCATCCGTCACGTGGCTGATAGCGCGCTCGTAGAAGCGCCGCGTTTCGAGTTCCATCACCTCGGCTTGCTTGCGGACATTCTGGATTCCCAGTGGGCGCACGAGCCATTCAGGACGCCGTTCGATGAAACCTTTTACATCCTGCCGGCGAATCAAGGGGATGTGCTCGCCGAATTTCTGGCGATAAAGCTCGAACAGCGCTTGCCGGTGCCCCGACTCCTCGGCCTGCATTTCCTCGAACATTTTTGCGGTGGCTGGATACGTCTCGCGAAGCCCGTCAGCGAAATCGCCGTAAACGCGCCCGTCTTCCTCTTCGAGAAAAATCGCCAACGCCAGAATTTCCCGCTCGGAAAGCTGCTTGAAACTCTTTTTCGCCATCGCTGCCCCCGGGACATTAAATCACGGAAGGGCGCGCCCTCGCGCGCCAACCGGCGGCACCGAGATTTAACACTCTGGAAATGAGTCATACTAATCGTGCGGCGCATCCATTCAATAGCGACCTGCTCAGCAAATAAGCGTCCGATGGAGGACATCCACAATGCCAGAGACACTTGGATTCATAGGATTGGGAAACATGGGAGCACCGATTGCCGCGAATCTGCTCAAGGCCGGTTATGGCCTGCGGGTGTATAACCGAACGGCTGCAAAAGCTGCTGCGCTCGTCGAAAAAGGCGCGACACTTGCGTCGAAACCAGCGGACGCCGCGCAGCCTGGCGGGATCGTCGTGACGATGGTAGCCGACGACCGCGCGCTGGAAGATTTGTGCCTGGCAAGCGGCTCGTTCGTCGAACGGCTCGGCCCCGGCGGAATTCACGTATCGCTTAGCACGATCTCCCCCGCTACTGCCCGTCGCCTGGCCGAGCATCATGCCAAGCACCAAGTCAATTATGTGGCTTCGCCTGTGTTCGGTCGCCCCGATGCTGCGGCGGCAAAGCGTTTGTGGGTTTGCACCTCCGGTCCAGCCGCCGCCAAGCAGCGCGTCGAGCCAATTCAAAACGCCATCGGCCAGGGCCTGTTCGATTTCGGAGAGGACGTCGGCGCCGCCAACGTAGTGAAGCTGTGCGGCAATTTCATGGTGGCCGCAGCCATCGAGACGCTCGCGGAAATGCTGACGCTGGCGGAAAAGAGCGGGGTCAGCAAGAAGGCTGTCGCGGAGATGATCGGCAAATTTTCGCCTCTGCACGCCGGTTACGCCAACCAGATAGCCGAACAGCGCTTCGAACCCGCTGGCTTCCGGCTCACGCTGGGGTTGAAAGACGTCAATCTGATTTTGCAGATGGCCGCCGCCAGCACCACGCCTTTGCCGCTCGGCAGCCTGATGCATGACCGCTGGGTTTCAGCGGTGGCCAAAGGCCGTGGCGATCTGGATTGGTCCGCCATCGCGCTGAATGTGTCCGAAGATGCGGGGTTGCGAAACGAAGGAACCAAGAATGAAAGCGTGCGTACTGCGGGCCGCAGCACGGATTGAAACGAATCCTCTGGAATTTGCCGACGTTCCCGTTCCGCAACCCGGAAAGGGTGAAGTGCTGGTCCGCGTTCATTTTTGCGGTGTCTGCCGCACTGACTTGCACGTAGTCGAGGGTGAATTGCCGCCGCGAAAATCTCCTGTGATCCCCGGGCACCAGGTGGTTGGCGTCGTCGAGAAATGCGGTGAAGGAGCCCGGCGTTTTCGCGCCGGGGCGCGGGTGGGAATTGCTTGGCTTCATAGCACGGATCAGACCTGCGAATACTGCCGGGCCGGAATGGAAAATCTCTGCGACCATCCCGAGTTCACCGGCTACACCGTGGATGGAGGCTACGCGGAGTACGCCGTGGCGCGGGAAGATTTTGTGTATGAGATTCCAGAGAGCTTTGACGATCTACAGGCTGCCCCTCTTCTGTGTGCCGGAATTATCGGTTTCCGCTGCCTCCGAATTTCGGGAATCAAAAAAGGCGGACGCCTCGCGCTCTACGGTTTTGGCGCGGCCGGGCATGTGGCAATTCAGGTGGCGCGGCACTGGGGCGCGGAAGTTTACGCGGCCACACGCGGCAAAAAGCATCAGGAGCTGGCTCGCAAACTGGGCGCCGTGTGGGTAGGCGAAGCCGCCGACGCGCCTCCGGACAAAATTGATGCGGCCATCATGTTTGCGCCTGCCGGTGAATTAGTTCCGCCGGCGCTGAAGGCGCTGAAGAAAGCTGGAGTGCTGGTCCTCGGCGGAATTCACATGAGCCCGATTCCGGAATTTAACTACGATTTGCTATACGAAGAGCGCGTGATCCGCAGCGTTGCGAACAACACGCGGAACGACGGCAAGGATTTCCTCCGCGTCGCGGCCGAGATTCCGATCCGCAGCGAGGTGACTCTTTTTCCGCTGCGCGAAGCCAATCGCGCCCTGAATAATCTGAAGGCGGATCACATCAACGGCGCGGCGGTGCTCGATTGCAGGCAGTGAGGTCACCGGCCTTTCAGTGGCACAGGCACACTCTTGCCTGTGCGCCCTGCCTTCGGGGCACTACTTGAAGACGACAAGAACCGCAAGGATATCGCAATGAAGTTAGTCTCACTCAACGTGGCCGTACCGCGCACCGTGGTCTGGAAGGGCCACGAAATCCGCACCGGAATCTTCAAAGAACCAATCGACGGGCCTGTGATGATGCGACGCTTGAACCTCGACGGCGATCGCCAGGCTGACTTGACCGTGCACGGCGGCCCCGCCAAAGCGGTCTATGCGTATCCATCGGAGCACTATCCGCTCTGGAAGAGTGAATTAGAGGAGATCGTGCTGCCCTGGGGAATGTTCGGCGAGAATCTCACCACGGAAGGAATGCTGGAGGACGAAATTCACATCGGGGACAAATTTCGAATCGGCGAAGCAGTGGTGATGGTGACGCAGCCGCGAACGCCGTGCTATAAACTCGCGCTCAAATTCCAGCGCGATGACATGCTGAAACGCATGCTCACGAATGGACGATCCGGCTTCTATTTAGCGGTTGTCCAGCAGGGTGTGGTGCAAGCGGGTGACGCAATCGAGAGAATTCATGAAGACCCAGAACGAATAAGTGTCGCTGAAATCAACACCCTCTACAGAGACGGCGGTAAAGATGCTAATCTTTTGAAACGCGCAGCGAATCTGGAAGCCCTGCCCGAAACTTGGCGAGACTACCTCCGCGAAGAATTGAAATCGCTCGAACACGCAACCTGACGGGATTCATTTGAAACTTGGCGGCTCACTCCTCGATAAGAGTTTCCAGGCTGGAATTGCGATCAAGGGATTCGACGGCCTGCTCGAATGCATCGGCGGCGTGCTGATCTGGTTTATCAAGCCGAGCGCGATGAATGAATTTTTTCGGTTTGCTGCGCTCCACGACCTGCCGGGCAAGTACGACGAAGTGATTGTTGCCCACCTTTTTCATTGGACCCAATCTCTCGCGAATGGCGGGAGGGAGTTCGCTTCGATCTATCTGATCACGCACGGGCTCTCGAAAGCCTTGCTTGTAGCCGGTCTCTGGATGAACAAATTGTGGGCCTATCCGCTGACGATGGTTGTGTTCGGCGTGTTTTGCGTCTACCAGATGCATCGATTCACGCACACGCATTCGATTTTTCTGGTGTTGCTTACGATCTTCGACCTCATCCTGATTTACCTTACGTGGCGAGAATATCTACAGAAGAAGCGAGCGCGCGACGAAGGCGCCAAAACCGCGAAAGAAGCGGCGAAGCCGCAGGAGTCGAACGCGTAACAGCCTCGAAGGTTAAACCGAGGCCCTCCAAATGTTTTTCGTTCGATCTCGCCTTTTCAGCTTTCCAGAACGACTGCCCCCGCACGCTGCGGTGCCATCTCCGCGTGAAGCGCCTTAGCTCGCTCCAGGGCTTCCTCCACATTGCGGCAAATGTTTTCTGCGCCGACGTGCTGCTCAAACTCAGCCTGCCTCATTAGCCGCGCCGGCTGTTCGCGCGCGCCGCATAGGACGAGCTCCCTGCCGGAGCTGTGGATCACGTCCGCAAGTTTTTCCAGGGCTTGCAGTCCGGTGGCGTCAATCGCGGTCATGTTTCGTAATCTCAGAATCACGATCGGCGGCAATTCCTCGATCTGCGCGAAGATTTCTTCAATCTTGTCGGTCGCTCCGAAAAGAAATGGTCCGTGAATACGGAAAATGGTTACGTACGGCGGAATTTCCTTGTGCTGCAGCATGTGCGCGTAGCCTTCGCGAACATATTCTTCGGTCACCTGGGAGACGGTCGTTGTCGACGTAACCTTGCGGATGAACACAAGCGCGGCGAGTATCATCCCGACCTCCACCGCAACGGTAAGATCGGCGAACACAGTCAATAGAAACGTAACCGCCCACGTCCCGATTTCCAAATGCGACAGCTTCAGCAACTCTGGAATTTCTCTCCACTCGCCCATGTTGTAAGAAACCACAAAGAGAATCGCGGCGAGTACTGCCAGCGGAATAAATCGCGCGAGCGGGGCCGCGAACAGCACAATCGCGAGCAGCGTGAGCGCATGAATCATTCCGGCGACCGGCGTTTTGGCGCCCGAGCGAATATTCGTCGCAGTGCGAGCGATTGCCCCAGTGGCCGGCAAGCCTCCGAAGAGCGGCGAAAAAATGTTGGCGACGCCCTGCGCTACGAGTTCGACGTTCGGATTGTGTTTGTCGCCGCTCATGCGGTCGGAAACCACCGCGGACATCAGCGATTCGATCGCTCCCAGCATTGCGACGGTGACGGCCGGTGAAATCAGCGGTCGCAGCAAGTCAAAACGAAATTGCGGTATCTGCAATTTTGGCAAGCCGGATGGGATTCCTCCGAAGCGCGTGCCGATCGTTTCAACCGGCAGCTTGAAAATGGCGACGATCGCCGTTCCGATGAAGAGCGCGACGATGTAGCCTGGTACTTTTTTAACATAACGCGCAAAAACAAGAATGAGCCCGAGAGCGAGCATACCGAGAGCTGTTTCGAGCAGCGAAAGAGTCCGGAAATTCCGTGCAAGAACTTCCATGCGCGCCAAAAAATCGCCGGGGACTTTATCGACTTCAGCCCGAAGAAATCCTTGATTTGCGTGCTGGCGATAATTACGGCAATTCCATTTGTGAAACCGACTACAACAGGCCGCGGAATGTATTTCACCGCGCTCCCGAGTCCGGTTACTCCGAGAATTACCAGCAGCACGCCCGCCATCAGCGTGCACATGTACAGGCCGTCCAGGCCGTGCCTCGCGACAATCCCGTACACAACGACAACAAACGCCCCGTAGGACCGCCGATCTGCGTGGTGGAACCTCCCAACGCGGAAATCAAAAAGCCGGCGATGATCGCCGTGTAAAGACCGGCTTGCGGCGGCACCCCGGAAGCGATTGCGAAAGCCATTGCGAGCGGCAGCGCAACCAGGCCGACCGTGACTCCAGCCACAACGTCCGCGATGAATTTTCGGCCGCTGTAATTCCTGAGGCACTGAACCGATTTCGGAAGCCAGTCGTTGAGGATCATTTTGTCGGGGTTTCAGGCGGTGAGGGAGCCGCGTGAGCCAATGTTAGCAGCCAGCGGCATACGGACTGCGCTGAAAGTCACGAGGTGAAGCAAAGAAGATAAGGGCCGACAGTTTCAAAACGGTTGCGCGATTCGCGGGAAGGACCGGGGAAGCGGTGGTGTTCTAGGCGAAACATCTCGCAATATAACCTTGTAATAGAACGAACGGTCGTGCTATTATCCGGGCATGGCCAAACGCTCATGTCCTCGTCAGCCCGACCGGTCGAGGCAACCGCTTACACCCGCTGCGCCGGCCGTCATTTCGGAAGCCGTTCAGCACAGGCGTGCGCGTGGAATTAAAACCCGTGGCGCGATTCTGCAAAGAGCGGTGAATCTCGCTTCGCTTGAAGGCCTCGAGGGGCTCACCATCGGCAAGCTCGCCACGTCGCTGAAAATCAGCAAGAGCGGCCTTTTCGCTCATTTTGGTTCAAAAGAAGACCTTCAGTGCGCTGTCGTGCAGGAGGCTGGTCGTATCTTCGTGGAGACGGTCATTCGGCCAGCTTTTGAGGCGCACGGCCTCGCGCGCCTGCGCGCTCTCTGCGGAAACTGGCTGGGCTATGCCGAAGATAGAGTTTTCCCTGGCGGATGTTTTTTTGCTGCCGCGTCGCTTGAATTCGACGATCGTCCCGGCAAAGTGCGCGACCTGATTGCGGAATCGATTAAGCGATGGCTCGCGACGCTCGAGCAGGCGCTCCGCGACGCGCAGAATGCAGGGGAAATCAGGAAGGACGTGGTCGCGCGCGACTTCGTATTCGAAATTCAGTCGCTGGCTCTGGGAGCGAACTGGGCGTCGCGCCTTTTCCGCGACGATAGCGCGTTCCGCCGTATCCGCAGGGCAATTCTTGAGCGAATCGATCAGGTAACAGAGCCACACGCGAGGCGATAATGCGAATTCAACGAGGCGGGCTCATGTTTGTGAGCGCCGCTCTCGTTTGTTTGTTCGCTGTGCCGTCACTCCGAGCGCAAACGCCGCCGTCTGAATCTGAAATTCCCCTTCAGCGCTGCGATCGTTTGCCGGTGGCAATTGTAGAAGTGAATAAAGCCACGAAGCGATTCCTTGTAGATACTGCCGCCACATCGATGCTCAATCAGAAATCATTCAAGAGCGGGCGCTCCGCGGAGGTTCGCGTTCAATCCTGGAACAAGACGACTTCTTTAAGCGCCCGCGAAGTGCTTGTGAGCGAGCTGAGTTTGGGCGGCCATCATCTACAAAATCTCAAGCTGCCTGCCATCGACCTGAGCGCCATTGCAAAAGCGTGCGGTGGGCCCATCGATGGGATTCTTGGCGTCGATCTTCTGGAGCAGCTGGGTGTGACGATTGATTTGCAACGCAGCGTCGCTCGGCTCGGCGTTCCACCTCCCAATTCATCCGAACTTTCGTTGATTGCGGATATGGAGCGCTCGATGAAATCCTGTTCAGAGGCGTTCAACGAAGCCGACGCAGTGGGGCTGACATTCTGCTTCGATCGCGATTTTGTGTTGAGTTTGCCCGAAGCGGAATATCGCGGCAGGGATGAGGCGGCCAATTATTTCCGCGAACAGTATTTCAATATGCGTCCGCACGTGCACATGTCGATGACTATGAATGATCAGCGTGTCGTCGGCGACATCGTCTGGAGCGCCTACGACTACACGCTCGAATCGCCGACGTTCCACTTCGCCGGACGCGGAATGATGCTCTGCCGCAAAAGCGAAAACCGCTGGTACATCCTCAGCATGCACGAATCGCCGACAACAACGAGCGCGATTCCGAAGCATTAGCCCGCCAAGAGGCGCGAGTGAAATCATCAAAGCCGAGACCCGGTCTGATTATGCTGCCGGTTGCTTCAGGATTTCCGCCAGAGCGTTCAGCCGTTTCGCGTCAGCGGGACTCTTCGCCGTGGCGGCGCTCTTTTCCAGTGACGGCGCCATGCCCTTCAACTTCGCCACTTTGCTTCTTGTTCATGTGCGACTTCTCCGCGCTTTGGATTGCCTTCTGCAGAGAAGTGATTTGTTTTGCCGGCAAAGCCTGCGACCGCGCCAACTGATCCACATAAGCTTTCGCCACGACCAGCTGCGCAGGCCATTCGATCTTCTGCTGGTTCTGCACATTCAGCTCAGCCACCTGAACCGTCTTCGCCGCGTCGATTTCGTTCTGGGTCAGGAACTTCGTCGGCGTCAGTTCAAAGACATCCAGCCCGCGCGCAATTTCCGAACCGTAGATCGAGCCGTTGTACCAATACGCCGACCAGTCGCCGCCCAGCACCAGCATCTTCGGATCAATCGGTCCGCGATCGAAGTAGGCAATCTCAAACGGATGCGCCGCGTCGGTGAAGTCCATCACCGAAATGCCGCCTTGATACCAGGCCTGCACTTCGATATCGCGGCCCGGAACCGGAATCAGCGAGCCGTTGTGCGCCACGCAGTTTTCCGTGTCGCCCTGCGCCGCCGGCAGCTTGTAGTAGCTCGCCAGGCTCAGCTTGTCGTCCTTCAGATGGAAGATCGCATCCGCGCCCCACTTGTTCGGGTCGTTCGGACGGCACCGCGCGCCCAGGCCGCCGCCCCACTCATCGGTGAACACGACTTTCGTGCCGTCATTCGAGAACGAAGCCGAGTGCCAGTACGAGTAGTTCGGATCGTTCACCGCATCCACGCGCTTCGGATGCACCGGATCTTTGATGTCCAGCAGAATTCCGTTGCCCGAGCACGCGCCCGCCGCCAGCCCGATCGCCGAGTAAACCGTAATGTCATGGCACTGGTTAGTGTCCGCCGGCTTCTCCTCTTCTCTTGTCATGGCTGCCGCCGTTGTTCAGGCCGTTCAGCGCGCCGGTCCGCGCATCGATAAACACACGCGGGCTCGATACGATTTTCGCTTCCTGCGGAGCCGCCACCGGAACCTTAATCACTTCGATGCGAAACAGCGCCGTGTTCGGGTCCTTGTCCGGAGCTTCGCCCGAGCATCCAGCCAGCTCTTCCGGCTGGCGCACAAACGATGTTCCCGAAACGTAGATATAGACGTTGTCCTTATCGTTCGGATCCACCACCAGCGTATGCGTGTGCGAGCCGCGGCAGGTCTGCACCGCCGCCACCTGCTTCGGGTTCTTGATGTCGGAAATGTCGAAGATTCTCACGCCGCGAAAGCGGTCCTTCTGCGCTGCCGGCAGCGGCGTTCTTCTTTTCTTCTCGGCCGCGGGCGGTGGCGGAGGCTCCGGCGGAAATCCCTGCGTGCCGCAATCCAGGCGTCCATTCGGCATCTCCACCGACATGAACAGCAGGTTTCCGTACACCGACACATCGCCCTGCCCGCCCGGGCACACCAGCGAGGTCAACAACGCCGCCTTCGCCGGATTGGCGATGTCATAAATATTGATGCCATAGAAGTTTCCCTGAAACAGGTGGTTGCCCTGGAACGCAAAGTCCGAGTTGGCAAACGCGAGCTGCGCGATCACCATCTGCATCGGCTTCGGCATCTTCGAGGTGTCGCCCACACCCAGCTGGCCGAGCGTCTTCTGCACCTCGGATCGTCGGGAGACGTGGCGCCCATCTGAAACGCGTCAGGCTTCTTCAGAAGCGACGATGCTTCATGCCATGGCTGCTTCGCCCGCGTCATACAGTCCCGGCTTCAGCTTGTAGCGCGGATCGTTCGTGTCCGATCCTGTCATTCCCGCCGGCAGCGGCGGAGCCGGCTCCGGCGCAAACGGATTCTGTCTTCGTCTTCCGGCGCCTTGGCGGCGTGCGGCCGGCGCCTGGGCTGCGGTGCAGGCTGCTGGGGCGCAGGCTGCCTGCGCCTGCGCGCTCTCACGCCGGAAAACAAAACAACCGCGGCCACGCCGGCCAAACGGAAAGCAACACTCTTCAATCGGTTCATCGTTTCTCCTCTGAAGTTTCTCCTTTCCAACATGTTCTGCATAATTTTGATCTCGGCCCGTTGCGTGTTGTCCGCATCCGTCGCGAAGTTGAACAGGTCGGCATCCTGCCCCGCGCCCGCCGTATCGAACAAATCCTTCACCATGATCAGCGCGCCATTGTGGTGCTGAATCATCCCCGTCAAAAACAGGTGGTCGAACTCCGCGCCTTTCGCCTTCCGCAGCGCGTCCATCTGCTCCGGCGTCAGCATTCCCGGCATGGAGCCATCGGTTTGCCGCGACATATCCATATCCGGCATTCCCGGCATGCCATGGAAGTGGGTTCTCCGCGAGCCGCCAGCCACCGCTGCATAAACTTGATCTCGTCCGATTGCGAGCTGCTGATCTTCGCTCCCAGCGACCGAACATCCTTGTTCTCGGTGTGCGACGGAATCAGCGCCGTCATCTCCACCGCCTGCGAATGATGCATGATCATGCCCTGCATGAACTCCACATCCGCCTGCGAAAGTTGCGGCAGGGTGGCCGGGTCGATGCCGGCAGAGTCTTGCTCGGTTTTCCCGGCGCGCCCGGCTGCACTACAACAGGCGTCTCCGCGGCATCAGTCTGCTGTGCACGCGCGGTCGGGGAGAACAAGCCAGCGATGGCGCCCGCGAGCAGCGCTCCAGCTTTTCTGGCGGACTTACTCTTGCGGTTGCGGCGGAAACTGTAGAACGTCAACGGCGGACCGTATCCTGGCATTTTCAACGCTCTACCCTATCACGAAGTGGAGGAGGAATCGAAGAGATGCAGCGATCTCGCTTCAGAAAATCGAGATGCCTCCCTCTGTGGGGTGTGTGCGGCCTAGGCGGGAAGCCCCATGCGGCGCAACAAGTCCTGGTAGCGGGAGTCGGAGCGGAGGGGAGTAAACTTCGGCCCTACCTTGAGGTAAGTCAGCTGTGGGTCTCGTACCTCGTAAGCCTTTTCCAGCCACGCGAAGGCTTCGTCCTTCTCGCCGAGGCTCCAGAAATAATTCCCATAGATGCGGGCGAGACGAAACTGTGCTCGCGCTTTTTCTTTAATGTCGCGAGGATTTTCTTCGCCTCATCCTTCTTACCCGCTACCGCATAGGCGTAACCGAGGTCTACCGATTCGTCAGGGTCGCTTCCAGAAAGAGCCACTCCTTTCTGAAACTCTGCGATGGCTTCCTCATTCTTGCCCTGTCTCAGGTAGGCCCATCCCAAGCTGGTTATGAGCCGGAGCAAAGTTCGGGTCCATCTCGAGAGTTTTCTGAATTTGTTCGACGGCTTCAGTCTGCTTCCCGGCGAGAAGCAATCTACCGCCCAGGGCATTGTTGATGGCGAGAGAAAGCGGGTCGAGTTCACGAGCGCGTTTGGCTTCTGTGATCCCTTCTTCAAACCGGCCAAGGTACATCAGGTAGCCTGCATACCAGTTGTGGGCGGTAGCGTAACCAGGGTTCAGTTCAAGGGCGCGCTTGTATTCGCGCTCGGCAGTCGCCCAGTCCCATTCAAGCGTCTCCGCAATAAACGCGAGCGACGCATGAGCCTCGGCGAGAGAGTCATCCAGTTCGAGAGCTTTTAGCCCAGCTGCCTTGC
>CAWBRH010000010.1:0-12493 GCA_963790945.1 uncultured Acidobacteriota bacterium
TGGCGCGTCGCGAGGCTAACGGCGGACGGTGGTCGACTTGGCGACGACCTCGACTCCGCAGCCGTCGCTCGTCCCAAGTCGCCACCAGAGCGAATCGCGGCCCGAACCTCATTCATGGGGAGCTGCCGAATCAGATGGGAAAGGACTAAAGGGGCCTGTGGTGTTTGCGGCCGTCAGCCGACCAAATCGCCGCGAGGATGAGGATTAAGACTTGGACAACCTAGGATCGAGGCCGAGCTCCGTATCAGTGGCATCACCCGGCAAGCTCAGGTGAAAAGCTTCATTTCCAGATGCGATATCGTCCCCTTCCGCCCGGGGTTCCAGTTTCTTCTGAGCGCGGCGCTCCGCCTTCATGCGGGCTTTCTCCATGCGCTTCATCTCTTTTTGGCGCTTCTTGAATGTAGTCGTCATTTAATGGCTCCTTTTAAGGATTAGATGCGGCCTCGCTGGAACAACCCTCCAGGCATCCCTACCTCGCCGGAACGAATCGCGCTTTAAAGCAGCTGATTCTATACACCATTACGGTGAAGACAATCCAAACGGGTAAGGCAGACCACCGTCCGCGCGCACCTACTAGAAAGACCTGACCCCCGAGCGCGCATCTCTACTATAACACACGAGAGTTCCAAAAACCGAATCGGGACGTTACTGGCGATTAACAGCTAAGGCTTCCGGCCCGCCATCCAGAGTGTGTCGCTGGTCGGAAGGCGGTCGAGAAGTGGCCGCGCTTGCGGGACAAACCCTGCCTGCTGCAGCATCCGAGCGAGAGTGGACGGCGTGAAGTAGTTGCAGTGCGAAGGGATATGGATGCCGCACCAGTTTTCGCCCATGACGGTCCGGTTCCAGCTGGCATAGTTGGGTGTCTTGATGACCAGCATGCCGCCAGGTTTCAGCGCCCGGAACGCAGTCTCCAAACCGAGCCGAGGCCGCCATTCATGCTCGAGATAGCCGAATTGGGTGACGATGTCGAACGAATCCGCAGGGACAGCGGCATCCGTGACTGGCCCCACGATAATCGGCGCTTGCGGGACGCGTGCTTTCGCCTCTTCGGCCGCGCGCGGGCTAAGCTCAACGCCCATCACGTCAAACTGTCCGGCAGCCATCGCCAGAAATCGCCCATCACCGCAGCCAAGGTCCAGCAGCTTCCCTTCCCGCTTCCAATGGACCGCGTGCGAGAACTGGCGCTGGGTCGCGTCGGTACGAAAGGGTCGAGTGAGGCGCGAGAAGAACATGAGCAGCGGCCGATCTTTTTTCCGGCGCGAAACTTCCTTTTCATAATCGTCCACCCAATCGTGCTCGGCAGCCTGGGTCTGATAGGCAAGCGGTTGGTCGCCGATGAACACCATGCCGCACGCCGTGCATTTCACCACGTGCCACGCATCGCGTTGAAAGACGAGCCGGCGTTTCAGTGCCCCGCATAACGGGCAAGGCCGCTGGTTGGATATAGGTGTGGCGTTCGGAGTGATGATCGGATCCTCGAAGCCCGAATATTATCACTTGTTGTTGGGATGTTTCTGAAGGCCACGGTAATCTGAAAAATCTCGCTCGCCGCTAGCCAAGGATCGGAACCGATTTTATTCCCCTATTGACGATGCGGTCTGGCGCGGCGGCGTGGGACCCCGCAGCACAACATCTGCAAATCCAAGCGATTCCCCAGAAATGCCCTTTACCCATATAAACAGTCATACTTGCAAGATAGACTTGCAAGTTTACCTGTCTTGTGTGTAAAATGGACTTGCCATGCCACAGAAGACGCTCGAAGCATCCGTCATCGACTTTACTCACGCCATCGGCCTCTTGTTCGCCGTGTACGCGCAGCGGCCGCTTCCCACGAACTTTCATTGACCGAAGCTGCCGTCATGGGTCGTCTCGCCCGGGAAGGCCCCGCTACCACAGCCGATCTGGCGCGCGCGGAGAAGATGAAACCACAATCCATGGGAACCACTATCGCGGCGCTTGAGGAAATGGGCCTGGTGACGCGCAAGCCGCATCCGACCGATGGCCGGCAAGTGAATATCGAGCTGACTGCCAAAGGCGTTGCGGTGCGGAAGGGTGTTGTCGATGCAAAGCGAACATGGGTGGCTGAAGCGATTGCGCAGCTAAGCGAAGAGGAGCGCGAAACGCTGTTCAAAGCTGGTGACATCATCAAGCGCCTGGTGGAAAAGTGATCGGCAACGAGGAACAAGCGCAGGTGCAAACGCAGGCCTCAACTGAGCTAGAAGACAAACCTGCAATCGGCTCGACCTCTCTCGCGCTCAGTTCGATCTCGCATGCATGGCGAGCGCTGCGGCATCGCAACTTCAAGCTGTTCTTCGCAGGTCAGAGCATCTCTCTGATTGGCACTTGGATGACGCGGCTGGCGACAAGCTGGCTCGTCTATCGCCTCACGCATTCCGCGCTGCTGCTCGGCTTTGTAAGCTTCGCAGGGCAGATCGTGGCATTTGTGGTGGCCCCGATTGCGGGTGTTTGGGTGGAACGCCTGAATCGCCGCAAACTTCTGGTGTGGACGCAAGCCGCGGCCGCGGTCCAGTCGCTCGCAATGGCCGCGCTCACGCTCGCGCATGTCATCAACCTCTGGGAAATCATTGCCCTCGCCGCTATGCAGGGCCTGATCAATGCGTTCGACATGCCCGCGCGCCAATCCTTCCTCGTCCAGATGGTGGAGGATCGCAACGACCTCAGCAACGCCATCGCCATCAACTCCTCGATGGTCAATGGCGGCGCGGCTGATTGGCCCGGCCATCGCCGGCTTGGTGATCGGAGCCGTCGGCGAGGGCTGGTGCTTCCTGATTGACGGCGTCAGCTACTTTGCGGTGATCGCTTCCCTGCTCCTGATGCGCATCAAGCCCTTGAATCTCAGTCGCACCGCACTGGGCGTGCTCGAACAAATGCGCGAGGGCTGGGATTACGTTCGTACGTTTCGTCCGATTCGCACGATTCTCTTGCTCTTCTCCCTTCTCTGCCTGATGGGCTATCCCTTTGCGGTGCTGCTACCGGTGTTTGCGGGCGAAGTACTCCATGGCAACGCAAAAACTCTCGGGTGGTTGACGGCGGCCTCGGGCATCGGCGCGCTTGTGTCCGCGCTTTCGCTGGCGATTCGCAAGTCGGTCGTCGGCCTGACTCGCATGCTCCAGATCGCGGCCGCGATGCTGGGAGGCGCGCTGATTTTATTCGGGATGTCGCGCACGTTGTGGCTGTCGCTCGTGCTGATGGCTTTCGTGGGCTTCGGTCTGATGCAGAGCGCGGCGGTGAGCAATACGATCATTCAAACGCTGGTGCCAGACGAGAAACGCGCTCGCGTAATGAGCTATTACACGATGGCCTTTTTCGGCGCCGCGCCATTTGGCAGCTTGCTGGCCGGCGCGCTGGCCCACCGAATGGGAGCGCCGCATACCCTGATGCTTACCGGCGCGTTCTGTCTTGCCGGTGCGCTGTGGTTCACGCTCGAACTGCCGAAGGTTAAAGCAGTGATGCGGCCCATTTACCGGGAGATGGGTCTTCGGCCGGGCGAGTTAGGCTGATCTTGCACGAGCGGGGACCTGTGAGATGGCTCTGCTCGAACGACCTCATCATCTAAAGCTAAAACGAAAGGAACAAACGTGCCTATTACGAAACTCGATCCAAACGCTGCATTAGTGTTGATTGACTTGCAAAAAGGAATTGTAGGTTTGCCCACCATACACCCCATGAGTGAGGTCATCGCCCGCGCTGCGCAACTTGCTCGAGCCTTCCGAGAGCGTGGACTGGCGGTGGTGCTCGTCAACGTGACCGGTATGGCGCCGGGGCGCACCGAGGCCGGACGTCCCAAGTTCGCCTTTCCGGAGGGTTGGACGGAGCTTGTTCCGGAGTTGGAGCAAAACCCCAACGATTATCTGGTCAGCAAGCAGCGGGTTGGCGCGTTCCACGGCACGCCTTTGGATTCATACTTACGTGAGCGCGGCGTAACTCAGGTGCTCTTGGCGGGTGTCTCGACGAGCAGCGGCGTGGAGGCTACGGCGCGCAGCGCCTACGATCTAGGCTACCACGTGGCTTTTGTCATGGACGCGATGACTGATCTGGATGCCGATATGCACCGGCACAGCGTCGAGAAAACCTTCCCCAAACTCGGCGAGACAGACACAACCGCCAAAGTGCTGAACCTGCTGATGCAGGCACCGGCCCAGTAAGGTCTCGGTCCGATCGGTGGATCCCGGTGACGGTCGTTTATGGTGAAGCGGAGTAGATGTAAAACATCATCGCGAAGAGGACTGCGAAGCCAACGATGGATCCAAAAACTATGACAACGAAGTCGCCGTTCCACGTGCTTTCGAGCATAAGGCGGCGCCGTTCTATCTCATACGCCCACCGTTGTTCCTGAAGTCGCATATGGCTTCCTACACCACTAAGAGTAACGGTGTTTATTAGGTTGTCCAGTACCGAAAATGCCGTACGAAAGTACTACCCGCTCTTTCGGGTTTTCTTTGCCCGGCAACGGCTTCTTTTCAACCGTTCGTCGAAGTAAAAGCCTAAAATGAGAGGCGCGCAACGAATGCCTCTCCGTCCAGCCCCGGGGATGAGGATTTGGACCATTCCACCATTGTTGGGAGAATACGGCTATGACGCTTACTCGCATGAGAGCAGCGATTCTTGTTCTGGCAATTTGGTTTGGAATCGCTGGTGCCACGTGTGCCCAGAACACGAATCAAGTGCTGGGCCAGGTTGATTTTGACGCCAAAACGAATATCGATAAGGGTTCCGGCGTCTGGGTCGACGGGCAGTACCTGGGCTATGTCGGCGAGTTGAAGGGCAACAAGAAGGTTCTGCTCATCCCCGGCAAGCACGAAATTGCCGTCCGGCAAGTGGGATTAGGGATATCACCCAATCGATCGAAGTGAGCCCCGGCGGAACGACCATCGTAACCGTGCGGATGGAGAAGGATCCCAACGCCGTTAATGCGAATGCGACGGGCGAAGTGAAGCTGAAAGTAACCCCGGACCGGGCTGCGGTATTCGTTGACGGCAACTATGCCGGTTATGTGCATCAA
The DNA here is from genome assembly GCA_963790945.1 of uncultured Acidobacteriota bacterium. Lineage (GTDB taxonomy): Bacteria > Acidobacteriota > Terriglobia > Acidiferrales > UBA7541 > Palsa-295. Next base: position 5,024 of record CAWBRH010000010.1, read on the forward strand.
TTCGGCGGGGTGAAGCGCGCCATGCTCATCGCTCCCGGGAAGCACCACATCAGAATTGCACTCCCCGGCTATCGCGACTTTGAAACTGAGATTGTCGTGCAAGCCAATCAAAAGGTGACGGTGAAAACCGCGCTAGCTCCCGCAAGTATCACGGCGGAAGGTTCCGAATTGAAGTAGCCAAGGACAGATTGGCGGCCGTGCCGCGGACTTGTTACAATGGTTGATGGCCGGGGCGAAAAACTCCCGCCTGTATACCGGGGCAGCTCCCCGCAGGTGACAACAACCAACCGTATGGCTCCTCGTACTCTGTTTGAAAAAATCTGGGATGCGCATCTGGTGCGCGAGATTCCCGGGCAGCCGTCCATCATCTATATCGACCGACATCTGATTCACGAAGGAACTTCCCCACAGGCGTTTGCCGGATTGAAAGCCGCCGGGCGCAAAGTGCGGCGTCCTGAGTTGACGTTCGCGGTGATGGATCACTCCGTCTCGACGAAAAACCGCCTGCTGCCGGTTCTCGACGCGGATGCAGCAGGGCAATTCGAAGCTCTCGCGCGTAATTGCGAAGAGTACGGCGTGCACCTTTTCGACATGCACAGCAAGAATCAAGGAATCGTGCATATCATCGGCCCGGAGCTGGGAATCACGCAGCCGGGGCAGACGATCGTCTGCGGCGACAGCCACACTTCGACTCACGGCGCTTTCGGCGCACTTGCTTTCGGCATCGGAACCAGCGAAATCGAGCACGTGCTCGCCACGCAGTGCCTCTCGCAATTCAAATCGAAGACGATGGAAATTCGCTTCACCGGCAAGAAGCCGCGCGGCGTCACCTCCAAAGACATGATCCTTGCCGTGATCGGCAAAATGGGAATCGCCGGCGGAAATGGAAGCGTCGCCGAATACACCGGCGAAGCCGTGCGCGCGCTTTCGATGGAAGCGCGCATGACGATGTGCAACATGACGATCGAAGGCGGCGCCCGCGCAGGAATGGTGGCGCCGGACGACACGACCTTCGCGTATCTCGAAGGCAGGCCGTTCGTGCCGCGCGGCAAGGAATTTGAGGATGCGGTGATCTACTGGAAGTCGCTCGTCACCGATCCGAATGCGAAATACGATTCCACCGTCACGATCGAGGCGGACAAGCTCGCCCCGATGGTCACCTGGGGAACGAATCCCGGCATGGTGACGCAGGTGACAGACCGCGTGCCAGATCCGCATTCGTTCAAAGATCCGGTGGACCAGAAAGCAGCGGAAAGCGCGCTCGATTTACATGGACTTGAAACCGGGAATGCTCATCGAAGACATCGCGCTCGATCGCGTATTCATCGGTTCCTGCACCAATTCGCGCATCGAAGATTTGCGCCTCGCCGCAAAAGTAGTTGCCGGCAAACACGTATCGAAGGATTTGAAACAGGCGCTCGTGGTTCCCGGTTCGCGTCGCGTGAAAGCGGAAGCGGAGGCGGAAGGCCTCGACAAAGTTTTCACACAAGCAGGATTCGAATGGCGCGATGCAGGCTGCAGCATGTGCATCGGCATGAATGACGACGTGCTGCAAAGCGGCGAGCGTTGCGCCAGCACGTCGAACCGCAATTTCGAAGGCCGCCAGGGCAAGGGCGGACGCACGCATCTCGTTAGCCCGTTGATGGCTGCCGCGGCGGCGATTGAAGGGCACTTCGTCGATATTCGCAAATGGAAGACTTAGACGGCGCCGAGTAGACGCAAAGCAGCCGCGAAAAACCGAAACTCAAAGTACGCAGAGAATCACGGAGATCACAAGAATGCAACCGTTCACCAAGCACACGGGCTTGTCGCGCCGCTCGATCGCGTAAATGTTGATACGGATCAAATGGTGCCGAAGCAGTTTTTGAAGTTTCTCACCCGCGAAGGCTACGGCCGCGTGCTCTTTTACGACTGGCGCTATCTGCCCGGCGAGAAACCGAATCCCGATTTCGTGCTGAATCATCCGCGGTACAAAGGCGCTTCGATTCTGCTGGCGCGCGCGAATTTCGGATGCGGTTCGAGCCGCGAACATGCCCCCTGGGCGATTCTCGATTACGGCTTTCGCGCGATTCTCGCGCCGAGCTATGCGGATATTTTCTACAACAACTGCTTCAAGAATGGAATTTTGCCCGTCACGCTCTCGAACGAGCAGATGGACGAGCTCTTCAAGCGCACAGAACAGAATGAGGGCTACGGCTAACGGTCGATCTAGAGAAGCAGGTGGTCACCGACGAAAAAGGCCTGAGATATTCGTTCACCGTCGATCCCTTCCGCCGCGAGTGCCTGTTAAAAGGGCTCGACGACATCGGCCTCACGCTCGTGCACGAAGCGCAAATTTCCTCGTTCGAGCAGAAGAACCTGCGCCATCCCAAAATGTACGAGCCGGTGGACGTGAAATTTCACAAGCAGCCCACCAACAGCATTCGCGACCGCTGACAGAAGGTACCGACGCCAGGGCACAGTCCATTCCGTAACGCCGCGTCCGCGCCGGCTCTTTTCTGAAAATCCCAGTAACCGTGCCGCGATCCACCGTTCACTCAAATTGCCCCGGCGCAACAATCGGCTCAGGCGATTCCGGCGCAATCGGCGCAGCGCCTTTCAGTTCCGCCAACACAATCCCCAGAAGAATCAGCGCCGCCCCAAAAAGCACCCGGCCGCCAAGCCGCTCGTGCGCCACAATCCACGCCGTAATCACCGCAAACACCGGCTCGAGGCTGATAAATATCGCCGTGTGCGTCGGCGTCGTGTACTGCTGCGCCCAGGTCTGAAACGAAAAGCCAATCACCGTCGAGCCAATCGCCGTAATCAGCACCGCGAAAATAAGCTGCCCTGACCACACCAGCCGAGGCGCTTCCCATCCCGTCGCAGAAAGCAGCGGAACCGCAAGCGTCGCGAGCACAGCCGTCGTCGCCACCTGCAGAAAGCTCAACGCGCCCACCGAATGCCGCTCCACATACTGCCCAATGAAAATCACGTGCAACGCGAACATCACCGCGCAACCAAGCGCAATCGCATCCCCTCGATTCAAGCTGCCAAATCCTTCCGGCGGAATCATCAGGAAGTAAAGACCGGCCAGCGCGGAAAATGCTCCAAGCCAAATCCATATGTTGATGCGCCGCCGGCCGAACGCCGCGAGAAAAACCGGCACGAGCACCACGCTCGACCCGGTAATGAATGCGGCCTTCGATGCCGTGGTGAATTTCAGCCCGGTCGTCTGAAACGCATAGCCGCCAAACATAAAGAAACCGATCTGCACTCCCGCCCAGATCGTGTGCCGGTTCAACCCGCGCAGCGCCCGCCAGAACAGCATCGCCATCACCGCAGCCGCAAGCGCAAAACGAACCGCGATATAAGTGAAGATAGACACGTCCGCCAGCGCGTCCTTCACCACAATGAACGTCCCGCCCCACACCAGCGAGCAGAACAAGAGCGCGAGATCGGCGCGAACACGTCTACTCAAGATTTTCACTCCACCTCTGCGTCAAGTTCGGTCCGTGTGCCATCCGTTCTCCGGTGCGGCCAAATGTCGAACGAAGAGTGTAAGCAGCGAACGAATTTGTCGCAACGATCGAGGCCTCATCAATCCCGAGCGCGCGATCTGAGCCATTATGTCCGCATTCGAAACCCACATGTCTTTCTCGATTGACGCGTCTGGCGGTATAGTAGAAACTTCGTTAATCGCTGGTAAAATAAATGTCGCGACGAATAGCTGCGATTTTCTGCATACTTTCGCGGCGCTCTGGATTCTGCCTGCGGCACCGCTGCAAGGCGCGCGAAGCGCGACGCATGGGTCGAAGTCCGTTCGCCGAATTTCATCATCGTCAGCAACGCCGGCGAAAAGCAGGCGCGCAGGACCGCAATCCAATTCGAGCAGATTCACACCCTATTTCGCGAAGGACTCGCCGTAGCCCAGGGCCATCCCAGCCCCGTGATCACTATTTTCGCCCTCAAAGATGAAAAGTCGCTCGAGCGATCTGCTCCCCGATTATTGGACCAAGGGCCACATGCACCCCTCCGGCGTATTCGCCTACGGCTTGAATCAATACTATGCGGCGGTGAATCTCGAAGCGCAGGGCACGAATCCCTTTGCCACCATGTACCACGAGTATTATCACTCGTTGACCATGCCCTATTTCCCCGAATTGCCGATATGGCTCAGCGAGGGCCTCGCCGATTTCTTCGGCGAATCGCAAGTCAACGGAACGTCGCGACAATGGGCGTCGCGGATACCGCCTCATCGAAGAGTTGCGGCACAACAAAGCTCATACCGCTCGACGTGCTCTTCCACGTGGACGCTTCGTCGCCCTATTACAACGAGGAAAATAAGAGTTTCCGTGTTTTACGCGGAGTCCTGGGCTCTCACTCATTACCTGATGATCGGCGATAAGCAAGCCCACAGGCAGATGCTCGTAGATTATGCGGCGCGTTGTCGTCAGGCCGAACTCCCGGACCAGGCCGCGGCAAAAGCATTCGGCGATCTGAAGAAATTGCAGGAGATCTTTCGCGTTACATCGGCAAATTCACGTTTTCCTATTTTCAGATGAAAGCTCCTCCTGAACTGGCGCCGGCGGACCTTCACATGCGCGAGCTCACCGACGCCGAGGAAGAAGCCTATCGCGGCGGCTTCTTCGCGATTCGCAGGCGCCCCGAGGCCAAACAGATTTTGCAAAACGCCGTGAACCTCGATCCGAAGCTCGCACTCGCGTACCAGAATCTCGGTATCGACGGAATATTTGGAAGGCAATCGCGATTCGGCCTTGACGTCCCTCTCCGAAGCGGTGCGGCTCGATCCGCAAGACGGTTTCGCGCATTATCTCCGTGCGTATCTTATTTCTTTGGCGCCGGCGGTTTTCCCCAGGACTCGAAGGTCGAAGAGATTTGCGCCAGGCTGTCGCGTTGAAACCCGATTTCGCCCCGGTCAATGCCCTGCTCGGCCTCTATCTTTCAAGCCACCGGCAAAACGCTCGAGGAGGCGCTGGCGTACGCGAAGAAAGCAGTGAGTCTTGAACCCGGCAACACCGAATTCATGTACGACCTGGCCCAGGTGCTCGCCCAGACGCAGCGCTTCGACGAAGCGCAGTACGTTGCGAAACGTGCCCGCACAAACTCGTATAACGCCGAGTATCGCGCCAGGCTCGACCAATTCATCGCTTATCTCCAGAACGCCCGAAGCATTGCCAGCCGCAATGCGCTGGCTCAAATCCCGCGTCGACAGCCCCGCCGATTCCCGAATCCACCGCTCCCGCTCCGGTGGCGCAAGGCGAGCCAACCAAAGAAGCGGACACCTCGCGCGAAGTCACCGGAGTGGTGACGCAGGAAAGCTGCGCAGGCGGTTTAAAACTGCAAGTCGCAGCAGGCGCTGAAGTCTTTACGTTTCGCCTTCAGCCCGGCGCTCACTCGGCAATTCGCATGATGGCAAAACCCGCGCCGGACTTCGATCTGCAAATCTCTCAAAGGCACGCAGGTCGCCGTCCGATTCGTTCCCGATGAAGCCAAGAAAAGCAGCGGCGCTATTCAACAGCTGACGATCCTGGCGCCCAACGCGCCTGCCTCCACCACGATGCCGAAGCAGGCTCCGGCGCGGGCTGCAACAAAACCTCTTCGCCTTGCTCCGGACGTGGGCGCGGCACAATCGGTGAGCGCCACTCTATCCGGGCGCGTGACCGCTGTGGCCTGCGATAAAAGCGAGATGAAGACTGACGCTGCTCGTGCGTGACTCCGAATTCGAGTTGCACGCGCGAGACTACACGCGGGTCCATTTCGAGCAGTCCGTGCCGTTTGACACCGGTGAATTCCAGCCCTGCGCTCAACTGAAGGATCATGACGCAACAATCGAATACGTCGTCACCGAAAAGGAAAAATACGACGGCGAGATTCAGTCAGTAGAAGTAGGCAAGTAGGTTTCCAGTGGCACAGGCACTCCTGCCTGTGCGCTTTTGACTACGCAGCAACCCATTCAATCTCAAACGCGCACGCGACATCGCAATCCCAGTGGCACAGGCACTCTTGCCTGTGCGCCTTTCTTCTCGCTACCGCTCCCGCTCAAAAACAACCCGACCGCCCGCAATCGTCATAGCGACCTGTGTAGAAAGGAGTTCGCGCGGGGGGATGCGCGTGATGTCCACAGGAAACACCACAATGTCAGCCAGCATTCCCCGCGCAATCGTTCCCTTCCGTTTTTCTTCAAACTCCGCATAAGCCGATCCCGCCGAATAAGCCCGCAGACAATCATCCATCGGAAGTTTTTCCTGCGGTTGCCAGCCGCCCGGCGGCCCACCATCCGGAAGTTCTCGCGTGACGCAGGCGTAAATTCCGCGCAGCGGGTTGATTGGTTCCACCGGATAATCTGTTCCGAACGCCAGATGCACGCCGTCTCTTTCCATCGTATGCCACGCATACGCGCCTTCGCACGTTCGGGGCCCAGGCGATCGGCGCCCATCGTTCGTCCGTCGGCACATGCGACGGCTGCATGGACGCGACAACGCCCAAAGAAGCGAACCGCGCAAAATCGTCAGGCGCTACCACTTGCGCGTGCTCCACTCGGTCGCGCCGATCGCGCGCACCATTTGCTTTTTCGGCAGCCGAAAATGTATCGAGAGCGATTCGGTTCGCGCGGTCGCCAATCGCGTGCAGAGCGATTTGAAATCCGGCGCGATCTCGCTCCACCGCCATCCGCATAAGCGCCGTCGGGTCCAGGCGCAGAATTCCTGAAGTGCTCGGATCGTCAGTGTAAGGCGCGAGCAGCGCAGCCGTCCGCGAACCAAGCGACCCATCGACCAGCGCCTTCAACGCCCCGGTTTTCAGCCATGGATCGGTTGTGCCGCCCGCGCGCCGCATTTCTTCCAGGCGAGGTACAGGAAGCAAGAACGGAAGCCATTCCGTGATGCGCACCTTCTGCTTTCCATCGCTTTTCAATTGTTGGTTCAATTGTTGCAGCACCGGAAAATTCTGCCAACCATAGTTGTCGCCATCGTTCGCCGCCATGATGGAGTTGTCTTGAAGGGAAGTCACGCCGTTTTGCGATGCCTCATCCATTACAAGAGCGAACGCGCGAAGTCGCTGCGCTTCGGAAAAAGGTGGAACGCGGTCGTAAGACAAGATTCATCGCCGCGTCTTCTTCCAGCATTCCAGTCGGCTCGCCCGTGGCCAGATCGCGCACGACGTGCCCGCCCGGCGGATCGGGCGTTTCGCGAGTGATACCAGCGATTTTAAGCGCCTGCGAATTCACCACCGCGACGTGCCCATCCACGCGCTGCGAAAATATCGGATGCTCGGTCGAGATTGCGTCCAGATCCTGCCGGGTCGGGAATTTCTTCACCGGCCACAGCGCGCGATCCCATCCAGGGGCGATGATCCATTCTCCCGGCCCAAATTCTTTCGAGCCGGCGCGCGGAACTCCGCTGCTGAAACTCTTCAACTGATTTCGTGCCTCTTAAATCTACACGCAACCGAACCAGTAAATCAGTACAC
>CAWBRH010000011.1:0-57745 GCA_963790945.1 uncultured Acidobacteriota bacterium
GCCCGACTTCGCTGCCCTCGCCGCAATGTCGCTTAGATGGGTGGCGCCCGTTTTCCGCATGTCCTGCAGCAGCAGCTGGCTTTGCTCGTTGGCCACTTCGAGTGGACGCGGAAACCACGCATTCAGCGTTCGATTCACCAGCGCATAGCTGAAGAAGAACATGAACACGACCGGCAGCAACGAAACTCCCATCGCGCCGAGCACCATCTTCGCTTTGAAGCGCAACCCATTTGCCCCGCGCGCCGCTCAGCCCACATGCGCAGCAAAGTACGCGTGAGAATCAGCGTGAAAACAAGCAGCGCGACGCCGATGAAGGTGGAAAGCGCAAAAAGGATGATGAACGCGTTCCCTTGTTCAGGGTGAAATGGCGTGTTGAGCGAGCCCAGCGTGAAAACCGCGGCGGTGAGCAGCACCACCGCGATTCCCCGGCGATCAGCCATACACGCTGTTTTCGTGTCGCTGCCGTCACCGGCCCTCCTCGAGGTATCTGCCGAGCGGGCACTCGTCGCACTTCGGGTCGGTCTTGCGGCACCAGTTTTTGCCGGCGGCGACGATCAGCGCGTGAAATTCATTGAATTTCGAAACGTTCCCGGAAATCGCCGCTCGAACTGCCAGCGAATCTCGTCATATTTCGCATTTGGATCGCCCAGCCATGACGCACAGCATGCGCTTCGTATAGGCATCAACAACGAACACGCCGTGCTGCCCCGCATAGAGCAGAATCGAATCGGCGGTTTCCGGCCCGATGCCGAAAACTCCGATCAGCTTTTCGCGCAGCACGAGTGTCGGAGGTCTCGAACATCCGCTTCAGCGAGCCTCGATATTCCCTGGCGAAGAAATCGCACGAACGATTTCAGCGTCCGCGCCTTTTGCCGCCAGTAGCCCGACGACTGAATCAGTTTTCCAGCCGGCGAAGGGAAATGTGCTCGATGGCGGCAGGAGTCAGGAGTTCTGCGCTGCGAAGATTGGCAAGCGCCCGCTCGACATTCGTCCAGGCGGTGCTTTGCGTCAAAATCGCGCCCACAATCACTTCAAAGGGAGTTTTCGCCGGCCACCAGTGCTGAGGGCCAAGCGTGGTGAACAGGCTGTTAAAGTATTCATCTAGCGGGGCTTGCGACTTATCGGTGACCGGGCCTGGCATTCTAAGAAGGGCGTGCGGCGCTAAAATCGGGAATTTCTGAAGTGCTGCTTTCATGGAGAATTCACAATAGCGGAGCGGGGATTCGCAAGTCAAGCTGCGGTGTTGCGCATTGGCCACACTAGTGTGGCGGACATGCAAACACCCTCAGGCGCGAACACTCTCGAAATGCTTCATGAAGCCGACCAGCACCTCGACGGATTCGATTGTCACCGCGTTGTAAAGAGAAACGCGCATCCCGCCCACCGACCGATGGCCGACGATTCCCACAATCCCTTCGGTTGCCGCTTCCTTTGCGAATCGCGATTCCAACTCCTCATCGCCATCGGCCAGCCGAAATACCACGTTCATTCTCGAGCGCGATTCCTGGTCAACTGGACATTTGTACAGACTGCTCGAATCGATCGCTTCATAAAGCAGCCTGGCTTTGCCTCGTTGCGCCGTTCGAGCGCGCCCGCGCCGCCTTCGCCCTCGAGCCATTCGAGCATCAGGCCCAGCACGTAAACTGCGAACGTGGGCGGCGTGTGAAAGAGCGAATGTTCTTTGATCTCCGTGCGGTATTGCAGCAGGGAAGGCAGCTTGGGATCGGCGCGCTCGGCAAGGTCTTTGCGAACAATTACAACTGTCGCGCCCGATTGTCCTAAATTCTTCTGCGCGCCCGCGAAAATCGCACCGAATTGCCGCACATTCATCTGGCGCGAAAGAATGTCGGACGACATATCCGCCACCAGCGGCACGTCGCCGGTTCTCGGCATCGTTCTCCACTGCGTGCCCTCGATCGTGTTGTTCGAGCACATGTAGACGTAAGAAGCGTCCGATGCGAGGTCGATTTCATTCGCACGCGGGATGCGGGTGAATTTCTCAGGTTCGCTCGTTGCCGCAATTCGATAAGGAGCGCTCTTCTTCAGCTCCGCGATCGCCTTGGCCGTCCACATTCCCGTGTGCAGCACATCCACCGGCTTGCCGTCCACGTACAAATTCAGCGGCATCATCGTGAACTGCATGCTGCCGCCGCCCTGCAGAAAAATCACGGCATATTCTTCCGGAATCGCCATCAGCCGCCGCAAAAGCTGTTCGGCGCGCGAATTGATCTCTTCATATTCCGGCGACCGGTGGCTCATCTCCATTACGGACATGCCCGTTCCGCGATAATCCAGCAGCTCATCGCGCACTTTTTCGAGCACTGCGAGCGGCAGAGTCGCCGGTCCGCCGCTGAAGTTATAGGCTCGTTTCAGTCCAGCTTTTAGAGGTGATGAAGAGGAAATCGAAGCCACTTCGCGTACTTTCCTTTCAGAGGGAACTTATCAGCCGTGCGATTTGAAGTAAACAGAGTAGCAGAACTGCTAGGTCTGTTCAGCTTTTCGCGCCGTTGATATTCGCGTCCAACTGTCACGCGTGCGAACCCCGCCTCAACCAATAAAGGCTGCCGAGATTCCCTATGAAATGGAAGAGAAACATCGGGATCAACGAACCGCACCAAAAAAATAACAATGCTGAGGTGGCTCCCTTTATCTCGCTACTACGATCGCGCCAGTCCGGTATGTAAGGTGAGTAGCTCCAAACACGACAGCCGTGGTGGCAATGGACACGAGCATCGAATGTCCGGTCAATCTCAACACGACGAGGCAAAATGCGATCCAGAGTTCCTCTGCAAAGGCCCCCGCTAGAAAAATCAAAACCCACAGAAGACGACCTCCTCTTCGAAGGTAGTCTATGGCCTCGCCCCCACTTGCATTTGGAAAGGATTTAACGAGTATGCCTTGGATGAGAATGAGTAGAATTCCCGCCGAGATTCCTAAAGCTACCCCACCCCTCCAACCTTCCAACCGAAAGCCAACAGTCGCCGCAGAAACTCGGTTCCGAAACATCAAGGCTACGATCAATATCACAACTATAGAACTCCCTAACAAAACACCAGTAACGATCTGCCTCCGCTACCCTATCGCGCACCTCGACTGGCATTGGTTCAAAACCGTGACGAATCCCCCACCAGAATCCGATTGGGTTGGGTGCCAACCAGATCGCTAGTGGAAAAATGGCAAGAGCTATGTAGGGAGTGAGGGACGACAGTTTAAGGTCTCCATGCGAGAAGACTCGTCGAGCCAGACCTCTGCTAAGACTACTCGCCCCGGCTCTTCGGGAGTCGAAGTGATGAATCAGTCGGCGGCCGCAATTCCAGTCTGGCTGGCCGAACAAGACCTTGGATGAAACTCAGTGCGAGAAGAATCAATAAGGACCCAAGGATAGTCAGGAGCCCGAGCACCAACCCACGAATCCCAAATAGAACGTGAGAGCAGCCGAAAGAACAAGGCTTATCGCACAAGCCGCACCCATGTTGTCTGATGCGACCCGAAGTGGAACGCCGTAGATAATACGCTGCGACCAGAAACCAGAACACAATCGGCTCTTTGGTGCGGTAGGCCCAACTAAAACGTGCACTAACCTTACCGGTAAAAGTCGCAAATACCGCCGCGTAAAATAAAACCCCTCCCATAAGCAAAAGAGTAGTCGGTGGTTTAAGAGGTGAATACAAATTAGCCATGGTCACGTTCTTTTTCCAGAATGTCCGTGGTTTCCGAGTTTGACGGTGCTTCGGTGAGGATGATACCACTCGGGTAGATTACTTCGAAGTTCCGTCCTAGTTCGTACGCCTGGCGCACTTCCCTAAAAAGAAACCGGGAGGCAGTGGCGCCTCCCGGTTCCAATTCGTCACGCCTTCAGAGTTCAGGATCGAACTAAAGAGGGCGTCTGCTGCTAGCCGTTATGTTTGTCGTGGTGAATCTCTTTGCTCGTCTTGTTCTGCTCCTTGTTCACCTGTTTCTTTTCTGCGGGAGTCAGCTTGCCTCCGTTGGCCTTGCGATCGGCGGCTACCTGATGATTGATGTGCTGCTCGTTCTTTTCGGTCTTCGCCGCTTCGCTGGCGTTCATCTTGCCGCTGTCAACGCCATTCGCAATCCGCTGCTGGTGGTTGCGCTGGCGCTGCCCACTTCGCTATTGGCACCCGGTTGCGTGGCGCCGTTGTGCTTGTCGTTGTAGATCGAACTGCTTACATTGTTCTGCTGCTGGTTCACATGCTCGCGCTCTTCGCGGAGTCAACTTCCCGCCGTTGGCCGCGCGATCATTCTTCACTTCATGATTGATGTTGGCTTCGCGCGATTCCAAATGACCGGTTTCGCCGGCGGTCAACTGACCGGAGCGAGCACCGTTCGCGATTCGATCCTGCTGGTTTTCCGCGCGCGCTCCCACGTGGCTCATCGCCGGATTCGCAGGCCGCCCATGATTTTCCGATGCGAAGTTCGACCGATCGGAAGCCGCCGTGTGTTCGTGGGTCATTTGTTCTGATGTGGCCTGCACGTGCGTCTCTCTCTCGTACGAGCGTTCCCGCTCCGTCGCTACTGCTCTTGTTCCGCCGGGACCGCCATTGAAGCTCGCATGGCTCACCTCGCCCTCATGGACGACCGTCCTGTCCACGTAGGTGTTGTGGATCACCGTCGGTGTTCACGTTCACCACTGCCGTGTTATACGCGAAGTGTTCGCCGCGCCACGCTCCGCCAACGAATCCCACTCCGCCATAACCGAATCCATAGTTCACGCCGCCATAGAAACCAACGTGCGGTCCCCAGTAGCCGGTATGAAATGCATACACTCCCTCTCTCCAGCCCCAGTATCCCGGCGTCCAGAGGAGACCGACTCGCGGAGGCGCAACCCAGACTCCCGGCACCCAGTAATAACCGGCGTCGCCATACGCCCAGTAGCCCGGCGTCCAGATGTAACCTTCCGTCGGGCAAGGAGGCTGCACGTAAACCGGCAACGCTGGCGGCCCGACATGCACTGAAATCCCAACTGCGATTTGGGCTGAAGCAGGAGAAGCCACCACCGAAGAAATCCCTAACGCGAGACATAACGCAAGAAATAATGGCCAAGTAGAAGTCAGCTTACGCATTTCAAATCCTCCCCTGATGGATTCACCTAATAAATCAATAGATGATCGATTCCATGGAGCGCCGAGCCGCGATCTTGCAAGAGGGCGCACCGGAATCGGAACGCACCCGATCCCTACGATATCTAACACCGGAACCGGCAGAATGTTTCTCAGCGTCTGCAGCGATTCAGATACAAAGCGATGCTGATAAGCAATCGTACTGGCGGAGGAAATGTGGTTGGAAGGTCGAAGTGAAAAGGTACTCCCAGCTCTGATTAACAGGATTTAAGCTGCTTATAAAAGGTGACTTGCGAGGCTCCGGCGAACTCGCGGCGAAGCTGTACAGTGGTCGAAAGTACAGGAGCGATGCTCGAGAGCCGCTTGGATTTTTCAAAACTCGCAGCCACGCAAAAATCGAGCCTCGCGCGCCGCCTTGACACTCTTCACACCCACCAATTAAACTGAAAGGCTCGAAGTTGCAGTCGGGAGCCAAAGGGATGCTTCTCTCGCGGGATTTCGTCGGCTACATGGCCAAGGAAGTAGTGAAGCGGCTGGCAACGGCGAAAATGATTGAGACGAAGAACGTTGAGAATGTGACGCAAGCCGTCCGCCAGGTGATGGCCGACGAAGTGACGGTGGAAGACCGCCTGAACGAAGAGGTGCGCGAAATTCTGGCCAAGCATTCGGACGAAATGAAGCGCGTGGGCGCTTCGTATCAGGAAATGTTCAAGAAAGCCAAAGGCCAGCTGGCCCGCGAAAGGAAACTGATTCTCCGCTAATGCGCCTGACGCGCGAAAAGACGGTTCGCATCTCTCACCGCATCATCGATCTTCTGGTTACGCTTCCCGACGTGGATTTCGTGGAGGATCGCGACACGATCCGCCAGGAAATCGTGACCATTCTCACGTCGCTGCTGAAAGTGGAAGAGCAGGTGGACACGGAAGTGCGCGCGAAGATTGCGTCGCAGAAGAAAGAGATCCTGGAAGGCAGCGAAGAGTGGGACATTCTTTATCGCAAATATTATCAGGAAGGATTAAAACGGCTCGGCGTCGCTGAGGTTCACGCGCACGGCTAGCTTTCGCAGAATAGGATCCGCAGCGAAAAAATTCGCAACTGAAAAGAAAAAAGGGCGCTCGGAAAATCGAGCGCCCTTTTTAATTTCTCGATGTAAATTTCTAGGGTTGGTCCGGACGGCGCTTCAAGGTAGGACGATCGCTGTCGTCGTCACCGCTTCCCGAGGTGTCGGGCGGCGCTTGTCCGGTCTTCTGCGTCTGATCTGTCTTCTTCCGCAGCGATGGCTTATTGCCGCCCTTGTCGTTGACCTTCTGATTCGATTCAATCATTCCGAGGCGGCGCTTCACCACGTCGAATTCGGAAGTGGAGACGATGTACTCTTCGCGCGCCGGCAGGATCGTCGCAATTTCTTTCTGCGCTGCTTCGATCCGATCGGGCGTGGGCGGATGAGTTGCAAAGATCTTGGGCACCGAGCCAGGCTGCTTCTTTTCGAGCGCCGTCACCTTTTCGAAGAAGGATACGAAGGAATTGGGGTCGTAGCCGGCCTTGTACATGTATTGCAGGCCGAGGTAATCCGCTTCGCGCTCGGCGTCGCGCGAGAATTTCAGGAACGAAATCGGGACGATCAACTGTGCGCCCTGGTAGATTGCATACCCGGCCCAACCGCCCGGTCCCAGCATGACCAGCGGGATGGTAGCCAGCTGCATAATCTGGCCTTTGGTGGCGTTCTTGGTACCGTGGCGAGCGCAGACATGCGCAATTTCGTGGGCCATCACGCCGGCAAGTTCCGATTCTTCATCGGCGTGCATGATCAAGCCGCTGTTTACGTAAAAGAAGCCACCGGGAAGTGCGAAGGCATTGATCTGATCGGAGTCAATCACTTTGATCGTGAAAGGAACCTGCGCGTCCGAGTTGCGCACAAGATTTTGGCCCACACGATTTACGTATTCGGTGACAACCGGATCAGTGATGAATTTCGCGGAGCGGTCAACTTCCTGCGCGAGTTGCTTGCCCAGCGCGATTTCGTGTTCGAGCGAATAGAAGTTCAACCCGTGGCCGACGTTGCGATTGCCCACCGCATCGACGTCCGCCTCGCTGCCTTTCTTGACGTTTGGATCGTTCGACTGCGCGACGGGCGCCGGCCCTTGTGCGCCGGCCGGCTGGCTTGACGAGTCGGTCTGCTGATTCGTCGGTGCCGGTTGTTGCGCGGGCGGCTGCGGAGTTTGCTGCTGGGTGTTGTCGGGTGTCTGCTTTTGCGTCTGCTGCTGCGTTTGCTGACCGGTTTGCTGACTTTGTGGAGGCGCCGCGACGGCTGCCGAACCCGCCAGCAAGCCCGCGAAAACAATCGCGGCCAATCGCAACGTCCAGGTCGTTTTCATGTGAACCTCCACCCGATTGGGAGGGATTATACACCCCGCCTGACCAACACCACGAACACAAAGCATAGGATGGCAGAAGACGCCAAATAGTTACTTTCGCGGCGCGGAAGAGTTGCGGACGCGATTCCCGTGACAGATTCGGCGAGCGACGCAAGCCGAATTCAATCGTTCATCCCCCCTGTTTACCGCCTATTAGAAATTGCTACTTAGCTATGTTTGCTACGACTTACGGCGACATTTAATCGCGCTACCGTAGATTAACCTTGCACTCGACAGCACTAATACCGCTAGCCGCCCGAACCGTCCACTTCGACCGTCCCCCGGGAGCTGGCTTGCCGCGTTATCGCCATACGCCCTTCAGGTTTGATGCCGACTTTCCGTGGCGGGTGGGTTCGGGGTGTGAGATTGGCTTCGCTCTTGGCTTATTTCTAACGTCCGGCGAGCCTGTACAAACGCAGCGGAGTGAAGCGGGCGATACGGGAGAAATCCTTATCGAGAGTGAAGATCGTGGCGCCGTTTTCGAGCGCGATGGCTGCGATTAGGGCGTCGATCGTCGTGATGCTGACCCCCTTGGACCGAGCGTGGCGAAAAATTGATGCGGCTTCCGTGTAGGTGGACAAACCAGAGGGTTCGAGCATGTCCCACAGGGATAGATAGTGCGCGATCTGCGCGGCGTCGCGTTTGAGACCCTGCAGGACTTCGGTAATCACGATGCCAGTGAGGACAAAAGGCTCGTCATCGACAATCATACGACGCAGCTCCGCACCTGTGGGACCAGGTCGGAAACTGAAGAAGTCAATCCAAACGGAGCTATCGACCAGTATCAGACGCGATTCCTGCGCGCAGCTTTGCGATTGCCTGACCAGATTCCGCTGCCGTAGTAGCGGAGGATGGCTTTGCGCGTTTCAGAACGGACGAGGAGGTGGAGGGCCTTGTCGACAATGGCGCGTTTGGTCTTGAGGCGCGTGAGTCTGCGGGCCTTGCGGATGAGAGAGGCGTCTAAGTTGATGTTGGTTCGCGCCATACGGAGATTATACACCACTTTTCTGCATTTAGGTGTATGCAGTAACAGCAATTGTGAGTGGCTGCAAGGCGAGTAATCGCGGCTTTGCGGCCGAGCTAAATTTAATCTCGAGCAACGCGCAGAAGGGGCCCGTTGGGAGTACAATGCGTCGGCTTTCAGGGTTAAGGGACGAGCGGATTAAATCCAGATCGAAGGAGCGCGACGATGCGGGGTTCAGAATTGAGCCATGGAAGAGATCGTTTGGACCGACGGGCCTTTTGCAAGACGGCGGGGATTGCGGCTGCAGTCGGATTGGCAGGGGCGAGCGTTGCAAGCGTACCGACTTATGCGGACCTGACTAAAGAGCAGCGCGACAAGATGACGCCGGACGAAGTGATTCAGCAGATGAAAGCCGGCAACGAGCGGTTCCGGTCGGGGAAACCGCAACATCGCGATCTGGTGCGCGAAGCGAAGGCGACGGCGAAGGGGCAGTATCCTGCGGCAATTGTTTTTGGCTGTGTAGATTCGCGAGTGCCCGCCGAAATAGTTCTCGACTATGGTATCGGCGATATTTTCAGTGGCCGCGTGGCAGGCAACATTGCGGACGAGGACATCATGGGCAGCATGGAATTCGCATGCAAAGTGACGGGTTCAAAAGTGGTGCTGGTGATGGGGCACACCGCCTGCGGCGCTATTAAAGGCGCGATTGACGACGTGAAGCTGGGCAATCTGACGGCCTTGTTGGCGAAGATCCGTCCGGCTGTGGAAGCGACTCAATATAGCGGAGAGCGAACCTCCAAAAACTATGCGTTCGTGGACGCCGTGGCGCGAAAAAACGTGGAACTGACTATCGTGAAGATTCGGGAGCAGAGCCCGGTGTTGCGGGAACTCGAATCCAGCGGCAGTATTAAGATTGCAGGCTCGATGTATAACCTCGAAACGGGAGTGGTGGACTTTCTCGGATAGAGGTTTTCGTGCTTGGCTGGGGCATTCCGGTGACATCCCTGCCAGCGCGCAGAGACTGACGCGCAGCCGAGAGGATCGGCCGCGCGTTTGTGCGTGGATGAAACGGATCGACTAGCGGAAGCCACCGGAGATGACGAGGGTTTCGCCGGTGATCCAGGACGAATCCGGCGAAGCAAAGAATGCGACAGCCGGCGCAATATCTTCCGGTTGTCCAATGCGGCCGAGCGGGGTCTGCGCTTCCACCGTCTTGCGCCATTCACCTTCAGCGAGTCCGGCAGCACGATATCCTTCCGTGTCAACCATTCCAGGGCTGACCGCGTTGACGCGAATTTTTCGCGGGCCAAGCTCCTTGGCGAGGACTTTCGTGGCGGCCTCGACGGCTGCTTTGGTTCCGCTGTAGACCGCCGAATTGGGCGGCGTAATGATGGTGGCAAGAGAACTGATGTTGACGATGCTTCCGCCGTTCGGTCCGAAAAGCTTCGCTGCTTCCTGTGAAGCGAAGAGCAGCCCGAGGACGTTGAGATCGAATTGCTTGTGAAAGTTGTCGGACGTGATCCCCTCGACCGGGGCAAACTCGTAGATGCCGGCATTGTTGACGAGAATATCGAGCCGGCCGAAGGCTTTCTTCGTTTCGGCGAAGAGGCGTTCGACGTCGGCTTTCTTGGCAACGTCCGCTTGAACCGCAATGGCTTTGCCGCCGTCCTTCTTGATTTCCGCGACGACGCGGTCGGCTCCTTCCTTGCTGGAAGAATAATTCACGACGACGGATGCGCCATCGGATGCAAGCTGCTTGGCGATTGCGGCGCCGATCCCTTTGGATGCGCCGGTTACGACGGCGACCTTATCTGCTAGTTTCTTGGACATCGTTGTAGCTCCTAGTAAGAATTAGGTAAATGACTTCTGTCCTGTTGAGTATAGATGTGCTGATTGGTGAGAAGGTCGCAGGATTCTGTACCGATAGGTACAAAATGATTATAATGGTGTGATATATGAAGCGCAAGGGACAAACCGCTACGGTCGGGAGGCCGCGCGGCTTCGACGCCGATAAAGCGCTCGATCAGGCGCTCGAGGTATTCTGGCGCAAAGGATACGAAGGAACGTCGATATCGGATCTGACTGCAGCGATGCGAATTAATCGCCCTAGCATCTATGCCGCGTTTGGCAACAAGGAGGAATTGTTCCGCAAGGTGCTGGATCGCTATGCCGAAGGGCCGCCGTTGGCTGTGCGCGAGGCGCTTGAATCGCCGTCCGCGCGGCAGGCGGTGGAGCGAGTGCTGATGGCGGCTGCGGATGTGCCGACCAGAGGCGCAGGGCCGCGAGGCTGCTTGTTGGTGCAGGGCGCGCTGGCGTGTGGCGATGCGTCTGAGTTGGTGCGGCGCGAGCTGATTTCGCGACGTGCGGACGGTGAAGCCGAACTGCGGAAGAGGTTGCAGCGGGCGAAGGCAGAGGGAGATTTGCCGGCTAGCGCCGATCCAGCGGGGCTGGCGCGCTACGTAGTGACGGTGGCGCATGGGATGGCGGTGGAGGCTGCGGGCGGGGCGAACCACCGTGAATTGCTGCAAGTGGTAGAGACTGCTATGAAGGCCTGGCCGAGCTGATTAGAGAACGACAATGGCTTCCAATAAACAGCACGCGGCGATCCTGATAGAGAATTTTGTGGCCAGCTTTGAAAAGCTGGATGAGATGCTCATAGTCGACGAGCATCTCGACCCCATTGGCTGGCAGTTGGCGCTCTCTGAACCCGATGAACATGGTTTCAAGAGTTGGCGACCCATCAAAGTGGAGACGCCGGATCAAGCGTTGGAAGCCATTTACGCAAAATTGCCGGCTCGGTTTCCGCGCCTGTATGAACAACTCGTGCTTACTTATCGATGGGAGGAAGTAGACCTGCAGACATGCCGATTGCTCGCGAACCCTCCTGGTAGAGATCTCACAGGGTTACTCGCGCAGATGTCGAAAGACCCGGCGTTTTGGAATACTTTGAGGGGGGCGGGCTATATTCAATTTGGAAACGGCCCTGACATAGACTACGACCCCGTTTGCTTCGATCTCAGCGCTCGCAAAAAGAACGGAGACTGCCGAATCGTCAAGATTGACCACGAAGAAATCCTTTGTAATAACCGCCTGAAAGTTGTTTCGGAAATAGCCCAATCGTTCGAAAATTTGATGCTGCGCACGATCGAGACTGCCAGTAAGAGCAATCGAAGTTGAAAAGATCTAAGGACGAGACCAGCTTAGGTCTGCGGCGTCGACGGAGGTGGCGGTGGAACCCAACGCGAAGCCGGCGGATTCACTGCTGTGGCGGGAGGAGCTTTCTTTTTTGGCTTTTTCTTTTCGCGGCGGTGTGCGTCTTTGTTTCCCATGCGGGTAGCTTGCCATAGATTCGCAGGGAGAGCCATGCGTTTTCGGGTGGCTGTGGCGTTGGAGTGCTGAAGTTTGGCCTGGGAATCGGGGGCGCGTTGTAATGTTGACGGTTCTCGGGAATGGCTTTACATTCGTAAGGTGCCCGCCCGAAAAATTCAAGTTGGCCAGGTTTGGAAGAAGGACGATACGGCCGAATCGTATCTGATTACGAAGGTCTACAACGAAGCGCTGACTACTTACGTGGTGCTGCGAAGAACGGGCGCGGAATCGGAGCGACCGGTGAAAGTGAAAGTGGATAATCGCGGACCGATTCAAACTCTGCCCGGATATAGCTACGCGCTGGAATCCGACGATTTCTAGTTTCTGATCCGCCTGCAACGACAGCTGTTCTCGCTTCTGGCTCGCCGCTTAAATAATATTTTGCTTCTGTAATTCCTGCACGATGAGCTTCGACAGCGCGTCGATCGCTTTGTTTGGCGATTTCGGGTTTACCGTGTCGCTGGTTCCTGTCCAAACCAGCACTCCATCCGGCGCTACCGCCGAATAGAAATTCGTCTCTACCTGGGCGGTCTTGTCGACGCGGAGATAATCAGGCGAATAGACCACCGGATAAATCGCGCCGTAATAACCGTAAAAGGTGCCATACACGGGAAACATCGGATACGCCTGACCGGGAATGTAGGTGACGGTCTTATCGACTTTCACGAGACGTGAGGCGACGATCGCGTCAATATTCTGGCCGCTCACAACGTTTCTCAGATCGTTTATATCGAGCGGCGTACCGGTGGGCCGCGGGATCAGCGAATAGCTCGGGGAGCACAGGATTCCAGGCCTCGCGATGCCCGCGCAGAGTTGATCTTCGAATTCCGCCCGAATGGAAGCGCGGCCGTTGATGCCGAGAACCATGATGTTTTTGAAATGGTTGCCCTGTTGGTTGGGGTTGAGCCACGTGAATACCAATTTCGTGGATTTCGCGCCCGTGAGGGCCAGGCCGGCAGTGATGGCTAGAATCACTAACGCTCGTCGTTTCACTCTGGCCTCCCGGCAAATGGCAAATTGAGGACTGGAACTGTGGATGGCGGAATGTATCACGGGTGCGGGGCGGCGGGGGAATGTTTTGGAATGGCGCCGGCTGGGCGTGCGTGCTGTAACTTAAAAGAACGATTTCGCGGGCGAGGTGAGGATTCGTGACGGAGATTGTGGTTACTTGTGGCGGGGCTGAAGCCTACTACTGAAAAGAACACTAGCGCTCGATTGCCAAGCATTGGGTGTCGTGCTTTGTAGCGACTTGGGGACAGGCAGGAATGCCTTTGCTACTGGGACGGCGTGCGGCGAACTTCGAGAGCGACCTGGGGAGTGCCGCCGCAGGGGATGTTGGTTAAGAAGCGGAGGGTGCCTGTGTTGTCCTCGAAGGCCAGACCTGATTGGGCGTCACCACCTTTGAATTGGCCCCACGCCTTTGGAATGGAAGCGACGCAGCCAGGTGTCCAGAACTGGCTGGGCTTCGACGCCGCTTTGGTTGTGTAGAGTCTGAACGCGATGAGGGCGAGAAGCGTGATGATGGCAAGCGTTAATGTTTTCGATGGAATTTTCATGTGTGGTTCTCCTCTTTGAATCGTGATTTCTAGCGGGTCGGCCTAGATTGAGCGGACCGGAATTTTTATCACATCGTCGATACGCATTACTTCTTTCATGACGAAACCCTCCGCATATTTCACACCGATCATGCGTCCGTAGTGGCGGGCCTGATCGCTCATGCGGCCTTCGAGCTCGTCGAGCGGGAGATAGACTCTTGATCGCGGCGATTTCTGCGATTGCTTCGGGGGCGTGAATTGTGATTTGTAAGCGAGGATGGCGCGGCGGCGGCTTTCGTACTGCTTGGTGATGTCCACGGCGAAGGTGGGCCTCGCGGTGGCGTCGGAAGTGGCGTAGAGAATTTTGAACGGGCGAAACGGCTGGCCTTTCATCGGATAGGCTTTCAGGCCGGCGATAAAGGCGGCTTCGAAACCTAGATTCGAGGCGTTGTAGTGATCGGGGTGACGGCCTTCCCAGTAGGGCAGGATGATAGTGTGCGGCTGGAGTTCGCGGATGGCTTCAGCGAGTGCGATTTTAAATTCGTCGGTGAGCGCGAGGCGAGCATCGGGAAGGCCGAGATTGCGGCGCACTTTCACGCCGAGAATTTCTCCGGCGTGGGCGGCTTCTTTCAGGCGCGTTTCAGGAGTGCCGCGCGAGCCGGTTTCGCCACGCGTGAGATCGAGGATGCCGGTGCGATAGCCGGCTTGCGACATTTTGAGGACGGTGCCACCGCAGGTAAGCTCGACGTCATCGGGATGAGCGGCGATGGCGAGCAAGTCGAGTGGTGTGTTGAGTGACAAAGCGCGTGACATTGAACCTCCGGTGGAAATCGGCGTCGAAGCGGCGCCGAACGGATTTTAGCAGGGGATTGCGATTGAGGGCGCGAGAAGCGCTTAGGATTTGTACGCGGCGAGGACCGTGTAGACGGCGGCTGCGTAAACGACGAGGCCTCCGACATCCGCTTGACCGTGGAGAATATGGATCAGGGCAGCGAGGGTGAAGATTACGAGCAGGGCGTAGCCGCCGATCGTTCGTGCGGGCGGAATCAGGAAGAGAAGCACAGCGATGATTTCGGCGCCGCCGAGAATCGGGCGGATCAGGTGAGGCATGCCGGACTCGGCAAAAGCGTGGCCGCGCGACGCGGAAAAAACAAAAAGGCATGACTCGATGAGGATCACCAACCCCACCGACCAATGAAGAATCGAAATGGCGTTCTTGAGGTGGCGGGCTGAAGGCGGAGCGATTTGGGATTCGGGTAGCGGGGTCATTATCGGCGCTTCCTTTTGGGGGATTTGTTTTTGTTATTGCGTGACGGGGTCGAGCGGACTTCGATCAGTCTATGACTGGCGGTGGAGTTGAGGTCGAGGTGGTAGAACTTCTTGAGGTCACGGATGCGCCGAAGGGAGGGCGGTCCAAAAGGGCGCTTGCCTTCGAAGGCGTGAAGGACGATGCCCTCGAGGAGGTCGCCGAGGGTGAGGTCGTGATACTCGGCGAGGGCTTTCAGTACTTTGAGGATGCGTTTTTCCATTCGGACGCCGGTCTGGATTCGCTCGACTTGGAGCTTACGGTTTGCGATGAGCGCTCTTTTCATATGTACCTATGTACCAGAGTACGTTGGTACCGTCAAGAGAGATGCCTATAGTAGAGGCCCATGACGAACACTGCGTCGTCGTGGCTACCGGAATTTCCGACGCGCTTTTACCCGCTGGCGATTGGTGATACTTTGCGGCGGTGGTGGTTTGTGAGCGCGACGGCGGGATGGTGATGGAGCGATTCGTGTTTTCGGATTTGCGGGAGCTTTTCGCTAAGGCGAATGAGGAGAAATCCGGCGATCAACTGGCCGGGATCGCGGCGCACTCGGAGCGCGAACGAGTGGCGGCGAAGCGTGAGCTGGCGGATTTGCCGCTGGCGGAAATCGTTGCGCGTCCGGTGATCGACCCGGAAGAAGATGATGTGAGCAGGCTGCTTCTAGATTCGTATGATCGCGAGGCGTTTAGCGAAATCGCTAGCCTAACCGTGGGCGAATTTCGCGAATTGGTGCTTGACGACGCTACGGGCGAGATGGATCTGAAGCGCGCGGGACGCGCGATCATCCCGGAGGTTGCCGCGGCGGTGGCGAAAATCATGAGCAATAAGGATTTGATCCTGGCTGCGGCGAAGATTCGAAACGTGACGCGCTGCCGGAATACCATGGGCGAGCGCGGCGTTCTGGGGATTCGCGCGCAGCCGAACCATCCGGCGGATGATGTGGGCGGGATTTTGCTTTCGGCGTTTGAGGGGCTGCTCTACGGCTGCGGCGACGCGGTGATCGGCGTCAACCCGGCATCAGATTCCGTCGATGCGGTGGTCGCGATACTGAATGGCTTGGCGCGATTGGTCGACGCGTACAAAGTTCCCACGCAGACCTGCTGTTTGGCGCATGTCACCACGCAACTGGCGGCGATGGAGCGCGGGGCGCCGGTGGACTTGCTGTTTCAATCGATTGGCGGCACGGAGGCGACGAATCGAAGTTTCGGAATCACGCTAGCGATGTTGCGCGAGGGTCGCGAACGAGTGCTCAAGCATCATCGTGAGCGCGACGTGGAGTGGAAGGGTGACAACGTGATGTATTTCGAGACGGGGCAGGGAAGCGCGCTTTCGGCCGAGGCGCATCACGGAGTGGACCAATTGACTTTGGAAGCGCGGGCTTACGGAGTGGCGCGCGTGTTCGATCCGTTTCTGGTGAACAGCGTGGTGGGATTTATCGGCCCCGAATATTTGTATGACGAGCGGCAAATCATTCGCGCCGGGCTCGAAGATCATTTCATGGGCAAACTGCTCGGGCTGCCGATGGGTTGCGACGTGTGTTACACGAATCATGCCGAGGCGGACCAGAATTCGGCGGACAATTTGCTCGTGCTGCTCGCGGCGGCGGGCTGCAACTATTTTATGGGCGTGCCGTGCTCGGACGACGTAATGCTGAATTACCAGTCGACGAGTTATCACGACGCGCTGGCGGTGAGAAGATTGTTCAAGCTGCGACCTGCGCCTGAATTTCTGCATTGGCTTGAAGGCGAAGGAATTTACGGCGACGGCGAGCCGGCATTGCTTGATACGCCAGCGCGCAGGCAGTTGATGCACCGGCTCGAAACTTCACTTGAAGGGATCGCCTGAATGGCTGGCGAGCTGAAGCGGCGCGATGAATCTTTGGCGGGCGGGGAGTGGCCTGAGCTCATTCAGAAGATCCGGGCGCGTACGCCGGCGCGCGTGTTGGTAGGGCGCGCAGGAGCGGCGTATCGAACAGGAATGCAGCTGGATTTGCGCGAGGCGCACGCGGCCGCGCGAGATGCGGTGCGTGACGAATTGGATCTCAATGGCGCTCTCGGCGTGGAGTTTGTGGGGCGTTGGGAGCTGTGCGAATTCCGGACGCGAGCGAGCAATAAGGACGAATACCTGTTGCGGCCCGACCTTGGACGACAATTTGACGACGAATCCCGCGAGAGGCTATCGAGAGACTACGCGCGCAATTGCGATATTCAGATCGCCATCGGCGACGGGCTGTCGGTGGCGGCCGTCGCTGAACAAGCTCCCCACTTGCTTCCGCTGCTGCTTGACGGCGCGAAAGCGCACGGATGGACCGTGGGGCGCGCCTTCGTAGTCCGACATTGTCGCGTGGGAATTGTGAACGAGATTGGCGAGCTATTGAGACCTCAGGTGGCCGTGCTATTAGTCGGAGAGCGGCCGGGTCTTGCGACCGCGACCAGTCTTTCGGCCTACATGGCGTTTCGCCCTACGAGAGGCCAGACCGACGCGAACCGTAACTTGATTTCGAATATTCATGCGCGCGGCGTTGGTGCGGAGGAAGCGGTGGAACGGATTTTGGAGTTGGCTGTGCGAATGATGAATACCGGAAAGAGCGGATTCTCGCTAAGCGAGGATTCGCGGAGGATGGAATGACAGGCGAGAAACCGCTTGCGAGGCAAGTGGCACTGGTCACAGGAGCGGCGAAACGAATCGGGCGGAGTATAGCTTTGCGGCTGGCGAAGGAAGGCGCGGATGTGGTTGTGAACTATGCAACGTCGAAAGCCGAGGCCGAAGAACTGGCGAGCGAAATTGAATCTTTGGGACGTCGAGCCGTCGCTCTTCAGGCCCACGTGTCGCAACGCGCTGACGTGCAACGCATGTTCGCGGCGGTCGACAAGGAATTCGACCGCCTGGATATTCTTGTGAATAATGCAGGAATGTTTTTCCCTGCGAAATTCGAAGAGCTTACTGACGAACAGTGGGACCGAATCATGGATGCGAACCTGAAGTCGCAGTTTCTTTGCGCGCAGGCTGCGGCGCCGCTGATGAAGCGGCATGGACGCGGCCGGATTATCAATCTCTCGTCACTGGGAGGCATTCTTCCGTGGCCGGCCTACACGCACTATTGCGTTTCGAAAGCCGGAGCGATCATGCTGACGAAATGTCTCGCCCGCGCGTTGGCGCCGGAGATTCTGGTGAATAGTGTGGCACCTGGAACGATTCAATTTCCAGACGAGGCGCCCGACCAGGATTACATCAAGCGCGTTCCGCTCCATCGCACGGGGACGGGCGAGGATATCGCCGACGCGGTGATGTATTTCGCGACCTCAGACTTTGTCACTGGCCAGGTGATTGCGGTCGACGGGGGACGCACGCTGGTTTGACGGCTCGCTCACCCAAAAATCGCATTGACGTAACGCCGCAGCTTCGGCAGGATGCGTCAGTCGTCTACGCGCGGCGAGTCGCTCGGAATTGTGGATGGCGATCGAGCCGCTACCTGGGAGAAAGAAACGATGCCTCGAATGCCTTGGATTATAGCTCTGCTCGCAGCCGCAATCTTTTTGCTCGCGCCCGCAAAGACGCACGCGCAGCAGTACAGTGGCGCCTCAACTAGCATACGATGCAGATCGACGGATGGCCGGTTTCGTCACTGCCCGGTGAATGGCTGGGTACGCGGCGCGCAGCTTACGCGGCAAATGGGCGGAGCCAGTTGCGCACAAGGACGTTCGTGGGGCTACGATAACATGGGCGTCTGGGTTGATCGTGGCTGCCAGGGCGAATTCCAAGTTTGGACCGGCGGACGGCCCAGCGGAAGATCGACGGTGGTGCGCTGCTCGTCGCAGGACGGAGGCAGAAAGACGTGTCCGGCTGGTGGACGCATAGCGAACGCGCTAGTTGATCAACAGTTCAGCGGATCGCCGTGCATACAGGGCACCACATGGGGGTTCGACTCAAGAAACATATGGGTCACTCGCGGTTGCCGCGCGGATTTTAGAGTCTGGCTCTCGCACTAGCGGCAAATAGGGCGCAGTTCTATCCCTTGTCCGGGCACTCGCTGGCGGGCAAGGTCTCGAAGAATTCCGGGCCAACCTGGAGCTTGCCCTTCAGCGAGCCAGGCTGGCGCTTTTTCTTCACGAGGCCGATAGCAATTATCCAAGCCGCAGACATCTTGATTAGGCGTGAAAGGGGATTTGGGCTTGATGTACCGTGACGATTGTCATGGGGACAGATTTGCATTCGAGATTGCTAAGACTAGTACGCCGCTAATTTCTCGATGCCTGCGACGATTTTTTCCGTGTTGACTTGCCAGGCCTTATCGAGATTGGGGCTGAAGGGAATCGCCGGCACATCGGGACCCGTCACGCGCATGATGGGGCCATCGAGATCATCGAAGGCTTCCTCGCTCAGAATTGCGGCGAGTTCCGCGCCGTAGCCCATCGTTTTCTTGTCTTCATGAACGATGAGCGCTTTGTTCGTTTTGCGCACTGAATCGAGAATCGTGGTCTTGTCGATGGGCGCGAGCGTGCGAATCTCCACCACCTCTGCTTCGACGCCCTTCTGCGCCATCTGCTCTGCCGCATCGAGCGATTTCTGCGTCATGAATCCGTAGGTGAGGATGGTCAGATCGCGTCCTTCGCGACGCACCGCCGCTGGCCCGATTGGTACCGTGTAATCGCCTTCGGGCACTTCGGACTTCGCCTGCCTGTACAAGGATTTGTGCTCGAAGAAAATCACTGGGTCTGGGTCGCGAATCGCCGCGAGTAGCATGCCCTTCGCGTCGTAGGCGGTCGAAGGCATCACCACTTTCAGCCCAGGCTCGTGCACGAACCACGTGGCATTTTCCTGCGAGTGGTACAAGCCGCTGCCGCCACCTGCACCGCAGCAAACGCGAATCGTTATCGGACACGAATAGCCGCCCGCGCTGCGATAACGTAATTTCGAAGCCTGTTGAACGATCTGCTCCACGGCGGGCGTGATGAAATCTGCAAACTGAATTTCCGGCACCGGCCGTAGCCCCATCATTGAAGAGCCAATCGCCGCGGCGATGATGATGCCCTCGGCAAGCGGCGTATCGAGTACGCGCTCTTCGCCGAATTTGTCGAGCAAGCCGTCGGTCACTTTGAAAACGCCGCCAGAGAGACCGATATCCTCGCCGAGGATGAAAACGCGCTCGTCGCGCTCCATTTCCTGCGAGAGAGCTTCGTTGATCGCTTCCAGCATATTGATCGTTCGGGCCATTTTTGGTTCGATTCCTTTTGGTCGCGTCTATTGCGCCCAGATATGGTCCGCAAGCTCGGACGCATCGGGATAGGGGCTTTGCTCGGCGAACTCCACCGCTTCGTTGATTTCCTGCGTGATTTCGTCGGCGATCTGTTTTTTCTTCGCGTCGTTCAGAAGCTTCTTTTCCACCAGTTGCTTCTCGAATGCGGCCACGGGGTCTTTTTTCTTCCAGGCGTCCACTTCTTCCTTCACGCGGTATTTCGCAGGATCGATTTCCGAGTGCCCGTACCAGCGATATGTCTTGCACTCGAGCATGGTGGGCCCTTGTCCACCTCGGGCACGCCCAATTGCTTTCTGAGCGGCGTCATACACTTCAAGAACATTATTTCCATCGAGCGAAAGGCCGGGAAAGCCATAAGCTTTGGCGCGGTCGGAAAGATTCGTGAGCGCGGTTTGCAAACGCAGCGGAACCGATTCCGCCCAGAGATTGTTCTGGCAAACGTAAATAATTGGAAGCTTATGCACGCCTGCAAAATTCAGCGCCTCGTGAAATCCTCCGAAGCTGGTAGCGCCGTCGCCGAAGTAGGAGACCACCACATCGTTGCGGCGCAGCTTTTTGATTCCGAGCGCCACGCCGGTGCCAACATTCAGCTGCCCTGCAATGCTGCTCGCCGGAGTAATCACATGCAGCTCGGGATAGCCCATGTGCGCCGGTGACGACCTGCCGCGGTCCGGGCTCGTGGTTTTCGCGAAAAGTTGCGCGAAGCAGAACTTAAGCGGCACGCCTTTGATGACGTTCGACGTCCAATCGCGATGCGAGGGGGCAATCCAGTCATCTTTTTTCAGGCTGAACGCCGTGCCGACGCTGGTGGCCTCCTGGCCGACGCCGGAATAGAAATTTCCTTTGTATTTGCCCTGACGGAAGAGAATGCGCGCCTTTTCGTCGCACATCCGGCACTTCACGAGCATCTTGTAGAGGTTCAGATGAAGTTCATTCGACGGGGTGCCATTTTTCTCAACCTCGGGCTCCATCACCGCCCGATTGGTTTTCGACGCCATGCGGACTCCTATGAGCTGGTGCTCTTTAGCTTTTCACAAAAACTATAACACGAAATTCAGGGGAGGGAGCACACGGGGCACACACAGTTCCGAACACATTAAAATTTATTCATATTCGACGGGCTGGGACGGCACTCAGGAATGGAGCCAAGCTGCAGAATGCCGCTACTTGTGGTCTCCGGATAGAAGCGTTCCGGAAGCCAACTTTTCGACCAGCTCCTTATCAGCGGGCAAGAAATTGAGTTCAGGTAGTGATGACGGGGCGCGCCACAAAATCTCTTCGAAAACCAAATTGCGCACGCTTTTCGGATTAAGCTCAGCCTGAAAAAAGATCAGCTCGATCGGCTCACTCAGTTCCGCATAGCGGTGCTGCGCCCGGTAGACCTCAGAACCAATCGCCGCCTGCGTGCCGAGCTCCTCTTCGAGCTCGCGCACGAGGGCTTGCTCCAGCGTCTCTCCGGGCTTCACTTTTCCGCCGGGAAACTCCCACATCATCGCGAATGAAGTACCGCGCTTCCGCTGGCAGACGAGAAGCTTACCGTCGTCGCGAATCAAGGCGGCGACAACGGTAATCATCGCGGCCTCCGTCGTGCGCCAGCGGTTCCGCCGGGTAAGCTGGCCTCCGGATGTATCGCTTGAAAAAGCTCGCGAGCGCCCTCGACAAGGGGCGGCCCGGGCGTATTGAGAAGTTGGTCGCGAATCACCACCACGCGCCCTTCGCTTACAGCCGGCACGTCCTGCCACGCAGCATTGTGGAGGGCGCTCGAAGGTTTCGAACGCGCCCCGGCGGCGGTCCACGCCAGAACGATCACATCAGGACGAGCGCGCGCAACCTCCTCGTCTGTAATACGTATTCCTGCCGGCACTACAGCCTCACCACCCGCCATCTCGACCAATTCAGAAACCCAAGGAGGCGAACTGATGCGTGGATGCGGCCAGGCCTCGCAGTAAACACGCGGGCGCGGCCGGCTCCGAAATTGTTTGGCCCGCCGCTCAATCGATTCAAAATTAGATCGCATCTCGCGAATCATCCTCTCGCCAGCGCTGGCGCGATTCACCAGACGCGCAAGCGTGCGAATGTCGGTCTCGATATCAGCCAGCGAGCGCGGGTTAATGGCGAGGAACGCCACCGGTTCCTTCAAAATACTTGCCACTGTTTCTTGCGCGAACGGCACCGAGCCAATCAGAAGAGTGGGCTTAAGCCTCATTACTTCGCGAACGTCCATCTTCCAGCAATCGCCCACCTGCGGCCGCCGCCCCCCCGGAGCCACTTCCTTGCACCATTTGCTCACGCCAACCAACTCTCGGCCCGCTCCAAGCGCAAACAATATCGAAGTCACATTCGGCGCCAGCGAAACAATGCGCAACATCGCCCCAGATTGTTTTCCTGCCGTGCGCTTCGATGTCACTTTGGTTGGCTTTTCAATGGTTTGCGCACATAAGGGACATACATAGGATTCCAAATATTCGCTTCGAGCTCGCGGGGCAAATTCGCTTCGGCGATCTGTGCCTGCCCTTCCTTGATGGCCTGTCTCCCCACCGCTTCGCCAATTTCCCGCGCCAATTCGCGGGTCCTGGAAATCGGTGGAAGGAGGGTGGCATTCTTGTCGGTTCGAGTGGGCAGATGGCGCACGAGTTCTTCGGCCGCGGCCTTTACCATCGCATCGGTCACCCTTCTCGCTTTCGACGCCACGATCCCCAGCGCCAGCCCGGGGAATATGTACGAGTTATTGGTCTGCGCGATGTGAACTTCCTTTCCGCCCACCCGCACCGGTTCAAACGGGCTTCCAGTTCCGATCAGCGCGCGCCCTTCCGTCCAGTTCATCAGATCTTGCGGCGTTGCTTCCGAACGCGAGGTCGGATTAGAGAGTGGAAAGATGATTGGCCGATCGACATATTTGGCCATTTCGCGCACGGCTTGTTCGGTGAACGCGCCACCCTGCCCGGAGACACCGATCAAGACGGAAGGCTTCGCGTTGCGCACCACATCCAGCAACGTGATCGCGGCGTTCGGCTGTTGCCTCCAGCCCTTCACTTCCTGCTCGCTGCGTGCGTAGAGCATCTGCTCCGGCCGCATGCCTTGAGTTTTATCCGTAATCAGGCCGTCGCGATCGATTGCGTAAAACCGCTTGCGCGCGTCGGCCGGCGGCACACCTTTGTCCTGAATAAACTGCGCCAGTAAATTCGTGATGCCGAGTCCTGCGCTTCCGAAGCCGAGCACAACGAATTTTTGCTGCTCGAGCGGCACACCGGTCACATTGATCGCAGAAATCACGGTTGACGTTGCTACCGCTGCGGTGCCTTGAATGTCATCGTTGAATGTACACAACTGATCGCGATAGCGCGCCAGCAGACGCGCCGCGTTGGAACCGGCAAAATCCTCCCACTGCAGAAGAACGTGCGGCCAGCGCCTCTTCACGTGCTGCACGAAAATGTCCACGAATTCGTCGTACTCAGCGCCACACACTCGCTGGTGCGCCCACCCCACATAAATCGGACTCTTCAGCCTTTCCTCGTTGTTCGTTCCCACGTCCAGCAAAATCGGAAGGCAATTCTCCGGATGAATTCCGCCAAGCGCGGTATAAAGCGCCATCTTTCCGATGGGGATCCCCATTCCTCCGGCGCCCTGGTCGCCGAGCCCTAAAATTCGCTCGCCGTCGCTTACCACGATGCACTTCACGCCGTCGTACCGGCGGTGGCTCAGGATTTGGTGGATGCGCTCCTTGTTTGGATAACTCAGAAACAGGCCACGTGGCTTTCGCCAGATTTCGCTGAAGCGCTGGCAACCCTCGCCCACCGTCGGCGTGTAGACCAGCGGCAGCATTTGCTCGATGTTGCGGACCAGCAGCGCGTAGAAAAGTGTCTCGTTGATGTCCTGGAGGTCGCGAAGAAAACTGTATTTGGTGAACGGGGTGGGTTCGTCGTTGAGCGCGCGCAATCGGCGTTCTACTTGTTCATCGAGGGTGCCGACGTGCGGCGGCAACAAACCGTGCAGGCCAAAAAGGTCGCGCTCGTGGTCGGGGAAAGCCGTCCCTTTATTCAGCCGCGGTGAATTGATCAGGCCGATGCCAGCGAGCGAAACCTCCATCGCGTCGTGGCTCTCTGCGGTTTGCGATCGGTCTTTCATCGTGTGTCTCTGCCAACTGTTCCTTGGAACTCAGGCCGGCTCGGAACATGGATGATACCACTCGACAATTAGATGCGAAGTCAAGGCCGTACCTCTGGCCCCGAAATTGATATAGGATGCCGCGCGGAGGATTTGGAATGAATCCACGAAAATGGGTTTTGGTTTTGGCGGCATGCGGCGTGCTGATTGGCGCAGCAGCAACTCAGAAATCGAAGCAGAAAAATCTCCCGAAAGCGCCGGAGCTTCTGCCGTGGTCGCAGCAAATCGCCGTTCGCGAACAGTGGCTCGTCAAGCGCCACGCCATGCTGCTGGACATGATGCGCCGCAACCACGTGGACATGTGGATCGTGGTGAACGAAGAATTTCACAACGATCCGCTCACGGAATATATCGCTCCGCCGCGCGTCTATACCGGCGGTCGCGATATTTTCGTATTCGTGGATACGGGTGACAAAGGCCTCAAGAAAATCGCTGTCACCGGATACTCAGAAGAGAACGTCCAGCGGTTCTTCGAGAGCACCGACGACCCTTCGCAGCATCCAGTCGACAAGCAGCTCAAAGCCCTGTGGGACACTTATCACCCGGCGCACATCGGGCTCGGCATTGACGGCCGCCGCGGCGTCACGCGCAGCCTCACGAAATCCACCTACGATTACCTCGCCGAGAAAATGGGCCCGGATGCGGCGAAGAATTTCGTCCCGGCGCAGGAATTGATCGGCGAATACCTCGCCACTCGCATCCCCGAGGAATTTGACACCTACAACCAGGAAGTAATCCTCACCGACCTCATCACCAAGCGCGCTCTCTCGAATGAAATAATCACTCCGGGGAAAACAACCGTCGGCGATGTGCGTCGCTGGCTCTATGACGAGATGTGGCGCAATCGAGTCGACACTTGGTTCCAGCCCGATCTGCGCGTGCAGCGCAAGGGCATGCCGTCTGAAACCTCGCGCGGTTTCCTCGCCGTCGCGAAAGAAGAAACGGTGATCGAGCCAGGAGACTTGGTGCACCTCGATTTCGGGATCTCCTACATGGGCATGAGCACGGACTGGCAGAAGATGGCTTACGTCCTGCTTCCCGGCGAGAAAACGGTTCCAGCCGGCATGCAGAAAGCGATGGACAACACCAACACGCTGCAGGATGCGCTGATGTTGCGCGCTGCGCGGCCGGGCCGCACCGGCGGCGAGGTGTATGACCTGACCATGGCGGAGATGAAAGAGAAGGGAATCGAAGCCATGATTTACAGCCACCCTATCGGCAATCAAGGGCACGGGCTCGGCGCAAGCATTGATTTTCGCGCGTCGCAAACCGTGAACCCCACGCACGAAGCGGTGGGCCCTTCGTCGCAGGAGCGCCTGCGTGACGGCTCGTATCAATCGATCGAGCTCAACACGAAAACCGCCATCCCCGAATGGGGCGGGCAGAAAATCTACGTGATGGCGGAAGACGACGCTTATCTCACGCCGGACGGCTACAAATTCTTTCAGCCGCGTCAGACGGAGTTTTATGTGATCCAACCCAAGTAAAGATCAACCGAAGTTTCTAAGCATGCCGAGCCGCAGCGGCCACGAAGCGGCCCGGCGCGGCTTTAATTTTGGAACCGTTCAAAGTCGACGATGCGTGGCAGGAAATTTGAGTTAGGATGCGCCGCGGAGGAACCTACATGCAATTTCGGAGATGGCTGGTAGTTCTCGGGTTTTGCGCGATCTTGGCTTCACCGGCTGCTGCTCAGTCGCAGGCGCAGCCAGCGACAGCGGCGGCACAATCGCTCAAGGACCAAATGCCGCACCTGCTGCCCTGGTCGCAGCAGATTGCCGTGCGCGAGGGCTGGCTGGTAAAGCGGCAGGCGCTGCTGCTCGACATGATGCGCCGCCATAACGTGGACATGTGGATCGTGGTCAACGAAGAATTCCACGACGATCCGCTCACCGAGTTCGTCGCTCCCCCGCGCCCTTACACCGGCAACCGCGATTTTTTCGTCTTCGTTGATTCCGGCGATAAAGGACTGAAGAAAATTGCTGTCACCGGCTATTCGCAGGAAAGCGTCGCGAAGTTCTTCGAAAAATCCAATGTCCCGCAGCCCGATATCCCGTCGGAGCTCCACGCCCTCTGGGACACTTACCATCCCGCCCACATCGCCTTGGGCATCGACGGCAAGCGCGGCGTCACACGCAGCCTCACGAAGTCCAGCTACGAATACCTCGCCAAAAGCATGGGCCCCGAAGCCGCTCAGCATTTCGTTCCGGCTGAACCTTTAATCACCGAGTATCTCGAAACGCGCCTGCCCGAAGAATTTGAAACCTACAAGCAAATGGTTATCCTTACGCGACCTGATCACCAAGCGCGGCCTCTCGAACGAAGCCATCACTCCGGGAAAAACCACCGTCGGCGAAGCCGTCGCTTGGTTCTACGACCAGATGTGGGAGAACCACGTCACCACCTGGTTCGCGCCGCACCTCCGCATTCAGCATCAGGGCTTGACGCTGCAACGCGAGCGCGGCCACCTCCGTGACGCGGAATGGACCGACGTCTTTCAGCCGGGCGACGTGATCCATCTCGACTTCGGCGTCACCTACATGGGCCTCAATACCGACTGGCAGAAGATGGCCTACGTCCTGAAGCCCGGTGAAACGGAGCCGCCTGCAGGACTGAAGCAAGCCATGAAAAATATGAACGCCGTTCAAGACGCACTCACGCTTCGCGCCGCGCGCCCTGGAAGAACCGGCGCCGAAGTCTACAGGCTGGCCATGGACGAAATGTCGCAGAAGGGCATCGACGCCATGATTTACAGCCATCCCATCGGCAACGAAGGCCACGGCCTCGGTGCCTGGATGGACGCGCACGCAGCTCAAGCCGAGAAAGAGGTTCTCGCGAATGCCCCCGGTGATTCCAACCTGTCAACGGTCCAAAAGCTGCGCAAAGGCGCTTATCTGTCCGTCGAATTAAACGCGCAGACCGCAGTTCCCGAATGGGATGGCCAGAAGGTCTACATAATGGGCGAGGACGACGCCTACCTCACCGACGACGGCTACAAATTCTTCATCGCGCGCCAGACGGAGTTCTATTTGATCAGCTCGAAGTAAGCGACCCACGCTTTGCAAATGTCGCGAAGGATGGGGCACTTGGGAGGACAGGTGGCCACACGCCAAGCCATCAGGGTAATTGCAAACCGCAATGTGGACATTTTCTACGCAGCTTCAGGATGTGCGATGGGCCAACCGTCTGCCAGAAAGAACTCCCTTGCCAGGGCTGCCCGCAGCGAGGGCATGAGAAATTCATGAATTGTGAGGCTGTCCAAGCGCCGAAGAGAACCCAACCAACGATGTATATCATGACGAGCCCCGCGTGATGGTCCTTGGGGTCGAAAAGAAAATGGATCAGCAGCCATCCGCTCGGGCCGATCAAGAAAGAAAGCAAAAGTCGCCGGTGGGTGCCACGCAGTCTCTTCCATTGTTCTGCGTAAGCACCATTCATCGAGATGCTCCCAGATCGGAGCCTTTGAGGCATTCTGAGATCAATGAACCCTCAAGACACTCTCATTTCGAAAACCCCGCAGGATCGGCTTCTCGTCAGAATCACCAGGATATCTGGACGAAAGGGTCTGTAAGATAACACTCGGCCAGATCACTTCCGAAGTTCAGTCTTAGTCCTTGCGGGTGCCCCTTCCTTCGCCGGTTTTGCGAAGGGTGGGACGGGACTGGCTTGCTCCTGTGCCGAGGAATATTGGCAGGTCAAATAAGATTGCGTCGCCCATCCAGTTCATGCAAGCAGTTCAGCGTTTCGACTCTCCTTTTGCGGCTCCGCACATTGAAAACACCAGCCGCTCTTGCAGCTAGGCTTCTGTTAGGACTCGCGTCTTATGTTTTCCACGCCGAACTCTTTCGAAGTAATACCACAAAAAAGTGTATGGCAGGAAGGCGAGCAAAATAATTGGTAACGGATGCCTTTCACTTCGAATTGCTACATATAACATCCAGAAAGCACCAATGGTCGGCGCACCAAAAAACACGAAAACCAAAGATTCAATGACCGGATTCTTTGGAAACCACGGGCTTACTACCATCCAGAACGCGAGTCCGCTCACAGCAATGCCTAACAAGACCCAAAGGAGAATCTTCATGAAGGTCATTTCCCCTGCGCGCGAAAAGCGTCGTGTGCTGGTCGCCTACCTTATTCTGCTGCGTACGCGTGGTTTCCACAATTGACGGCGCACAGACCGGATGATACCACTCGGATTGGGTCGCTCCGAAGTTTGGCCTTAGCCCTTGCGGGTGCCCCATCCTTCGCTGGGTTTGCGAAGGGTGGGACGGGGTTGACTTGCCCCGATGTCGCGGGAATATTGCCTCCCTGCTCCAAAGGTCTCGTCGTTCACGGCGCGCCGCTCCAATTTCTAGCCCGAGACGACGTAAGCACCGATCAGTAGGCGTCAAACAGCTTTTTGGTGCAACCTAGTGGCTGCAGTTGCAACACTATTTTATTCGCTTTGTCTTCGCTGGCGCTGCTCGACGAGACTTCGAAGGCCGCGCAAAAACAAAAACGCGCCGGAGATTTTCTCTCCGGCGCGTTTCTTAGCTTTCTTGAGTTTTTACTGAACCGCTTCGACCTTCTTCAGAGCCGGCTTCGGGATCTGCCACATGATTCCGGAGTCGTCAGCATTGTGCGGGTAGAACTGGCCGACTTCTTGCCGGAAGGCAGAAGCACGATGTCCGCGCGGCGGTTGTAGGCATACCAATCGCCGGTTACGTTCCGCAGGCGAGCCTTGGGTGGTTGGTTCGGGTTCGTGGATTCGAGGTTCTTCACGTCCGCCTTCGCCATCGGTCGCTCTTTGCCGTAAGCAGCGGTCTGAACCTTGTCCGCCGAAATGCCCTGGTCGACGAGATATTGCTTGATGCGCTCGACGCGGCGTTCGCTGAGGTCCTGGTTGTGATCTTTCGATCCGCGAATATCCGCGAATGCTTCAATCGAAAGCTTCGCGTCCGGATCGTATTCCAGATACTTCTTGAAGCCGCCCGCCAGAGTGGCCAATTCGAGCTGCTGGCTCTTCACCAGTCCCACTTGCGGGTTCTTCTTATCTGGATAATCCGTCGGGTAGAAGATGCTCTGCAGAACGACGGCCGGTATCGGCTCAACGGAGCCGACCACATGCAGGTTCGCCGTCTGAGTCGAGCTGCCGCCGCAGGTATTCGTGGCGTTCAGCGTGTAGGCCTTCGACTCATCTATGGTGCGAGCAGGCTGGCCTTCCGGCACTTGCAATCATCGGCCGGAGCGGCTTGCACTTGCTGGCTGCCATTGACGTCCACCTTGTTGCCGTTGAGGGTCGCGTCCTGAGCGTTCGAGGTCTTCCAGGTGACCGTCGAGCTATCCTGAGTGATCACCTTTTCGCCGATCTTCCGATAGTGAACCTCGGCAGGATTAGCACTGATACTCGCATCAACTTTGGTGTTGACGTTGACTGTCGCCGAGCCGTTGACCGTGCCACCGGGGCCCGTAGACTTGAAGTCGTAGGTGGTGGTGGCCTTCGGCGAGACGCCCTTTGATCCGCTGGCTGCTACAGGGCCAACGTTGCTGATGTTCGTATCGATGGTTTCCGTGGTCTGCCACGTGAGATTCGAAGTATCGCCGCAATTGATCTGGCCGGCGGAAGCGGAGAAGCTGCCGGTGACCGGCGCGACGGCAATCGTGGCGCTGGCCATACCCGGTTTGAAGCGCGGCAGGTCTTTTAGTTTGGTGCCGCGCGTCCACTCCGTTGTCTTTTGGGTGTTCTTGGCCATATCGACGGAAGTCTTCTTGTTGGCCTGCACGTCAACATCGCCTTCCCATACCGTCTTGCCTTCTTTGGTCACGGTCAGATGATGATGCCCAACCGGGAGAATCAACTCCTGCTTCCAAATCCAGAAATCGTTGTTCATCTCGTCGACGTGACCGACGAGGTAGGCAGGCGTCGTCCCATTCGAGAGGACAGCGGCATGAGGCCAGCCTCCTCCGAGATAAACGCGGCCCCACGGTCCATTCACGGTGCCGCCGTAAGGTTCGAGCACGACGTTCAGATCAGTGGACTTGCCCGCGGTGATCTCGACGTCCTGCGTCGAAATCTTGAAGCCGTAATTCACGACAGCCACCGTGTGCTTGCCGGCAGGGAGGGGTATGGTGCGGCTCCTGCCTTCGTGGATGGCCTTACCATCAACAAAGATATAAGCCTCTTTGGGCCTAACCGTGATTTTCAGCTTTCCATCCTGCGCGAAACTGGCGGTTGCGGAGAGCGCAATCGCCGTCACGAGGGTGAACAGGCATCCGAATCGTCGCATTAGTATTTCTCCTGAGGTGATGCAGTAGGCGAGTTGTTTGGTCACCCTTCCGCGCCCAATCGGAAAAGTGAAGGCTAGGACGACTTTAAACTATATCGTAAACCTCTCTGTGTCAAGGAATTGAAACAAAAAGCGAAAGCAAGCGCAAGCGATTTTTATTTTGTCCCGCGAGCATTCTGCGAACGGCGGCCGCGGACAAAATCGGCGGGCGGCAAGTTTTGTGAAGTGAGGCGGCTCAGGTTTCTGGGAGCGGGTTTATAATTTCATACGGCTAGTCCTGTACGTACTTAGGCCCGCGGTGAACGAAAAAATCCTCGAACATTTTCGAAATCCACATAACGCCGGGAATCTTGCCGAGCCGACTGCAATGGTGGAGGTCGCCAATCCTGTCTGCGGCGACACGATGCGGCTGTCCGTTCGAGTGCAGGACGGCCGGGTGGCGGAGGCGCGTTTCAAAACGCAGGGGTGCGTGGCATCGATTGCGGCGGGATCTGCGCTTACGGACCTGCTGACGGGTCGGAGCTTGCTCGAAGCGCGCGAGATTACGGCGTTGAGGATTTCGGAAGCGCTTGGCGAATTGCCTCCCACGACGATGCACGCCGCGGAACTTGCGATGGACGCGTTAACCGCTGTCCTAGAGAAAATTGCTAACGGGGAGATTCGAACGCGAAGAAATGCCCGAGTCAGGTCGGAGTAGGTGGCGTCGCCGCCTTTTTCAAAGTTTCCGGATCATTGAGATTCAAAATTACGCCCTCTTCTTCGGTGGGCACTTCATGGATTTCCCGCGGGTGGGCCCAGACCACTTGTCTTGCGCCAACCTCCGGCGATGCCGCCAGCAGCTCCTCGTAAAGCGTGGCCCGAAAGATAACCGGGTGTCCGCGTTTGCCGCGGTAGAGTGGAAGCGTGATCGCTTTTCCAGTCGAATCGAATTGCGCCACAAGCTCGGAAATCAGCCGCCGGGAAACTAGCGGATGGTCGACGGGGCAGAGAATAATCCCGTCCGTAGTGCTGACGGGCAAGCTGCGGATTGCCGCGTGAATCGACGACAGTTGGCCTGTGCTCCAATCGGGATTGAAGACAATCATGGCCGGGTCGAATTTCAGTTTTGGGCCGATCTCTGCCGCGTGAGCGCCGAGAACGATTCTGGTGAGGCCAATGCGAGGCAAGCGCGTTGCAGTGAAGAGGTGCTCGACGAAAGTGAGGCCTTGCACTGAAACCAGGGCTTTCGGTTCGCCCATTCGGCTCGACTCGCCGGCAGCGAGAATGGCGGCTGCGAGCATGGTGACCTAGTCGTGTTGCAGCGACGTGACGTCGGAGAGCCTTACGGCCTTGTGCGGAAGATTTGGCGCGTTGCGGCGGACAGCAATCAATTCGGCGGCGATGCTGACAGCAATTTCTTCCGGAGCAAGGGCGCCAATATCGAGTCCGACCGGAGCGTGTACACATTCGAATTTCTCGAGATCGTGACCTTCCTTCTCGAGCGCTCTATAGACTGAGATTACCTTGCGCTTACTGCCTATCATGCCGATGTAGCGTGCGTCAGTCTCGATGGCCCAGGCGAGGACGCGCATATCGTCCTTGTGCCCGCGCGTGACGATCAGGAGGTAGCTCGAAGAATTTGGACGAATTTTCGCGAAGGCGTCTTCGTACGTGGAATAGATCTCAGCGGCCATTGGGAATCGGTCGGAGTTCGCGAATGCCTCGCGGTCGTCAATGACTCCGATGGCGAAGCCTGCTTGATGTGCAACGCGGGCCACGGCGGTGGAGACATGGCCGCCGCCAAAAAGATAGAGCATCGGCTGTGGAAGAATCGGCTCGACAAAAATTTCCAGTGTGCCTCCGCAGATGAGACCAGCGTCGTAGGCGGCCTCGTGATTCAGGTTGAATGTCATCTTGCGGGGCTGCTCTTTTTGGATGACGTCTTTTGCCGCGGCCCATACTTCTGCTTCGACGCAGCCTCCGCCGACGGTGCCGGCGATTGTGCCGTCGTCGCGGACGAGCATGCGGGAACTCTCGTAGCTTGGAATCGAGCCGTTGGTGTGGACGATGGTGGCGAGAGCGCCGCGCTGGCCGGCGCGTCGCATGCGGACGATTTCTTCGAACAAGTCCATGGAGGAACCTTCGAATCGAGGTTACGGTGCGTTTGAGCCGGTGTCAATCTGGTTCGGGAGC
This sequence comes from uncultured Acidobacteriota bacterium, assembly GCA_963790945.1. GTDB lineage: Bacteria > Acidobacteriota > Terriglobia > Acidiferrales > UBA7541 > Palsa-295. Next base: position 32,529 of record CAWBRH010000011.1, read on the forward strand.
CGATGATCTGTGGCGCCAGCATACTATCTCGTTTTGACAGGCTGGTGAAGAAGAGGATTTCCCAACACCTATCCGCATTCGGATTATTAAGGGTGTGACTGTCGGCACCCGGAGGGATGGAAGGGCGAATTCCCGGAGCGCTTTATGCAGAGTGAATTCCGAGCAGAGTGAATTCCGAGCCACACCTCGAGCGGGAAAGTTTGAAACCCCTCTCCGCCGCTACTTGAAGAGTTCCGCGGACTTCAGAATCATTACGGGCGTCATTTTGAATTCTCCGCCGGTGACGAGCACTTCGCCGTTGTTCAGTTTTGTAGCTGTGTGAAAGAAGCGCCCCGTTCCCAGCGAGCCTGTGCGCGAGAATAAATGCGTTGCGGGATCAAATAGTTCGGCGATGACGGATCCGTTACCGGATGAGTCGGGAAAGGGAAACCCTCCGGCCACGAGTACCGTACCGTCGTCGAGCAAAGTGGCAGTGTGAAAAGCGTGTCCAGAGATCATCGGACTGACGGTTGAAAAAGTACCCGACGCTGGATCGAAGACTTCCGCAGTCGTACTTACATCGTCATTTGAATTAATCCCACCCGTCACCAGGACCTTCCCGTTATTGAGCAAAGTGGCGGAGTGACCCGCGCGTGCTTCCGTCATGCTGCCGGTAGCCGTGAAGGTTCCGGTCGTAGGATCGAACAACTCGGCTGTGCTGAAGGAGTTTAGCTCCGACTCGCCACCCGCGATCAATACGGTTCCGTCGTTAAGCAATGTGGCCGTGCATTCGTCGCGAGCAGACTTCATGGGGCCCGTGGCCGTGAAAGTACCCGTAGCCGGATCAAACAGCTCTGCCGTACTGACATGTCCTCCTGCTAAGAGAACTTTACCGCTGGCGAGCAGTGTCGCAGTGCCCTCGAAGCGGGTACTGACTGGCGTGCCGGTGGCTGTGAAGGTTCCGGTGGAAGGATCGAAAAGCTCCGCGGTGTTGTCGGCAGTCCCGCCCAACACTAGCACTTTGCCGTTGGTGGCTGCCGGCCCGTGAGCCAGCAAGGTGGCTGTAAAAGATATGCGCGACGAAATCATACTGCCGGTAGCGGTAAACGTCCCCGTGCTGGGATCGAATAGTTCCGCGGTCGCGAGGTCGTTGCCTGAACTATCCGTTCCGCCTGCGACAAGCACTTTCCCGTTGGGAAGCAACGTGGCTGTATGAGACGCTCGCTCGCCTCCCATGGCCCCGGTGGCTTGAAATCCGTGCAAGTTGGGATTCATCGCCACCTGAATCGCAGTCGAAGTGCCTGTGATCGTCGGCGTCGCAATATCGGTCGCAACTATGGTGCTGCTGCCTGCGCTCTGCAGGGTTACCGAAACGTCTTCCATGCCATTGGCCAGATTCGAATCTGCAGGAAGTACGGCTTGGGCGTCGCTGCTCGTAAAATGTACGGTTCCGGAATAGCCGGTTACGGTCCTGTTCGAGCTGTTGAGCGCGACAACCGCAATCGTGAAAGGGGTGCCCGCGGTTGCTGCGCGAGGAGCCGTTATCGCAAAGTGCGTGGCGCCTCCGGTCCCACCACCGCCACCGGAACTGCTACCTCCGCCACCACAAGCACTCAGGAAACAAATGGCAGAGATCGAGATTGCGAACGACAGAGGAATTTTCATAGTCTGCGGCTCCTTCAAGTGCGCGGAGTATAGGCTGGAAGGTGATATAAACAAGTGTCCTAAAAGACCATATCTGTCTCCCAGCCGAGAAAAGAAGGCGGGTCGCATGATTCGCTGCGGTCTAATGCAACTCGAAGACGTTTCAGCCTGCGTCAAGATCGTCGCAAACCACCCGGTGCTTGGGCCAAGGTATGGATCCGCTCTTGATCAGCTGGAGTCAGTCTGGCGCCAACTTGCTCACTCGGATGCCTTTTTCGCTATGGTCGCTAAAGAAGCTGCCGATGGATGCTCCAAGACGCTTGGTTCTCAGATGGCTTGTTTCGTCACGGATGATTTCGCCACCGAGATTGCTACGGCACCCTTCAAATGGGTTGGGCCCGAACTTGTAAACCGCTTCCTGCACGGACCTTCTCCGGTTTTGACGAATGCGCAAGTACGCCTCGCCAATTCAGCGGATGGCTTAAACACCTTGGTCTGGCCAAGCTGCTACTGTACGGAATACGAGACCCACTTGGAGCTGCGGCAGATGAGCCAGGTGGTCTTTGTTGAGGTCTATCGTGGTTTTCAGATCAAGCGTCTTCAGATGCAAGCGATACACCCGGTGGAACTGCGTATCGCGATAAATAGCGGAGCGTGGTACTTGCGGAGCGCGGATTCGAATTACTCACAGGATCTCGGCAAGCTTTCTGGGTCAGCGGCGCTCAAGCCGCACATTGTGGAAGTAACGCGAGCGATGGTATCAAACCAGCCCGGCACCTGGGTCAGCCAATTGTTCGCCTACCGCAAGCCTGAAATGGGATTTCCGCGCAGCGAACAGCGCTTACTGTCTGCGGCACTGCAGGGAGGTACGGATCAGGAGTTAGCTGAGCAGCTTGGGATTTCGCTATCCGCGGTGAAGAAAATGTGGGCTTCCGCCTACCACCGCATTGAGTCTCGCCGAGCTTCAACACTGGAATTTGAACGCAAAGAAAATGCCAATGGCGATCGCGGCAGAGAGAAGAAGCAGAAGCTGTTGGTATATCTTCGCGATCATCCGGAAGAACTGCGCCCCTACTCGATGAAGCTGCTCGCTCGGGTGGCGCCGTGAATCTCAGTCTGCAAGAACAATAGAATCGACCGCGCTTCCGATCATCTCGAATGTTTTTCAAATTGCCTTGAATTGAGCAACCGGGACAACTGTCGAGAACAGGAGTGGCTGTTGAAAAACTCGCCTTTTTAGAAAAAAGCCGAAATTTGGGTGATAGAAAATGTCTAGGAGAGGTGGAAAAATCGTTTGTAGAGCTTCCTGACGCGACCTGATTTCTGTGGATTTTCGGAAAGAGAGTTTTTCAACAGCCACAGGATTTATCACCAGCAATATCGAAATGAAATAGATCGTGGGGAGAGGATTTCTCGACAGCCATCCGAACCGTTGTATCCGCAGGCACAACTATATTTGAAACTTACAGCGGCAATCCGATCTTCTTCAGCAGGTCTGCCCAGCGGGGATCAGAGTGGAGGGAAAAGAAGGTAGGGAACCGGATGACGGCCAGCAGTTCATCGTCGTCATCGGAATAGGCACGATCGAGATACTCGAATGCCTTGTCGCGATCTCCCGCAGCCGCGTAAGCAACGGCCACGTTTGCGGGAACCGGGCCGTGGGTGGTGCTCAGCATCTCCTTTATGAACCCTTGCGCGTCCGGAGTATAGGACCCGGGATCCGTTCCGATTTTTTTGATTTCACTCACCGCGTCCGCAAAGCGGCCTTGCGTCGCAAACACTTGTGCCAGATAAAAATGCGCCGGGACGAAGGAAGGGTCTCGTTCGGTCACCTTGTTTATTTGAGCGATGGCTTCGGGGAAGCGGCGCGCCATCATCAACGTCAATCCGTAATTTACGTTCACGATTGGAGAAAGCGGGTCAAGCGAAAGCGCGATGTGAAACTCATCGAGAGCCTGGTCAATCCGGTTTTGTGGCACGAGGAAGAGGAAGGCATAAAAGTAATGAGCGGTGGCGTCGTTCGGGTTCAACTCGATCGCCCGGCGAAACTCCTGCTCGGCCTCGTTCCACGTTCCCTTTCTTGTCAATGCCACGGCGCGAGCCGTGTGTGCCTCTGGGAGCGAACTATCCAGCTCCAAGGCTTTTTGTGAGGCCTGGTCCGCAAGCACAAGAGCTTGCTTCGGCGGGATTAACCGGCCATAGCCACTCGCCACGCTATAGCTATTCGCAAGACCGGTGTAGGCGAGCGCATAATTTGGGTCGGCGGCGATGGCCTGCTGAAACAGCGTGATGCTTTTCAGCAGGCCGGCCGGTGTTCTTCCGTACCACAACTGCCGTCCTTCCAGGTACAACCGGTACGCTTCTGGATTGGTGGTGCCCGCGCTTCCGATTTTTTGTTGCGCTGCTCCGCTCAAATGAACTTGCAACTTGTTCGAAACGTCGCGCGTGATGTCGCTCTGCACCTGCGTAATGTCCGAGAGTTTGCGAGCGTAGTGTGATCCCCATAGTTCGGTTCCGTCGGCAGTGTTCACCAGATCCGCTTGCACGCCCAATTCGTCGCCATGTTGAGTAATGCGTCCCATCAACACCGCGCCCACGTCTAGCGATTTGCCGATTGTCTGCGGGTCTTGCTGGTCTGCCTTGAAACGGAACACCGTGCTGCGCGCCATCACCTTTACATTGGGAAGTTGTGAAAGCGTGCCGATCAGGCTTTCGGTCAATCCATCGCTCAAGTACTCGTTGTTCGGGTCGGAGGTGGCGTTAACAAAGGGAAGAACCGCAAGAGACGTAATCTTACCGCCCGTTGCCCTTGCGCGTAGCAGATAGAACCCGGCGGCTGCGGCCACAATCAGCAATGCGGCCAGAGCGCCGACAATCCAAACCTTGCGAGCACCGGACGGACTTGTGGTGGCAGCTGGGATGGATGAAGAACTCGCCGATGCGGCGGCGACACTCGCGGAAATTTCGGCATGCGTCGAGCGACCCGACTGCTGTTCGCGTTTTAGCCGCGCCAGATCGGTGCGCAAGTCAGTGGCGCTCTGGTAGCGCAAGGTACGGTCTTTTTCGAGGGTCTTTTCGAGGATGCGCTCCATTTCCGGCGGCAGTTCGGGATTCAATCGTACGGCCGGCGTGGGTGCTGCATCGAGGATAGATTTGAAAATCACCCCGGAGGTCTCGCCTCGAAACGGAAGCGCCCCGGTGGCCATTTCATATAGAACGGCGCCGAACGAGAACAAATCCGTGCGCGCGTCGAGCTCTTTGCCGCGAACCTGCTCGGGAGACATGTAAGCGACGGTTCCCAAGGTGCTGCCCGGGCTGGTCAAATGTTCCGCGCTGGCGCCTGCCGTCATATCTCTTGCGACAGTGGCACCCGAGGAGCCGGCGCCCGTGAACGTGATTTTCGCCAAACCAAAATCGAGAATCTTGGCGTGGCCGCGTTTGGTTACGAAAATGTTGGCCGGTTTGATGTCACGATGGATGATTCCTTCCGCATGGGCGGCTTCGAGAGCGTCGGCGATTTCGATGGAGAGGGCGAGAAGATCATCAGTGTCAATGGGTTTGCCGCTGATGCGATGCTTCAGGGTCATGCCATCGAGATATTCCATCACGATAAATGGTTGACCGTCCTGCTGGCCGATTTCATGAATCGTGCAGATGTTCGGATGGTTCAACGCAGAAGCGGCGCGAGCTTCGCGACGAAAACGTTCGAGGGCTTGCGGATCGCGCACGACGTCGTCAGGAAGGAATTTCAGCGCGACGAAGCGGCCCAGCTCGGTGTCTTCAGCTTTGTAGACAACGCCCATGCCTCCGCCGCCCAATTTTTCGAGGACGCGATAGTGGGAAATTGTGCGGCCGATCGGCGACTGAGGTTCCGGCATGAGTGGAGGTCGCCTTCATCTTAGGATGCGTGTCGAGACAAGTCAACGAGGCCGCTTGCATACATGCAAGCGCAGCTCTCACGTTAGTCCTAATTCTTTGCTATCTACTTCAGGCAGCGGTGGCTGAGGCATTTGGGATCAGCCGGCATAAACATACTTGTCTTCGACCGAAATCAATCGCATGCATCAGCTAGAATAGAAATCAAATGGCGAATCGCATGCATTCTCGGAAAAAGCCATGCGCTCGAGTGTGGCTACATCTTTTCACTAGTGATCGAAACCGCTTCACCGCACTACACGTCATTTATGTGTACACAGCAATTATGATTGCCTGGGAGTTGCGAAGACTAAACGCTGGGAGGTGGCTCATGAAAGGCATGCTCGCTGTGTCGTTGTTCATTATGCTTGCGGCGCCCTTGTTCGCCCAGGATCAGGCGACAGCTGCCCGGACCGCTGCTGGATGCGGCGCGGACAATGTGCAGTTCGACGTGAAAACAGACAAGCGCCAGCATCCGCAGGGACAAATGGCGACGGGCAAGGCGCTTGTCTATGTTTTCGAAGCGGAGAGGGCAGACGCAGGGTCTTTGAAGATAGGCGCTGTGACGACTCGAATTGGGCTCGACGGCCAGTGGGTGGGCGCAAATCACGGCAATACATACTTCTACTTCCTAGTCGATCCGGGCGTCCACAATCTCTGCGCGAATTGGCAATCAACCTTCGGAAGGTTTTCGAAGTTAGCTTCAGCTGTTAGCCTCACGGCGGAGGCGGGCCAGGTGTATTACTTCCAAACGAAAGTGGATGAGCGAACTCACGATAATCCTGCGGTACGCATGGAAGCGGTGGACCCGGCAGAAGCGAACCTCCTGATCGCATCCGCATCGCTCAGCAATTTTCATCCAAAGAAATAGCGGTCTAAGCGGGTATCGATCCGCCCTGCACCGAGCCCGGGAGTACTTTTTATCCGGCCGTCGCCTTTTGCGTCATCAGAAATCTGCGGTACACCACTCGCAGCGTCGCTACGATAGGAACAGATAGATAAATTCCTACAATGCCGCCAACGGCTCCGCCAACCATCACCGTGAATATTGCGAGCAGCGGGTGAATCTCGAGCTCATGGCCGACGACACGCGGCGAAATAAAATAATCCATAGTCATTCGCCATAGCCCCAGCAATGCTGCCATCCAAATCCAGTGGGAATGAGTGAGCGCTCCAATCGTAACAATCGTAGTCGCGGAAATCATCCAACCGGCCACGGGTATGAACTCCAGCACTCCCGCCAGGACGCCAAGCGCCAACGCGTGCGGGAAACCCAAAAGTAACGTCGTCACCGAACAAAACACGAACGACAGGATTCCAAGGATCACTTTGGCTCTTATGTAGTGCTGAAACATCACGTTCAATTCGCTGGCGAACGACCGTGCATTCTCAAGGTTGTCTTCCGTCGCGATAAGTCGGACGAAGCAATCGGCAAGAATCGGGCCGTCATTAAGGAAAAAGAGCGCCAGTATGGGGATTAAGACCAGGCTTCCAATCGCGCCGGGTATAATTCGCTGTCCATTTTCCAAAACGCCTCGGATTCGCTCGTGATGTTGAATCAGAAATGACTTCAGCCGCAACTCCTGCACATCCGTCCAGCCATACTTGTCGCCGATTTTCGTGGCGATCTCGCCCGTCGAAATCTGCTCGGAAATTGCTGGCAAGCCTCGAATCAGTCCGCCCGCGTGCCGGAAAAAACCCGGATCCAGACCGTGGATACCGACTACGATGAGAATCAGAAGTCCGAGGTAGGCCTCCAAAATATGCGGTCCGCGCAGATTCTTGAAGAATAAAGAATGGCGCTGCAGAAACCGCACGACCGGATCGATCAAGTAGGCGAACAAAATTGCGAAAATAAAAACAATAAATACCGCCCGCGCAACATACACAATGGCGAGCGCCAGTGCGAAAACGAGGATCGTCATCAGGACTTTTGCAGTCCGCCGATCAAGCATCGACATGAGCCACCCGCAGTACCGAGGTTCTGGCCGGCATCAATCCGTCTGGCTTTCCAATTTCTGCTTGATCGTTTCCAGTGCTTTTTCCAGTGACGAGCGGGTTCTGTCGACAGCCACTTTCCGCACAATGCCGCCTTTGAGTCCGGTGAGGCCGGCCTGGGACGACCCCTTAAGGGTGATCACGTACATACCAGGGCGCTCGTGGTCTGGGACGCAGACTGTGAGGTCGAGGGCCGTTTCGAAGTAGTGGCTCGAGTAAAGTTGCTTCACCGCGATAGCATATCTCGGATTGGCGGCATCCTTGTCGCGGTAGACAATCGCCTGCAGGATTCGCAGTGTAGGCTTCAGTCCAAAATTGACCTTTTCCCAATAGAACTGAGATTCGATCCCTTCCGAGTTGGCTTTTGGATAATCAAGCAGGTATTGGTCAAGAACAGGGAGATATAGGGGAAGGCCTTTTGACCGGCTGATCAGGGTTTGAAACGTGTCCGCCACAACTGCCGAATTGTGTTTGTCGCGGTAGGTTCCGAGCGCCGCGTTTCCGCCCTCGATGTACTTTTCGAGAGCTTCCAGCACCATCTTTTGTCCAAGCCGATTCACCTGGTCCGCCACATCCGGCGCGGACCAGTTTATTGACTGCCTAAACGTATCCATCGCTTCACTGGGCAGCTGTACTCGCAATGTCCCGGCTCGCATTTTTTGAGCTCTTTGACGTCCTGTTCCTCCAATGTGAAGCCCTGGAGATCGGAGAGCTTCGGAGGATCGCTGAATTTCTGGATGGCCAGATAGTTGGGGACCTTGCGAAGGGCGTCGATGTCCGATGCGAATTTGAGATAACGCTCCGGCGTGGAATTTACGTACACGGAACCGAACACATACACTTCATCGGGCGTCGGTGAATCCAATATTTTTGCGACGGCTTTTCCGCTTCGAATACTGTTGATTTGCCCGTCGTTCAAACCGACATACTCTCGAAAAAATTTGAACGGTTCGGCGTCTTGCCCGCTCGCGCCAAGGGTGCCCGCCGAGAAGATACCCGCAAAAGTGCAGTCGCTGTTCGGATTCTGGCTCCCCGATATGCGTTCATGATTTCTCCAATATTGCGAGTCCCGTAGTGCGCACTTCCTCGTCCTTGGACGAGCCTTTGCGGCCAAACCATTTACCATTACAAATCGCTTAGGCACAACTAGTGCATGCCTGGGGCCAGCCGAATCCCGAAAACGTGGCCACAAAGTGCCTGATTACGTAGGCGGTTGCGGATGGCGAGTGCTCGCTGTCGCAGGCCAGGTGAGAATCTATGGTTAAGGTTCGACATTTGTCAGCACATTGACACCTGCCAGCCTGTGCGAAATCTTGATGCCGACTGCATGGCTTGTGGATATAAAATGACGGGAGAGCCAGGAGCAACGATGGCCCATCAACCACCTCTTAAATATGTCTTCTACATTGCAACTACGCCGGAGAAGGTGTGGGAAGGCTTTGTGTCGCGGGAGTCGAACAGGATCATCTTCTCGGGCGCCGAGTTTCAAACGGACTTTAATCCTGGCGGCTCGCTCGCATGGGTGGGACCGGGACCCGACGGGAAACCCATGACCTATGTTCGAGGGAAAGGTTCTGCGGGTTGAGCCTCCAAAAGTGTTTCAGTACAACTTCGCGATGGGTGCAAATGATAAAGAGTCACGCGTAACTCTCGAACTGGTGCCCGAGACCGAAGCCACAAAAGTGACGGTGACGCATGACGAGTGGGCTGAGGACGACGCCACTTACGCAGCCTGCGCCGACGGATGGCCACGTATTCTTTCCCGCCTGAAAACGTTGCTCGAGACCGGAAAGACGTTCAAGCCGCACTGATGCGAGGTGGGAATGGTCGCTTTAGCCTGACTAGCATTATTATCGTGCCTCATCCAGAAAGCGGTGCGCCGCGGATTACAGCTTGGTAAGCGAATTCTTCGGGTTGATCATTCCCGCCGTATGCAGTGAGCGGTACACTCCTTAATCCTTGTGAGGGATACTCCCAGCATCGGCGTGGCGGTTGGCGAAGAAAACCGCCAGCCGCGATTTGGCAATCAATGCGCCTGCGCAGGTGCTGTTTGCGAGTCTCGTTGGGACCACGATCGAGTTTTTTGATTTCTATATCTACGCGACCGCTGCGGTGCTCGTTTTTCCCCGGTTATTCTTTCCCAGCATCGGATCCAGCATCAGCGACGCTTGCTTCGCTTGCGACGTTTGCAATAGCGTTTTTCGCGCGGCCGTTTGGTTCGGCGCTGTTCGGCCATTTTGGCGATCGCGTTGGCCGCAAGGCGACTTTGGTCGCGGCACTGCTGACGATGGGCGTATCGACGGTGTCGATCGGCGTGCTTCCGACTTACAAGACCATAGGCGTGGCTGCGCCGCTACTGCTTGCGCTGTGCCGTATGGGCCAGGGACTCGGGCTCGGAGGAGAGTGGGGCGGCGCGGTATTGCTCGCGGTGGAGAATGCGCCGCCGGGCAGGCGCGCGTGGTACGGCATGTTTCCGCAACTCGGAGCGCCGATCGGGTTTCTTTTTTCCGGCGGTGTGTTTCTCGCGCTCTCGAGATGGCTCACGAACGATCAGTTTTTCTCTTTCGGTTGGCGCATTCCGTTCCTTGCGAGCGCGGTCCTGGTGATTGTTGGCCTTTACGTTCGGCTGACAATTACGGAGACTCCCGCGTTCCGCGCAGCTATCAGCCGACGCGAGCGGGTGGCGGTACCGATCTGGAGGTATTTCGCAAATATCCCAGGTCCCTCGTTGTCGGGATCCTGGGAGCGCTCGCGGCCTTCGTCCTCTTCTATTTGATGACCGTGTTCGCGCTGTCCTGGGGCACAACCGCGCTGCACTACAGTCGCGACAAGTTTCTGGTGATGCAGTTATTCGGAATGATCTTCTTTGCGATCACGATTCCGGTGGGGGCGATTCTCGCCGAGCGTGGGCGCCGCCGCACGTTGCTTTGGGTGACTGGGGCGATCGGGTTATTCGGCTTGGTGATGGCGCCGATGTTCCTGGCGGGGACATCGGGACAATCATGGCTTGGTCGTAGGCCTATCGTTAACGGGCCTATTCTACGGTCCCCTGGGTACAGTTCTCTCCGAGCTTTTCCCCACCTCAGTGCGTTACACCGGGAGTTCGCTGACGTTTAATCTGGCAGGAATATTCGGCGCGTCGCTCGCGCCTTATATCGCCATCTGGCTTGCGAAGAAATATGGCCTGCAGTACGTCGGCTACTATTTGTCGCTGGCATCTGTGTTGACGTTCATTGGATTGCTGGCGGCGCGAGAAACGAAAGACGAAACGCTGTGGTGACATTTAGAGGTCCGGTTCGGGTCTGCATCGAATCGCGGTAGCAACCGTTTAGTCTAGTATCAATCCGGTAACGTAAACGCGCTCGTCCTCGCGCCACAGAATCCCCATCGCAGTATCCTTAAAAGTCCGATTCAAAACAGAAAGTACCCTTGTCGAAAAGCCCCTAAGGAAGAGGTTTGATATCTTTTGACCACAAAGGACAAGATCGCTTTATCGAGTGCGATTCTTTCGGGAGCGGTTTTCGGGTGCCTTAGCTTTCTCGCCAGTTATGGCTGGCTCGTGGTAGCGGTCTTCTACGGGATCTTTATTATTCCACCTCTCTTAATTTTCATTGCAGAGCACAGGAAAATCTTCGTCTGGCAACTCTCGGTTCTTTCGTTTGCGTTGTCCACCGCGTTATCCCTCGTGGTTGCGGATGCTTCTGCGTCAGGATCGATAAAGGGCGACGGTATTACGGTCTTTTTCTTATTCTGGGCAGTGGAAAGCGTCATTTCGTCGCCTGTCCCGATTTTTCTATATTGGCGGCGGGAGCAAGAAACGAAAATGGTATCGTTTCGAGTGGTTATTCCTGGGGCTCATATTTGCCGGGCTCATTGGAATTCTCTGGCGTAACCCATTCCTGTTTGTTTGCCTGGCGCTTGCTCTGGTGCGCGGTATGTACGGCCATATTCGCGTGGGATTGGCGCACGAGTGGAGCACCGGACTGACACGAGAAGAGCGACGCTATTTGCGGTGGGTTTATTCATCCTGGCGCTGTTGGGATCGGCCTCGGTTGGCGTCGCCTCGAGGCAGCAAATATTTCGGTCTGCAATGGACCATCACTATTACCGCATCGCTCGCTCGCTGGTAGCGATCGGAGCGGACCCGAACGGACGAAACCAATTCGGACAGACCGCACTGACGGCGGCTGCGTGGAATGGAGTCGGAGACTTGGACGGTGTGAACGCTCTGTTGTCGATGGGTGCGAACGTCAACTTGGATCAATCTGGGGGTTTTTCCGGTCTGTTGCCGAGCGGTACCGCGCTCCACGCGGCCGCTGCTGCCGGGCGATGCGAAATATGCGAGTCTCTGCTGAAAGGCTGGGGCGGAGGTAAACAGAAGGAACGAAAAGGGAGCGACGCCGTTACTGACGGCGCTGGGCCACTCATCAATTAGTTGTGTCCCGGCCCTTTTGCGGTACGGCGCGGACATTAACGCCGCAGATGTGAACGGTCACACATCGCTCATGCTGCTCATGGCATTTGGACCAGATAACCCGGTCGTGGACAGTGTTTTTCAAGAATTGATAGCAAAGGGCGCAGACCTAGACGCGAAGGATGGTTCCGGAAAGAATGCTGAGGACTGGGCGATATATTACAAGCGTAAGCATTTCGCGGAGCAGTTGCGGCTCGCTCGACAATCGAGAGGAAGCGACGATTAGTGGGGCGTTATGAAGGCAATCGTTTTTTCTGAGCACGGCGGGCCTGAGGTATTGAGCTATGCGGAAGTGCGCGAGCCGGAGATTGGCGCGGACGAAGTGCTGGTTCGCGTGCGGGCGTGTGCGCTGAATCATCTTGATTTGTGGGTAAGGCGGGGGACTGCCTGGGATCACGATTCCGATGCCGCATATTCTTGGCTCGGACATCGCGGGTGAGGTGGCGGGCGTAGGAGAGAAAGTGTCGGGCGTGCGTCCGGGCGAGCGGGTGCTGTTGTCGCCGGGAATTTCGTGTGGGCATTGCGTCTACTGTTTGCGAGGCGACGACAATTTCTGCCGGCAGTACACCCTGTTTGGATACAAGGTGGATGGCGGGTATGCGGAATATGTGGCGTCGCCGGCGGTAAACGTGATTCCGATGCCGGCGAAGCTCGGCTTTGAGGAAGCGGCGGCGATTCCGTTGGTATTTTTGACGGCGTGGCACATGTTGATCACGAGAGCGCAGCTCAAGCCGGACGAGACGGTGCTCGTGTTGGGCGCGGGAAGCGGGGTGGGCAGTGCTGCAATTCAGATTGCGAAGACGGCGGGAGCGCGCGTGATCGCGACGGCCGGGTCAGAAGCAAAGCTGCAGAAGGCGAGGGAATTGGGCGCGGACGAGACATTTCTGCACACGATCGAGCATTGGTCGCGGGAGGTGAAGCGGCTGACGGAACGGCGCGGCGTTGACGTGGTGGTGGAACACGTGGGCGACGCGACGTGGCAGGAAAGCGTGGCCAGCCTGGCGGTAGGTGGGCGACTGGTGACCTGCGGCGCGACGACCGGTTATGAGGGGAAAATAGATTTGCGGTTCCTTTTCAGCCGGCACATTTCGATTCTCGGATCTTACATGGGAAGCAAGGCGGAACTTTATTCCGTGCTTGATCTTGTGGGGCGCGGCCGGGTGAGGCCGGTAATTGACAACGTGATGCCTCTCGCCAAGGCGCGGGAAGCCCACGAACGCCTCGAGAAACGGGAGCAGTTTGGGAAAATCGTGCTCCGGATTGAGTGAGCTCGACTGGTCATTGTTTGTCCTCGTTCCTTCTTTGTATGTTGTTCAGATTTTATCTAACCTTATTCAGTCTAACCCCACCTAGAGAGAGCCCATTTTGGGAATAAGTTGCAGATTTAGGGCAAAAGTTGGGAAAGTGTTTCTCAGGTGACAGGGAAATCACTTTCCTTAAGAACCTGCGAACGATGAGTTCTGGGTTCGCAAATCGAGTGGGCGTAAAGATAAGTATCTATTTATCTGCATGATACAGGTGTGCTTCCTAATGGTACTAGTCGTGCTTTTCTCCTAGAAGTCGGCAGTAGGAGGCCCCCCTTCCATGGTTTTTGCCGTTGCGGCAATACTGATTCAACTTAGCCCCGTTCCCAAAGTGGTTGGCCCGGCGTTCAGGGCAAACCTGACAACGCTGACTGCGACAGACACTGCCACAGATGGCACGCGGCCGAAACCCGTTAGTGCTGTGGCGCTGGGTAACGAGACTGACACCGTGGCGACGGCGTCCGGCAGGGGATATATAGATCCGGCCAAGCTAAGTTTGGGAGGCGACGCAGGCGACAAGTCGGCGGCGGACGTGACGGTTGTCTCGTTGACGAACCACGACGCAACGCAGCCGCTTTCGTCGGTGCGCATTCCTGAGCCCCTGCCGGTAAAGCCAATCAAGGTTTATTCTCCTGAGAAGCCGCACACGAGCCGCAGCTGGCTGGCGTTGGCGATGATGCAGCATGGCGCGGCAACGTTTGATGCGTACTCGACGCGGCAGGCGATCGGTCACGGAGCTGTGGAAGATGATCCGATGATGCGGCCTTTCGCGCATTCGGGTGCGATTTACGCTGCGATTCAGGTGGGTCCGTTGCTTCTCGATTATGTCGCGCGGCGAATGCAGCACAGCGAGTATGGGATGGTGCGGCGGATGTGGTTTGTGCCACAGTCGGCAAGCACCGCGGGCTTTTTGATTTCGGGCGTGCATAACCTAGGCGTGGCGAGCCGTTAAGGCAAAGGCCCGACTATAAGCGCAGATTGACGCGCGCAAATTTCTTTCTCACTCCCTGGCAGGAATTGAGAGAGTTCGAAAACACCCGGGTTGGATCACCGGGTGTTTTTTTTGGTGCACAGGATTTAGACCGGTAGACCGATGCTGGCTGCGGCCATAGATGCGGAAGCACCAGCGAGACGCTTCTCGATCCAGTCCGCTGCCTTGCGCCCTGAATCGACGGCTGCGGAAATCTCAGACTCCGGGCCGACGGAATCAGCGTTAGCGAAAAACACGCGATCAAGCGGCTGGCTCGCTGCGGGAATGATTTTTGTAAACAGGCCGGGCGTGGGCAAAAACATCGGATGGCCGCGACGATAGAAATGAATCTCCGTGGGATTCGCGGTGGCGAATTCGGGTAGGAGCTTCTGGAAGTCGGCGAGAACGTTAGCGGCAATCTGACGGCAGTCCTCGATTTTCAGGAGCTTTTTGCGTTCGATTTCTGTGAGCGGCGTGTAAAACGTAAGAATGTTGTTCTTCTGCTTATATCCCGGCTGCTTTTGTACGACCCAATCGGCCACGATGAAATCGGTGAAAGAATTTCCCGGGCACCAGGTATCGTAAGCGCGATTGTAGACAGGCTTGTCGAAGATCATATTGATCACCGGGTAGGGGCAATAGTGATACGAAGACATGGCGTCCTGCTGGGCGTCTGAGATTCCGGCGACGATGCGGGAAGTGATGAATTTCGGCGTCGCCATGACGACGAACTTCGCCCCCACCGAATGCGGTACGCCTCCCTGAATATAAGTGACACGGACTTCGGTTTTTTGCGGCTCGACCGAGATGATTGTGGCATCGCTTAGCAATCGTTCAGCGAGCTTGGGCTGAAGTGTTTCGACGAGCTTGCGTGTGAGTGCGCCATTGCCGCCGGGCAAAGTGACCCTCGTGTCTTTCTCCGCAGCGACGACTTCCTGGAAATCGATGAGTGCGACATACGTAGACGTGTCTGCGGATTTAGCGCCCCAGTTCGAGGGGCCGTAAGCGTCCCACCATGATTTGACTTCGGGAGCGTAGGAGCTCAGATATTTTGTGAGCGGGGTGTTATCAAGCTGTTCGATATTTTTCGTGATGTCGATTGCGAGCATATCGGCGCGGAATTTTTTGAAGCTTTCGCGGGCTGATGCGGGATAGGGAAGTTCATCGAGACCGGCGTGCCAGGTGTCTTTGATCCATTTACCGTTGACGATCGTCGGGTCGAAGGAATCGATCGGAAGCATCGTGAGACCGAGTGCGCGCGCCAGTTGTTCGCTCGACGTGCCTTTCTCGTCGTAAGCGGAGCCGGTGGCGAAGGCTTGTCCCTGATATTCCTCGAGGTGGGCATTGCCGCCGAAGTGCGGTTCTTTTTCGAGGAGGAGAAAATCGTGTTGGCGGAGAAAATATGCGGCGCTGAGGCCACTGGCGCCGCCGCCGACGATGACCACGTCGTAGTGCTTCGAAATTGGGGGCCGAGAGAAGGAGTGACCGTCGCGGACCTGATGGCAGATGTCGAAATTGTCGCCTTCGACTTGAGTCTTGGAATCCTCGGGCGTTGCGAGCAACGAGAGATCAATCGGGCAGCCCGCGGCCACTGAGCCTGCGACTACAAACTTCAGAAAATCCCGCCGAGTGCCGCTCATGAATGGTCTCCTTCCAGAGTGGATGCCAGTAGCTGTGCACCTGCCTCTTCGGCGCGCGTGGTGCGCGTGCGAAGGCGATACCAGATGAGAATTGTGGCGATAGAGAAGGCGAGGATCAGCGTGGAAATGGCGTTGATTTCCGGCGTGATTCCGCGACGCAAGCGTGACCAGATTTCGAGAGGCAGGGTATTGTTGCGGCCAATGAGGAAGAAGCTGACGGCGATTTCATCAAGGGAGAGTGTGAAAATCAGCAGCGCAGCGGCGATGAGAGAGACGCGGAGATTCGGGAGCGTGATGCGCCAGAACGTTTTCCACTGATTCGCGCCAAGATCTAGCGAGGCTTCTTCCTGAGCGCGATCGACCTTCTGCAAGCCAGCGAAGATTTCGGTAGTCGCGACCGATATTAGGGCGGTGCCGTGGCCGAGCGTGATCGTGACAAGGTCGAGATTCTTTCCGATCGCGACGAAAAGCATGAGGAGAGACAGGCCGGTGATAATCCCAGGAAGAATCAGTGGCAGAAGAACGATGCGGCGAAAAAGCGCCTTGCCCGGAAATTGGGACCGATCGAGAGCGAGCGCTGCGGGAAGGCCGAGTGTGAGCGAGATTGCGACGGCGATTAACGCGACGATGGCGCTGTTGAGGACAGAATCCCAGAGTGAGCCGTCCTGAAAAAGCTGGCGATACCAATCGAGCGTCCAACCGGATGGAGGAAACCCGCCGACGCCGGAACCGTTGAAGGAATATACGACGAGGACGACGATCGGGAAGTAGAGGAATGCATACACGAGCGTGGCGTAGACCGTGAGAAAGGGAGCGCGGGTGGAACTGGGTGAGCTGCTCATGACAGAGTGAGCTTCCTTTCGAGGCGGTCTGTGGCGAAGAGAAGCGTCATGACAAGGAGAAGCATGCAGAGTGAGATTGCAGCGCCGAGAGGCCAGTTATATGCGGCGCCGAAAAGGCTAACGACGATATTGGAAATCATGATGCCGCTCGCGCCGCCGACGAGAAGAGGGGCGAGGAAATCGCCGAGGGTAAGCACGAATGCAAAGGTGGCGCCGGCGAGAACGCCCGGCAGGGAAAGAGGAAGAATGACGCGCTGGAATGTGGACCAGCGAGATGCACCAAGGTCGTGGGAAGCTTCGACGAGATTTCGCGGAACGTGTTCGAGAGACGCGTAGATCGGAAGGAACGTGAATGGCGTGTAGATGTGAGTGAGGGTGAGGATCACCGCGAACGGGCTATAGAGAAAAAATTCGACGGGGTGGCGAGTGATGTGGAGATTTTGCAAGAGGCCGTTGAGCACGCCATCGCTTCCAAGGATTGTTTTCCAAGCGTAACCGCGGACTAGATAACTGGCCCAGAGCGGGATAATCACGAGCTGGTAGAGAATGTCCTTTCGTGTTGGTGCGTGAAAAGAGAGGAAGTAGGCGAGCGGGTATCCCAGGAGCAACGCGAGCAGGGTAACAGCGGCGGCGATGCGGATGGAGCGGAAAAGGACCGAGATGTAAATCGGATTGCGAATCAGCTGAATGTAATTTTGGAGGTTCCAGCTGTGGACGATGGTTTGTTGCGACGAAACGGACCAAAAGCTGTAGCAGAAGAGCAGTGCGTAGGGAATAAGGAGGAACGCGGTGACCCAGAGCAGCGGGGGGATTGTGACGGCCGATTTATAGGCGCGCGTGTACATGGCTAGGCCGAATCTCCCTCACGCACCGGACTTGCGTCGCTCGCGCGAAATTCGAATTCGTGGTGGCCGCTGAGAGTGCCGGGGCTTGCGATGCGGGCCCGAAGGGTCTGCGAAGTGCCACAGTCGAGCTCGAGGGTGTCCATCGCACCGCCGAAGGTTTGATTCAGGATGCCAGCATGAAAGCGCGCAATCGAATCGTCGGTCGGCTGTTGCGATGCGCCGGTTGAAACAAGGCGGATGCATTCGGGGCGCAGGGAGAAGAGGACATGGCTCGACGTTTCCGCGGTGCGCCATTTGAGCGGACCAGCCTGGGCGAGACCATTGCGAATATCTGCTCGAAGTAAATTGGTTTGTCCGATGAATTGAGCCACATATGAGGAAGCAGGCTTCCCGTAAATCTCGCGCGGTTCAGCTATTTGTTCGAGAAAACCTGAACGGAGGAGCGCGATGCGATCGGAAAGAGCCATGGCTTCTTCCTGATCGTGGGTAACGAAGATGAATGTGATCCCCACTTCGCGCTGCAATGCCTTCAGTTCGGTCTGCATCTGGCGACGCAGATTCGCGTCGAGAGCGGAGAGCGGCTCGTCGAGCAGGAGAACGCGGGGGCGATTCACGAGGGCGCGAGCCAATGCTACCCGCTGCTGCTGTCCGCCGCTGAGCCGAGCGGGAGGCGATTTCGCGAACTCGCTCATCTTTACCATAGCAAGTGCCTGCGCTACACGGCCGGGAATCTCGGCTTTCGCGATGTTTTTTGCGCGCAGGCCGTATGCGATGTTGTCGGACACGTTGAGGTGTGGGAACAAGGCGTAGCTTTGAAACACGGTGTTCACCGGGCGGCGAAGCGGAGGAATCTGGTCGAGCCGCTCTCCTCCGATCCAGATCTCACCGCCATCTAGTTGCTCAAATCCTGCGATGAGTCGCAAAAGGGTAGTCTTCCCCGAGCCGCTTTCGCCGAGAATCGTTAGGAATTCGCCCGAGGCGACTTCGAGCGAAACGTTGCGAAGCACAGGACGGGAGCCGAAACGCTTCACCACTTCGCGAATCGATAGAAGCGAATTGGTCCGGCCAGGCGCAGCGGCGGCTTGCGCCATCGGACCGGTCATTTGCAGATCCCGCAGTAGCTTAGGGGCGCGGATTCGCAGTAGGTTCCGCGAATGGCGTAGGTGAACTTCATCACTGCGCGGCCCTCACTTCATTCCAGACCTCGTTGTATTTGTCGCGGCGTGGGACTTGCTGCCAGAAATAGATGCGCGTCATATAGAGATCCACGTTATCGAGGTGCAGCGATTTTCTTTGATCTTCCGTCATGAATTCGGCGGCTTGCGGGTTGGCGGGATCGTAGCCGGTGACGTCGGCCACGGCTTTTTGCGTCTTGGCCTCGATCATGTATTCGAGAAATTCAGCGGCGAGATCTTTATGCTCGCTGGCGGATGTAATCATCAGGTGGTCTATCCACCCGGTGGTGTTTTCTTTCGGGATTGTCTCGCCGATGGGGAAGTTCGCTTTACGGAGCTGATTGCTCATGAGTGGCCAACCCATCGCTGCAACCACTTCGTGATTTTCGAAAAGATTCGTCAACTCGCCGCCGGTGCTCCACATTTTTCGGATATTGGGCTTCAATTCGATGAGCTTCTTTTTCACATTGTTCAGTTCTTCGTCGGTCAAATTATAGAGATGGCTGGGATCGGGTTTGTCGTAGCCGAGCACCTGCGCGGCCATGTACATCGTGGAGAGTTCGTCCCACACGGAGATTTTATTTTCGAGATCCGGGTTCCAGAGCGCCGCCCAGCTATCGGGTGTCTGAGAGAACGCCTTGGTGTCATACAAAAGCGGATTGGGTCCCCAAGTAAACGGGACGCCGTAAACCTTCCTATTTACTCGCACGAGCGGCATTTCGCGGAGGCGTTCGGAGAGCTGTAAATAGGATGGAAACCTCGAAGGTTCGAGAGGCGCAGCCAAGCCTGCCGAGGCGATCATTGTAGCGACATCACTTGAAGGCGAGATCACGTCGTAGTTGCTGGCGCTGCCGCCGCGAAGTTTGGCGACCAGTTCGTCGCTCGAGCCCATATAGGCAGCGCTGATTTTGCATTTGTGAGACTGCTCAAAAGGGCGGATGAAGGAAGGATCGGCGTAGCCTTCCCAGACGAGCAGGCTCAGAGTGGGCTGTTTTTTGCAACCGCTCAGGGCTAAACACGAAATCGCCAAGAGCGCGCACGCTGCGAGTTTAGTCTTCATGATTTTCGGTGGCGCTCCCGTGACGGTCGTAGCGCATTGTAACGCCGCTAGAAAGTGGGCGGCGTGTTGACCCACAAAACCCAGGCCTCTTTCTTGCCGGGATTCAGCCAACGATGCGGCGTGCTGCTTTCGAAATAGAAGCTGTCGCCTTGTTCGAGGCGATTCGTTTCGCCGCCATCGAGCGCAATCTCGATGCAGCCTTTCAAAATGTAGAGAAACTCTTCGCCATCGTGGGTATAAGACTCACCGCTTCCCGCCGAAGGAGCGATGCGAAAAATGTGCGGTTCCATGACGGTGTTGCCCCAGGAGAGTAGTTCCATTCGAATGCCGTTGCCGGCTTCGAGAACTTTCCTTTCAGACGGGCGCACACGGCCCGGATTTGCTTCGGAAGGATCAAAGAGCGAAAGAATATTGAGACGATAGAAGCGAGCCAGTCGCCGGAGTGTAGCGATCGACGCGCTCATCTGCGCGCGTTCCAGCGCCGACAGGAAGCCAACGGAAACACCAACCGCTCGTGCGACTTTCGCGAGCGAGTAACCGCGCTGCAAACGCAAACGGCGTAGGCGCGGCCCGACCGGGCTTGCCTTTGGCGCGGTGCCGCCAGATTTTGAGAGGAGCCCCTGCGTTTTGAGCATATGCACGATAGCTGGGGCATTCATCCCGCGAGCGCGACGAAGGAATTGGGCACGCTTGAGCAGACGCACGTCCGCTTGCGTATAGACGCGGTATTGGCTGCGCGTGCGAGCGGGCGAAATCAGGCCAAGAATTTCCCAAGAACGAAGAATCGAAGGTGAAACGCCGACCAGGCGCGCGACGTCGCTGATGCGCAGATACTCCGAAGCGTGCTGAGCCTTTCTGGGCAACTTACGAGCTTGAGCCAAACCAGTTTCCTCTTGACAATGCCACAGGCCTTCCTCTAACGTTCGCGAATTATAGTAAGGTTTTTCGAGAAGCTGCAATCGAAAAATCGGGGGCGTCTGGGGTGGACGCGGGATTTTCAAAAGGAGCGCCAATGAGAGCGACTGCGTGGGGACGGGTGTGCCTGCTGGCGTGCGCGAATCTGGTGTTTTGCGCTGCGGCGATGGGGCAAACGAACGGAGCCATCCGCGGGATCGTGAATGACCCATCCGGTGCGGTTGTTCCAGGCGTCGCGATTACAGCCACGCTGACGGAGCAGGCAACGCCGCGCACGGTAACGTCGGACAAGGATGGCGCCTTCGACATACCGGAACTCCCTGTTGGCACCTATAATGTTACGGCCGAGGCGACGGGCTTCAAAAAGTTCCTCGCGAAGGATGTGGTGGTCACGATCGGCCACGTCAATTTCATCACCGTCACGCTCACAGTCGGCGGGAAGAGCGATACGGTGACGGTGGAAGCGAATGCGGTACAGGTGGAGACGACAAGCACTCAGCTGGGTGCCGTGATGAGCGATATTTCAGTGCGGGAACTTCCTCTCAGCACGAGAAATACTTACCAGCTACTTCAACTTCAGCCAGGTGTGCAATCGCAATTGGGTGCGGACCTATTTTATGGCAGCGATAACCCGGGCGTAGTGTCGGTGAACGGTGGCCGAGGGCGCTCAAACAATTACATGGTCAACGGAGGGGACGGTAACGATATCTTCGTGAACGGTCCGGCGATCCAACCTTCGCCGGATGCGATCGAAGAGTTCCGCGTAATTACGAATACGTTTGACGCGGAGTATGGGCGCAATTCGGGCTCCGTGGTCAATGTGGTGACAAAGTCCGGAACGAATGCCGTGCACGGCGATTTCTACGAATTTCTTCGGAATCAAGCACTGAATACCGTAGGCTATTTCGATCCGTTCAAGCTTGATTATCAGCAGAATCAGTTTGGTGCAACTCTCGGCGGCCCGATCAAGAAGGACCGGACGTTCATTTTTGGATCATACGAAGGCAACCGGTTGATTCAGGGAATTTCATCGGGCAACGTATTTCTTCCTACCACAGGCGAAGCCGCTGGGAATTTTTCGGGACCCTTTTTGGGATCGTTAACAGACCAAGCATTCGCTCAAACGCTTGAAAACCGTACTGGGTGCGCCGCCGCACTCACGCCCGGAGGGCAGACAGCGCTGTCATCCGCAGCTGGCGGAAACACGCCGCAGGCGTTCGCTACCATTTTTGCGAATAGTCACATCCCCACTCAATGTTTCGATCCGACGGCATTGGCCGTCTACAACCAGTATGTGGAGCCGTTTACGGAGCGGGCCAAATTTCCCGCGGGCCGGCGAATCGGCATGAACGCGGTGACCAGTTCACGATACGACTGCGACCACAAGATTACCTCCTCGCAACAATTCTCAGCGTACTACTACTTCAATGACGACGACCGCACCGATCCATTCTCCAGTTTTCAACTGGAGCGGCCGGGCGGACTGTCTTCCGGATTTCGCCGTTATTTTCGCGACGCGCGTTCAACAAGTGAACTTCAAGCCATACCTGGACGATCGGTTCGGGTACTGAAGTGAACGAACTCCGGTTTAATTATTTCGAGAGGGGCAGAAGAACTCGACCATCCTGTGAACAGCCTCAATAGTGTTCAAGATTCGTGCGTGGTTATTCCCGCGTCGAATTGCTTCACTGATCCTGACCAATCCTGCAAGCGGGCATTACAACGAACCTGCCCGGGCACGTGGGCCTTCCCTATATCAATGTCATCGGCGGCTTTACGATTGGCAACAATTTCGAGGGCGAGTTGCCGCAGGCGGGCAACACGTTTCAGTTTACGGACAACTTCACGAAGAATCGGAAAGCACACGGTCAAGTTCGGTGGCGACGTTCGCCGGCAACAATTCAATCAATTTCTTTTATTTCAACGTCAGCGGCCAATATACATTTCTGAGCGACGGGAATTTGTGTTCGCCGCTGAATAGCAACCCAAACTGTGATTCGCCTGCCACAAACGACGTGGGATTCTAGCGACGCTCTACCCTAATTACTTTATTGGTTACGCCGAATTCGTATACGCAAGGCGCGGCGCAAGGGGAGAACCTACGCAACACCGCCCTCTATCTCTTTGCCCAAGACAGCTGGGAAGTTGAAGTCGAATCTAACTCTGAATTACGGACTACGATGGGAGTTGAACACTCCGTACTATGATCTCGGTAATCGCGTTCAGACTTTCGGCCCGGTCAGACCACGACGCAGTATCCCTGTTGGCTTAATCCCAGGAGAACGCTTCCAGCGCTGAATCTTGCACGGGGATTGCGGTCAGAACAGAGCGGAGGGAATAACGCCGTGTTTCCGCTTGGTCTCGTTTTTCCGGGAGACCAAGGCGTGCCGCGCGGTTTGACATCGACGTATTACAAAGCGTTCGCTCCGCGAATCGGTTTGGCATGGAGTCCTGGGGCAACCGAGGGCTGGCTGGCGAAGTTAACCGGCGGTCCCAGGCAAGCCAGTATCGAGCAGGATTACGGCCTTTTTTACAATCCGATCGAGCAGCTCGTGCTCGAGCAGTTCAGCGCCGAGCCGCCATTTGGAGGGAGTAGCATTCCTTTCGAACACGAACTTCAACCTGCCATTCCGAGTTTCAGTCGGGCGGAAATGCTCCCAACCCGTTCGGCGGCGTAATTACGCAGACCCCTCAAACGCCATGCGCTGTTGATGCGCCGGGCGGCCCGACGGATGCGTGGATTGGTCTAACTTCCGTCCGATTTTGTTGTTTGGAGAGTTCTCAGCCTCATCTGAAGTACTCAATACGCCGAGCAATACAATCTGACGATTGAGCGGCAGATTGAGCAAGGATATGCTGTTTGCGGATATCTTACGTAGGAACCCAGGCTCACCATTTGCTGGCGTCGCATGACCTGAATGCGGGAAACATCCAGACTTGCCTCGGTCTGCGCAAATCTAGCGACCTTGAATCCTAACAATGTGCTTTCGGCGCCGCTACGGCCGGGGGGCACTCCGACAACTTGTGTGGACCTTTTGGCGCAGATCGCAGTACTTCATTCCTCCGGGGACCGTGATTCCTGCGGACGCAACTTTGTCGGCGCTTCCCCCACAGCCGTTCAAGGTGCCATCGCTCAATTGTGCTGGGCTCGTATTGCCCTACACCGGCGCGCCTGGTGGTAACCCCGCGTGCTTCAGCGGCACGGTAGGGCCCAAGGATTAACGCTGGTGGGCACTCGTCCTTTTTCGTCGCCCAACTGTATACCGTCACGCGGGGCGGGATGCCCAGCTGATGGCATACCGGTATTCAGCAATATCTTTGCACAGGACACGATCGCCAATTCCAATTACAACGGACTGCAGATTTCCTTTGATCGTAGCTTTTCGAAGGGCCTGCTTTTTCAGGCGTCGTATACGTTCAGCAAGGCGATCGACCAGGGCGCGTCGTTCGAGAATATTTTGAATTCCCTGAATGCCAATGCGACGCGCGGCCTTTCACTCCTGGACGCGAAAAATCGCTTCGTTTTCAGTCCCTATTGGCAACTTCCGATTCCCAAACATGATGGATTTACCGGGAAACTGGTGAATGGATGGGGAGTTTCCGGGATCGTTACCTATCAGAGCGGATTCCCGATTCGCGTCCAAACGCAGGATGACACTGAGTTGCAAAGCAGCTTCGACTTCGAAGTGGTGAATACCCCGCAAGCGAGTGGTCCTATTCGACGCCTCAATCCCAAGACGAACGCTGGCGTATGGTTCGACTCTACGAAATTTCCGATCCCCCCCCGGGCGTATTCGGCAACATGCCTCACGCATTTTGTTGCGGCCCGGCGATTAGCAATACAGATCTTGCTATCGAGAAGAGAACACCTATCAACGAGACGGTTGAACACGGAATTCCGCGCTGAGTTCTACAACGCGTGGAATCACACGCAGTTTGCCAATCCGGACGGCAACTTCAGCGATGGAGTACCGCAGATCGTTGACGGACAAAATGTGGGTGGCACGTTCGGCGTGGTTCAGAAGAGCGCGAGGGGCCGCGCGTGATTCAGTTTGGTCTCAAGGTTCTGTTCTAAGAAATTCGACGGGAAAGACTTCAAGCGAGGGTGCCATCTGCTGCGGCGCCCTCGTTTTGGCGTCTAGGGATAAGTTTGATGGCGGCGGGAGCGAGATGAAGATTTTTGTTTTAGGCGCGGGAATGATGGGGCGGGCGGTGGTGCACGACCTGGCGGGGACGTCGGAGGTGCGGCAGATCGTCGTTGGGGATTTCGATCGAGGGCGCGCTGCGGAAGTGGCTAAGAAATTCGGACGCGGGCGGGCGCGGGCTGTTTTTGCGGATGTGCGGGAAACCGGGAAGCTAGCGACGCTTCTGCGAGGCTGCGATGTGGTGGTGAACTGCACGCAGTATAATTGGAATCTGGATGTGATGCGCGCTGCGCTCGCTGCTAGCAATCCGT
>CAWBRH010000012.1:0-16002 GCA_963790945.1 uncultured Acidobacteriota bacterium
ATGGGTATCCGTCCTCCTTGCGACTGACTGCCTCACAAAACTTCTGTGCGTCTTCCCAGCTGACGCCATCGACAGGATGGTTCGGGCCGCGCGAATAGCTCGGATTGGTAGCCATCACCGCCTCATACTCTGCCTGCGTAACCTGGTATTTGCCCATCTCAAAAGGTCGGGTGATGGATACTCGATGAGTCGGCTTTTCTTCGGCGTAGCATTCATGATCTCCCGCTGAACAGCCCATCATGAAGCTCCCCGCCGGAATACTCACGAACTGCATGCGCCTGACCTCTTGTTATGCGGAAATATTGCGTATCAGAGATTCGGCCTAGACCACGGAATCACGCTCCGGCGGGAGTTTACACCCTACCGGTTGCGGAAAGTGCCCCGCTGCTTAGATATCAGCCGATCCCTTAGCTCAGCGGTTCTAGGGGGGACGTGGAATTCTAATCAGGCCTATGGCTAAAGCGAGAACCGATGCGGCAAGGATGACAGCCCCGACGTAGATCAGGGTGATAGCTCCGTTAGGTTGAGTAGCTGTCGGCGGCAGCATTCAGAAGAAGAAGTGTGTGCGAAAGAAATAAAAACAGAACTAAAACCACTTTTGACGAGGCCGACTTCGTTAGAGATGGTGATAATCCCTCTTATCAAGAATCTACCAGAAAACGCCGCTAGGATTCCGATTAATACAAGTGGTTAGCGATTTGAGTCAGAACCATTACTTGCGTTCGCTTTTTCGTTTTTGGCTTGCGAGCGAAGCGGGCCGGACAATGCGGGGAAAGTTGCGCATGTCCAGAACTCTTGATTCGCGTTGAAGAAGGGTTCGCGTCGTTTCAATAAAATTGAGAATGGTAGAGGACGATTCTCCTCTTCTCCAGGCCGCATGCACTTCGAGTCTTGCCAGCGGTTCCCGTAGATTCAAGGCAACCAGCCGATCGGCAAACGATGGATGACACGGGTTCTTGCCGACGGCAAGAAATACGCCTTTTCCTGATGCGGCCATCATGGCGCCAGCTTCGTCGTAGACAGTCGATTCTGTAAGAACGATTCTGGGGCTTAGTCCCTCGTCACGACATAGTGCAAGTGCGAGGTCATGCACATGGGGGGAAATGGATCTATCGATCAGCAACAACGTCTCGTGCTTCAGATCCTTCAGACGCAGATAGGACCGCCGCGCAAGCGGATTAGAGCGAGCGAGTACGACGGAAAGGCTCTCCTTGAAAAGCTTCTCGGATGCTAGTTCGAGCGAAGTCGCGGGACCATGAGAGAAACCAACATCGATTGTGCGTCCTATGAGCGCCTGGCCTTGAAGGCCGGAAAGAATGTCTCTTACGTCGACCTCGATTTTCGGGAACACACGCATATGCTGATTGATGACTAGGCTCACCACATCGCCGAGGCCTTTCCCAAATCCGACACGCACAGTTCCCAGCTCGCCGCTTTTGGTCTGACGAGCGAGATCGACGGCAAGATCGACCTGTTCCATTAACAATCGGACGGCATTCAAAAAGCGGCTACCCGCTTCCGTGAGGAACACTTTTCCGGAACGGCGGTCGAAGAGCTGCACACCCATCTCAGTTTCCAGGGAATGAATCTGGCGGCTCAAGGGAGGTTGCGCGATTTTCAAGCGCCGAGCGGCTTTCGTAAAACTCAGGTCTTCAGCGACAGCGATGAAATAGCGAAGGTGGCGAAGCTCCATAGCCGGCCAAGTATAGACGAATGTGGATGGGCACCCATACCTTCCTAATATGAATACCTAATAGGTATGCCAGAAAGATTGTTTTAGGTCTTGACACGAATCACGCACGGGATTCAAAGTGGCCAGCGTTTTCGGTCGGAAAAATGGGGGCACGCAAGTCTCGTCACTGCGACAGTTCGGGGCTCAGCCGCAGCCTTGTTTACGTGACTGATTCGCTGCGCCCAAGAAAATCGTCATGAATCATTGTTTCTCCAGTGGGGCTACTTGATGAGGAGGTGTCACTGTGAATCCGAAGAAAATCGCAAGTTGGTTGTTCAGCCTGCTCGTTGTTGCGGGTTGGCCCGTCACCGCTCTGTATGCCCAGACTGGGAAACTGTCAGTGTCAAGTCCTGCGACGAGCTGTGCGAGCCTCGCCGCTCTTTCCCTACCGAACACGCGGATCATTAGCGCGAATGAGATGAGCGGTTCGGGCGGCGACTATTGTAACGTCGTCGGGGTGATTGATGAGCGCGTCAGCGGTCAGGATCCCGATCACTTCGTCTACGGTATTGGATTCGAGTTGAACCTGCCGGATAGCTGGATCGGTCGTTTCGAGATGATGGGCGGGGGCGGCACCGACGGCTCTGTCGGGAGCCCGCAGGGGAGTGCTGGGACGGAACTAAGCCAGGGCTGGGCAGTCGCTGCTGACGACGGAGGGCATGAGGATGCGCCTGGAAACCCGTCCTTCGACTGGATCGATGACGACAATAACTTGGGAGGCACCGCGCATTTCGGGATCGATGAGCAGGCACGAATCGATTACGGATATAACGGAATCGAGAAAACCTCCGCAATTTCCAAGCTGATTATCGCCCAGTATTACGGACAGGATCCGCGGTATTCGTATCTGTGGGGTTGCTCAAACGGCGGCCGCGACGCGATGGTAGCAGCGCAGCGTGAGCCAGAAATGTTCGATGGTCTCGTGGCGGGAAACCCAGGTTTTGACTTGCCGCGCGCGGCCGTCGCCGAAGCTTGGAACGAACAACAACTTGCCCCGCTGGCAACGAGCACGGATAGCAATGGTCAGCCCTACCTTCCGCCCACCTTCCAGCCTCAGGATTTGGAAGTCGCTTCAGCGGCGATTCTGAGCGCATGTGACAACCTCGACGGTTTGGTCGACGGCATTATCGACAACTATGCAGCCTGCACGAACGAAAAGGTGTACCCGGCGCTCGCTACGTTCACGTGTAGCGCGAGCGGGGCTCACGGAAACACGCCGCACGGCGGGACATGCCTCACGGCGGGGCAGGTGCAGGCGCTCAAGAGAATTTATGCGGGGCCGAGGAATTCGCGCGGCGTGCCGCTCTATTCGAGCTGGTTTTGGGATGCTGGTATTTGGGATCCGCCGTCAGCGTTTGGAGCGGGCTGGCAAGCCTGGAACGTGTCATTCTTCGGTGCGCCAAACACGAACACCGCCATTAACCTCACACTTGGAGCCGGCGCGATACCCATGATATTTACGAATCCGCCGTTCGTCACGCCCGTGAACGGAGCAAACGGGCAAGAGGCTTTTATCTTTAACTACAATTTTGATACCGACGCGCCCACGATCTACAAATCAACCCCAGAATACCCGCGGAGTCCGATGGACTTCATGACAGGAACTCCGCTGGGGCCCTCGCCCTTCCTCTTCCCGTTCAAGAATCATCAAGGGAAAATGATCATGTACGACTCGGTGAACGACGGTATCTTTTCGGCCGTTGATCTAGTCGAGTATTACAGCCTCTTGGACCTCGTAATGGGCGGCCGTGCACAGGATTTCGCCAGACTGTTCATGATTCCGAACATGGCACACTGCGGAGGCGGTCCGGCGACCAACAGCTTTAATACAAATCTCCTGGGAGCGATCACCGCTTGGGTTGAGCAAGGCGTTGCACCGGACAAAATCATTGCCGCGAACACCAATACTGCCTCACCATTTCCTAGCGGAGCGCCGTTTGATCCCCGTGTCGCGCAGAACTTTCCAACTGGAGGAACACGCCCGATTTGTCCATTCCCACAGCAAACTCGCTACAAGGGCACCGGCGCCACGAATGACGCGGCCAATTTCGTTTGTGTCAGGCCGCGGTGAAACGCGTAGTCCCACGTCGCTGCGGGCTTGTGGTCCGCTTGCTCAAATGGAAGGAGCCTGAATATTGAAGCCTCCGTGTCTCCGCGATGTACCCGACTTCGGCTTTTGGTGCGGATTTTGCAATTTGGGATCCTGATCGCTGGCGCGTCCGCTTCTCGATCGAAGTCAAGGAGATGCAGAGTCGTGGAGAGGTGTCTCCTCCCCATAATCGGAGTCGGTTTCCGCCTTTAATCAGGCATTGCGGAAAGGTTCCCACGACAACTCTTGCGCAGCCGGCTCGCATCCAACTGTGCACCTTCATTGCAAAGCGAGAAGGAGCGCACCTATGCCCATTCGAGTCGGCTTGTCCATTGTGGTTGTGGTCTCGGTATTGGCGGGCCTTGATTGGCCTCGATCGGCTTTCAGCCAGGATAAAGGTGGCCAGGAAGGTGCCTTTCACAGCCAGGTGGACCTCGTGTCCGTATATTTCACGGTGCGCGACGACAAGAAACACCTGGCCAGCGACCTGGCGCAAGACAAGTTCAGCGTCTCTGAAGACGGCCAGCCGCAGGTTATCAAGCTGTTTGCCCACCATAGCGACGTGGTCCTGAACGTGGGAGTGCTCTTGGACACGGGCACGAACATGTCCTGGATTCTCGGCGAGGAGGCGCAGGCCGCGAGGCTGTTCATGAAGCACGTGGTAAGGCCCACAGACCTGGGCTTTATTCTGAGCTACGCCTCGCGGGTTGAAACTGTGCAGTTGCCGACGTCAGACGTTGCGCTCCTGGAGGAGAAGGCGGATACCGTTGGGAGTGGAGCGGGGATCGGATTGCCAGACCAAGGGCCGTCCCCCGAGCCGAGGATCGGGATGCCCGGGAGCGGAGGGACGGTGGGCATCAACGGGCGACCCATTAACGAGAACCGCGAAGCTCACCTGTACGACGCGATCCGCGTCTCCACACTCCGTTACCTGGCGGGCGAGATGGGACGCAAGGCAGTGGTTATCGTAGCCCTCTCCGGCGATTCCCAAAGTGAGTCTTCGATGGAAGAGGCCCTGGAAGCTCTGCTCGAAAACGACGTGATCGCCTATGTCCTGCAGATTTACGATGCCTCAAAGCGGGACAATTGCGACGTGCTCCACATCTACGGAGAAGACGGGCACGGAGAGTCCCTGCTCAAGAAACTGGCCGAGGCCACCGGCGGGCGGATGTTAGAAGTCCGTGGTATTGGTAAACTCGAAGCCGCGCTTGACGAGATCTCCGACGAGCTGCACCACCAGTACAGCCTGGGCTACTACCCCGAAAACAAAAATTGGGACGGCAAGTTCCGCAAGATCCAGATTTCCGCGGGGGAGAAAGGCTATAAGGTTTATGCTCGCAAAGGCTACTACGCCAACCCCCCGGCGGGGAGTGTAGCGGCAACCCACTAACCAATGAGTTCGGGGCGCCGAACTCGTTGTCTGGACTATACTTCCCGTTTGAACAGAAGATCCAACCGCCTGCGCAGGTCGTCCACCGCTCGATAGAGATCGCCCACTCCCTCTGTGTCTGCAGTTACCTCTACAGTCTGGAGGTCGAGGCACAAATCATTCGCGAGCTGAGTGGCGCGCTGGACGCGCTGTGCTGCTAGAGCAGGCAAAACCGCATATGGGTCGCCGGACTGCTCCTTCGCACCAACCCATTGTTGAACGGCCCATGCGGTATTGCGTATGTGATCTACTGCATTGCGAAACTCACTGAGCACTCGAGGGTCTAGATCGCCAGAAATCACGGAGCGTTCTAATTCTTGGAGTTCCACAGTCGTTTCGCGCAAGCGCGCAGTCATAGACCCCGCAGCATCCGAGCCAGAATTGATCATGAAGCACCCTCCGTAATTGGGGCTGGGTGTTTCAACGAGACATTACAACTCTCGACGCTTCGAGTACATACAGGCTTCGATCCGGAGCGTGGAGCTCTTGGAATCGAGCAAACGACTAGAAAAAGAATTTCAGCGCGAACTGAATCAGGCGAGGAGATCGCGATGCGGTGGCGAAGCCGAACTGAGTCGCGCCCCGCTCGGTCGAAAAGTTTTCATCCGTGGTGGTCTCATCGGCGAACGTCAGATTCGGATGGTTCCAAACGTTGAAGAATTCGGCGCGGAATTCGAAGTGCATCTGTTCGCGCACTGGAAATTGTTTTATGAAAGAGACGTCCCAGTTTTGAAGTCCGGGGCCGCAAATGATGTTTCGTCCGGCATCGCCAAATGTGCCTTGGACCGTGTCGGCCACAAAGGCACAAGTATTGAATAGCGTTCCGGGAACGCAGTGGCGACCATTAGGATTCCCCATGACGTTCGGACGCACGCAATTGAAGACGGCGCCGCCGCATTCGGAATTCGAAATGTTGACCAGATCATCGGTGGGCGTAAACCAATTGCCGGTCTGTGCCGAGATAATCCCCGCGACTTGCCAGTTCCCAACAATCTGATTCCAGAATCCGGAGAGATTTCCGCCGAATCGTTGATCCTTGCCAAAAGGGAATTGATAAATGTAGTTGAAGACAAAGCGGTGGCGGACGTCGAAATCCGCATTCCCATACTCGAGAGCCGGCGCCGTTTGCAAACGGAAGTCTCCCTGGTTTTGCGAACCAAGGCTCGCGTTCGAGGCATCGTCGAGCGCATGACTGTAGGTGTAGGAGGCCTGAAACTCCAGGCCGTTGGAGAACCGTTTTTCGAGACGCATCTGCAAACCGTCGTAGTTTGAGAAGAGGTTGGATCGCAGCGTGTTGATAGCTGCATCGATATTGGGATCGGGGCGGCGTGGGGCGAAGGGAATCGTTGGGTCCGCAGTGGGGACTGGCTGGTTGCCGTTAAAGACACCGAAAAGATTCGAACCATGTGACCCTACATAGGAAATCTCAGCGACGATGTTCGCGGGCAGCTCGTACTGGAAGCCCAGGAACCATTGCTGCATGAACGGGGTCTGAATCTTTGGGCTGATCGAGAAAAGCAGCGGAGTATTGGGATCGACGAGCGCATTGGCAGGGAATCCCTGGGCGATACCTCCGGTGCCGGGCGGCGCGGTGGCCGGATTATTGCTCAGGCCCGGGACGGCGCAGTTGAGATTTAAATTTGGGTCGGAATTAAATAGCGCCGGGTTGGCGATATTGAGCGAGCAAGGCATGTTGAATGATTGAGTGACGAAGAATGGCGGGTTGAATCCGGGACTCGGATTCGAAAGGGCCCATTTTCCTGGCCACCGTAGAAAATTCCGTAGGAGCTGCGAAAGACCAACTTGTCCGTCACCTTGTATGCGAGCCCCACGCGAGGAGCAAAGTTGTGGAGGGTCGGCGATACCAGGCCGGGCGATCCGGTGCGGTCGATAGTGATTTGAGAAGCTAGCGTGGGCGTGAGTTGCGCGTTTTGTCCTTTCGGAACGATCAGGCAACCGCAGCCGAAATCAAAATTTGCCTGTTGATTGCCTGCTGCTTTCACCGTTGTATAGAGCTCGTAGCGCAAACCCAGGTTCAGCGTCAGGCGCGGCGATTTCTTGAAATCGTCCTGGACGAAACCGGCATAAATTTGGCGTCGGTAGTCCACGTTGTGCAAATTGACGATCGAACCGCCATCGGTAAGGCCCAACAGAAAGCTGGCAAATCCCAATCCGCCGGTGCCGGGAGAAGCCGGATTATCCGTAAACCCCGCGCTGAAGTCTTCAGTCCCGCGTGAGGCCGACGGTTGAAAGATCGTGAATTGTTCATAGCGAATCTCGGTGCCAAATTTCAGAGAATGCCGCCCTCGGATCCACGTGAAATTATCAGTGAAAACATAACTATTCTGCTTTTCGATCGAGGGAAGAAAGCCCGAGCTACCCAGCGGAGGCGCCGAGCCGTCGCTAAACGTCAGAGAGGGAAGGCCGCCGTTGAATGTGCCCGGCTCGAAGGGGACACCCGGAAAGCCGAGCTGGGCCGAGACGTTTTCGTTGAAATTGTTTTGGTAGCGATGCGCATTGATGCGGTTATAGCCAAAGCGAAACTCATTGATGTGGGTGGAATCGAGAACGTGCGTTTCGCTGAGAGCCACGCTGCGGTATGAAAAATCTTCGGTACCGTCAAAAAACCCTCCGCCGTCCAGCTCGTTCTGAAACGGAGAAGGAATGAAGCTGGGCTGATCCTCATAGCTGAAGCGCCCGAAAATAGAGTCTTTGGGCGAAAAGGTGTGGTCGACTCGCACGTCAAAATTATTGCGATTCTGGGTGCGCACCGGAACAGCGATGTAATTGAACCCCGGGTTCGTGGAATTCGGTGGCGGAATGAGCGCGGCAAGCCGGGAAGCCAGCGGATCAATCGAGCCGTTCGGGAATACATTGGTCGGATTACCGGCACCATCCACGCCGATTGGCACTCCGCAAAAACCGTTGGGGTTCAAACCGGAAACCTGCGTAAGGCGCGAGTTGAATATTTCTCCGAGAAAAGTCGGCTTGCTGCTGCAATCAAGCGCCACTGTATTCGGCAGTTGATTGCCGTTCATGTCCACTTGGGGGGCCGTCACACCAGGCTGCAAAAGCTCGGAAAAATTGCCTCCCACCATGTTCTGGTCGGGAATGATGGCCGTCTGCGGCAATCCCTGCCGCACGCGAAATCCTTCGTAATCGCCGAAGAAAAATGTCTTGTCTTTCTGAATGGGGCCGCCAAATGTGGCGCCAAACTGGTTTTGCTTATAGGGTTCCTTCGTCAAGAAGAAGGGCACGGCGTCGAGGGCGTCATTTCGAAAATACTCGAATACATCGCCGTGAAATTGATTGGTCCCCGACTTGATGACCGCGTTCAGGATCGCACCGTTGCCGCGTCCGAATTCGGCGCTGTAATCGTTGGTTTGGACCTTAAATTCCTCGATCGCATCCACGGGAGGCTGGATGACATAGGAAGATTCGTTGAGAATGTCTCCCAGATTTGAGTTGTTGTCGATTCCATCGAGCAGGAAATTGTTCTGCAGCGCGCGCGCTCCGTCCACGCTGAACCCATAGCTACCGCTTACGCGCGACCCGGGCTCACTTGGCACAACGCCCACGCCGAGTTGGGCGAGCTGCGCGAAATTGCGACCGTTTAGCGGCAGTGTCTCGATTCGCGTCTTGTCCATCACCTGGCCCAGCGAGCTTGTTTCGGTCTCGAGCAACGGGCTCTGAACCTTCACTTCCACCCTCTCGGCAACCTCGCCGACCTCCAATCGGACGTTTGCCTCGACTCTCCCCTGCACATCCAATTGCAAGGGCCCTGCCACTGCCGTTTTGAAATTGTCCTTCTCAACCGTGACCGTGTATCGCCCGACTTTGAGCGGTCCCGCAACGTACTCGCCCTGTGCGTTCGTCGTTGTTGTGAATTTGGTCCCGCGGTCCACGTCTAGAACGGTCACCCTGGCGCCCGGAATCACGCCACCGCCGCGGTCGGTTACAACTCCCACGATGCTGCCGGTATCTTTTTGTGCGAAGGCTTCCGGAACTGTCAGGAGAAGCGCAGGAAGAATCCATGCGAATCGAAAGAGACCGGCGGCAGCGGCTCATCGATATTCTCCTTCTACTCGCTACTCGTTAGCGCGCCCAATCAGCGGGGCAGGACAGGCGCGACTCTTGCCAGAGTGAACAGCGCCCCAAAGTTACTTGCAATCCGGTATTTCGATTTGCTACTTTTACTTTCGATTTGTTTTGGTGTCAAGGGAAAAACCCTGGAATGGGCTATTGGCCGGTGCGAGCAGGTAACGGAAGCATTCGCGCGATGAGACCCTCAGCTTCTCCATGGCTGTGTAAGCGTTTGGTGCTGGCGGCAGCCGCGGTTGCCGCTCTTGTGGCGTCGTCGGCGCTGGCCATGGCGCTCGAGCAGATTAAGTACGGCGAACAACCCGGCGCAGCACAACGGATCACGCTGCTACTGCGCAACTTCTATCCGAAGACGATGCTGCATGTTCCCGTTCACGACATGGCTCGTGCGCGTTTTCCCGTCTGGGACGTTCACAATCACGTGAACGACGCGCGGGGAATCGGCGAGCGCATTCCGCCGGAGCAACTGATGCGTTCGATGGATCATGTGAATGTCGCGAGAATTGTAATTCTCACCGGCGGCTGGGGCGAGAGCCTTCAGCGCGTGCTCGACAAGATCGTGAAGCCGTACCCGGACCGCTTTATCGTTTTCACGCAGATCGATTGGAGCCGGTTGCACAACGCGAATTTCAGCCGCGAAGCGGTGGCGCATCTGGATGACGCAGTGCGGCGCGGCGCCAGGGGCTTGAAAGTCTTGAAGGATCTGGGCCTCGAAGTGCGCGATACCGGAGGGAAACTTCTTCGGGTCGATGACCCGCGCCTCGATCCGATCTGGGAGGAATGTGGGCGGCTCGGGATTCCCGTCGCAATCCACACGTCCGACCCGGAAGCGTTTTTTGCTCCGGTCGATGCGAAAAACGAACGCTACGAAGAGCTGAAGACAAATCCATCGTGGAGTTTTTACGATCACGGATTTCCGAGCAAGCAGGAGCTTCTCGACGAACGGAATCGCATTATCGAGCGCCATCCGCGTACCACTTTCATCGCTCTTCACGTAGCGAATTGGCCTGAGAATCTTGACGCCGTATCCGCGTGGCTCGACCGTTACCCGAACATGATGGTGGAATTCGGAGCCCGTGAAGCCGAGCTTGGCCGCGAGCCGAGCCGCGCCGCCAAGTTCTTTCAGGATTACCAGGACCGCATCCTGTTTGGCACGGATGCGGAGCCTGTCGAGGAGATGTACCAGAATTATTTCCGCTGGCTCGAAACCGAAGACGAGTATTTTGACTATTGGGGCTATCCTGGCCAGGGCCGGTGGAAGATTTACGGTTTGGGTCTCCCGGATGGGATTCTGGAAAAGGTATATCATTTGAATGCCGAGCGGGTCTTCGCGCAGTTCAAAGGCGCGCCGGCAGAAAGCGCGGCTAAGCCATGACTCCCTGTTGGCTCCGGTTTCAGGCCGGAATTCAACGTCGCCCGAGTCCGATCGCTCTCAGTTGGCTCGCCGTCATCGCTGTCACGGTCACCTCGTGGGAGCCTGCGACAAGAAATCCAATCTCGCACTCGCTTCTCCGTCCTTCCTAACGTCCGCGGTACATGTATCGAAGAGAGCCGACTCGATCACGATCGAGACACCCGCAGCGGAATTTGTTGTTTCGCCCGATGGATATGTCGCAGCCAACCTGCTGGCGGGGAAGCGAAGGCTTTCGCTGGACGATCCCGGAACCGAGCCTGGTTTGCTCGTGGTTGTAGCCGGGGAAAAAGTTCACGACTTCATATTCGACCTAGCCGGGGCGCGCATTTCGGAGCCGCAAGGAAAGCTGGGAACAGTGGGGCAGCGCGTTGAGGTGATTGGAAAAAGCGCGAGCACGGGGCTCGAAGCATCTCTCGTTATCGAAGTGAACGATGAGTTTCCGGCCTTCGCGCTGATATCGAGCAGTATCCGCAATGGAGGCCCGCGTGAAATTTCGCTGGACCAGATTGATCTCGATCGCCACCGGTTAAATGCTTCTCTTGTGGACTCGGCAGCAGCTGCGAACCAGATGTGGTCCTTCCACGGTGCAAGCATCAAGTGGGGGAAAGACAATGTGTTTAGGATCCCCAAAAAATTCCGGCAACAGAATCAGATGGGCTCGCTGGTCGAGGTGAAGGGCGACTTGGGCAGGGTGGGAGGCGGGATTCCGGTGGTCGCGTTTTGGACGCGTACGGTCGGCGAAGCCATCGGCCATGTCGAAACTGTTCCTCTGGTGCTCTCCATCCCGGTGGAGACGCAATCGGATGAGCGTGTCGCCGCTTCCGTGCGCGTTGCGCCGGAAATGCGTCTCGCACCCGGCGAGATCTATTCGACTCCGCGAACCTTTCTCGCCATTTACTCGGGAGACTACTACGAGCCTCTGCGCGTCTATTCGGACGTGATTGACCGCGAAGGTCTGCGCAAAGCAACCAACACCGACGAGGATTACGCGGTGAGTTGGTGCGGTTGGGGCTATCGGGCCGATGTGACGGCTGCGCAAATGCTCGGCACCGTACCGAAGCTCAAGGAATTAGGAATTCATTGGGCCACGCTCGACGATCGATGGTTCAACAATTACGGAGATTGGGAGCCGCGCGCCGATACATTTCCCGATGGCGAAATCCAGAAAATGGTCCGGCAGTTCCACGCGGACGGGATTAAAGTCCAGCTCTGGTGGCTTCCGCTCGCCGTGGAGGACGGCGGGCCGGGATACGAATCGCACAAGTACGAGGTCTCAGAGGTGGTGAAGGAGCATCCCGATTGGCTCGTCCTCGATAAAAGCGGCAAGCCGGCGCGCATGGCCAGGAACCTCGCCACTCTTTGCCCGTCGGTGCCTGGGGTGCAGGCGTACTACAAGCAACTGACCGAGCGTTTCATCCGCGACTGGGATTTTGACGGCCACAAGCTCGACAACATCTATAGCGTACCCGCGTGCTACAACCCCGCGCACCACCACAAATCTCCGCAGGATTCGATTTACGCCATGGGCGAAGTTTACAAAATCATTTTCGAAACCACGCGCTCGCTGAAGCCCGAAAGCGTAACGCAAAGTTGCCCCTGCGGCACGCCTCCGAGCATCGCGTGGCTTCGCTACATCGATCAAGCTGTCACCGCCGATCCCGTCGGCTCGGTGCAAGTGCGCCAGCGCATCAAAATGTATAAGGCGCTCCTCGGCGCTCACGCGGCCGTTTACGGCGACCATGTCGAACTGACGCGAATCCAAAATCCCAATAGCAACGAGAAGGACATCGGCTCAGACTTCGCGTCCACGATGGGCACGGGCGGCGTTCTCGGCACAAAGTTCACTTGGCCGGATTACGGCCGCAAACTCAGCGATGTGAATTTGACGCCGCAAAAAGAGGAGCACTGGAAGAAGTGGATCGGCCTGTACAACAAAAAGATGCTTTCGCGCGGCACTTTTCGAGACCTATACACGTACGGCTACGATGTTCCCGAAGGGTACGCGATCGAAAAAGACGGCGCCATGTATTACGCGTTCTTTGCGCATGCGCCAGTGAAAGGTGCATCCGAAGCCGCCAGTTGGGCGGGCGAGATTGAGCTGCGTGGCCTCGAACCCGGGAAGTATCGCGTCGTGGATTACGTAAACAACAAGGAGCTTGGGTCGGTGACGGCGCCCGATGCTCACCTGCAGACGAGTTTTACCGGGCAGCTTTTGATTGAGGTAACGAAGGAGTAAAGCGCGCGGTCCTCACTTCAGCGGAAGATGATCTTGAAAGAATCGCGCCATGCCTTCGAGATCGCGAAAGGCCTCCGTCCCCCCTTCGCGCGTGGTGGAAAAAGCCCCGGCTACATTTGCATAAGTGAGGCACTCTTCACGGGTTCCTCCTTGCAAAAAGCGATGGATGAAACCTGCGTCAAAGCTGTCACCCGCGCCCACCAAGTCAATCGAATTCACCTTCATCCCCGGCGACCGCCATTCCTGGGCTCCTTCCCGCAGGAGGGCGCCCTGCGAGCCAAGTTTCACCGCCACCATCGGACATATTTGCGCAATTTTTTCAATGGCCACGGATAAATCATCGGTGCGCGCGATCTTCTTGGCTTCCCGTTCATTGGGAAACAAAATGTCCACGGAGCGCAGCACCTCGAGCAAATCCTGGCACCACTGATTTTCCGGATCATCATTGGTGTCGAGCGAAGTCGTGAGACCTTTGGACTTCGCCTGGCGAAACAGCTCTGCTAGCTTCGGTCGCAGCGCGCGGTGCAGAAAAAATGACGAGACGTGCAGATGTCGCGAGGCAAAAATGTAGTCCAAATCGAGGTCCGAGTAGCTCAACTCAAACATCGTCCCGGGATATGTCAAAATGAAGCGCTCGCCGGGATGAGCGAGGATTACGGTCAGGCCCGTCGCCGTTCTGTTTGCCTGCGACACGCGCGTGAGATCAACGCCGCTAACAACAAGCCAATCCATCGCCATT
This sequence comes from uncultured Acidobacteriota bacterium, assembly GCA_963790945.1. GTDB lineage: Bacteria > Acidobacteriota > Terriglobia > Acidiferrales > UBA7541 > Palsa-295. The sequence continues at coordinate 13,741 of CAWBRH010000012.1, forward strand.
TTTCCAAGCGGATCGCCGCCAATTTTGGCAATCATCCCCGCGCGGGTTCCAAGTACGGAGAGATTATGAGCGAAAATCGCCGAGGAACTGCCCAGGGTCAACCGGAATCCATCGATCAGAATTTCCTGCTCGGGTTTGAGGACCTTGGGTAGCCCGTAGAGAATCAGGTCGGGATTAATTTCGCCGACCACGCAGACCTCAGGTGCGGGCACGATTCGGACTCCCGTCACTCTTGCTATCGAGCATCACCACGCGAGTCAGGTGCCGGGGCTGGTCAGGATCGAAGCCCTTTCGGATGGCGGTATGGAAGCCCAGCAATTGGCTGGCGATGACGCTGGCCGCCGGCCTCGCCGCCTCCGGGGCATTGAGCGAGAGTTCAATCAAAAAATCCGCGCACCTGCGAACAATGCTATTCGCGGCATTGGTGACGACCAGTGTTGCTCCGCCCAATCCTTTTATTTCTTCGAGGACGGCTGTCTCCGCATCGAAACCGCTCTCGCTCAGGAAAAACGTAACCAGAGTTTCTGCGCTGACGATCGCTTTCGGCCCGTGCCGGAACTCGAGAGTGTGAAAGGCTTGTGCGTACGAGCACGACATTTCTTTCACTTTCAGCATCGATTCCTGAGCCACTCCGAAAAACGGCCCTTGTCCGAGAAACACGTAATCGGCATAACCGCGCGCGTTCACCAGCGATCGAAGCTTGCGCTCCACATCCGCCATCTGCGGCTCCATCTGTGCGGAAGCCCTCGCAGCGCAGCCAGGAAATCCTGCCAGGCCAGCGCGCGCTCGCCGCAAGCGCTTGCAAAGCGAACAGCATCGAAGTGAAGGATCGCGTCATCACCGTGCTCTTGTCGTTCGCCATCGGAAGCTGAATCACATGCGAAGAATTCTTTTCCAGCGGCGTCCCCGTTCCGCAAGTCACGGCGAGCGTACGAATCTTTAATTCTTGTTCGCAATATCGTGCCACGTCGACGATCTCGGATGTCTGCCCCGATCGCGAAATGAGCACGGGCTGGCAGGCCTCCGGCAAGAGATTCGGAAAGAGCAGAATTTCAGACGCGGGGATCGCACGAGCGGGGCCGCTCGTTAGAATCGACCACGTCGCCGCGGCAACCTGGGCAAGATAGTAACTCGAGCCGCAGCCTACGAAAACCCACTCCGCTTTTTTCGGCAGTTCCTCGCTGAGTGCGCGCAACTGCCCCGTTTCTGTTAGTTGCGCTAGGCATTGTGTCCACGTGCGAGGCTCCGATAGAATCTCCCTGATCGTCAGCGCACCGGTTTTTGGATTCGAGTCGGCCAAGCGAATCTCCTGCCTTCCTGACAAACGAGGATTCAAACGACGATGACTTTGACCCCGGCTTCGCGAAGGCCGCGCAAATGCTTGGACGAAATCTTGGTGTCCGTAATCGTGTGATGCGCGGCCGACGTGGGAGCAATCAGCGAGAGGCTGCGCCGCCCGAATTTGCTCGAATCGCACACCACCACGGTTGCCTTCGCGCTTTCCATCATCACGCGGTTCACCCGTGCCTCCAGCAGATTAGGCGTGGTCAAGCCGTAGGCGACATCAAATCCATCGACTGCGAGAAAAAGGAGATCGGCCGTAATGTGGCGTAAGGAATCCTCGGCCAGCGGCCCCACCAGCGAGAATGAATTCTTTCGCAAGACGCCCCCGGTAAGGATCACTTCCACGTCGGTCCCGGCAAGTTCGGCCGCTATATTCACGGCGTTCGTGATGACGGTAAGATTCGGGATATGCTTCGTCGCCCGGGCCACCGCCGTGCTGGTAGTGCCCGAATCGAGGATAATCACCTGGCCGGGCTGTACCAGTTGCGCCGCGGCCGAGGCGATTCGGAGTTTTTCCTTCCGATGCAGCCGCTCTTTTTCGTGCAGCGATGGATCGCGCAGCGCGGTCGCATCGAGAGGAAGTGCTCCGCCATGTGCGCGCTGGATGCGGCCCTGCTGGTGAAGATGTTCCAAATCCTTGCGGATTGTAATCAGTGACGTGGAAAAGCGCCGAGCCAGATCCGTGACGACCACACGGCCGTCGTGTTGGACTAGGTCCAGGATTTTGCGCCGCCGCTCTTCGCTCAGCATGCAGAACCTCACCGCCAAGGCGTGGTTTCGATTCGTTTCTTTTCGTTATTATTTTCTCCGAACTGTGATAGCTTGACACAAATATACCGGCGGAACAAGCCCTTATGACTCCCCCGAACATCGTCTGTATCAGCGCCAATCCCGCGCTCGACCGCCGCCTTCAAGTCC
>CAWBRH010000013.1:0-35580 GCA_963790945.1 uncultured Acidobacteriota bacterium
GTTTGTGTTTGCGCAAGTGAAACTGTGGCTGTGGGCGGCGAGATTGTATTTGTCGCCGAGCATGTAATGGTGACGCCGGCGGTGGCGGACTTCGACGGGTCGGCCACACTCGTAACAATGACGCTCACGGTGGAAGGCGACGGCGGAACAGCGGGGGCGACATACAGCGCGCCCGCAGATCCATTGGGGGTGATTGTGCCGAGGGTCGAATTGCCTCCGGCGATGCCATTCACGCTCCATGTGAGAGTGCATTCGAAGAGGCGCCTGCGCCGGTGATACTTGCTGCAAATGTTTGCCCGGCGCCGGTTGAAACAGTGGCGGAGGTTGGCGAGATCCCGACTACGATTTCACCGGTGAGCGTGACGGAGGGCGGAGCCTGTGGGGCCGTGCTGTCGGCATTGCTTGATGCGGTTACGGTGATGGTCGGAGGCGAGGGCATTGCGCTTGGAGCGGTGTACAAGCCGCTCGGCGAAATTGTGCCGGCGGTTGCGCTTCCACCAGCAACGCCGCCCACAAACCACGTGACGCTTTTGTTTGATGTGCCGGTGACGTGGCCTGGAATCGCTGTGACTGGCTGAGAGAGACGCTTATTTGTGTTGGCTGCAGGACCACCGTGACGACCGAAGGATCTGTCGAGGTGAATCCAGCGCAACCTGGCATCGCCACGGCAGCGACGCAAAAGAACGCAAGCAAGAGCAGATTCGGCGGTCGATCCGATGGGGGCAATGGAGTGGCCGCCCGACTCAAAGTCGTTTTCAGCCACCGGCATTTGATTGAGCGCGTCATCAGTGCGACGGCTTAACGCAAGGGATGTGCCATCGCGGAGCATTGCGAACTGACAGGATTTTTGACACGGCGTGGCGGGTCATTTGCCCCAGCTAAGCCTTATCGCTTCACGAGAATAGGGAAGGATCGCGAATCGAAAACGGCTTGCGGCGCGATAAACGAAAAGCTCTGCGCGCACGACTAATCGTCCCAAATCGGCATGCTTTCAATTCATTTTGGGACGCGGCCGACGCGCTTACGAGTCGAATAGGCGATTGATTTGCCGCCCGACTGAGGAGGATGAGGTTGACAGCAGCGCAGAACCCGCCAAATAATCTCGGCATGGCAAAACCGGAGACAGTTCGACGGATCAAAAGCTATTCAGCAGAAAGCGGCTACGTTTATCAATATCAGTTCCAAGATGCGCATCCCGCGCAGCAGGGAAGCGCGAAGGGAAACGAGTACGTCTATTACGTGTCCGCGGATCGAAAGAAAATGTTTCCCGTGCGCATTTTTGTGGGGCAGGATGCGATCAAGAAATGGGGCGAAGCAACGGGGCGCGCGCTGACGGGAACTGAAGAATATGCGGCGGCCAAGATGCGGCTATTTCAGGCATTCGACGAAGGCGAGGAGCTTTCCGCTACGGGCCCCGCGTTGATCGTCGACGAATCGAATCTCAATGCTTTGCTCCAGCGTCTCGATCTTTAGCCTTCACGACTGATTACATCCGCGAAAGCACGGCCGCGCGCAGTGCCGGCTCCAAAATCTCGAAACGAAAGTTAAATCCTGCTGCGAGCATTTGTTCGGGCTTGACGCGATCGCTGCTGAGCAAGACAGCGTCAGCCATTTCGCCCATGGCGAGGCGGAGCACAAAGGCAGGGGCTGGAAAAATCGCGGGGCGGTGCAACATGCCGGCCAGCAGTCGCGTGAACTCCTCGTTTCGCACGGGGTTTGGCGCGACGACATTCACAGGACCGCTTACCCGCTCGTTGGCAATTGCATAGCGGATAATTCCCACCACGTCCTCAATGGCAATCCACGACATCCATTGCTGCCCGCTGCCGAGGCGACCACCAACGCCGAGCTTGAAAGGCGTGAGCATTTTCGGTAGCGCGCCGCCTTTTCCGGAAAGTATGACTCCGAAGCGCAGCATGACGGTGCGGATGTCCATCGAAGCGGCGCGGCCGGCTTCGGCTTCCCAGTCACGGCATAGCAGCGCCAGGAAATCCGTTCCAATGGCACTCGATTCGGTGAGAATTTCATCGCCGCGACTGCCGTAATATCCGATCGCCGAGGCGACGATCAGCAATCGCGGTTTTTGCTTCAGCCGCGAAAGCGAATCAACGAGGACGCGCGTGGTATCGATGCGGCTGCTGCGAAGAAGCTGTTTGCGCTCGGCTGTCCAGCGACCGTCGGCGATCCCAGCGCCGCTCAGGTGGATCACAACATCGACGCCCTCGAGGCCTGCGACATCGACAGTCGCGCGCATCGGGTCCCACTGGACGTCGCCTGCTTGAGCCGTCTTACCGGGCCGCACAAGATGGACGACGTTGTGGCCGTCGGATTTCAGGGCAGTCGTCGCCGCCGTGCCGATCAATCCCGTGCTTCCCGAAATAAGAATCTTCATGTGCTGTGTTTTCTCCCACTTCGATCACGGAATCTACCCTAAGGTGCGCGGTGCCTCGCGTCAAGCGATTGAAGCAACCGGCGAATATGCACCCTTTGCCTGATTCAAAATTCGAGAAGGCCGAAACGGCTTTGCGGCTCGCGCGTCCATCTAAGATAAACTCATCGGCTGCTGGAGAGGTGACGATGAATCGTTTGGCGCGGAGATACGGTGCAGCTGTCGTTCTGGCGATACCGCTGATGCTGTCGTTCGCTTCTGACAAAACTGCCAATGAAGAGATCCGTGGGTTTTTTCCCGAGCGCGTTAAGCCTGAACGCGAGCTCGAATCGAAGCTGCAGGGCATCCCTGACGCCGCACATGCAGAGAGCAATCTGCGCCATCTCACGAGCCAGCCGCACAGGGCGGGCACGGAAGCGAGCCATCAGGTGGCGGAATGGCTGCGAGACCAGTATCGAAGCTTTGGTTTCGACGCCGAAATCGTTCCATACAGCGTGTGGATGGCGGAACCTCGCGAAGTGAAGCTCGATCTCGTTGCCCCGGTGAAAAAAGCACTGGCTACGCCCGAGCAGCCGGTGGAAGTAGACAAGGACACAGAAGATCCTCGCGCGGTGATGGCGTTCAACACCTATTCGCCTTCAGGTGAAGTTACAGCGCCGGTGGTTTACGTGAACTACGGAGCGCCCGAGGATTATGCGGAACTCGATTCACTCGGCGTGAGCGTGCAGGGAAAGATCGCCATTGCCCGCTACGGCCATAATTATCGCGGCATCAAATCGAAATTGGCGGAAGACCACAAAGCCGCCGGCTTGATCATCTTCTCCGATCCAGCCGACGATGGATATATGGCGGGCGATGTGTTTCCCAACGGGCCATGGCGGCCGATGAGCGGGATTCAGCGCGGGTCGATTCTTTACACGGAAGATTATCCCGGAGACCCGCTGACGCCGGGAGTTGGAGCGACTCCCGATGCGAAACGAATCAAGCCAGCTGACGCGAAGAATCTGCCGCATATTCCCACGATGCCCATCAACGCGCAGGATGCGTGGGCGATTCTTGAGCATCTCGGCGGGCCGCACGTTCCTAGAAATTGGCAGGGCGGCTTGCCTTTCACGTATCACGTGGGACCCGGGAAATCGGGGGTTCACATGAAGCTGATAATGGACTTCGAGCAGCGCCCGATCTACGACGTTATCGCAAAATTGCGCGGCAGCGACGACGGTCAATGGGTTCTGCTCGGCAATCATCACGACGCATGGGTGTACGGGGCTGCCGATCCAAGCAGCGGCACGGCTGTGATGCTCGAAACGGCGCGAGCGCTTGGCGAGTTGGTGCGCAGCGGCTGGAAACCGCGCCGCACAATCGTGATGTGCGAATGGGATGGAGAAGAGCCAGGGCTACTGGGCTCGACGGAATGGGTGGAAGCGAATCGCGCCGAGCTTCAAGCAAAAGCAATCGCATATATAAACACCGACGTGGGCGTAACGGGGCCGAATTTTGGAGCGGCGGCGACGCCATCGCTGAAAGAAATTGTGCGCGACGCGGCGCGTGAAGCGCCGGATCCCGAGACCAGGCGCAGTGTGTATGAAATGTGGCGAGAACATTCCTCGCAGAAGAAAGGCGCGCCCAACGGTATCGCGCGGCCGGAGCTCAAAGCGGAGACTCCCGGCGAAACACCTGTCGGCGCTTTGGGAGCGGGCTCGGATTTTTGTCCATTCTTCGATTTTGCGGGCATTCCTTCGCTGGACATGGGTTTCAGCGGCGACTACGGCGTCTATCACTCGCTGTATGACGATTTTTACTGGATGAAACAATTTGGCGACCCGACGTTTGTCTATCACGCGACGCTCGCGCGAATTCTCGGCACAGTTGCATTGCGGCTCGACGAAGCGGATGTGCTGCCATTCGACTACTCGGCTTACGCGAGCGAAATTGCACGGATGACGAGCGACGTGAGTGCTCGCGTGCGAGCGCCGCAGGGAGCGGAGGCGTCCGATTGGAAAGCTGTATCGGAGGCGGCGGACGAGTTGACGGCTTCGGCCGGACGCACTTCTGCCGCGTTGCGCGAGATTTCGCCTGCAATGCTCAGTTCGGCCACGCAGCGCGAACTCAATCGCGCGCTCGCAAGTGTGGAACAGTCGCTTCTTGTCCCCGAGGGGCTCGTGGGCCGTCCCTGGTACAAGCACGCGATTTTTGCGCCGGGAAGTTACGCCGGTTACGCGGCGGAGGTGATGCCTGGCGTGAATGAAGCGCTCGACCGCAATGACCCCGCCACTTTTCATCGTGAAGCTGTGGCGCTGGCCGCGGCATTAACACGAGCGGCTGTGAGACTCGATGAGGTGAGCGGTATGGCGAAGACAGCCGCAGGCGCCCATTCTGGGTATTGATTGATTGTTAGTGCGGGTGCGTTGCGTACCAATTTTGCGCCTACTGCGCGAGGTCGCGTTAGAATGACTGCCATGCGTGTTCGCGTCCTATTTTTCGGACAACTGAAGGATATTGTGGGCCTCGCTCAGGACGAGGCCGATCTTTCCGATGGCGCTCGCGTGGAAGATCTTTTTGAGCGCTACGGGCGGCGCTTTCCGAAACTTGCTGAATTTCGTCCTTCGATTGCCGCTTCGGTGAATCAGGAATATGCGGGTTGGCGCGAATCGCTTTCTGCGGGTGACGAGGTGGCATTTCTTCCGCCCGTCAGCGGTGGGGAACACGTGGCGACCGTCGAAGATATTTTTCAACTCGTTCGTGAGCCGATCCGCCCGCAGGAAGTTAGTTGAGAGCATCAAAGCGCCTGAGGATGGCGCGGCGGTTGTGTTCGATGGCTTCGTGCGCAACAATTTCCGCGGAAAAACGGACACTGTATCTCGAATATGAAGCCTATGAGGCGATGGCGCTGGCGAAAATGCGCGAGATCGGGTCGCAGATGCGGGAGAAATTTCAGATTCATCGGATCATTATCGTGCATCGCCTGGGGCGGCTCGAGATTGGCGAAACCAGCATTTGGATTGCAGTGAGTTCGGCACACCGCGCAGCCGCGTTTGACGCGTGCCGTTACGCGATTGACACCTTGAAGCGCACCGTGCCCATCTGGAAAAAGGAATATTTCGCCGGCGGAGCGGTGTGGGCCGAGGGCGAAATAGCGAGGGATTTAGCGTCCGAGGAAGCCATTTCCCGCGCGGATGAATCTACCTCTTAGATGAAAATATCGCCTCGAACGTTCAGCGCGTTGCCGCTGGCTGCAGCGGTGGTGTGCGCGGCGATTGTATGGTTCGTTGCCTGGTCGATTGATTGCGCAGGAACAGCAGAAGCCCGCGATTCGCGTAAATGTGAATCTGGTCAGTATTCTCGCGAGCGTGATTGATGCGAGCGGGCGGCCGGTGCCGGATCTCACTCAGGACGCATTCGAATTAAGAGAAGAGGATGTGCCGCAAAAAATCGAGCGCTTCGAAGCGCAGACGAACCGGCCGCTCGACCTCGCCTTGATGGTCGATGCGAGCATGAGCACGTTCAAGGACCTGAAATTCGAGGCGCAAGCTGCGGCGCACTTTATCAAGCAGGTGGTCCGGCCGACGGACACGCTCTCAGTTTTCGAATTCTCGGATTCGGTGATACAGCTCTCGGAATTTTTGGACGATGTTCCGAGGCTGCAGGCCGCCGCGGATAGAATCAGCCCGGGCGCAGGAACCGCGATGTATGATGCGGTGGTGCTCGGGTCGAATGCGCTGCGAAAGCTCCCGCAGGAAAGGCGGCGCGCGATTGTTCTGGTGACCGATGGCGGGGAGACGACTAGCGTTTCGAAGTTTGACGATGCGCGCAGGGCGGCAATCCGGTCGGGCACTCTGCTTTATTCGATCATTATTCGGCCGGTTAAAAATGAAAACGGCCGCAACACGGCCGGCGAGCATGCGCTCATCACCATCACCGATAGCACGGGCGGGGCGTTCTTCATTCTCGACGATCTGCAGCAGCTCGATGCGATGTTCGATCGCATCAATCGCGAGCTGCGCACGCAGTATTTGCTTGGTTACTATCCGAATCCGCCGCCGAAACCCGGTAGCACGCGGCATGTGGAAGTGACGGTAAAATCGGGAGACTTGGTGCGATACCGCAAGGAATATTTCACTTCGGCGATGCCTCGATGAACCAATTCCTGGAAGTCGCGATTGACGCGGCGCGCGAAGCGGGCGCGCTGTTGCGGGTGGAGTTCGATCGCCCGAAGAAGATCAGTTACAAGGGCGAAGTGGATATCGTCACGGAATCCGACCGGCGCTCGGAGGAAATTGTGGTCGGGAGATTGCGGCGGCATTTTCCGCAACACGAGATTGTGGCCGAGGAGGGAAGCGGCGGACCGAAGGGAAACGCGCGATATCGCTGGCACGTCGATCCGCTAGATGGCACCACGAATTTCGCGCACGGGTATCCATGCTTCGGCGTTTCGATCGGATTACTCGAAGATGGCGAGCCGATTGTCGGCGTTGTTTTTAATCCAGTGAGCGGCGAGATGTTCTCGGCTGTGCGTGGCGAAGGCGCGTATCTCGACCACAAACGCATACATGTTTCGCAGATTGATACGCTGGCGACGAGTCTGCTCGTCACGGGATTTCCGCCGGATCAGCGCAGCCAGCAAACGAACATTGCTTTTTACGCTGGTTTTACGCTTCGAACGCATGGCGTGCGTCGCGACGGCTCGGCTGCGCTTGATCTTTGCGGGGTCGCGTCCGGTCGCTTCGAGGCATTCTGGGAATTCGGACTGAAATCCTGGGATACTGCTGCGGGGATGTTGCTGGTGAAGGAAGCGGGCGGAATGGTCACGGACTTCTCCGGCAAGCCGTATCATCCGGGTGACCGCGAAATGCTCGCGTCCAACGGGAAGATTCATTCGGAGATGCAGGCGGTGGCGGCCGATATTGGGGAGCAAACAGCCAAGCGATAAGTTTGCATGCAACCTGCGCCATCCCATAGAATTCCAACCTAAGTCACAAAATGGAACTGTTCCTTAATCTGCTTTGGGTATTGATTGCCGCCGGCGCCATTGGTGTGTGGCGTACGTGTTGGCGGAGCGAGAAGCCTCGAAGCCGTAGAGACTCGCTGCGCGAATGGACGGCGATGGGTTGCGCACTTGTATTGCTATTCTTCGCGGTCTCGCTCACCGATGATTTGTACGCGGCGGCGATGCTTTTGGACGAATGCTCGGCGAGCCGCCGCCATTCCATCTGCAGCCATCATTCGGAGCAGTCGAAACAGATTGTGAAGGAGACCGGTCCAGCGATTCTTCCGCGGATCGCGTCGATCGAGTCCCCGCTGGCTTATTTGTGCGGGGTCAGCGTTGGTTCCTATGCAGCGAAATTCTTCGTTCCAGATTCTTCCGAAAGCCGCGCCCCTCCCGCCTCACCTCTCTGAACATTCGCTCGTTAGTGAGCCGACCCGTCGTACAGCTTAAGTCTTTCCTAAGCGCTCCGTCGGTCAATGGGCATTGTGTTGAGCACCTAGCTGCGGCCCCCGGCCCGAAAACAAAGCAAGCCTAGAGCAGAGGGGTTTTCTAAATGAAGTCGGCAGTTTTTTTTGTGGCATTGATTGCAGGCGCCGCTGTGTGCGGTTGCGGCGGCACGAGCAAACCCTCGAATCAGACGAAGGCTGCGAGCTCAGATAGTTCGAAGGGAGGGAACTACGTCGCGTCCGATGCCAAAGGCATTCAGACGATGACAGTAAAGACGTCAAGTGTTCCGGACTACCTGGAACTGGCTGCGCATATCGAAGCCGACCCGACGCGAGTGGTCCATGTATTTGCGCCTGCCGGCGGACGAATCACCGAACTGAAAGTGCGACCCTGGCAGCGCGTGGAAAAAGGACAGACACTCGTTCTGCTTCAAAGCAGCGACCTGGCGCGGGCGATGGCCGATTATCAACGAGCCGTCGCGGATAATGAGGTGAAACAGAAACAGCTCGTCCGCTCGCAGGATCTCCTGGCCCATCGCGCGATTGCAGAAAAAGATTTTCAACAGGCGCAGGCGGATGCGCAATCGGCGAAGGCAGCATTGGACGCCACGCGAGAACAAATTCTGGTGCTTGGCATGGATCCTGATAAAGCGGGCTCGCAGTTGCGGGTTACGGCGCCGCGCTCCGGTGTTGTGCTCGACGTCAACGCAGCGCAGGGCGAGTTCTCAAAATCGCTCGACGCGCCGATGCCGCTGTGCACCATCGCCGACATTACAACGGTCTGGGCGCTCGGAGACGTTTTCGAAAAAGATCTGAGCGCTGTGAAATCGGGGCAACAAGCAACTGTGACGCTGAATGCCTATCCCACGGAAAGCTGGAAGGGACAAATCAGCGTCGTCTCCGATATGGTCGATCCCGTTACCCGCACTCTGCATGTAAGAGTGATTCTTCCGAATCGAACATGCGTATTAAACCGGCGATGTTCGGTTCGATTCGCATCCTGCGCTCCAATTCCCAAGGCATTCTTGTGCCGGCTTCCGCAGTGATCCGCGAAGGAAACGAAGCATATATTTTCGTCGACCAGGGAAATGGAAAGTACGAGCGCCGCAACGTGAAGCTGGCCCGTTCATTTGACGGCTCACTCGAAATCACGTCTGGCATCGCGGCAGGCGACAAAATCGTCTCCGAGGGGGACTTCTCCTGCGCGAGGGCACGCAGGACTAGCCGCCGATGCGCAACCTGATCGCTTCGCTCCTCCGCTACAGGCCGCTAATGATAGTTGTACTGGTGGCGTGGATTGTCGCCGGCTTCATTCTTTTTCTTCGGCTTGACATCGAGGCGTACCCGGATCCGTCCCCGCCGCTGGTAGAGGTAATCACGCAAAATCCGTCGTGGTCGGCGGAAGAAATGGAACAGCAAGTTACGGTTCCAGATGGAAGCGGCTCTTTTCGGCATACCTCATCTGGAAGAAGTGCGCTCGATCAGCATTTTCGGGCTCAGCGATGTGAAAATGTATTTCAGCTACGGCAGCGACTACTACTGGGATCGCCAGGAAGTTTTTAATCGCCTCGAATTGATTCAACTGCCTGCGAGCATTTCTCCGCAACTCTCGCCCTGGTCACCCGTAGGCGAGATTTATCGCTACCAACTCTATGGACCGGCGTACAGCCTGAACGAGCTGAAAGCCACACAAACATGGTTCGTTACTCGCGAGATGAAGCAAGTGTCAGGAATCATTGACGTAACGACATTCGGAGGCAGCACGCGGCAGTACATTGCCGACATCGATCCGCGAAAACTTCTGCAATTCAACGTCACTCTCCCGCAAGTGGTCACTGCCGTGTGGTCGAGTAACGCCAACGCCGGCGGAAATTACCTCACGATGGGCAGCCAGAACGTGAACGTTCGCGGCCTGGGCCTGTTGCATAACATCGCGGAAATGCAGAATGTTTTGATTATCGACGCGCAACGGCGTCCCTGTGTATTTGCGCGATGTGGCCGACGTGAAAGAAGGTTTCTCAGCCGCGTCTCGGCCAGGTAGGCATCAATCACGATAACGATGCTGTCGAGGGGATCGTGTTGTTGCAGCGAGGCGAACAGTCCGTTCCGGCGTTGCGCCAGCTCGAGCAAAAAGTAAAAGCGCTCAACGAGGAATTTCCCGCGCGGAATGAAGATCGTCACGCTATACAATCGCATTAATCTGATTCACCTCACCACCGAGACCGTGCGCCACGTCGTACTGATGGGCCTCGTGCTCGTGACGGCGATTCTGATCGTATTCCTCGGAGATATTCCTATTTCCCTGATCGCGGCGCTCACGATTCCGTGCTCGCTTCTTTTTGCGTTCTCGCTGATGGTGCTCACGGGACGTTCCGCGAACCTGATTTCCATCGGCGCGATCGATTTCGGAATCCTCGTGGATGCATCCGTAATAGTCCTCGAAAATATTTACAGGCGATTCCAGTCGGCGACCTCCAATATTTCCACGCTCGACCTTGTTGCGGATGCGACAGCCGAAGCCGTCCGCCCGGTGATTTTCTCCGTTCTCGTGATTGTAGTGGCGTTGATACCGCTGTTCACCATGCAGGGAGTTCCGGGCAAAATCTTCGCGCCGATGTCGGAAACCTAGTTTTCGCGCTTGCCGGAGCGCTGCTATTCGCGGTTTTCCTGTCGCCCATTCTCGCCTCGTTCATGCGCCCCGAGAAGGTTCGCGCTCACCATACGATCCTCGTCACTTGGCTTGGAAAAAGATACGCAGCCGCCCTGAAGTGGACGATGTCGCGGCGCAAGACGACTCTTGCGATCGCCGGAACCGCGTTCATCATCACCCTTCTGCTCACGCGGTTTCTTGGCGGGGAGTTCATGCCCAAACTCGAAGAAGGAAACCTCTGGGTACGCGCCACGCTGCCGCAAGACGTCTCTTACGAAGCCTCCGCAAAAATGGCCAAGGACATCCGCGAAATCTGCTTGGCTATCCCGTTGTTACAGAGGTGGTCTCTCAGTTGGGGCGTCCAGACGACGGCACCGATGTGACGACCTTCAACAACATCGAATTCATGGTGTCCCTGAAAAATCTCAATGAGTGGTCCAGCGGCCTGACCAAGGAAAAACTCGTCGGCCAGATGGACTCGGAGCTCGACAAATTTCCAGGCATTGATTTTAATTTCTCGCAGAATATTCAGGACAACGTAGAAGAAGCGATGTCCGGCGTAAAAGGCGAGAACTCCCTGAAGATATTTGGCGACGATATCAACGTTCTAGTTGAAAAGGCAGGCCAGATCAAGGACATCATGGCCGGCGTTCGCGGCGTCGCCGATCTCGGCGTTTTTCAGGAAACGGGCCAGCCGCAGCTTCTGATTTCCATCGACCGCGCCGCCAGCGCCCGCTACGGCCTGATGGCTGCAGACTTGAATGCCGCGGTTCAAGCAGCCATCGGGGGATTCGCCGCGACGCAAATCCTAGAAGGCGATCGCCGCTTCGATTTCGTGGTTCGCTATCAGCCGGAATTTCGCCGTACTCCCGAAGCGATTCGCAATATCCTGCTGCCCACGCCGGATGGCAGCCGCATTCCCCTCTCCCAGGTGGCCGACGTTTCTCTGCGCGAAGGCGCTTTCATGATCTATCGCGAGAACGGCCGCCGCTACATCCCGGTGAAATTTAGCGTGCGCGGCAGAGATCTCGCCGGAACTATCCAGGAAGTGCAAACCCGAATCGCGCAGAAAGTTCATTTGCCTGAGGGCTACCACTACGAATGGGCGGGCGAATACGACAGCCTGCAAAAAGAACAGCGCCGGCTGATCATCATCATCCCGATCAGCCTGGTGGTAATTCTGGCGCTTCTATTCACCGCGTTCAATTCTCTCCGCCACGCGCTTCTTGTTCTGGCGATGTTGCCCTTTGGTCTCACGGGCGGAATTCTTTCTCTGCTCGTTACGCAGACTCCTTTCAGCATTTCGGCTGCGGTTGGATTCGCGTCGGTGATTGGAGTCTGCACGCTGGGCGGCGTTGTTTTCGTTTCAGGAATTCGTCGCAAAGAACAGGCCGGACATACGAAGCTCGGCGCAATTGAACTCGGCGGCATGGCGGAAATGCGTCCGGTGCTGATGGCGTGCGTTGCAGCGGGACTCGGCTTGCTGCCCGCGGCCATAACCTCGGGCGTGGGCGTTCAGGCGCAACAGCCGCTTGGCCCGCGTCGTGGTGGGCGGCATGGTCACGTCACCGCTCGCCATTCTCTTCATCATTCCGGTGCTCGCCAGCTACTGGCTGCCAACGCCGCACGCGCCAGACGCAGCTCAAAACGAAACGTAGCAGGCCATAGCAATCGTCTTTGCCGCCTTCGTTGACGGAACTCCGACCAAGTGCTAGCCTTCGCGCTCGATTCCAATCTATGCGCGCTGTTGACATCATCCGCAAAAAACGCGATGCCATCGAACTATCCCGCGAAGAAATCAATTTTCTCGTTGAAGGCGCCACGCACGAGCGCATCCCCGACTATCAGATAGCCGCCTGGTTGATGGCCGTTCTGTGGCGTGGCATGACGCGCGCTGAACTCGCGGCTCTCACCGAATCCATGCTGCACTCGGGCTCGGTCCTCGATTGGTCGAGCCTTCCGGCGCCCAGAGTCGACAAGCATTCTACCGGCGGCGTCGGCGACAAAACTTCTCTCGTGATTGCGCCCGTGGTCGCTGCCGCTGGACTTTATGTCCCAATGATCAGCGGGCGTGGCTTGGGCCATAGCGGCGGCACACTCGACAAGCTCGAATCGATTCCCGGCTTCAACGTGAATCTCAAGCTCGATGAATTCCGGCGCGTCCTTGAGAAATGCCATTGCGGCTTGATTGGGCAAACTCCCGAAATCGCCCCAGCCGACAAAAAGCTTTACGCCCTGCGCGACGTCACCGCCACTGTAGAAAGCCCTTATCTGATCTGCGCTTCGATCATGAGCAAGAAAATGGCGGAAGGTATCGACGCCCTCGTTCTCGACGTGAAGACCGGCGTCGGCGCTTTCATGAAAAAACAGTCGGATGCCGAATATCTCGCCGAATTGATGGTTGAGACCGGCACGCGCATGGGCAAAAAAGTTGTCGCGCTCATCACGGACATGGAACAGCCGCTCGGCCGCAAAGTGGGGAATGCGCTTGAAGTGGAAGAGTGCATCGAGATCATGAACGGCAAAGGCCCGGCAGACTTGCGCGAAATATGCATCGAGCTTTCCGCGTGGATGTTCTTGCTCGGCGGCAAGTCGAAATCAATCGCTGACGGCCGCGCTCTCGCAGCGGAAATGATTGCTTCCGGCCGCGCACGTGATACATTCCGCGAGATCATTCGTCTGCAAGGCGGCGATGCGGGTGTCGTTGACGATCCGCGCAAGTTGCCGCAAGCACGGCACGAAGCCCGAGTCACCGCGCCGGCAGATGGATTCGTCACCGCGATTCAGTGCGAGCAGGTGGGCGTGGCCAGCATGATGCTGGGCGGCGGCCGCGAGAAAAAGGAAGACACGATTGACCCGGGCGTCGGGTTGATCGTCGAAAAGCGGCTTGGCGATCCGGTGAAGGTTGGCGAGACGCTGTGCATCGTTCGCTACAATCTCGACTCTCGCCTTCCGCATTCGATGGGATTGCTGGCGAAAAGCTTTGAAATTGGACCGAAGCCGCCGCACGTGTTGCCTCTCGTGCGAAAAGTGATTGGCGCGGAAGGTAAATTGTGATTCTGGCTGTAGTGCAGGGAGAGCACATCGAATGCATCGCCTGATTGGCTTGCTTGGAATGGTCGTTCTGATGGCCCTCGCCTTTCTTTTTTCCACGAATCGCCGCGCCATCCGAAAGAAAACCGTCGCGTGGGGCCTGGGGCTCCAGATCGTCTTCGCATTTCTCGTGATGCGCTGGGAATATGGCCGATGGATTTTTCATCAGGCGGGCGAAGGCGTGAACTGGATGCTGAGTTTCTCGTTTTACGGTTCTTCCTTTGTATTCGGTGACCTCGGCAAAAAAGGTTCGCCGATGGGCTTTTTCTTCGCGTTTCAGGTGCTGCCCACGATTATTTTCATCGCTGCATTCTTTGCGGTGCTCTATTACTTCGGTGTGATGCAGTTCATCATCAAGATTGCTGCGGTGGTGATGACGCGATTGATGGGCGCGAGCGGCGCGGAATCGCTCAACGTTGCCGCCAGCATTTTTATGGGGCAGACGGAAGCTCCGCTCACGATTCGTCCATTTCTGCCGGAAGTGACGCACTCGGAATTAATGACCATCATGACCAGCGGTATGGCTCACGTTTCGGGCGGAATGATGGCTGCATACATCGCGTATGGCGTTGAAGCGAAACACGTGCTCGCGGCCGTGATCATGACGGCGCCGGGCACAATTTTGCTCTCGAAGATGCTTGTGCCGGAAACTGAAAAGCCGGTCACCTCCGGCCGCGTGGAAATGGCGGAGGTCGAGCGCGACAAGAACGTGCTCGCCGCTTTGACGCGCGGCACTACCGATGGGCTAAGCCTCGCTCTCAACGTGGGCGCGATGCTGATCACTTTCATCGCGATGATCTATCTGGTGGATGGAGTTTTTGGCGCGATCCACAACGCCCTCGCCCTTCATCGCATTGGATGGTTTCCCACAAGCGTGGAACAAATTATCGGTTGGATTCTTGCGCCCATCGCATATCTCATTGGAATTCCGTGGCACGACGCGCCGGTGATCGGTAACTTGCTGGGGCTGCGCATGGTCACGAATGAGCTCGTGGCCTTTCAGCGCCTCGGCCCGATGAAAGACACTCTCGATCCGCGTTCCTTTACCATCGCTACGTTCGCTCTCTGCGGTTTCGCGAATTTTAGTTCTATCGGCATTCAGATTGGCGGCATTGGCGCGCTCGCCCCGAATAAGCGAACCGATCTCGCGCGGCTCGGACTTCGCGCAATGTTGTGCGGCACAATGGCGAATCTTATGTCCGCTTCGATTGTCGGAGTCATGTTGCAATGACGGCTCGTGCGGCGGCCGCGGCGCGAGACACGGAATTCGCGCGAGCCGAGCGTGCTGCGAAATTCATCCTTTCGAAAACAAAGCTCCGGCCCAAAATCGCATTGGTTCTTGGCTCAGGCCTCGGCGCTTTTGCTGACGAGCTTGGCGGGCGCGACAAAAATTCCCTATCAGAAGATTCCGGGATTTCCGCGCTCCACGGCCGTGGGTCACGCAGGCCAGCTCGTCATCGGCAAAGTGGGCAGTATTGAAGTGGCAGTGATGCAGGGCCGCGTCCATTTTTATGAAGGTTACACTGCGAAGGAAGTCGTCTTCCCGATGCGCGTGCTTGGCAGGCTTGGAATTCGCTCAGCGATTCTCACGAATGCTGCAGGCGGAATTAACTCGGATACAAGCAGGGCGCGCTCGTGGTGATCCGCGATCACATCAATCTTCAGGGAGCGAATCCGCTGATCGGGCCGAATGATGAACGTTTCGGTCCGCGCTTTCCGGACATGACGCAGGCCTACTGGAAGCAATATCGCGAAATCGCGCTCGCCGAAGCGAAACGGCTGGGCATCGAAGTGCACGAAGGCGTTTACGCCGCGCTTTCCGGCCCGAGCTACGAAACGCCCGCCGAAATTCGCTATCTCAGAACGATCGGCGCCGATCTGGTTGGCATGTCCACGGTGCCGGAAACGATTGTCGCGCGTCACATGGGCATTCGCATCCTGGGAATTTCCTGCGTCACGAATATGGCCGCGGGGATTCTCGATCAACCGATCAATCACGCAGAGGTGATGGAGACCGGCGAGCGCGTGAAGACTCAATTCATCGCTTTGCTTCGCGCCGTGATTCCACGTATCGCCGTAGAAAAGAACTAATGAGGAATCAGAGAGCGCAAATAAATGACCGAATATGATGCATTGATCGCCGCCGCCAAGCAGGCCCGGGAAAATGCGCACGCACCCTATTCGAATTTCCGGGTGGGGGCTGCGCTGCGTGCAAAATCCGGCCGCGTATTTTCAGGTTGCAACGTCGAAAATGCGACTCTCGGCTTGACCTGTTGCGCCGAGCGCACCGCTATTTTCAAAGCCGTCTCCGAAGGCGAGCGCGGCTTCGAGGCGATTGCAGTCGTGGCAGACACCGACACGCTCACGCCACCCTGCGGAGCCTGCCGCCAGATCATCTGGGAATTTTGCGGTGACGTCCCGGTGATCATGGCGAATCTAAAAGGCAAAGTGCTGGAGGAGAAGATGTCCAGCCTTCTGCCGCGTGCCTTCGATTCCTCGTTCCTGTAAGAAATTCTTCACAAGACTACTTAAGAATAGGCGGGATCATGATTCGTCAATTCTGCTACGCGATGCACTGACTTTCTTCTTCGATTCCGTTCGCCCGTGTTTATCTGCAGTTTCATCGCGTTGCTCGCGGCGTTGCCAGGTTTCGCGAAGGATAAAGCCGACCTGCTTGTCGTCCACGGCACCGTTGTCACCATGGACGCGCAGCGTCGCGTCATCGACGATGGCGCGGTCGCCATTCGTGGCGATTCCATCGTGGCGGTCGGTAAATCAGCCGAGATCGAATCTAAATACGAAGCGCCGAAAATAATCGACGCGCACGGCGGCATCATCATGCCCGGACTGATCAACGGCCACGCTCACGCGGCCATGAGCCTCTTCCGCGGCATCGCCGACGATCTTGCGCTCGACGAGTGGCTCAACAAATATATTTTTCCTGCCGAAGCGCGCAACGTCACCGAGGATTTCGTCGTATGGGCCACTCGGCTGAGTCTTCTCGAAATGCTGCGCGGCGGAACGACCACCTATTGCGACATGTACTATTTCGAAGACGCCGTTGCGCGCGTGACAAAAGAAGCCGGCATGCGAGGCGTGCTCGCCGAAACGATCATCGATTTTCCCGCTCCCGACAACAAGACGACCCAGCAGGCCTTCGACTACACGCAGAAATTCCTCGACCACTGGACGGGCGACCCGCTCATCACCGCCGCCGTTGGGCCGCACTCGATTTATACGCTGTCGGAGAAAACGCTCCAGGATTCAGCCGCACTCGCGCGTCGGAATCACGCCCCGATCGCGATTCACATCGCGGAAGCGCCTTTCGAGCTGCAGCTAAGCCGCGAAAAGCACGGCGCCACGCCCGTCGCATACCTCGAGCGAATCGGCTTGCTTGGGCCTGACGTGATCGGCGCTCACTGCATCTGGGTGGATTCCGCCGACATCGCGATCCTCACCCACTTCGGCGTAGGCTGCACTCACAATCCCTCGAGCAATATGAAAACAGCCGCAGGCGTGATGCCCGTCGTAGATATGCTCGCGGCCGGCCAGGCGATCGGCCTCGCCACGGACGGCGCCGCCAGCAACAACAATCAGGACATGTTCGAGGAAATGGACCTCGCCGCGAAGCTGCAAAAAATCGCCCGCCGCGATCCCCGCGCTTTGCCCGCACAGCAAGTAGTCGAGATGGCAACAATCGGCGGTGCTCGCGCGCTGCACCTCGAAAAGCAGATCGGCTCGCTCGAAGCCGGCAAGAAAGCGGACTTGATCCTGGTCGAAACCGGCGCCGCCGCACGCCACGCCGATGTACAACGTCTACTCCAGCCTCGTGTATGCCCAGAAATCCGCGGACGTGAGAACGGTCATCATCAACGGCAAAATCGTAGTCGAAGATCGCCGCATGCTTACACTCAACGAATCCGAAATTCTCGCCAAAGCAGAAGAATACAAAAAGAAGGTCGAAGCTTCGCTCGCAGCGCCCGCTGCAAAATAGCTCCGGGAAGCGACGGCTCTCCGACCGTCCCTATTTCAAGGTTGAAACCGTGCGCTGGCGCTGCATTTTCACCGCGATCGATCGCAGCGTGTCGGGAATATTCTTATTCGTCGTCAGGAGTTTCAGATCATTGGCGTTCAACCGCGGCAGCAGGTGAAGCGAAATATCGAGAGGCGTCTTCGGATTGTTCACCAGGTTTTTCATGATCACATAGCTCTTGATGAATTTCCGCGTCAACGAAATCACCCGGAACACTTCTTCTGAGAGATTCGTCATCTTCGCGAAGCTCTCTACTTCCATATCCGTCAGCCGCGGCGATTGCAACACGCATCGCTGCACCAGTTTGTTGGGATCCTTGATCAGGATCATCCGCGCCTCGCGGTTTCCCTTCAGAGCCAGCGTGAGCCGCTGCACCACGTTCATGTGCGCCACTTGCTTCAGCAGCGTCTCCCGCTTCACGGGATCAGGTTCCGCGTCCTTGGCCGCGTCTTCAAGGTCCTTCGCAGGAATCGGCTCGTTCTTGTGAATTTCCGCCAGCAGCGCCTGCTGCTCGGGGGTTGCGCCCTGAGACTGCGCCAGCGCCGTCGCCAGATGCTCGTCCGAGCTGAGCCGCTCCATATTGTCGAGCAGCGCCTGAATTCCGGCCGCGGTCAAGTGCCGCGCCACGCGCGTGACGAGCGCCGCCGGACACGCTTCATTTTTCGCCAGCGCGTCGGCCACGCCGGGCTTGTCGCCAATTTGATCCGCACAATATTTGAACAGATGCGCATCCGCATCCGGCCGCCCAATCGCCACCAGAAAACTTTCCGGCGGCAACGTCACCAGCACGCTCCTTGCGCGCTCGGCGATCGCGGCATCGGCGTCCGCGGCCAGCACCGCCAGCAATTCCGCCCGATCTTCCGGCGAAAGCGAAATTCCGCCTGAGCACACCGCAAGCTTCCGCTCCGGCCGCGCGTGCCCTGACCGGATCTCCGCTCGCACCTCAGCGCTAATGGGAATCTCCGGCGGGCGCTTTCAAATCATTGCGCGTGAGCTTGATGCTGCCCGGCAGCCCGAGTTGCCCGAACGCGCCGACATGCTGCCCGTTCAACTCCAGAACAATCGCGAGCGCATCGCTCGAAGTAACCTCAAACACGTCGCGCGCCTCAAACTGCCGCTTGTCGCCCGCATCAATCGGCCCGTTAAAAACGGTCGCCCCATCGGCCACGATCGTCACATCAACCAGCTTGCTCGTTTGCAGCGTGAGTTCCAGTGGATCAGCCGCAGCCGCCCCCGCACTCGCAGCGGTTCCATCGCTCGGCCTCGAATTTTGCGCCGCACCATTGCCCGCAGCAGCAGCGCCACCCAGCAGCATCATTTGCCCCGCGCGCCGCATCGCCCGACAGCCGCCAGACAGCCACTGGCGCCGTCGCAGCAGCCGGCTTCCAGTGCAGCCGCGCCGCAATCTTTCCTCCGTAGCGCGCATACGCGAAGCCAACACCCGCCAGAATCACCACCAGCACAATCGCCGCCACGATCGCCGGCTTCCAATTCCGCGGCATCTCCATCGGCGGGTCAGGCACCACGCCCGCTTCCACCCTGCCTCGCGTTTCCAGCGCATACTCCGCCACCATGCTGTCTTCATCAAGCCCCAGATAACGCGCCACCGACCGGATGAATCCGCGATTGAACACTCCGCCCGGCAGCGACTCCCATTTGTCGCTCTCAATCGCTTCCAAAAATCGCGTGCTGATCCTCGTCGCCGCAGACACTTCTTCCAGCGAAACGCCTCGCATCTCCCGCTCGCGCTTCAAGTGTTCGCCAAATGGTGTCGATGACATTCCGGAGGGCCGCAGCCAAAGAAAATATAGGCGTCGGTCGCAGGTGTGTCAATCACACCAGGCCGAATAATCGCAAATGCACGCTGATTGGCCTTAGGTCAAACCTCTCGCGATGTCCATTGCAGTTACCGAAAATGGCCTCTTATAATGTCAGAGGTTGCCCGACAAGACCCCAGACCCGAGCCCACGTCTACCGACTGAACCGGTCCGCAGGGCGAATGACGGCAAGCCTTTCGGCGGCGTCGAACGGCGCCGAAGTCCGCGCGCAGTGCCCGAAGCTGCGGAAGCCGCGCAAGCCACCGAAGTCACCGTTTTCCACGAGCTTGGCAAAGCCCTCACCTCATCCCTGCAGCTCGATCAGGTTCTGCGCACCATCATGGAGAAAATCAACGAAGTTCTCCGCCCGGATACCTGGTCGCTCCTGCTCATGGACGTGGATAAGGCGAGCTCTATTTCCAGATCGCCACAGGCGTCGGCGCTGAAGCTCTGAAAGATGTCCGCATCAAGCTCGGCCAGGGACTCGCCGGCTGGGTCGCACAAACCGGCGAAGTCGTCGTCGTTCCCGATACATCAAAAGATTCGCGCTTCTTCGCGCAAGGTTGACGAACGCACGAAAATGGAAACGCGCTCGATCGTCGCCGTTCCCGTGCGCTTCCGCGATCATTGCCTCGGCGTCATCGAGCTCATCAATTGCATCGGCCCGGAAGGTTTCAGCAAACGCGATCTCGCCCTGCTCGAAGCGCTCGCCGACTACGCCGCCATCGCGATTGAAAACGCGCGCCACGTCCAGCGCATCCACGAACTCACCATCACCGACGATTGCACCAGCCTCTACAACGCGCGCCACCTGAATTTCATGCTCGATACCGAGCTTTACCGCTCGCATCGCTACGCCTTCGAGTTCTCGCTGATTTTCATCGATCTCGATCACTTCAAAAATGTGAACGACACCTACGGCCACCTGATGGGCTCGAAGCTCCTCGCCGAAATCGGCTCGGCCATCAAAGAAAAGTGCCGCATGATCGATCTCGCCTTCCGCTACGGCGGCGATGAGTTCGTAATCCTGCTGCCGCAAACTTCCAAAGAAAACGCCCTCGGCGTCGCTCGCCGCCTGCACATCCTGATTCGTGAAGCCGTCTGGCTGAAGGAGCCCGGCCTCAACGTCCAAATCACCGCCAGCGTCGGCGTCGCCTCCTATCCCACCGATTCGCGCACCAAAGCCGAACTCCTCCACCTCGCCGATGAAGCCATGTACCTCGTCAAGAACACCACGCGCGACAGCGTCGCAGCCGCCGGCGTAGGCCTCCTCCAGCACTCCGAGTAGACGTTCCTAGCTTCCAATGAGCGTCATCCGATCTCACACGCCTGTCATCCTGAACCGATCCGACCAGGATCGGTGAAGGATCTCAGCGCCAAATACATGCACCACACTGACGCCGCCGCTCGTACAGCGCTACTTGCCTCCGCTCATGTCGCCACCAAGCGCCTTTTTTCCACAACCGCCGCGCCGCTCCTTGATTCACCCGTGTCACCGTGTTAGTCTGCGCCCACGCTAACACTTACATTTGCAACAAAATCAAGCCGGAGGCGAGCGAGAATTCATGGCTAACGAAGCGCTGGGAATGATCGAGACCAAAGGCCTGGTGGGCTCGATTGAAGCGGCCGATGCCATGGTGAAAGCCGCCAACGTGATTCTCATCGGCAAGGAATATATCGGCGCAGGTTACGTCACAGTGATGGTGCGCGGCGATGTAGGCGCAGTAAAAGCCGCCACCGACGCAGGCGCAGCCGCAGCAAGGCGCGTCGGCGAACTCGTAGCCGTCCACGTAATCCCGCGCCCGCACGAACTAGTCGAAGACATTCTGCCCGGCGGCGGCCTCTCGCGGAAAAAGTAAACGCCGCGTACGTTGTCATGTTGGCGAAGCGTCGCTCAAAAGCGCGCCTGTCATTCTGAGCGAAGCGAAGAATCTCAGCCGTAAGTGCTTGGCAAACCTGAGGCCGGTCTTTGAGCCTGCGCGATCGCGACCTGATTTCCATCCAAGAAGCCCGCCACGCCCTCGAGCGGGCCCACGAAGCCCAAAAGAAGTTCGCCGCATTCTCCCAGCAGCAAGTTGACGCCGTCGTCGAAGCCTGCGCCAACGCAGCCACCGAAGCCGGCGAATCGCTCGCCCGCCTCGCCGTCGAAGAAACCGGCTACGGCAACGTCCCCGACAAAATCACAAAAAATCGCCTCGCCTCGATTGACGTCCCGCGCGCCATTCGCAACATCCGCACCGTCGGCATAATCCGCGAAGACCGCGAAAAGGGAATCATCGAAATCGCCGCGCCAGTCGGCGTCGTCGCCGCCGTAATTCCTTCCACGAATCCCACTTCCACCGCCATCTACAAGACGCTCATCTCGCTCAAAGCACAGAACGCCATCGTCCTCAGCCCGCATCCCACCGCCATGCGCTGCATCTGCGAATCCGCCGCGGTGCTGCGCCAAGCCGCGCTGAAAATGGGCGCGCCCGAAGGACTCATCACCTGCCTCGAGCATCCCACGATGCAGGGCACGCAGGAGCTGATGAAGAATCGGCTCACAGGAGTAATCCTCGCCACCGGTGGCACAGGACTCGTGCGCGCCGCCTACAGCTCGGGACGCCCCGCCTACGGCGTCGGCCCAGGTAACGTTCCCGCGCTGATCGAGCGCACCGCCAACGTGAAAAAAGCTGTCGCTGATATTTTCGCCGGTAAAACGTTCGACTACGGCACCATCTGCTCGTCCGAGCAGGCGATCGTCACCGAAGAAGCCATCCGCGAGCAGGTGCTCGACGAGTGCCGCAAGCAGGACGCATATTTTCTTTCCGCCGAAGAAATCACACGCCTCGGCGCGCTCGTTTTTCTCGGCGGCGCACACGTACCCAATACGCAAGTAGTCGGCCGCCCCGCCACAACAATCGCCGAAATGGCGGGCATCAAAGTGCCGCCCTCGACGCGCGTCCTGATCGCCCAGCTCGACGGCATCGGCCGCGACGTTCCGCTTTCCGCCGAAAAGCTTTCGCCAATCCTCGCATTTTATTCCGCGCCGAATCTCGCGGCCGCGATTGGCATCTGCGTCCGCCTGCTCGAACACGGCGGCGCCGGCCACACCGCATCCGATCCACTCGCAAAGCGAAGCCGCCGTAAAGCAATACGGCCTCGCCGTCCCCGCCTTCCGCATCGCCGTCAACACCTCATCGGTCCACGGCTCGATCGGCTACTCCACAAATTTGTTTCCAGCAATGACGCTCGGCTGCGGCTCCCCCGGCGGCAACATCACCTCCGACAACATCGGCCCCCAGCATCTGATGAACGTAAAGCGCGTCGCCTGGGAATCCCGCCCAGTCGAGCACCGCACGATCCCAGCCGACCAGCGCCTCATAGCCATGCCGCTACCGATGCAGAAATCCGCCGCCGCAAGCGCAGGTTTTTCAGATGTTGGTCTTAAGGGTCTTGGTTCTTCGGTTGCGGGTGCCCCATCCTTCGCGCCGTCTGCGAAGGGTGGGGGTTTTGACTCTGATCGTGACGCTTCTGAAGTCGACTCTCTCTCCAATCGCCGCCGCAGCCGCCGCACTAGCACCCGTACCCGACCGCCAGACAATCGCCCGCATCGTCGAGCAAGTCTTCACCGCGCGCGGCATCCCCCGTCGCGGCATCTCAACCGCCGCGCCGAAATCTGAAAATCTTGCCGACGCCGGAGCACCTTCGGGTGCCCCATCCTTCGCGCCCTCTGCGAAGGGTGGGGATTTTGCATCTGATGTACGTCAGGGCACGGCTTCAGCCGTGCCAAAAAGAGGTCAGCATCGGGGCTTCAGCCCCTGAGGCGTTCCCCTCGAAACCCGCGCCAATTCCAAGTCCGTTCCCCACCCGCTCCCCCCACCCGTCGAAGTCGCCGAATTCCTCAGCGAAAACGACGTTCGCATGGCCCTCACCCGCAACCGCAAACTCTACATCGGCCCCAAAACAATCCTCACTCCCTCCGCCCGCGACCTGGGCAACGAACACGACATCTTCATCATGACCGACATCGTCCCAGCCACGAAAAAGCGCCACTCCGAATCCTGACAAATCGCGCATCACCCCATCGAAACACCCATCAACCTCATTCATCACTCGTCCATCTTTTTATGCTTGAATAGACGCGGGGAAACATCCGAGGAAATCCATGGCCGCACTAAACGACGATCGCAATAATCGCAACACCGAAGACCGCTGCGGAAAATGTGGCGCCGATATTGACTCAACGCGCCGCGTCGACTTCACCCTGAAAGACGGCACCCGCGTCTGCGACTCCTGCTTCGTAAAAGGCACCCGCAGTCCCACTCGTCCCTCCGAAAAATCGTTCAACTGATCCGTTCATCGCTCAGCAGAAACTCATCCGCTTGAATTTTTCTCGAAGGCACCGCGGGTAGCCGGTCGAATCAGGTACACGAGCAACGCGCCGGCGATCACAACTCCTACGGCTCCCTTCAAAAACTCGCCTCGCGCCGCGTTGACTAAATCGCCCAGCACCTGGCTCGCGATGATAATTACCGCGAGCGCCCAACCCCAGAAGCGCCGTTTGATCCATCCGATTGCAGCAGCGACCATCGCCGCACCCAAGCCTAGAAATGCGACGCCGATTCCCCGGCCCAATTGATGCAGCTGCTCTCCCGCTTCGGGATTGAGCCGCCAGATCGGATCGAGGAAGCTGCCCGGAAAGAGTAGCGTAATTCCGGCCAGCGTCGCCATTACAGCGCCGAAAACCAGAAAAACCGCCATGGCCGTCAGACCAAAACTGTGACTGTTACGCTTTGTCACCGAGCCTCTTTATTTCGATTGCTTACGCCTTGGCCAATTCGTACATGCAAGCCCGTATTGTAACGATTGCTAGACTCAAACTGTGCGATTGTAGGCGCTTGCCAAGGGGCGAATCGTCAGGTGAATTGTCATGACAGCCAAAATTCCAGTGCCGATTCCGCAGGCCGAACCAAGTCCTGAACATCACGAACGTCACGCCGAAAAACGCCAGCAGCGCGGCAAGTTTTACAACGCTCTGCGCCGCTTCTTCGCGATTCTGGGCCCCGGTCTCATCACCGGCGCCGCGGATGACGACCCCTCCGGAATTTCCACCTACTCCGTCGCCGGCGCGGCCTACGGCTACACCACCCTCTGGATCGCCCTGCTCACGTTTCCATTGATGACGGCCGTGCAGTTGATGTGCGCGCGACTCGGCATCGTCACCGGCCGCGGTTTGGCAGCTTCAGTCCGCATGTACTACCCGCGCTGGGTGCTGTGGGGCGCATGTCTGATTCTCGCCGTCGCCAACATCATCAACATTGGCGCCGACCTTGGCGGTATGGCGGAGGCGACGCAGCTCATCACTGCATGTTCGCACGCTGGTGTGGATTCCAATTTACGCGGTCCTCATCGTTGTCCTGATGTTCTGGGCTTCCTACAAACTGATGGTGGAAATCTTCAAGTGGATCACTCTCGTTCTATTCGCGTATGTCTTTGCTTCATTTTACGCGCATGTCGATTGGAGGCGCGCGCTGATGGTTACGTTCGTGCCCCATCTCGAATTCTCGCGCGGCTTCCTCTCAGTGCTGGTAGCAATTCTCGGAACGACCATTTCGCCGTATCTGTTCTTCTGGCAGGCCGCCGAAGAAGTAGAAGAAAAACGCGAGAAAATCGAAGAGCACGCGCCCAAGCAGTCCGTCGGCTACCAGTTGAAGTGCGCGCGCACGGACACGCTCTCCGGAATGCTGTTCTCAAATCTGATCATGTATTTCATCATCCTTACCACCGCCGCCACTTTGCACGCCCACGGCAAGACAGACATCACCACCGCCCGCGAAGCCGCCGAAGCACTTCGTCCCCTGGCCGGAAATGGCGCATACCTGCTTTTCACCCTCGGCCTGATTGGACGGGAATGCTGGGCGTGCCGGTCCTCGTTGGTCGTGCGCCTACGCGATCTCAGAAGCGGCAGGCTGGCGCGCGTCCGTAGCCGACAAGCCATATCAAGCGCGCAAATTCTATGCGGTGATGGCAGTCGCGATGACGCTCGGTCTCGCGCTGAACTTCCTCGGCTTGAACGCCGTGAAAATGCTCTTCTTCTCCGCGGTAATGAACGGCCTACTCGCGCCCGCCGCTGATCCTTCTTGTGATCCTGCTAACCAGCAACCGCAAGGTAATGGGTCAACGCACCAACTCGCCTCTGCTGAAATCGCTCGGCTGGATCACTTTCGCGATCGATGACAGCCGCCGCAGTTGGCATGCTGATCACCTGATAGGCGTGCGTGGTATCGGGGCGCGTGGTATAATGTAGCAGGCTTGGCGCGGCTTCTGGAAGCCCGCTGCAACGTGCCGTTTTAATCTACGGTTCCGCGATTAAATCTTCTCTAAGTAATTTAAAATGAGCAACTTGCAATTTTCTAATCGGCGGTAAAACGTTCTTTGGATTTGCAGCAACCGCTCATTTTCCAGCACTCAGAACCGCGAAACGATAAAAAGTCCGCCGCAAATCGCCACCAAATCCTCAACGCAAGCAACCACAAAATCCGGAATCTTCAGCGCCCGCACAAGTCCCCTCCGAGCCTGATATCCGCCAAATGTTCCAACAAGCGCGCCCACAATTCCCAGAATCAAGCCGAGCAGCAACGACCCCGCGCCGGCAACCGCGACGCACGCTCCCGCAAGTCCGCCCATCAGGATCCGCGCAATCAGGCCGGGACCTTTTGTGCGCGGCGGTGTAGAGGGAAGCTGATCCGTGATCAGCTCGACGACGGCGAGCAGCGCGAAGAAAGATCAGCGCCCACAGCGCGCCCATCCAGGCGAGTCGCGTCCCACTAAGATTGAGCCAGCCTTTATGCGCGCCATACGCAACAACGGCTGGCGCCGTCAGCGAACGTAACCCCGCAATTACACCAATTAGAAACGCCAGCAGCAGCACTTCGGACGAGCTCATTCGCAGGCTCCTTGGAGTTTCGGCAACGCCATCGACGACGCCTCTTTCTACCTGAAACCAGCAACGGCGTAAACAAGGGAATCGCGAGCGACCGAGCTGTCACATTCGCTTCGATGCTCAGCCTCGATCACGTTGCCAGCCTTCACTTCGCCCGCCAGCAGGGCTAATTCTGACGCTCCGTGTTGTCCGAAGAAAAC
Source organism: uncultured Acidobacteriota bacterium (assembly GCA_963790945.1). GTDB lineage: Bacteria > Acidobacteriota > Terriglobia > Acidiferrales > UBA7541 > Palsa-295. The sequence continues at coordinate 26,541 of CAWBRH010000013.1, forward strand.
CACTCGCCTATACTCACTTCTAACCGAACCGAGGAGAATCGCGGGTGCGAAACCAGGAAGCGGCGCGATACGCGCGATGGGCGGCTGTGACTGGCTGCCGCGATCGCGCTCGTTGTGGCGCGGCGTCTACTCGAAGCGCGCGATTCAGGCCGCGCGCGCGCGCCACTCCGCGCCTGCCTCGGTGCCCGCCACCGTTCAGCAGCAATCCGCAGAATTCAAGTTCACCAAGATGGAGCAGGACCGCGCCGTCTTCACGATTCGCGCTTCCACGGCCACCCGATTCAAGGACGAAGATCGCAGCTTGCTCAAAGACGTCTGGATCACGATCTACGGACGCGCCGGCGATCGCAACGACAACATCCACACGCGCGAGTGCAGCTACGAGCCGAAATCCGGCGAGGTTCACTGCGCGGGTAACGTCGAGATCGATATCCAAGGCGCGAATCCGGCCTCCGGAAAACCGGCTGATAAACAACTGCAAGTGACGACGAGCAATCTCTCCTTCAATCGCGACACCGGCGAGGCATCGACGCCCGAGAAGGTCGAATTCCAATCGCCGCAAGGTCACGGCTCAGCGCTGGGCGTGTCGTACAGTTCGCAAACAGCAGTGGTTCGCCTCGAACACAACGTGGCGATGGAAATGATTCCCGCGAATGGGAATGCCGAGCAAGCGGACAAGCAGCCGAGCAATCCAAACAGCCCTGTCATCGCCGGAGTTCCGGTGACGGCCACAAGCAGCAGCCTGGAGCTGCGGCGCAACGAACGGCTCGTGGTGCTGAACGGGCCAGCGACCTTAAAACAAGGGGCGCGCGAGCTGTCCGCGGAAAAGATATCGATGGAACTCGACCCCACGTTTCACGCGCAGCACGTGACAGCGGAAGGAAATCCTGTGGTGAAGTCGTCCGAAAACGGCGCGCACCATGAACGTGGCTGCCGAAAAATTCGAGGGGTTTTTGAGCCCTGCAGGATGGATGCAGCGCATCGTTGCGGCTGGCAACGTGAACGGAAGCCGCACCGCCAAAACTGGAACCGACCATTTCACGGCCGCGCAAGTGGAAATCGCGATGCAGCCAGAAAGAAATCTGGTGCGCGAAATGACGGTGAAGGGCGGCGTGACAATGGATTCACGCCAGGATGGCGCATCGCGTTCGCTCAAAACGGAAGCCCTGCTCGTGAAATTCGGCGCAGGCGCGCAGCCGGACCAGCAAAAAATCGAAAGCGCGGAGACACTTGCTCCCGCGACGATCGAGACGAAAACAGCCGACGAAACAACGCAGCTCCGCGCCAAGAAGTTCGTCACTCAGTTTGGATCGACTGGCCGGCTCGAAAAACTCATAGGGCATTCAGCCGTCGAGGTACGGCGCACGATCGGCAAAGGCGCGCCGCAGACGAGCTCGTCGGAAGAGCTTGCGGCGACTTTCGGCGCGAACGGCGAATGGGACACGCTCGACCAGAGCGGCAACGTCCATTTCCAGCAGGCAGACAAACGCGCCACCGCGCAGCGAGCCAAGGTAGTCCGCACCACTGACCTGATCGCGCTCGATGGTTCTCCGGTGATATCGGATGCGACGAGCCGCACCTCAGCGGGCAGCGTGACTATCAACCAAAAGTCAGGTGCCATCACCGCCACGGATAACGTGGTTTCCACATATTTCTCCACCGGACAGGCTGGCGCTGTGAATCTCGGCAGCGGGCCGGCGCATATTTCTGCGGACGCGCTCGCAGGCTCGTCGTCCTCAGGCCATGTGTTCTACACCGGCCGAGCGCGATTGTGGCAAGGCGAATCGGTGCTGGACGCGAACCAGATCGAAGTGTGGCGCGACGACAAGAAACTTCAAGCAACCGGCAACGTGACCGCCGTGTTTCCACAAAGCGCTTCGAGTCCGATAGGCAGCGGATTCGGTATGCCAATCAACAAGCCGGCGGGGAGGCCATCCCCGCCGGTCCAGCACCACCGGCGAACTCCGGGGCCAGCCACGTCGAAAGCAAGTCCGACAGTATGGGTGATCCACGCGCCGTCGCTCACTTACTGGGATGAACAATCCAAGGCGCGCCTCGAGGGCGGCGTGAACGCCACTTCCCAGCAAGGCGAACTAACGTCGAAGACGCTGGATGCGTATCTCGGTCCAGCTCCCACTGCCACTGGGGCGAAGGGCAGCGCCGCACCGGGCGGTGTCAGCGCCAGCTCGGGAGGCCGCCAGCTCACCCGCATCGTGGCCCAGGGGCAAGTGGTCGTCCGGCAGGGCGATCGCCGGGGCACCGCGCAGGAGGCGATTTACACCGCCGCGGACCAGAAATTCGTGCTTTCCGGCGGCGAACCCACGATTATTGATGCGAATAGCGACACAACCACGGGCCATTCGTTGACCTTCTTTGTTGCGAATGATACGATTTTGATTGATTCCCAGGAAGGTTTACGCACTTTGACCAAGCACCGGGTTGAGAAATGAACCGGCATGTTGAGACTCCAAGCCGCCGACCTAAGCAAAGCTTACCGAGGGCGTAAAGTAGTTGATGAAGTCAGCTTGGATATTCATCAGGGCGAAGTAGTTGGGCTGCTGGGACCAAACGGGGCGGGAAAGACCACCACATTTTACATTCTCGTCGGTCTGGCGCGTCCCGATTACGGGCGCGTCTTTTGGACGGCGAAGACATCACCGACCTTCCGATGTACTTGCGGGCCCGCAGTGGGATCAGCTACCTGCCTCAAGAGCCTTCCGTTTTTCGGAAATTGACCGTCGAAGCGAACCTGATGGCGGTGCTCGAGACGTTGCCGCTCACAACTGAGCAGCGGCGTGACCGTGTGGAGGAGCTTCTGGCACAGATGGGGCTTGAGGGTGTGCGTGAAAGCAAAGCGTACGTGCTCTCCGGCGGAGAGCGCAGGCGGCTGGAAATTGCGCGCTCGCTGGTGCTTTCGCCCTCATTCGTGCTGCTGGACGAACCTTTTTCCGGAATCGACCCGCTGACGGTGGTCGATATCCAAAAGATCATCGCGGATCTGAGCGCGGCGGGAATCGGAGTGCTGGTGACGGATCACAACGTGCGCGAAACGCTGGCGGTGACCAACCGCGCGTACATCATCAGCGATGGCAAAATTTTATTTGCGGGCACGCCCGACGAGCTGTCAACGAATACCGACGTTCGCCGCATCTATTTAGGAGAGAGTTTCCGGCTCAACTGAAATCTATGAACTGGCTCCAGCCAAAATTAAGCTTCGCGTCGCGCAAAAGCAGATTCTGACGCCGGGCCTCGTGCAGATGGTCAGCGTGCTGGCGCTGAACCGTCTCGAGCTGCGGGAGATGATCAATCAGGAGATCATGGCGAATCCCGTTCTCGAAGAAGCTGGCCGAAGAAACTCCCAGCCGACAGCTATACCGACGAAGCGTTCCTGAAGAAGGAAGTCGAGAAAGTTCCCGGAAATCCCGCCGCGAATCCTTTCGACGAATTCGATTTTGGCTCGTTCTTCACCCAGTACCTCGATACCGGCGCCGAGCGACCGCAGGCAGCGAACACGAGGAATCGAAAAACCCTCATTTGAAAAATTTCTCTCGTCCCCGCAGAGCCTTGCCGACCACCTGACCTGGCAATTAAGCGTCAGCATCTGCACCGAGGAGGTTCGCAAGATCGCGGAATCGATCATCGGGAATCTCGATGAGAACGGCTATCTAATGGCGACGCTCGATGAAATCGCCCAGTCCGGCAATTATTCGATGGAAGATGTGGAAGAAGCCCTCACCATGGTGCAGGAATTCGATCCGCCCGGAGTAGGCGCGCGCGATTTGCAGGAATGCCTGATGCTGCAGCTAAAGGTGGTCGATCCGCAAAATACGCTCGCCCAGCAGATCATCACCGATCACCTGAAGCTCCTGCAGAACAACCAGCTGAAGGAAGTCGCGCGGCCGCTCAATCGCCCCGTCGAACTCGTGAAGCGCGCGGTGGACGTGATCAAGCGCCTCGATCCCAAGCCCGGGCTTCGCTACAACAAGACCGAGCCCCGGCTGGTCGAGCCGGACGTGCAATTCCGAAAAGTCGATGGCGAGTGGCAGGTGTTCATCAACGACGACGACCTGCCGCAGCTCCGCCTGAGCCCCACCTATCGCCGCCTTCTGGCGCGCGATGCGGCCGATCGCGACGTGCGCAATTATGTGAAGGAGCGATTCACCGCCGCGATTCAGCTGATGAAAAATATCGAGCAGCGCAAGCACACCATTGTGCGCGTCTGCAATTCGATCCTGCGCCGCCAGGGCGAATTTCCTCGATTACGGCCCCGATCATCTGAGGCCGATGATGATCAAGGAGGTCGCCGAGGAAGTGGGCGTCCATCCTTCCACCGTCAGCCGCGCCGTGGCGAACAAATACGTTCACACGCCGCAGGGCGTGCTCGAGCTGCGCACTTTTTTCTCCGAATCGGTCAACGGGCCGCAGGGCAGCGAAATGTCGCTTGCTATCTCTGAAGCGCCGCGTCAAGCAAATGATCGAAGAAGAAGACACCGCCCATCCCCTGACCGACGAGCAAATCACCAAAAAGCTGAGCGACGAGGGCATCCACGTCACGCGACGCACCGTAGCCAAATACCGCGAAGACCTGCGCATCCCCAGCACGCACCGCCGCCGGGTAAAGGTCTAGCCGCCGACTGCCGTGAGCGCACCGCCGCAAGCGAAACGCGACGGCACGCCAACTCGTGTTTCTCACCGGCCTTTCCGGCTCGGGCAAGGGTTCGGTACTCAATACCTTTGAAGATCTCGGCTTCTACTGCGTGGACAATCTTCCCGTCGCGCTGATTCCCACGTTCAGCGAACTCTATGAAGCGGCCGCGGCGAAATCGAGCGCGCGGCGTTGCTGGTGGATGCCCGCGAAGGCGGGCAGATTGAAAACCTGCCCAGAATGTACCGCAGGCTGCGCAGCGAGCATCCTGCGACGCTGGTCTTTGTCGAAGCGAGCGACGAAGCGCTGATGCGGCGCTTCAGCGAGACGCGCCGCCCGCATCCGCTGGGAATGGCGGCTCCATTGCCGAGGGAATTCGCGAGGAGCGCCGCCGAATGGCGCCGATTCGGCGGCTGGCGGACGTCGTCATCGATACCACGAAGTTCAATGTTCACGAGCTGCGCCAATTCATCATTGAGCGCGTTTCAGAATCCGCGGCCCGCGACCGCTGATGATTTCCGTGGTGAGCTTCGGATTCCGCTACGGCGTTCCGGCGGATGCGGATCTGGTTTTCGACGTGCGCTTCCTGCCCAATCCCCATTTCGTGCAGCGCTTGCGGCCGTTCACGCGGCAAGGATCCGCGCGTGGCGCGCTACATTCGCTCGTTTCCCGCAAACGGGCAATTCCTGCGCCGCATCGAAAGCTTGCTCGGCTATTTGATTCCGCATTACATCCGCGAGGGCAAGAGCTATCTGACTGTCGCCCTGGGATGTACGGGCGGCCGGCACCGGTCGGTCGCGATGGCCGAGGTGATTCGCCGCGACTCTGCAGAAAGAGGATACGCGACCAAAGTCGTGCACCGCGATCTGGACAAGACGGCGTCTTGACATTTCACGCTGTCGGCCAGCGACTATTTTGCCAGCCCGCTGACACGGAATATCTCGTGGTGGCTTGCAAAGGCCCACTGCATAATCTATGCGGGTTCGAGACAACTCGGATTCATTCTCGGCCCTTATTTCGATGGATCTCCGACCTGACGATGGACGCTATTTCCGAGCTGAAACACAGGACGAACTTCGCCGGCTGCTGCAGCTATTTGCGCCCCTACGCGCCGCTTCTCGTGGCGCGGCATTATCTGATGGCCGTCCATGGGAGCGCCGATGGCCTGGCTGCGTTTGCGATCAGACCTGCGCTCGATGTCGTTCTGAATCCCCATTCGACCGTGCAGAAGCTGGACGCTGTTTCAGATTCCCGGAACGCAACACGTCGTCTACTTGAATTCGTTTGTTCCTTCGCGCATTCATCACGTGTGGTCCGTTTTCGCGCTGGCGCTGCTGTTTCCTCTTCCTGGTCAAGGGCGTCGCCGAATTTTTCGGCAGCACCTTGATTCAGTACGTGGGGCTTGCCAGCATCACGGATCTGCGCAACCAGGTTTACAGCAAGGTCGTGCAGCAGCCGGTCGGATTTTTTCAGCACAATCCCGTCGGCCGCGTGATGTCCGCGGTGATCAGCGACATCGAACAGATGCGCGCGCTTTTTCCGACTGGATTGGCTGAATTCTTCCGCCAGATATTCGCCTTGGTCGCTTTCGTCTGGTGCTGCTGGTCATCGATTGGAGAATGGCGGTCGGCTCGGCGGTGCTGATTCCGCTGGTGTTTGGCCCGTCGCAAAATTCGGCCGACGGATCCGCAAGTCGTCGGAGCGGAGCCGCTCCGCGGCTGGCCGACCTCAGCCAGATCCTGCAGGAAACGGTCAGCGGAATCGCGTCGTAAAAGCCTTCGGCATGGAAGGATTCGAAATTCGCAAGTTCCGCGAGGCATCGCGCAAATCTGCTGCGCGAGAATATGCGCTGGGTGCGCGCATTCCTGGCCACGTCGCCGCTGATGGACCTGCTGGGCGCGGTTGTGATTGCATGATCCTGCTCTATGCGCGCGACGAAATCAAAGTCGGCCGGCTGACGATCGGCTCGTTTGGCGCGTTCACCTTTGCGCTTTTCAAGGCGTACGAGCCCATCAAGCGCATCGGCACCGTTTATCAGCTTTTCCTGCAGGCCGCTCGGGACTTCCGACGCAGGTATTTGCGTTCCTCGACATGCCCGAGGAAAAGATGGAAACCCCGGAGCGAAAGTTTTGCCGCGCATTTCGAGAGATCGATCGAGTTCGACAACGTGAGTTTCGCCTACGAGGAGGCCGCTGATTCTGAAAGGCATTAATCTGAGGGTCCCGGCGGGCGCCGTCGTGGCGATTGTGGGCTCGAGCGGAGCGGGCAAGACGACGCTGGTAAATCTTCTGCCGCGCTTTTATGCGCACACCGGAGGCCCGTTGCGCATCGACGGACATCGAGTGCGCGAAGTCACGCTGCGTTCTCTGCGGGAGCAGATGGCGATCGTCACGCAGGAAACCATCCTGTTCAACGACACCGATCTGGAACAATCTCTGCTATGGCCGCCCGAACATGCCGGAGAAAAAGTGGTGGCTGCGGCCCAAGCGGCGCTGGCGCATGATTTCATCATGGAGATGCCGCAAGGCTATCAAACGATGATCGGCGATCGCGGCCAGCGCCTTTCCGGCGGCCAGCGCCAGCGGTTGGCCATTGCGCGCGCGCTGCTGAAGGATGCGCCGATCTGATTCTCGACGAAGCGACCTCCGAACTCGATTCCGAATCGGAGATGCTCGTGCAGAGCGCGCTCAACAATTTGATGACGGGGCGCACGGTTTTCGTGATCGCGCACCGTCTTTCCACAATCCGCCGCGCGGACATGATCGCCGTGCTCGACAACGGCACGATTCGCGAACGCGGCTCGCACGAAGAACTCCTTGCACGCGGCGGGATCTATGCGCGGCTCTACGAAATACAATTTCGCGACGCGGAGCCCGCTGCGCGCACGGTCGGGGATCCCGTATGATACATGTCCGCTGGCCGAGCCAAAGACACGTCGCAGCCGATAGGTACCGGCCGCTCGGCGTACCAGAGCGGCCTCTGCGGTCGATGACCGGCTATGCCCAGGCCCGGGCCATCGAGAACGGATAGAGCCTGCGCGTTTCGATTCGTAGCGTGAATCATCGGTTTCTCGATCTGCATGTGCGGGTACCGGAGGGCTTCGAGCCGATCGAGCCCGGGATTCGCCAAATCGTGCGCGAGCGCATTCGAGCGCGGTCATCTCGACGTGACGTCTGCACCACGAATTGGCGGGGCCGGCGGCGGTCGGAGTCAACCAGGAAGTTGCGGCAGCCTATTTAGAAGCCGTCGACACTTTACGGAAGAAATTTGGAAATCCAGGCCGAGCCGGAAATCGCCTCGATTCTCCGCTTGCCCGGCGTCATTGGCTCGCCGGCGGCTTCGCTTGAAGAGAGATCTGCGGATCTCGAAGCTGGTCGTCTCGCGTGCCTGAACGAAGCGCTCGATAAGCTCGATCGAATGCGCGCGAACGAAGGCAATGCTCTGCGGAGGAAATGTCCGGGCGCGCCGCGCACCATCGCCGGGCTCGCCGCGAAGAGTCGGAGATCTGCCGAGCGCGCGCGTCCCGCATTTGCCCGGCGGCTGGAATCGCGCTTGAAGGAATTGCTCGGCGAAGCGCAGATCGATCCCGCGCGACTCGCCAGGAAGCGGCGATTGCCGCCGAGCGCAGCGATGTCTCCGAAGAGATCGCGCGGCTCGCGGAGCCACGTGCAGCAGTTTCAGTCCTTGCTCGCCGGCTCGGGCGACGTCGGCAAGAAACTCGATTTTCTTTTCCAGGAAATGCAGCGGGAAACGAACACGTTGCTCTCGAAAACTCCCGGCAACGAAGCGCGAAGGGCTCGAAATTACGCGGCTGGCGCTCGAGATCAAATCCGAAATCGAGAAATTGCGGGAACAGGTGCAGAACATCGAATGAACGATCCGCGAGCCACTGGTGCTGATCGTCTCCGGCCCGTGGTTCGGGGAAATCCACGCTGGTGCAAAAGAAGCTGCAGCTACCCGGAACGATGCTATCGATTTCGTGCACCACGCGGCCCCGCGCAAGACGGAAAGCGAGGGCAAGTGGTACAATTTCGTGTATGAATCGGAGTTCCAGCGGATGGTGTCGCGGGGCGATTTTCTCGAGTACGCTCAGGTGTTCGGGAAAAATTGGTACGGGCACCGAGGAAGTCGATCGACGAAGCTCGCGCGGAATATGGATCTCGTGCTCGAGATTGACGTCCAGGGCGCTTTGCAGGTGAAAGACAAGCTGCCCGGAGCCGTCGCAATCTTCGTTCTGCCGCCTTCGCGAGAAGAATCTGGAAAATCGCACCCGGGCGCGAGGCCAGGACTCGGAAGACGAAATCAAGCGGCGCCTCGAGCGGGCGCGACAGGAAATATTGAACTACAGCCGGTACGATTTTGTGATCATCAATGACGATCTCGAACGCGCCGGAA
>CAWBRH010000014.1:0-62667 GCA_963790945.1 uncultured Acidobacteriota bacterium
AACTGCGTGGACTACGAACTGCTCTGGAACTTGCTATTTCACGGCTTGGTCGGGAGCGCTGATGCTCGCGACGAAGGTTAATGCGGGGGCGTCCTTGCTGTATACCGTCAATTGTTACACCCTGCGCGTCCAGACCTTCAGGCCAGCTACGTCGAGGGATTCACCGTGAAGCGATCGTGACTTGTTTCGATGAAAGCCATGCAGCCACGGTCAAACACAACGTAATTACGATTGAAAATGGCGATGGGTAAGATGAACAGGTATTTCCAGCTCACGACTGTGATGGCCGCGAAGCAAAGGGCGAACGCCCATGCAGTGCCGCGCATGAGCGCCAGGCTTGCTGCCGGAAGGCCGCCTAGCTGCCATGCGAGAATCGCCGCGAAGAGATAAAACACGCCGACGGAGAATCCTGCCGCCTGGAAGAGGTCCCAGTAGCTGCGGTTGAAGCCCTGAACGTCAAAGTGAAGTGATCGCATGGAGGCGAGGAGCGCATCAACTCCCCATGCGGGGTCCGATTGGCGAAAGCCGAGGGTGTGTCCTGCTGCGAAGAGAGCAGAAGAACGGCGGCGATTCGGTAGAAGATAGATGCTCGCATTTGGGGTCTCCGGAGATCGCGGCAGGGGGCAGCCGGTGCTGCCGCGCATGCTGAACTGTATCACTACATGAAGCTGAGCCGACCCAGAATGGACACAGAACAGGAGAACCATCTTCAGGTTGCGGTCATGCCCAGCAACCTTCCTTCGACAATTGAAAGTAGTTTGCGCACCCGAGTTCCGTGACTTCATAGCGACATCCAGATGGTGATTCAGGCAGGCAGCCCTCAGGGGAATCGAGCCGAGGCGGATCAGCAGTTTGGGTGACGCTCGGCGGTATCGCGGGAGCGTGCGTGAGAACAGTTGCCCGTTCGTGTTTCTTGTTGGCATGGTGGTGTCTTGTGGACACCTCGCGGTGGCGCAGACTCTCGGCCCCCCGCGCCTAATCATCACGCCCACGGGCGCCAATGCGGTCACTTGTCTTGGTCTCTTTTTTGACGGTGGCCTGAACTTCAACGGGACGAGCAGGTTCCATCACGGGAGCCACTGGCGTCTACCACATTCCGACCGTCAGTTACTATCATTCGTTCAGCCTGGTTCTGGGCGCTCGGCGAACATCACCGGTTTCCTGCCCTATGGTGTCGGCACTTTTCAGGGATCAGTCCTTGGCAACCATCAGGAGATTTATCGCTCTGGGCTTCTCGACCTTGAAATTCGGTTCTCAGTGAACCTCAAAGGCGGACGCGCGATGTCGGCGCAGGAATTAGCCAACTGGAAACAAAAAACTTTGCTGGGAGCCAGCCTGACAGTGATCGCTCCGACTGGTCAATACAATCCGCTGCATCTCGTGAACTGGAGCATCAATCGATGGGCAGTGAAGCCAGAGTTAGGCTATTCGCGACGCTGGGGTAACTGGCTTCTCGATGGGTACGCCGGGGTATGGTTCTACACGACAAACAATGCTTTCTTCTCGATGCCCAATCCGCAACCTCAAACGGAACAGCCCATCGGATCATTCGAGGGGCACCTGAGTTACGACTTCACAAAACAACGTTGTTGGATCTCGGTCGACGGGAATTTCTGGTATGGCGGCGCACCAGCTTGAATGGTGTTTCCAATCCTGGAACCCGGCAGACGAGCTCGCGCGTTGGAGCCACAGCAGCCTTTCCGCTCGGGCAAACACCAGACCATCAAGACCAGCTATAGCAACGGAACCTACGTGCGTTTTGGCGGTAACTATCAAAGTGTTTCGGTAGCTTGGCAGTATTCGTGGCTCGGTTGGCCCAAATTTCATCCGCGGTAGCTGCCTCCGACGCTCGTGATAAATCACGATGCTACAAAATCCCGACGGTGCCTCGAGGAGACCTCAGGTCAATTCCCTCCGAGGTCGGCCGGAATGGGACCTGAGCTACGGGAATTTTCGCACGGTCCGCCAAGATAGAATCTGGGCTAAAATTCCCAGTTACCGATAGAGTTGTTTAGCGGGAGCTAATGGCGCCGGGAGCCGGAATCGATATTACAGTTCCAAAATGAACCGTAACCTGAGCTATGTGCTTTTTGCTTTTTTCGTTATGGCTTTTCTGTGTGGCACGCAGATTGGCGCGCAGGATAAGGCTGCCCGCGACCGGTTGTTTGCGGCGCATGCGCAGTATTACACGCCCACGACTAGCGGTCTGAAGTCCTTCCACTGTGAAGCCTCAATCGACTGGAAGGCCATGTTGACGGGCTTCAGCGGAAAAAGAGATCCCTGAAGACAATCCGATGCTGAAGTATCTGCGGACAGTCCATCTTTCTGTGGTGGATCAATTAAAAGGCAAAGGTTCGTTGGAATGGAACGACACATCCGTTCCACCTGATGGCAAAGAGGCGGCCGCGAAACAGATGCGTCACGGGTTGCAAACGATGGTTGATGGCTTCTTCCAATCCTGGAACGGCTACATGAATGGCTCCATGGTGCCGCTGCCGGACAATAGCGTGGAAGTTACGACGGCAGGAGCTGAAATTCACCTGCATGGAACGCCAGGTGACACGAACTTTGACGAGGATTTCGACAAGGACGTGTTGCTCACCCAGGTGGTGGTCGACAACCCTCAAATGAAGGTTGTGGCAGTGCCAACATATGTGAGAACCGAGGACGGACTCATTATTTCTGCTGTAGCGTCCCGAGTGAATCAACCTCCTTCCGCTGCCCCCACGGATGTTACCTTCCGCGTGGAGTATGCAAAAGTGGGCTCGTTTCAAATCCCAACGCACGTCGTGTATGACGTGAAGAATGTGGGCGTGGTTGAGATTGCTTTCAATGCCTGCCAGGTATCTGTCGCTGATCCGGCCCAAAAGTTATCCCCTGATCCAAAGTAAGACCGCTACCAGAGGATCGAGTGAGCGATGCTGGTCCAGTACGGCAGGTTGTGGATCGCGGTGTACATCACGATCGTTTGGCCGACGATGAAGGCGGGCAGGACGTAAAAATAAATCCGGTGCACTCTGCGGTTGACGATCATGTCGCGGACGACGCCGAAGAGAATCAGGAAGTCGACGCCGGCATAAAAAAAATCGTGGGGTAGCAGGCGCTCCGGAAAGCGGCCGAAAGACGCAGCGGTCAGCGCACAGGTGGCAATGAACATCAGGCGGCGATGGAACTCCGGTTTTTTCCGCCAGTAAATCGCGAGTGCGAAGGTGCTGGAGAAGCAGACCATATCAAAGAGCGGAATCATCAAGAAAGACTCCACGCCCGTGGCATGCATTTGTAAGGTGTTGAAGCGACCCATGACGACGGCGGTAGAGACGCCGAGCACGAAAACCAGCACACCCAGCGCGGCTCCGAACCAGCCGATGCGCCGATGCAATCGCACGTTGCGCGTGCGCACCAGGGCGGACTGCAGCAGGAAAAAGAGCAGCCAACCGGAAAAGACCGCCGCGTGAACATATAGGATCGGGGGCCGCGGAATAGCGGGATGAAACAGGTTGTTCCCCACCGTGAAGCTGAAGCCGTACACCACCACCACGGGAATCAGGAGCGACATGAAGAAGTAGAAATATTGGTCGAGCAGGCCGCCACGTTTCGTTGTGACTGCGATGCGCGGATGAAGGCTCGAATTGGAAGCGGTTACCGTTGATTTCTCGTAGAGCGCGGCGGGACTTGCGCGGCGCGATGCTACTACATCTGAGGCGACCCGATTCGAGTATTCTGAAGCAGGCCTCACGTCAATTCCGGCCGAGGTCGGCACGGAATGGGACCTGAGCTACGGGATTTTCGGCACGGGCTTGCCGGAACGGGAGCCGAGCTGCGAAAGAGAGGCGTGTCCAGGCCGATCCTGAAGGAAGCCAAAGCGGAGTATGCGAAGCTGCAGTGAAATTCCCGGGGCTAAAGCCCATTTCAATTGCTCAATGCTTTTTCGCTGGACTGAAGTCCAGCTCCCCCTGTTAAAACGAGGGGCTCCCACCGAAGAGCAAAACCACGTCCCAACACTTCGCGGAGAGCGGGGTTAGGTGCGGAGGCGCAATAGGGCTATGGCACCCAGGAAGACCCAGGTTGGGATCGTCGTCGTCGTGGGTACCGGCTGACGCGAATCGCCGCGGACCGAGTAAAGCTGCGCGCTGGATCATTTACAGGGTGCGCTGTATTCCCGAAAAAAGCCGGGCGCGGCAACATTGTGAGAGAAGCAAATCGTGGTGCGTTTCCCGCCGCACCACTTCAGCAATCGGCAGGACGGCCTTTAAATTCAAAACGAATGCCGCGATTCGCAACCTCGGGCATGAATTGCGGCTTGGAGGAAACACCGATGCATGCAGCACGGCGATGCCTTAGCGCGTTCGTCTTGACGGCGGCTCTTGCGACCACCGGTTCAGTGGTGGCTGCGGCGCCGAAACCGCAGGAAGTGCAGGTGCGAGTGTACGACCCGGGACACAAGGACTATCACAACTGGGATGAGCGCGAAGATCATGCTTACCGGCATTATCTTGAAGAGCGGCACGAGCAGTACCGCAAGTACGAGAAACTGAAGGAAAAAGAGCAGCGGGACTATTGGAACTGGCGGCACAGCCATCCGGATTAGTGAATTTGGAGTCGCCGGGATAGCAGGATCAACGGATAAATATTCACAGGGCGATAACGTCGCGCCGCTCGTCCGAGGGTTATAATGCCGTGGTCGGATGGGCGGTGCGGCATGTCTTACCGGGAAGATTTTAGAGTTTCGAGCAGTGAAGACCCGCGCAGTGACCTACAGGTTGCGCTGTATTCCCGAAAAACGCTAAGTGAGGCATCATCATTGTGAAGAGCAAGCGTGGCGCAGTCTCGCCTCGCGACAACGACAATGATGACCGACTATTCGAACCGGGGGATTACATTGGCGACAAACGCGAAGACCGCGCTTAGCGCAACGGTTAGCCGGGCGTCACGGGGAATATTGCGCGCGGTGGAAACTGTAAGAAAAAGGGCAGAAAGTTTTGTGGCGACGGCGCCTCGGCCATTCATACGATTCAAGCTAGAAAGCCTGCACTCGTACATTCACAGAATTATAATTTCTCGCCGCCGGTCTAAAGCGCAGAATTGGTGGGCTGATGGACGGCGCGAGCTTCCCGCTCGACGATCAGAAGAGATCCCAGCCGAGCCGAGCATGAAACGACCTGCCGGAGTGACAATCATCGCGGTCGCGACGTTCACTGGGGCTGCGATTCTGGCTCTGGGTGCTTTCGCGTTCTTTTTTGTGGCGGTGATGGCGATCGGCGGAGGAGACGGAGGCGATCCGGTTTCCGCGTCGATTGCGGGGATGGGAGTGGCCGGAGGATTTTCGCTTCTGGTGCTGGCCGGAGTGGCGGGGTGCCTGGCGCTGGGAGTGCTGCAACTGTGCGAATGGGCGCGAATTCTGGCGATCAGCTGTATCGGAATTGGAATTTTGTGCACGATCATCAGCATTCTTACTTTTATCGGATACCCCGTAGTTCCGCTCGGCCCGATGATTTTTGTTCACTCGCTTGTGATTGGGGCGGCGGGCTGGTCGATTGCATATCTCGCGAAGCCCGATGTGAAGCAGGCGTTTTCGAGCGGGCTGACCCTCCATCGATCCAACTAACGGTCAAATTAATCAGTGATGGCTGGCGTATTTTTTCTCCCGGCTCCGCTTAGAGAATATTTACGGCGCGAGCTGCGAGCAAGGCCACGATCGTCAGCGAAATAATTGACTGCACCATCATGCCTACTTTGGCCCAACGCGAAAGGACCGCAGTGTCCGTGGGCGAGAAGGCGGTGCTCGTGTTGAAGGCGAGAAACAGATAATCGAGGAATTGCGGCGACCACATTTCTTCGGGCTCGTCGCGGATGAGCATCTGCGGGAACAGGAATGAGCTGTCGAAATCACCGCGTGCCTTGTCGCGGCCGAGCGGACCGCCTGCATCGATTTTCCAGTACCACAGAGCGAAGACAACCACATTGGTGAGCCAAAGCGAGACGGCCGAGCGGAGGAGCGTCTGTGGAGAATCAAGGTGCTTCGGTATGCCCGTAATCAGAAGAGCGAGAGACGCAATCATAGCGGCGGTGATGATGCCAGTGGCCACGAAAGTGAGGATTCGGGAGACGTTGTAATGGCCTCGATGATTGGAGTAGACGAGCGGGATGAGCAGAAGCACGGTGATGACGAGGAGGCCCCAACTGGGGCCGACGGAGAGCCGCTCGGGCATCGAACGGTGAACGAGAGCGGCGGCGAACATGGCGACGAAAGCGGGCCAGCGGGGCTCGCGAAAAACTTTTACGGGTTTGTCCATTAGATCTGTTTCGGCAGGGCGGGGAGAGCGAAAACGGCGCGACGAATGCCAAGCCGACCGTCCGTATCCTATCAGTTTTGGGGATTTCGGGATAACAGGCGAGTTTGCGCAAAGAAGATCGCGGCGTTTTTAGAAGCTATTCGTAGCGCAGCGCGATGATTGGATCAACGCGGGTGGCGCGGCGAGCGGGGATGTAGCAGGCGAGCAGCGCGACGCTCATCAGCAAAGCGGGCACGGCGATAAACGTGATGGGGTCGGTGGGCTGAACGCCGAAGAGAAGACTTGTCATCAGCCGTGTGACTGCGAATGCGGCGATAAATCCCAGCACGACACCGAGCAGCGCGAGACGCGCGCCTTGGCCTAGGACCATCGAGAACACGTTGCGCGGCTGGGCGCCGAGGGCGAGACGGATGCCAAATTCCTGAGTGCGCTGGGCGACCGCGTAGGAAATCACGCCGTAGATTCCAATCGAGGCGAGCAGCAGCGCGAGGGCGGCGAATGCGGCGAGGAGCAGCATCGAAAAGCGGGGCTGGGTCATGGAGTCGTCGACGAGGCTGGCCAGGGTGGAGACTTTCGCGATGGGCAGCGTGGGATCGACGGAGCGAATCGCTTCGCGCGCGCTGCCGATGATGGCGCGGGGATCGGCTTGAGTGCGCAGCGCGACTTGCATCGTGAGCATGTCGGGATAAGGCTTTTGCGTGTAGACGACGTAGAACTCGGGGCCCGTGGATTCGCGCACGGTGAAATGTTTTACGTCTGCGGCGATGCCGACGATGGTGAGGGTGGGATATTTTGCGGGAGGAAGCTTGATTGATTTTCCGATGGGGTCTTCGCCGGGGTAGAACTGATCGGCGAGCGTCTTGCTGATGATTGCGACGGGTTGCGAATCGGCGGTATCTGAATCAAGAAAAGGACGGCCGCGGAGAATGGGCGTGCCGATCGCGGAGAAATAGCCGGGCGAGGCAATCGTGTAAGACGCAATCGGATTGCGGCCGGAGCTTTTGTCGAAAGTGCGGCCGGGAATTGCAAACGCGGAGGATTCCTGACCGCCGCTCATCGGCATGGGGCTTCCGAGGGCGGCGGCTTGGACTCCGGGGATGTCGTTCAGCCGGTTGAGAACTTTGCGATAGACGCCTGCGAGGCTGTCTTTGTCGGGATAGCGCGCACCGGGGAGCGTGAGTTCGAACATTAGGACGCGGGTGGTATTGAAGCCGGGATCGACTTTGAGCAGGTGGAAAAATGTACGGACGAGCAGGCCGGCGGCGATGACGAGAACGAGGGCGAGCGCAACTTCGGAGACGAGCAACGCGCTGCGGATTTTCTGGCGGGCTGTTCCGGATCCGGAGCGCTGGCCGCCTTCTTTTAGAGTCTCGACGAGATTTTCGCGCGTGGCACCGAGCGCGGGGGCGAGGCCGAAGAGCAGGCCGGTAATAAGCGTGATAGCGAGCGTGAACGCAAATACGCCGGGATCGAGCCGGATTTCCTGGAGACGGGGAATATTGAGCGGGCCAAAAGTTTTTACGAATTGAATTGCTAGCTGGCCGAGAAAAAGCCCAGCGACTCCGCCGAGGAACGCGAGCAGAACGCTCTCTGTGAGAAGCTGGCGAACGAGGCGGCCTTGCGCGGCACCCAGCGCGGCGCGAAGAGTGAATTCCCTGCGACGGCCGAGCGAGCGGGCGAGAAGAAGATTGGCTACGTTTGCGCAGGCGATGAGAAGGACCACGCCGACGGCAGCGAGGAGAAGCAAAAGCGGGCGGCGCGTGTCACCGGCAACTTGCGAGGCGAGCGGCGTGATTTTGGAACTGAACCAGCCAGCGCCGTGCGGAATCTTTTCCCATTCCTTGGCAAGTACGTTCATTTCCGACTGCGATTGGGCGATGGAGACGCCGGGCTTCAAGCGCGCGATGACGGCAAATTCGTCCGGCGCGGTGGAGTCTGCGGGAATATCTGTGATCGCGAGGACCCACATCTCCGGGAGACGCGGGAATTGGAAGCTGCCGGGCATCTCTTCGCCGCGAGGAAACGCAAAACCATTAGGCATCACGCCGACGACGGAGTAGGACTCGCCGTTCAATTCGAGAGTGCGGCCGACAACGCTGGGATCGCCGACAAATTTTCTTTGCCATAGGCCGTAGCCCAGGACCACTTCGCGGTCATGCCCTGGGTGGTCTTCTTCATCGAGAAATGTGCGGCCGAGAAGCGGCGCAACGCCCATTGTGCGGAAGAATCCGGCGGAGGCGCGGACGCCATCAATGCGAACCGGATCGCCGGTACCGGTGAGATTGAAACCAGCAGCTTCGAATAGACCCACGTCCTGGAACCCTTTTGCGTCGCGCTGAAAATTCTGAAATGTGCGGGCGCCCCAGGGAATTTCGTTGTAGCCGAGGTCGATGCCGGGAGGCGTCTGGCGCCAGGGGAAGACGATGCGTTCGGCGTGCGGATACGGGAGGGGCTTGAGGAGAACGGCGTTGACGATGCTGAAGACGGCGGTGCTGGCACCGATGCCGAGCGCGAGGGTGAGTACCGCGACGATCGTGAAGCCCGGCGATTTCGAGAGCATTCGCAGGCCATACTTCAGATCCTGAAGCAGCGTTTGCATCTTGATGTTTCTCCGCAGGAATCGCGCTCAATTCTTAGACTGTGAATTCGCGGTTTCGATAGACAGAGCTTGAGCAATTTTCGCGCATTTATTCGTAGCGCAGCGCGACCATCGGGTCGACGCGCATTGCCCTGCGAGCCGGCAGATAGCATGCGAGCAAGGCGACTGCGGCGAGCACCAGTGAGGTGCCGGCAAGTACGAATGGGTCTGTGGGCGCCACTTCGAAGAGCAGGCCGGACAAGATGCGAGTCAAAGCGAGCGCGCCGATGAGCCCGGCGGCGACACCCACGAGCACCATCCACAGTCCACGCCCTACGACCAGACGGAACACCGTGTTGCGCTGTGCACCAAGCGCGAGACGGATCCCGATTTCGTGCGTTCGCTGCGTCACCGCGTAGGCCATCACGCCGTAGATGCCGATAGCCGCGAGAGCGAGAGCGAGCGTAGCGAAGAGCGCGAGCAACAGAGTATATGAGCGAGTCTCGGCGGTATCTTCGCGCATGCGTTGCGATATCGTCGCGATGTTATAGACAGGCACGTCCGGATCGATTTTTTGAATTGCCGCGCGAAGCGTATCGATCATCGATTCAGGAGTGGAGCGAGTGCGCACGATCACGCTCATATTGATGATTACTTCGCTCTGCAGGAGTGGGCCATAAAAGACGGGCTGGGCGTCGGCGTTCTGGCGCAGTGATTTGAACTTGATGTTGCCGACCACGCCCACAATTTCCATCCAGGGATTTTTTGAATCGGCAGAACCATACTTAATGCGTTTTCCGATTGGGTTTTCACCTGGATAGAACTTTCGGCCGAACGCCTCGCTGACTATCAAGACGCGGGGCTTATCGAGACTGTCCGCCATCGTAAAATCACGCCCGGAGAGAATCGGGATGCCCATGCGTTCGAAAATAGTTCGAGCCGATTTCCTGGTAGGTGGTGGAATCCTCTTCGGCGGCGGAGGTAACCGAATGACTCTCGAGAGTGAAGCCGCGCGAAAAACCGCCCCATACGAACGGATCGATGAAGGTGACAGCAGCAGATTCCACGCCAGGAACAGTGGCGATTTGTTGCGCGAGCGCGGGGCCGAAACGATTGCGCTCATCACCCTTGTAGTCATGATCGGGAACGTAGAAACGCATCGTTAACAAATGGTCGGGTCGGAAACCAGGATTTGTATTCAGCAGACGATCGAAACTCTTCAGTAGCAACCCTGCACCCGCGAGAAGGACGACTGCCAGCGCAATCTCAGAAATGACGAGCGTAGAGCCGAGTCTGCTGCCGCGACGGCCCGCGCTTCCTTTGGCACCTTCCTTAAGTGTTGCGGTGAGATCGTCTCGACCGGCGGTGAGCGCAGGAAGCAACCCGATCAAGACGCCGGCGGCAACCATCAGCAAACAAGTGAAAGCGAGGACTTCGGCGTCGAGCTGTACGTGCGTGAATGTCGGAAACGTAACCGGCAAAGCTGCGACCAGGAGATTCAATCCCCATACTGCGATGACAAATCCAAGCAGGGCGCCGACAGTTGAAAGCAGCAAGCCCTCCGTAACGAACTGGCGGATGAGACGGGAACGGCCTGCTCCAAGGGTAAGCCGGATGGCCATTTCACGTTCGCGAGAGGCGGTGCGGCTGAGCACGAGATTTGCGACATTAGCGCAGCCGATCAATAAGACGAATCCGACCGCCGCCAGCAGAATATAAAGCGGTGAGCGGAACGAGCCGGTGAATTCCTCTTTTGCAAATTTGACGACGGCGCCACGATCGCGATTTTCTTCGGGATACTCGGCAGCGAGGCGGCCGGCGATGGTGCTCATTTCCGTCTGCGCCTGCGCGATTGATACTTCTGGTTTCAGAGTGGCAATTCCTCTTAGCCAATGGACGCCGCGATTATGGAGGAAGTCAAACTTTGCGGATGCAGGCCATGCGGCATCCCGGGCCATGACTGGAATCCAAACCTCAGCCTGATCCGAAAACCCGAGAAAACCTTTTGGCAGCACGCCGACGATCGTGAGTTTCGCGTTGTTGAGAGTGATCGTCTTGCCTACGATGGCGGAGTTCGAGCCGAAACGGCGCTGCCACAGGCCCTCGCCAATCATTGCAACCATGTCCTTCATTGGCGTCTGATTTTCATCGGGAAGGAAGACGCGGCCTTTTTCGGCCGGGACACCGAGCATTTCAAAATAGCCGTTCGTTACTTCTTCACCGTAAATTCGCTCAGAGCTCGCGTCGCCGCTGACGATGAACTCGGCGTCGCTATACGCGGCCATCTGGCTGAACACATGATTTTGCTGTTCCCAATCCTGAAAATTCGCGAAGGCTACCGACTCCGCGCCGTGGTCTTTCACATCTTCGTGCAGCACAACCAGGCGGTCCGCATTTTTGAATGGGAGCGAATGCAAGAGGACGGCTCTTACGACGCTGAATATGGCTGTGTTTGCGCCGATTCCGAGGGCGAGGGTGAGAACTGCGATGGTCGTGAAGCCAGGGGCTCGCGCGAGCATTCGTATGCCGTACTTCAAATCTTGCAGCAGCGTTTGCATTTGCAGCCCCCTTTCTCACACAGCTTGCCGCTCGGAGCGGCGAACACACCCCGGCGTAAAAGTGCTTTCAGCGTCGCACTTCGATTGCCAGTGAGGCCCACCGGTAAGTATTGCCAGGAGAGGTCATTGCAGAAAGGAACCGCGATGTATCGTGCGCCTTGATGCCCGAATGTGGGAGCGGAGATTTCGAAAGCGGACACCGCCCGGGGTCAGCTGTTATTTCGTTTTTTCGAGTTCCTCGATAATGGCGGGGACGATTTCGAAGAGGTCGCCGACGATTCCGTAATCGGCTACTTCGAAGATGGGGGCATTCTGGTCCTTGTTGATGGCGGCGATGGTGCGCGAACCTTTCATGCCTACGACGTGCTGGATGGCGCCGCTGATTCCCAGCGCGAAGTAGAGTTTGGGCGCCACTGTCTGGCCGGAGCTGCCGATCTGGCGCTCCATGGGGAGCCAGCCTTCGTCGCAGATGGGGCGGGAGGCGCAGATTTCGCCGCCGAGAAGTTTGGCGAGTTTTTCGGCCATGGGAATATTTTCGGGGGCTTTGATGCCGCGGCCGATGGAGACGAGGATCGGTGCTTGCGTCAGGTCAACGGCTTGTTTGGCTTCGCGGAATAGTTCGAGTGGCTTGGTGCGGATTTGCTCGGGTTTCAGGTCGACGGTGACAGATTTCACCGGGGCTTTTCCGCTGGCGTGCTTGGTGACGAGGTCGGCGCGAAAGGCGCTGGCTTGGAACGATGCTATCCACGGAGGATCGCCGGCGAACACGACGTCTGCTGCGGTGCGGCCCTGAAACATCTGGCGGACGAATATGAGTTTGCCGTTCTCGTAGCGGTAGCCGATGCAATCGCCGATCATGCCCTTGCCCATTGAAGCCGCGAGCTTGGGAGCAAAATCGCGAACCTGGTACGTGTGCGGGAGAAGGACGAGATCGGGTTTCGTGCTTTCGATTACCTGACGCAGCGCGAGTGAGAATCCGTCCGGGGTGTATTTTTCGAGCAGGTCGTGTTCGACGAGCAGGACTTCGTCGAGTTGCGATCCGGCGAGTTCGTCGGCGAGCGCTGCCACTCCTTTGCCGATGACCAGGCCCGTGAGAGAGCCCTTCGTGTGCTGGACAATTTGCTGGGCGGCGGCCAGCGTCTCGAAACTGACTTTGTTGAATTTGCCTTCGCGCTGTTCGGTGATGAGGAGAATTTTCATTTAGAGCACCCGCGCTTCGTGCTTGAGCTTTTCGATGAGCTTGGCTGCGATTTCCTTTGGCTGCCCGGTGATGAATTCGGTTTGTTTGGCTTTGTGCGGGACGTAGATGCGTTCCACATGTTGCGTGGGAGCATCGGGGACACCTAGCGATGCGCGCTGGACTGTGGCGATTTCTTTTTTCTTTGCCGCCATGATGCCTTTCAGCGTGGCGTAGCGGGGCTTGTTGATGCCCGATTGAATTGAGAGGACGGCGGGAAGCGGCAGCTCGACCCATTGAAACCAGCCTGCTTCGAGTTCGCGTTTGAGTTTCATTCGCGAATCCGTCACCTCGATCGCCATAATGATCGTGGCATGCGGACGTCCGAGCAATTCGGCGAGGAGGACGCCGGTTTGTCCGAAGCCCTGGTCGTCGCTTTGGAGTCCGGTGAGGATGAGGTCGAAATTTTCTGCTGTGAGCGCGGCGGCCATCGAACGGGCGGAGCCGAGCGGGTCCAGTTTGTAGAATTGGTCGTCAGAGACGTGAATGCCGCGATCGGCGCCTTTCGCAAGGGCTTCTTTGATTGTTTGCTTGGCGCGTTCGGGGCCCATCGAGATGGCGACTACTTCGCCGCCGTGTTTTTCTTTCAGGCGCAGCGCTTCTTCGAGCGCGTAGCTATCGGGCTCGTTCGTTTCGAATCCGATGTCGGATTCGCGAATCCAGGCGCCGCCTTCGACGATGGCGAGGGGGGCATCTTTGGCGGGGACTTGTTTGACGCAAACTCCGATTTTCATTGTGCCTCTTTCCAATACGGCCTCGCCAGCGCGCAAAAGCCTCAGGTCTAAAGACCTGAGCTACATTACTTTTCATTCCAACGCTTAAAAATCAGGGAGGCGTTTGTGCCGCCAAAGCCGAAAGAATTCGAGAGGGCATATTCGACGGACGCTTTGCGCGCTTGATTGGGAACGTAGTCCAGATCGCACTCCGGATCGGAATGCTCGTAGTTCACTGTGGGCGGCAGAATCTGATCGCGCAACGCGAGCACGCTGATGCCGGCTTCGAGGCCGCCGGCGCCGCCGAGCAGATGGCCTGTCATCGATTTCGTGGAGCTAATGGGAACTTTTTTTGCGCGTTCACCGAAGACGCGTTTTAGCGCGGTGGTTTCAATCGCGTCGCCGATGGGAGTCGAAGTGCCGTGCGCGTTCACGTAGCTCACGTCGTCCGCCGAAATTTTCGCGTCCTTCAACGCGGCCATCGTGACGCGGTAGCCGCCATCTCCGCCTTCGGCCGGTTGCGTGATGTGATATGCGTCGCCGGACATTCCGTAGCCGACGATTTCCGCGAAGATTGGCGCTCCGCGCTTTTGCGCGAATTCGAGCGATTCGAGAATCAGCACGCCCGCGCCTTCGCCCACGATGAAGCCGTCGCGTTGCGCATCGAAT
Organism: uncultured Acidobacteriota bacterium; assembly: GCA_963790945.1. GTDB lineage: Bacteria > Acidobacteriota > Terriglobia > Acidiferrales > UBA7541 > Palsa-295. The sequence continues at coordinate 14,049 of CAWBRH010000014.1, forward strand.
GGACGGCTGGCGCGCTCGGGCTCATCGTTGCGCGTGGAAAGTGCGCGCATCGCGGCAAAGCCGCCCACGCCCATTGGCGTAATTGCGGCTTCCGAACCACCTGCAATCATCACTTCTGCGGCGCAACGCTGAATGATCTTGTAGGCGTCGCCAATCGAATGCGCCGAGGCCGAACATGCGGTGGCCGTCGCGCTGTTCGGGCCTTTCGCGCCATAGCGAATCGAGACGTGCCCGGATGCGAGATTGACGATCGAAGCAGGAATGAAAAAGGGAGAAATCTTTCCGGGTCCGCCCTGGAGATATTTCGAATGCTCGCGTTCGATCACGTCGAACCCGCCGATACCGGAGGCGATATAGACGCCGGCAGCGTCCGCAGTTTCCGGCTTCAATTCGAGGCGAGCCATCTGCATCGCGAATTCCGAAGCGGCTAGAGCCAGTTGGATGAACCGGCCCATTTTTTTCAGTTCTTTTTTTTCTACCCAGACGAGCGGATCGAAATTGCGGACTTCACCGGCGATGCGGCAGTCAAACGCAGTTGCGTCAAAATGGGTGATTGGGCCGATACCACTTTTGCCGGCCAGCAGGTTGCGCCAGACCTCATCGGTCCCAATGCCGCACCCGCAAACCAGCCCTACGCCCGTCACGACAACTCGGCGGTTCAAACCTGCATTCTCCTGTTCGGAATGGGACGGCCGGGCGGACTACTTGCTAGCCTTGGCGTGCTTCTCAATGTAGTCAACAGCGTCTTTCACCGTGGCGATTTTCTCGGCGTCTTCGTCCGGGATCTCGATGCCGAAAGATTCCTCGAAAGCCATGACCAGCTCGACTGTGTCGAGCGAATCGGCGCCCAGGTCGTCCACAAACGAAGCCGTCGGAGTGACTTCGCCTTCGTCCACACCGAGTTGCTCGACAATAATCTGCTTCACGCGTTCTTCAACGCTGGCCATTCTGATTGTTCCTCCGGTATCGGTAGTAGTCTCTCGCCCTTGAGCCGCCACGACGGCCGGGGCAGCGCCCAAAATTGTACCGCCCATTCTATGCGCGGCCCAATGCTGGGGTCAACCTTTGTGCCGCGACGCCTGCAGATGCATTAAATCGAATCGCCAATACCTCATATCCAGCGTATAGGTCCTTGCAGCTTGCCGGCAGCTTCCTGAATTGCTTCGTCTGCCGATCCAAAACAATTGGAGACGCCTCGGACATGACCCTCTATCATATACTCAACAAAATAGAAATTCCCGGCTGCGTCACGAGGCGGATAGCCCTCGAGTCCCTCATCCAAAGCATCCGAGGGATGCTCAAAAAAATTCGTTTTGATAATCCGTACTTCACATGGAACAGTGGCGTCATAGAGCCATTCGCCAAGTTTAACGATTTGTCTGACACGTTCAGCCATCGCTCACGATCACCTACTACTTCGCTGCCTCCACCGCACTGCCGAACACTAGCCCATGTGCAAGCCGCCGTTTACTTCGAACACTTGTCCCGTGATGTAGCTTGCTTCGTCGCTTGCGAGGAAGATGATCGCAGCGGCGATATCCTTATCCGAGCCAAAGCGGCCGAGCGGGATCATCGCTTTCATTTTGTCTTTGATCTCTTGTGACAGGACGTCAGTCATCGGTGTGGCGATAAAGCCCGGCGCCACGGCGTTCACGGTGATGTTGCGCGAAGCTACCTCCACGGCAATCGCGCGCGTAAGGCCAATCAGGCCCGCTTTCGATGCGACGTAATTCGCCTGGCCGGCGTTGCCCGTCTGCGCTACTACCGAAGAAAGATTGATGATGCGGCCTGAGCGTTGCTTGAGCATCGCGCCCAGCGCTTGTTGAATGCAGAGGTGCGCGCCGGTTAAATTCGTGCGCAACACCGCGTCCCAATCTTCGAGTTTCATGCGCAGGGCGAGCGTGTCGCGCGTGATGGCTGCGTTGTTAACGAGAATGTCGAGCCGGCCGTATTTCGCTAGGACCTGCTGAAAACCAGCTTTCACTTGTGCGGCATCGGCGACATCCATCGGGATGGCCAGAGCCTCGCCACTCGCGCCTTCGATCTCCCCAACGAGCGACGCAAGTTTGTCAGCACTTCTGGCCGCGACGCCAACTTTCGCGCCTGTTTCGACCAGTGCCAGCGCGGTGGCTCGCCCGATTCCTTGCGACGCACCGGTGACGAGAGCTACTTTCTCTTTGAGTGAAAACATCCGGTCTGCTTACCCTTCTGCCGCTTCCGCGCGGGCTTGCGCGATTTTCTCGATAGCAGCTTCGAGGCTCGCCGAATCCTCGACATTGAAAGCACGAATCGAGCGATCGATTTGCCGTAAGAGGCCGCTAAGGACTTTCCCCGGACCGACCTCGACGAAAACCGTGACGCCTGCTTCGATCATTTCGTGAATCGAATCGAGCCAGCGCACCGGTTGCGTGACCTGGCGAATCAGCGCGTCGCGCGCTTCATCACCCGTCGTGACCGCCTCGGCGTCCACATTAGTGACCACAGGGAATTTCAGGGCGTGAAAATGCGCAGCACGCAGGTCCGCTTCGAGCCGCTGCTGCGCGGGAGCCATCATCGCGCAATGAAACGGCGCGGAAACGGGAAGCATCACGGCACGCTTTGCTCCGCTCTGCGAAGCAATTTCAACGGCGCGCTTCACGGCTGCCGCGGCGCCTGAAATTACAGTCTGCTCAGGCGAATTCAAGTTCGCGGGTGAGACGACCTCGTGATCAGCCGCCTTCTTGCAGACTTCCGCCACTTCCGAGGGAGGAAGGCCAAGGATCGCAGCCATCGCGCCTTCACCGGCCGGCACCGCTTCCTGCATGTAACGCCCGCGCCGTCGTACGATTTTCACAGCCTCGGCAAAATCGAGTCCGCCAGCAGCGACCACCGCGGAATATTCGCCAAGGCTATGCCCCGCCGCGAAATCGGGAGTGACGCCTCGCTTCTCAAGCGCGCGATATGCGGCAATCGAGACGGTCAGAATAGCGGGCTGCGTGTTTTCCGTCTGCTTCAGTGCTTCTTCGGTGCCTTCGCAGCAGAGCTTGAAAAGCGAAAAACCGAGTGCAGCCTCCGCCTCGTCGAAGACAGCGCGCGATTCTGGATATTTTTCGGCGAGGTCGCGTCCCATGCCGGGATATTGCGACGCCTGTCCGGGAAATAAAAATGCAAGTTTACCCATGTCGTGGGTGTCCGCAGTGCTCAGCCGCGCGCGACGCTAGCGGCGGTAACTACAGCGGAAAGCTCCTGATCGATCTTTTCGTTCACGCGATTGCGGTACAGCTCGGCTGCGACGCGCATCGCATTCTTAATAGCGACGGGATTCGAACGTCCGTGGCCAATCACGGTAATCCCTCGAACGCCGAGGAGCGGCGCGCCGCCCACTTCCGAATAGTTCGTGCGGCTGCGGAAATCGTCGAACGCCTCTTTCGAAAGCGCATAGCCAATTTGAGACTTGAGGCTGCTCTTGATCGCTTTCTTCAGCGTGCCGCCAATGTACTCGACCAAACCCTCGCTGATTTTCAGCGCGATATTTCCGATGAAGCCGTCGCAGACAATCACGTCCACATCGCCGCGAAACACGTCGCGCCCCTCGACGTTGCCAGTAAAATTCAACGGCGAGTGCTTCAGAATATTGAACGTCTCCCGCGTCACTTCATTTCCCTTCATCTCTTCTTCGCCGATCGACAGCAGCGCGACGCGAGGATGCTTGGTGCCAAAAATCGTGCGATGGTAAATCTCGCCCATTACGGCGAACTGCGCGATCTGCTCCGCTTTCGAATCCACGTTCGCGCCCACGTCCAGAATCACGCAGAACTTTTCCTTCATATTCGGAAAGGCGCCAGCCAGCGCCGGACGGTCCACCGAAGGCAGCGTTCCCAGCACGAATCGCGCCACGGTCATCACCGCGCCCGTGTTTCCGGTGCTGACCAGGGCATCCGCTTTACCGTCGCGTACCAGCCTCGCGGCCACATGCAAGGAGCTGTCTTTCTTCCGGCGGAATGCATGCGCAGGAGAATCGCTCATCGTCACCACTTCCGTGGCGTTGACGATCTCGATCGGCAGTCCGCGATGCCGGTGACGGCCGAGCTCCTGTCTTAAAGTGGCTTCAATGCCTACCAGAAAAATCCGCGTTCCTAACTCACGCGCCGCCAGCACTGCGCCTTCCACTTCCGCGCGAGGCGCGTGGTCTCCTCCCATTGCATCCAGAGCGATGGTAGTCATCAATGTGCCAGCTTGGAAATACAGGCGAGGGAAACTTAGGCTGTCTTGCCCTTAGTGTCAATCACTTCACGGCCCTTGTAATAACCGCAGGCGCGGCATAGCTGATGGGGCAGCTTCTTTTCGTGGCAGTTCGGACACTCCGTGAGCGGCAATTTGTGCAGATGATCGTGCGCGCGCCGGTTGCTCGTGCGCCGCTTCGAGTGACGTCGTTTCGGATTCGGCATTACAGCTCCTCATGGCAGGCCGCGACGAAAGCGGCCAAAATGGAAAGGGATAGTGTAGCGTTTTATTGCTTTTTGAACCAGTCCTGCTTCAGGCGGGCGAGGGGCGCGAGCCTGGGATCAGACCCGTGCTTTTCGCAGCGGCATTCTTCGTTGTTGAGGTTCGCGCCACAATGCGGGCAAAGGCCGCGACAATCGCTGCGGCAGATAATCTTCATAGGGATCGCGAGATTCACTTGTTCAGCCAGCACGTCGGCGAGGAAAAGGCCATCGCCCTCGAAGAACGCGATATCCGTATCGTCGAGGTTCAGGTGAAATTCGTCGTCGGCTGCGATGGAGGTCATCGGCCGGTAGTACAAATCGAAGTCACGGCTGATTTCTTCCACCACCGTGTCCAGGCACCGGGCGCACACTAACTCCACGCGGGTGTGTAAGTTACCGTAGGCACGGATCTGCCCTTCCACCAATTCGGCCGTCGCGCGCACCTCCAGCGGCTCCACTTGGCGGAACTCCCCGGAGTGAAAATCAAGCGTACCCGGCGAATAGCTCTTGCGGATTCGGGTCTTACGGAGGGCGAGTTCGTTAACGTCCAAAAACATCGTTTTCCCCGCAAATTGCAGCGAAATTCCATTATAAGTCTGGCGAGCGCGATGTCAAGGAAGCCACCTGTGGAAGATTCCATGCGTGACGCTTAACGGGCAATGACACAGTTGCGCTGGCTTTACGGGGCAGGCGTCGCGGAACTAACAGGCGTGCCGAGCAGATCGTTGCATTGGCGCAGGAGGAAGTGGTCGGTCATGCCTGCAACGTAGTCGCAGACCACAACATGTGGCGGTTCTTCCCGTGCAAGGTGCGCATAGTGTTCCGGCATGCGCTCAGGGTGTTCCAGGAAGAACCGGAACAGTTCGTCAAGTGCCGCAATGGAGCGGGTGCGGTCGTCAGCGATGGCCGGGTGAGAATAGAGACGCGAAAAAAGGTAACGCTTCAGGCGTCCATTCTGCTCCGCCATTTGCGGCGAGAACGATGCGAGGCGCTTCGGCATTCGTCGTATATCTTCTACGGATTTCGCGCCGCTCGCTTCCAGTTGTGCGCGTGTGTTTTCGATAAGATCCGTCGCAAGGCGGTCGAGCACGCGTTTTAGAGCTTCATTGAATTTTAGCTTTTGCAGTCCCTCTGGGTGGGTGCGGTCCACTTGGCGATAGGCCGCTTCGAAAACCGGCACTTCCTCGCGCAGTTGCTCGAGATCAAGCAGATGCGCTTCGAAACCGTCGTCGAGATCGGCGGTGTTGTACGCGATTTCGTCAACGAGATCGATGAGCTGCGCCTCGACGGGAGGCCGCTCTTCGAGCAGGTATTCCATCAGCTCCGGGAACTCCGCCGCAGAATAATCTCGCGAGTGCTTGATGATGCCTTCACGCACTTCAAAAGTGAGATTCAGACCCGGATGATCGAGGTAACGCTGTTCGAACTGCTCAACGATGCGCAGCGCGTGCAGATTGTGGTTGAACCGGCCGCCGTGCTCGCGCATTCGCTTGTCGAGCTGCTTTTCACCCGCATGGCCGAAGGGCGGATGCCCGATATCATGCACCAGCGCCAGCGCCTCAGTTAGATCTGTATTGAGTGCCAGAGCACCGGCCACAGTGCGAGCGATTTGCGTAACTTCAAGCGTGTGCGTGAGGCGATTGCGAAAATGATCGGAGAAGCGCGTGGTGAAGACCTGTGTCTTTGCCTCGAGCCGGCGGAAAGCGCGGGAATGGACGACGCGATCGCGATCGCGCGCGAAGTCGTCGCGATAGGAGTGCGGTGTTTCCGGGTAGCGCCGGCCCCGCGAATGGCGCACGTCCATTGCGAAAGGAGCGAGTTGCATTGCTGTCAGTTTAGCGTGTCGGCTTGCGTTGGGAAAGAAGGCGCGAGTATGAGAGGGACTATGCTTATGACTTGCCCGGCAGCAGCGCCAGTTCCTGGTCCGCCTCATTTGCGATCGGAGTATCGGGATACTCAGACTTGATCTGCGCGTAGAGCTTTGCAGCTTCGGCCGGATTCTTCTGGCTGTAGTGGGCGGCGAGCGCCAGCATCACCACTGGCTTGGGAACCAGCACACCGGGCTTGGCCATCAACTGCTGATAGAGACTGACCGCTTCATCGCCCTGGCCATTGCGATCCGCCAGCTGCGCCAGCTCAAATTTTGCCATTCTCGCGAAATCGGAATCGCCGTCGGCCAGGCCTTTGAGCCATTTCTTGGCGTCATCATTCTTGCCCAGCTTTTCGAGGCTGAGCCCGGCGTAGTAAGCCGAGAGCTGTCCCGGCCGCGTGTGCGCGTACTTCGTTGCTACATCCTGGAATTTCTTGGCCGCGTCGGCGTATTTATTTTTTTCGTCGACGTAACTCACTTCGTTCGGCTCGGAGGGCTCGCCCGGTGCGCGCACGCGCGCTTGAAACACCTTCATCGCGTCGTTGTAGGCCGCCGCTGCTTTTATCGTTTGCCGTTCGGTGTAGGACCTCCATCCAAAAAAACCCAGCGCAATCACTGCCGCGGCTATCACGATGTAGAGCGTAAGACTCTGATGAGAGAGCACCGCTTCGGCTCCCTGCGCCAGCGTGTCCCTCAGCTCGTCCTTCTTCAGTTCTTTCCTGGAAATATGCGCCAAAGCCACTCCCCGTAAGTAAATTCCGGAAAAAAGATGTTACCACAAAGAAGCGCGCGAACTACTCGCAGCCTGCGTTTTGAGCGCACGATTGGAGCCTAGCGGAAGCTACGCAGCGCGTTGTCCTCGTCCGACTGCACATCGAAAACCGTGAAAAGCCGGGTTATCTGCAGAAGGTCGTGCACGCGCTTCGTCAGGTGAAGAAGTTTCAGCTCGCCGCTCGCATTGCGAACCGTGGTATAGCCGCTCACGAGTTCGCCAATTCCCGAGCTGTCGATGTAGTCCACGTCGTAGAGATTCAGTACGATCTTGCGGTGGCCTTTGTCGATCAATTCTTTAATCGTGCGGCGGAGAGTGGAGCTGCCCTCACCCAGAGTGATCTTTCCGCTGAAGTCTATGATTGCGACGTCATTAATCTCACGGCAAGTGCCTTGTAGGGCCACGGTAGAACCTCGTTGCTTTAATTCTACTCCGGTTGTCAGCTTCCGTTGCCGGAAACCGGTTCGGGGAGTTTCTTCACCATCACCAGCTCAGCACCGCCTCCGGGGGCGGTGTGTACGTTGAATTCGTCCATGAACGCGCGCATCAGAAACAAACCGCGGCCCGAGGTGCGGAGCAGGTTCTCCTCGGCCAGCGGGTCGGGCACTTCGGTGAGTTCAAAGCCTTTGCCCTGATCGAGAACGCGGACGATCATCTTGTCCGGCTCGAGCTCCACGGTCATAAAAATCTTTTTGTCGCGAATCTGCTGATTTCCGTAGTTATACGCGTTGATCACGCCCTCTCGGACCGCCATTCCCATTTTGTGAATGTCTTCTTCGCTGAAACCTGCGGCTTCCGCGATACGCATCACAATCACTTCGGCGAGATCCACGCTTTCGAGCAGCGTCTCCAGCGTAATCTCGATTCGTTGGGTTTTAGCCGCCATCCGACGCCGAGGGGCACCTTAAAAGAGCAGTATGCGTAACATACCGCGCGCGCACAAGTCAATCCATCGTGCCCGTGCATTACCGCAACTTACTATTGAACCACAATCGGTCGAAGCGATTTTCTTTCTAAACTGCTCTATGCCCAATAGGTTCGGTCTAGCGTGCGATATTGAATCGCCTCGCTCAAATGCTTCGGTTGGATGCACTCGGCGCCCTCTAGATCCGCGATCGTGCGCGATACTTTCAGGATACGGTCGTGTGCGCGCGCCGATAGGCCGAGCCGTTGGATGGCCGTTTCGAGCAGCTTTTCGCCGTCCGCCGAAATCGCGCAGTGTTTTCTGAGCAAGCGCGAAGGCATCTGCGAATTCGCGTACAAGCCTTTTTCCAAACGGTAGCGATCCAGCTGCACCTCGCGCGCGCGCAGCACACGCTCTCGCACCGCGCCTGAGCATTCCACTTCCGCATTCCCGCGCAGTTCTTTGTATTTCACGGCGGGCACTTCGATGTGGATATCGATGCGATCGAGCAGCGGCCCGGAAATTTTCGATACGTATCGTTGAATTTGCACTGGCGAGCAATGGCACTCGCGCGTCGGATCGCCGAAAAATCCGCACGGACAAGGATTCATCGCCGCAGCAAGCATGAAGCGCGACGGGAAGCTTACCGAAAGCGCCGCGCGCGCGATCGTGACGCATCCGTCTTCGAGCGGCTGACGCATCACTTCCAGCACATTGCGCTGGAATTCCGGCAACTCGTCGAGAAACAGCACGCCGTTATGTCCCAGCGACACTTCGCCGGGCCGCGGAATCGCACCGCCGCCAATCAAGCCTGCGTCGCTGATCGTGTGATGGGGCGAGCGAAACGGACGCGTCCCGATCAGTCCGCGTTTGTCTTCGAGAGTCCCGGCCACGCTGTGAATGCGCGTGGTTTCGATCGCTTCTTCGAGCGACATCGGCGGCAGCACGGTGGGAATCCGTTTTGCAAGCATCGTCTTGCCCGCGCCGGGCGGGCCGATTAGTAGAATGTTGTGACTGCCGGCGCACGATACCTCCAGCGCGCGTTTGGCTGCAGCTTGTCCGCGCACGTCGCGCAGGTCCACCCCATATTGGCTGGCTTCCGCGAGCATCTGTTTCGTATCCACTTCGATCGGATGAAACGACTCCGGCGAGTTCATCAAATCGACCGCTTGTGGCAGCGATTTCACCGCGAATACTTTTACGCCTTCCACCACGGCCGCCTCGCGCGCGTTGGCTTCCGGTACCACAACATTCTGGATCCCGCGCTCGCGTGCTGCCAGCGCCGCCGAAAGTGCGCCGCGAACGGAACGGACGCTTCCGTCCAGGGACAACTCGCCCAGAAAAACGTACGAATCGAGGATTTTGCCGAAGAAAGTGCCCTGGCAGCCCAGAATTCCCAACGCCATCGGCAGGTCAAACGCCGAACCTTCCTTGCGAATGTCCGCAGGGGCGAGATTCACCGTTACAATTTGATTGAAGGGAAAATCGAAGCCGCAATTGCGCACGGCGGACTTGATCCGCTCGCGGCTCTCTTTGACGGCAATGTCCGGCAAGCCGACGACGCTGAAATAGCCCTGAAAGCTCGGACCGATATCCACCTCAACTTCGACGAGGTATGCGTCGATGCCGAATACCGCTGCGCTGAATGTTTTGAAAAGCATCACAAGTGGCTGGAAGGGGTCCAATCCACTTGTACGCAAGTGCGCCGCTAGCGTAACTGAAATTAGACCGTAACACTAGCGATACTCGCCTGCCCGTGCCGAGCGCGCTTTTGACTGTGCTATGCTTTCGGCGGCGAGTTTCTCGGAGGCTGGGACTTTGAAGATGATGCCGATCTGCGGCGGCTTTCTGCTGCTTTTCGCAATTGTTTCGCCTGCGTCAGCTAATCCCATCCTGCCTCAATCGCAGGTCGCCGCGCACAATCAGGCCGTCGAACTCAATAATCGCGGCCTCGAGCTTTACAATGCCGGCAAAATCGACGAAGCCATCAAGCAGTTCCGCCAGGCACTAGCCATCGACCCAAATTTCCCGGAAGCCGATAGCAATCTCGGTCTCGCCCTCGACGCCAAGGGCAATGACGACGAAGCCATCATCGATTTCAACAAAGCCCTCGCGCTGAAACCGACCGACGCGATCACGGAAAGCAATCTGGGCCTCGCTCTCTTCCACAAAGGCAAGCTCGATGAATCGCTCTCCGCCTATCGGAAAGCGCTGGAGTTCCAGCCCAACTTTCCGCAAGCCTACAATGGAATGGGAGCCGTGCTGTTCACGCAGGGCCACACGGATGATGCCATTGAGGCTTATCGCAAATCCATCGATCTCTCGCCGAAGTACGTCGACGCAATCAATAATCTCGCTGCCGCTCTCGCTTCGAAAAAGGATTGGGACGGCGCGATCAAAACTTACGAGCAGGCACTCGCGCTCGCACCGAAAGCCTCCGATGTTCGCTCCAACTACGCTTCCGCCCTCGAGAATGCCGGTCGTACCGACGAAGCCATCGCCGCTTATCGCCAGGTGGTCGCCGATAATCCCAAGGACGCGCATGCGTGGTTCGAACTCGGCCACCTGCTGCACGGCCAAAATAAATTCGACGAAGCCGTTACCAGCCTACAGAAGAGCCTCGAGTTGAAGCCTGACCAAGCCGAAGCGGAATTCAATCTCGCCAGCTCTTACCAGGAACAGCAAAAATTCCCCGAAGCAATCGCTGCGTACGAAAAAGGCCTCACGCTGAATCCCAAGGATGGACACGCACTCTACAACTTGGGCAATGCCTACATGAGCCAGAAAGATTCGAAGCGCGCGATTGAAAGCTACACCAAAGCGCTCGCTGCGCAGCCCGGGCTAACCGAAGCGCAAATTGCCCTCGGCGCGGCTCTTTTGCAATCCGGTGATGCCGAAGCGTCCGAATCCGCCTATCGAAAAGTGATCGCGGAACAACCGAACAACGCCGAAGCCTACTTCAATCTCGGCAATGCGCTTTTCACCAAGCGCCAGTTCGCTCCTGCTGCGGATGCCTATCGCGAATCCATTCGTCTGCGGCCAGATTCAGCGCGCGCGCACTACAATCTCGCAATCTGCCTGCAGTGGCTCAACGACGAAGAGGCAGGGGCGGAATTCAAAGAGGCCGCGCGCCTCGACCCCAGCCTCAAACCACCGAAATAGTGCCGCTCGCGAAAACCCGCTCGACGCTATGCGCTTTACTCCGCCTCCGTCCCGCCGTATTCTGAGCCGCAAGGATCGCGGCCGAAAGGCCGTTCCAGCCTGTCTGGGAGGCGCGCAATGCTGATTGCTGCCGTTGTAATTCTGGTGCTGCTGGTTTTCTTCATTGTGGCCATGTACAACGGGCTCGTCAGCCTGAAGGTGCAATGCGACAACGCGTGGTCGGATATCGACGTGCAACTGAAGCGGCGCTACGACTTGATCCCGAATCTCATTGAAACCGTGAAGGGCTATGCCGCCCATGAAAAGGGAACGCTGGAAGGTGTCGTCGCTGCGCGCAATCGCGCGATGAGTAGCGAAGGCCCCGCGGCGAAGGCCGAAGCGGAAGGCGCTCTCACCGCCGCCTTGCGCCAGGTGTTCGCGCTGGCCGAGGCGTACCCGCAGTTGCGCGCCGTTGAAAGCTTTAACCAGCTGCAAGCGACGCTCAATCAGATCGAAGACAGCATTCAGAATGCCCGCCGCTATTACAACGCCGTGGTCCGCGACCTGAATACGAAAATCGCGCAGTTCCCCTCCAACATCATCGCCGGCATGTTCAATTTCAAGCCGCGCGAGTTTTTCGAGATCAGCGCGCCCGCTGAACGAGAAGTGCCGAAAGTCAGTTTCGGCGGCGCCACATCCTAAGCCGCTCGCACGCTATGCTTCGCCTTCGCCGCAGATTCTCGTCGTGCCTTCTCGCGCTTATCACCGCACTGTTTCTCGTGGCGCCAATAACACGGGCACGCGATCTCACAATTCAACGCTTCGATGAAACCGTCACGGTCAATCCCAATGGCACCATCGAAGTGACGGAAACCATCGAAGCGCGTTTCACAGGTTTCTGGCACGGAATCTATCGCACGATTCCCGTCGAGTACGATTCGCCCCAGCACCTCAACTATTCGCTGCTTCTCGAACCGCTCTCCGTCACCGATGACGAAGGTCATGCGCTCAAATACGAGCAGAAGCGCGAAGGCCGCTACTTGAAATTCAAAATCACGGTACCTGATGCGCAGGACACCACGAAGACCGTCCTGCTTCACTATCGCATTCTCAACGCCGATTCGATTCTTCGACGATCACGACGAACTCTACTGGAATGTCACCGGCGGCGAATGGGATGCTCCAATCCGCTCTGCTTCGGCGAAAATCGAATTGCCCGACGGCGTCACCGGCTTGCACGCAACCGCCTTCACCGGCGCATACGGATCGCGCGAAAGCGATGCGCAAGTGCAAACGACAGGCAACATCGTCCAGGTGAGTACCAATCATCCGCTGTCGTATCGAGAAGGTCTCACAGTCGTGGCTGGCTGGGACAAGGGATTCGTCCATCCGCCTTCGGCTGCCGCGAAATTGGCGCTTTTCTTTCGCAGCAATTGGCCCCTGTTTCTTCCCGTCGTCGCGTTTTTCATCATGCTCTGGCTCTGGTGGACGCGCGGCCGTGACCCCGAGCGCGGCTCCATCGCCGTGCAATACGAGCCGCCCGATAAGCTCACTCCCGGCGAATGCGGCACGCTTGTTGACAATGAAGCCGCGATGCGCGACATCACCGCGACTCTCGTCGACCTCGCCGTGAAGGGCTACCTTACGATCGAACAAAAAGATGAAAGCCATCTCCTCGGCCTCTCGCACAGCAAGGAATATATTTTTCACCTCAAGCGGCCTTCCACGGAGTGGAGCGCCGTCCGCTCGCACGAACTAGAAATGCTCTCCGCGCTTTTTGACGATGGCTCGATCACCACCGTAAAGCTCTCCGACCTCCAGAATCATTTTTATACGCATCTGCCCGCCATCCGCAGCCGCATCTTCGACGCTCTCATGGCCGACGGCTATTATCTGCATCGCCCGGACACGGTTCGCCAGGGCTACATCGGCGCGGGTATTGTGATCGGAATTCTGCTCTTCGTATTCGGTGGCGCACTCGGAGCCGCTACAGGCGTAGCGCATCTCACTTGGATCATTGCGGCGATCCTTACCGCGGCAGTTGTCTGCATTTTCGGCTGGTTCATGCCGGCGCGCACACTCACCGGCGCTCGCACGTTCGAAAAAGTTCTCGGCTTTGAACAGTTCCTCGAACGCGTGGAAAGCGACCGCCTCGAACGCATCGTGAAAACTCCTGAAATGTTCGAGAAATTCCTGCCCTATGCGATGGCGTTACGTTGCGAAAAGAAATGGGTGGCAGCCTTCGCCGGTATCGCGATGCAACCGCCGCAATGGTATTCAGGGCCTTATGGCAGCGGATTCGTGCCCTATATGTTCGTCAACGACCTCAACGTGATGTCCGCGCAGGCAAGCAACGTGATGGCATCGGCTCCGCGCAGCAGTTCCGGAGGCTCAGGCTTCAGTGGAGGCGGTTTCTCAGGCGGCGGCTTCGGCGGCGGGGGCGGCGGCGGCTGGTAAGATTATTTTGATCCAAGCGCGATCAAACTCAGAAGATCCCGTTCCTACGGGCAATGATGCACTTCCGTTACGCCTGCCCGCCGATCTTAATGGAGGGCCGGCGTCTCGCCGGCTCTTTTCGCCCAATCACAAACACCCCGCAAACTCACTTAGCCGACCGCGCTATCGCCGGACCTTTCAGACCTCCACGAAATTTCCGAAACCACCCATGCTCGCGCACGCCCTCTTCATGCATCTGCCGCGTCCAAGCGCTCAAAATACTCGCGCGATTCAAATATCCGACCATCTGCTCCGGCTCTTCCCGGCTCACCACCGGCAGCCGGCCAATATCGCGCTTCAGCATCCGGAATAGCGCCTCGTAAACGAGCTCATCGGGAAACGCAACAACCGGGTTCATCGTACCCGCCTCGCTCACCGCCATCCGCCCCGCGGGATCCTCCTCGAGCGCGCGCAACAAATCCCCCTGCGTCACGATTCCCACCAGCCGCCCATCTTCACCCGCGATCGGCAAACCTTCCGTGATGTCGTATCCGGGCTCGCGCTGCGCCATCCGCTCGGCCATTTCTCCCACCGTCATTTCGGGAGGAATGGCTTGCACATCTTTGCGCATCACTTCGCTCACCCGCACCACGTTCAGCACGCCCGCTTCGTAAAACTCCGGCACCGAAAGCCCGCGGCGCGCCAGCTTTTTCGTCATGATCGAACTCGGCAAATAACGCAGCGCAATCATGTCCGCGATCACGCAGCCCAGCATCAGCGGCAGAATCGCGTTGTAATCGCGCGTGATTTCAAACGCGAACACGATGAACGCGAACGTTGCCCGCGACGCCGCGCCGAACACCGCCGCCATCGCCACCAGCGCGTATGCTCCCGGCGAAAGATGCGCGGACGGGAAAATCATATTCACCACAATCGCAAACGCCCCGCCCATCGCCGCGCTCGACATGAACATCGGCGCGAGCAATCCTCCAGACGTTCCTGAGCCCAGCGAAATCACAAGCGCCAGCGCCTTGAACACCGCCACGAGCAGCAGTAGCTTCAATGCGAGATTATTGTTGAGGATGTCTGAAATCGTGTCGTAGCCCACGCCCAGCACGCGCGGCACGAAATATCCGATAATTCCAAGACCCAGCGCGCCAATCGCCGGATGCCATAAATCGTCAATCGGCAGCCGGTCGAATTGGTCTTCCACCCAGTAAAGCAATTTCGTAAATCCGATCGCTGCGATCCCCGACAGACACACCCAGCACAACGTAAAAAGGCAAACCGCGCAACGCATCGAAATTCACGTTGCCCATCGAGAACATCGATTTCTGCCCCAGCAGAACCGAGCGGACGCTCGTCGCTAGCGTGCATCGCAATCACCAGCGGGATAAACGAGCGCGACGCGAAATTCAAAGAGCAACAGTTCGATCGCTAGAATCACGCCCGCAATCGGCGTGTTGAACGTCGCCGCCATTCCCGCGCCCGCGCCGCACGCCAGCAGCACTTTGCGCTCGGCAGCCGTTGTCGAAATAAATTGGCCCACAAGCGAGCCGAATGCGCCGCCCGTCTGAATGATCGGGCCTTCCGCGCCGAACGGGCCGCCCGTCCCAATCGCAATCGCCGCCGAAAGCGGCTTCAGAATCGCAACCTTCGCTTCGATCCGGCTGCGCGAGGTCAACACCGCCTCCATCGCCTCCGGAATTCCATGTCCCTTGATTTTTTCCGAGCCGTACTTGGCCATGAATCCCACAATCAATCCGCCAATCACAGGCGTCACAATGATCCACGGGCCAAGGTGCGTATTCTCGGGACTCCGAAAATGAAATGACCACTCGTGGTAGTAAGCAAGATTCGTGAAAAGCCCGATCAAGTCGTACAAGACGTACGCGATCAGCCCGGCAAGAATTCCAATCAGCGCGGCAAGCAGTGAAATAAATCCCAGCCGAAAACCCTCCAACGGCTCTAAAAACGCAATCGGCATTCCCTCTGCTGGGTCATCTCCTCGCACAAATTTTCTCTCTTTCGCCATTTCTCTACCCCTAGGCCCGTCTTCAGGGGCTTCTTTTCCTGTTCGTCGAATTTGAGCGTCCTTGCGCCAAGACGCCATTCAGAGCCCGCAAGAGCACCGGTCCTGCGGAACGAAGTTCAGCCCGGTGCACCAGCGTAAGATCTGCCAGCACCCTCTCGCCTCGCGGAGTGAGCGATAGAATCACTTCGCGCCTGTCCGCCCCATTTCGTGAGCGTCGAATCAATCCCTTCTTTTCAAGGCGGTCCACCAGCTCCACGGCTGTGTGATGCTGCACCTGAAGTCGTTCGGCCAGCGCACCCACGGTCGCCTTTTGCTTCGGTATCAAACCCTTGATTGCCAATAACGCCTGATGTTGATGCGGCTCGATTCCTGCCTCACGCGCCGCCTGCTCGCTGAAGTTCAAGAATCGGCGAATCTCATAGCGGAAATCCGCAAGAGAGCGGTAGTCGATCGCCTGTTGCTTGTTGTGCCGCATCAGCATTCTAAAATTATATCGTATTACGATATTTTAGGGAATAGGCCGAAGCGTGCGGTTTCACTCGGTATTAAAAGAAAACTAGCTAGAACAGCCGGGGAAACACCGCTGGAACGCGCGACGCGTACTCGTCAAATTTTGAGCCGAACGTTTCGCGCAAAAGCTTCTCTTCGCTGCGAATCCGAATCTCATTTCCGATGAGAAACACCAAAATACCGGCCAGCAACGCCTGCCAACGGCTTATCGTAAGTCCAGTCGCCACCAGCATTCCAAACATCGCCAGGTAAATCGGATTGCGCACATGCGAATACGGGCCTGCCGTGATCAGTTCGTGATCATCAACCACGCGCGCCACAAGCGCCCATTGCTTGCCAAGCGCGCGAGCAGCCGCATAGCAAATGCCAATCGATATCACTCCCATCGCCGCAATCACGGCTGACAAAAGCAGCTCGGTCACCTTCGGCATCGGAGCAATTGGCGACAAGTCAGGTCGGGGAAACGCAAAACAAATCGCATAACCGAGAAGCTGCAGCAAAAATCCCAAGTGCGAAATCGGGCTGCGCTTCGCGTCGGCCTTCGTGGCTCCGCGCTTCCCGATCACGAGAATCACGCCGAATCCCACCCAGCAGGCGGCCAGCACGCAAACATCGAGCAGCGCCGGCCCGTCCATTTTGAATTGCATTAGGAACGGATTCGGCATCGTGCCTATAGTTTTTTCCGAAACGATTTTTGCGTCTTCGTGTGCGCGTAACCCTGCCGTTCATAGAACGCGTGCGCCCGATCGCGAATCACGTTCGACCGTAAACTGGTCGTGCTGAATCCCTTTTCGCGCGCCCATGCTTCCGCGCGATCCAGCAAAAATCGCCCCACCGCCTGTGAGCGAAATCGCTCGTCCACCACGAGCCCGCTGATTTCCACACGCGCATCCGCTTCCACGCACCGGTACACAAACGCGCCAATCCATCCCGCGATGATTGCATCCGCCAATTGCGCCACGAACACAACCTGCTCGCCGGTCGTAATGAATCCCGCAAGCCGCCGCGCAATGTCGTCCGGGGTCGAAGAGTATCCGAGCTGACCGGCCAGTTCGGCCATTCGCGGATAATCGGCCGGCCGCGCCAAACGGATCTCGCCTGCAAAAGGCCGTGCTGCAGTGCTCATGTCTTGTTGCGCTCCCTTACCCAAGTGCTTTCTTCAAAATTGCAATCTGCCCGCCATGATACAGGTCGTGCTGCACCACACCGTGCAGCGTCGCATAGCGCGACCATTCCGTTCCAGCCGGCGGAGCCAACAATTCTTCGTCCCGTACTTGCGCCACCGCCGCGCGAAATTGCGCCCGGCTTTCACGCAAATTCTCGAGCGACCGCCGCCATTCCACTTCGCTCACTTCCCACACCGGCGGCCAATCCATCTCAGGCGTCACGTCCTCCGGAGTTCCCGCAAATCGCCGATGCACGATCCGGTTCCAGGCAGCAAGATGATTCACTATTTCCCAAATCGAATGCGCGCCACGCACAGGATGCATCGAAGCCTGCTCAGCCGTAATCCCCTCAAGCAATTGGTTCAACGCGGGCCCATGCCACGCTTCCCCCGCCACCGCCCGATCCATCTGGTCCAATATCCGAGAAATTTCGCTCATCGACCGTTCCTCGCATCACCTCAGGTGGCACAGGCACTCCTGCCTGTGCGCCGTTCCTCGCAGCACCCGTTCAAAATCGCCAAGAACCCGGCCTCGCAAAAGCCACTACTCAGGCAATCTCGATTTTCTCTGTGCTTGTAGCACTCCCAGCATCAAACGAAACCGTAGCTCACGTCCCGCAGCGGCCAAAAGCCCGCGACCAACGTGGGCCTCGCAAAAAATCAAATTCAAAACACCTTCTCCGAATCGAGCAAAATCGTCACAGGCCCATCATTCACAAGCTCCACCGCCATATGCGCCTGAAATACCCCAATCTCCACCCGCACCCCAAGCCCCCGCAACGCCCGCACAAACTCCTCATAAAGCGCCTTCCCCAATTCCGGCGGCCCCGCCTGAATAAAACTTGGCCGCCTCTGCCCGCGCGCATCGCCATACAAAGTAAACTGAGAAATTGCCAACGCCGCCCCTCCCGTATCAACCAGCGAGCGATTCATCTTCCCGCCGTCATCGCCAAAAATCCGTAGATTCGCGACCTTCTCCGCCATCACGCTAGCCGTAGTCGCCGTGTCCTCTTTTCCCACAGCGACAAGCACCACGACCCCCGGCCCAATCTCGCCGGTCTTCCGTCCCTCTACGCTAACGCTCGCCCGACTCACGCGCTGCACCACGGCTCGCATCGCAATTACTGCGCCGCAGCGCTCGGATTCACCGGCTTCCGCGGCAACAGCTCCGGCAGTTCCGCCAGGTTATACGCCACCGCCGCCATCACCTGCGCCCCCTCCACCAAATCCGCCTCATGCGCCTGATCGAACGTATCCGCCTGCGAATGGTGCGTCTCAAAATACTGTGCCGGATCCTGCAAACAGAAAAACCCCGGCACGCCCGCATCGTCGAACGGCACGTGATCGCTCCCCGTCATCCAGCGCTCCGTCAATTCCAGCAGCCCGAGCGACCGCAGCGGCGCCACCACCGTATCCATTACCTCGCGAGCCGCGTAATTCCGCATCAAGCTGATGCTCGTCACGCGCCCTGTCCCCGTATCGTGAATCAGCGCCGCCGAAACTCGCGGCATCTCATCGCGATGCGCTTCCACGTAAGCGCGCGATCCGTTCAGCCCCTGCTCTTCGCCAGAGAAAAGCGCAAAGCGAATCGTTCGCTTCGGCTTCAGCCCGGATCTTTGCAACGCCCGCGCCGCCTCCATCACCACCATCGAACCAGTTCCGTTGTCGGTTGTCCCGGTGCCTAAATCCCACGAATCCAAATGTGCGCCGAGCACCACGATTTCATCCGGCTTTTCGCTTCCGCGAATTTCGGCAACCGTGTTGTAAACGGTCGCCGGCCCATCGGCAATCGTGCTCTTGATATCCATCTCCACTTCCACCGGCCCGCGTTTCATCAACCGCCAGATTAAGCTATAGCCTTCCGACGTCACGAACGCCGCCGGAATTGGCGCGATCCCATACTGCCGCCCGCCCAGGCTCGTCATATTCAGCAGCCCGTCAGGCTTGCCAGAATCCGTCAAGCCCGCCAGCACTCCTTCCTTCTTGAAAAACTCATTGCGCGCCATAATAAATCTGCGAAACGCCGGATCGAACTCGCGCGGCTTCTCCCCCGGCCGCAACGGCCGCATCAACAAAAACGAATCGCCATAAGGAACCAGCACAGGATTCGTCGCCGGCTCATCGGGCGCCGGCAACGGCAGCGGTTCGCTCGTAATCACGATCGCGCCTTTCAATTTCCCTTTGTACTGATCGAGGTCCTCCAGCTTCTCCGCTTTTACATACACCACGGTTCCGCGCACCGGCCCTTCCGTATTCGCCGCCCATCCGTAAGACGCGATCGTCAGTGGATGTTCCGTCGGAGTCAAAATCCGTGCCGTCGCAGTTCCGCGCGTCCAGATGTGCGCAATCGTCCACGATTCCAGGTGCGGATTCCCGAGCCCGTAATCCGTAAATTTCTGTTTCGTCCACTCATTCGCCTTCTTCAAATTCTCCGAGCCCGTCAATCGCTGACCGATCATGTCGGAAAGATATTCCAGGTTCGACATGATCTCGTTGTGGTCGTGCACCTCCGCCAGAATCTTTTCGTCCGCCGCAGCAAACGGATTTTTCGCAGGGGGCGCACCCTGTTGCGCCCGCAAAACTACGCCACCGCCGCACACAATCATTGCCGCCATCACAATCGCCACCAATCCGCTCACGCGACGCGCTCTCATCGTCTCCGAGTCCTCCGCCCAGTCAGGGCCCTATCTGAAAACATCCGATTCTACGCTAGACGCGCCGCCACTCATCCTCGTTTCCAAACTGTTCTCACACCCACAAAGTGTGCTAGAAGAACTGTGCTGGGAAAAGGGCGCCGGAGGAACATCGTCACCATCGCGCCGCCAATAAAATGAAACTCGCCCTCATCGGCACTCACGGAGTCGGTAAAACCACCCTCGCCTACGAAATCTGCTCGCTCCTGAAAAAATCCGCCTACAACGTCGAGCTCGTCACCGAAGTCGCGCGTCAATCTCCCTTCCCCGTCAACGCCGCCACCACCCTCGAAGGCCAGCTCTGGATTCTTCACGCGCAAATCGTCGCCGAACTCGACGCCGCCCGCCGCGCCCCGCATGTCATCTGCGATCGCGCCGTCCTCGACAACTACTGCTACCTCGTCAACAAATTCGGCCGCCAGCCGCACCTCGAACCCTGGCTCGCCTGGTGGATGAACTCCTATTCATTTCTCGTCGGCGTCCCGCCCGTCGCATTTGAAATTCCCTCCGACGGTTTCCGCTCCGAAGATCGTGCCTTCCAGCAGCGCATCCACGATCTGCTCAACGCACTTCTCGCCGCGCCGCCATTCAACAATCTCCGCGCGCCAATCCTGTGGCTCGACCCCAGCGAGCGCCGCTCCTGGGCCGAGCGCATCTTCGCCGCCGCTCTGCCGCTACTCGAATCCGCCCCAGCCGCCCGCGACGCCGCGCGCTAATTTCTGAGGGCCTCAATGAATCCTCACGAAATCCAACGAACGTTACAGGCGGCGGTGGATTCAGGAGAGCTTGGTCTTGAAGAAACTCTGGAACACGCAGCGAAGAAGCTCGATGAACTTTTTGGTTGGGATTCACTCGACATGGTCGAATTGTCCATGGCGCTTGAGGAAAAAGGCATCGTGGTGACGACAGTTGGCGAATTGATCAGGCTTCTGGAAAACGGCGGCTTCGACGACACAGGTCTCTGAGATATGGCCGAAGCCCATGCCGAAGCGCCACCCTCAAAACACTGGCTCACCCGCGGCGTCCTCGGCATCGGCCTCGCTAGCCTTTTCTCCGACTGGGGCCACGAAGCCGCCACCGCCATCCTCCCAGCATTCCTCGCCAGTCTCGGCGCCCCCGCCTACGCACTCGGCATCATCGAAGGCGTCTCCGACGGTCTCTCAAGTTTCGCAAAATTAGCGGGTGGCTGGATCGCTGATCGCCCAGCGCTGCGCAAACCCGTCGGCATCATCGGCTATCTCGCCACAGGACTTTCCACCTTCGCCTACGCCTTCGCACACACGTGGCCAGCGGTCCTGATCATCCGCGCTCTCGGCTGGGTAGGACGCGGCGGCCGCGGCCCATCGCGCGACGCGCTTCTCGCCGACGCCGTCGCCCCCGGCACCGAAGGCCGCGCCTTCGGCTTCGAACGCGCCATGGACACAATCGGCGCCGTCCTAGGCCCGCTCTGCGCCACCGCGCTGATCGGCGTCGTCGGCATGCGCGGCGTTCTGCTCTGGTCGCTCGCTCCCGGCCTCGCCGCCGCCGTCGCGTTCGCCGCCCTCGCACCATCTTCCAAAAGCGAAGAACCGCACCACGCGCGAAATTTCATCGCCAGCTTCCGCGACCTCCCGACAAATTTCTGGCATTTTCTCGCCGGCGTCTTCGCCCACGGCATCGGCGATTTCGCCCCTACGCTCCTGATTCTTCGCGCCTCTCAAATTCTCGCACCGCGAGTCGGCGCCGGACGCGCCGCCGCAATCTCAGTCGGCCTCTACACCTTTTACAACGTCATGAACGCAGCCTCATCCTATCCAGCCGGCGCCGTCGGTGATCGCATCGGCAAACGCGGCCTCCTCGCCGCCGGCTACCTCGTCGCCACAATCACCTTCGCCGCCTTCATCCTCGAGCCGCCCACGCTCCACGTCCTCATCGTTCTCTTCGGCCTCGCAGGCATTCACTCCGGCGTCCAGCAATCCCTCGAAAAATCCCTCGCCGCAGAATTCCTTCCCCAGAGCATTCGTGGATCCGGTTTCGGCGTCCTCGCCACAGTCAACGGCATCGGCGACTTGGTTTCGAGCATCGTAGTCGGCGCCCTCTGGTCCGCCGTCAGTCCCGCCGCCGGTTTCCTCTACGCCGCCATCTTCACCGGCTTCGGCGCCGCCCTAATCTATTTCTTCACCCCGCAGCCCACACTGAAATAAGATGTACCCGGGCGGTGAGAAAAAACACCACCCGTAGCTCAGGTCCCATTCCGGCCAGTCTTCGGCCGGAATTGACCTGAGGCCCCTTGCAATCGTCGAAACTTCGCATAGAAGGATGAAAATGCCCAAAGCCTATTGGATCGTCGCGTATCGCTCGGTCTCCGATCCCGCCGCACTCGCCTCCTACGCAAAAGTATCTCTTCCGGCCATCACAGCCGGCGGCGGCAAACTCCTCGTGCGCGGCACCCCGGCCAAAGCTTTCGAGAACGGATTAAACGAACGAACCGTGGTCGTCGAATTCCCCAGCATCGGCGACGCGATCGCCACCTACGAAAGCGACGCCTACAAAGCCGCCCTCAAAGTCCTGGGCAGCGCCGCCGATCGCGACCTAAGGATTGTAGAAGGTGTAAGCTAACCTTTGCACCCGGCCGCGATAATAATTCTTTCGGAGTTGGTGCAACTGGGCGTGTTCAAAGCTCCCCCACATAGTCGACTCACCATGCGCAGCAGCCGAGTTGCTCTTGGAGTCTTGGTCTGTCTTATTCTAGTCACCCCGGCGTGGGGTGGTCATACGCTGGTAGCGCGGGAGCAAAAGGTTCTAACGGTTTGGTTAGCACAGCACCCAGATTTCCGCGCCGCGACGGACGCAGACTGTAATTGCGCGGAAGATATTCAGCAAATGAAAGCGGGTTACGGAAAAGACTGGCCCCCCGTCCCGGATTATCAACCATACGTTGCTACTGGGGACTTCAACAGCGATGGAGTCCGTGACTTTGCGGTCGTCGTAATAGACCGGTCGAAATCAGCCCACAATTTCGTGCTCCTCATATTCAATGGGCCGTTCGACGTGACGGCGGCAACGCCAGCATTTGTCGAGTCAGGTCTCGACTTGCGGAACGAGGGACTCTTTTTTGGCCCGCCGCGACCGAGACCATACCGGCTCGTGATGGGCCCGTTTGAAAGCGACAACTCGGCGGTTTTAGTCCCGCACAGTCGCACTTACAAGTTACAGGGAAACGAAGATAACTAAGCAAACTCGGGAATTACAACCCTCCAGAATTGACCTTCATCTTGCGAACCCGAATTATGAAGTTGTTCCGAAAGCGTTAGGATTTTCCCCTTTTCACCCGCGGCGCCCTCTGGCACCTCGGGCAAAAAAAACTACTCCTCCCCGCCACAATCGCCCGCCGTATCACCCCGCCGCACCGAAAACATTTCTTCCCCTCCCGCTGATACACCCGATGCCGCAACTGAAATTCCCCACGCTGCCCATCAGCGTCCACATAATCCGACACCGACGACCCGCGCGACCGGATCGCCTCCGTCAACGCGCCACGAATGGCCTTATACAACGCCTTCACTTCACGCTCGCTCAATTTCGTTCCCAGCCGCCTCGGATGAATCTTCGCGCGCGATAAACTCTCATCCGTATAAATATTCCCCATCCCGCGAAGCACGCTCTGGTCCATCAACAGCGCTTTGATCTGCGCGCTCCTGCTTGTGATCGTTTGCCGAAAATCCTTCTCGCTCATCTCCAGCGGATCGAGTCCCAACCGGCCGATCAGTGCCTCGCGCTCTCCATCAAGCAGAATCCGGATCCGCCCAAATCGCCGGATATCCGTGTAACGAAGCTCGCGCCCATTATCCAGCGCAAGAAAGAAATGCGTATGCGGCTGAACGGGAGCTTCCGCAGGAGTCACCACGATCTGCCCGGTCATGCCCAAATGCATCAATAACGCAATTTCCCCGCCGCCTTTTCCGTGCCCTTCCCGCTCGAGTCCAATGACCATGAATTTTCCGAATCGTTCGATGCCAGTAACCCGCGTCCCCGGCAATTCCCTCTCCAGCGACGCAGGATCATCAATAAAATCCGTCTTCGCACTCAAACGCACGTCCACAATCCGCCGCCCCGGCAACACCAGCCGCAAGCCGCGCACCACCGTCTCAACTTCAGGTAATTCCGGCATCTCGTACACAAAGGTAGCACACACAGATCCGAACGCGGCAGCGCCATCACGTTGTGCTAGACTCCCGCCGTTTTAGAATCACTCTTAGATTTTTTACGTCAGGGCACGGCTTTCAGCTGTGCCGCAAAGAAAGCAACACGCAAACGCGGCTTCAGCCGCTGAGGGCATTTGTCACAAACCAGCGGCCGGCTACCACAACGCCGATAAAATCGGCGCCAGCATCATCGATCGCCTCACCCGCGCCTACAAAATCGGCGTGAAGCTCACCTTCTCCACCGACACCGTCACCGAAATGCCCAACGAAACTCGCGCCGACATGGCCTGGGACTATCTCGCCGTCTGGCGCGCCGCCGGCGTCCCGCCCAATGAAATTCTCAAAGCAATGACGACAAACGCCGCCGAACTCCTCCGCATCCAGAAAGAGCGCGGCGCCATCGCCACAGGCCTCTACGCCGACATCATCGCCACGCCCTCGAGCCCGCTCGACGACATCGAGTCCATGCGCAAAATAAATTTCGTAATGAAAAACGGCGCAGTAATCCGCAACGACGCCCCCAAAAACCCAAAATAGAGCTTTTCAGTAGCACAGGCATTCCTGCCTGTGCCCCAAGTGACTGACGGCGCAGACCGCCAAACTCTGCTCCACCGCGATGTCGTTCTTTTCTCTTCAGTAGGAGCACGGCATGTCGAAGACCCGCCTAGGTGGGCCGTGCCCGATCGACCGACTGCCGAGCATGCAACGTGACAACGCACATTAAATTCGTACGCCTTTGGCTTTCGATGCTGGCGAAAACGGGGCGACATCACACAGCGCAAAAAACAGGGGCTTCAGCCCCCGAAGCCTCGTGCGTTCTATCAGCGCACCCACCCCACCAATTTCCAGGTGCAATTCCAAAACCCCAACCTGATACTTAACATGTGTTTGCCTGATCTTCACCTAGGCGGATGGTGACAAAATGACCCCCTTTCAGATCCTCGTATTATTGATGTTGGCGTACATCTGTTACCGGCTGACCGTTCTCGGCTCCACATCTTTTCTCAAATCCCTGGCAACATACCTGATCTTCGGCCTCGAGAACGGATTGCGCCATGAAATCGCCTCCGCCGTGGGTTCCTACCGGTCAGACGGCGATTATCAACTCGGAATGCACGAGCAACTGGTGGCTGCACTGAAGAAAGTGAAAGGAATGCCGTGAAATAAATTGGTCCGAGCCGAGCTAGAAGGACATTCCAGCACGATCGAATTCGAATGCGAAAATGTTGACCAAACTCTGCTCGCGCCTTATCCTGCTCGTCCCCTCGTCCGCCGCAGACGCCCATCCAATCCCCAAACATCGCCCGCTCGCGTCGCATAAAAAATCACGAACAGAAATAGCAGCGGAATATGGTCCAGATTCGCACCGAAGTATTGCCAAACCGGCGCGCCATGCCCGGGCGCGAACCATGTCGACAGAATGAAATTGATCATCAAGATCATGCCGCCAATCGCCGCCGGCCGAACCAGCAAGCCAAGAATCAAGCTCACCGCAATCCCCAACTCGCCCCAAGCCACCAGCCGCGCGCAAAGCACCGGATGCCCCAACGCGATATTCACGAGCACGGGTCTGTAAAATCCCACCACTTGCCCCTGCTCCACCCAGCCGCGAACCCAACGCTCAAAACCAACCGGAGTAAATTCGCTCCCCACAATTTTGTATTCCGCGAACAGAAAAAAGATAATCCCCGTCGCAATCCGCGCACACGCAATTGTCTTCTCACCAATACCAGCCTGACTCCGATTTACCACCGGATGCACAGTCGTCGCGCTCACTTCGGCGGCAGCACCGCAAACACGCGGCAAGGCCCTCCCGACCCGCCTTCGAGTTTGATCGGCGCAGCGATAATGTACGCGCCCGATTCCGGAAGTTCCTCGGTGTGCGCCAGGTTCTCCAGGTTGTACAACCCCGCCGGCAAATCCACGCGATGCACCTCGAAATTCTTCGACGCCCCGTAATCAACGCTCAGCGTGTCGATCCCCAGCCCCACCACCCCGCGCTCGATCAGCAATTTCGCCGACTCCACCGAATACCCCGGAAAATGCATCACCTTGCTCGCATCCATGTTCCGGTAGCTCGTCGCGTTTGACGCTCGCCCGCCCCACGACGTCCTCAGCACCGCAATCGCTCCGCGCGGAATCTCCCCGTGCTCGGCTTCCCATTTCTTCACGCGCACCACGCTTAGCCGGTAGTCCGCGTTTTTCTCCACCTCGTCGCGAACGTCAATCACCACCGCCGGCCCAAAAAAATGCTGCTCCGGAATCTTGTCGAGCGTGATCTTCCCCGGAGGAAAATGCGCCGGCGCATCCATATGCGTCCCGTAGTGCTCGAGCATCCAGAAGCTCCGCGTGAAATAACCATCCTTCTCCACCGTCGCATTCGCCTTGGCCTCAAACACATGATCGTCCCCAGGCCACGCCGGAAATTTGTCGCTCACCGGATACGTCATATCCACCACAAGATTCCGCCCGTCGCTCACCCCTTCAATCCAGTTCCCTTCCGCAGCCGTCTTATGCCTCTGCGCCACAGCCGATGACGAATGCAGAGCCGCAATCGCTCCGCCCACCATCAACACGCACACCATCAGAATAATCTTCCGCATCAAAGCTCCTCCAACCCGGCGCACATTCTATCCGAGTTCCCATTTCCAATTATCTTTTTCGATTATTGCACTTCGCATCCCGCAGGAATGTCAGCCCAAATCCATCTTCGGCTCGTTCAATTGGACGTTCAGCTGGTTGTTCAGTTGTTCAGCTGGTTGTTCGGTTTGACGTTGAGTTGTTTGTTCAGCGCCGTAGGCCTGCCTGACGGCAGTCAGGCACAACAGAAGTCAGCCCGGTCGTAAGGGCTGGGTCCGTGATTCATAGATTCCACTAGCGCCGTAGGCGCGGCAGAAGTTAGCCCAGTCCGTAAGGACTGGGTCCCCGATAAATAAATCTCCCGAGCGCCGTGGGCGCGACACAATTTAGCCCAGGCCGGGAGGCCTGGGAATTCAAGACCGCGCGCAGCGCTTCCGCTTGGGCAGCCTCACCCGCGCAAGTCCTTCCTTTTTCGCGCTGCCGCCTCGCCAGAAATCTCACGCCCGGAAAAGCAGGATTTCAGGAGACGCATCTCTATTTTCTATTTTCTATTTTCTATTTTCAATTTTCGATTTTCGATTTTCTGAATCAGGGAAGCGGAATCCCGGGCGACGCCACCACGCCCGCCATCCGCAAAATCTCAGCGTACTCTTCATCCGTCAGCGCACAAATCGTCAGCCGCGTATTTTTCATGAATTTGATTTTCCGCAGCAGCCGGTTGTCGCGCATCTCCACCAACGACACCTGCCGCGGCAGCCGCTCAATCGCGCGCAGATCCATCACCATCTTCTTCGTGTCGGTTTCGTGCGGATCGGGATAGGGTCGCGGCTCACTTCCGCCAGCGCATACAGCGCGTGCTCCGCCTTCCCGTGGTACAGCAACGCCCGATCGCCCTTGTGCACCTGCTTCAACTGCCGCAGCGTGTCAGGACGGCTCCCCGCGTGCCGCCACATTTCCTTCCCCTTCACAAAAAGGGTGTCCCAGTGATAGACCCGAGGGTCGACGGCCAGGAGCCATCGCCTCGGTTTAGCCGGAGGTTGGTTCATTCGTCGAATTCGTCGCGCGCACTATACACGGAAGCGCCCAAAAGTGGGAAAACTTTTGCGGACCCAGCCTAATCTGAGCCAAGGTTTTTGCGGTATTAGATCGAAGCGCGCGAGCTAACCAATATCGACGAAAATATCTTCGCCGCGCACTTCCACAGGGTAGGTCTCAACTCCCACGGTAGGATTCGTCACCAACTTGCCGCTGCACACGTTGTACTGCCACCCATGCCACGGGCACGTCACCACATCGCCCAGCCAACTCGCCCTCAGCCAGCGGCCCGCCTCGGTGAAGGCATACACTATTCATAGCACAGACTTTACCGCCCACATTCGAGATCGCCAGCGTCTTCCCCTCCAGCTGGAACTCCCGAATCGTCCCATCCGGCACTTCAGCCTTCTTCAACGTCCGCAAAAAAGCCATCCACCAGCCTCCATACGTTGCCGTACGTCGCCTTAACTAGCTCCCGACGGCCTACCCGCGGCTCCGGCGTCTGCGCCACCATCACGCCGCGCTTGAACTCCTCCACCATCCGCGGCTCGAGCCGCACTTCCGTCGGCCGCTTCGCCAGCGTCATCGTGTCAATCTTGTCCTGCAGCTTCAGCAGCGCGTAAAAAAGCCCCTCAGGCCGCGGCGGGCACCCAATCACATACACATCCACCGGCACAATCCGGTCCACGCCCTGCAGCACCGAATACACATTGAACGGCCCGCCCACGCTCGAGCACGCTCCCATCGATATGCACCACTTCGGGTCCGGCATCTGCTCCCACACCCGCTTCAGCACCGGCGACATCTTCAGCGTCACCGTCCCCGCCACAATCATCAAATCCGCCTGCCGCGGCGACGGCCTGAACACCTCCGCCCCAAATCGCGCAATATCAAATCGCGATGTCGTCGACGCAATCATCTCGATCGCGCAGCACGCCAGCCCAAACGTCAGCGGCCAGATCGCGCTCTTCCGCGCCCAGTTAAACACATAGTCCACCGTCGACAGCACATAGCTACGTTCAAACCGATTATCAATTACGCCCATGCTTCTATCTTACCTCGCAATCACTTCCGCCACGTGTAGCGCCGGTCTTCAGACCGGCATCTTAACAGACCGCTGCGGTAAGCAGCGCCCTTAGGAAGACCCGCGAGTATATCAAAGCCTGCAAAGACTCGAACCCGAGGGACACAATTATTTCTGGCTCAGAAGAAACAGGTCGGCCTGCCCGCCGGGGCGAGCGTAGACGACCGTCGCGAGATCGCTCGAAAAATCGTAGGCGTTGCCGCCCGCCAGAAGCGGAAAGGCGAAGGGGAGCTTCAGCGCCACTTGCGTGGGGCCGGTGAGTTTGCCGTCGTGCCAGGGCTGGCGAAAAATCGTGACGTCGGAGCGCGACGGAATCGCGTAGAGAAACGACTTGCCGTCGTTCGCCAGGGTGACGCCGAAAGTGACCACGCCCGGGAGCAACGAGGTGCATTTTTTATCGGCGAGCGAAAACTCGGAAATGCCTCCATTCGTCCCCAGCATCACCGTCAACAGGTATTGGCCTCCCGGCACAGCCACCCACGCGTGACCGCATTCGTTTGTGATCAGCTCGAGGTTCGAACCGTCCGTGCTCGCTCTCCAAATCGTGCCGCGCGAGGCGCCCTGGTCGAAGCTGTTCACGTAAATATATTTTTGATCGGCGCTGGGAACTACATTTTGCGTCACGCCACCATTCCAGGGAATCTGGTGGACGCCGCTTCCATCGGCGCCGGCAACAAATATCCGGTTCGGCTCCTCTTCCATGAAATAAAAATGAAAACTGTCGGGCGCCCAGTCTCCGGTAGCCAGCGATTTCGACGAAGCAATTTTCATTTTATTGCTGCCATCCACATTCGCCGCCCACACCTCGCTGCGATCTCCCGAAGGCGTGGTGACGTAAGAAATCCGTTTCCCGTCGGGCGAAACCACCGGCTGGGTGGCATTTTCCGCGGCAATGTCCGTAGACTGCTTGGAACGGGCGTTGTAGGCAGTCAACAAGCCGGACGCCTTCCCATTCACAAAATAAATTCCCTTCCCACTGGGATCGCGCATGGGCGAGAAATCCGGCCCTGTGCCGGAAGTAATCTGCGTCATCGTCCGGTTCTTCAAATCGTACTCCCACAGGTTGTTCAGGCCGTTCACAGTGCGGCTCAACAAAAGCGACTTACCAGGCTCGCCCCAAGCCGCGTCTTCGAGACTCGACGAGACTTCACCCAGATCGTCCGCCGTTTTCTTGCTCAGATCCACGTCGTAAAGGTGAAACTCATCGTCCACCACCGTGACCACCTTGCCATTCAATACCAGCAAATGATTCCCGCTCGGAAACGGCAGAATCCTGCGCGGCGGCAGGGTCTTCGCGTCAAATGTGTACACTTCTTCTTCGCCGAGCCCTGATTTGTCCCCGCGGAAAATTGCTCGCTTGCCGGCTCGCAGAGAATAGATAAACGCGCCATCCTGCGAAGGCGCCATCGTGAAACCGTTTGCCGCGCGCCTTGGACTTCCCCCCAGAGTCGGCACGGCCCATATTTCGACGCCCACGGTGCTTCTGCCGTAATAGATTTCGGTGCCGTCAGGCGAAAAGTTGTCCACGAACTTGCCGCCCTCATCCTTGGTTAGCTGCAGCGGATCGCCACCAGACGTGAGCATTACGAACACTTGAGGCACGCCGTCCACCGGCGAGGTGAACGCCACCGCGTGCCCATCCGGAGATATCTTCGCGCCATCCATCGGCTTGTTCCAGTGGCTGATTTGCGTGATCTTCGCGGGCCCGCTGGGAGCCGTCGAATTGCTCTTTAAGTGATAAAGCATGAACGCAGCCGCAGCGACCATCACGACCGCGCCCGCGGCGATATATTTCGTGCGCGCTGATTTCGTCGCCGGCGGCGAAGTGGCCTGCACCGTCGTCGCGCTCACCGAACTGCTGCCGCTGCTGCTCGCCGCATCGGACACTGGCGTCGGCGCTTCCTCTTGCGTCGTCCGCGTTCCCGACGACGACGAAATTCGGCCCGAACTCGTATCCCGTCTCAGCCGCTTCAAATCCGTGCGAATGTCCGACGCAGCCTGATACCGCATCTCGCGGTCCTTATCGAGCGCCTTGTTGATGATGTCTTCGAGCTTCGCAGGAAGATCCGGATTCAACCGCACTGGCGCCACCGGCGCCCGATTCAAAATCGCGTCGGTAATCACGCCCGACGTTTCCCCGCGAAACGGCAGCGCCCCCGTCGCCATCTCGTACAGCACCACGCCAAACGAAAACAGATCCGTTCGCGCGTCGAGTTCCTTCCCGCGCACCTGCTCCGGCGACATGTACGCCACCGTCCCCACCGCCGTGCCCGGGCTCGTGAGATCGGCCACGCTCACTCCCGCCACGCCCTGCGCCGCGCGCGTCATATCTTGCGTCATCGTATGAATCGCAGCGCGAGCCACCTGCTTGGCCAGCCCGAAGTCCAGAATCTTTGCGTGCCCGCGCTCAGTCACGAAAATGTTCGCTGGCTTGATATCGCGGTGAACGATCCCCTTGCTGTGCGCCGCTTCCAGCGCATCTGCAATTTCCACGCTGATGTCCAGCAGCAGCTCCAAATCCATAGGACGTCCCGCAATCCGATGCTTCAACGTGGACCCTTCGAGGAATTCCATCGCCAGGTAGGTCTGCCCGCCGTCTTCGCCAATTTCGTAAATCGTGCAGATATTCGGATGGTTCAACGCCGACGCAGCGCGCGCCTCACGCCGGAATCGCTCGAGCGCCTGCCCATCCGACGCCAATTCATCAGGAAGGAATTTCAGCGCCACATGCCGGCCAAGGTTCGTATCCTCAGCCTTGTACACCACACCCATCCCACCGCCACCAAGCTTCTCGATCACGCGGTAATGCGAGATAGTACGGCCAATAGGCGACTGAGACTCAGGCATGCTGGGCGCCCATCTTAGGTCGCCCACAGAAGCAAGTCAACGCACCAGCAGCGCCGTTGGTCCTCATATGCAGCTCAAAATGTAGGCCCGTAAAGCGCCGGAGGCGCGATAGAAGTTAGCCCAGTCCCGTAAGGGCTGGGTGAGATCGAAAAGGAATTGTGGTAAGCGCCGTAGGCGCGACACCTACCCGAAGACAAATTTCGGATCAAATTCCACATTGTGCTTCTTCAATAAGGCGAGAAATTCCGTTTCGAAGTTCATTTTCTTATGGTGGGATTCCTGATTGCGGATGTATCGGACGACCGCAGGAATGTTGGAAGCGCTTACGCTGAAGGCCGCATAGCCCTTTTGCCACTCCAGCAGACATCCCTCCTCATTCTCCCATTTTGAGGAATTTGACTTCAGGGTGTTGACGGATTTGGCGAGCGCCAATGTGGCAGGAATCTGGATCAGGAGATGAACGTGATCTTCCATTCCGTCGAGGGCGTGAACGAAGATTCCATCTTGTTTGCAGATGCCGGCGAGGTAGGAACAGAGCCGGGATTTGAATTCTTTGGGGAGCAGCTTGCGGCGGTCTTTGGTGCTGAAGACGAGGTGGACTGTGTTTTGGGTGTAGGTGTGAGACATGTGTCGCGCCTACGGCGCTTGGGGAGATTTATATATCACGGACCCACTCCTTACGGAGTGGGCTAACTTCTGCCGCGCCTCTGGCGCTGAAGCCGGGACGCAGAAATCACGCCTCCGGCGCTGAATCTGGGAATCGTGCGGCGCCCGTGAAAGGCCAAGCGAAAGTGAAAGGAGACAAGCGCGTGCGATTTGGCGTACTCGGCGACTGTCGAGATGCTTGCGGGGGGAAGAGAGATCCCTCGACTGCGCTCCCTTCGCGGCTCAGGGCAAGCGGGATGACGGGCGGGGTGGTGGTCCTAACGAAGAGAATGCAAAAGAGCCGGCCGGAGGCCAGCGGTACAGAAGGCGAAGAGAGGTCCCTCGACTGCGCTCCCTTCGCGGCTCAGGGCAAGCGGGACGACAGCAGCTGAAATCGGACGCGATCCGCGAGGCTCAACTCCGCGGGGCAGCTTCACGATTGCGGCTTGAGTTGCGGCTGCAGCTCGGTGGCTTTCTTGGCGTCAACGACACTGGCCAGTTCCAGGTAGCGGCAGAGCGCGTTGGCGAGCTTCATGTGGCGAGGGTTGCGGCACTCTGGCTCGAAGAGGCGCGGGCTTCCGACCAGAATTACGGTGGACATGGCTCGCGAGGTGGCGACGTTCAGGCGATTGAGGCTGTAGAGGAATTCCATTCCGCGCGGGGCGTCTTCGGGCGAGGATGTGGTGAGCGAATAAATGACGACCGGCGCTTCCTGGCCCTGAAATTTGTCGACTGTGCCGATTGGTACGTCGGGCATGCGCGCGGTGAGGTCGGCGACTTGCGCGTTGAATGGCGCGACGATCAGGATGTCGTTGGCGGTGAGGCGCCGAGGGTTTCCTTCGCTGCGGGTCCACTTCACTTCCGGGCGCAGCAGGCTTTCAACGATGCGGGCAATCACGTCGACCTCTTCGGCCGACGAATTGCGATTGGCCTGATGATCGACTGGGACGAACCACAAGCCCGCTCCGCTCAACCAGGGATGGCCGGAAATTTCGCGATTGCGGGTGAAACCTCTGGGGCTCAGGCGGCCTTCGTAGAAAAGATCGGAAGTGAATGTGCAGATGTGCGGGTGAAGCCGCCACGTTTCCGGGAGGAGCAATCCCATGGAGTCGGGAATCGTCTGGTGGTCGCCAAGCAGGTGTTGCAGCGCGGAACTTTCGGCGCCCGGCGGATGGCTTCCTTTCAGCGGACGGTCGAGCTGCTGCGGGTCGCCAATCAAGACAATATTTTTGGCCGCTCTGCTGACGGCCACGACATCCGCCAACGCCATCTGCCCCGCTTCGTCGATGAACAGCACATCTACCGCGTCCGAACATTCGGGCCGCGTCCAAAGCCACGAGGTGCCGCCGACCACGTTGGCCGCGCCCGAATGCAATGCATCGAGCGGAGCGTCATCGTCCGTTGTGATTTCGATTTCACTCGCATCGTCATCGGCTGCTTTGATTTTAACTTTCTGGAGGCACCTCACTTCCTGGAGTTGTGCTTCTTCTGCGGCCTCGACGACCTCGTCCAACAATTTGCGGATGACTTTGTGGCTGAGCGCGGTGATTCCGATTTTCTTTCCCTGATTGACGAGTTCGCAAATCATGCGCGCGCCGGTGTAGGTCTTGCCGGCGCCGGGCGGACCTTGGATGGCGAACACGGATTCGTCGAGCGCGCAGGCTATTCTGCTCGCCGTGATTTTGGGCTCTTCGCCCAACTTCGCTGCGATGGTTTCTCCGCGCAAAAGGCGAGGCGGCCTTCGCAGCAGCAGATCTCGAGCCGCGCGAAAGCGGCCGGGCGCGTCGATGCTCCTGTCCATGCCCGTGTGCATGCGCGTGTGCATGCAGTTGTCTCGCACCCACTCGCCGAGCTCGAGCAAAGAATCGGCATGTTTATTCACGTTCATCGGCCGATCCCAGACATACAACGCGGGCGGATGAACTTCCGCGGTCTTCTTTGTTTTTTTGATGTCGATTGTTCTGGCGAGAATGTCGATTGCTGCAACCTCGCCAAATCTTTGATTTCGAATGTGAACGTCCTTGCCGGCACGGACTTCCGTTTCCTGTTTTTCGAACGCGTAGCGGTCTACTGGAATTCCTCGCTCGGTGCTGATGCGTTTCACGAAACGCAGGCCTGCGAGGCCTGCTCTTTCGTCCATTAAATCTTCGTCGTCGAGATCCGCGAGGCGATAGCCTTCCCACCAGCTCGCCTTGTTTTCGCGGCGATGCCAATCGAGGAGTTGCGCGAGCATCCAGCGGGCGGACTGCTCGTCGGATCTTTCGGCAGGGTTGAACGGAATGTCCGCGGTGAGTTGAGCGACCAGGGCGGCAACTTTTTTCTGGCGCTCGTCGAGTTCTTCGGACGGCATGCCATCGCCGACCGCGGGCCTTGGAATTATTTTCCCGGCGTCGACCAGTTTTTGGCGCTCGTCTTCGAGCCACTCGCGCAATGCGGCTGTGGAATAGCAGTCTTCGGAGTTGTAGCCTTCGAGCGACTGCTTGAATTCGTCGGGAACGTCTTCTGTGCGGCCGAGTTCGAGCGCGTGCTCCACGTATCGCATCGCCGCGCGCGATTCTATCAATGGCGTGCGCCTGACGAACTGAGTGAGACTCTCGAGGGCTTTCAACGAATACTCTTCGACGCTGGCTCGAACCGCTTGCTTGAATATTGTGTGGAGGTCAACGAAGATCTTGGCGCGGAGCATGCGATCGATTTCATCTTCGCGGGTAGCATAAGCGCCCATCAGGCGTTTAAAGGCGGCGGTTTCGTACGATCCGAAATGGTAGACGTGCATCGCCGGATCTTTTTCCCAGCGCCGAATCATTTCGTCCACCAGCCATTCGAAACCAAGTTTTTCCTGCTCTGGGGTGAGCGCCCATCGTTTTTCGTAGGTGAGGCCCTTTCCTTGCGCGCTTGCGACAAAACCGAACAAGTACTCTTGTCCACAGATGCCTACGAACGGATCGCCTTCGAGGTCGACGAACATGTCTTGGGCCGATGGCACTGGCAATCTGCAAAAACCAGTGTTGTCTGCAATCGCTAGCAATTCATGAACAGCCTTGCTGCATGCACGCCCATCTACCTGGACACGCGCTTGTTCGCGAACTCGCTCGTGAGACTCACGTGATCCATGTAGCGGCTTTTGCTTAAGTGGAATCGGAAATATCGCGAGACTCGCCACGCTGGCTGCATCCCACGCAACGAATTGATTGCGTTGCAAGCGCGAGATTCCCGCTACGAGCGAGAGATGGTCGTCGGCTCTTCGCGTCGCGTCACACTCTTTGTACCAGCGACAGACATCACAATGGGCGCACGGTTCGGGATAGGTTGGTCCCGTTTCACCTTGATCGCAGGATTTCTCGAGGCGCGCTTTGACATGGCGGAAGTAGGCCGCGTAGTCGGCGATTCGGTGGGCTTCTTCTGCGAAGTGGATCGCGGGAGGCACAACGTACATGAAGTCTGGCGCCTGACCCTGCACGGTAGCCAGTAAGTCCGAGTAGAGGGCTAATTGGAGGATCGCGGTTGCTTTTGTCTCGCGGGCCAGTTTGCAATCGTAAACTTCGTAGGACCAATCGCCGAACGCAGACGGCTTTGGTGCCTTGCGCAGGAGATCGGGGCGCCCAAACCACCTGCCGACTGCCAAAGTTCCCTGCGCGATCACGTCAATGCCGGCTTCCATGCGCGTCCGCGTTTCGGCTGCGGCTGTCTCGTCATTTCGAAAGCCGCGCAGGTCGGCGACCGAGAAACCGCGCTCGATGAGGGAGGCGAGGTAGGCGGCCTCGTGTCTGAGTCCCAATTCTTGAATGACTCGGAGATCTGGGGAGCTGAAACCGGGAGAGGGCTTTGTGCCACGCGCGACTTCCAGATCAAGAACCGTGAGATGGCGGCAGGCGAGGTGGTTGCTTAAATCGGTTGCGGAAAGGCGAATTTGTTCCGAGCGAGCGATCATCGTTATTCGAGTAACGGAGCCATTGATTCTAGCTCAGGACAGAAGAATTCCATCGGCGTGGAAGACGGGATGAATTGTATTTTGAGCGTCCGAAAGACGTGTGTCGCGCCTACGGCGCTTGGGAGATTTATTTATCAGGGGCCCAGTCCTTACGGACTGGGCTAACTTCTGCCGCGCCTCCGGCGCTGGATCGGGATCGGCTGCAGGCCGGGTGTAAAAGGCGACGATGAGTCGCAAAGGGCACGCACCATATGAAGCGAGAGCGAGCTTTCGCCCTGCATATACTACGAGACTTTTGTGCCGTGGATTAGGAGGGCGCCTATGGCGCGGAATTCGGCTAGGTGTTTGGCGTCGCGGAACCAGCGGCCTGTGTAAACTGCGGGGTTGGGGGTGGGGTCGGGGATCAGGCGATGGGCGACGTCATGGAATCCTGCGTCGCGGAAGAGTTGGGCCCATTCTTCGGCTGAGAGAAGGTGCGTGGGGATTTCGAGTTTTTCGGCCCATTGATGGCAGTGGGGATTGTCGCGGTAGAAATTGATCAGGATCCAGGCGGAGCAGTGTTCGGCGAGGACGCGATAAATTTCGCGGAGGCCTTTGGCGGGGTCTGGCCAGTAGTAGGACGACTCGACTGAGATTGCCTTGGTGAAGAAATTCTGCTCCCAGGGAATTTCGGCTACTTCACCCACGACGAAAACCAGATTCGCATAATCCACACTGGCCTGGCGGGCGTGGCGAATCATTTCGTCGGAGATGTCCATGCCGACGACGCGGCCTTCGGGGACGCCCTTTGCGAGAGTGCGGGAGAGCCAGCCGGAACCGCAGCCGACGTCGAGGATATTTTCGTCGGGGGCGATTTGCATGAGTTCGAGGACCGGCTTGGTGATGGGCCAGTGGTCGTGCTCCATGGATTGCGCCTTTGCCGGCGTCGGCCCAGCGGTTGAATTCTTCGCGGAGTTGATTTTGGGGTTTTGTGTCGGGCATGGAATTTATTTTAGCAGGGTTGCGGCACGGAGAGATTCGTTGGCGCGGGCGTTGAACTTTGGGTTGTCTTAGCCACGCCGCATGCGGGCACGGCATGCCGTGCCCCTACTGTAGAATTTGGGGCCTCGCCCCGGTGTATTTGCCAGGGCGAGGCAGCATTCATCTAACGACTATGAGTTACTTGGCGGCGGCTTGTTGTTGGGCTTCGTCTGCTGATGGGCCGTAGAGGCCGGGGACCGGGACATCGTTCAGACGATAGTAGACGGTGAGCTGGGCGCGATGGTGGATGAGGTGGTTCATGATCATGCCGCGGAGGACGGCGGCGCGCGGCATGGAGAAGATTGGCTGGCCGTTTTGCAGCAACGCCCACGGCTTCATGAGTTGCTCGTCGGTGGAGCTGGCGAGGCCGGCGCGGGCTTGCTTGGCGCCCTCGTCGAAGATGGCGAGAATTTCTTTGCGATTCTTGCCGTTGGGCATTTCAACTTGCTTGCCGCCCGGGGCGACATCGAAATTATCGGTTTGGAACATAGAGCCGGCCCAGCCGGGCATCATGGCGATGTGGTTGGCGAGCCAGCCGAGGGTTCCTGATTTGGGGTGGGGCTTGTAGTCCCACTTGTCGTCGGGGACGCGCTCGAGGGTTTTGCGGGTGTTGGCAAATTCCTGATCGAATTCGGCTAGGAATGCTTGGTTCATTGGCATGGTGTTGCCCTCCTTGGTTTAGTCAGGTGAGTTGATGCTTTGCGTAGTTTCGCTTTTTGTTCGCCTATTGTCAACGGCTTCGTTTGAGCATTTCCGAATGCACGACCCTGGGTCCTCACGCAGGATACACAAACGCAGAAACCTCACCTCTAAAGAGGTGAGCTACATAACGTCCAACGACGCTCCATTGCGGCGAAGCGCGTGCGACGATTGCAAAAACCCATCTACACAGACGCGGGGGGCGCGATTCCGTTAGGACGAGGCGGTTGAAGATTTTGCCGCGGGTTGTTGCGTCTGGCCCGTTGCCGGGACTTCGAGCTTGACTAGCGTTGGCTCGACTTTTGTGAGGAGCTGGGCGAATTTTTCTTCGCGATCCTTTTGGTCGTGGCCCTGGTAGATGTCGGCGATTTGCGTCGCGTTCATGGAGCAGAATTTCGGACCGCACATGCTGCAGAACTTTGCTTCCTTGTAGAAATCGTCGGGCAAAGTTTCGTCGTGCATGGCGCGAGCGGTTTCGGGATCGAGCGAGAGCTCGAACTGTTTGTTCCAATCGAAGAGGAAGCGAGCATAGCTGAGCGCGTCGTCGCGATCGCGCGCGCCGGGGCGATGACGGGCGACGTCGGCTGCATGCGCGGCGATTTTGTAGGCGATCACGCCCTGACGAACGTCGTCGGCATTCGGGAGGCCAAGATGCTCTTTGGGCGTGACGTAGCAGAGCATCGAAGCGCCGTGCCAACCGATCATGGCGGCGCCGATGGCGCTGGTGATGTGGTCGTATCCGGGAGCGATGTCGGTGACGAGCGGGCCTAGCGTGTAGAACGGCGCTTCGTAGCAAAGCTCGTTTTCTTTTTTCACTTGCAGCTCGATTTCGTCGAGCGGGATGTGGCCGGGGCCTTCGATCATCGTCTGCACGTCGTATTCCCAGGCTTTTTTGGTGAGTTCGCCAAGGACTTTCAGTTCGGCGAATTGCGCTTCATCGCTGGCGTCAGCGAGACAGCCGGGACGGAGACCGTCGCCGAGCGAGAAGCTGACATCGTGCTTCTGGAAGATTTTGCAAATGGCGTCGAAATTCTCGTAGAGGAAATTTTGCTGTTTGTGCGCGCTCATCCATTGCGCGAGGAGAGCACCGCCTCGGCTGACGATTCCCGTGATGCGGTTGCGCACGAGCGGGAGAAATTCGCGTAGGACGCCGGCGTGAATGGTCATGTAATCGACGCCCTGCTCGGCCTGCTCTTCGATCACTTCGAGCATGACATTGATATTCAGATCTTCGGCGCGGCGGACGCGGGAAATCGCTTCGTAAATCGGCACAGTGCCGATGGGAACCGGGGATGCGTCGATAATCGCTTTGCGGATGCCGGGGATATCGCCGCCAGTGGAGAGGTCCATCACAGTGTCAGAGCCGTAGTGGACGGCGCGATGGAGCTTTTCGAGTTCGTCGCCGACATTCGAGGTGGTGGCGGAGTTTCCGATGTTGGCGTTGATTTTGCAGAAGAAGGCGACGCCGATGCCCATGGGTTCGAGATTGCGGTGGTGGATGTTGGCGGGGATGATGGCTCGACCACGAGCAACTTCACTGCGGACGAGTTCAGGCTCGAGTTTTTCGCGGCGGGCGACATATTCCATTTCTTCGGTGATGACGCCTTTGCGGGCATAGTGCATCTGCGAGAAGTTTCGTGTGCTGCCGTTTGTGGCCGCTGTTCGCGTGTCAATCCAAGCATCCCTCATCGCCATGGCATCCCCCGTTCGCGATTCAGCTGATTCGAAGCTGATCGGAATCCACCATTATGTCACCGGGGCGTAAGGCCAGCAACTTCCAACGGTGTGCGAGCCGACGGCGCAAAACGGATCACGTTTGTCCGTGTCACGAACGAAGGCCTACGACGATGGGAGGCGTCGTCGTGGCTACCTCGTGCGAAGATCTAGCGCGCGGGTACCGCGCAGGATGGGTCGTCCTGAAATTGGCCACTTGCGACCATGGAGGCAAGCGAGTGCGAACAGGTGAGAACCTGTTGGAATAGCGGGTCGCTGTTCATCTGATCGGGTGACATGTATTGAAGGGTTTTGCGCGCACCGATAAGTTGATCGCTCCACGTTCTCATGTTGTTGTATTCGTTGGTGAGGAGTTGGAGAGCGGCGCGATCGGTGGCCGTGACAGCGGTGACGGAGGCCTGGCGAAGGCTGTCACTGGCTTGTCGCTGAAAGGTGGAGACCCAGGAATCGGTGATCGAAATGGAATTCTGAATTGCGGTGGCGATTCCCACGCGCCATTCCCTTATTTCAGCAATCGATTCGATCGCCGCTGCGAGAAATTCTTTCGAAAAACCCGGGGGCGATTGCTGCGCGGCGGTGGCGGCGGACGCGGAGGCGGGAACGGTCAGGGTGATTTGATTGTCCTTGAAGGCGACGGTGCCGTTGGCAATTTGCGCGAGGGCTTCGACGTCAACGAAAGAGCGGCCGTTTACCTGGACGACGGTGGTCTTGCCGGCTTGTCCGTTGACGACTAGGGTTTGAGGATGTGGAGCAGACTGCGCGGAGATGAGGACGGGCAAAGCGAGGGCAATCGGCAGAGCAAACCAGGCATTGAAGGTGCTTCTTGGCATCGCGGAGTCTCCTATGAGGGCATCGTCAGTCTATAGCATTCCCGGCGCGCTGTCGGCGCACAAAACATAAGGCGATTATCTCGTCCGTGAGAATTGGACGTTCGGTTCGAGACGGGGAGGTACGCGGGCTGCGGAGAAATCTTCCTACAGATTGGGGCGGGCACGGGTTTGCGGATTCAGGGGAGCAATGCGAGAATGCGAGTCTATGAAAAATACAATCAAAATTGCGGTAATTTTTTGCGTTGTGGCTATCTTGACGGTTGGAAGCGCGCAAGCGCAGCAGGCGGCCGCTCCTGAACTCCAGTAAGACTCCGGCAGCGAACACCCAGCAGGCGCCCGCCGCGAAATCAGGGACTGCTCCCGCAACGAAATCCGGGCAGGCTGCTGCGGCAAAGAAGCCGGACACGTTTGAACTCAAGACTGACAAAGACAAGGCAAGCTACGCGATTGGAATGAACATCGGGCAGAACCTGAGGAAGCAGAGCGAAGTGATCGACGCAACCGTCGTGCAGCGGGGGATGAAGGATGCGCTGGCCGGCGACAAAACGCTGATGACGGAGGATGAGGCGAAGGCTGCTTTGATGACCCTTCAGGCGAGTATGCGGAAGAAGCAGGAGGAACAAGTGCAGCAAATGGCCGAGACGAATAAGAAGGAAGGCGATGCGTTTCTAGCTGAGAACAAAACGAAAGGCGGGAGTGGTGACGCTGCCGAGCGGGCTGCAGTACAAAATTCTGAGCGAAGGCACTGGGCCGAAACCGACGGCTGCGGATTCGGTGGTCTGCAATTATAAGGGAACGCTACTTGACGGAACCGAGTTCGACAGTTCGGCGAAGCATGGGGGCCCCGCGACATTTCCAGTTAGCGGAGTAATCAAGGGCTGGACTGAGGCGCTGCAATTGATGCCGGTGGGATCGAAGTGGCAGCTATTTGTACCGTCGGATCTGGCGTATGGCGCGCGCGGGGCGGGCGGGGGGATCGCGCCGAATTCGACGCTGATTTTTGAGGTGGAATTGATTTCGATCAAGAGCAGCGACGCGGCGCAACCTGGCGTGAAGGCACCGCCACCCGCGCCCGGCGCAGAACCTGGAGCAGTTGATAAGGTAGCTCCGCCGAAGGATCCGAGCAAGGATAAGTAACGTCTCGCTGGACGGATTTCGGGTGACGCCGTCTCCGGCGACACCGTAAAAGCGACCCTGCTGGTCTGAAGACCAGCGCTACAAAATGCCAAGGCTTAGCGATTGGTGCTTGCTGAGGTGGCGGCGACATCGAGGAGCAAAGATTTTAGCTTGGCGGGATCTGTGACTGGCGGGTGGCAGGTGGTTTCGACGCAGACGAGGGCTTGCGCTTTGGTAGTGTCGAGGTGCGGGAGCGTCTCGCGCAGAGCTGGCGGCAGTGATTCGATGGAGGCGATTCGTTCTGGCGTGACGCGCAGGACAGATTTGCCGAAGCGATAGATTTCGCCAGCGGCGCGCTTTAGTGCAGCGGCGTGGGGATCGCCGATTGCGCCGGTGATAACTATTTGCAGCGTGTGGCGCTCGTGAAGCAGGGCGGCGAGGCCGTAGGTGGCGGCGAACAGTCCGAATTGCGGAACGAGCCCTGCAAAGGCCTCGAGAGTTTTTTCCGCCCAGTCGCGATAGAGCTTTTCGCCGGTTGAGCCGTAGAGGCGATCGAGAACGATGGCGGCGACGGAATTTGCGGCGGGCGTGGGCGAATCCTGAATCGGTTTGCGGCGAAGTTCGAGCCCGCCCATCGGAGCGGCGTCTTTCGCGCGGTCGAAGAAGCCGCCTGCTTCGGGATCGCCGAAGCGCTCGATGGCGATGCGCATCAGGTGCTCGGCTTTGTGGTGGTACCTGCTGCTCGGGTCAATTCCCAGGCGTCGAGAAGCGCCCCGCTGAAAAATACGAGGTCGTCGAGCGAGCCGTCGAGGCGTGGGCCGCCGACGCGGTGCAAAAAGCCGGTGTTTTCGTCCCAGGCTTCCGCGAGAATGCGATCGAGAGTTTTCAGGGCGAAGGCGGCGCAGTCTTCGCGACGAAGGACGCGCCCCGCTTCGAGATATGCGGAGATGAACATCGCGTTCCAGGCGACGTAGAGAGTGGTCGTCGATTGCTGGAACGGGGCGGCGCTGCGCGGCGGGCGGCGAGAAGTTTCGCCTTTGGCGCGGGCCAACAGGATGCGAGTAGTCGGCTTCGTCGAGTTGGAGCTTCGCACCGAGATCCTCGATCGTGGACGCGACCCAGAGGACGTTTTTCGCCGGGTTGTGATGCATTTCGCCGCGGGCCGACGTCGTAGTAAATTTCGATCGCGCGTGATTCCTCGGGCGAGAGCGCCGCGCGCACTTCGTCGAGCGTCCAGGTGAAATAGTCGCCGTCGTCATCGAGCGTCTGATCGGCGTCCTGGCTGCCGTAAAATCCGCCGCGTTCCTGATCGGAGAGAACTTC
The DNA here is from genome assembly GCA_963790945.1 of uncultured Acidobacteriota bacterium. Taxonomy (GTDB): domain Bacteria; phylum Acidobacteriota; class Terriglobia; order Acidiferrales; family UBA7541; genus Palsa-295. The sequence goes on from CAWBRH010000014.1 coordinate 57,069, forward strand.
GTTGACCCAGGCAATGATTCCTTCGGCGGTTTCGTGGAAGAGCGGGCGGGCGGTGACCTGATAGCCGTGGAGATAATTTTTCAGCAGCTCGGAATTGTCGTACGACATTTTCTCGAAGTGCGGGACGCACCAGCGCTCGTCAACCGAATAGCGATGAAAGCCGCCGGCGAGCTGATCGTAAACGCCGCCCGAGGGCCATGCCTTCGAGCGTGCGTTCGGCGACGTGGAGCAGGCGCGGATCGCGGGTCGATTGGTAGCGTTCGAGTATCAGATCGACGGCGCTCGCGTGCGGAAATTTCGGGGCGTTGCCGAAGCCGCCGTGATGTTCGTCGAAGAGGCGCAGCGCGGATTCGATGACCGAGTCGACGATGCCGGGATCGAGCGCCGCGCGCGGCGTGGTGCAATTCAGCTTTGGCGACAGCTTCTTCGAGAGCGCGGCGGAGTTATCGACATCGGCGCGTTATTGCGAAATGCTTCGGAGACGCCGAGAGAGAATGCGTTTGAAGCCGGGGCGGCCCATGGCGTCTTCGGGCGGAAAATAGGTGCCGCCGAAAAACGGCTTGCCTTCGGGCGTGAGGAAGGCGGTGAGGGGCCAGCCGCCTTGCCCTGAAATGGCGCTGATGGCGGATTGATAGCGCGCGTCGACGTCGGGACGCTCGTCGCGATCCACTTTTACGGGAACGTAGAGCTGATTGATCATCGCCGCGATTTCGGGATTTTCGTAGCTCTCGCGATCGATTACGTGGCACCAGTGGCACCAGACGGCGCCGATGTCGAGCAGGATCGGCTTGCCGGCGGCGCGCGCCTTTCGAAAGCTTCCTCGCCCCATTCGTACCAGTCGATGGGCTGGTGCGCGGCGGAACGAAGATAGGGGCTCGCGAATTTTTCAGGCGATTCGGAGTGGTGGCAATATATTTAGAGCTTATGAGTGGTAGGCGAGATGAAAGTGGCGAGGTAGACGAATTGTGATGTCTGGCGACATGATGACGTTCGCCTGGATTCCACAACTGAATCTCTTAGGGTAACCTATGGCAAAGTGAATTTCCGCCTCTAAACATGAGCAATGAAACGTACGTGCGTTCGTGTTGTGAAGAAGACAGTAGCGATACTTGGGGTTTATTGAAATCCCAAGAATAGAAAAAAATCCGTGCGGGCAACTCGAACATTTACGCTGGGGTTTGATCGAAGTGTTTTGCGAACTCCGGTTCTATGGAAGGTGGATCCGAGCCTCGCGCTTTGGGACAGACATGTCGTTCAGGGAAACAAGAGATGTCGCTCGTCCTACTGAAAATCGAAGGGTGCCGGGCAGATGTGCTGGGCCATATCGGAAGATGCCGAGATAGACGGAAGGGAGTGGGACCTTGAATCGCGCTGAGAAAATGTGAACGTGCAGAGGAATGGGAACGATTCTGTCCTGCATCCCGGGAAGCTTGGGCCATTTCGAAGGAGGCGAGAATGAAGACCGCTTCTCGCCCGTTAACGTTGTCGGAGTCTGGCTGACAGGTGTCGCGGAGCTTCAGCGCCAATTTTCTATATGCCGCTCCGCAATTAATACGCTCCAGGGAGGCACACTATGACGGACTTGGCACCAGATACATCTCACTCTGGACCACCGATGAAAATCTACGGCAAGGTGGGCTGTTCGCGAGCGTACGCGATCCGGGATTTTCTCCAGCGCAATGATGTGCCGTTCGAATGGATCGAGCTGCGCACGGACGATCAGTGCCGCGCGATCGGTGTCGAGCCGACGGAGGCCATGCGAACGCGGTGTCTTTCTTTCCGGATGGCACGCGGATGGAATGTCCCACGGTGCGGCAAATCATCGAGAAGCTGGGATGGTTCCACGATCCAATGCTGGCGGAATACGATCTGGCGATTTACGGCGCTAGGCCCTGCCGGATTGAGCGCCGCTGTGTACGCCGCGTCTGAAGTATAAGACGGTGCTGATGAGAAATGGGCGATCGGCGGGCAAGCCTGTACAGTCCGAAGATAGAAAACTATCTCGTATTTCCGGGCGGCACCCCAGCTGAACTTGCGAGCGCGCGCGCGACCAGGCGCAAACCGGAGCGGAAAACCTGCTGGGCCGAGACGGAATGCGCGGCGAATTCATCACCGCCAAGCGCGTGGGTTATCTCGCTGATGGCACCAAGATCATTCCCCGGCGGCCATGTGCGCCACCGGCATCGATTATCGAAGCTGGGCCTCGCGAACGAAGACAAATTTTAGGGACAGGGCGTTGACTATGGAGCCGGCGCGAGCGAAGCGGAACTTTGCGGGGGCGAGCATGTCTTCATGGTGGAGGCGGCAATACGGCGGACAGGCGAGCCTACTCTGCGAAGTACGTGAAGAAAGTGACGATCGTGGTGCGCGGGGAGTCGCTGCAAGGTGACGCTTTCGAAGATATCTGATCGATCGACTCCAGTCCATGCCAAACATGGAAGTGCTCACGAAACCGAGGCGACTGTGCTTCATGGTGACTGAGTGCTGGAATCATCACGCTGAAAAAGGTGTGTCACCGGGGAAGAGAAAACGTGCAAGACGATATTGTCTATTCGTCGCATCGGCGAGACCGCGACGAAATCGGCGAAGGAAGTGGGAATCGTGCGGGATGAGGCAGGCTATCTGGTCAATTGGTACGACCCCATGCAGCAACGGCAAGCCGCCGGAAGGCGGCCGCTGCGGCGAGTCCTTACTACCTGGAGACAAATGTACCGGGGATGTTTGCGGCTGGCGATGTGCGGCATGGCTGGGTGAAGCGCTGCGTTCGCGGTAGGCGAGGGCGCGATGTCGGTGATGTTCGTGCATCGGGTACCTCGCGGAAGGTCAGGGAGTCATCGTGAAACTCCTCTGTTCGATTCAATTCGAAAAATCCCAATAGTGGACAAGGTCCTCCTCGGTTCGACGCGGCGCGACCTTAAACTTTCTGTATTCAGCAGTTCTGCAATTGATGTTTTCAGCGGTATCCCGCGTGTAGTTTCAAGGCGTAAAGCGTTTCGGAGGCGGGGCTGATGCGATTGCTTCGGGAAGATAAAGCTCACGCGTTGCGGCTATTCGTGAAGACACCAGGTTTCACAGCCGCGGCGGGCGACGATTGCGCTGGGCATCGGCGAAAACAGCACGATTTTCAGCTGGATCAATTCACGATGCTCAATCTGATTCTCGAAATGAAAGGGAGCGGCGAAGTGGTGCCGCTGAGCCTGGGCGGAACGTCGTTCGTCCGCCGGCATTTTCCCATCCTGACTATATCGATCTGCGCGAGCAGAACAAAATTTCTCGGGGCTGATCGCGGCCGATCGCGTCGCCACAATTTAACCGGAACAAGGCGCCTCAGCGGGCGTGGAGCACGATGTGCTCCGCGATATTTCGATGTGCTGGGCGTGCGCCGATGCCGGGCGCGAATTTCTTCCGGCGGAAGATATGAAGGCGGGAAGTGCGCCGGTGGCTGGTGATCAGCTAATCGACTTATGGGAACGTGACATCGGGGGCGATCCAAAGATCGTCGGACAGATCGATCAGCCTCAACAAATTGCCGTTCACAGTTACGGTGTCACGCCGCCCATTTTTCAGGGAACGTCAAACCGGGCCTGCGGACTGACTTGTGGGTCCGCTTCTCGGTGGCAGGAGCGGCTTATTCGAACGAGGACTGATCGAACAGCGAGACGCGATGTGGTTGATGGTGCTTGGACGCTTGCGAACGGGCGTTACCGCTGCAACAAGGACAGGCGGAATTGAACACGCTGATGGAGCAGCTTGTGACTCAGTATCCGGAGGCGCATCACGGGCGCAACGACGTGAAGGCTTTTCCGCTCTGGCGCGCTCCTTATGGCGCAAACGGCTATTTGTATCTTTTGCTGCCGACCCTGATGGCGATTTCAGGCGTGGTGCTGTTGCTGGCGTGCGCAAACGTGGCGAATTTGCTGCTGGTGCGATCGGTGGCGCGGCGGCGCGAGATGGCGATTCGGATGGCGATTGGCGCGAGCCGTTGGCGGCTGGTGCGGCAGTTATTGATTGAAAGCCTGGTGCTGTCGCTTGCGGGCGGCGCACTGGCAATGCTGATTACCACCTGGTCCGCCGGCACGTTCGGGTCATTCATTCCGCCTACAAGTATTCCTGTTTTTATGGATGTGCACGTGGACCGCGTGGTGCTGCTCGTGACGCTGATTGTGTCTGTGCTGACCGGAGTGATTTTCGGAATTTTGCCGGCGTTGCGCTCGTCAAATCTAGCGCCGGTGGCTGTGCTGAAGGAAGATTCGGGGAGCGCGTCGGGCGGACGCAACAAGGCGCGGCTTTCCAGCGCGCTCGTGGTGATGCAGATGGCGCTTTCACTTTTGCTGCTGGTGTGCGCGGGGCTTTTTATTCGGAGTTTTGAGAATGCTCAGCGTGCCGACATGGGATTTAATCCCGAGCACGTGCTGCTCGGCAGCGTCGACCTTTTTCCGCTGGTTACACGAAAGAACAGGGCATCGAATTGATCGGCAGCTCCTGGCGAAGCTCGCAGCAGTGCCGGGCGTGCAGTCGGTGAGCATGGCGAGCTGGGTGCCGTTGGGATCGAGCTGAGTTCTTCGATAACGCAGCCGGAAGGCTACGTGGCGCAGCCCCATGAATCATGGACGTCCCGAACGCAAACGCGGGCCGGACTAACTGCGTACGAAACGGATTCCCCTGGTAGAAGGCGCGAGTTGACGCCGGAAGATAAGGAAGGTTCTCAGCCGGTGGTGGTGGTGAATCAGGAAGTTCGGACGGCGCGACGGCGGGGCAGAACGCAACTGGAAAAAAGTTGAACGCTGACGGTCTGAATTTGACGGTGGTAGGCGTGGCGCGGAAGAGCAAATAGAACAGATCTGCATAACGGCCGCGGACCATTTTTCTTTGTCCTGATCTATCAGGACTATGCGCGGGGGCCGATTTTCCATTGCGATGTGGCGGCGACCCGCTTGCTGATAGCGGGGGCGCTTGAAAAAGCAGTGGACGAGACGGGACGCGGACATGCCGGCGCTGGATGAAGCTTCGCTGGCTACGCGGGCGGAGGCGGCGAGCACGGGTCGCGAATCGCGGGGACCTTCGTCGGAAGCGTTTGGTTTGCTGGCGCTGGCGCTGGCGGCTGTGGGAATCTATGGCGTGATTGCTTAGATCATCCGTGAGCGCATGCGCGAAATCGGAATTCGCCTGCGCTCGGGGCGCAGCGGGGCGACGTGCCGAAGCTGGCGCCGTGCAAGGACTGGAGATGACATTGCCAGGGCTCGCGCTTGGATGTGTCCTGGCGCTGTGTCGACGCGTTCTACAATCAATGCTGTTCCGCGTGACGGCGATGGACGCGGTGACGTAAATGACCGCCGCCGTATTACTGGTGGTAGTGGCGACGGCGCGCGCGGATTCCGGCGTGGGCGCGATTCGCGTGGATCCGATGGGGGCACTGAGGTATCAGTAAAGCTCGTTTCCCTCGGCGGCCGTCAGGCTCGGCAGTTTCTATTTGAAAATTTGGCTGATCCTAAGAGCGGAGTTTGGAAAAATGTTCTTTTTGAGGCCAATCCTGGAAAACAACAGAGCCATTTGGTTTCGAATCCATAGCCTGATTTTCGTCTTTCGGGCATGAAGTTTT